>CAJTFL010000116.1 GCA_910575565.1 Lachnospiraceae bacterium | reverse complement strand
CCTTTGGTGTAAGCTTCCCATGTATAGCTCCTTCTTTGGCTTCTGCGGTTCAGCCACTTAAACAGCAACATCTTTGTATTGTGCAGATACAGGCATATTTCCTCCATGTTATCTGTCACTCCATAATACTGGTAATGTCCTCTTAGTTTGGCATTTACCATCCTGAATATCCATTCCAGCGGCATATCCCTGTGGCTCTTTATCCACTCTTTCATCGCCTTTGTCTTGCTGCGTAGTTTCTTACGGCTTGTCTTTACTTTACACCGGAAAAAGCGTTTCTTTGCATCCACTCCACAGTAAAATGTAAATCCCAGAAAGTCAAAT
>CAJTFL010000115.1 GCA_910575565.1 Lachnospiraceae bacterium | reverse complement strand
TGGATCTATGTCAATACTTTGGACAAAAAAAGTCGAAAGATTATGCTGCTTTTTTGAGTTCCTCATCCTCCTTTTGCTGAGGTGTCATATAACCAATTGCACTATGGATTCGTTTGCGGTTATACCAGCCCTCTATATATTCAAAGATTGCCCTGCGGGCCTCTTGCGAATCTTGATAAGTATGAAGATAGATTTCTTCCTTTTTCAGTACAGAATGGAACGATTCGATACAAGCATTGTCATAAGGATTTCCCTTTCGGCTAAATGAATGCCGTATCTCCCTGCTGTTCAGGAACTTCTCAAATGATTGGCTTGTATACTGGCTTCC
>CAJTFL010000114.1 GCA_910575565.1 Lachnospiraceae bacterium | reverse complement strand
TTAATTATTGCGACGCTTTGCTGGAAGATCCGGACGCGGAGCCGGAAAACTATTGGGCGAATACCAGCGGGAACGGCATGGTGCGGCGCTTTATCGGGAAGGCGGATCGGCAGGCCAGGAACGAAATCGAGCGTTTGATTGCAGGGGAATGTATCGTAAAGCCAATCAACCAGGAACTGACCTACAGTGAGCTGGACGCTTCCATTGACAACCTTTGGAGCGTACTGTTTACCACCGGGTATCTGACCCAAAGGGGGAGGGAATCCGGCAGGAAATGGAAGCTGGCCATCCCAAACCGGGAAATCCGGGAGCTGTTTGTGGTACAGATCCA
>CAJTFL010000113.1 GCA_910575565.1 Lachnospiraceae bacterium | reverse complement strand
GACAATATCTTTCTTATTTCTGCCAAAGACCACCCTACTTTCTTATCTTTCTTATATTTGGCCGGATACTCAATCCCTTGAGATTCTATAACATTCTTTATCTGCCCCAGACTCATTCCATCAAGGCATAAACTGAACATCAATTTCACTGATTCCATTTTTTCACTATCCATTACCACTACATCATACTTTTCATGTTTCATAAATCCATATGGGATTTTCTCTGTAATTTTTCCGCTCATATAAACTTTCTCCATTGATAAAATATTTGTACTACCAATTTAAACATTATCTAAAACTATCTAAATTCATTTATCTATTACACGAAATACAA
>CAJTFL010000112.1 GCA_910575565.1 Lachnospiraceae bacterium | reverse complement strand
ATCAGTGCAATATCCGCAGCTTCTACGGCTATATCACTTCCCATGCTCCCCATAGCCACACCAACGTCCGCAGTTTTGAGTGCGGGTGCGTCATTGACACCGTCACCAATCATACAAACCAATCTCTTGTCTGTTTGCAGCTTTTCTATGCTCTGAACCTTTTCCTCCGGCAGTAGTTCCGCATGAACCTCTGCAATTCCTATTTGTCCCGCAAAATAATCGGCAGTTTTTTTGTTATCGCCAGTAAGCAATACAGTACGGGTATTCATAGCAGTTAGTCGGGAAACCATATCCTTTGATTCAGTACGCAGTATATCGGACAGTGCAATAATACCTACACATT
>CAJTFL010000111.1 GCA_910575565.1 Lachnospiraceae bacterium | reverse complement strand
GCGCTGCCCCTATGGGAAAGCGCACTGTTCCAAATGTAAAAACAGCTGCACGGATTCCAAATACGGAAGGGTCGTCAAGACCCGGCCTGAATGGGATATCCGGCTTTACACGGATCTCCCCCGTGGTACCGATGCTTATAAGAAAATCTATAAACAGCGCACCGCCACGGAACGTATCAACAACCGCATCCTTAATGATTACGGCCTGCACCGCATGTTCATACATACAAAGGAGCATTATTCTTTCATGACAACCATGATCGGTATCTGCATCCATCTGGATGTACGCTATAAACAGCAGATGCAGGCAGCGGCATAAACCATATTTCCTATTTCGGGATTCTTTC
>CAJTFL010000110.1 GCA_910575565.1 Lachnospiraceae bacterium | reverse complement strand
AATCCGCAGTTGGAGAATACCTCCCCGCCTTCATAATTGAGCTTCCCGTTCTTCATTCCCCCTCCCGTCAGCTCAAACGGCGGGTCAGTAAAGACCATATCCACGCTGCTGTTTTCCATATCCCCCGCAACGTCTAAAAAATCGGCATGGTACAGTATGGCATTTCCCGCCATATATGCGGCTGCAGTTCCTTTTCCCATATCCTCACCTCCGTCCAGCTGCCAGCCCTTCCGCCTGCTTTCCTTTCCTCATATAGTTCGGGTCATAATCCTTAAAATCTTTCACAGAATGGAACAGCCATTTGTTATTTACCCACCTCTGCATCCGCCGTGTTTCCTCCGGCGCTGT
>CAJTFL010000109.1 GCA_910575565.1 Lachnospiraceae bacterium | reverse complement strand
AAAAAATTTGAAAAAACCTGTTGACAAGCCTGGAAAGATATGCTATCCTATCAAAGCTGTCCGCGAGAGATAAGGAACAGGCTGGCAGCAAGTAAGCTAAGTATTAACAACAAAAACGAACCTTGAAAATTAAAGATCGAACAATACACAAACCCTGAAGATTCTAAACACAAGGCCGGTTTTGGCCTTGGATTTGAGAAGAATTCAGAACAAAACCAAAGTAATGAAGGTTTAAAGCGATTAGCCAAGCTAATAGTCTAAACCAAGAGCAGACATTTCAATTTGAGAGTTTGATCCTGGCTCAGGATGAACGCTGGCGGCGTGCCTAACACATGCAAGTCGAGCGGAGCG
>CAJTFL010000108.1 GCA_910575565.1 Lachnospiraceae bacterium | reverse complement strand
AACGGCTGGGGGTGTATGCGGATTGCCAAACAGCTTATGGAGGATAAAATCCCCATTACACGGGTAAAGGGCAATACGGAATGTGACGTGAATTATTACTCATGGGGGAGCGCACGGATTAGCCATATCCTGCGGAACCCATTTTATAAGGGGGCGCATTTAGTCTGCCGGACGCACCAGAAAGGAATCCGCTCCAACACCTATGACATCATTCCCCGTGAGGAATGGGAAGTGCTTGAGGGCTGCCATGAAGCTATCGTAAGCCCGGAGGACTGGGAGAAGGTGCAGGAACTCATTGACCGCCGCCCGCCTATCATGGAGGGGAACGCCTGCCCCTTCTACAACCTGTTCCACGGCATTATCTACTGCG
>CAJTFL010000107.1 GCA_910575565.1 Lachnospiraceae bacterium | reverse complement strand
CACATCCCATGGGCAGTAAACATTTTCGTTCCCAAAACGGTATCCGTCATACCATTCCTGTAGGGTATGGGCATGGTTTTCCAGTCCATAGTACTCCAATATTTCATTAACATCCGTATCCGTGAACCCAAAATATTCATCATACCTGCTGTCCGTAACCGTATGGATTTTCAAGTTATTTAATCCGGTAAATATGCTTTCCTTGGAGATCCGCAGGCATCCGGTCAATACCGCGAAATACAAATGTTCGTTTGTTTTTAGTGCGTTGCCGAAAAGGCTGCGGAGCAGGGAAACCATTTCTTCATAATACCCGGCCTGGAATGCCTTGTCCAGCGGCACATCATACTCATCGATCAGGAGGATAACCTTT
>CAJTFL010000106.1 GCA_910575565.1 Lachnospiraceae bacterium | reverse complement strand
TCGTGTCCCATTCCCAGGAAGACGCATGAAAAAAGTGTATCAGGCATGGATAAACCTTCGGGTTCAGGGCAAGGTCGCGAATGACGGAAGTTACTCCCAGAGAATCCGAACGAACCATGAAACCAGTAACAAGGATCACAAAGTACTCAAAGGCAGCGGTTCTGGAAAAGCAGGAAGAAAATGACAACAAAATTTCACTGATAAATTTCAACATAGGTATTCCAATCTGCCAAAATCTATGTTATCTTTATGGAAGAGATAACATTTTGGCGTAAGTGTATGTTTTTTGTTTGACAGCTTAAACATAACACATTTTACTTCAAAATGTTATCTTTTTTTATTTTAAATCAGTGAAGAACTTTTAACTCTCTAG
>CAJTFL010000105.1 GCA_910575565.1 Lachnospiraceae bacterium | reverse complement strand
GTAACCGCCAAATAATAATGCGGTCAGATAAAAAATTACCCCAGCCCTTTGCGAGTTGGAGTAATTCACTATAATTCACATGCGATTTTTGATAGATTGGAGTTTTTCACTCCAGGGTGCAAGCTCTGCGAGCTGATTATCGGTCATCTCTTTCGTTGTCCGATGGTCCAACAGAAATTTCAGATATCCGTAAACATTCAGGTCATGCGCCTTTGCCATCTCAACCATTGTATAAACTACAGCACTGGCATTGGCTCCTTCTACAGAATCACTGAACAGCCAGTTCTTCCGGCCGACTGCAAATGGACGGATCGCGTTCTCGCTGAGATTGTTCGTAAAGCTGCAGCGGCCATCCTCCAGATATGCCTGTGCTGTT
>CAJTFL010000104.1 GCA_910575565.1 Lachnospiraceae bacterium | reverse complement strand
CAGAGGGCTGACGTCTTAACTGGTGCGGAAAGCAATATCGGGCAGTTCGTATAAGGCGAGAACTGTCCGGCACTGCGGGGTCAAAGAGCCAGTCATGCTTGACATTGTGGTTAATTGTCAACTGGGGAGAGCCTGCTGCTTCTTGGAAACAAGTACGTTTTATCAACTAGAAGATGGAGATAAGCGGATGGGTGGCAGGCAGTCGGATAGTCTCATAGTACCATGGAAGCCGGGTAATGCCGGTGGAGGGAAGGGGGCTACATGGTAACGGTCTTTCTGAGGACACATCAACCGTGCACAGGAACGGAGGTATTGATGGGAACAAAATTAGAAAGGATAGCAGAAATATCGGCGACAACGCCGAAGCCAGAGTTCACTT
>CAJTFL010000103.1 GCA_910575565.1 Lachnospiraceae bacterium | reverse complement strand
CAGTGAAAGCGGTAGAGAATGCGTGCCTGAACGTCAGGGATACAAAAGGGATCATTTTGCACAGCGACCTTGGAAGCCAGTATACGAGCCAGGCATTTGAAGACTGCCTGGCCAGGAAAGAAATCCTGCATTCCTTTAGCCGTAAGGGAAATCCATACGATAATGCCTGCATGGAATCCTTTCATTCTGTACTGAAAAAAGAAGAAATATATCTTCATACTTACCAAGATTCAAAGGAAGCCCGCAAAGCAATCTTTGAATACATAGAAGGCTGGTATAATCGTAAGCGGATACATAGCTCTATTGGTTATTTGACACCACAGCAAAAGGAGGATGAGGAACTTAAAAAAACAGCATAATCTTTCGACTTTTTTTGTCCAAAGTATTGACATAGATCCAA
>CAJTFL010000102.1 GCA_910575565.1 Lachnospiraceae bacterium | reverse complement strand
CCGGCGCACACCAGCCGAGGGATGCCGATACCACTTCTGGACATGATGTCCAGAAGTCCGGGCAGGCAAAACCGTTTGTACATGACGCTGATTATTCCGCAAAGCAGAACAGACCGAAGCCAGAGGGCAGACCGGACTATGCCGATGTGTGGGATAATCGTAGCAGCTTTCAGAGTGATACACGGAAAAATACAGGGGAGAAAACAAAATCCAGTCAGAAAAAGCACAGGCAGCAAAAGCAGTTCCAGAGAGAAAACAGTTTTGCGGGAAAGAAAGAGAAACCTGACGGTGGCAATGCTGACGGTAAGACAGAAAGCAGTTTTTCCAAAGAGCAGAATGTCTTTACAGAGCAGAACGCTTTTATGGAGGATGGCGGCGAGCAGGCCGGAGATACAAAGGAATTTAAGGA
>CAJTFL010000101.1 GCA_910575565.1 Lachnospiraceae bacterium | reverse complement strand
CGGAAAGGCGGATACCGGAAGCTGCGCTTTACAGGCTCAACGGTTCTGGAAGCCAGACTGCCGAGAGGGAGGGATAAGCGGCACCCAACGGAGAAGCCAGTACCTATGATCGAGCATCTGGTCAGATGCTCCACACTGGAGGGCGAGGTATGCCTTGACCCGTTCATGGGAAGCTGCCCGGTGGGGGAAGCGTGCATAAAAACAAAACGGCGGTTTATCGGGGCGGAGATAGAAAGAAAGTGGTTTGAGGCATCGCAGGACAGGATCAGGGAGGCTGACAGCAACAGGTAGATATGGAGGAATTTTAATGGCAGAAAAAAAGAAGAAACAGCGGGCTGAGTTTGCGGAGGATAAAAACGCTTTTGCCGGCAGGAGTTCCGCAAAGGAAGATACTGGCGCAAAAAGAGCGAAACAGAAGCAG
>CAJTFL010000100.1 GCA_910575565.1 Lachnospiraceae bacterium | reverse complement strand
GGCTATGGAAAACGCCATTCACAGCACATGGAAAAGCTAAAGTGCAGCTTTCCCACGTCCTGCAAACAGAGTTACCCACAATTCCATGAGATAGCCAGTTATACACATTCCCACAAATCCAAACTTAGGAGAAATCCAAACTTTCTTTTGTAACTCCTTTATTCAAGGCATTTTCTGATAGAAAAGTTTGGGTTTTGTTTTGCCCTTCTCTTGTCAAAAATGAAAATAAATTGATTGAAACAGAGCTAAATAGCAATATTTTACTCATTTTGTCATAATTAGAGTATTGCGCTTTGTGAAATGAAATCCAAACTTTTTCCGGCAAGAATCCCCTGTTATCAAGCCGTTTTCAGAAAAGTTTGGATTTTATATAAGTTTGGATTTGTGGGAAAATCTAAACTTTTGGATTTTCCCACAATGCCGA
>CAJTFL010000099.1 GCA_910575565.1 Lachnospiraceae bacterium | reverse complement strand
TCAAGATCACATAAGTAATTTGGCAAAAGATATCTATGGGGGGATAACAGGGGATCAGGTTGGAAGAGGACATGGACATGAGTATTGGTTTTATGAAGAAGATGATCTGGAAGTAAAGTTGTTCATAAAAAAGAAAGGAGCTAGGAAAGAACAAGTATCAAAAGAAGCTTTTGCGGGATATTTTGAATATATTGTAATGAATATATCGGCAGGGATAGATCCTGCGAGAAGTGTTTTGCCCCAAACCATAAAAGCTTTGGAAAAATTGATGGAGGCAGTATAATGAATAAAAAATTAAAGTGGCTGGCTGTCCTGTTTGTTTTGCTGGCTGTTGTATGTAATGCTGCAGATTGTGCCAGCCGGATAGGGTTGGATGGGCTGCTCTTTCCAGGTGTTAGAGCCCCGCATGAACCTACAAAACCTGCTCCGC
>CAJTFL010000098.1 GCA_910575565.1 Lachnospiraceae bacterium | reverse complement strand
TCTTAGCAGGCCTGCCAGTGTTAGAGTAAAAGGGCAGGAGCCCTCCCATGGCCTTGTCGGTATCGAAAAGGCGGAGTTTCTGCCATGGTTTAAAAAGTTCCGTATGGAGCCGGTTCCTTTCCGATGAATCGAAATGGGCTTTGGATTCGGTGAGAAAGTACTTGTAATCTTGCATGGACTGCCAGTACTTGATCATAAAGTGTACCTCCTTGTAGTTATTGCGCTGTGCGTGGGGCACAAACGCTTCCTAACTACAAGGGGCGCGTTTGGTGGCTGGCGTATATGGCCACCAAACGCGCCGCACATTTTGGGTTATAAGTCAATAGTATTTGATAAATTTTATGATATTTTTCTCTGGAGTATGGAGGAAGAAATAAAAAGGCAAACAAAAAAAGAGCGGAAATATGGGCTTTAAAGAGTTTCCGAAACTGCT
>CAJTFL010000097.1 GCA_910575565.1 Lachnospiraceae bacterium | reverse complement strand
AACGGGATTTCCAGGCAGAAAAACCATTGTCCAAATGCGTAACAGATATAACGCAGATCAAAGCCAATAATGGAAAGCTGTATGTTTCTGCTGTTTTTGACTGTTTTGATTCCAGCGTAGTCGGGCTGGCGATGGACACGAACATGAAAGCTCCATTATGTGTACAAACGCTGGAAAACGCCGTTAAAGCGGAGCCAAGCCTCCGTGGGGCAATTATCCACAGCGACAGGGGGAGCCAGTATACCAGTCAGGCTTACCGGGATGCGGTCTGCAAATATGACATAAGGCAAAGCATGAACAGCGCGGGAGGGAGATGCCATGACAACGCCCGTTGTGAAATCATGTGGGCGAGAATGAAATCAGAGCTGCTATATGGCCGTTATGAGACAGGGAAGATGACCACAGAGGAACTTAAGACGGTTATTTGGAGATAT
>CAJTFL010000096.1 GCA_910575565.1 Lachnospiraceae bacterium | reverse complement strand
TGGCTTCTTATATGGACGACTACGAAATCGCAGACCATTTAAACCAGAATGGCCTAACCACCCCGGAAGGAAAAAGCTTTACCTATGCCGGTGTCAGATGGATCCGTTATAAACATGATATTTCCGGGCCTTATCAGAGGAACCGCCAGGGTATTTCCGTTGCGGAAGCCGCCAAGCTGCTGGGGATCTCCACCGGAAAGGTCTATTATGGCATTTCTGCAGGCAAGATTCCCGCCAGAAAACAGCATCCGGGATGGCCATGGGAAATATCCATTGACCATACAAACCTGGAATCAATAAAAGCCCTCTACACATAAGTTTTTTACCCTAAAACCGCTGCCTTCACAAGAACTGGAGGCAGCATTCCAAAACATCGTTGGGAGGTGTGCAATATGAAGAAACCGTGGGGATTCCTAATTTCCTGACCTCGCCCTT
>CAJTFL010000095.1 GCA_910575565.1 Lachnospiraceae bacterium | reverse complement strand
GGCTATCAAGGTAGCCGCCAATGAATACCGGTATCACCCTGTCCGTGATTACCTGAACAGCCTGCAATGGGACGGGACGGAGCGGGTGCGCTATGCCCTGCGCCATTTCCTCGGTGCGGAGGTGAGCGATTACAATTACGAAGTCCTCCTGCTGTTCATGCTGGGGGCGGTGGCACGGGTATTCAAGCCGGGGACAAAGTTTGAGGTCATGCTCTGTCTGGTGGGCGGTCAGGGAGCCGGGAAGTCCACCTTCTTCCGGTTCCTTGCTGTCCGTGATGAGTGGTTTTCCGATGACCTGCGGAAGTTAGACGATGATAACGTATACCGGAAGCTGCAAGGGCATTGGATTATTGAAATGTCGGAGATGATTGCCACGGCGAACGCAAAGAGCATTGAGGATATTAAGTCCTTTTTGAGCCGCCAGAAGGAAACCTACAAAGCCCCT
>CAJTFL010000094.1 GCA_910575565.1 Lachnospiraceae bacterium | reverse complement strand
TATCCTCCATTCCGCCGCCTTCGGCTGGCGGCACAAATAGTAATGAAAGTATCGACTATCCTCCACGTTGTACCTATAATAAAAGCGAGAAGCTATACTACAAAGCACGGGGAGGTGAGTCGTAAAAACGCTCTCGTTTTAGACAGTATGTTAATCAGTGTAAGTTCCACCTTCCAAGCACAAATAAGTGGCCCTATTAGACCGTACACTAAGAATTGTTTTAACTCTTGTTAAATGTGTGGTGGAACAGTCAATGGCTTCTCTATTTTTCAGAAAGGAGCGTTGCCTATGAAAGTTGTTTATCAGACCTGCTGTGGCGTCGATGTTCACAAATCTTTTCTCGTTGCCACAATCATCAAAACCACATCCGGAGTTCAGCCTTCTTATCAGAAAAAGCGCTTCTCCACCTTCAACAATTCCATTCTTGAGTTCAAGAAATGGCTGCTGGACA
>CAJTFL010000093.1 GCA_910575565.1 Lachnospiraceae bacterium | reverse complement strand
GCTCATTCTGCTTTTCTTCTGGCAATCGTTTGAAAAAATTATCGTAGTCAATATCACCTGCGCCCATTTCCCTTGCAAGCACAATGATCTGTGTATGAAGCCATTCCTCCCACAAATCTTCAAACATTTCTTTGCTGTCCGTGAAAGTAGAATCATTCTCAAAGCCTGTCGGCGGCGTGTAATATTGCAGCTTTACAAAACCATACCTGCCAGCATCAACTACCACGATGTCCACATCTTCAAGCTCTGCAAAGGCATCCGCCACCTTCCGGCATTTTTTCTGTTCTTCCACTGTAATGTATGTTTTTTTCTCCATTAGCCCCTGCATCTCCTTATACCTATTTTTTTATACATCTTTTAAAATCTCAATCCTTGAAATCCTTTCCATAAGGGTATCATCCAGTTCAAACTCCCGTAAATGGGAAGTATCAGCGAAGATAAACCTCTCTTTATAATGG
>CAJTFL010000092.1 GCA_910575565.1 Lachnospiraceae bacterium | reverse complement strand
TTGCAGTCCGGTTCCCATTGCCATCATACGCATAACGGAAGGAGAGCAAAATATCCTCCCCGGCTTTTGTTTCCAGGCGGCTCACATTCCCATCTCCATCATAGTCGTACTCAGTGACCACATGGTTCCCATAGGTGAGCTCCCTGATCCGATCCTGGCTGTCGTACCGATACCGGACTTCCATGCCCTGGCCATTAAAGATCCGGCTTGTCCTCCCCATCAGGTCATACTCATAAGCTGTTTCTGTCCCTGCGGGGTCTGTCATCTTTGTGATCTGCCCGGCCTTGTCATATTCATAGGAGATCAGGCATTTTCCACTGGAACGTTTCTCTTTTATCAGTCCCTGGTCATTGTAGATGTACTCATAAGAATGACCGTCACAGACGGCCTGGCGGATCCTTCCCAGGCTGTCATAACGGAAGGTGGTGATGACTGGGTTCTTCCCTTCTTGGTTTTCCGCCTTTTCATATACCA
>CAJTFL010000091.1 GCA_910575565.1 Lachnospiraceae bacterium | reverse complement strand
CATTACTTGTTGGGAAGATGTCCGAAGATACCGGAAACTGGATACTGATAGTTTATCTCCATAATTCAGACACAGCATCTGGATAATTCCCATAGCAATGCTGGCTAACAGCACATAACCTTCCGTTGCTTTTAATGTCCGGATAATCCGTGCCCTTTCCTCTGTGTCCTTCACCAGGGAAAGCGGATCTGGACTGTTTTTCCTGCGGTAACGGTCAAGTTTCGGGACAGCTTTTGTCCAAAAGTGGTAAAACAGGCCGCCGAACTGCTGCTTAAACTCGCGGAACATGGTTTCGATCTTAAACCGGCAGGCATAGGCTATGATGATATCTTCGGCAGACATTGTTAAATCTGTGCTTACCAGGATGACCTGCTTTGCTTCATATTCCACCAGGACAAACCGCAGGGGCTGGTAAAGTTTCTGTCCCCACAGATAAATCCATGACTGGTAACGTGCTTCCTTATTGCCCCCATACA
>CAJTFL010000090.1 GCA_910575565.1 Lachnospiraceae bacterium | reverse complement strand
GATAATCCAGTTAGCAAGTGTCGTCCTGCTGATCTGGGCGCCATACTGTTTCCAGTCTTTCTCCTGACGATAAAGAGGGAGCCCATTGGCATACTTTTGATACATCGTCCATGCAACGGCAGATGCGGTCGCCGGGCCTTTTCCTACCAGAGCCTGCGGAACCTGAGACTTTACGATCACAGGTTTTTCTGTGTCTCCCAATCCTTCCTTACAGGACGGACATCCATAACTCTGGCTGTAGTATTCGATTATTTTGCATGTGGCCGGAATGAATTCCAGCTCACGGCGGACATACTCTTCGCCGATCAGAACCATCTGCGTACCGCAGACCGGGCAGGCCTGATCTTCTTCCGGAAGAGGGATGACTACTTTTTCAACCTTCAAGCCTTTAAAAAGATCCTTATGGGCTGCTTTCTTCTTGCGGGTATGCTGCCGGACCACGGTCTCTTCTTCCAACAGGGAAGGATCTTGTTCCACTTC
>CAJTFL010000089.1 GCA_910575565.1 Lachnospiraceae bacterium | reverse complement strand
TCATAAATAGGCATCCAGTAAATACCTGTGCTTTCCATAGCGACATGATGGCAGTTTTGAGAAACGATCCAGTCCCGTAAAGCAATCATATCCGGGATTAATGTGGTAAACTCCCGGATTTCAGAGTTTGTCGGCTTACCCAAAGGACCAGTCAGGATACAGGCAACAATTTTATCTTTGTGGACATCCAGCCCACAGGAAATTTCCAGAAGGTCTTTCATACAGAGCATCTCCTTTGCAATAGAATGGGCAGGAGATTTGCCCGAGGTGATACGGACTTTGCTACTCGTGCTAACCATAAAAGGCGCGACAATATGCTGTGCTCAAGGGCAAAACATTTACGTTGAAAAACGGGGTGCAGATCCTCCAAGGTTCGTCCAAACTTAATCCTGCCTAAAACTATTATAAATCAAGACAGGAAGCTAAAACAGTAGTGGAGCCAGCCCCTCTTATTTTCATTATAGGCTGTGATAACCCTTCATGATTCGTTGA
>CAJTFL010000088.1 GCA_910575565.1 Lachnospiraceae bacterium | reverse complement strand
TTCCTGAGAAAGAGGCCGTTACAAAGGTCTGCATTGACGATTTCGCATTTCGGAAAAGAAAAACCTATGGAACTATCATGGTAGACATTGACACACACCGGATCATTGACCTGCTGGCGTCCCGGGAAGCTGCGGATGTGGCGGAATGGCTGAAAAGCTATCCGAATCTTGAAGTTGTATCCAGGGATGGATCTGTTTCCTATAAAAGCGCCATTGAACAGGCTGGAAATCATCTGCAGCAGGTCAGTGACCGTTTTCACCTGCTGAAGGGGCTTACGGACGCGGCAAAGAAATTTTTGTCACGTTTTCTGGCGGCAAATTTCCTTCTCCCAACGGAAGCATCCCATTATAACGGAAAACCTACGGGGGATTACTGGGATAAACCTGTCAAAGAAGACGCACCTGCCGCTGAGCACAACGCAAATGTTAAGAAGAAAATGAAGACAGTGGAACGCGTACGGGAATTAGGGAAACAGGGATTTAACAAAAGTGAGATTGCAAGG
>CAJTFL010000087.1 GCA_910575565.1 Lachnospiraceae bacterium | reverse complement strand
ACAATCATGGAAGCATCATGATAAAGCAGTCATAAAAATGGCTGCCGTCAGTGAAATATTGGTATTACAAAAAATCAGGCTTGCGCTTCCACATGGTAGCCATGCTTCTCTAATTCACGTATGTATCGGGAAAGCTGTTTTTGTTCGCAGCTTTTACGTCTGGCTTCAAAACAGGATTCATCAAAAAGAGTGCCTTGCTTTAGCATGGTGTAAATAATTACAAGAAGTTTTCTTGCAAGGGCAATAATAGCTTTTTTAGCCCCTTTCTTCTGTTTGATTCTCCAATACCAGGCGGACAGATAGGTATTGCGTTTTCCGGCGATTACCCAGGCAATTTCACAAAGCATACTTTTTATGTAAGGATTGCCTTTCGTGACAGATGTGCTTTTCCGTTTCCCGGCGCTTTCATTATTGCCGGGGCACAGGCCTGCCCATGAACAGATATGCTCCGCGGTTTTGAACGGCTTCATATCAATGCCGATTTCAGCAATGATTGCGCAGGAAGCCGTTG
>CAJTFL010000086.1 GCA_910575565.1 Lachnospiraceae bacterium | reverse complement strand
ACAAAGATGGTCGAGTTTTTTGACATCAACTATGACCTTTTGGAGATAGAGGATCAGGGCGAGATTTTAGAGCAGTACAGCAGGCTCATCAATTACTTTGACCCGTCCATACGGTTTGAGCTGTTTTTGTTCAACAGGCAGGTCAACGAGCAGACGCTGATAGACCAGTTTGACATTCCCCTGCAGGGCGATGATTTTGACGACATTCGTGAGGAATACACGGAGATGTTGAAGAAACAGGCGGCAAAGGGGAATAACGGGATTATTAAATCAAAATACCTTATTTTTGGCATTGAGTGTAAGGGGTACAAGGAGGCAAAGGCGAAACTGGGCAGCATAGAAGCCGATGTTATAAAGAATTTCCTAAACCTCGGCACCCATGCCAGAAGTCTTGACGGGAAGGAGCGCCTGCGTGTCCTGCATGAGTATTTCAACCAGGACACAATGGAGCCTTTCCGTTTTTCTTTTAAGGAACTGTCGGAGTCGGGAAAGAGCGTAAAGGACTACATAGC
>CAJTFL010000085.1 GCA_910575565.1 Lachnospiraceae bacterium | reverse complement strand
ATAGCAAACCGGAGTTTAAAGGAGAAAATTATGAATATAGAACAATTTTGGAAAGCCGTTCTTGCTCAAGATGAAAGAGAAATTAGAAAATACTTTCATGCAGAAGCCTATATAAATTGGCATTGCACCAACGAGCATTTTACGGTGGATGAATATATTATTGCGAATTGTGAGTACCCCGGAGAATGGGATGGAATCGTTGAGAGAGTAGAAATTGTGAATAATTTAATTATTACAGTTGTTCGTATCTATCCTAAAGATAGGAGTGTTTCTTTTCATGTGACTTCGTTTATTCAAACAAAAAACAATAAAATTACAGCAATGGACGAATACTATGCCGATGACGGGATTGCACCACAATGGAGATTGGATAAACACATTGGAACATCTATCAAATAAATTCAAATTGAACAAAATCGCTGCGCGATGGCCTGCCAGGGCTATGGCATAGCGATTTTCTATTTTTTATAACAAAAGCAGTGGAAAGCAAGTCCTAAAAGTAGTATTGTTAAGTCAC
>CAJTFL010000084.1 GCA_910575565.1 Lachnospiraceae bacterium | reverse complement strand
TAAGGAAATTTTGCCAAGCATTCCCGGAGGGCGACCAGTTAACGATAGAAACATTGCTCAACGGATACCTGTGGAAATCCATCAGCATCCGCGATACGGCGGTTAGAAAAGAAATGAAGGAAAATTTCTTCCACGGCTTACTGCTTGGGCTCCTGCAGTATGGGGATGACTGGGAAATCCAGTCAAATGCGGAATCAGGGGAAGGATATTGCGATATTTCCATAAAGACACAAGACAGGATTGGGATCGTCATCGAAGTTAAATATGCGGAGGACGGCAATCTGGAAAAGGGATGCGGGGAGGCCTTGGGGCAGATAGAGGAAAAACAGTATGACGCAATGCTAAAACGGGATGGGATGGAGAAAATCATTAACTATGGGATTGCGTTTTATAAAAAGAACTGCAAGGCGGCAATTGGATAAAAATGAGGGGGCTGTCGCAAACTTTGGCATCTCCACAATATCTAGCGGAACTTATCAAAGTATCCAGCCTATATATTGTAGAACGCTGCTGTTTCGCAACACCCCC
>CAJTFL010000083.1 GCA_910575565.1 Lachnospiraceae bacterium | reverse complement strand
AAACAATAATCAAATCAATCACAATGTAAGATACGGAACATTTTTAAAAATTTGTACGGGGGACATTATGGATAGACGACAGCAAAAAACAAGAACAGCTATTTTTAAGGCTTTTGGCACTTTGTTAGGACATAAAAATTATAACAACATTACAGTTCAGGAAATTATTGACGAAGCAAATATAGGGCGCAGCACCTTTTACGCCCATTTTGAAACCAAAGATGATTTGTTAAAAGAACTTTGCAAGGAATTATTCGGTCATATTATCGACAGTGCTATTGATTGCAGTCATACACATGGTTTATACTCTGATAACAGTGTGCCAAACTCTGTATTCTGTCATCTTTTACAGCATTTAGAGGAAAATAACAATAATGTTCTTGGTTTGCTTTCCTGTGAAAGCAGCGAAATCTTTTTGCGCTATTTTAAGGACAGCTTAAATGAATTAGTGCAGACACAATTTGTTAATCAACGCCGGGAAAAGAACATATTGCTACCCAACGATTTTTTAATCAATCATATTTCCAGC
>CAJTFL010000082.1 GCA_910575565.1 Lachnospiraceae bacterium | reverse complement strand
TTTAAATCCGATTTTTCCAGTACAATCCGCAATACCAGTTCTATGCTTGCCGTATCTCCCTCAAAACACTTTGTGAGGAAATCATCATCAAGCAGGCGAAAGCCTCTTAGCCTCTGTAAATCTTCCTGATGTTTCTGGTCTATCTGTTCCGTTACTGTCAATCTTCCCACCTGCTTTCCCTTCTGTTTTCGTATCTCCATACTACCATAAACCTCCCGATTTTACAAGCCGGGAGCCAGCGTATTTCTGAATCCCGGCTTCTTGCCGTTATCGTTTTTTCACATCTGCTGTATCTCATTTTTCAGCATACGCTTGATTTTGTCGCTCATGGTTTCCTTGCTGGTCTTGCTGAAATGAATCCTCACAATGTAGGTAGTCCGGCCAATCTTCTTCACCAGTGCAGGAGCGTCCTTAGCTGGTGGCGTGGTGGTAATATTCTTTGTGATTTTCTCGCTGCTCATAAATTCTCCTTTTCTTGAAATCAAACTTTGTTATCCCTTACTCACAATCTCCTTCGCCGCCGCTTTGGTCGCCCTGGCTCCTTC
>CAJTFL010000081.1 GCA_910575565.1 Lachnospiraceae bacterium | reverse complement strand
TTTTTCTCATCTCCTCTGCAATTTTGGGAGCCCCATATATTTCGTGGGAGCCTTTATGTATCTTCCGAATTTCTTCCAGCCTTTTTTCCTTTTTAAGCTGTCTGCCCGAAGGCTTCCTGGTCTTAAATGAATACTATCCATTTCTTGAAACGCCCAGTATTTCCAGCACCCTGCTGACATTCAGCCGGCGTTTTTGTTCCGCTTTTCGCCTCTGCTCACATTTAGAGGTTTCAATGAAACAAGCCTGTGTCCGTTTCCCAGAATGCCGATGGCTTTTTTTAATATTTCCAAAGCGTCCTGTGTATCCCTTAATTCTTTTTTCAGCCTAGTACTGCGTTGCGTAAATTCCAGTGAATATGCACCCGCTGTCTACGTCATCTGTAAATCCCACGAAACTCGACGTAGCACCACTACGCCTTCGTTTCGCGGGATTCACATCTAACGCAGACATCAGATGCCTATTCACCGTTATTTACGCAATGCAGTACTAGGAGTTTGGCCAGGTGGCAAAGGAGCTTGGCGTTCCGTTTAAACGGACTGGGAAGCTGGTGG
>CAJTFL010000080.1 GCA_910575565.1 Lachnospiraceae bacterium | reverse complement strand
AGCCTCAAACAGAAAAATATGCAGATGCCCTTATTGCGGCTCTGAATCGGCGCGAATACATAGCCGTTACGAAAAAAGTTTTCAGGATCTTCCAATCATGGGCAAAAAAACAAAAGTCGTTATTGAAAACAGAAAATTCTTTTGCGACAATCCAAACTGCGGATTCACTACCTTTGCAGAGCGTTTCGACTTCCTGTCACAGAAAGGGAAAAAGACAAAACGCCTGATTGAAAAAATCGTGGATGTTTCCCTGAATACAAGCTCCACCACTGCTTCAAGGACGCTGAAAGGCGGGATTGCGGATGTTGGCAAAAGCACCATCTGTAGTCTCTTAAAAAAAAGATATGCCAGTTCCTGAGAAAGAAGCCGTTACAAAAGTCTGTATTGACGATTTCGCATTTCGGAAAAGAAAAACCTATGGGACTATCATGGTAGACATTGACACGCACCGGATCATTGACCTGCTGGCGTCCCGGGAAAGTGCGGATGTGGCGGAATGGCTGAAAAGCTATCCAAATCTTGAAGTTGTATCCAGGGATGGCTCTGTTTCCTATAAAAGCGCCATTGAACAGGCTGGAAGCCATCTGCAGCAGG
>CAJTFL010000079.1 GCA_910575565.1 Lachnospiraceae bacterium | reverse complement strand
CAGCGGACTTAACGGCCCGCCCTGTGGTACTCCTTCCTCCGTTTTCTCAAAGTATCCGTCCTGCAATACTCCTGCATTCAAGTATTTGTGTATCAGCGATACCACTCGTCCATCCTTGATTGTCCGTGACAGTACCTCTATTAATTTGCTGTGGTTTACCGTATCAAAGAACTTCTCTAAATCCATGCTCACCACATACACATATCCTTCGTCTGCATTCTTCTTACAGGCCTTCAATGCGTCATGCTGGTTCCTCCCCGGCCTGAACCCATAGCTGTTCTCTGAAAACTGTGGTTCAAACAGGGGCGTCAGTTCCTGGGTGACCGCCTGTTGAACCAGGCGGTCTACCACTGTGGGCACAGCCACATCAAAATGCACTTGATCACAGCAAGGATTTAGGAACAGCAACCATCCTCCATCCTTACCACCCCCTGTTCGGTCAGAGTTTCCCTATCCTCAAAATCCGGAAACTTGACGGCCAGCGCCACTACTCTCTCCACGCCGGGGACGATGTATTCTCTGTCCCTGAGTCCTGGGTCACAGATACCAGCCAGAACGCCTTTGCCGAAGGCTATTTTAATACTGATTCCATAAGGGCCCTCC
>CAJTFL010000078.1 GCA_910575565.1 Lachnospiraceae bacterium | reverse complement strand
GATTACCGCCGCAGGGATACTTACCACCGGAGCGAAAAAAAGGGCAGATACCGCAGGCGGGAACATCAGGACAGGGAACGCACGAAAAAGCATGATTCCGGGCATGATTTCCAGACAAAGGATAACACTTTTACAGAAAACAGTTCCTTTACCGATGGCGCAGAACCGGAATTTCAGGGCAGCAAGAAATTGGAAAAGCTGCAAAAGAAAGCGGAGAAAGCCGGGAGAAAGACCCAAGCCGCAAGGAAGAAGCTGCCGAAGAAAAAGGAATATTCCTTAGAACGTGTCTTTGATGAAAAATCTGGCAGGGCAAAGTATGTGCTGACCGCCGTGGTAAAGGAGAAGCCTTTTCAGGAGGACAGCCCGGTAAAGAGGATGGCGGGCAGAACCGGATCGGAGTTTACAAACTTTGCGCACGGCAAGGTTGCCGAAGTGGAAAAGGAAAACTCCGGCGTGGAGGGCGCACACAAGACGGAGCAGAGAGCCGAAGATGTTTACCGCTTTGTGAAGCGGCATTACAAGAATAAGGAACAGCGGCGGCGTGGGAAAGTGGCGAAGCTGGAGAAAAAGCAATTTAAAAAGGAAGTGAATTTCCGCTACCAGAAGTTTTTGGAAGAAAACCCGGATATGCAGGAAAAGACTTTAAAGAAGCAGCTCCAGAAACGGTTGCAGAAGCGGCGCATCAAGCGTGAGTACGCAAAGGCAAAGCGTGCGGGGCAGGCGGCGAAGAATACAAAGGAAGCGGCTGTAAAATC
>CAJTFL010000077.1 GCA_910575565.1 Lachnospiraceae bacterium | reverse complement strand
TCACTTTGTTCAATTAGGTCAAATCGAAAATGGTGTAAACGAAGGGGCAGTTCACTGGAATGCCAAAACTGCTTTTTCGTTTACCCCATCATCGATTCTAACCTAAAGAATTTGCAAGGAAAAATGTATGATTAGAATAAAGCCATATAGAGCTTCGGATGTAGATACAATATTATCGTGGTGTCAAGACGAAAAATCATTTTATCAATGGACAGCAGGCATACTCGGTAATTATCCGATAACACAAAAGGAATTTTGTTTTGTTGAATCTCTAATGCCGTTTACTGCATTTGATGAAACAGGAATTGTTGGCTTTTTTACGTTAAGGAATCCTGATGAATCATTGGATGAATTACGTTTTGGATTTGTTATTGTAAATCCTAACAGGAGAGGAAAAGGCTATGGAAAAGCTATGCTCCAGTTAGGGTTAAAATTTGTATTTGAGATATATGGAGCAAAAAAAGCATCACTGGGCGTTTTTGAGAATAATCTTCCAGCTTATTACTGTTATAAAGCAGTCGGTTTTAACGATGTAGTTCTTGATACAACAGAAACATACTGTGTTCTAGGTGAAGAATGGAAGTGCAAAGAAATGATTATGGAAAATAGATGTCTTGCGTGGCAGTCAGTAATGGCTGGTGCGAAGCGTAGACAGCGAGCAAGTTTTTTTTTTTTTTTTTTTTTTTTTTTTTTTTTTTTTTCCAGAGGGCTGACGTCTTAACTGGTGCGGAAAGCAATATCGGGCAGTTCGTATAAGGCGAGAA
>CAJTFL010000076.1 GCA_910575565.1 Lachnospiraceae bacterium | reverse complement strand
GGCATGCGGTTTCCACCCTGTTCCGGGTGTTCCGTTCTTCAGGAAGCGCTTACGGTGTTGTCCGTTATTTTGCGGAAAACAATCTTTCTTTTCCCAAGCGTGCCTATGGCGGTGTGTGGGACGGGAAGATCACCTGGGGCACGCTTACCCACAGCCGTGTCCTTACAGCCATACATAACCCTTCCTATGCAGGTGCCTATGTCTATGGCCGTTACCGTGACAACAAAACCATCCATTCTGACGGTCATTTTACCCATCATACGGTCCGGCTTACAGACAGGAACGACTGGAAGGTCTTTATCCCTGACCACCATCCGGCTTATATTTCCTGGGAGGAATTCGAGGAAAACCAAAAATGTCTTGATTCTAACCGCACAAACTCGGAACGCTGCGGCCCGGCCCGGGAAGGAGCCGCCCTTCTTCCGGGAATCCTTCTCTGCGGTAAATGCGGCCGCCGCATGACGGTCCGGTATACAGGGACTGGCGGCATACGGCCTCGGTATGAATGTGTCGGCCGCTGGGAGCATGGCAACAAAGCGACCTGCTCCTCTGTCCCTGCCGATATCCTTGACCGGGCCGTATCAGAAAAAATCCTTTCGATTATGAAGCCCTCCCAGTTGGAGATATCCCTCAAAGTCATGCACAGCATTTGTGACGCGGACAAAATGTCCGACAGGCAGTGGCTTCTTGCAGTCGAACGCGCGCAGTATGAAGCCGACCGGGCGGAAAAGCAGTTCATGCTTGCCGACCCGGAAAACCGGCTCGTTGTCCGTTC
>CAJTFL010000075.1 GCA_910575565.1 Lachnospiraceae bacterium | reverse complement strand
CTATGAACAGCCAGAGGAATATAAGGGCAGGGGACGCCGCCCGGTTAAGGGAAAAGCTGTCCATGTCCATGAACTGTTTCATTCGGCTGGTGCATCTTTTGCCTCTGCAGAACTTCCCATGTATGGGGGCAATAAGGAAGCACGTTACCAGTCATGGATTTATCTGTGGGGACAGGAACTTTACCAGCCCCTGCGGTTTGTCCTGGTGGAATATGAAGCAAAGCAGGTCATCCTGGTAAGCACAGATTTAACAATGTCTGCCGAAGATATCATCATAGCCTATGCCTGCCGGTTTAAGATCGAAACCATGTTCCGCGAGTTTAAGCAGCAGTTCGGCGGCCTGTTTTACCACTTTTGGACAAAAGCTGTCCCGAAACTTGACCGTTACCGCAGGAAAAACAGTCCAGATCCGCTTTCCCTGGTGAAGGACACAGAGGAAAGGGCACGGATTATCCGGACATTAAAAGCAACGGAAGGTTATGTGCTGTTAGCCAGCATTGCTATGGGAATTATCCAGATGCTGTGTCTGAATTATGGAGATAAACTATCAGTATCCAGTTTCCGGTATCTTCGGACATCTTCCCAACAAGTAATGGCAGAAGCCAGCATGATAAAGTATCTGGGCAGGAATTTATTTCGTTTTATGGCGCAGCAGGATGGATTAACCATAACAAAAATAATTTTCAGCAGGCAAATCCCAGCTAAACAGGGAGTGTAAAATAAAGTGTGTAAGTTTAGAAATACAGCAAATCTAACAGCACGCTTTATTTTTCTGTGTAAGGTGTGCTATACTCGAAGAAAGGATGAAGAAA
>CAJTFL010000074.1 GCA_910575565.1 Lachnospiraceae bacterium | reverse complement strand
TTGGAATTTCTCCGCTACCCACACCTCATCGCCACCCTTTTCAACGGATGTGCGTCCGGCCCTCCACGGGATTTTACTCCCGCTTCAGCCTGGGCATGGGTAGGTCACCCGGTTTCGGGTCTGCCCGTGCTGACTCATGCGCCCTATTAAGGCTCGCTTTCGCTGCGGCTCCGCGGCTGTGCCGCTTAACCTCGCCAGCACCGGCAGCTCGCCGGACCGTTCTACAAAAAGTACGCGGTCGCACCTTTGACGTGCTCCCACAGCTTGTAAACACAGGGTTTCAGGTTCTCTTTCACTCCCCTCCCGGGGTCCTTTTCACCTTTCCTTCACAGTACTATGCGCTATCGGTCACTAAGGAGTGTTTAGCCTTGGGGGGTGGTCCCCCCGACTTCCCGCAAGGTTCCACGTGTCTCGCGGTACTCTGGATCCTGCCTGCTGCCTATTGCTTTCCCATACGGGGCCCTCACCCTCTATGGCAGGCCTTCCCAGGCCTTTCTGGTAGCAAGTCGGCTCACATTTGTGGCAATCCGTAACCCCGGCGTGCACGCACGCCGGTTTGGGCTCCCCCGGTTTCGCTCGCCGCTACTCCCGGGATCGATTTTTCTTTCCTTTCCTCCGGCTACTTAGATGTTTCAGTTCGCCGGGTTCCCTTCCATGCGTTATGGATTGGCGCATGGACATTGGGGGGTGTGCCCCAATAGGTTTCCCCATTCAGAAATCCCCGGATCGGTGGGTATTTGCCCCTCCCCGGAGCTTATCGCAGCTTATCACGTCTTTCATCGGCTCTTAGTGCCAAGGCATCCACCCTGTGCTCTTACC
>CAJTFL010000073.1 GCA_910575565.1 Lachnospiraceae bacterium | reverse complement strand
CGACAAACTCTGAAATCCGGGAGTTTACCACATTAATCCCGGATATGATTGCTTTACGGGACTGGATCGTTTCTCAAAACTGCCATCATGTCGCTATGGAAAGCACAGGTATTTACTGGATGCCTATTTATGAAATACTCGAAGAAGCGTTTGGCGGCGATATTACTTTGCTGGTTGTAAACGCACGCCATATGAAGAACGTCCCTGGCAAGAAAACAGACATGCGGGATTCTGAATGGATTTCCACCCTGTTACGTGCCGGGCTTTTGAATGGCAGCTTTATTCCCGAAAAAAAAATCCGGGAGTTCCGTGACTTAAACCGTTACCGTAAGAGCGTCATCCGTGATATCACATCCCAGAAAAACAGAGTTGAGAAGTTCCTGCAAAGCTCTGGCTTTCGCCTTTCCTCTTTTATTTCTGATATCTTTGGCGCTTCCGGCAGGAACATCATCCGGCATCTCATTGAGCATGGACAGATTGATCGGTCTGCTTTGGATTCCTGCTTAAAAACAAAGACAAGAAACCGTATAGATGAAATCCTCATGTCCGTAAATGGAACCCTGTCAGAACATCAAAAAGCCTTCCTGAAGATTCTTATGGACCATTATGACTCCTTAAAAGAACATCTTGCCGAAATCGAAAAGAGTCTTGAGGCGGACATGGCCCCATTTGCTTTGCAGGTGGAGCAGTTAAGCAGCATTTATGGAATCAGCACAACGGCTTCCTGCGCAATCATTGCTGAAATCGGCATTGATATGAAGCCGTTCAAAACCGCGGAGCATATCTGTTCATGGGCAGGCCTGTGCCCCGGCAATAATGAAAGCGCCGGGAAACGGAA
>CAJTFL010000072.1 GCA_910575565.1 Lachnospiraceae bacterium | reverse complement strand
CCATTCAGAAATCCCCGGATCGGTGGGTATTTGCCCCTCCCCGGAGCTTATCGCAGCTTATCACGTCTTTCATCGGCTCTTAGTGCCAAGGCATCCACCCTGTGCTCTTACCAGCTTGGCCAACGGCAGCCAGACGCCCCTGCGCCTGCCTGCCCAGCCCATAGCGTTGGGCTGTCTGGCTCGTTTGTTACAAAGTTCTCTTTACGGCATGGCCCCGCTTCCATGCTGCCACCAATGATGGCCGCCGTCCATGGGGCACATACCTCCTCGGATGTCTTGATATTCTTCGTCTATAGGAATATCTAGATGTTTCATTCAGTATGCGGTTTTCAAGGTACATACATGACTGAAGTTTATCAGTCATTAGCAAACTCGATTATTCGAATTCACTAATCACTGGTAAAAACCAGTTATTTGAACAGCACTGCCTTGCTGAAGGAGGTTAACATATTCGCTTTCCCAGGCCTCGTCTTTATCTTAGCCTCATGAATATGTCTGTTCTATGTAAAACATCCTAATTTTCAGGATGAATTTTTTAAAGATCCGGCAGCCACCTACTCTCCCATATCGTCGCCAATATAGTACCATCGGCCGCTTAGGCCTTAACCATCGTGTTCGGGATGGGTACGGGTGTATCCCCTAAGCGCATCGCCACCGGAAAATCCGAACCTCTTAAAGATCCAACAATACACAAGCCCCTACTCAATTCCTTAGAAAGGAGGTGATCCAGCCGCACCTTCCGATACGGCTACCTTGTTACGACTTCACCCCAGTTACCTGCCCCGCCTTCGGCAGCTCCCTCCTCTCGGTTGGGTCACTGACTTCGGGCGTTGCTGACTCCCATGGTGTGACGGGCGGTGTGTACAAGACCCGGGAACGTATTCACCGCGGCATTCTGATCCGCGATTACTAGCGATTCCAGCTTCGTGCGGCCGGGTTGCAGGCCGCAGTCCGAACTGGGACGTTATTTTTGGGGTTTGCTCCAGGTCGCCCTTTCGCCTCCCTCTGTTCACGCCATTGTAGCACGTGTGTAGCCCAAATCATAAGGGGCATGATGATTTGACGTCATCCCCACCTTCCTCCAGGTTGTCCCTGGCAGTCTCCACAGAG
>CAJTFL010000071.1 GCA_910575565.1 Lachnospiraceae bacterium | reverse complement strand
AAGAGGCTTTCGCCTGCTTGATGATGATTTCCTCACAAAGTGTTTTGAGGGAGATACGGCAAGCATAGAACTGGTATTGCGGATTGTACTGGAAAAATCGGATTTAAAAGTGCTGGACGTTCGCACCCAGGTATTTGTGGAGAATTTGTTGAATCGTTCAGTAAGGTTTGATATTCTTGCTACTGACAGTACCGGTGCTAAAATAAATATTGAAATCCAACGAGCCGATAAAGGAGCCGGGAGAAAAAGAGCAAGGTATAATTCCAGCATGATGGACGCAACTCTTTTGAAGAAAGGTGATGATTTTGACAATCTTCCAGAAACATGGGTAGTGTTTATCATGGAAAATGATGTGATAGGAAAAGGGCTGTCGCTCTATCCGGTTGAGCGCTGCTTTTTAGGAACCGGAGAAAGATTTGAGGACGGTTCACATATACTGTATGTAAACGGCGCTTATCGTGGAGATACACCAATCGGAAAACTCATGCATGATTTTTCATGTACGAATGCGGCAGATATGTATTATACGACACTGGCAGACAGAGTTCGTTTTTTCAAGGAAAGTAAGGAGGGCATTTTAATCATGTGCAAAGTCATGGAGGATATGAGAAAAGAATCTTTACAAGAGGGCATAAAAGAAGGGGCAATAAATACTGCTAAAAGAATGCTGACAGATGGAATATTGACACTTGAAAAAATTGCGGAATATGCAGGACTTCCTCTTGACGAAGTAAAAAAACTGAAAGCAGAGCGGACAGCATAAAACAAAACCGTAGGCCGGGAATCTAAAAACAGGTTCCCGGCCTTATTTTTTTGCCCTGAAATGTAAATTTTCTATGAATTTGATTAAAAAGTCGAATCTTTCCGAAGTTAGTTGAAATAAAGCTTTTATCAAATGGTAAAACATGGTATAATAAGCACAAATTTTAAAGCGTTTGCAGGAGTTGATACCATGGATGAATTTATCAAGGAGCTTGATCCAAATCTGGATTATCTGGAGCATAAAATAATAGGGAATGAAGTCATTATTTATGTAGCCTCAAACAGAAAAATATGCAGATGCCCTTATTGCGGCTCTGAATCGGCGCGAATACATAGCCGTTACGAAAAAAGTTTTCAGGATCTTCCAATCATGGGCAAAAAAA
>CAJTFL010000069.1 GCA_910575565.1 Lachnospiraceae bacterium | reverse complement strand
ATGATTTTAACCCTTCCAGCGCTTATTACAATACGACGATCCCCAGTAAAATAAAGCCCTATTCTCAGGAAATAAGAAATATGCTCGGTGAGGGGAAAACGTTCAAGCAGATCAGCGCGGTGATTCGGGAAAAGGGATATGATGGCGCGGATGGAACGATCCGTATGTTTGCCACAAGGGAACGGAGGCTCATGAAGGAAGCGGCTGCACAGGGAGGAACCGGAGAAAAGATCGAACGGAAGTGGCTGATCAGTCTTTTGTACCACCCTGTTGATGAGGTTAGTTCCCTCAGCCAGGAACAACTGGACAGGATCATAGAAGAATATCCCATCATAGGGCGTGTTTATGATGCTGTGACAGGATTCAAAGGGGCACTGTTTGGCAAAAAAGAGGCCGAGCTTGATAAATGGGCAGAAGAAACCGAAGCTCTTGAGATAGATGAACTAAAGAGTTTTATAAACGGAATCAAAAGGGATAGTACCGCAGTAAAAAACGCCATTCGCCTTGATTACAATAATGGGCTGGCAGAAGGAAGCGTGAACAGTCGAGTAGACAAGCGGCTCACGCCGCAAGCCCCTCACAGATCCGTGCGTGCGCCTTTCACGCACACGGCTCCTCATAGTAACATTCACTTTTAGAATAACCTCACATAAATCTTTGGTTTTGCTAAGGGATAAACTTTTAGCATATCAGCAAACCCATCCCATGTATAGCTTTTCTTCTGGCTTCGTCTGTTCAGTGCTTTACACAGATATCTTTGGGTGAAATGCAGAAAAGAACCCAGCTTCTTGCCATTATAGGAGACACCATAATACCTGTAGTGCCCTACCAGCTTCTTATTCAGCTTTTCTATCAGTTCCTTCACGGGCAGGCCGTTATTGGCATACAGCCATCCCTTCGTGGCTTTTAGTTTCTGTGCATATTTCTTTCTGCTTGTTTTCAGCTTCACACAGAAATTTCCGCTCTTCCTGCCTTTCCCACAGTAGAAAGTAAAACCCAGAAAATCAAATGTCTCCGGCTTCTTTCCATATCTGCGTCTGCTGTTGCTCCCCGCGTACCTTCCAAACCCAATCAGTCGGCTCTTACTCTCCTCCAGCTCAAGATTGAATTTCCCCAGCCTTTCCTTCAGTGCGGCATAATATCTCTCTGCGTCTGACTTGTGCTGGAATCCCGCAATAAAATCATCTGCATACAC
>CAJTFL010000068.1 GCA_910575565.1 Lachnospiraceae bacterium | reverse complement strand
GCCAAATATTCCTGCGGATTTTCTAATCCGCTGGTTCCCTCTATAATTGTAGGCGAAAGATATTTAGACTATTTCACTACAATTACGGAGGATAGGTTATGGCAGCTGCACGCAAAGTCCGTGTTCCGATGGCGGAACAGATCAGGCTTATCAATGAATGCCGCCAAAGCGGCATGACAGATGCTGACTGGTGCCGTGAAAACGGTATCGCTGTAAGCACTTTTTATAACTGGGTCAGCCGCTGCAGGAAAACAGCAGCGGATCAGATTCCGGCACCGAATTATGGTCATTGTGAGATCCCGCGTTCAAAGCAGGACGTGGTTCCCATTGACATTGTTTCGGATCACCTTACGGAACAGCATATAGCATCGCAGATGCACCAAACGAACCTTGACAATTCACATACGATTGAAGTGTCCATGAATGATGTGATAATCCGCATCAGCAATGATGCTGATCCTGTCCTGCTCACCAGGACACTGCGCCTGATCCGGGAGACCTCATGTTAGGTGATATCTCCGGCCTCGAAAAGATTTACATTGTCTGCGGCTATACAGATATGCGCAAATCGATCGATGGGCTCTGTGCCATCATCGAAGACCAGCTTAAGATGGATCCGGCATCCAGTGCGCTCTTCCTGTTCTGCGGAAGAAGACGGGACAGGATCAAAGCCCTGTTCCGTGAACCGGATGGCTTTGTTCTGATCTATAAACGGCTGTCTGTCCGGGGCGGCTATCAATGGCCAAGGAAGCAGTCGGAAGTCCGGAATCTTTCCTGGCGGGAGTTCGACTGGCTGATGTCAGGAATTGATATCGACCAGCCAAAAGCACTTAAAACAGAGTAAAAAAGCATCTGGATCCCGGTAAAAATCCTGCACAGAAAAATGTCTGATTTCCTTATAAATTCAGCGTTTTTCAGCACTTGTTTTCCTTTAGGAATGGCTGTATTTCTGGT
This sequence comes from Lachnospiraceae bacterium, assembly GCA_910575565.1. Lineage (GTDB taxonomy): Bacteria > Bacillota > Clostridia > Lachnospirales > Lachnospiraceae > Caccovicinus. The sequence goes on along the minus strand of CAJTFL010000068.1, from coordinate 274 downwards.
ATAATAAAGATATTAAATCCAAGGAGAGAACGATGGCTTCCAGTGCAAAAGACATCCAGCTGCGAGAGCTGAAGGACACTATAACACAGCTGAAAACAATGATTTCTGAGCAGACGGAACTGATCAGATCCCTCCGTCTTGTTATTGACGAAAAAACCAGCCACGAAAAAGCCCTTCAGGAACAGGTGGACTATCTTGCCAAAAAGCTTTTTGGTTCCTCCAGTGAAAGAAGGAGCGATGACATTCCAGGACAACAGCACCTTTTTGATGAAGC
>CAJTFL010000067.1 GCA_910575565.1 Lachnospiraceae bacterium | reverse complement strand
ACCGGCAGTTTTCAAAGCTGCCGGTTTTACATGGCAGAATCAATACTGTTCATATTTAAGAATGCGTGCCTGCATCTTGTCATCCATAGCAAGCTGGTTGCGGACGAACGCCCAATTGGCTACGGGACGTCCATTCCACTTTTTATACAGTTCTACAATCCGCAGATAGAAGGCCTTGCGTACAGCGTCTTCATTGGGGAATGCCCCTTTTTTCGTGACCTTCCTCAAACTCGAATTAACGGATTCTATGGCGTTTGTTGTGTACATGACCTTCCTGACCGCACTCCCATAATTATATAGCTGGGCTACATGCTCCCAGTTGCGTACCCATACATCTACTGCACCAGGGTATTTTACCCATGCCTGCTTAAACCGCTCAAATTCCGCTTCCGCCGCTTTCAGGCTGGGCGCCCCATATACTTTCTTTAACTGGGCAGTATATGCCTTATACTCTTTTGACGGTATGTATTTGATGGAATTTCGGATCAAGTGTACGATGCAGCGCTGCACTACAACATCTTTGAAGATGCTCCTTGCCCCTTCTTCCAATCCCGATACGCCATCCATGCTGATGAACAGCACATCTTCCACGCCTCTTGCCCGGATCTCGTCAAATATCTGCATCCAATAGTGTTTCCCTTCCGATTCGCCGATCCAAAGCCCCAGTACATCCTTTATGCCGTTTACGTCATAGCCTAAAACGACATATACCGCACAGTTTTTTGTCTCCATTTCTTTTCGTATGGTAACGTAAATACAGTCGACAAAAAGGAATGTGTAGAACTTTTTCAGTGGACGGTTCTGCCATTCTTGTGCAGTTTGGATTACCCTGTCCGTAATCGTTGAAATGGTCTCATGGGAAATATCAAAACCGTATATGTCTTCCACAGTATCAGCAATATCGCGCTGGCTCATACCTCTCGCATACATGGACAATACCTTGTCCTCGATCCCGCTGACATCTTTTGTGCGTTTGGGAATTGCTTTGGGTTCAAAGCTTCCTTCCCGGTCCCTGGGCACGGAAACATCCATTTTCCCATATGCAGTATTGACGGACTTATGGGAATAACCATTGCGCCTGTTCGTGGTATTCTTTTCCCCGCGCTCGTTGTTTCCATATCCCAGGTGGGAATCCATTTCACCCTGGAGCATGGCCTCAAACATCGGACCGAAGATGTCCTTGATGGCATCCTGCATCTCTTCCCTTGTCTGCGGCTGGTATTCCTCCATAATTGCCTGTGCGATTGCTGCTCCTTTTGTGTTCTGTCTGTTTCTTCGTGCCATAAGTGCCGTACCCATCCTTTTTCTTCATCCTTTCTTCGAGTATAGCACACCTTACACAGAAAAATAAAGCGTGCTGTTAGATTTGCTGTATTTCTAAACTTACACACTTTATTTTACACTCCC
>CAJTFL010000066.1 GCA_910575565.1 Lachnospiraceae bacterium | reverse complement strand
GCACATTTTGGGTTATAAGTCAATAGTATTTGATAAATTTTATGATATTTTTCTCTGGAGTATGGAGGAAGAAATAAAAAGGCAAACAAAAAAAGAGCGGAAATATGGGCTTTAAAGAGTTTCCGAAACTGCTTATTTTATCTTAAATGGAGGTTGGGCTATGATTTATGTGGAGCGTAAATTTCTGTACATGAGTTCTTTTTTTTAGCGATTCTTGTAACAGGTGCAAGGCAGGTTGGAAAGACGACGATGCTAAAACATTTAGCGGCGGAGCAGAGCCGTACCTATGTTTCCATGGATAATACAATGGCACGGGCTCTTGCAAAATTCGATCCGATACTATTTTTTCAAACCTACAAACCACTGATGATCATTGAGTTCGAGTGATGAAATGGACTTTAGAAAGCTAGTGTTTATGCGGGTCTCAAGCAAATTTGTTTAGGTACTGGCAACATTTTAGGTATCACTCACTGAATAAAAAATACTTCAATAACAGAAAAACCTTACTGATTTTCGGAAATGACAACTGAAAACTGGTAAGGTTTTTTGGGGGTCATACAGCGAAGCCCTGCCAGTCTGTCAAAGGCGGCGACAGTCGTTTATTTACCCTTGACAGGCTGGTGGGGCTTTGCTATTTAGCGGAAGGCTCATTCTCTCTGATGTCTAAATCGCCTTGAAAAATATCAATCATAATTCTTGCGCCTAAGCGGAAGCCGTCAATGAACATTTCTGAAAATTCATAGGGGATAACGTCAAGCTGTTCGTCCATGATTTCAATGAATTTCTTATCCAGAGGTGGATTTACTTTGCTTAAAGTTTCGATGAAGTCATCATAGTGTTGGTAGTGTTCTTGATGAATTTTTCGGTATGCTTCACTTCTGGGAGAATATTGCTCTGCCGGGAAAATCTTTCCCTTATACAATTCTGGCAATATGCTTTTCATAAATGCTCTCCTTTTACTAAAATCAGTATTTGACACATAGTAAATGTCAATTCTTTTGTGGTTTAGCATATAATGGAGAAAATGACAATCACTAAATGTCAAATAGGAGAGGATTTATGTATAAGAATAAGGCGGCTGATGGTGAAAACAATATATGCGGGCAGAAAGTAAAGGAAATCCGGGAGCGGCTTCCAGAGAAAACTTCACAGAGGAAGCTGGCGGATATGTTGCAAATGGCGGGGCTGGATATAGATAAAAATGCTGTGCAAAGGATTGAGAGTGGCAAAAGGTTTGTGACGGATATTGAGTTGAAGGTTATTGCAAAGGTTTTGGGAGTGAGTTATCAGGAATTGTTGGATAATTGATGATGGACATATGTTACGCAATAGGCTCTTTGGAAGCTTGATTTTGTAAGGATTTTTGATGAGGAAGTGGGTTTGTCAAGAAAAATGTGTAAGTTTTATAAAATTTTCTTACCGGCAGTTTTCAAAGCTGCCGGTTTTACATGGCAGAATCAATACTGTTCATATTTAAGAATGCG
>CAJTFL010000065.1 GCA_910575565.1 Lachnospiraceae bacterium | reverse complement strand
AGCTTGTAAACACAGGGTTTCAGGTTCTCTTTCACTCCCCTCCCGGGGTCCTTTTCACCTTTCCTTCACAGTACTATGCGCTATCGGTCACTAAGGAGTGTTTAGCCTTGGGGGGTGATCCCCCCGACTTCCCGCAAGGTTCCACGTGTCTCGCGGTACTCTGGATCCTGCCTGCTGCCTATTGCTTTCCCATACGGGGCCCTCACCCTCTATGGCAGGCCTTCCCAGGCCTTTCTGGTAGCAATCCAGCTCACATTTGTGGCAGTCCATAACCCCGGCGTGCACGCACGCCGGTTTGGGCTCCCCCGGTTTCGCTCGCCGCTACTCCCGGGATCGATTTTTCTTTCCTTTCCTCCGGCTACTTAGATGTTTCAGTTCGCCGGGTTCCCTTCCATGCGTTATGGATTGGCGCATGGACATTGGGGGTATGCCCCAATAGGTTTCCCCATTCAGAAATCCCCGGATCGGTGGGTATTTGCCCCTCCCCGGAGCTTATCGCAGCTTATCACGTCTTTCATCGGCTCTTAGTGCCAAGGCATCCACCCTGTGCTCTTACCAGCTTGGCCAACGGCAGCCAGGCGCCCCTGCGCCTGCCTGCCCAGCCCATAGCGTTGGGCTGTCTGGCTCGTTTGTTACAAAGTTCTCTTTACGGCATGGCCCCGCTTCCATGCTGCCACCAATGATGGCCGCCGTCCATGGGGCACATACCTCCTCGGATGTCTTGATATTCTTCGTCTATAGGAATATCTAGATGTTTCATTCAGTATGCGGTTTTCAAGGTACGTGCGCATATGCCCCATCAGCATATGCAATGGGCTTAAGTGGACTCGAACCACCGACCTCACGCTTATCAGGCGTGCGCTCTAACCGGCTGAGCTATAAGCCCGCTCCGATGCCGGATGCCCTGGCATTGCTGCCCCAGGCATTGCTTGAAANAGATCCGGCAGCCACCTGCTCTCCCATATCGTCGCCAATATAGTACCATCGGCCGCTTAGGCCTTAACCATCGTGTTCGGGATGGGTACGGGTGTATCCCCTAAGCGCATCGCCACCGGAAAATCCGGACCTCTTAAAGATCCAACAATACACAAGCCCCTACTCAATTCCTTAGAAAGGAGGTGATCCAGCCGCACCTTCCGATACGGCTACCTTGTTACGACTTCACCCCAGTTACCTGCCCCGCCTTCGGCAGCTCCCTCCTCTCGGTTGGGTCACTGACTTCGGGCGTTGCTGACTCCCATGGTGTGACGGGCGGTGTGTACAAGACCCGGGAACGTATTCACCGCGGCATTCTGATCCGCGATTACTAGCGATTCCAGCTTCGTGCGGCCGGGTTGCAGGCCGCAGTCCGAACTGGGACGTTATTTTTGGGGTTTGCTCCAGGTCGCCCCTTCGCCTCCCTCTGTTCACGCCATTGTAGCACGTGTGTAGCCCAAATCATAAGGGGCATGATGATTTGACGTCATCCCCACCTTCCTCCAGGTTGTCCCTGGCAGTC
>CAJTFL010000064.1 GCA_910575565.1 Lachnospiraceae bacterium | reverse complement strand
AAAAGTATCGTGAAAACTATTGAACCGCTGTATACCGAACGGTACGTACAGTGGTGTGGGAGGTCGGCTACTCAACTAATGGGTAGCCTCCTACCCGATCTGTCCAATTCTTTCATAATGCCGAGGATATATGTCATTGATTTGGAATCTAGTTTCTTTGCCTCTGCAATAAATTCCTGCAAGGTCTCTGGATAAAGATTTTCTTCGTCAAAGAATTCCTTCGGCGTTACGCCGAGATATTCGCAGATATAAAAGAAGGACTGCATGGCAGGAAGTGATTTTTTGTTTTCGATGTTATTGATGTAGTTGTTCGCTTGCCCCAACGACAATGACATGTCGCGTGCAGATACACCCTTTTGTAATCTCAGCTTTGCCAGCCGTTCCGGGACGAATTCTTCATACATCAGACCACCTCCTATTCTGTAATAGATTGTACCTCATATATCACTTCTATTCACAAATAGGAAAAGGGTATTTGCGTTGACTTGAAAAATAAACCTATTATAATGATAGTAGATACAAAATTAAATCTATTAAACGGAGGAACCTAATGGAAGAAAAGACCTGTTGTGTCACAGGACACAGAGATATACCTGCAGATGAAACCGCCCATGTAAAGAAAGTGCTGCGCCGGGAAATTGAAAAAGCAGTAAACGATGGCTTTACTGTCTTTCTGTCCGGCTTTGCTGATGGCGTGGATCAATACTTTGCGGAAATTGTTTTGGAGCTGCAGAGTAAAAATCCAGGCTTGAAGCTGATTGCAGCGCTTCCATACCGAAAACGGCTGGACAGCCTGTGCCAGAAAGAACACACAAACGCCCTTCTGGACGCCTGTGCAGAGGTTATTGTAATTCAGGAAGAATATAAGCCCAATGTTTATGCCAAGCGTAACCGCTACATGGCGGAACATTCAGACCGTGTAATTGCAGTGTATGACGGTCGGGAAAAAGGCGGTACAGTTAAAACGATTCGTTTTGCTCACCAATTTCGGAAAGAATTACGGGAAATACCGATAGGGCTAAACTTGGACAAAAACAGGACAAATCTTGGACAAAACCGGAGATGAAAAAGTGGAGGTACAGGCTGCTCTATGATATAATAAATGTTCAACCGTGAAGAACAGTAAGCATCCGGTTGAAATTACGGAGAATTATAGTTCACCTTTTATAAAAATGCAAAAGCACAGCTTGAAAGGAGTATTTGCATGAAACACGTATGTATGCTTATATCTGTGGCTGATATTAACGCCGCAAGAAAATTTTATGAGGATTTGTTTGGATTAGAGGTGTTCCAGGATTATGGCAGAAACATTGCTTTTACCTGCGGCCTAGCATTGCAGCAGGATTTTGACTGGCTTGTGAATCTGCCGAAAGAAAAGATATTGAAGAAATCCAACAATGCGGAAATCGTCTTTGAGGAACAGGACTTTGACGGTTTTCTGAACAAGTTGAAAGAATACCCGGATATTGAATATCTGGGAGAAGTGATCGAGCATAGTTGGGGCCAGCGAGTGATCCGGTTTTACGATTTGGATGGGCATATCATAGAGGTCGGCGAAGATATGAAAATGGTGATAAAGCGTTTTCTTGCTTCCGGCATGACAATGGAAGAAGTCTCTGTGAAAATGGACGCTTCTATTGAGGTTTTGACAAAACTTCTAAACAGCTAATACATGATGGACGAATAAGCAAATTCTTTAGGTTAGAATCGATGATGGGGTAAACGAAAAAGCAGTTTTGGCATTCCAGTGAACTGCCCCTTCGTTTACACCATTTTCGATTTGACCTAATTGAACAAAGTG
>CAJTFL010000063.1 GCA_910575565.1 Lachnospiraceae bacterium | reverse complement strand
TTTTGTTGTGGTGACTTAACAATACTACTTTTAGGACTTGCTTTCCACTGCTTTTGTTATAAAAAATAGAAAATCGCTATGCCATAGCCCTGGCAGGCCATCGCGCAGCGATTTTGTTCAATTTGAATTTATCTATACAAGGAAATACAATACCTCTCTTATATCTTTCCCACCGATATTATCATCCCGAAATACTTCTGAATAAATAAATCCGTTTTTTTCATAAAATTTTCTTGCTCTATGATTATCCTCCAAAACCCATAAAAGCACTTTACTAAATCCGCATTGTTTTAATTCTTTAATACACTTGTTAAGCAATAACCTACCGTATCCTTTTCCAATGTAATCAGGCAAAAAATATATGGAAACGATTTCTCCATATTCGCTGTATTTTTCCCATCTTGATTTACAGAAACTTGCAGTACCTATAAGACGCCCATGTTCTATCAGAACAAGGTTATTCATACCAATTTTATTGATACTATTAGCCCATTGCCCCGTTGGAATACTATTAAGATAGTTTTGAGGAATAATGTTTTTATATGCGTATTTCCAACTACTTTCATATATTTTGCTTATTTCAAGAGGATTATCATCTTTGGTGATGTATCTAATCTCCATTTCAACAACTCCTTAAATACCGATTTGTTCAAATCTATAAACTGGAATCTATCTATTTTCCATAATCAATTCTTTGCACTTCCATTCCTCACCCAGAATACAATATCTTTCTGTTGTATCAAGAACTACGTCGCTAAAACCGACTGCCTTATAACAGTAATAAGCTGGAAGATTATTCTCAAAAACACCCAATGATACTTTTTTTGCTCCATATATTTCAAATGCAAATTTTAGACCTAACTGGAGCATAGCTTTTCCATAGCCTTTTCCTCTCTTGTGAGGATTTATAATAACAAATCCAAAGCGTAATTCATCCAAAGATTCATCAGGATTCCTTAGTGTAAAAAAACCAACAATTCCAGTTTCATCAAATGCAGTAAACGGCATTAGAGATTCAACAAAGCAAAATTCATTTTGTGTTATTGGGTAATTACCAAGTACACCTGCTGTCCATTGATAAAATGCTTTTTCATCTTGACACCACGATAATATCGTATCTACATCCGAAGCTTTATATGGTCTTATTCTAATCATACATTTCTCCTTGCAAATTTGAAGCTGTTACCCTAAGACTTCCATGGTTTTTTCAAATTTATTTTGATAGTGCTTTTTACTTCTTGCAGATAATTTTTGAAAACTTCTTATCAGTTTATTTTTTACAAATTCCTTACCATCTTCAATCCCCATCCCTCTTTGAACATAAGCTAAATACAACAAACTTGGTAGACTGTCAAAATGTGAAATTGCATCAGCATCAGCAACGCATAATTCCTCGATACTATTTTTTTCAAGAGATATACTTCCTCTATGATTTTTAATACATTTTTGCACTAATAAAATTTTTTTGTCCTCATAACCATATTCTTTTAGAATACTATATGCCATTTCTGCTCCATGTATATGATGAAGTTCATACAAGCTGTATTCTGTGATAGATGCAATATCATGTAACCACGCTGCTATCATAACAATTTCCTTATCTGCTCCATATTCTTCTGCCAGAATTTCTGCATTTTTAACCACTGCAACAATATGATAATAACACCCCATGCCAAATTTATTTGTTTCTTTTTGGCATCTGTCATATATTTCCTGTTGTAAATTCTTCAAAATATCTTTTCGCATAGTGTCATCCCTGTAAATTCTGATTGAACAAAATCGCTGCGCGATGGCCTGCCAGGGCTATGGCATAGCGATTTTCTATTTTCTATAACAAAAGCAGTGGAAAGCAAGTCCTAAAAGTAGTATTGTTAAGTCACCACAACAAAACAATCAAACAG
>CAJTFL010000062.1 GCA_910575565.1 Lachnospiraceae bacterium | reverse complement strand
TATAACAAAAGCAGTGGAAAGCAAGTCCTAAAAGTAGTATTGTTAAGTCACCACAACAAAACAATCAAACAGGATCGTTCCCACTGCCTATGAAAAGAATACCACCCTTCCGCTTGATTGGCAAGCGGTTTTATGACCCGAATGCACCTCCGTGTAAAGCAGTGTTTTTGATTGTTACTGATTTTACATGGAGGATTTTATTATGTACGAAAAATATTTAGAACAGCTTGAGGAAGCCGGAAAAATCCGCAACCTCAAAGAACGTTCCATCAATTGTTATAAAAACTATGTTTCTTACTTTCTAAAATATCAAGGTAAGAGTCCGGAAGAACTTACCTGCCAGGATGTCAGGGCTTTTCTTCTTGCAAAAAGGGACGAAGGGCTGAAAGCCACTACCCTGAACCTTTATAATTCCGCCATCCGCTTTTTCTATCGGAATGTCCTGCACATCCTTTGGGATGACATTACAGTCCCGCGCATGATTCCGGAACACAAACTTCCAACTGTTTTGACGATGGATGAAATCGACCGCTTGTTGGACGCTGTTGATGACATAAAATATAAAGCTATGTTTGCAACGATGTATTCTTCCGGAATGCGTGTTTCCGAAGTAATCCATCTGCATTATGATGATATCTCCCGCACAAATATGCAGATCCATGTCCGGGATACAAAAAACCGGATGGATCGCTATACGATTCTTTCCAAACGGTGTCTGGACATCCTTACACAATACTGGTTTGAGAAAGGACGTCCCCGTGGAATCCTGTTTCCTAATAAATTTACCGGTAATTACCTGACAGTCAATACACTGGAGCAAGTGATGAGACGGGCAGTATCCGATGCTGGACTTCCAAAGAATGCAACGCCACACTCTCTCCGTCATAGCTTTGCAACTCATCTGATGGAGCAGGGAGTAGAACGACAGAATATTCAGGCACTGCTTGGACACCGTGACCCAAAATCTACGGAAGTTTATCTCCATGTCAGCAATAAATCCCTCATGGGAATCCAAAGCCCATTTGACAGGAAAGAAGGCGCGGACTATGAATAAGCCCACCATTCAGGATATTTTCCAGTGTTTTTATCCGGCATACCTTGAAAAGTTTTCTCCTTCTCCAGAACAGGCAAAAGTCGCTCGGAACATCTTGAACTGCAAAACCGGGGCATATGGTGCAAACGTCAGTATATGCGAAGACTGTGGTGCTGTTCAGATTCACTATAATTCCTGCCGTAACCGTTGTTGTCCCATGTGCCAGGCTGTTCCAAAGGAAATGTGGATGGATGCCCGCAGAGAGGACGTGCTTGATGCACCTTACTTCCATCTCGTATTTACAGTTCCGGATATCCTGAATCCGGTTATTTACAGTAATCAGAAGCAACTGTATGACACACTGTATCACGCTGCTTCTGCTACAATCCGTGAACTGGCTGCTGACCCCAAGCATCTTGGTGCTTCTGTTGGATATATCTGCATCCTGCATACATGGGGTTCTGAAATGAACTTTCATCCCCATATCCACACAATACTGCTCGGCGGAGGATTGACGCCCAAAAATGAATGGAAGGATAACGGCACTGAATTTTTCCTTCCAGTCCGGATCATTTCCAAAGTATTCCGTGGAAAATACATGGAAGAATTGAAAGTGCTTTGGGAAACCGGTCAGCTTGAGTTTCATGGGACAGCCGGAAAATACCGCAACCACTATGCATTTAAAGAACTGCTTAATTCCTGTTACTCTGCGGAGTGGATTCCTTATTGTAAGAAAACTTTTAACGGCGCACAGTCTGTGATTGATTATCTGGGAAAATACACCCATCGGATTGCCATCAGCAATCACCGCATCATCTGCATGGATGATGAAAACATTACTTTTTATGTAAAAGATTACCGGAACAAAGGACAATGGAAAGAACTGGTCCTTTCTGGTGTTGAATTTATACGACGGTTTCTGATGCATGTGCCGCCAAAACGTTTTGTCAGGATTCGGCATTATGGTTTGTTATGCTCCCGTACTAAAAGCAAGAAACTTACTTTGTGCCGAAATCTTCTTGGATGCCAAAAGTATCTCTCGAAACTTCGAGGTAAGGAAATGCCGGAAATATTAAAACAGCTTTATGGGATAAATATTTGTGTGTGTAAAGCCTGTGGTGGGCATCTTGGAAAACCACAGCTTCGAATGCCACAAAGATGTTAAAATCTTATTCTTTCATACGTTTTCTGAAGCCTCAAAGTTTGAGGTTTTATTGTTATGCCCATTTATCTGGAATTACTTGATTTCTATAGCTTCCGCACAGAAAATCCTGTATAATCATGGGCAAGAACAAAAGATTGAAAGTCCATAGGTAGAAGCTACCCGGACGCTCACTTTGTTCAATTAGGTCAAATCGAAAATGGTGTAAACGAAGGGGCAGTTCACTGGAATGCCAAAACTGCTTTTTCGTTTACCCCATCATCGATTCTAACCTAAAGAATTT
>CAJTFL010000061.1:945-2797 GCA_910575565.1 Lachnospiraceae bacterium | reverse complement strand
TCCATGACCGGCTTGCCATCCGGGTCGTAGACATAGCCTACAGGGAGAGGAAAACGCAGTTCCCCCCTGGAAGCGGCATTTTCCTTGCCGCCGATCATGCGGGCATGAAGGAAGTGGAGTTCCGCTTCACCCATGGTTCCTTTTAGGCCGATAAGGAGCCGGTCGTTAAAATCAGCCATGTCATAGATGCCGTCTTCGTCAATGACGAGGGTGCCGAACAGACTGCACAGCTCAAGAAGCTTCATAAGGTCGGCAGACGAGCGGGCAAGGCGTGATATCTCCAGTCCGAATACCGCGCCGACCTCGCCCAGGGACACGCTTGTCACAAGCTGGGCAAAACCGGGGCGTCTGGATCTTCCGGAGCCGGATATGCCAAGATCCCCATCGATTACGCGGATGTGTTCTTCCGGCCAGCCCAGGGACAGTGCCCTTTCCCTGAGGGCATACTGCCTGTGTGTGCTCTCCTGATTGAAGCGGACCTGGGCCATCGTTGACTGACGGACATAAACCAGGGCTTCCCTGCCCAGGTGTTCCGCCCGCACTTTGGGCGGGACTGATGGATTCTGTTTCATGTTCTTCCTCCGTTTCCGCTGAAAAGAAGGAGAGGAACAGGGCGGACAATGCCGATATAAGATCCTGTGCGAGCCGGGAGTCATTGCCGGTCAGATACATGAGAGTTGCTTCCATGAAAGCCTCCTCCTTTCAGGCTAAAGGTCGCTCTCTCTGCGCCGGAACAGTTCCAGGTTGATGCGGCTAAGCTCTGCGAGCAGCGCGGTGATATCCTCATAATCCTTGATACACTGGGAAACCTTGTCCTGAAAAGATTTCGGGACAGAGTCAAGCTGGGTCTTCCCATTGTAATAAGAAGAAAGATACAGGCTTTTGTGTCCTTCGCCATTGGCACATCTGCAGTTAGGCTTGCCGCATTTGATGGATCTGGTGATCAGGGAAGCTCTTATGACATGGGCCGGATCCGGCATCATGCCAAGGAGTTCCTGACGGCGTGCTTTGAGAGTGTCCGTGGTCATTGATTGGTAGGGCCTTCTAATCTTATTAGTAGTATTCATGATAAGATTATAGCATAAGGAGAGAGAAAAGTCTACCTTATGGTATAAGAAATCTGATTATTCAAGAAGCAGATGGGCAAGTTCAAGGAGGGCCCTTATGGAATCAGTATTAAAATAGCCTTCGGCAAAGGCGTTCTGGCTGGTATCTGTGACCCAGGACTCAGGGACAGAGAATACATCGTCCCCAGTATAGAGAGAGTAGCGGTTCTGGCCGTCAAGTTTCCGGATTTTGAGGACAGGGAAACTCTGACCGAACAGAGGGTGGTAAGGATGGAGGATGGTTGCTGTTCCTAAATCCTTGCTGTGATCAAGTGCATTTTGATGTGGCTGTGCCCACAGTGGTAGACCGCCTGGTTCAACAGGCGGTCACCCAGGAACTGACGCCCCTGTTTGAACCACAGTTTTCAGAGAACAGCTATGGGTTCAGACCGGGGAGGAACCAGCATGACGCATTGAAGGCCTGTAAGAAGAATGCAGACGAAGGATATGTGTATGTGGTGAGCATGGATTTAGAGAAGTTCTTTGATACGGTAAACCACAGCAAATTAATAGAGGTACTGTCACGGACAATCAAGGATGGACGAGTGGCATCGCTGATACACAAATACTTGAATGCAGGAGTATTGCAGGACGGATACTTTGAGAAAACGGAGGAAGGAGTACCACAGGGCGGGCCGTTAAGTCCGCTGTGTGGGAACGTGATGCTGAATGAACTGGATAAGGAACTGGAAAGCAGGGGGCACCGGTTCGTGAGGTATGCGGATGACGCGCTGATATTCTGTAAG
>CAJTFL010000061.1:0-650 GCA_910575565.1 Lachnospiraceae bacterium | reverse complement strand
GCAGGAAGAGTGCGGAGAGGACGCTTGCAAACATCATCCCATTCATAGAGGGAGAGTTATTCCTGAAAGTAAGCCGAGCCAAAACAACAGTAACCCATGTGGGCAAAATAAAATATCTGGGATACGCATTTTACAGGAACAGAGGGAAGTGCAGATTCCGGGTACACCCTAAGGGCGCCGGAAAGATGAAAGGCAGGATAAGGGAGATCACCCGGAAAAACAAAGGGTGGAGTAACGACTACCGGAGACAGAAACTTGCGGAGTATGTCAGAGGGTGGATAAATTACTACAAACTTGCAGACATGAAAGGACTGATGACGGAGACGGATGAATGGCTCCGGCGCAGGATACGGGCAATCTATTGGAAACAATGGAAAAAGGTGAAGACGAGGTACCGAAACCTAAGGGCGTTAAAGCTTGAAGAATGGCAGGTGCATCAGATAGCCAACAGCCGGAAAGGTTACTGGAGGACAGCACAGATATTAAGCGTTGCCCTTACCAATAAAATAATAGCCAAGCTGGGCTATATCTCCATGCTTGACTATTATCTAAAAGTATCGTGAAAACTATTGAACCGCTGTATACCGAACGGTACGTACAGTGGTGTGGGAGGTCGGCTACTCAACTAATGGGTAGCCTCCTACCCGATC
>CAJTFL010000060.1:2206-3703 GCA_910575565.1 Lachnospiraceae bacterium | reverse complement strand
GTTACTATTCACAGTCGGTTTGATGGAACGACAAATAAAGCGGAGCTGTAACACCGCTTTCAATGTTCTGATGTGTTTTTAGGAAGATTAGACCGAGAAGATTTCGGCAACCGTATAAGGATTCCCCTCGCATAATCGTTGCAACGCATCAATTTCATTTATGCCATTACGACGGCAGGTTTCGATGTATGTTCGGTTGAGCGCATGGTTATCGGCCGCAGTCTCTGATTCAAACTGTCCCGATATTTTCATGTGGGATTTTACACCTCGAAGCCCGCGTTCACTGAGATTATTGGTGGTCGGCAGACTGAAATCCTCAACCCACAGGAAATAGTTTCTGCGGTATTGGGCAATTCTGGTAAGCAGAGTCCGCTCAAAGGATGCCCCGTAGTTGTTTGGATCAGACTCATTTTCACTCCATCCGTTTTTAAGGTATTCATCTATTTTATGATGAAACTCGTTTATGCAGGCTTCGCTGAAAGAACCCTCGCCCCGGGCTATGGCATCATTGCGATCCCTGATGGTTGCGCTGATATGCTTTTTCAGATCATCAGACCATTGATGGCAGGTATCATCCGTATTCTTCTGGCAGTCACGCTGAAGATGCTGATTACACTCGATATTCTCAAAGCTGTACCTGTCATTGTAGTTTACGGTGTTATGGTCGTGCATGGTTTTGGTATCCGATGTCAGGAGATTCAGTACATTGTCGTCATCAAGGCTTTCCATGTCTTTGTGTGCATGCGCTGTATAGCAGGCAATGGACTCGTCTCCATAAAATCGGAAACATGCTCTTTGCGCAAGAATGAAGATGACCGTGTCGTCCCAGTAAACGATCTTTCTTGTGATCAGGACAAGCTTCAGATCCTGGCGAAACTGGCGGAGCCCATTTGCGGCACGGGCCTGGAGTTTCGCAATGTATCCCTCACAGGGCATTAATTCACCGCCGGTGATTCCGGCAAGAAACATGGATGCTTTGTTCATAGCGGCATTGACGGTATTTGTGAGTGATAAAGCAAAAGCCTGCAATCCGCTGCCATACTGAACCTTCTCCTTGAGGTTTGGGGGTATCTGTGACCGGAATACAGTGCCACAGTTGCTGCATTCGTAATAAAAGAATTCGTGTTTGATCTTAACGACTTTAATGCGTACATCGTATTCAAATTTAACTTCGGACTCGCCGGTTGGGGCGCAGTCTGTAAGCCCGCATTTTGGACAGCATTCATCGTCCTGTAATGGGTGCCCGACGGTATCTGTGATCTCAGATTCCTCCGGCGCTTCAAGGGCTGCTTTGGGATGTCCAGGCTGTCCGCCTTTCTTCCTGCCTGAACTGCGGCGGGAGTTTGGGATAACCTTGTTTTTATTTATCGGTGTCTGCGATGTTGGGGTACCGGTATTGCTGCCATCATGGTTAAGGAGAGCCTCCGCATGGGCAAGACGGTTCTGCAGTTCCTTGATAATGGCATCTTTTTCAGCGAGGGATTCCTGATAATTCTT
>CAJTFL010000060.1:0-2083 GCA_910575565.1 Lachnospiraceae bacterium | reverse complement strand
GTAGTGAAGCTGTCTGCTCCTGGTACCCCAGGATGCGGTCTTTAAGTTTCGTGATTTCTGCCGTTGCTTTTTCAAAGTCACAGCGCAGATCACCGGTATATTTAATCATAGATCACAGGAGCCTTTCTTAAAGTATTGGAGATGGAAGCGCATACTTTTTCATATGCCCTGATAGTAGCTTTCAGGGTTTTCACCTCAGACTGTAAAGAGGCGATTTCTGTTTCTTTTTCGGAAATGATTTTTTGAAAATCTCTGTTCCTTGCAGAAGCGGTATCTTCTTCCATGGTGGTAACATTTTTCGAAGATGCTGTTCTGCCCCTGCGACCGGAAGATGGGATCAATTCCTCTGTTTCGGGATCGAGAGTACCAAGATATTTCCTCTTCGGTCTTGATTGCTTGGTAACAGGGTCATAGTGGGGAGTAGATTCGTAAACCCGGGTCTTTCCTGATTTTTTATCGAAGTGTTTAACAATAGTAGGCATAACGTTTTCTCCTTCCAATAGTGGCTATATATACATTATATTACAACCACTATAAAAAGTCAATGTGCAGTGGCTATATTTATTAATAAATACAACCACTAAAAGCAGCGCATTATGCCAATAAAAAAGCCCCAGTGGGAATTCATTAAACATCAGAAATTAAAATGGCTGTGAATGGTAACAAATTTTTAATATGAATTTTTCCCACGACAATTAGACCGGTGGAAAATCCGGTCTGTCGTATTCTCTGCTTTAGTTCTTTTTAATTCTGGTATACTTCCATCACACGTGCATAATAAATCCTGAGAAATTTATTTAATCCTGCTATCTTAGCTGCACGTTTCGATTTCCCTTCTTTTTCTTTCTTCAAGATAAACCTATACACGGCTGCGTCTTCTGGTTCTTTATGTGTTTTCAGGCATCTCATCACTTCATATCCGATCTTACGCAGACTGGAAGATCCTCTCTTGGATATTTTTCTCTCTGTTCCAATGAACTGCCCTGATTGATATGGAGGCGCATCGATTCCTGCGTGGGCTATCAGGGCTTTTCCGCTATGGAATCTCCTCACATCCCCAATCTCTGCAATCAATTTGGGCGCAAGGACATTTCCAACACCCCCCATTGCCCTGACAACCGGATATTCCGGCAGACTCTTGGCTAATGCCTGCATCTGTGTTAGAATAGTCATCAGAGTGTTATCGACTTCTCGTAACACCCGTACTGCCTCCTGTACCAGCATTTTGGTCGATGGGGTATCGGAGGGCACTGTGGGGATGCCTTCTTTTGCCAGCGCATAAATCTTGATGGCTTTATCCTGGCTCTGGTGGTATCCCTTCTCTTTTGCCCATTTTAAATAACTCTTTATAAACTGTTCCTCCGATTTCTTCGTGATATTGTCATAATGCCAGTATTCTTCCGCAAAATCCCCCAGCTTATCTTTCCCATTTGTTTCATTCCAGCCTTTCAGCAGCGTTTTGATCCCAGGCATCGTATAGTCCAGAAGATGAGTCAGTTCCAACACGCTTTCCACACGCATCCGCATATAGTGACGGTACTGCCTTCCCAAAAGCTTCAGCTCCGCATAGACGCTTTCTTCTGCCTCATAGTTCTTCAGCCTGTACCAATGGTCAATCCCATAGTTAGAGATTGTAATGGCATCCTGCTTATCTGTTTTCACACGCCTTAGTCCCTGACAACGGTATTCCTTCATTTCAAATGGATTGACCACTGCCACAAACAGCCCCTTTTCTTTCAGATAGCATAATACAGGCAAATGGTAGATCCCGGTGGCTTCCATAACTACACGAACATCATCATTCAGACGCAGCAGCATGGAAGTCAGTTCGGACAGTTCTTTCTCCACATGACAGACTTCAAAAGGCCTGCTCACAACCTCACCATAAGGCTTCAAGATACATACGGTACTTTTTTCTTTTGACACATCAATTCCTACACTTATCATCTGTAACCTCCAAAATAAATCTGTAATTGTCCCATCCACACTTATTACCACTCATTTTAGTTCGTTACACGAAAGCACCTTACGGGTTTCAACCTGCTTAAACGACTGCTTATAATAAGGGGTGGTTGACGGTTTT
>CAJTFL010000059.1 GCA_910575565.1 Lachnospiraceae bacterium | reverse complement strand
TCATCCTTTCTTCGAGTATAGCACACCTTACACAGAAAAATAAAGCGTGCTGTTAGATTTGCTGTATTTCTAAACTTACACACTTTATTTTACACTCCCAAAACTTACACATTTTTCTTGACAAACCCTCGTTCCAACGAAGTCAATCTCACGTTGGATGCGTTCAGCCTTTTTTCGTTTCTTCAGGAGCTTGAGTTTTAAGGTTGTTCCCATAAGATTCTTCTTCAAGCATGAATTTGTCTGTTTTAGTTTGATTGCCTAATTTCTCCATTCAACGATATCATCAAGTTTTTTGCGTGGCCTTTCATTAGGAAATTCATTAGGATAGCCAAACGCAATCGCCGCAATAAGCTGTCCATCACTGTTTAGCCATTCACATAGTTCTGAATATGCAAAATAAATATCACATATCCAAAGGCTGCCTATTCCTTTTTCCGTAGCAGCAAGAAGCATATTTTGTATGGAAGCACTTATCGATTGAATATTACAGATTTCATAAATATGTTCTTCGGGTGTCATTTCTGACAAAATACCTTTTCCTAAAGAATTAACAACAAAAATTATCGTTGGAGCTTCTTCCATGATATCCACAGTATATTTTGCCGCAGGTATATGTTGTCTGCTTTGTGGCAATAATGCTCTTTCGTTTTCTTCCCGTTCAATCCCCTGTCGGAAAATTCTTAGCATTTCTGCTTTTGCATTTCCTTGTATCACGATATATTTCCATGGCTGTCTGTTTTTTGAAGAAGGTGCTTTTACTCCGCTTTGGATAATATCCATGATATCTTCTTGGGGTATAGGTTTATCTAAGAATTTTCTTATGCTTCGTCTGTTATAGATTGCAGAAATCATTTTATCATGTCCTTTCAAGTCTCAATTTTTATTGTTAACAGCATACCATAATCCTATATACAATGCCAGCACATTTCTCAAAAAAATCTTGAAACCATCCTCTATACACAATATTTCTAAAGCTTGCAATATTTTCCTGGAATGTCAATATAAGAATCTTTTTGTACAAGAGCGGAAAGGCAAACGCCTGGAAAAAGCAGTAAACTATGCCAGAAACCATAAAGAAACCCTAATGAATTATCTTCTGGATGGAAGATGTGAGATTTCCAATAATGCTGCTGAGCGCAGGGCAAAGTTCTATGCCATGGGGCGGAAAAACTTCTTGTTTCATGATACACCAATGGGGCAATGGCAAGTGCAATCGTACTAAGCCTTATTGAAACAGCAATACCTGCGAGCAGTGCGCCCACCAGCTTCATCCCCTGCGACTGCATTTCCTCCCTGACAGCAGAAAGCATCTGGTTATGAAATTCCTGTCTGTCCGCAATCTTGATATTCAGGGTAAAATATTCTTCAAGTACCCTCTTGACATAAGCGGTCAGGGAAGCGGAACTGCCCGCTTCCCCTGTCAGTTTCATATAAAGCTCCCTGTCGTTTTTATCATCCATATTAAAACGGATAAATATGGATTTCTGCTGTTCTGCCATCATGCCACCTGCTTTCTTTCTATCTGGCTGGCGAGAAATTCATACCCTTTTGCATTTGCGCACAGGTCACAGTCATACGCCGTATAGCCCCTGTATTTTCCGGCATAGTCACGCGCCATCAGCGCACCGCCGCCCACATAGATGATATTGATATAGTCAAGGCTGTACCCACGTTCCGCAAGTTCTAATTCCAGTGAATGTATCTTCTCACGCAGCATACCACGGATCAGCTCCGCATAAGCCGCCGGAAGATTGCTGTCCTCCTTCAGCGCAATCTTCATCACCTCATGCTCCGGTATGTCTTTCCCTGTCTGGACTTTCATTTCACGCTGGATTTCCTTTATCCACTTTACCATTGCCTTTTCGATTGTAATGGATCTGCTCTCAACAGGAAGCCCGTTCTGCACATATACAACATCCGTTGTCTTGCTCCCTATATCCACAATCAGGTAATCGGCTTTCATGTTGCCGAGCCTTGAAGCAATGGCGGAATAGCACTGTGGGCAGACAATCACTTTTGTTATATCTACGGAATAATCTTCATCCTCGTATGAAAAATCCAGTCTGTTCTTCCGGTTATAATAGTCGATCAGTTTCAGCTTGTCCCTGCCATAGTTTGAAAACGGCAGACCTACCGCAAGCACAATCTCCGCTTTATGGATTCCTGCATTCCTAAGCTCCATAGCGGCAGCCGCCATTGTCCGCAGCATTGCCATATCGTCAGAGATTTTATCCTCCGTAAGAGCCGCCCTGCCTTCCCCGACCTTAAAATATTCCCCGTCATAAAACAGGGAATTTTCTTTTAATGTCGGCTCCACGCTGCCAAGCCTGTGTACCCCGTTGTCAAATACAAAATTAGACGTTTTCCCAAGCTGGTATCCGTCATCAAACCCTATGATATAACTCCCATTTTCCAACTTAATCATTATAAAACCTCTCTTTCCTACAGAATATCGGTTAGATCAATACCCAGTTCTTTCATTTCTTCCCCATCAGTGCCAAGCTCCCCATACAGAAATTCCAGAAATTCGCTGCTGCTGTTGTATCGGTCAGAATGTGCTTCCGCATAGATTCCGATAGCATTTGCCAACAGGACTTTGAGCCTTTCCTCCACTGTAATCTCCGGTATTTTTCCGCCGCCTTTATTATACAGACTCATTTTTTCCTTTCCCCTCCCTTTTCTTTCTGGGCTGGTTGTTTAAACACCTTTTCTTTCCTTGTCGCATTATCCCTTACAATTACCTGCGGATGCTTTTCCAGCAGTTCATCCTTCCGCTTTAGCGCAACTTCCATATTGTTACAGGAATACCCCCATTTCAGCCTGTTCCCCGATTCATCAAGTGGATAAACGTCTACGCCCTCCCAAGTGAAATCATCAAGATTTGCATTGACATAGGCTCTTTCTTCAAGGATGAAATCTGCCAGCAAAGCAGCCATAGTGTGCATAGCTTCGTCGTTTTCGTGAAGCGTCTTAAATGTGCCGATACTGCTTGTACGCTTTTTATCGTCCTCAAAATATTCTATCCACAGATCCAGATAAATCCCCTCGCTGCCCCCATAGGCAAGATTGCTTTTCAGGTCAAATTCATAGGTTTTAATCGGAACCGGACGATAAGCCCCCAGTCCATAATCCAAAATATCTGGCAGTTTGTCCTTTTCCTGCAGGATACCCTTAATCTTGTCAAACAGTTCTTCCGTTGTCATTGGTTTTTTCAACATTGAAATTCTCCTTTCAGGTGAAATTTTCCACGCAAAAAGGGAAGTATCTCCATCTTTAATGGAAATACTTCCCTCTGCTTAAAAACTTTTTATTGTTACATCAAATTCATTAACTTATACAAGCTGCTTTCCATACTTCTTAAAATAAATCTCTGCTTCTTCTTTGGATAATCCGATTTTTTCCTGCAATCTTTTCAGAATTGCCCTATCATCAAGTCCATCTTCCTGTCCAAGTTCAACAATCATCTGTGTTCGCCCCAAACGTATTAGCCTTTCAGATTCCGTTTCAATAATGGTTCCACCCATAATATTCACCAGCCTTTCTTCATTTTTATTGCCATTTGTGATATGTGTAATGATAGTATTGACAAATCCCTTTAAGTCTACCAGCTCATCATCTGATAACTCGCCCTCCTGATGCAGACGAACCAATTCATCCCTGAAATATGTCAGCTCCTCTACCGCTTTTTCAATATTGCCCTCTGATGCAATCTCTTTCTCGTATCTCGCAATGTAAAACGGAATATAAGGGAACAGTCTTTTTTCAACAATTTTTTCCTTTGTAAAATCCGCTAAAATTACATTGTCCGATTGATAATCCACTGTCTGCCCGTCTGGAAAGGTAAAGGTAATCGTTGTTGTTTTCGGCGTCCTGTCCGTCCTCTTGACATAAATAATTGAAAATCTCGGCATCGGGATTGTTGCATGACCAATATCCCATGTTGCAAATTGTCTAGCTACGATAAAAGCGTACTCCGCTATCCTGATCGCCATAGAACCGTCATCATAGCTCTGACATTCCAAAAGATAAATTTCGCTCCCTATTCTGATTAGGAAATCTGAAACCTGTTCCTCTATTTCCTTGCTGCCGTCCGCCGTTTCATTTTCTGTCAGATAACCCTCCGAAGGCAAAATCTCTACTTTTACATCTCTGGGGTAATTCCTGCCGAACACATCATTGATGACGGAGACGAATAATCTTTTGTGTTTCATCTTCATTGTCTTAAATACATTGTCATAATCCGGTGTTTTCTTCTGCATACGAATCTTCCTTTCCTTATTCATATTATACCCATCTGGCAGCCGAAACGCAATCAGATTTCCAGCAGTCCTTCCACAGAAAAGAAAGAATACTCCGCTTTTGTCCACACAATATTTTCCATCTCCGTCTATG
Organism: Lachnospiraceae bacterium; assembly: GCA_910575565.1. GTDB lineage: Bacteria > Bacillota > Clostridia > Lachnospirales > Lachnospiraceae > Caccovicinus. The sequence goes on along the minus strand of CAJTFL010000059.1, from coordinate 140 downwards.
TGGCAGTTTTCTGATATATCCCACCTGTAAATTTGTAAGAGCCAAATATTCCTGCGGATTTTCTAATCCGCTGGTTCCCTCTATAATTGTAGGCGAAAGATATTTAGACTATTTCACTACAATTACGGAGGATAGGTTAT
>CAJTFL010000058.1 GCA_910575565.1 Lachnospiraceae bacterium | reverse complement strand
ACAAGATGCAGGCACGCATTCTTAAATATGAACAGTATTGATTCTGCCATGTAAAACCGGCAGCTTTGAAAACTGCCGGTAAGAAAATTTTATAAAACTTACACATTTTTCTTGACAAACCCTACAATCTTCCATTTTTTATCCGGCCAATCTTTCCATCTTATTCAATTTCTGTTCATACACATTCTCGTATTCATTTGGTGATAGATATCCACAATGATTATGGATTCTTACCGTATTATAAAATGTCTCTATGTATTCTAGAGAGTTAAAAGTTCTTCACTGATTTAAAATAAAAAAAGATAACATTTTGAAGTAAAATGTGTTATGTTTAAGCTGTCAAACAAAAAACATACACTTACGCCAAAATGTTATCTCTTCCATAAAGATAACATAGATTTTGGCAGATTGGAATACCTATGTTGAAATTTATCAGTGAAATTTTGTTGTCATTTTCTTCCTGCTTTTCCAGAACCGCTGCCTTTGAGTACTTTGTGATCCTTGTTACTGGTTTCATGGTTCGTTCGGATTCTCTGGGAGTAACTTCCGTCATTCGCGACCTTGCCCTGAACCCGAAGGTTTATCCATGCCTGATACACTTTTTTCATGCGTCTGCCTGGGAATGGGACACGATTTTTTACCAATGGTTAAAAACCACTGCCCGCCATGCCCCGCTTCATCGGATTTCCGGCAGGGCTGTGCTGATCGGGGATGGTACAAAAAGGGCCGTGGATGGAAAATATATGCCCTGCACCAAAAAGATGGTCCAGGAATCCGAAAGTGTTTCAAAACAGGAGTTTATCCATGGCCAGTTCTTTGGCGCTGTTGGTCTATTGATTGGAAACCTGACCAAAATCTTCTGTATGCCGCTTTCTATCCAGATTCATGATGGGGATAAAGCAATTTGCGGCTGGGAAGGAGATGAATCGGTTTCCCATGTGGTGCAGATGCTGCGTGACGGCTTCCGGGCTGCCCGTTATTTTGGCCGCTGCCTGTTTGTACTGGATCGGTATTTCCTCACGGTTCCCATGCTGGAGGAATGGCAGAACGAATCAAAACAGCACCCAGATCTTATCCATGTCATCACAAGGGCAAAGAAGAACTGCACCGCCTATGAACAGCCAGAGGAATATAAGGGCAGGGGACGCCGCCCGGTTAAGGGAAAAGCTGTCCATGTCCATGAACGGTTTCATTCGGCTGGTGCATCTTTTACCTCTGCAGAACTTCCCATGTATGGGGGCAATAAGGAAGCACGTTACCAGTCATGGATTTATCTGTGGGGACAGAAACTTTACCAGCCCCTGCGGTTTGTCCTGGTGGAATATGAAGCAAAGCAGGTCATCCTGGTAAGCACAGATTTAACAATGTCTGCCGAAGATATCATCATAGCCTATGCCTGCCGGTTTAAGATCGAAACCATGTTCCGCGAGTTTAAGCAGCAGTTCGGCGGCCTGTTTTACCACTTTTGGACAAAAGCTGTCCCGAAACTTGACCGTTACCGCAGGAAAAACAGTCCAGCTCCGCTTTCCCTGGTGAAGGACACAGAGGAAAGGGCACGGATTATCCGGACATTAAAAGCAACGGAAGGTTATGTGCTGTTAGCCAGCATTGCTATGGGAATTATCCAGATGCTGTGTCTGAATTATGGAGATAAACTATCAGTATCCAGTTTCCGGTATCTTCGGACATCTTCCCAACAAGTAATGGCAGAAGCCAGCATGATAAAGTATCTGGGCAGGAATTTATTTCGTTTTATGGCGCAGCAGGATGGATTAACCATAACAAAAATAATTTTCAGCAGGCAAATCCCAGCTAAACAAGAGGATTTTGACCGGCTTGTTAGTTGAGCAAACTTTTAACTGTTAAGTATAAAAAGGGATACTAATATTACAACTGTTTTTTGTAAATAGAATGGAGTACAAGATGAACCAAATAAATATTATAGAATATGAAGAAGGTATCAAGCAATTAGTAAAATATGCAGTAGAGAAAAAACTCATTCCTATTATTTGGTGCAGGATTTACTGCAGGATGTCAATCTATAAATGGAATTGTTCCTAATGGGAAAAGGGCTACAGAAAGTATGTGTGACATGATATTAAATTCTGGCTCATGTCCATTACGGGAATGTAATATTAAAGAAATGGATTTTTCTGAAATTTCAGATTTGTTTTTTGAGTATGTATCTCGCGATGAGCGTGCAACATATTTTGAGGATTTTTATACGGGTGTTGTTTTGTTTCAACACCAAGTAGACTTTTTGACGAAGATAAATTGGCCGTATGCATATACTCTTAATGTAGATGATGGGATAGAAAAAAATTCGGATTTTAATCCTACATTACCTTATCATAAATTTCGACGTCCAAAGACATCTAAAAGAATACTGTATAAATTACATGGTGATGCAGAATACGAAAGCAAATATATAGACAAAATACAAGATAATATAGTTTTTAGTCAAAGCCAGTATTTGCAAGCGATAACAAGTGAAGATAATACAGATATTTATAAAGCATTGCTTGCTGATTATGCACAAGAGCATTTACTATTTATTGGTTGTAGCTTACAGGAAGAAAGAGATTTACAATTTGTTTATGATAAGAGTAAAAGTAGCCAAAAAGATGCATACAGAATTGTATTGCGAAATGAAATCCCTTCTTCACAAGAACAGCACAATTTAAAAAAACATGGTATAAATGAAATAATACTCGTTGAAAACTATGAGAACTTTTATACAGACTTTTTGTTAGCATATCAGGAATATCAAACAGAAAACAAAGAAAAAATATATAAACATATAAATCCGGAAATCATCATTAAAACTGGCAAAAAAGAATCTTTAGAGTTGATTTCAAATGCAAATATATTTAACGCAGAAGCCAATGCCTTTTTGAAAGGAGCATTGCATATTTTTCGGAATGCATTGCGTGATATACAACGTGAATTAAACGCATCATCGTTTGTACTGTTAAAAGGTCGTCGTTTTAGTGGAAAAACGTATGTATTGTGTAGTTTGGCAGAACATTATAAGAAAAGGGATGTTTTCTATTTCCCTTCCGAATCATTTGCCGATGAAGAAGTAGTTGAATTAGTATTATCATCCCAAAAGAATAGCCTATTTCTGTTTGATAGTAATTCTATTTCACCTGATGTGTATGCATTAATAATAAAATCAAGTATTGCGTTAAAGGAAAACAATAATTATTTAGTAATTGCTATAAATTCTAATGATAATTACCTTCTAACAAAGTTAAATTGTAATGTTGTGGAATTAAAGAATCAATTCTATGGTGATGAACTTTCTATGAGCGAAAAAGCACAAGATTCATTTGGGCTTGCTAGAAGAAAGTATGGACAAACTAATATTGATTATTTATATGTATTAAGAAAAGACCAAAATCTTAATATACCATTTGCACCTACTAAAATTTTAAAATTATTATCAAAGGAACGAAGTGTACTTATAGCATTATGTGCATTGGATAAATTATACTATTCAGATTTGATAGCACTTGATTTGAACCGCCAAGAGATTGAAAATATGTGTAAAAAACTTTCACCTTTTGTTGAAATGATTCCTACTTCAGAAGATGAAGTTACTAGGCACTCAACAACAAAAATGGTTCATAATAGTAAGATAGCAATAGTAGAATTGCTGAAACGATTTCAGATAAAAGAAATATCGGATAGTATTTTTACGATTGTTAAGAAATATAAATCAGATTACTCACGTAGACGTTTATATATTGATGTTATCCTTTTTGATACTTTGAATCAGATTTTCTCTGGAAATGATAATTCAAAAATACTTATTTATACTATTTATGAAAATCTGCAATCATTACTTGAAAATGATTTGCATTATTGGCTGCAACGTGCAAAGAGTATATATAGAACGCAAAATGGACTTGAGAATTATGAAGAGGCTTATACTTATGCAAAAAAAGCTTATATAGATGGTGATGATGCGCTATCTACAAAGGCAGCGCTTACCACTGCTTTAATTTCATGTGCGATTGCTGAATATAAGCAGGGAAAAGAAAAATTGGGTTATTATGTGGAAAGTGTATATTTAGCATATGAAGCTGTGTTTTCGGAGTATTTTCATCGTTACCCTACATATTTAAATTTGGAGTTACCAGTAGGGAAAAATACAATGAGTGAACGTAGAATTACAGAAGCCTGTAAATATATAAAATCATATTCTGTGCAATCATCTGACATAGAGAAAAGTGATGAATTATTAAAATACTTTGAGAAGAAATGAAAGCGTTTTTTAAAAACTAACAATGGGTTGGGAATCTAAAAAAAGGTTCCCAACTCTTTTTTTGACCTGAATTGTAAATTTTCTGTGAATATGATTAAAAAGTCGAGTCTTTCCAAAGTTAGTTGAAATAAAGCTTTTATCAAATGGGAAAACATGGTATAATAAGCATGGATTTTAAAGCGTTTGCGGGAGTTATACCATGGATGAATTTATCAAGGAACTTGATCCAAATCTGGATTATCTGGAGCATAAAATAATAGGGAATGAAGTCATTATTTATGCAGCCTCAAACAGAAAAATATGCAGATGCCCTTATTGCGGCTCTGAATCGGCGCGAATACATAGCCGTTACGAAAAAAGTTTTCAGGATCTTCCAATCATG
>CAJTFL010000057.1 GCA_910575565.1 Lachnospiraceae bacterium | reverse complement strand
CTCACTTTGTTCAATTAGGTCAAATCGAAAATGGTGTAAACGAAGGGGCAGTTCACTGGAATGCCAAAACTGCTTTTTCGTTTACCCCATCATCGATTCTAACCTAAAGAATTTGTTATTGCGTTCAGTTTAGCACATTTATAGAACATCTACAAGATTCCGTGTATGAAAAATCAAAAAGAATGAAATCTTCACTTGACAATGTGGCAAAGAACTGATGAGCCAGGATGAGCTTGCGGTTATGGACGGTGGAAAATGTATCCTCCAGCTGCGGGGCGTCCGCCCGTTTTTGTCGGATAAATATGACATCACCAGGCACCCCAATTTCCAGTACACTGCCGACGCGGACGATAAGAACGCCTTTGACATTGAAGCGTTTCTGTCCACCCGGCTCAAACCAAAACCCAACGAGGTCTACGATGTGTTTGAAGTTGACGTAGACACCGAGGGCGAATAATCCCGTTCCGCGAGAAAGGAGTGATCTTATCTACCCGCCAGGGTCCCTGAAACCTGCCTCGGTTGAGGCCATTGGCGTACAAAGCGGACAGCTCAACAAAAAAATGAAGAAGGAGGATAGCCGGAATCGAGCCGCCCAAAACTCAGGGTGGTTTTGTTGTCCGGCTTTTGTATGCCTATGAACCAACACTAACCACAAAGCGATTCCGGCTAAATTAAAGTATGGAATTTTTCAACAGCGCAATCGAAGTTTTGCAGACCCTCGTGATCGCACTGGGAGCCGGCCTCGGTATCTGGGGCGTCATCAACCTGCTGGAAGGTTATGGAAATGACAACCCTGGCGCGAATGCTCATGTACGGTAAAGAAGCAAGCAACCGAAAACAAGAGATAGACCGCCAGCACCACACTATTCCGAACCAAAGAAGCCAAAGACCAAAAGACAAACATTATGGAAATGTGCATAACAGGCTATGGAATCATGGATAACTCTATTCACAGCACATGGAAAAGCTAAAGTGCAGCTTTCCCACGTCCTGCAAACAGAGTTACCCACAATTCCATGAGACAGCCAGTTATACACATTCCCACAAATCCAAACTTAGGAGAAATCCAAACTTTCTTTTGTAACTCCTTTATTCAAGGCATTTTCTGATAGAAAAGTTTGGGTTTTGTTTTGCCCTTCTCTTGTCAAAAATGAAAATAAATTGATTGAAACAGAGCTAAATAGCAATATTTTACTCATTTTGTCATAATTAGAGTATTGCGCTTTGTGAAATGAAATCCAAACTTTTTCCGGCAAGAATCCCCTGTTATCAAGCCGTTTTCAGAAAAGTTTGGATTTTATATAAGTTTGGATTTGTGGGAAAATCTAAACTTTTGGATTTTCCCACAATGCCGATGACGACGGAATCCCTCTCATTCATTCATACTTGTTTCCAAACTGCAATAATGCTGATGTAATTCATATATTTTTTGCTGCATTAGTTTTATTAGCTCCAACGGTGCTAACACAGTGGCGTTGTTCCCAAATGGCAATATATAATCGGCAACCCATTCTAAAGCTGCATGATTTATTTCCATGTCGATTATCCCGCCGCCCGTTGGAAATGTTGTTAATCCGCTTGCAAGTAAACATTCACTTTCACAGCGTTTAACGCCTATATCCGTTAGTTGGATTTTCATATGGTAATCATTCCTAACATCTGTTTTTTCAAGATATTCTTGAATAGACGTAGGAATAGGGTATTTCCCTTTTGGATAGGGCTTTTCCTCTATGATTTCTTTAATACGGTCAATCCGGAATACTCTGATTTGATTTGCCGTTGTACAATAGGCGGGGCAATACCAAAGTCCATTCATAGCATATAAGCCGATAGGTATAATTGTGCGTGTACTTTCAGAATATGTTGACGAATACCGTATTGTTGCGGCATGACGGTTTATCACAACAAGGAACATTGATTTAAGTAATGGCGAATCGCAATGTCTGTCTGGAATCCAAAATACTACCTTGTTTTGAATCTGCGTAATACTGTTTTGTACATCTAATGGCAGACAATTCAAAAATTTTTTTAGGACGGATATGGTTTCCTGTTCAAACGGCAAGTCACGGTGATATTGCAAGGCTTGACAGGCAAAGAAAATAGCTTTTGCTTCGCTTTCTGAAAAAGCAATAGGCGGCAAAATGCGTTCTTTTAAGATATGATACCCACCCGCCGCCCCAACTTCGGAGTAAAGAGGGAAACCAGCTTGTTCCAATTCTTGCAAGTCACGTAGTATGGTTCTTTTTGATACGGAAAATTCATTTGCCAATTCGCCTACAGTAAAATCTTTTTTTGCATTTATTGTTATCATCATCTCGATAAGCCGTTCTGCTTTTGACATTTTTGAACTCCTTTCCGAATGGTGACAGCCCTTGTCACTATTCTATGATAAACTATCCATGTACCAAATGCAATATAGCATTAAAACGAAACCATGCACGCCCCATGTGGGAGAAAGGGGGAATCATTTATGGCTTGTACAGAAGCATACAAAGAACATATCATGTATACGTTCAACGGCTTTTGCAAGACCGTCATACGCTTTGCGGCTATCAACGCATGGCGTGACAGGAGCAGACGGCGACAAAAAGAAATATCCCTTGAATACCTCACAGAAGAAAAGTTTTACCCTTTAGGCACAACAGACGAATATTTTGAAGCACCCTATGAAGAATGCTCCATTACGATGTGCGGTCAGACAGTTATCCTCACCAACGGAAAACTTGCCGCCGCCCTGTTAGCTCTGCCGGAGAAAAACCGGGAAATCATTTTCCTTTACTTTTTCAGGCATTACACACAGCGGGAAATCGGGGAAATGTACGGACGCTGCCGGAGTACGACCGGGTATCAAATCCATAGGACTTTACAACTCCTGCATAAAGAAATGGAGGTGCTTTCACATGGGGAATCCGAATCTTTTGCCTTATGAAACGATTGTCCGGGCGACCAGCGGAGAGCCGGAAGCCGTGGAAGAGGTTTTACGCCATTACAGCAAGCGTATCCGTATGGCAGCCCTTGAAAATGGTCATATAGATACAGACACCGAGGATAGCATAAAACAGCGGCTTATCTCTGCTTTGTTCCGTTTTCGGTTTGACGGACAGGCTACATAATGGGAGGTGAGATTTGTCGGGAAAATAGTCATGCTTACATTCAATGGCACAGAAGAAAAAGCGATTGAAAAAGCCATAGCTGGCCTTGCCCATATAATACCGCTGGAAGCCATGCCGCCGCCACACTTCCCCACACTGATTTTTCCAGGATTGGAAATCAGATTACACCAACGTCGGGTACTGAAAGGCGGGGCAGACATAAATCTCACCCGTTTAGAGTATGGCGCACTCTGTTGCCTTGCCACCAGTCCGGGGAGGGTATTTACAAAGGCGCAAATCTTTGAAACTGTATGGAGCATGGAAAGTGAAAGCTGCCAGTCAAGCGTTGCCAATGTAATTTGCAACTTGCGAAAAAAGATAGAGCCGGACAACCGCAAGCCTACCTACATAAAGACCGTTATAGGCGTGGGCTATAAGTTTGTTTCCAGAGAATGACAGACAGATTGCTATTGCCGGATAAATATAATATAATACCCTCAGTGAATCCCCATAGAATGTAAAGGAGAAAATCGTATGGAAAAATTGATGTATATGATGATGATTGAGAAAAGCAAGACCTATAATAAAATGACAAAACAGGTAGTTATGGAACACGTTGAGAACATAAGAAAGCTGGACGATGAGGGAAAGCTGGAAATCTGCGGTGTCTTTAAAGGCTATCCGGGAATGGCAGGTATGTATATCCTAAAAACAGAGAGCCGTGAAGAAGCAGAAGAAATTTGCAAAGCAGAGCCGCTGGTTATGGGAGGATATGCAACCTACAAATTGGTTGGTTTGCAGATTGCAAACCGGGAAAATAATTACTTGCTGTAATTGCGAAAAGGAACAACACTGGGGCAAATTAAATCCGGCTTATTTGTAAACTGAATAACCGCCGCTACATGGAACGGCACACCAAGACAGGAAATCAAGAAAAGGTTTCCTGTTTTTTTGGTGTGCCCGGTGGGCATACGTTCTAACGGGTGAAAGTCCCCAATCCGCCCGGCAGTGGGAAGGATACAGCTGAAGCCAAGGGTGTCCACCGCGAGGTGGAATCTGAAGAAAGGATTAGGCAAAACTCTGGCTTGCTACATTTGAGGCTAAATACAGGGATAAGGTTGCCAAACAAACCAAAGTCCGATAACTGCACGGAACTGTAGTTAGTAGTTATGGAGCGAGTATAAGAGGGAAAGAGCGTGTGAGTACCCGGGGAGGTCTCGTGGACGCATCCAAAGCGATAGAACATTCGCGGGAGAGGTTGAAACAAGATTTACCACGAGAAGTCAGCAGAGGTCATAGACAACCTACTGGAACTGATTTTACGGAAAGACAATCTGAACAAGGCTTACAAGAAAGTGGAATCAAACAAAGGCAAAGGCGGAATTGACGGAATGCAGGTAGATGGACTTCTGCCCTACCTGAAAGAAAACCAGAGCGAAATAATCCGGAAGATACGGGAAGGGAAATATAAGCCCAACCCAGTCCGCAGGGTAGAAATACCCAAGGAAGAAAAGGGCGAGGCCAGGAAATTAGGAATCCCCACGGTTTCTTCATATTGCACACCTCCCAACGATGTTTTGGAATGCTGCCTCCAGTTCTTGTGAAGGCAGCGGTTTTAGGGTAAAAAACTTATGTGTAGAGGGCTTTTATTGATTCCAGGTTTGTATGGTCAATGGATATTTCCCATGGCCATCCCGGATGCTGTTTTCTGGCGGGAATCTTGCCTGCAGAAATGCCATAATAGACCTTTCCGGTGGAGATCCCCAGCAGCTTGGCGGCTTCCGCAACGGAAATACCCTGGCGGTTCCTCTGATAAGGCCCGGAAATATCATGTTTATAACGGATCCATCTGACACCGGCATAGGTAAAGCTTTTTCCTTCCGGGGTGGTTAGGCCATTCTGGTTTAAATAGTCTGCGATTTCGTAGTCGTCCATATAAGAAGCCAGTTCCCGGATAAGAGCAACGGTATCCTTTGTATGGCGTCGGCTGTCGGCACAGGGGAGAGGCTTTTTCAAGGATAAGTACTCGTGTTTTCCGCTACGGAAACGAATTCCTATTGAAAAATCGGGATGCCTTTTTTCGGAAAGGACGGTGATATCTTCAATCAGAATACGGATAATGCGTTTTTTCTCCTTTGATGTGGAAGAAGGCGCATTCCAGACTTCGGGAATTTTACGGGCGAGATCCAGGATATCCCGCTCTTCTTCTTTGGAAGGAACCCAGGGCTTTTTTGAGTGATACACAGTGTAATCCTGTTTTATCTTTTCCAGTTCTTTCAGTTTTTGGTTCCAGTTCGTTTCCAGAGAACGGACAACGAGCCGGTTTTCCGGGTCGGCAAGCATGAACTGCTTTTCCGCCCGGTCGGCTTCATACTGCGCGCGTTCGACTGCAAGAAGCCACTGCC
>CAJTFL010000056.1 GCA_910575565.1 Lachnospiraceae bacterium | reverse complement strand
GTGGAAGCGCAAGCCTGATTTTTTGTAATACCAATATTTCACTGACGGCAGCCATTTTTATGACTGCTTTATCATGATGCTTCCATGATTGTTGAAAACATTTGTTGTCAAGGTTCAGTTCTTGGCTACGAGTTTTATTTTCGTAGCAATGTGATGACTTTATTTATGTTTCCTTTAGCGATTATTGTGTGGATAGGAATTTTATTTCTAGAAGATAAAAATTTATCTAAGAAAAAGGAATTATTAAAAAATTTTGCATTTGCAATAACTTTTCCTACAATTCCAATTATGGCAGAGCAAGTGTCATTTTCTCTGCAAAACTGGGAAGTAATATCAGGATTTGTAGTTATTGCTATATCAGCTCGGATTTTCTTGGATTCTGAGAATAACCCTATACTGTTAATCATATCTTCTTGTCTCCTTGCGTGGTGTTTAGGATTGTATCAAGTTTTTTTGAGTATATTTATTTTATGTGTTTTTACAGTTTGGTTATTAGATGAAAATTTAAATAACAATCATAAATTTATGAAAGAAATACTTGATGATTGTTTAAATAAAATAATTAGAATTATAATGTGTATAATTGTTGCATTGGCAATATATTACTTTGTTAATTTTGCCGTACAATTGCTATTTGATATTGAAAAATCAAGTTATTTGTGGAACAGTGTTAATTGGTTTAAAGAGCCGACAATTTACTGCCTGAAAAATATAGTCTATTATATTAAAACGTTAGTATGGTCCAATAATAATTATTATTGTTCATATCTATATGGTATTATAATGATTGTTTTTTTGATAGGTTCTTTTACGAAAAAAAATAAGATTTATAATTTTTTAATGCGAATAATTATTGTGCTATCGCCATTCTATTTTTCAATTTTATTTGGTGGAACGATTTTAATGCGAGTTCAAATTACATTAGCGCCAGCTATTGCAGTTGAATCTATGGTTATTATTCAAGATATATTGTCATTAAAAATAAAGTGTAAATATGTTTTGTCAAAATTTGTTTTTCTTTTATTATTAGTTTTTTCTATACGTAATACACAGATATTGAATCAAGCTTGGCATTCAGAATATGTTACATTTGAATATGATATACAAACTTGCTATGATATAGATAAAAGAATTCAAGAATTGCCGGATATAAGGCAGTTAAAACAAATTATTTTTGTTGGAAGAAGTGATTTTAAAGCTAAGGCTCCTTATAGGATAAGTTATGAAAATATAGGAAGTAGTATATTTCAATTGGATTGGGCTGGGGATGAAGGACGCTCTAAAAGGATCACTGCGTTAATGCAGTCTATTGGATTAGACTACATTCATGTCTCAAGTGATAAATTTGGGGAAATTTTTAAAAAATATAAAGAGGGTAGCAATCCTTTTTATCCACAAGAAGGAAGTATTTTAGTTGATGAAAATGTTATTGTTGTTATACTTGAGGGTTAGAAGTTTTTTACTGATATAAAATAAAAAAGATAACATTTTGAAGATAAATTGTGTTATGATTAAGTAGTCACATCAAGCTCTATGCATACGTCAAAATGTTATTTCTTCTATAAAGGTAACACAGATTCTGACAGATTGAAATACTTATGTTGAAATTTTTTGCCTTTTTCTTCCTGTTTTTCCAGAGCCGCAGTTTTTGAGAGGTTTGTGACCATTGTTATCGGATTTCCGGCAAGGTTGTGTTAACCGGGGATGGGGCAAAAAGAACTGTGGATGGAAAATATATGCCATGTACCAAAAAGATGCTCCGAGAGTTCGGGAAGCGTCTCAAAACAGGTGTTTATCCATGGTCGTTTCTTTGGTGTAGTTGGTGCATTGGTTAGAAACCTAACAAAACTTTTTTGTCTGTCGCTTTTTATTCAGATAAAAGAATACACTTAGAGGCTGGAGAGATAAGAAATATGTATGCAAAAGGAATATCCATTGTAATGCCATGTTTAAATGAAGAACGAACATTGGGAATTTGTATAGATAAAGCATTAAAATCTATGTATCCAGGAGTTATGCTTCTGGCTTTAGGATTTTTCTTTACTATAATGATTTATATCCAGCCTATTCGATTTGGAGCTATCCAATTAGAAAGCACTACGATGTTATATAGCGCTATAGGAATGTTGATTGGGTTTCAGATGATACAATTTTCAGTGTTTACAGATATATTCGGGAGTATGATAGGTCAGTTCCCTAGAAATAAAGGGATATCAAATAGAATTTCTATATTTATGAATTAAAAAGGATATTTGATAGCATTTATTTTAAGTATAATAGGCAGTATTGGAATTTTAGCAAGTTTTATTGCTTGGGCACAAACCGGTTTTGGGGAATTGAACACTACTTGGGTTTGTCGAACGGCTGTTACGTTGGATCCTTACTGGCAGTAGGAATAGAGATGTTTTTGTTTACCGTGTTTTTGCGTGCGTTGCAGATAGGGAGATAGTATGTCAATAGAAAACTAAGAATCAAATGTACAGTATATGGCGGTAAAATTGGTTGGTATTTAAGAAAACATTTTTCTAATGTCACTAGTAATGCGTATTTAAAGTGGCAGTATCAGGTCAGAAAACAGCTTTTTAATACATATATAAGGGGATTTTGGAAACATTATTCTGAAAATCGAATTTTGCCCCCATGCTTGATATTAATAGAGACGCTCAATCGATGTAATGGTGTGTGTTTGTTTTGCTCGGCTAATAAGAATGCGGAATCTAGGCCATTCCAAAAGATGGATAAATTTTTATTTTATAAGATTATTGATGATTTAAAAGAAATGAAGTATGATGGATATTTAAATTTATATGTTAATAATGAACCTTTTATGGATACGAGAATTGAGGATTGGTATATATATGCAAAACAACAATTGCCTGATGCAAAAATGCTTTTATATACAAATGGTACATTGCTTACAAAAGAGAGATTTGAAAGGGTAATTCCTGTTTTATTGTTATTTGCAGCATTTTGTATTCCTTTTGTATGGATATTAGTGGTTACTGGTCACTCACATCACAATTTTACATTGTTTAATTTCTCTATATCACTATTTGCGATTAGTGAGATATGTAGAGAATTGATAATTGCTAACTGTAAAAATGCGGATATATAGCTTAAGTTAAAAGAATTAAAGTAATTTGGAAATTTAATTAAGAAATGTTAATATTGATTTCCAAGTCGATTATCATAATTTCTTCAGAAGTTTTGGGCTTACAAGTTTGAAATTATTGATCTTTTCCAGATTTTTGAGTACAATATAGCTTATCAGGAATGGCGCGGACTGAACAGACGATCCCCATTGGCTGAACAGTTCACCCAAAATTTAGGAGGTACGTTATGTCTCAACTGATAAATCGCCCTGAGTACTTAAATCAGCTTATTCAGCATAAAGATGTGGATCTGGTTAAGATTGTTACCGGTATACGCAGATGCGGGAAATCATCCCTGTTGGATCTGTTCCATCAATATTTGTCTGACAGCGGAGTGGCTGATGCCAACATCATCCATATGAACTTGGAATCGCTGCGTTATCGTAATCTTTTAGACTATCTGGCTTTTTATGATTATGTCAGTGAACGCATTCCGAAAGATGGAAAAACTTATCTGATATTTGATGAACTCCAGGCCGTGGAGCATTGGGAAAAGGCCATTGAGTCTTTCCGTCTCGACTTTGATGTGGATATTTACATTACGGGTTCCAATGCCTATTTGCTTTCTACAGAATTTTCTACGTTGCTCTCTGGCAGATATGTAGAAATCCGCCTGCTGCCGTTGTCATTTAAAGAATTTTTAATGTTTTATGAGTTCGGCCTTTCTGTTACAGCGGAGGAAAAGTTCCAGCGGTATCTTCAGTTCGGCGGTATGCCAATTTTAAGGGAATATCGGTTTAATGAAGCGAGGAGTAATCAGGCATTGGAGGGTATCTACTCTACGGTGGTGTTGCGTGATATTCTTCAGCGCAACGAACAGGCTGATTATGGAATGCTACAGAAGATTATGCTGTTCCTCTGCTCCAATATTGGCAGTATCACATCTCCTAACAACATTGGCAATATCTTGTCTAACGAAGGTGATATTCAGGCTGGAAAAGGTAAAAATGTCGCAGGTAAAACCGTGGATAAGTACATTTCTATGCTGCGCAGCGCATTTATCGTTTACTCCATTGGCAGATATGATGTAAAAGGCAAGCAGCTGTTGAAAACATTAGGAAAGAACTACATTATTGATTTGGGTTTCCGCAATATGCTGTTGGGTTATCGTGATGTGGATCGAGGCCACATTATCGAAAATATCGTGTTTTTGGAGCTGCTCAGGCGCGACTACCGTATCTGCATCGGAAAGATTGGAGAGGCAGAAATCGATTTTGTAGCGGAAAAACCAAGTGATAAGCTCTATATCCAAGTAACGGAAAGTATGCAGTCACCGGAAACTCGTGAACGGGAGCTTAAGCCGCTGCGCATGATACCTGATAATTACGAGAAAATTGTATTGTCAATGGATAGGAACTATATCAATTCCTACGATGGGATTAGGTCTTTGTATTTGATTGATTGGCTTCTGTCTTAACTGCGGGGAATCATATTCGTTTAAGAAAGGAAAAGCTCATTGCTGAGATGATTCACTGAGCTTGAAGGGGAGGGAGAAAGCCGTGATTGAATTAAGCAAGGATTCATTGAATGCAATTATTGAATGAAATTATTGAATGCAATTTAGTGAAGGGCCGGGAGAAAAAGCAAGGCAAGGGGGATAAATCCCTCCCCCCTGCCTTATAAGAGATAAGCCAGTCATAAGCATCCTGCCCAGCCTTCAATCGTGTCTCATTGCCTATGGCAGCCGTGCCGGACTGCTTTAAGATTTCCTGGAAGCATTCCGCCGCGGCTTTCTGAATAAGTGAACCGCAGGATACAATGAAATGAAATTTATAACAGCTCCATATTGATTGATTTATTGGTAAACCCGTAATTGGAGTAAAATTTATAGGCTGCTTGATTTTTTGCGTTTACCTGTAATTCAATCCCGTCATATCCTTTTTGGACATTTAATTCTTTAAGGAAATCGAAAAATGCGTGCCCGATTCCTTTTCCCCGGTAGTTTTCGTCTACTGCCATGGCGTCAATAAAAATAATATCCCTTGTGACCTGATTGGGGCTTTCTATGTGCCGGAAGACGACCAATAAAATTCCGGCAATCGTCCCTTCATATTCAGCAACAAAAAAAGTCCCTTCCTTTACTGCCTGTTCATATAATTTGGCAGGCAGCGCAGGTTCGCTGTATTGGTAAATGTCTGGCCGCCAGTCAATATGCATTTGCTGCACCTGCTTCATGATGGTTTCTGCAGTTTCGTATTCGTCGGATCTTGCTGATCTGATATGAATGTCCATTTTTTGCTTTGTCCTCCTTTTTGAGCATCTGCTTTGCTTGTTTATGTCATTCTATTAGGTAAATTTATTTGAAGCGTTCC
Source organism: Lachnospiraceae bacterium (assembly GCA_910575565.1). Taxonomy (GTDB): domain Bacteria; phylum Bacillota; class Clostridia; order Lachnospirales; family Lachnospiraceae; genus Caccovicinus. The sequence continues at coordinate 331 of CAJTFL010000056.1, read as the reverse complement.
TGCCCTGCCTTTTCCTGCTTTTAGTATATTCTGGATTGAGGTAAAATTCAAGAACAGATTTTTGTGGTTCTCCAATGTTTACGGGCTTGCGGGCTTGGCGAAAGTATAACACCATGTTATTTTTGGCAGATTGATAAAAGATGGGCAGAATCGTTTGTGATAGGATTGACGCAGGATTTACTTTAGGATAAAATAAAGTATACTTTATTTTATGAGCGGTCTCGGAAACTCAATAGTGAATAGGCAGGGAAGGGTTGATTTTCAGAAATGCGTGGGATAAGGGATGGATAATTGTGGGATCTGAACGGTTCGGAGAGCATAAAGAATAAAA
>CAJTFL010000055.1 GCA_910575565.1 Lachnospiraceae bacterium | reverse complement strand
GAATGGCTGAAAAGCTATCCAAATCTTGAAGTTGTATCCAGGGATGGCTCTGTTTCCTATAAAAGCGCCATTGAACAGGCTGGAAGCCATCTGCAGCAGGCCAGTGACCGTTTTCACCTGGTGAAGGGGCTTACGGATGCGGCAAAGGAATTTTTGTCACGTCTTCTGGCAGCAAATTTTATTCTCCCAACGGAAGCATCCCATTATGACGGAAAACCTACGGGGGATTACTGGGATAAACCCGTCAAAGAAGACGCACCTGCCGCTGAGCACAACGCAAATGTCAAAAAGAAAATGAAGACAGTGGAACAAGTACGGGAATTCGGGAAACAGGGATTGAACAAAAGTGAGATTGCAAGGATTGTCGGAATAAACAGGGTAACGGTCGCAAAATACCTGAAAGATGATTTTAACCCTTCCAGTGCTTATTACCATACGACGATCCCCAGTAAAATAAAGCCCTATTCTCAGGAAATAAAAAATATGCTCAGTGAGGGGAAAACGTTCAAGCAGATCAGCGCAGTGATTCGGGAAAGGGGATATGATGGTGCGGATGGAACGATCCGTATGTTTGCCACAAGGGAACGGAGGCTCATGAAGGAAGCGGCTGCACAGGGAGGAACCGGAGAAAAGATCGAACGGAAGTGGCTGATCAGTCTTTTGTACCACCCTGTTGATGAGGTTCGTTCCCTCAGCCAGGAACAACTGGACAGGATCATAGAAGAATATCCCATCATAGGGCGTGTTTATGATGCTGTGACAGGATTCAAAGGGGCACTGTTTGGCAAAAAAGAGGCCGAGCTTGATAAATGGGCAGAAGAAACCGAAGCTCTTGAGATAGATGAACTAAAGAGTTTTATAAACGGAATCAAAAGGGATAGTACCGCAGTAAAAAACGCCATTCGCCTTGATTACAATAATGGGCTGGCAGAAGGAAGCGTGAACAGTCGAGTAGACAAGCGGCTCACGCCGCAAGCCCCTCACAGATCCGTGCGTGCGCCTTTCACGCACACGGCTCCTCATAGTAACATTCACTTTTAGAATAACCTCACATAAATCTTTGGTTTTGCTAAGGGATAAACTTTTAGCATATCAGCAAACCCATCCCATGTATAGCTTTTCTTCTGGCTTCGTCTGTTCAGTGCTTTACACAGATATCTTTGGGTGAAATGCAGAAAAGAACCCAGCTTCTTGCCATTATAGGAGACACCATAATACCTATAGTGCCCTACCAGCTTCTTATTCAGCTTTTCTATCAGTTCCTTCACGGGCAGGCCGTTATTGGCATACAGCCATCCCTTCGTGGCTTTTAGTTTCTGTGCATATTTCTTTCTGCTTGTTTTCAGCTTCACACAGAAATTTCCGCTCTTCCTGCCTTTCCCACAGTAGAAAGTAAAACCCAGAAAATCAAATGTCTCCGGCTTCTTTCCATATCTGCGTCTGCTGTTGCTCCCCGCGTACCTTCCAAACCCAATCAGTCGGCTCTTACTCTCCTCCAGCTCAAGATTGAATTTCCCCAGCCTTTCCTTCAGTGCGGCATAATATCTCTCTGCGTCTGACTTGTGCTGGAATCCCGCAATAAAATCATCTGCATACACCGCCAGGAAGCACTTCCCTTCTGTCTCTTTCAGCACTACAAATTTGTACCACAGCGTTAATACATTGTGCATATAGATATTTGCCAGAATCGGGCTGATGATATTTCCCTGCGTTGAACCTTCCCCGCCTGCTTCATGGACACCTTCTGTTACCACCCCGGCTTTCAGATATTTGTTTATCAGCCACAGAAGATTTCTGTCCTTAATATACAGCCCCAGAAACTTCATAAGCCATTCATGGCTCATGTGGTCAAAGAATCCCCTGATGTCTGCGTCCACCACATAGTTAATCCATTCGTTCTGTAATTGACGGTGGACTTCCTTTATCGCATCATGGCATCCTCTGTTTGGTCTGAACCCATACATACAGTTAAGGAATCTCGGTTCATCAATCGCTTCCAGTATTTTCTTTACCGCAAGCTGCACAATCTTGTCCTCGTAAGAGGCAATCCCCAGCGGCCTCATCTTCCCGTTGCTTTTCGGTATATACACCCTTAGCGACGGCAATGGCTTGTATGCCTTGTTCTTTAACCGCTCCACCAGATTTGTGATGTTCTCTTCCAGGTGTTCTTCATACTCTGCTTTTGTCACCCTGTCAATCCCTGCTGCCTTCTTCCCATCCAGTTCCTTATGGCACTGCATGAGCATTTCAGCATTTATCAGATGGTACAGAGAAGTGAACTCTGGCTTCGGCGTTGTCGCCGATATTTCTGCTATCCTTTCTAATTTTGTTCCCATCAATACCTCCGTTCCTGTGCACGGTTGATGTGTCCTCAGAAAGACCGTTACTATGCAGCCCCCTTCCCTCCACCGGCATTACCCGAATGCTCTGGCAATAGACGAGCCACTTGAATACGTAAGACTTTATCTTGATGGTAATATGCAGATGTGGGTGGATGCGGAAGATTCTCTGGAAATTTGGTAGGAAAAATTTGAAATAATTGCTTCTTTAAACAAACTATGACATAATGGTGTCATAGTTTGTCTGTTATACTGGGACAGAAAGGAGAAAAGATGAAGATTGACCGACTTATAAGCATTGTTGTATATTTATTAAATCATGGTCGGACATCAGCACAGAAATTAGCAGAAGAATTTGAAGTTTCTTCCAGAACGATTATGCGAGATTTGGAATCGCTGAATCAGGCAGGTATTCCGATTCAATCTTTTTACGGCACAGAAGGCGGCTACCAGATTATGGACAGCTTTGTTTTAGAAAAACAGGTTGCAACAAGTCACGAATATGATTGGATTGTCACTGCTCTGGAAGGAATGGCAAGCGCATATGCAAGCAAAAGTCTAAAACAGGCACTGGAAAAAGTGCAGAGTATAAGCCATACAAGGGATACTGCTGTTTCTGTAGACTTGGGTGTTGCAAGTGAAGATGACAAAATAAATAAACAATTAATGCTGTTGGAAGATGCAATCGAGAAAAAATGCGTTGTTCGATTTTCTTATACAAATAGTCATGATGAAGTAAAAGATATTCAGGTAGAACCAGTTTGTCTGCAATATAAATGGTATAACTGGTATCTGATTGGATATTCTGAAAAATATCAGGATTATTGTATGTTCAAATTAGTTCGTATGGACAATTTGGAAAAAACAAATATAAAATTTACAAAATCCCATAATCTTTCAGATATTAAGATGAAAGATAACAATGATAATATTGTTCATATCAAATTATACGGAAAAGCCGTCATAAAAGCAAAATGCAGGGAATATCTAAATGGACGCATTACGCAGGAATTTGAAAATGGGGATTTTGAGTTTTCTTTTTCTGTACCGGAACATGAGACATTTTGGTATGGGGTGATTCTTTCCTTTGGAAATAAGGCTAAGATTATCGAACCGCAGGAAATAAAAGAACGCATTATAAAAACCTGCAAAGAAATACAAATGGAATATGGGGAATAAAGATGAAATTATATCCGAAAGAAGAAGCAAGACATATGCTGTGCCGATATCACAATTTGGACGGTGCGGAATCATTATGCGGGAAAAAGGGTGTCGAAAAGATTATGCAGCGGATACACAGTATCCAATATGATCCGCTGAATGTTGTGGCAAGGAATGCAGATTTGGTATTACAGGCAAGGGTGAAAGATTACAGTGAATCAGTTCTTTACGATCTACTATACAAGGAACATAAATTAATTGACGGATTCGATAAAGAAATGTGTATTTATGACACAAAAGATTTCGCCCGCTTTCAATTTGTGCGAAATGAATATGAGAAATATGCACTGTCTACCCTGAAATACCGTAATCAGACAGGTGTACTGAATATATTGGACGATGTCCGAGATTTTGTGGAAAAGCATGGCAAGACAGGTACAAAAGACATTTCAATTGGAGAAGTAAGGGAAAGTCGATGGGGATATAAAAAACTATCAAGCGCTACTTTAGATTATCTATATAACACTGGCGTCCTTACTGTAACCGACAAAAGGGGAACACAGAAGTATTTTGATTTGACAGAACGTGTGATTGACAGTGAAAACCTTTCCTGTAACCCGAATATGACCGTAGAAGAATTTCTGGAGTGGTATGTCGAGAGACGAATCCAAAGTGTCGGCTTTCTGTGGAACAAGTCAGGCGGAGCATGGCAGGGACGCTTTTTAAGTGAAAATGAACTCCGCAGTTCTACACTTCAGACGCTTATCGAAAAAAACAGGATTGAAGAAATACAGATAGAGGGAATCAAAGAGCCTTTTTATATTTCAAAAAAATATAAGAAATATATGAAGAATCGAGCAACAAACAACTATGTAAGATTCATTGCCCCGCTGGATAACATTATGTGGGACAGACAGATGCTGGAAATGCTGTTTGGTTTTACATACCGCCGGGAAGTGTATACCCCTGTTAAAAAAAGAAAGTATGGCTATTATGTATTGCCTGTGTTATATAATGGTCAATTTATTGCCAGATTCGAAGCAGAACCGATTCGCAAGGCAGAAGAATTTATTATTAAAAACTGGTGGTGGGAATCGAAAGTTGAACCAAATGTTGAAATAAGAGAAATGATTGTAAACGAAATAGTGCGTTTTACAGAATTTCTTCAGATTGATAATTCACCAAAAAATACTATAAGGTTAGGAGTGTAAAAAAATGAAAGAAATCAGACGATACGACATTAATGAGAACTGGGCACATTCAGGAATTATTCAGGCGGGAGACTATTGCTTTATAAATTACTGTGCCCGCAATATAGGCGGCACTATTGAAGAACAAATTGACGGTGCCTTTGATGAAATGGAAGAACGGCTGGCATTAGTGGGATTGACGCTTGAAAATGTCGTACAGATGAATTGCCTGTTTAAAAATATCTGGGATATTCCAGTAATGGAAAAGGTAATTAAGAGAAGATTTAATGGCAAATATCCCGTACGCAAGTCATTTCAGACTGAATTTGCCGATCCGGGTAATTTGTTCTTCCAAGTGGATGCTATAGCCTACTCAACAATAAATTCTTAGATAAATAAGCTTCTGTATACTCAATTTTGGGGTAGATAGGGGCGGGAAAATTATCTCGCCCCTCTGTCCCTGCTTTTTGAAGTCTGTTTGGTTTGTCCGTCCGTTTTTCCTCTTTGATGATTCTGTAACCGCCTATATACGCTTTCTTTTTCCTGTCTCCCTGTATTTTCTCCATATTTTTCTACCCATCTCTCCGCTTTGTCCCGATATTCTGCATTAGCTGTTTTAGAAATGGCAAGGGTTTTGTAAAAATCATGTACGTTCTGAAATCCATACCGTTTGACTATTCCCGACAGACCGACTTTCAGAAGGTCTATTTCCTCGTTCTTGCGGTCAATCCTGCTTTGCAGTTGCCCTTTCTTCGTCAGCTTCGCAAGCCCTTTCAGGCTGTCACGCTCAATCTCCAAATTGTTGCGTTCCCTCTCTGCGTCAAAGATAATCCCGTTTTGGCGGTTTAGCTCCTTATAAATCTTTAACAGCTTCGGATATGCGACGGCTTCAGCGGACATAACAGGTTTGGGAGGTATATTTGATATTTCCTGCTCTGTTGCTTGCGTTTTGGATTGTAACTCATGTTTCTGTTTTGATGAATTGGGAATCGGTTCTTTAAGGGTAATTTTCTCCTGCTTTGGCAGCGATGATGGTATCAGTTCTGTTTGAAAAATCTTTGCTGACAGTTCCCTCGCCTTTTGCAGCACTTTTGAAATCAATAATGTCAGTGCAGCAACAGCAGTCATAATGATATTCCCATACCGTTCCGGCTCACTGCCAAATATATCAATCGATTCTTTGATGTGATCTGTGATATATTCCTTTTTTATCTGTTGTATCTCTGTTTCAGGAACGCCGCTGACAATCGCCCTGTCAACCTCACGATTCCAGCGCATACGGTTTTCGTTATCCGTCTGTATCTGTTCCGCTTTCGGGTTGTTCTTCCCTATCTTTTTGGTGGCAAGATATAATCCGCTGCTGTCAAATACATGGAGTTTTTCTTTGTCATCTTTTACAAGAAGATTGATAAGGTCAGTATAAAAATGCTTTACTTCGTCAACAAAATTTTCCTGCTTGAACAGCTTATTCTTGGTGGTAAAAAGATTGCGCTCATAAACTTCGCCTTTCTTTACGATTTTACAGCATTTGCGGATATTTCCGTTTTCATCAAGTTGGTGTTAGTATATAAGTGTGGACAGAAAAAGTTGAACAACCTATACTATCAAATGAAAGAGCAAAGGAGATGAAGGGCATGGCGAAAAATCAAAAATCTTACACTCCGGAGTTTAAACAGCAGATCGTGGATCTGTATAATGCCGGAGGAACCTCGTATCCACAACTGGAACGTGAATATGGCGTAAATCGGAGTACGATTAGCGGCTGGGTAAAGCAGCTTTCCCCTATCAAGATATCAGAAGATGAAACGGTCACCCTCAAGGAGTATAAGGCTCTCCAGAAAGAAATCCAGCGCCTTAAGATCGAGAATGAAATATTAAAAAAAGCGACCGC
>CAJTFL010000054.1 GCA_910575565.1 Lachnospiraceae bacterium | reverse complement strand
GCTTCATATTCCACCAGGACAAACCGCAGGGGCTGGTAAAGTTTCTGTCCCCACAGATAAATCCATGACTGGTAACGTGCTTCCTTATTGCCCCCATACAGGGGAAGTTCTGCAGAGGTAAAAGATGCACCAGCCGAATGAAACAGTTCATGGACATGGACAGCTTTTCCCTTAACCGGGCGGCGTCCCCTGCCCTTATATTCCTCTGGCTGTTCATAGGCGGTGCAGTTCTTCTTTGCCCTTGTGATGACATGGATAAGATCTGGGTGCTGTTTTGATTCGTTCTGCCATTCCTCCAGCATGGGAACCGTGAGGGAATACCGATCCAGTACAAACAGGCAGCGGCCAAAATAACGGGCAGCCCGGAAGCCGTCACGCAGCATCTGCACCACATGGGAAACCGATTCATCTCCTTCCCAGCCGCAAATTGCTTTATCTCCATCATGAATCTGGATTGAAAGCGGCATACAGAAGATTTTGGTCAGGTTTCCAATCAATATACCAACAGCGCCAAAGAACTGGCCATGGATAAACTCCTGTTTTGAAACACTTTCGGATTCCTGGACCATCTTTTTGGTGCAGGGCATATATTTTCCATCCACGGCCCTTTTTGTACCATCCCCGATCAGCACAGCCCTGCCGGAAATCCGATGAAGCGGGGCATGGCGGGCAGTGGTTTTTAACCATTGGTAAAAAATCGTGTCCCATTCCCAGGAAGACGCATGAAAAAAGTGTATCAGGCATGGATAAACCTTCGGGTTCAGGGCAAGGTCGCGAATGACGGAAGTTACTCCCAGAGAATCCGAACGAACCATGAAACCAGTAACAAGGATCACAAAGTACTCAAAGGCAGCGGTTCTGGAAAAGCAGGAAGAAAATGACAACAAAATTTCACTGATAAATTTCAACATAGGTATTCCAATCTGCCAAAATCTATGTTATCTTTATGGAAGAGATAACATTTTGGCGTAAGTGTATGTTTTTTGTTTGACAGCTTAAACATAACACATTTTACTTCAAAATGTTATCTTTTTTTATTTTAAATCAGTGAAGAACTTTTAACTCTCTAGTTATTCATAGATTAACTTTGTTGTTTTGTTCAATCCTACTGCTAAAATAAGTGTAATAAGTTCTGCAATAAGTGGGGCAATCCAAATAGCATTATTTCCAAATAAAATAGGCATACAAAAGATGGAAATTGATTTAATAACAATACCCCTGCTTATTGCTATCACATTTGCTTGTGCTGTCCTCTTTGTTGAAAACATAAAATCTGTATAAATGAGATTCAGTGCCATAGGAATGAATGACAAACTAAACATTGGTAACGCCATAGTCGCAGTTTGTACAAGGTTGCTGTCTTTATTAAAAATACAAATAACTGATTCATCAAAGAAAAACAATATACCATAAATAAAAATGGATAAAATCAAATTAACAATTATCCCACAACGGAAAAACCAATTCATTTCGTTTGTATCACGTTTCCCATAACAATTCCCCCAAAGCGGTTGTAAACCTTGAGCCACACCAGATAGGACAGCATTTGCAAGTGAATAAATAAAACTTAAAACACTAAATGTAGATACTCCTATATCCCCAATTAAACTTGCTAACATAAGATTATAGCAAAGTGCAGTAACTGGTGTCGTAAGCTGTGAAATTGCTTCTGGCACCCCTCTCTTGCATATTTTTTTGATAAGAGAAATATCAATTTTAAAAGCTTTAATGCGAAGTTGCCCTTTTTTCTTAACAAAATGCAGAAGAAGAACTATAACAGAAAATACCTGTCCTAAACCGGAAGCAACTGCTGCACCGATAATGCCCATATTTAACGGAAAGATAAACAGCCAGTCTAAAAAAATATTTGCTATCGCACCTACACACATCCCTATAAATGATAAAGCGGGTGAACCGTCATTTCTGACAAAAACAGACAGGCAGGTACTTATCAACATAGGAATTGAAAAAGCAGTATAATAAAACAAATAATCTGCTGACATTTTTCTCATTGTATCACTTAATTTATATGCACCACTTATGTCAACGATTTGCTGTGAAAATATCATTCCAATCATCATTAACACAACGGAAAGTAAAGCGGTTAAAGTAAAAGCAGTCATAAAAGCGTGATTTGCGCCCTCCTTATCTCCTCGTCCAATACGTATTGCAACAACAGTTGCACCGCCCATTGGGAACATTGCGGCAACAGCAACAACAAAAGTAATAAAAGGTACGCCAATATTAACAGCTCCTAATGCGGCTGAACCAGCACCTTGTCCAACAAAAATACCGTCAACCACATTGTAAAGATAGGTCACAAATAACCCACCCATTGCCGGAAATATGTAACTACATAAAGACTTTGTTCTTGTACTCATAAAAACACCTCCACGCAAAATAAAAGAAGTGGGATAAAACCCAAAATGGTCTTATCCCACTTCAACAATCTTATTGATTGCAAGTCCTCTGACAAGCAAACCTATTGTAACATGGGAAATTTTCAAAGTCAATGTAGTTATTATGAAAAAAAATCTCCGAAATAGCATTGAAAAATAAGCAATTTGCTTTTAAATTTGTTATAAGAATGAGGGGGATTCCGTAGTAGTCGGCACTGTGGGAAAATCAAAACTTTTGGATTTTCCCACGGTGCTTGTCTTTTGGTCTTTGGTTTCGTTGGTTCGGAATAGTGTGGTGCTGGCGGTCTATCTCTTGTTTTCGGTTGCTTGCTTCTTTACCGTACATGAGCATTCGCGCCAGGGTTGTCGTTGCCGTAACCTTCCAGCAGGTTGATAACGCCCCACACGCCAAGGCCAGCGCCCAGCGCGATTACAAGGACTTTCAGGGTTTCAATAGCGCTTGTAAAAAATTCCATAAATCACCTCCATAAACTTGTTGTGATTGGTTGGATAGGGACAAAAAAAGCCCGCCGGTTGAAAAGTCAATCGGCGGGTGCATCAGACGCGGGCGGCGCTTCGAGTTCACAGCTTTCAAAAACGTCGTCCGGTCGGACGGTCAATCTGGCGCAAGAAATAATTTCTTCAATTAACGCATTACTTTCCGCCGCACTATTATTAGGCCGAGCCCCTAAAGTCCATAAAGCAGGGCATACCTTATATGATAAAAAACCAGGCTTATCATCCCAGGGTGTCCCTATTACCTCTCCATATTGGAATAGATTTTGAACATTTATACATACTCCCTTCTCTTTTTTATTTTCGAGAAAAGCATTGTATTTGCTTATAAAATCTATTGTAAATCCATTTCCCAGGGCGAATATTTTGCAAATACGGAAATGTTTCCTGTAAAAATTCCATCGTCAATAATTCAAACTGCTTTCCAAGTGTTTGTCCAGAAATTTTATCAACTGTATTAACTGTATGATGGTGCTCGCCCACTAAAATGTCAACAATTTTACCTGCTCTAACATGATAGCTCTGGGTTTCATTTCTTTAACCAATCGGATTGCTTCAGGAAATAAATCTCGTTCATCATCTTTCCCCAATTGCTTACCTGCAATCGAAAATGGAGGGCAGGGCACACCGCCTGCTAACAAATCTACTCCTCGATAAGGTTTCCCATCAAAATCATGAACATCTGTACATATTACATTCCATTCAGGACGATTTAATTTCAAGGTTTTGCAATAATCTGCTTCATATTCAACAAGTGCAACATGAGTAAATCCAGCCAATGCAAGTCCAAGGGCTTGACCACCTGCTCCTGCACAAATTTCAACACAAGTTAACGGTCTTTGCATAATATATCCACCTCACTTCAATAATCCATTAACCGTTACTATATATCGCCTTCATCATCTGCAAATTCCATAATATCTCCTATATCGCTATTTAATTGAGTGGAGGAATGCCGAAAAAAGAAGGGGATTGTCAGAAAATAAGGGACGTGGTATAATCCAGGTACGGAAAGTCAGAGAGCAAAGGCGGCTTACCCTCCGTTTCATTCGGAGGGGCAACCCTCCAGACGAAAGAAAGGAGGGCTTGCTAATGTATGTTACATATTCGGATTTAATCCAGATAGGTATCTTCATTATCGCCCTCGTAGGGTTGTGCTACACAATCTTCGGGGGAAGAAAATAGCCGCCACTATTCGCACTAGTGACGGCGGGGCATTGTAAAATGCCAATGTACGTTACATAATGAGGGTAGGCCGCTTCTCTGGCTTTCCCTTATCTAAACTATAACACATTTGGGGAGGGGGATCAACCCTCTTTTTTCGTGCGAAAATCATAGCCTAGCCTTACAATATAAACGAAGGAGGGCTATTTACATGGTAGAGAAGATTATCGAAAACGTGATAAATGAGATGATTCCGCATCTAAACCAAGGGCAGTTGGAGCATTTGAGCAATGTGCTGTACGTGAATTTCCATGGCAAAGAGATCCGGGAAGAGTGCACGGAGCTGATCCCCAGCGGTATGGAAGGGGATGAGGCAAAAATCAAGATGTTTATTGCCAGTAAGAAAGCGGTTAACCGGCAGGACAACACTCTGCGGCAGTACAGCCGAGAAATACGGAATATGCTGGATTTCTTGGGGAAACGCATAGAGGATATTACCGGGATGGATTTACGTTATTATTATGGGGTGATGCGGGAGCAGCGGGGGATAAAAATGTCCACGATGCAGACCAGACTCCATTACCTTAGCAGTTTCTGGGATTTTTTAATTACCGAAGAACTGGTACATGGCAACCCCGTTAAAAAAGTGGGGATGCTAAAGTTAGAGAAAATCATCAAGAAACCGTATTCTGCGGAAGAATTAGAAGCGTTAAGGGTAAGCTGCAGCACACTCCGGGACCGGGCGTTGGTGGAATTCCTATATAGCACTGGTGTGCGAGTGTCGGAACTGGTATCCCTTAATGTAAAGGATATCGAGATGGGCAAACAGGAACTGATTGTATATGGGAAGGGTAGCAAAGAACGGAAAACCTATCTGACAGATGGCGCTAAGTTCTATTTGCGGCGATATTTACAGACAAGGAATCAGGAAGAGGGTTTAGAAAATAAGCCCTTATTTGAGACGCTGGACAAGCCGCACGACCGCTTAACCGTTGCCGGGGTGCAGCATATGCTCCGGGAGCTGGGGAAGCGGGCAAAGGTGGATAATGTGCATCCGCATCGGTTCAGGCGGACAATCGCCACGGATCTATTAAACCGTGGGATGCCCATCGAACAGGTAAAGGAATTTTTGGGGCATGAGAAGCTGGACACGACCATGATATATTGTACGGTTCGGGAAGAGAGTGTACAGGCATCCCATAGAAAATATGCATAGATAACAGCGATTATAAATCCACATAGGCAGGCGGAAACGGCTGTTTTATTAAATTTACCCTGAAATCCATAATGGACGGAAGAAAACGGCCATGGTGGGATTATGCAGACAATCTGTTAAATAGCGAAAAGTTAGCTATATCTAAGCTATTTAAACAGCTTTGGAATGGTACATGGACTTCGGGCAGCTTAACGATTTCTGGAATATCAGACTACAAATTATTTATGGTGGTTTCCAGTGGTTATCCTATAGTCCTGTTAGGGGCGCTCCTTTGGGATACTGTCCACTGCCAAGGCATTGATTTGGCTTCTGGATGGTCGCAACGTAATTTTGTTGCAAAATTCAATATTTCAGGAAATACCGTTAAGAATTTGGAAACATCCGTGGTAAATTTGGGGTATAATGGTGGCGTTAGCGCAAAGGAGACATTTCCCATTACTCATATCATCGGAATTATTTAGAAATCCGAACGCATCAGTCCATGCCTCAAAATAGTGATGCGTAATCATCCTACAATAGCCATAAAATATCCCTGGATCCAGTCGTTGGCAGATAATGTATTAGGATTTGGCACATGGACGTTAACAGTACGATTTGCGTAAACTGTCCCAATCAGGATTTTTGTTCCGCAAACCAACGTAAATTGGAAATCCCCATATAAAACCAAGCTGGAGTCCAAGGTAAAGATATTGGTGCTAGAACCAGCACCCATTGCGGCATTGTGTTTACAATTAATCTTGGCATACAATACCTTTCCTACTCTCCAACACTGGGTTTTCCAGTTACTATCGCAATTACTAAATCCGGAAGCATATGTGAATGATACACTTTTAATGGTTCCTAAATCGCTATTTAACAGATTGTCTGCATAATCCCACCATGGCCGTTTTCTTCCGTCCATTATGGATTTCAGGGTAAATTTAATAAAACAGCCGTTTCCGCCTGCCTATGTGGATTTATAATCGCTGTTATCTATGCATATTTTCTATGGGATGCCTGTACACTCTCTTCCCGAACCGTACAATATATCATGGTCGTGTCCAGCTTCTCATGCCCCAAAAATTCCTTTACCTGTTCGATGGGCATCCCACGGTTTAATAGATCCATGGCGATTGTCCGCCTGAACCGATGCGGATGCACATTATCCACCTTTGCCCGCTTCCCCAGCTCCCGGAGCATATGCTGCACTCCGGCAACGGTTAAGCGGTCGTGCGGCTTGTCCAGCGTCTCAAATAAGGGCTTATTTTCTAAACCCTCTTCCTGATTCCTTGTCTGTAAATATCGCCGCAAATAGAACTTAGCGCCATCTGTCAGATAGGTTTTCCGTTCTTTGCTACCCTTCCCATATACAATCAGTTCCTGTTTGCCCATCTCGATATCCTTTACATTAAGGGATACCAATTCCGATACACGCACACCTGTGGAATATAAAAACTCCACCAACGCCCGATCCCGAAGTGTGCCACAGCTTGTCCGCAAAGCTTCCAACTCTTCCGCCGAATACGGTTTTTTGATAATCTTCTCCAACTTAAGCATTCCTACCTTCTTAACAGGATTGCTTTGCACCAGCTCCTCCATGATTAAAAAATCCCAAAACGATGATAGATAATGTAACCTGGTCTGCATGGTTGACATCTTTATCCCCCGCTGCTCCCGCATCACCCCATAATAATAACGTAAATCCATCCCGGTAATATCCTCTATGCGTTTCCCCAAGAAATCCAGCATATTCCGTATTTCTCGGCTGTACTGCCGCAGAGTGTTGTCCTGCCGGTTAACCGCTTTCTTACTGGCAATAAACATCTTGATTTTTGCCTCATCCCCTTCCATACCGCTAGGGATCAGCTCCGTGCACTCTTCCCGGATCTCCTTGCCATGGAAATTCACGTACAGGACATTGGACAAATGTTCCAACTGCTCCTGGTTTAGGTGTGGGATCATCTCATTAATGATATTTTCCAATATTTTCTCAACCATAAAAAGCCCTCCTTCACGATTATTGTAAGGCAAAGCTATGGTTTTCGCACGAAAAAAGAGGGTTGATCCCCTCTTCCAAATGTGCTATAGTTTAAATAAGGGAAAGCCAGAAACACACGGCCTACCCTAACAACAAGTTACAGCGTGTTTTTCAACAGCCGTCACTATTGGGAGTAGTGGCGGCTATTTTCTGTCCTTAAAGATTGTATAACACAATCCGATCAGGGCAACGATGAAGATACCAGTCTGAATCAGATCTGAATATGTAATCATCCGCTCCCCCTCCTTTCGGTACGTCCGGAGGGTTCGCCCCTCCGAAAGTGGAGGGTAGGCCGCCTTTATGTGTTCTGTCTTTCCGTGCTTAGATTATATCATGCCCCCTATTTTCTGACAATCCCTTTCTTTTTTCATCCTATTTCGTTATCTGTGCTACTTAGTTAAATAGCGAGATAATCTCATGGAAGAATGAGTTTTTCAATACACCTAAAAGGATTATTGGACAAAAGCAGCCCCTACTACACATTAAAAGATTTTTCTGGTAAAGGTATAAAAATCGCCTATACCACTTTCCTCGGGAGTGTAAAATAAAGTGTGTAAGTTTAGAAATACAGCAAATCTAACAGCACGCTTTATTTTTCTGTGTAAGGTGTGCTATACTCGAAGAAAGGATGAAGA
>CAJTFL010000053.1:6259-8334 GCA_910575565.1 Lachnospiraceae bacterium | reverse complement strand
TCGTCCAAACTTAATCCTGCCTAAAACTATTATAAATCAAGACAGGAAGCTAAAACAGTAGTGGAGCCAGCCCCTCTTATTTTCATTATAGGCTGTGATAACCCTTCATGATTCGTTGAAAACAGAATGACCGGCTGCAAGTGATACCGTTCCCGGAGAAGTAGTGCCATGACAGGAGCATACCAAAGGAACGGAAAACGCTGGGGTGATTCCGGGCAGGAACGGATTGCAGGCAAAACGGCAGGAAAACAAAATATCAATTATGGAGGAAGGAACATGAAGTTAAACATTGAGGAAAAGAAGATTTTATATGCCTTTGGGTGCAGGAGCCATGAGAATACAGTCCGCAGGCTGAAATGGGTCACTGCCCTGACGGTGGATGAAAAGGTGAAACGCCGGGTGCTGTGCCTGGCAAGGAAGCTGGATGATGGTGGAGCCGGTGAATGGTATCCCTGCTTTTACCATCATCTTCGTTTGGAAATGGAGGGATATTTTGAAGCAAAGAAGCATATCCGCATGGTGGAAAAAAGCACAGACTGGGAGGAATTTTATGGGAAAGCCGTCTAAGTATGAAAAGGAAACTATCGTAAATTTCAACGAGGGTGAGAAGGAAGCAAGCGTCTATACCTTCAATGCGGACTTGAAACGGCGGCTGGCGGAGTTCAGCAAAAAATATCCGCTCCTGTGCCGTTTGGAAAAGTCCACGCAGGAAGGGAGCGTGACCTATGTTCTGGATAAGTCCCGGCTGTCTATCCGGCTGGTTCCGCCTTACAGTGAGGAACGGCGGGCGGCGGCGAGGGCATACGCCAAAGAACACGGCTTCAAGCCCATGCCGGGCGGGAAGGATATTGCCTGATTTGGGGGCGTTTTACGGTCAAAACAACGGGTGCGGAGCCGGTATTTTCCCCATGGTTCACGGTGGAGGTATCAGACATCAGGGAAGCCCCGGACGGCGGAAATGCCTGTTTTGGGCGTGTTTTTCCGGCTGTCATGGGGCATGGCTTGGGTTTCTGTGGGAAATCAGAACGAGCGCGGCGCGTTCTGATTTTCTGATACGGAAAAAGGGAGCCGTCTTTGACGTGGGCGGGCGCAGCGCACTCACGTTGGCGGCAACCTTTTATGCGGGGAACAGGGGCGCAGCAGCCCTGTTGGGGTCAAGGGGCAACGCCCATTGGCGGGTTAAGGGCGGCAGTCCTTATCGGGTCAAGGGTGAAACGCCTTGCCCAGCTAGAGTTGATGCCTGCGTCAACTCGTACTGGGTATTACCTGACGCAAGTTCCGCAGGTTCGGCAGCTCCGCAGCCCTCCCGCCAGCCCGGAAATCGGTAAAAAGGAAAGGGGGATTTTGGATTGAAACTGACACGGCACAACGGGCGCTCCGGCAAAAACGGCACGTACAACCCACGCCACAATGACCGCCGCTTTGACGTGGAAAACAGCGGGCATATTGATTCGGAGCGGGCAAAGAAAAATGTATACTGGGACTGCTACCGGGGCTATACCACCGCCGGGAGCCGGGAGGATTCTTCCCAGCCGGATTTCAGCTTTGAGCAGATAGAACTGGCTTATTACACCGAGAATTATTCGGATTTCATTGAAGCCCAGAACGCAAGGAACGAGAAGAACCGGCACACGGAACGCAACCGCACGGTGGGGGATTTGTTAAAGAACAATAAGACCTGCCCGGAGGAAAGCATTTACCAGATTGGGACGGTGGAGGAATCCGTCCCGCCGGAAACCTTGTTCCAGATTGTGAATGAGTTTTATGCAGAGTTTGACCAGCGTTTTGGTTCCCACGTGCATCTTCTGGACTGGGCGCTCCATCTGGACGAGGGGACACCGCATATCCATGAGCGCCATGTATTCGATTGCAAAAACCGGTATGGGGAGTTATGCCCCCAGCAGGAAAAGGCGTTGGAAGAACTGGGAGTGCCGCTCCCTGAACCGGATAAGAAAAAGGGAAGGGACAACAACCGCAAGCAGACTTTTGATGCGGAGTGCCGGAAGATGCTTTTCCGTATCTGCGCCGCACATAACCTTCACTTGCAGGCAGAGCCGTCCTACGGCGGGCGGGAT
>CAJTFL010000053.1:0-5716 GCA_910575565.1 Lachnospiraceae bacterium | reverse complement strand
CCGCAGGAGAAAAGGGATTTCGCCGTGAAGTGCCTGTGTACGGTTCAGGAGCAGATAAAAAATGCGGCGCAGAAAGTGTTAAGGAAAGTCCAGTCGGCACTCCAAAAGCCGGAGGTGAGCCGTGCAAACAAGGAGCAGATTAAAGAGAAGGCAAGGGAATCCATGAAGGACAGGCTCGCAAGGGGGAAAATAGAAGCTGACCGGGTGAACCGGGAGCGCATGGAGCGCAGGAACATAAGGGCAGCAACAAAAAAAGATATGGAGATTTGAAGCATTTGCTTTCTGCTGTGGAAATGGCAGATGCTTTTTTATTTCCGGGAAGGGACGGTATGAATGTATTTGAAGCAGTAAAGGAAAATGTAACGGCAAGGCAGGCGGCGGAAATGTACGGCATCCGGGTGAACCGGAACGGCATGGCGTGCTGCCCTTTCCATGATGACAGGAATCCCAGCTTGAAGGTGGATAAGCGGTTCCATTGCTTCGGCTGCCAGGCGGACGGGGACGTGATTGACTTTGTGGCAAGGCTTTATGGGCTGCCCGGTCTGGAAGCGGCGAAAAAGCTGGCTGCGGATTTTGGAATCCCTTATGAGAGCCGGGGGCGGGCTTCCCCGAAGCCAGCCAGACGGAGCGTGTCGGCGGAACTGCGGTTCTTGCAGGCACAGCAGAAATGCTTCCGGGTGCTTAGTGATTATCTCCGCCTGTTGGAGCATTGGGGAACGGCCTATGCGCCCAAATCGCCGGAGGACGGCTGGAACCCGCTGTTCGTGGAAGCCATGCAGAAGCGGGAGTATGTGGGTTATCTTTTAGACACACTGCTGACCGGGACAGTGGAGGAAAAAGCCGCCGTCATCACGGGGCATGGGAAGGAGGTGGAACGGATTGAGCGGAAGGTATCAGAGTTTGCCGCCAGAGGCCAGACAAGCCGTGGAGATAGCCGCAGACAGCTTGGACGGTGAAAAGACGGTGGGGGAAGTCCGGCAGATGCTGGAAACCACGCAGAAGGGGCAGACCGCCAACACGCCGGGGAATTACAGGGCGGTGTTTCTGCATGACCCGCTGCTTAGAGGGGCGTTCAGCAGCAACCTCCTGACTGACCGGGTTGACATTGTGAAGCCCCTTGGCTGGTATCGGGACGGGAACCGCTTGACGGACGTGGATATCCAATATCTGGTTCTGTACTTGGAGGAACACTACGGGCTGACATCAGAGAAGCGGATTGAGGGGGCTATCAAGGTAGCCGCCAATGAATACCGGTATCACCCTGTCCGTGATTACCTGAACAGCCTGCAATGGGACGGGACGGAGCGGGTGCGCTATGCCCTGCGCCATTTCCTCGGTGCGGAGGTGAGCGATTACAATTACGAAGTCCTCCTGCTGTTCATGCTGGGGGCGGTGGCACGGGTATTCAAGCCGGGGACAAAGTTTGAGGTCATGCTCTGTCTGGTGGGCGGTCAGGGAGCCGGGAAGTCCACCTTCTTCCGGTTCCTTGCTGTCCGTGATGAGTGGTTTTCCGATGACCTGCGGAAGTTAGACGATGATAACGTATACCGGAAGCTGCAAGGGCATTGGATTATTGAAATGTCGGAGATGATTGCCACGGCGAACGCAAAGAGCATTGAGGATATTAAGTCCTTTTTGAGCCGCCAGAAGGAAACCTACAAAGCCCCTTATGAAGTCCACCCAAAAGATCATAAGCGGCAGTGCGTGTTTGCCGGGACTTCCAACACGCTGGACTTCCTGCCCCTTGACCGAACCGGGAACCGGCGTTTCCTGCCGGTGCAGGTGCAGGCGGAAGCGGCGGAGGTTCACATTCTGGAAGATGAAGCCGCTTCCAGAGCCTATATCGGGCAGATGTGGGCGGAGGTCATGGAGGTTTACCGGAAGGGGGATGCAAAGCTGAAATTAAGCCCGGCAATGGAACGGTATCTGAAAGAACACCAACGGTCATTCATGCCAGAGGACACCCTCGCCACCCAAATTCTGAACTTTTTGGACGGGTACGGTGGGAAGATGGTATGCTCCCTGCAAATCTACCATGAAGGGCTGGGACACCCGGCTCATGAGGAACCGAAGCAGTATGATATTCGTGATATTAATTCCATTATGAAGAACTATGCGGCGGGCTGGAAAGCCTTTGAAAATCCACGGCATTTCCCGCCGCCCTATAACCGGCAGAAGGGCTGGGAACGGGCTGAGCCGCCTGACAACGGAGGTCATGGAGAATCGGGTTTCCAGCCTTTGCCCGAAGGGGAAGCCGTCCAGCTTGGGCTGCCAAAGGAATGGCTGGAAGGGGGAAAGCCATAGCCGGTTGTCAGCTGGTTGCCCCTCCCGTTGTCAAGCCCGTTGCCGGGAAGGGAGCCTAAAAATACCGTATTTTAGGGCTTTTTCTTCCCCTGACAACGAAAGCAACGGAGAAACAGGAAGAAAATCAATCAGGACAGGAAACGGGAAGCCGGGTTTTGTGTGCGGAGTTTTTTAACGTCCGTTGTCAGCACCCGTTGTCAGGCTCCCACTTGTCCGGCAGCACACGACACACGCCCGGACAGAGTTGTCAGGGTATCTTTATGGAGGTAAATGCCTATGGCAAAACAAGCAGACCGCCCGGCGCAGAGCCGGAACAAAAAGAAAAAGGTACAGTTTATCGTGTCCCGTGAGTTTGCGGGCAGCCAGACCATGCAGGAAGCCTTTGAGCAGCTTATCGAGCGGCAGACCTGTGAGCGGTTCGAGGAATGGCAGAAACGGCAGGCCAGCTAAAGGGCGGGAACCGGAGAAAAACCGGGAATCTTGCAGAAAACAGTTGAACAAATGGCGGGGGCATGGTATTATCATGGTATCGTGTCCCTGTTCATAGAAGGAGAACCCTATGAGCAGGAAAAATAACCTATCGAATCAGAAAATAACCGCCCTCTATTGCAGGATTTCCCTTGATGACGGCAGCCAGAATGAGAGCATGAGTATCTCGAACCAGAAACTTTTGCTCAAAGATTACGCTGAAAAGAACGGTATGCCTCGGTACGAATATTACGTGGACGACGGGTATACGGGAAGGAATTTCAACCGCCCTTCGTTTAAGCGTCTGATTGCCGACATTGAAGCAGGGAAGGTAGGCTGCGTGATAACCAAAGACCTTTCAAGGCTTGGGAGGAACTATATTGAAGCGGGCAGTTATATCGAAATCTTTTTCCCAAAACACAATGTAAGGTATATAGCGGTCACGGACGGCGTGGACAGCCTGACAAGGCAGGAAATGGACATTACGCCGTTCAAAAATATCCTGAATGATATGTACAGCCGGGATATTTCAAAGAAAGTGCTTGCCGGGCGCATGACACGCTCCCGTCAGGGGAAATTCTGCGGCGGGCAGCCGCCCCTTGGCCTGATGCGTGACCCGGAGGAAAAGGGACACCTTATCCTTGACCCGGACACTGCGCCGACTATCCGTAAAATCTATGACCTTGCCTTAAACGGCTGGGGGTGTATGCGGATTGCCAAACAGCTTATGGAGGATAAAATCCCCATTACACGGGTAAAGGGCAATACGGAATGTGACGTGAATTATTACTCATGGGGGAGCGCACGGATTAGCCATATCCTGCGGAACCCATTTTATAAGGGGGCGCATTTAGTCTGCCGGACGCACCAGAAAGGAATCCGCTCCAACACCTATGACATCATTCCCCGTGAGGAATGGGAAGTGCTTGAGGGCTGCCATGAAGCTATCGTAAGCCCGGAGGACTGGGAGAAGGTGCAGGAACTCATTGACCGCCGCCCGCCTATCATGGAGGGGAACGCCTGCCCCTTCTACAACCTGTTCCACGGCATTATCTACTGCGCAACCTGCGGGAAGTCCATGCAGGTACGCTATGAGAAGGTGGGCAGAACTGGGAAGAACCGCTTTACCGGCGAGGAACGGGAGCCGATAGACAAGGCGTATTATATCTGCCAGACGTATAACCGGCTGGGGAAGGATGCCTGCACCAGCCATAAGGTGGAAGCGAGGGATTTGTACAACCTTGTGCTGAAGGATATTCAGGAACTTGCGGCAATGGCGTTGAAAGACGTGGAATCGTTCTACCAGCGGATTAGCAGCCGCATGGAGCGGCGGTATCTGGCGGACGCTTCGGAGATGGAGAAGGAACGGGAGCGGCTGGAAGCAAGGAACCGGGAGATTGACGATATGTTCCTGAACCTGTATACCGACAAGGCAAAAGGAATCCTGTCCGAGCAGCGGTTTGTGAAGCTGACAGCGGCAATGGAGCGGGAACAGGAGGAAAACCAGAAGCAGCTTAAAGAACTGGCACTCTCCCTGCGCCGTTCCAATGAGCAGGAAAGCGATGTCCGCACCTTTATCCGTGAAATCCGGCAGTATGCCACGATACAGGAATTGGACGAGGGTATCTTAAACCGCCTTATCAGCCGGATTCTGGTGGGTGAGGTGAAAAAGGTTGACGGGGAGAAGTTTCAGGAAATCAAAATCATTTATAACTTTGTCGGGGAGATACCGGCGGTAACAGAATAACGGCAATGCCCTTCTCTCTTTTTGGGGGAAGGGTTTTCTTTTTGCCCGTACACGAAAAAGAAGCCGGGTTCCCTATTCTCCGGCTTCCAGAAAAAACTGAGATTTATTTGATAGGTGTCCCAATGCGTTTATCCAATCTCCATTGTGGTGCCATTCCATCATCGGCATAATATTCGTCCATTGCTGTAATTTTATCGTTTTTTGTTTGAATAAACGAAGTCACATGAAAAGAAATACTTCTATCTTTGGGATAGATACGAACAACTGTAATAATTAAATCATTCACAATTTCTACTCTTTCAACGAGTCCGTCCCATTCTCCGGGGTACTCACAATTCGCAACAATATATTCATCCACCGTAAAATGCTCGTTGGTGCAATGCCAATTTACATAGGCTTCTGCATGAAAGTATTTTCTAATTTCTCTTTCATCTTGGGCAAGAACGGCTTTCCAAAATTGTTCTATATTCATAATTTTCTCCTTTAAATTGCGATTTCCCAGTATGTCAAACTGGAAATGGTTGAGAAAGACACTATATTGAAATCCAAAATCTTTGAATAATGCCACTTTTACTTAATCCCACTGTATCAACAATTTCATTTTCCATCACTCCACTGTTTTTAATAATCGTCCTTTGCG
This sequence comes from Lachnospiraceae bacterium, assembly GCA_910575565.1. Lineage (GTDB taxonomy): Bacteria > Bacillota > Clostridia > Lachnospirales > Lachnospiraceae > Caccovicinus. The sequence goes on along the minus strand of CAJTFL010000053.1, from coordinate 557 downwards.
AAGCTACATTTCGCTTATCGCAGGTTACTAAAACCTTGCTTTCTCCAAACGCACGGCAAAAAGGTAAAACTAATCCCAGCATTTCAGACGCATAACCTTTTCGTCTTTCTGACGGACGAACACTATATCCAATATTACCCCCAAAATTTTTGAGAAAATCCGATAATGGGTGTCGAAAATCAATCATACCAACAACAAAATCGTCTTTTCGCCTTACCGCTAAAAACACTTCTGATGGAACATATCCGCTTTTATATTTTTCTCTTAATCTTCTCTCAAAGTCAATCCACTCATCAAATGATTGGACATCTTCAAGACCTGCACAACCATCAAAACTATCTCCACATTGTAACATTTCTTCTTTATATGACATGACTTGTTTTGCATATAGTTTAGATGGCCTAACCAACATCAATTCACGCATCACATTCATCCTCACAAATTCTTTAGGTTAGAATCGATGATGGGGTAAACGAAAAAGCAGTTTTGGCATTCCAGTGAACTGCCCCTTCGTTTACACCATTTTCGATTTGACCTAATTGAACAAAGTGAGCGTC
>CAJTFL010000052.1 GCA_910575565.1 Lachnospiraceae bacterium | reverse complement strand
CCGCCGCATCGCTGAAATAGGGCTATTACGCAGGGAACTATCCGCATGGGAAACGGAACGGAATACACTGGCAGCGAAGGTCAACTGGCATTTTAGAACCAGCGATGCCAGAACGAAGCTTAGCTCGTTGTATCCCACATTTACTACTGCCTCTTAACGAGGTGGTAGTATTGCTAAATATCAACAGGTCGGTGCACTAGTGTAACAACACATTTATATCTACAGAAATAATTCTTCCAATATATTCCACCGTATGTTATGATAAAAGAAAACGGTGGTGACCCCTATGGCAAGACCTAAAGTATATTCGATCAACTTAACTGATGAAGAACGTTCCAAGCTTAACAAAGTGATTAAAAATAAAACTACCTGTAAAACCGTTCTGAAACGTTGTCAGATTCTGCGGGATCTTGATGAATCAAAAGGCTGCAAATTGACATATGCCCAGATTGCACATACCTATGCGGTCTGTCCCGCAACTGTCTCAAACCTTATTAGAGACTATGTCAATAAAGGGATTGACCGTATCATCCGTTATAATATCAGCCCAAATTCAGCGGCGGCTCTGCGCAAGGCAGATGGACGTACAGAAGCAAAACTGATACAGATTGCCTGTGGCCCCGTCCCGGACGGCCATTCCAGATGGACACTGAAACTGCTGGAAGAAAAATCCCGTGTGGAACTGGAGATTCCTATAAGCAGAGAAACCATCCGCAGAGTGCTTAAAAAAATGAACTCCAGCCCCACAGAAACGACTACTGGTGTATCCCGCCGAAGGAAAATGCCGAATTTGTAGCCTGCATGGAGGACATTCTGGATATCTATGAGATGCCGTATGAACCTGCTGTTCCGGTAGTGTGCATGGATGAAAAACCTTACCAGTTGCTTGGGGAAGCCAGAGCCCCCCTGCCCATGCGCCCAGGTAACACACAGAAAACCGATTCCGAATATGTCCGAAACGGCAACTGCAGTATATTTGTGTTTGTAGAGCCTTTGGGGGGCGTGAGGCATGTAAGCGTCCGTGAACACCGTACCGCGGCTGACTGGGCGGAAGAAATCAAGTACCTTGTAGATACCAGCTACCCTGACAAACAGAAAATAATACTTGTCATGGACAATCTCAATACCCATGCCACCGCCTCCCTATACAAAACATTTCCAGCTCAAGAGGCACGTCGGATAGCCAGAAAACTGGAGATCCACTATACCCCAAAGCATGGAAGCTGGCTGGACATGGCAGAGATAGAGCTCAATGTCATGACACGGCAATGCCTTTCACGGAGGATAGCAGACATCGACGAACTCCGGCGGGAACTGGCGGCATGGGAAACGGATCGAAACCACGCCAGTGAAAACATCTGCTGGCACTTTACGACGGACAATGCCAGAGAAAAACTGATATCCCTGTATCCAAAGTTCGAGGTACCAGTTTCAGAATAGGAAACTGATTTACCTAAATATAAATGTGTTGCAACACTAGGTGCGATACAGCGAATATGAATGGAAAGAATCAAAAGAAGGGAAACTATACCTTACTCCGACAAAAACGGCACAGCCGAGCATCTATGATCCTCTGACTGAATATGAACGGATTATCCTTGATGCCATCAATATCGGTCGCATGGGGATGAGCAAGAAACCGAATGCGGAAATTCAAAAAGCCATCCCGCAATTTGCCATCAAATACGGACTATTCGGTCTAATGACTGCGCTGCCAACGACAGCAACTTTTATGGACTATGAAGCGGTGTATCTGTTGAAAAATCATTTCATCAAAGAAGAATCCAGGTCCACAGAAGATTATCTGGCTCTGTTCTTTCCCTTTGATAAGCTGGATGTGATCAAGCGCGGCGTGGAATCCATGTGGAACGTCGATAACGACCGCATTATGATAGCGCTTGCCATGACGATGAGCGATAAGCCGTTGGCAGTCAATATGAGCTTTCAGCGGGAGTATGCCGAGCCATATGAATGGATGAAACAGCAGTTCATTGATTGGGCGTTTACCTATGTCAACAATATGCTCTATTATGAGGACTACGACACGCTGAACGATGATACCCGCCGTTTTATGCAACAGAGTATGGCGGCGTTTGGCGGGAATGCGCCGACCTATCATATTGCTCTGTTAGATCAACCGACAATTATCTGGGATTTTCATTCGCTGCTACTGGGGATTCAGATGATGTTCAGCTTCATGCTGACGGACAGTGAAAATCCAATCCGTCTGTGTAAACATTGTACGAAAGCCTTCGTTGCCAGCCGACCGAGTGCTGTATTTTGCAGTCCCCAGTGCAAGAACAGACACAATGTTTATAAGAGCCGGGGAAAAATAAGGATAAAGAAGGTGGAGTAAATGCCTGAGAACCAAAACGTTGAATGGAAAAGCAAATGGAAAGATGAATATTTAGAGTGGATTTGCGGCTATGCCAATGCACAGGGCGGCAAAATCTATATAGGCTATGACGACGACGGAAATATCATCGGTCTGTCAAATGCCCACAAGCTGCTTGAGGATATTCCCAACAAAATCAGAGATGCTATGGGCATTATTGTCGGTGTCAATCTTTATGAAGAAAATGGGAAGGAATACATTGAAATTGATGTCCCTGCATATCCGATTGGTATTTCCTGCAAGGGCGTTTATTATTATCGCAGCGGAAGTACGCGCCAGATATTGACTGGTCCTGCATTGGAAGCCTTTTTGATGCGCAAGCGTGGTGCAACTTGGGATAATCTTCCTTTGCCTGCTTTTTCGCTGAACGATGTGGATGATGCGGCTGTTGAACATTTCAAAAAATGGGCTTCTAAAAAGGGACGTATTGACAAAAGTGTTTTAGACGAGCAGAAAGATGTTCTTATAGAGAAACTGCATTTGATGAATGGTTCATATCTGACCAATGCTGCTATGCTTCTGTTTTCCAAAGCCCCGGAGAAATGGCAGCTTGGAGCATTTGTGAAAATCGGCTTTTTTGAAACGGATGCCGATTTGCTGTATCAAGACGAGATACATGGCTCTATTCTGGAGCAGATTGATAAAATAGTAGAACTGGTTTATCTGAAATACATGAAAGCAAAAATCACCTACGAGGGGATGCAACGTATTGAACGGTATTTCGTGCCAGAAGATGCTCTGCGTGAAGCCTTGTTAAATGCGCTCTGTCACAAGCAGTATCAATCTGGTGTGCCTATTCAAATCAGCGTATATGAGGATAAACTGTATATTGCAAACTGCGGTTGCCTGCCGGAAAATTGGACTTTGGACAATTTGATGCGAAAACACGCTTCAAGTCCTTACAATCCCAATATTGCTCATGTATTCTACTTAGCCGGATTCATTGAGAGTTGGGGACGAGGCATTGAAAAAATTTGCTCCGCGTGTAAAAATGATGGTGTACCACAGCCTGTTTACACAATCAATCCCGGTGACATTATGATTGAATTTACCGCGCCGGAAGATCGGGTAATTCGATCTGTTACCCGCAAGGTGACAGATCGGGTGACAGAAAAGGTGACAGATACTTTAGATGAAAAGTCTGTTCGGATTTTGGAGCTTATTTCCGAAGATCCTGCATACACCTCCACAGCAATAGCAGAAAAATTATCATTGAGCAGAAAAACTGTATCACAACGATTGAAAGAATTAAAGGAAAAAGGTATTATCGAACGCATTGGATCGGATCGAAAGGGTTATTGGAAGATTACCAACTGAAAAGTAACCGTTGAACCACAAAAAGTGGTAATTAGTGTAGTAAAGATACCGTTTATTATAAAAATTGCTAATTACTCAGTGCGTTTGTAAAACTTTATGCCCGCTATCAGTCCTCGAACCGATAACGGGCATTTTATCAAGCATATACAAGTTCAGTCAAAACGATTTCCTCTGCTCGGTCGTGAATGCTGTTTTTTCGCCGTACCCATTCCATCGGGTTAGCAGCTTTCAACGCTTCGGTGACACCTTCTTGTTTTGCCATAGTTGACTCGATGTTTTCCATACGCCTGTTACAGGCTTGGTCGATTTAAGTAAGGTGTTCAAACAATATGCTGCTTACAGTCAGCTTGGTATAAAGCATTTTCTGATGCTCTTTCAAATACCTGCGGCGCATACGCCCATACTTACCAAGCTGATAATCCGATGCAGAGGGTAATTCGAGATTAGGAATAAAACAATCACCTTCTTTGCGATATGTATCGCCCATTTCCTCAAATAGTGATTTCGTAGGCAAAGCTCCTTTCTGTGTTGAATTTGTAGCAATTATAAGACTTTTCTGCTCCTTTCCTACAACTGCTTTTCGATTCACCACAAATGGGCCGCAGTCATATGTATTAGATGGCAGAAACCACCCTTTACATATTAACTCTTGGTTGCTGATGGAATTGCTCTCACCTTGGAGTTCATCGTCTGACGACCAGACGAATAGACGTAGAGGAAAACGCCGAGAAAAACAGGGAAAATGCCCGATTATCTGTCAAAACTCCGACAAAAATGTAGAAAAAGTGGCCTACTCTGGCACACACCACGAAAAAACCGAATATCGAAACCACAAGCCGCACAGTAACTGACGACCAATCAGCTACTGCGCGGCTTTTTTGTTATACATCGCCTTGCCCCGGTGACGCAGATCGCCGGGGCATTTTCATTTAGACAGGAGGCTTTGAAAATGCCGGAAACTTTGAATCTGAATTACTACTACGGGAATGAAGCCGACCAGTACAGCTTCTACCGCATCCCGAAAATCCTTTTGACCGACCGCCGCTACAAAGGCATATCGCTGGAAGCAAAGGTTCTGTACGGCCTGCTGCTTGACCGCATGGGGCTGTCTGCCCGGAATGGCTGGCTGGACGATAACGGGCGCGTGTTCCTCTACTTCACCCAGGAGGAAGTCATGACCATGCTGGACTGCGGCAAGGACAAGGCGACGAAGCTGTTCCGCGAATTGGAGGGCATCGGCCTTGTGGAACGGAAAAAGCAGGGCCAGGGACACCCCGCCCGGATTTACGTTAAGAACTTCATTCTGGAGCCGGAACACTCTGCGCCGGTTCAGACTGCGGAAAACCAGCAGTCAAGACTGCTGAAAAACCGCAGTCTGCACCCCTGAAAATCAGCGGTCAAGAGTGCGGAATTTCCGCCCCTAATAATACTGAGATAAATAAAACTGAAAAAAGCGATACTGATCTATCCATCACACCCCCTGCCCCCTCAGCGGTTTCTTCCCCTGCTGGTAAACGCGCTCCGCGCAGGATGGGATTGGATGAGATGGAAAGCTACCGCGAACTGATTTTAGAAAATATCGACTATGACATTCTTCTGGAACGGAACCCCTGGGACAAGGACTTGCTGGACGGCTATGTGGAGTTAATGCTTGAAATCTGCTGCTCCACACGGGAATCTGTCCGTATCTGCGGGCAGGAAGTCCCCACCGAGGCTGTCAAAAGCCGGTTCCTGAAGCTGAACAGCGAACATATTGGCTACGTCATGGACAGCCTGAAAAGCAATACTGCCAAGATTGGCAATATCAAGGCATACACGCTGGCGGCGCTCTACAACGCCCCCGTCACGATGGGGCAGTATTACACATCCCTTGTCAGCCACGATATGGCGCACGGGCTGCTGGACGGTTAAGCCGCCCGGCGCTTTACAATACATCAATCAAACCAAAGGAGGACTTTTGCATGGAACATGAAATCAACATTCTGGTGGTGGAACCGGGCAGACCGCCCAGACCAGCGCGGGTGGACAACTCGCTGGAAACTTTTTCACAGCTTGTCGGCGGTGAGCTGGCAATGGGCTGTTTCCTGCCCCAGCGGGTCATGCTGCTCTACAACGAGGACGCCAGCCGCCAGGGACTGCCGCTGAGCCGCTGCAATCCCTTTGTGAACGAGTGCATCAGCGGTACATTCCTGCTGTGCGGGCTTTCAGACGGGGAGGGCTTCTGCTCCCTTTCCCCTGCCCGGCAAGCCGAGTTTCAGCGCCTTTTTGCCAGCCCCGGCGAGTTTATGATGCTGGGGGCAGACCACATCTGCGCTTCGTTCACCGAGTTTTCTGAAACCGCCGGCAGGCTTTGGTGCAGCATGGCAAACGGCGAATCCGTGGTGCTGACCAAGTGGGGCGGCACGGAAAGTGGGGCGTAAAAATGGCAAAACAAAATACCAATACTGACCGTCGCAGTTTGCAGGACTGCGGCGGTTTTTCATCGGCAGAATACCATTCGGTTGGACTGAGCGGCGGCAAGGATTCGTCTGCTTTATTGCTGCTGATGCTGGAAAAAGGGATGCCGATTGACAACGTGATATTTGCGGATACTGGCATGGACTTCCCCGAAATGGCGGCGCATATCGCCAAGCTGGACGCGCTTTTGTACCATGAACGGGGCATCCACATCACCACCCTGCGACATTCGCATGGATTTGAGTGGATGATGTTTGACGCACCCATGAAACAGCCCCGTGCGATTGCCCGCCGTGCCGCCCAGGGACAGCCAGCAACCGGCTATGGCTGGCCGGGAATTAAGGTTCGCTGGTGTACCGGCCAGCTTAAAACACACCTGATCGCCAAAGAGGTCAACCGGCTGAAAAAAGAAAAGAACGCCCTGCACTATATCGGTATTGCCGCAGACGAAGCCAAAAGGTGCAAAGATGATCCCAGCCACCGCTACCCGCTGGTGGAATGGGGCATCACCGAAGCACAGGCTTTACAAATCTGCTATGACCGGGGCTTTGATTTTGGCGGTCTTTATAAAATCTATCACCGCGCTTCCTGCTGGTGCTGTCCCTTACAGCGGATCGGTGAACTCCGAAAGCTGCGCCAGCACCACCCTGAACTGTGGGCGCGGCTGTGGGATATGGACAACCGGGCGCGGGCACAGTTTGGCGCAGACCCTCTTGGACAGTTTAAGGAGCGTTGGAGCATCGAACAGTTAGACGCCCGGTTTGCCCGTGAGGAAATGGAGGACGGCGCATGAAATACCTGCTTCACCGCCTGCTGGTTCCGCCTTAGCGTTTCCAGCAGCCTTTGAAGAAAAATCCCAAATGAAAAGAGGTGAGAACAATCGAAGTTGAAGCTAAACAACAGCTTATGGAAAAGCTGGACAAAAACTTGCTGGATCATGCCGTGAAACTGACAGACGGGAACGGCTCGCAGATTGTGGATGTGTACCAACTGCAAGGGCTGGCAGAGGTTCACTGCTACCTGAAAACAGCTCACCAGTTTGACCCCGCCGAGGTGGATGCCCTGCTGCAATTTGCCGACCCGCTGGAAGCAGCCCGCTACTGTTGGGAAATGAATGAGCATGAATACAGTTTCCCGATCTGCGACCTGCTGCGGGAAACCAGGGCGCGGGAAATCTTTGAACTGGCAAAGCCGGAACCGCCGGCAAAACTGTCCGTGCGGGAGCAGCTCCGCGCCGCCATGAAAGAAGCCCGCCAGCATCCCGCCCCGGAAGAACGGGCGAAAGGCGGCGAGGCCCGATGAAACAGCCTGCCGCTTGCAGGAAGGAGGTAACGCATCATGCAGGATGAAGTACGCGAAAAATCGGTGGCTCTCACCATCAAGGTCGGCAAAGCAGGCGGCAGGCTGACCGCCGGCCTGCTGAAATGGGCCATTCGGAAGTATCTGGCGCAAGCCCAAAACCCCAAAATCCACCACGGCAAGCAGACCGTAAAGCAGCTTGTAAGCCAGGGCGCAGGTGTTCAAAACATCGAGATTACCGACAAGAATATCAAGTCCTTTGAGCGTGTGGCGCGGAAATACGGGGTGGACTTTGCGCTGAAAAAAGACCCGGCGCAGGGCAAATACCTTGTCTTTTTCAAGGCACGGGACGCGGACGCGCTGAACGCCGCCTTTGCCGAGTATGCCGGGAAAAGCCTGAACAGCTCCGCGCAGAAGAAGCCGTCACTGTTAGGCCAGATTTCCCACTTCAAGGAGATTGCAAAGAACCTGACGCGGGATACCGCCAAAAACCAGGAGAAAAGGGGCGTTGAACTGTGAAACTGGATGTAAAGAAAATCCTGAGTCTTTCCAAAGTTAGTTGATTTTGCGTTTTGATTCAAGCCGCAACAGTTTCCCTTTCAGCAGCTCAAAACTGTTGCGGCCATACATGATCCTTTTGACAACTTTCAGCTTGTTCACGCTTCCTTCTGCCAGCCCATTATTGTAATCAAGGCGAATGGCGTTTTTTACTGCGGTACTATCCCTTTTGATTCCGTTTATAAAACCCTTTAGTTCATCTATCTCAAGAGCTTCGGTTTCTTCTGCCCATTTATCAAGCTCGGCCTCTTTTTTGCCAAACAGTGCCCCTTTGAATCCTGTCACAGCATCATAAACACGCCCTATGATGGGATATTCTTCTATGATCCTGTCCAGTTGTTCCTGGCTGAGGGAACTAACCTCATCAACAGGGTGGTACAAAAGACTGATCAGCCACTTCCGTTCGATCTTTTCTCCACTTCCTCCCTGTGCAGCCGCTTCCTTCATGAGCCTCCGTTCCCTTGTGGCAAACATACGGATCGTTCCATCCGCGCCATCATATCCCTTTTCCCGAATCACCGCGCTGATCTGCTTGAACGTTTTCCCCTCACTGAGCATATTTTTTATTTCCTGAGAATAGGGCTTTATTTTACTGGGGATCGTCGTATGGTAATAAGCACTGGAAGGGTTAAAATCATCTTTCAGGTATTTTGCGACCGTTACCCTGTTTATTCCGACAATCCTTGCAATCTCACTTTTGTTCAATCCCTGTTTCCCGAATTCCCGTACTTGTTCCACTGTCTTCATTTTCTTTTTGACATTTGCGTTGTGCTCAGCGGCAGGTGCGTCTTCTTTGACAGGTTTATCCCAGTAATCCCCCGTAGGTTTTCCGTCATAATGGGATGCTTCCGTTGGGAGAATAAAATTTGCTGCCAGAAGACGTGACAAAAATTTCTTTGCCGCATCCGTAAGCCCCTTCATCAGGTGAAAACGGTCACTGACCTGCTGCAGATGGCTTCCAGCCTGTTCAATGGCGCTTTTATAGGAAACAGAGCCATCCCTGGATACAACTTCAAGATTTGGATAGCTTTTCAGCCATTC
>CAJTFL010000051.1 GCA_910575565.1 Lachnospiraceae bacterium | reverse complement strand
TCCATCCTTACCACCCTCTGTTCGGTCAGAGTTTCCCTGTCCTCAAAATCCGGAAACTTGACGGCCAGAACCGCTACTCTCTCTATACTGGGGACGATGTCTTCTCTGTCCCTGAATCCTGGATCACAGATACCAGCCAGAACGCCTTTGCCGAAGGCTATTTTGATTCCGATTCCATAAGGGCTCTCCTTGAACTTGCCCATCTGCTTCTTGAATAATCAGATTTCTTATACCTTAAGGTAGACTTTTCTCTCTCCTTATGGTATAATCTTATCATGAATACTACTAATAAGATTAGAAGACCCTACCAATCAATAACCACTGACACTCTCAAAGCACGCCGTCAGGAACTCCTTAGCATGATGCCGGATCCGGCCCATGTCATAAGAGCTTCCCTGATCACCAGATCCATCAAATGCGGCAAGCCTAACTGCAGATGTGCCAATGGCGAAGGACACAAAAGCCTGTATCTTTCTTCTTATTACAATGGGAAGACCCAGCTTGACTCTGTCCCGAAATCTTTTCAGGACAAGGTTTCCCAGTGTATCAAGGATTATGAGGATATCACCGCGCTGCTCGCAGAGCTTAGCTGCATCAACCTGGAACTGTTCCGGCGCAGAGAGAGCGACCTTTAGCCTGAAAGGAGGAGGCTTTCATGGAAACAACTCTCATGTATCTGACCGGCAATGACTCCCGGCTCGCACAAGATCTTATATCGGCATTGTCCGCCCTGTTCCTCTCCTTCTTTTCAGCGGAAACGGAGGAAGAACATGAAACAGAATCCATCAGTCCCGCCCAAAGTGCGGACGGAACACCTGGGCAGGGAAGCCCTGGTTTATGTCCGTCAGTCAACGATGGCCCAGGTCCGCTTCAATCAGGAGAGCACACACAGACAGTATGCCCTCAGGGAAAGGGCACTGTCCCTGGGCTGGCCGGAAGAACACATCCGAATAATCGATGGGGATCTTGGCATATCCGGCTCCGGAAGATCCAGACGCCCCGGTTTTGCCCAGCTTGTGACAAGCGTGTCCCTGGGCGAGGTCGGCGCGGTATTCGGACTGGAGATATCACGCCTTGCCCGCTCGTCTGCCGACCTTATGAAGCTTCTTGAGCTGTGCAGCCTGTTCGGCACCCTCGTCATTGACGAAGACGGCATCTATGACATGGCTGATTTTAACGACCGGCTCCTTATCGGCCTAAAAGGAACCATGGGTGAAGCGGAACTCCACTTCCTTCATGCCCGCATGATCGGCGGCAAGGAAAATGCCGCTTCCAGGGGGGAACTGCGTTTTCCTCTCCCTGTAGGCTATGTCTACGACCCGGATGGCAAGCCGGTCATGGACCCGGATGAAGAAGTGCGGCATGCGGTTTCCACCCTGTTCCGGGTGTTCCGTTCTTCAGGAAGCGCTTACGGTGTTGTCCGTTATTTTGCGGAAAACAATCTTTCTTTTCCCAAGCGTGCCTATGGCGGTGTGTGGGACGGGAAGATCACCTGGGGCACGCTTACCCACAGCCGTGTCCTTACAGCCATACATAACCCTTCCTATGCAGGTGCCTATGTCTATGGCCGTTACCGTGACAACAAAACCATCCATTCTGACGGTCATTTTACCCATCATACAGTCCGGCTTACAGACAGGAACGACTGGAAGGTCTTTATCCCTGACCACCATCCGGCTTATATTTCCTGGGAGGAATTCGAGGAAAACCAAAAATGTCTTGATTCTAACCGCACAAACTCGGAACGCTGCGGCCCGGCCCGGGAAGGAGCCGCCCTTCTTCCGGGAATCCTTCTCTGCGGTAAATGCGGCCGCCGCATGACGGTCCGGTATACAGGGACTGGCGGCATACGGCCTCGGTATGAATGTGTCGGCCGCTGGGAGCATGGCAACAAAGCGGCCTGCTCCTCTGTCCCTGCCGATATCTTTGATCAGGCCGTATCAGAAAAAATCCTTTCGATTATGAAGCCCTCCCAGTTAGAGATCTCCCTCAAAGTCATGCACAGCATTTGTGACGCGGACAGAATGGCCGACAGGCAGTGGCTTCTTACAGTCGAACGCGCACAGTATGAAGCCGATAGGGCGGAAAAGCAGTTCATGCTTGCCGACCCGGAAAACCGGCTCGTTGTCCGTTCCCTGGAAACGAACTGGAACCAAAAACTGAAAGAACTGGAAAAGATAAAACAGGATTACACTGTGTATCACTCAAAAAAGCCCTGGGTTCCTTCCAAAGAAGAAGAGCGGGATATCCTGGATCTCGCCCGTAAAATTCCCGAAGTCTGGAATGCGCCTTCTTCCACATCAAAGGAGAAAAAACGCATTATCCGTATTCTGATTGAAGATATCACCGTCCTTTCCGAAAAAAGGCATCCCGATTTTTCAATAGGAATTCGTTTCCGTAGCGGAAAACATGAGTACTTATCCTTGAAAAAGCCTCTCCCCTGTGCCGACAGCCGACGCCATACAAAGGATACCGTTGCTCTTATCCGGGAAGTGGCTTCTTATATGGACGACTACGAAATCGCAGACCATTTAAACCAGAATGGCCTAACCACCCCGGAAGGAAAAAGCTTTACCTATGCCGGTGTCAGATGGATCCGTTATAAACATGATATTTCCGGGCCTTATCAGAGGAACCGCCAAGGTATTTCCGTTGCGGAAGCCGCCAAGCTGCTGGGGATCTCCACCGGAAAGGTCTATTATGGCATTTCTGCAGGCAAGATTCCCGCCAGAAAACAGCATCCGGGATGGCCATGGGAAATATCCATTGACCATACAAACCTGGAATCAATAAAAGCCCTCTACACATAAGTTTTTTACCCTAAAACCGCTGCCTTCACAAGAACTGGAGGCAGCATTCCAAAACATCGTTGGGAGGTGTGCAATATGAAGAAACCGTGGGGATTCCTAATTTCCTGACCTCGCCCTTTTCTTCCTTGGGTATTTCTACCCTGCGGACTGGGTTGGGTTTATATTTCCCTTCCCGTATCTTCCGGATTATTTCGCTCTGGTTTTCTTTCAGGTAGGGCAGAAGTCCATCTACCTGCATTCCGTCAATTCCGCCTTTGCCTTTGTTTGATTTCACTTTCTTGTAAGCCTTGTTCAGATTGTCTTTCCGTAAAATCAGTTCCAGTAGGTTGTCCGTCCAAAAGTCCGTGATGATGTCGTTGTTTTCAGTAATCCGCTGATAGACGGACATTCCTGCATGCCCTTTCTGTTCCGCAGATACCATTTGCAGGTAGTCTTCCATATGAAGTTGTCTGTCCTTAAACCCATCTTTGGTTACATTCATTTACTCACATCTCCTAAAGTTCAGTCCTTCCCACCACGTTTGCAACCGTAGTGGTACTATGACCTCTGCTGACTTCTCGTGGTAAATCTTGTTTCAACCTCTCCCGCGAATGTTCTATCGCTTTGGATGCGTCCACGAGACCTCCCCGGGTACTCACACGCTCTTTCCCTCTTATACTCGCTCCATAACTACTAACTACAGTTCCGTGCAGTTATCGGACTTTGGTTTGTTTGGCAACCTTATCCCTGTATTTAGCCTCAAATGTAGCAAGCCAGAGTTTTGCCTAATCCTTTCTTCAGATTCCACCTCGCGGTGGACACCCTTGGCTTCAGCTGTATCCTTCCCACTGCCGGGCGGATTGGGGACTTTCACCCGTTAGAACGTATGCCCACCGGGCACACCAAAAACGGTAGCTTTGCTTTCCAAAGCCACCGCAAAAATGAAACTCCCCGCAGCAAGCTGCGGGGAATTAAACCCTCTTTTTGATTAAAGCAATAAAACATGGCTGCTGTACGACGGCTTTTTTTCTTTTGCCGTAGTGCGGCAGATTACTTTATCATTCAGTTTTCTATAAGCTGTTCTTACAAATCCGTGTTAAGAAGTTCGATTACAATGACTTCCGGGCGGTTATTAAAGCGGATAGGAATAATGCTGTTACCCAATCCCCGGCTAACAATCATATTTGTACTGCCGTTTGTAAACAGCCCAGCGTCATACTTTGGAAATATCCCTTGATCGGGGGCAATCAGCCCGCCGATAAATGGCAGACGGAATTGACCGCCGTGTGCGTGTCCGCTTAGAACCAAATCAATATTACAGCTTACATAGCTTTCAAAAAGTTCTGGGCGGTGTGACAGTAAAATGATATAACTGCTTTCAGTATCAGCAAGATTATTCAATTTTGTTCTAACCATAGCAGGGACTTCTCCATACATATCACCTTTCACCGTATAATTAGGGTCTGAAAGCCCAATAAGTGTTATTGTTTCATTGTCTTGTTCTAATTGTATTGCTTTATCTTCAAGCACAATTACGCCAATCATTTCAAGACCAGTTTTGAGTTCATCATATTGCGATAAGCTAGCTTCGTGATTTCCTGTTATGTAATAAACAGGCGCAATGCTAACCGCTTCTTTCACAAAATCAATAGCAACTTTAATATTTGTATGCCCAGCGTCTACCAAATCCCCAGTTATTACAATAATGTCTGGTTCATTTTCTGATAATAATTCCAGCAGCTTTATATTGTTTTTTCCAAATTGTGCGTTGTGCAAATCAGAAATCTGAGCTATCCGAAACCCGGAAAATGAATCAGGAATATGGTTGCTTGAAATTTTAATTGTACTTACTGTTAATGCCGTATCGCCCCATATCGTCCAAATAAGCAGAACAACAAAAATTATACATATCTTTGTCATCAGAGCCTTTTTAGTCATCAGTTTTCTCATTTTTCCTCACCACTTTTCAGACTGCCTGCAAAAGAATCTAATTACGAACAGGCTGTGCAGGAAAATATAATCCCAACTACAATTATGGTATTCAAATATTTATTCAATATTTTCACACTCTCCTTATTGAAGAAAAGTTAAAAACAATGCCAGAACAATAATCCCACTAACCAGTAAAAGTAACAATCCACTGATAATTGTAGAGATAATATTTATCAGGCTCCGGCTTTCATTATTTTTAACACAGATGATAGACAGACACAGCCCAGTAATAACACAGGCAATATTGATACCACTCCAAACTGTACGTATTCCATCGGGCAATATGATTTGCAAAAATGCAGGAATCAGTGTTGCAAAGGGAAGTATACTGATAATAAGGGCGATAATACTTATATTTTGTAATTTTTTCTTCTCCATAGTTTACCTCATTTCTTTCTTACCAAATTTTCTAACAGCCAACAAAAGAGCTAATATAAAAACCACTATTGCACATGGCAAAAATGGAAATACCGAAAATATTGTACTTGTGCCTTCTGCCGTAAAATCATGTAACGAACAAGATACCAAATAACCACTGTAACAATAAGGATATGCAATCCAAAGCGGTGTATTGGCTATTAAAACGCCGGGAATAACAAGAAACAGATTAAATCCTACGGAAAGCAATGTTTTTTCAAACAATACTGTAATTGCCCACATAGCTGCTAGACAAGGCAGCATTGTAAGAAATAATCCTGCACACCACTTTATAAGATAAAGCAATGGTAAAGTTTCTGTGATTCCTGCCATGTGTGTAGCAACAATACCAGAAATCAAAAACACAATAAGAAAAACAACCATTTCCATAAACAGGTAAAACATCAAAACACCAAATTTTGCTAAAGATAAAGCATAACGGCTAACTGGCAATGCCAACATCTTCAGAATACCATTATGCTGTGTTTCACGCCCTGCAATCATCACGCATACAACAATCATGGAAAACGGTAACAGATAATAGGCATAGACTAATGCGCTTTGAATAAACATTGCAGACCACGCATTTGTATATTCCGGAGAAAAGTACCTGCTTAAATTGGCAATCCCCGATATTACTACCAACAAAGGTGCAATAAATATCAAAGGAACGATTTTTGACCGCTTTACCTTTTTAAATTCAATTTTCAATAAATCAAAAAAATTCACACAAATCCCTCCTATTCATAACGTAAATGTTTCGCCATCCACAAACCCATTCCTAAAAACAAAAATGTTTCTGCCATAGATATAATAGCTATTTCATTGTCAGGCTGTGCGCTCATGGCAACAGCAGGCTTTAACATTACAACAAATGGGTGAACCAATAATAAACTAACATTTGAATTTGCCAAAGCCATTCCGCTTAGAAATCCGGCAACTCCAATTCCAAGAGGTATCCACATATTTTCAAAACGTGAGGAAACCAAAACCATAAAAGATAATGTCGGCATAGAAGTAATAAAGGAATATACCGTAAATTTAAGCAAAGTGCTTATTTCAAAAGTGCCTTTTGGCAAGTCACTGATGCCGATTTTTAACAGAGCCAAATTCTGTAACACAATCGCTGCCAAAAGCAACACTGTTAAAATCAGGAATTTGCACAGATACATTTTAGGAACGCTGATTGGCAGCATATACATCTTTTTAATTGCAGTTCCTTTAAATTCCATGTTATAAACCATGCAGGCAGCTACAACAATACCAAACATATTCAAAACCATAATCATTCCGTAAAGCTGTGTTAAAAGAACATCCATCGGAGCCAGCGGAAGATTCAGTAATGTATCCTTGCGTACAATAAAATTGACAAACGCATAGGCGGCACCCAAAACACCAACTAACAATAGCAGCGGAATAACACCAGTCCTTTTTTCTTTCCGAAGTTCAATGATAAGAGTATTCATAATTGCGCCCTCTGCTTTCTGGCTGCGTTATCCTTATCAATCATGGAAAGGAACATATCTTCCAGATTAGCCGAACTAATCTTATTGTCTGCTGCGAAACCTGCCTGTACTGCATTCTGCCTAAGCTCGTCAAGACTTCCCTCAAACAGCAGCCGACCATGATTAAGAATACCAATGTCATCTGCCATCAGTTCTATTTCTGACAGCATATGAGAAGATATCAAGACAGTACAATCATAAAGGCTCGGCAATGACTTTATCAGATTACGGATTTCGTGAATGCCGGAAGGATCAAGACCATTTGTAGGTTCGTCTAAAATCAGGATTGGCGGACGTCCAAGCAAAGCACCCGCAAGCCCAAGGCGCTGTTTCATGCCCAACGAATATTTTTTTGCAAGCCGATTACCAAACTCTGTCAAACCGACTAACTCCAATGCATCATCCACCGCATTCTCCGGCAACCCCAAAATTCTGCGGATAATATCAAGGTTTTCCCGACCTGTCAAATTTGCATAAAAAGACGGAGATTCGATAAAAGAACCTACTTTCTTTAAAATGCTAATCCGGTCATCTGGAAAACGACCTCCGTCAACCGTGAAACTTCCACCCGTAGGCGATGTCAGCCCCAACAACATCTTCATTGTGGTAGATTTTCCTGCTCCATTAGGACCGAGAAAGCCATAGATACTGCCTTTCTGAATGTGCATGGAAACCTTATTGACCGAAATAAAATTCTTATATTTCTTTGTCAACCGCTCCGTTGTAATAATATAGTCCATAAAAAACTCTCCTTTCTTTTTTCTTTAGTCTATACCCCCAATCTGACATTAACTTTCTCGTGTCCTTACTTTTACCTTACTTTTTTGCCATAAGATTCCGAAAACCGTTCCGTTATGCTATAATGTTACTGTTGTTATTGATTGATTTTTGAAAGGTGTAGACAATGGAACAATCATTTTTGCATACAAAAAAAATTCTGTTGGTTGATGATGAACCGGAATTGTGTAAATTAGTAATCGACATTCTTTCAGATGACGGTTTTTCAAATATCATTGATGCAGGCACTGCCCAGACCGGACTTAACTTTGCCAGGCAGGAAAAACCCGACCTTGCAATCCTTGATGTTATGCTGCCGGACGGGGATGGTTTTTCCCTTATGAAGAAATTACGGACATTTACAGATATTCCAATTATATTTCTGACAGCCAAAGATGAAGCGGCTGATAAACTTGCAGGCTTAGGACTTGGGGCAGATGATTATGTGGTAAAGCCTTTTTTGCCACAGGAGCTGTTACTGCGTGTCCATGCAGTTTTACGCCGATGTTATAAAGCAGATTCCCCATTATTAGAGCTGGAAGGCTGCACGATAGATTTCAGTCGTGCCGAAGTTAATAAAAATGGAATTATAGTTACTTTGACCGCAAAAGAACACACACTGTTAGAAACGTTATCCCGCAACGAAGGGAGAATTGTAAGCATTGATGCCTTATGCGAGGCATTATGGGGCGATAATCCTTTTGGGTATGAAAACAGCCTGAATGCCCATATCCGGCGCATACGTGAAAAAATTGAAACTGATCCTTCAAAACCTGTATCACTCATAACCATTAAAGGACTTGGTTATAAATTAAATGCAAGGAAGTGAAGCCATGAAAGTATTCAGCAAATATATTTCAAAACATTTACTGTCTTTTATTGGACTTATTTCATCTCTTGTTGTGTTGAACATAGCTGCATTCGCTTTTACATTTTACAGTGCAGTATCAAAAAACTTTGGAAGTACCTCTCCACAGAATATGCTAAAGGAAGTGGCGGCAGCTTCCTCTTCCAACGGCATAACGGACGAGGCAGAAAGAATGTTAATAACCAACTTTTTATGGGCAATGTATCTGAATACAGAAGGCTCCTGCAATTGGACTGTAAATTTACCAGAGGAAATTCCAACTGAATATTCCATTCAGGATATTGCAATATTTTCTAGAGGATATTTGAAAGACTATCCCGTATTTGTATGGAGTGATGAAAACGGCTTATTAGTTATTGGTTATCCCCAAAACAGCTATATGAAAATTACCAGCAATTATTATCCCATTGATACGGTTCGTAAAATCCCTCTCTTTTTTCTCGGCATCCTTGTATTCGACCTGCTGGTTCTGTTTCTCGCCTATTCACGTTCTAAAGCGAAAATCAGCAAAAATACAGAGCCAATTATATCCTCGATTGCAACCTTGTCAGAAGGGAAAAGCATCAACCTTTCTGTAAGCGGAGAACTGTCAGAAATAGCTGACAGTATAAATAAAGCATCCAATATCATCAGCCGCCAAAACACCGCACGGGCAAATTGGATCAGCGGTGTATCCCATGACATTCGCACTCCGTTATCCATGATTATGGGATATGCGGATAGAATTGTTAATGACAAAAATGCCAGCAACCAAATTAAGGAACAGGCTGCCGTTATATCCCGGCAAAGTATCAAAATAAAAGATTTAGTGCAGGACTTGAATCTCGTGTCAAAGCTTGAATATGAAATGCAGCCTCTACAGAAAGAAAATACCCGGCTTTCAAAACTATTACGTTCCTACGCGATAGACCTGATAAACAGCGGTCTGTCGGAGTCCTATTCTTTAGAGGTAAATATTTCTCCTGACTCCGAAAACAGCATGATAGAATGTGATACAAAACTGATTACACGAGCCGTAAATAATCTGGTTCAAAACAGCATTCACAGCAATCCCAAAGGCTGCATAATTACTTTGTCAGTGCAAATAACAGAAAACAGACTGCTTTTAACCGTTCAGGATAATGGTATTGGTATTTCTGCTGAAAAGTTAGAAGAACTGAAAAACAAACCACATTACATGGAAAGTATCGATGACCGCTTAGATCTTCGTCATGGTTTAGGACTTCTCTTAGTACGGCAGATTATTGAAGCACATCACGGAACAATCGACGTAGAGAGCAGACTGCATGAAGGCTATAAAACTAACATATACTTCTCGAGCAATCCTAGACCGTGAACATATTACAAAATCGCATCATGGAAAAGTGTATAACTGCCTATTCCGTTATGGATAACTATATTCACAGCACAGAAAAGGGGTTTGTCAAGAAAAATGTGTAAGTTTTATAAAATTTTCTTACCGGCAGTTTTCAAAGCTGCCGGTTTTACATGGCAGAATCAATACTGTTCATATTTAAGAATGCGTGCCTGCATCTT
>CAJTFL010000050.1 GCA_910575565.1 Lachnospiraceae bacterium | reverse complement strand
CCTCCAAGGTTCGTCCAAACTTAATCCTGCCTAAAACTATTATAAATCAAGACAGGAAGCTAAAACAGTAGTGGAGCCAGCCCCTCTTATTTTCATTATAGGCTGTGATAACCCTTCATGATTCGTTGATAAATCCTTTGTAATCACAAGGTTTATCTGCTTCCGCTCGATGGCTTTCAACATCCGTTTCAGGTCGGGGCGTTCCATGTTCAAGCCGGTGAAGCCGTCGTCCTGATAGACTGCCGCAACCTCCCATCCCTGCTTTTCGCAGAACTTTTCCAGCATATCCCGCTGGTTTTCGATACTTGCACTCGTGCCGTCAAGGTCATCATCTTTTGAGAGCCTGCAATAAATCGCTGCCCGGAAACTCCCGGCAAAGAGTGCGTCCATCCCTGTATATCCAAAAGTGTTCATCATAACCGTTTACCCGCACAATCCAGACGGAACACGGTCACTTGGAACCTCATCTTTATTATACCCTATTTCTTGTGATTTAGCAAGATATTCTTTATCTGTTTTTCTGCTGTGTTTCTGTGCGATAAGGCTCACGAAAACGTCCGTAGCGTCCAGTTCGCCGTCAAATATTGTGGTGACATGAATCTCTGTTTTATTTTTCGCCATAGGCAGTTGTCCTCCATAGATGAAAACAGCCAGACAGGGAAGGTCGGCAACGAAGTCCGGCAACGGGCGCGGGAAAACCTTGGAACTAATCCTTGTCTGGCAGTTGGGTTATTTTATACTTTTTCTTTTATTTTTCTGTTGCTTTGGTTGTTAAAGGGGAGAAAAGCCCGCAGTTACGGGATTTTGCCCGGCAACCGGCCCGGCAACGGGATAGCAACGAAGTGTGCAACAGGCTGTTATTTGCCGGATTTTTTCAGAAGGGAAGCTCCATCTGCTCCGGCACTGGCGTAAATCCCTCCGGGGTTTTTCCCGCCCCGTTGCCGGTGTCCGTTGTCAAGGCGCAAGCGTCAGCTTTTGCCTTTTGCTCCCGTTCCCATCCTTTTTGTCTGCCGTATCCGGCAAACATCCGGGGATTGGAGAAATACTTCCAGCCGGTGACGCACTGGTTCATTATCTCGTTGATTTCCCGGATTTCCCATTGTTTCGGCTCGTCAAAAGCGTGGTTTAAGGCTTCTTTGTAAAGCTGTTTGGAGCAGATGGTATCGCCGGGGTAGCTGTCAAGGAAAGCCTGAATCATCCCGGCTTTGGTGTCCTCTGGCATAAAGTCCCGCTGGTGTTCTTTTAGATAGCGCACCATTTCCGGGCTGAATGTCAGCTTCCATCTGCCGCTTCTGTAAATCTCCATCGCTTCCGCCCATACTTGGTTTAAATAGGCTCTGGAAGCGGCTTCGTCCTCTAAAATGTGTGTTTCCGCCTGTTCCGGGCATACCTGTATGGGGATAAAGCGGCGGTTGCCGGAGCGGTCAAGGGGCAGGAAGTCAAGGGCGTTGGACGTGCCGCCAAACACGCACTGCCTTGGGCGGTCTGCCGGGTGGGTTTCGTAAGGTATCTTGTAGACTTCCTTCTGGCGGCTCAAAAATGACTTGATTTCCTCTATGCTCTTGGCGTTTGCCGTGGCAATCATTTCCGACATCTCGATTATCCAGTGGCCTTGCAGCTTGCGGTATACATTGTCATCGTCCAGCTTCCGCAAATCATCGGAGAACCACTCATCTTTGATTGCCAGCAGACGGAAGAAGGTGGACTTCCCGGCTCCCTGCCCGCCTACCAGACAGAGCATGACTTCAAACTTGCAGCCGGGAGAAAATGCCCGGTGGATGGCTCCCAACAAGAACAGGCGCAGGGATTGGAAAGTATACTCGTCCTCACCGGCTCCTAAAAAATGCCGCAGGCAGGAGCGTATCCGTTCGGTTCCGTCCCATGTCAGGCTGTTTAAATACTCCCGGACAGGGTGGTAGCTGTTCTGGTGGGCGGCAAGGTCGGCGGCATCCTGTATCTTTTTTTCGCTTGTCAGGCCGTAGGTTTCTTCCAGATACAGACGGATATATTTCATGTCCGTATCGGTCATGGGGCTGCCTTGATTCCTCTTGTAGCCGACAGGCTTTAAAATATCCGTGCGGTCAGTCAGCAGGTTGTAGGCAACCGCCCCGGACAGGAGCGGGTCGCACTGGAACACGGTCAGGCAGTTGCTTATGCTGTTGCGGAAGCCGCCTTTTTCGGTGGTTTCCAGCAAGGCTTTGACGTCCTCAACGCTCCGGGGCGGCCCGGTGTTTTCTGCCATGTTCTTTAGTTCCTGCCGTATCTCTGGCGGTAAGTTCTGCCATTCGCCTTTCAAGGTTTCTCACTTCCTTTCCGTGTCCTGTGATAAGGGCTGCCCGCTCTGGAAGTTCCCCCGATAGAAGTACGTCCATCAGATATTCCAGACGGCTCATGTTTTGCAGGGCTTCCACAAACCGGGGATTCCATGCTTCATCCGGCTGTCGTGGGGCGTATTCCTCCTTCCAGCGGCGCAGGAGATGGTAATAGTCGGACAGCACCCGGAAACAATGCCGCTCCATACGCTTAAATTTCTGTTCCTCCGTTTCCCTCCGCAGACGTGGCCGGATGGGCGGCTTCCCGGCATTCCTCCGTCCTCATAGGGGATGGAGAAGTCCTGTGCCAGCATGAGGGCGGCTTCCTTACTGCCGATTCCATAAAAACGGGAAACAAAGTCAATCACGTCCCCGGTGGCTCCGCAGCCGAAACAGTAAAAGCGGCGGTCAACCTTCATGCTTGGGTTCTTATCGTTATGGAACGGGCAGACGCACATCCCATTCCGGTTTACATGGATTCCATAATGCTCCGCAGCCTGCCTTGTGGTGACGGACTGCTTCACGGCTTCAAATACGTTCAATAGGCGTTTCCTCCTGATAATCCAGCAACGTGAGCGACACAATGTCGTTCACGTTGTCTGTAAATCCATCTTGCTCAAAATGAAAAAGCACCTGCCAGCGATTTCCAATCACAAAACAAGTGCCTGTTTAAAGTTCCATATTCTGTTGTTTCTGTGTCCGGGGCGGCTGGCGTTTCTCTGCCTGCTCCTGCCGGATGCGTTCCTGCCGCCCTTTCAGGTTCCCCTGTACGGACGGTTTCTTCCCCGGCTCGGCGGTCTGTCGGTACTGCTCGGATGGCAATACCTGATTGAGCCAGCGGCGCACATCCCGCAGCACTTTTACATCTGCCTGAACCGATTCCAGCTCCTCCCCCTGTTCCGGCAGGGCAGAAACAAGCTGTTCCCGTTCCGCTTCCAAATCTTTGCGGGAGTAGGAATTGCCTTTCAGGTTGGCTTTCAAATACCGGATGGCGGCATTGTAAGCGTCCAGTTCCTCCCGGTGGCTCTCCGCAAACTGCTCTTTTTTCTTCTTCCAGCCGATAGCGGCGTACTCCTTATGGACTGGCTTGTTGGCTTCGTATTTGTCAATGTAGGACAGCATGGTGTCGATGGCTTTGATACGCTTCTCGCTTTTTTTCACGCCCTCCATGACAGAAACGGCGGTCTGGCTGATTTCGTCCAGCCGGGTGTCAAGGCTCTCCACGGTGGAGATTCCTTTTTTCCGCAGAAAATCCATTGCCGCCTGTACCTTGTTGAAGTCGGCAACTGTGCCTTTGAGCTTCCCTCTGGAAGTCCAGTCGGCACGCTGTCCGCTCCGCAGTTCTAAATACTGTGAGAGCAGCTCCGGTATGGTCGGTTCCTTCGTCTGCTCCAATGCTTCCATCAGAGCGGCTTTTTTCTCTTTTAAATCGGCAATCCAGCCTTTTAAGTGGCGCACCATCTGGCGGATGGACTGCATGAGGGAGTTGGCGGATTTGATGTCCTGGTTCAGGTTGCCGATGTTGGTCTGGATTCCCTTCTTCTCCATCTGACAAACGGCAGGCCCCATGTGGACGGTGGGGATTTTATCAATCCCCTGTCGGGCATAGGAGCGCAGGTCAAGCCGTTCCGGGCGGCCGCCTACTTCCAGATAGCGGTTGGCCGTGTCCGCCCATCCCTGCCGCCAGATTTCAGCGTATTTCCGGTCGTTCCAATCTACGGTGTTCTCCTTGTAGCTTTTCCATCTGCCGGACGGGAGCCGGATGCGTTCCCCATTCTCATCAAGGTCATATACTTTTCGGCTCTTGGGGAGCCATTTCCCTTTTTCGTCCATCGCCCGCATGGTGAGCAGGATATGGGCGTGGGGGTTCCCGTCCCCTTTGTCATGGATGGCAAAGTCGGCTATCATGCCTTTGGAAACAAAAAACTCCCGGCAGTAGTCACGGATAAGGTCGGCGTGCTGTTCCGATGGGATTTCCCTTGGGATGGCAAGCACGAACCTCCGGGCAAGCTGGGAGTTCCATTGTTTTTCCTGCGCTTCGGCAGAATTCCATAAAGTATTGCGGTCTGCATACTCCGGCGGCACATGGGGCGGGAGCATGATTTCTTTGTGGGTGACTTCGGTTTTATAGGGATAGTATTTCTGCTCTTGGTCGTATTCAGAGAACAGCTTCTCGCCGCTCTGATAGGCGGCGGCAGAAACGGCGGATTCATTGTTGCTCCGCTTAATGATTGTGATTTTACAGTGCGGGCATGGCAAGTGTGCGTCCTCCTTTCTCCCGGATTCCGGGCAAAAAAGAGCAGGATACCTTTTCAGATTTCCTGCTTGGGTGTGCCGCTAATAGGCGGTGGGTATTTAGTTATTTTTATTATATTTGGGTCACTGTTACATCCTCTTTTCCAACATATGAAACACGATAACTCCTACCAGCCATTGAAGAACAAAAAGTAAGAATATCATCGCTATTATCCATACTTCTACTCTAACCAATGCAAGTATAAGCGACAGGATGAGTAAAGAAAATGTCATGATTTGATAGGTGACATGACCGGCTTTCATTCGTAAATATTGTTTTCTTTCATCAACACTATTGATATGGGCTTCCTTCTTTTTTGCTTCATATTCTGCATATCGTTTAGGATTTTGCCAATAAGTGATACGGATGATCTGTACGATAGAAGCAGCCATGATTCCAACACCCATAGTGAAAATCATAGTCGAATAGTAGTCAGCTTTAACAAAAAAACTCACACATACTAACCCGATACCCACTAAAATTTCAATGACAAATGGCTTTTTTTCTTTCATTTTGACTCCTCCTCATAAATAAAAATTTCTTCAATACTCATATCAAAATACCGGGCAATTTTAAATGCTAACTGAATAGATGGATTATAACGCCCATTCTCTAAAGAACCGATTGTTTGTCGTGATACTTCCAATGCGTTAGCCAAATCTTCTTGTTTGATTCCCCGTTGCTTTCGCAAATCTTCCAATCGATTTTTCATGCGAACCTCCTTTCTGATGGAAAGTTTGCTTTCCATGATTTCATTATAGCATAACTGTTACAAATGTCAAGCACACTTTCCATTTTCATCAGGATAAAATTATAGAACTTGTTGCGTGAAAGCAGCCTACAACGCAAAGAACTTTTAGGCGACAAGTATACAAAGGGGTAGCTGGCGGAGCCAGCGCAGGGGAAGTGTAGCTTCCCCTGTGATGATTGGAGCAGATTGGAAATCTACGGAAATCATCTGCTGTCCGCAGGACGCTCCCGGCAGGGCGCAATGCACCACTTCCCTAAGTGGTGTATAATTGCGCCCTATCCAAGAACTCGGATAGGGCGCATTATCCGAGATAAAAACTTATCCGAGGTAAATTGATTAAATCCGATGAATACAGCATTTGAAAACGATTATCTCGGATAATTAACCCCGCTTTCAATTGTGGGTGATTTGTACTTATCCGAGATAATTGGGTAAATCACACCTTTGCCTCTGATAATTTTTGAAATGGCAGTTGCTCTTTTCATAAATAATTATCCGAGGTAATTTCTTTGAAAGCCTTTCATATCGGCAGCTTTGAGAGTTACTTCGGATAATTGGAAATCTCGGATAATGCGCCCTCTTTCAGAGGGGGATTTTCCAGCTTGTCATTTTGGAAGCCGTCAACGTGAACGCGCCCGGCTCGTCCACGTTAAAATTTCCCGGCAAAAATCAAGACGCGCCTGGTGCGCTTTGATTCTGGAACAGGCTTTTTTATCGCTCCTGCTGTCGGGGCTTCTTGTCAGGATAGAGCTTTCCGTCAACAACGGCGGCATGGCTTTTTATCTTGATTTCTCCCTCCTGCTCGCTGCGCTTTGCGTTCCGATAGCCTTCATCGGAGAGATAAAAGCGGAACCGCTCCCCTTTAAAGCCAACAAAGCATTGCTTCTGTACTTCCACCATAATCATGTGCCGGGTTTCCGGGCGGAACCGTTCTTTTCCTGACAGGTCATGTCCCTGTAAAATCTGTTCCTGTGCTTTTGCCGCCGCAAGCCGCTGACGGATAGAATTGTTGCTATGTTCTGTCGGGAACTGTGCTTTTACGCTGGCAATAAACTGGCTGCACTCTGGTTCTGGTATTCGTTCCAGCCTTCGGATGGCGTTCTCCATGATTAACTTTGTCATTAAATCTGTTGTTACCGACACGGTTTCTTTTATGCCTGCAAGCGTTTCCGCTTTGGTTGGTGCGGCATATTGGCAAATAATATTCAGCTCATTTTTTGAAAACTTCATTCTGTGTCCTCCTTCCGGTTTTCGGCAAGAACCTGTGCCACAAGACGCTTCGTGTCGCCCCGGTGGAACAATACTTTTAAGATGGTGCTGACCTGCTCGTCCGTCACGGATTCCGGGTGGGGGAGATGGCTTTCCAGCATTGCCCCTCTGGTGCAGAGCCGGTGCGTCCGTTCCTTCCGGTTCAGGGTCTTTATCTGGTGTTCCAGCATTTTCTCCTTATGCTGCGCCCGCCGCAGTCTGGCTTCGGTCTTTTCAATCTCCTGATTCAGTTTTTCCAGCTTCTCATTCATGGGCAGCGTCCTCCTTCGGGAGCAGGATATAGATGTGGCTGACCTCCCCGATTCCCTGACGGACACGCATAATCATTCCCGCCTGTTCTAACTCATTCAGGGAACGCTTGCAGGTCTGGGGGCTTCGGGAGAGTGCCGCCGCTATCTCCATGACGGGGAAGCGGATGAACAGAATCCCGTTGCTGTCCTCGGTTCCCCTTGTCAGGATTTCATCCAGCAGGCGGGCATACATGACCTTTGCCGTGTTGCTGACCGGAAGCCGGAGCATTGCCTTTGGGAGCGGCATACAGGGCGGCAGGGGCGTACTGGCTATCATAAATTCACAATTCATTGGATGGTGTCCTCCTTTTGGCTCGTTTGGATAGGTAGCGGGGGCAGTCGATCATGACAGCCCGGAAACTCTGCTTGCACTCATGCTGGCATTTCCGGCAGAGTCCATTGTAGCTTCTGCGCCCCCGGTCGTTTAGGAAGAAAGCAAGTTCTTTCTTCAACTTCTTTGACATTCTCGGCATAGTGCCTCCTCCATAGAAAAACCGCCCGATTCAGCAGTAACAGCCGGAATGGGCGGGCAGTGGTTTTTTGTGTATCGTTTCGGGGTGATTTTCAGGGGAAATACAGCCGTAGAGCCGCCCCAAAATCCCCCTTGGTATTACGGGCAGGGCAGACTATGCCCTGTGAGATTGTTGTGTTTCGGTATCGTTTCGGTGTTCATTTTTGCCGGTTCTTTCTGCTGTCGTTCCTGCCCCCGCCTTTGGCGGCGTTTCGCTCCGCTTGGTACGCTCGTTCCGGTCAGGGGGTCCTCCGTTTCCCTGCCGGAAGTCGTTGCGCTACATCGCCGGGGAGCATATCCCATACAGGCCGGTCATTCGATTGGAATAATCCATCGATGAACTGCCTATATCATATGACATTTTTGTACCATGTGCCGTATGTCCACGAATCAGGAATAAAGCCCAAAATCTGAAAAATTCCACGATTGCGGAAAAGGCTTTCTGCCGGACGGGTGCAAAATCAGATGTGCATTTTGCACTTCTGAAAATCCGGGCAAATCAAAAGCGCATTTTGCGCCTTTGAAAAGAATCACAAAGGGAAATGCGCCCGGCATGGATATGTGGTACAATGGGGATGGCGGCAAAAGCTGGCCGCAGGGAAGGAGCAGGAAGCCATGAAACAAGGGATAACGGTTCAGGAGCGGTTAAAGGATTTAAGGACGGAGCGGCATTTAAAATTAGAGGAACTGGCGGCGGCTACAAAGATTTCCAAATCAGCTTTGGGAAGCTATGAGAATGACGAACTCAAGGAAATCAGCCACAAAAACCTTGTGGAGCTGGCAAAATTTTACAGCGTGTCAACGGATTACCTGCTCTGCCTGACAGAGAACCGGAACCATCCGGGCATGGAACTTACGGAGCTGCATTTGAGTGACAGCATGGTGGAGCTGTTGAAAAGCGGGCGTATCAACAACCGGCTGCTGTGTGAGATTGCCACACATGAGGATTTTGTTACCCTGATGACGGACACGGAGATTTATGTGGATGGTGTGGCAACCGCCCACTTTCAAAACTTCAACAGCCTTCTGGAAGTCCTGCGGGGGCAAGTCCTTTCCCAATATCAGCAGGCGGAGGAAGATGCTGCGTTAAAGGCGTTGGAAGCCATGCAGGTACAGGAAGAAGATTATTTCTGTCAGGTCACGCACCGGACTTGGGACACTATCCTCCATGCCATAAGGGAAGCGCACAAGAATGATACGGACAGTGCGCCGGACGGCTCCAATGGCATGAAGCTAATCAGGGACGCAAAGAAGGCGCTGGCCGTGCCGGGTTCCTATCTGGATGTGTTTACTGCCCTGATGTGTACGCAGCTACAAATCCGGTATGAGAAGCTGTCGGAGCAGGAGTGCACGGTTTTGAAGAATGTTATGAAGAAAACTCCGGCATATAAGGATTCCCCGTTGAGCAGGATGAAGCGGAGATAAGGAAATGCCGTTGCTTGGGATTTTTCCATGCAACGGCATTTTGGGTGGTTCTGATTCAATTTTCAATACATAAGCCGGAAAGTCCGTGGTGGTGCGCCCTTGATTCGTAACAGAATTTCTATGCGTTCTTCTTTTTTCTGTTGCGCTGTGCCACGGAACACCTGAACGCCTTAAACATTGCCGGGGACAATTCAGGAGAATCTTCATCAAATTGAATTTCCCGCTTTGCCGCTGCCCTGACTTCCTCCAACTGCTCCTGCGTAGGAGCCTGGCCATCCTTAATTGTAAAAGTTTTGGTCATAGTAAAGCCTCCTTTCACTTTCTGTTGCCAATCTTGCAGAGATTAACCGGATATTTTCCCCTCGCTCGGTAAATACAACAAACAATAAATCGCCAACCATACCGATTGCAATATAACGGTCTTCTTCCATACTATGCTCGAAATCATACATCTCTATGTAATATTCATCACGAAAAACGTATGAAGCCGTTTCAAAAGATATGCCGTGTTTTTGGCGGTTAATACGGTCTTTTTCCTCGTCCCATTCAAATTTTAGTTCCATAAATTTTTCCTCTCTCAAGTAAACAGGACACCGTTTGCAGAAATACGTCCTTTCTTTAGTAGTAGGATTTCCAACTTCCCGACAAATTGGAATTGCCTTTATTGTAAATCATCTTTAGAAATTGCTATTGAAGGATAATGAGAAAGTTCCGTCAAATCAACATTTAGTGGCACACTATAAACCATGTAATAATTATTAGGATTGACGGCAATCAATTCATTCATTTTCTGTTCTGCTAAGTCTTTATCATTTGTAGCATACACAACTGATACAACACCTACTTTATCATTTTCCGTCCCCTGTATATTTCCGCATAATATTAATTTTAATGGGGCGTTTCCATTCAAGCCTTGCTTAATATAGTCCTTATATTCCATAGTTGCCCTCCATCCCTCCCGATTTTTCGTTCTGTTTATCTGCTCAATAGTCGAGTAGACAAGCGGCTCACGCCGCAAGCCCCTCACAGATCCGTGCGTGCGCCTTTCACGCACACGGCTCCTCATAGTAACATTCACTTTTAGAA
>CAJTFL010000049.1 GCA_910575565.1 Lachnospiraceae bacterium | reverse complement strand
AAATCGTGTCCCATTCCCAGGAAGACGCATGAAAAAAGTGTATCAGGCATGGATAAACCTTCGGGTTCAGGGCAAGGTCGCGAATGACGGAAGTTACTCCCAGGGAATCCGAACGAACCATGAAACCAGTAACAAGGATCACAAAGTACTCAAAGGCAGCGGTTCTGGAAAAGCAGGAAGAAAATGGCAACAAAATTTCACTGATAAATTTCAACATAGGTATTCCAATCTGCCAAAATCTATGTTATCTTTATGGAAGAGATAACATTTTGGCGTAAGTGTATGTTTTTTGTTTGACAGCTTAAACATAACACATTTTACTTCAAAATGTTATCTTTTTTTATTTTAAATCAGTGAAGAACTTTTAACTCTCTAGCAGTATACAAGCTATGAGTTTGTGGCAAGGACAGAGTTAACTGGCAGTATGCTCGTGCTTGCTTATGATTCAAAGGGGGAGCAGGCAAAAACCATCCATGAATGGGCAGAAAATGATGTCAGGAATGAACTTTATGAAGTGGGGATCGATTTTCTGAATGATGCGGCAAATCTGCAGTCTTTTCAAATAACAGCCCAGGATAAGCAGGATTATTTAAAAATAGTGATTGAAGACTATTTTTTTAACGGAACTGGAGCGGACAAATATAAGGCTGCGGGTAATTCAACATCATCTTCTTTGATGATAGTTGCAGAAATATATGCTGGCATTCAGGTCGAAATGAGTAGTAGACTCACTGATCAAGATCACATAAGTAATTTGGCAAAAGATATCTATGGGGGGATAACAGGGGATCAGGTTGGAAGAGGACATGGACATGAGTATTGGTTTTATGAAGAAGATGATCTGGAAGTAAAGTTGTTCATAAAAAAGAAAGGAGCTAGGAAAGAACAAGTATCAAAAGAAGCTTTTGCGGGATATTTTGAATATATTGTAATGAATATATCGGCAGGGATAGATCCTGCGAGAAGTGTTTTGCCCCAAACCATAAAAGCTTTGGAAAAATTGATGGAGGCAGTATAATGAATAAAAAATTAAAGTGGCTGGCTGTCCTGTTTGTTTTGCTGGCTGTTGTATGTAATGCTGCAGATTGTGCCAGCCGGATAGGGTTGGATGGGCTGCTCTTTCCAGGTGTTAGAGCCCCGCATGAACCTACAAAACCTGCTCCGCTGATTCCTTATTCCAAAGTCACAAAGATCTGTTTTACTGAAAGATTCGGGGAGTATTCAAGTGGGCGATATGTGGTCGAAGTTACAGCGACCAGGGATCTGATCGAGTTTAGATGTATCAAGGGAGATGCCCTGAGAGAGCATGAAGAAGAGATAACAGAAAAGAATTTTGAATGTGGGCAGGGTGACTGGGATGACTTGATAGCTGTTTTTGATGGTAATCATGTTAACACCTGGAAGAGGCAGGGGAATTATCTAAACCAGTCTTATGGCGAACCAGGTATATTTGAGGAATGGCCAGAAGTGGACTTTGTAAGCGAAGGAGATTTTTTTAATATAACAGATGGTAATCTTGTCTGGCCAGAAGCGAAGCCCCCTTATTTTTATGGGATCGATCAGAATGAAAAAATATTCCGGAGCGATTATCATGGTTATTTGGATCTATATACCAATAATGATGAGGAATCATCTTTTGGGAGGGCTTATGAGTCTTATGGCCTGCCAAAGGAATATAACCAGTTTCGTAAGGAGTTCTGGGATCTCATTGTGGGACATACAGGACTCCCTGACTGGAGGCTTGAGCTGGGGGACTGGGGAAGGGAAAACCTGTATAAAAAGTACCCTTATATGCTGCAGGAGAGCCAGGAAGGACAGATCCGTTATTTCAGCCTTTTAGAAAATTACGGAGGAAAAGACTCCGCCATGGGGATCGCCCTTGTGTATGATGGTGGCGAGGGGAGCCTCTTGTACAGGTGCTGTTCTTATGAAAAGATCTATTCGGTAGGCAAGTCTGGACTGCCCACGCTTTATTGTGATAGGGCTTCCGTGCCCATATGGAGGCTGGAGTCAGAAAAAGAAGCCCCAGATGTGCCGGAAGGCCTGCCAGAGATTATTGAGAGGTATGGGGTGGGGAACTGGGAAACAGAAAACAGTGGGGCAGGATATGTGCGCCAGGGTGAATTCTATAACATAGAAAACGCGAAACAGGCGAAGGATAAAAATGAACAGGTATTAAGGAGCGGATATGACGCGTTGATCCATGTGGTGTACACGGATGGAAGACATATGGAGATCCAATTGGAAAATGGACAGCTGCCGGAAACGTATAACGATTTCCGTGATGAGCTGTGGGATCATATGCTCCTTTATATAAATGAGGGTATGGCACAGGAAGAACAGGTTGCAGACTGGAGGGGTTTGATCGACCAATGGGGGGAGGAGTATCTGCGTGAAAAGTACCCATATATAAGATAGACGATGAGATTTACCGGAGAGGAGGGGATATGACACAGATTAAAAAAGTTTCTTTTCTGGAAACAAAGTTTTGCCCCAAACCATAAAAGCTTTAGAAAAAATGATGGAGGCAGTATGATGGATGGAAGGATAAAGTGGCTGGCTGTCCTGGCTGTTTTACTGGTGACTGTATGGAATGTAGTAGCGTGTGGAGAGAGGACTGGAGAGTCACTTTCTACAGATCTTCAAGAATCCACGAAAGCGATATATCCAATTCCCTATTCTGAAGCCACAAAAATTAGTTTTACTGAACGTTTTGGGAATTACTCAGATGGGCAATATCAAGTTGATATTACAGCAACAAAGAAGTCCATCCAGTTTAGATGTATCAAGGGAGATGCCTTAAGGGAACATGAAGAGGAGATAACCGAAAGGGAGTTTGAATGTGGGCAGGGTGACTGGGGTGACTTGATAGCTGTTTTTGATGATAATCATGATATCCTCCATTCCGCCGCCTTCGGCTGGCGGCACAAATAGTAATGAAAGTATCGACTATCCTCCACGTTGTACCTATAATAAAAGCGAGAAGCTATACTACAATGCTCATGTACGGTAAAGAAGCAAGCAACCGAAAACAAGAGATAGACCGCCAGCACCACACTATTCCGAACCAAAGAAGCCAAAGACCAAAAGACAAGCATTATGGAAATGTGCATAACAGGCTATGGAATCATGGATAACCCTGTTCACAGCACATGGAAAAGCTAAAGTGCAGCTTTCCCACGTCCTGCAAACAGAGTTACCCACAATTCCATAAGACAGCCAGTTATACACATTCCCACAAATCCAAACTTATATAAAATCCAAACTTTTCTGAAAACGGCTTGATAATTGGGGATTCTTGCCGGAAAAAGTTTGGATTTCGTTTCACAAAGTGCAATACTTCAATTACGACAAAATGCGTAAAACATTGCTATTTAACTCTGTTTCGATCAATTTATTCTCATTTCTGACAAGAGAAGTACAAAACAAAATCCAAACTTTTTTATCAGAAAATGCCTTGAATAAAGGATTTACAGAGGAAAGTTTGGATTTCTCCTAAGTTTGGATTTGTGGGAAAATCTAAACTTTTGGATTTTTCCACGAATGCCGACTACTACGGAATCCCACTCATTATTTCTGTATAATTGAAAAATCTATATAAGCACAGTATAATAATACCCATGGAATACCACTAAGTAAAAGGAAATGAGGAAAAACAATGAGCGGTAAAATATTGTTAGTAGACGATGAACAAGAAATTGCTGATTTGATTGAAGTATTTTTGCAAAATGAACAATTTCAGTGTTTTAAATATTACACATTTCAAGACGCATTTTCAGTGATAGACAGTGAATGTTTTGACTTGGCAATTATAGATATAATGCTGCCAGACGGAAATGGCTTTACTTTATGCAGAGAAATACGGAAGAAATATACCTATCCCATTATATTGCTTACATCTAAAACAGAGGGAACAGATAAAGTTACAGGTTTAGCTTTGGGGGCAGACGACTATGTTACAAAACCGTTTCTTCCGATTGAACTTGTAGCAAGAGTTAAGGCGCATCTACGGAGGGTACATGATTATGACGGTAAAAAAATTGGCTCAAATGAAATGGTTACAATAGCTGGACTTCTGTTAAATAAAACTTCGCATGAATGTAGATTGAACGGGGAACAGATTAAACTAACCCCCACAGAATTTTCAATATTATGGCTTTTATGTAAAAACAGGGGAAAGGTATATAGTGCTGATGAACTATTTCAGATTGTATGGGGAGAAAAGTATTTTAAGAACAGCAGAAATACGGTAATGGTTCAAATCAGACATATCCGAGAAAAATTGAATGATATTGGTGAAAAGCCGAAATTCATTAAAACAATATGGGGGGTAGGATATATTGTTGAGTAACAAATTTTCAAAGAAATATAGAAAGCTATTATTGCTTAGGCATTTTATAGGTGCATTTATTGTGTTCTTTGTCCTTTTGGCTGTTTGTTTAGTAATTGAAAGTGTAGGCAACAACAATTTTTATGTTTTCGTAGAAAAAGTAGCAGGATACGATTTTGCGTGTTTTGTACATGATTATGAGCCTTCAATTATTGTATTTGGTTTTCTCATATTAGAGTTACTTATGTGGATTGCAATAGAAAGAAGTTCATCAAGGAAGATATTAAAAGTATTGGATTCCTTGGGGTATGTTGTTGACAATTCAGCGGATAACATAGAACTCCCTTTAGAATTTTCCGATTTGCAAAATTGGCTTAATCTTATAAAAATGCAGAACCGTGAGCAACAGCATTTACTGGAAATTGAAGCACAGAAAAAATCAGATACGCTTACTTACCTTGCGCATGACATTAGAACCCCGCTTGCTTCCGTGGTAGGCTATTTGAGCCTATTGTGTGAAGCGCCGGATATGCCAGCCATACAACGGGAAAAATATACAAAAGTTGCTTTCCGCAAGGCTATACAGTTTGAAAAACTGATAGATGATTTTTTTGATATAACAAGATATAGTTTATCAGACAAAACTTTGGTGAAACGGGAAATAGACATATGTTTTTTAATAGAACAGTTAGCAGATGAATTTTACCCGTTGCTTAAACCCAAAGAGCTGCATATTGATTTAAAGCTGGGGGAAGGACTGTTTATAACAGGGGATTCAGAAAAGATTGCAAGAGTATTCAATAATCTTCTGAAAAATGCTATAAATTACAGTTATCCGAAAAGTTCGATTGAAATTTATGCCAGCCAAACTTTATCTTATATAACTGTTTCCATTAAGAATTATGGCAAAACAATACCTGCTGATGAATTAGGGCATATTTTTGATAAGTTTTACCGTTCAAAAGAATATGGGGAATCAGAAGAAAGTGGAACAGGGCTTGGCTTGGCAATCGCAAAGGAAATTGTAAGAATACACAATGGAAGCATATATGCCATGAGTGATGATGAAATAACAGTGTTTGAAGTCAAGCTGCCTGTTGCGGAAAAGCAGCGATAAGAAAAAAATAAGAAATCAAAAAGAAATAAAGAATCAAAAACTCACTTCAACAGGGTATAATAATCCCCCAGTAGAGTGAGTTTTATTTTTGGAGGAATTGCTATGGACAATCAAAATAAGAACCATGAAAAAATTTTGCGTGGCTGTCAGTGGGTATTTTTTATTATATATGTTATCTTTCTGCTTCGCATAACCTTTTTCAAACAGGTAACATTAAACAACTTATTTTCTGCTATAGGTGCAAGTGAAAGGACAATCAGTATCATTCCCTTTAAATCAATTTATGATATGGCTGTTTCAAACACCTCTATAGGACGAATCATTGAAAATGTAGTAGGAAATATCGTTTTATTTATTCCATTTGGAATACTTTTTCCAATTATCTCTAACAAAAAACGTAAAGGGGTTTTATGTGCCGCTATTATATTCAGCCTGTTAATTGAAATTACGCAACTCCTTTTTGCGCTTGGGAGTACAGATGTTGATGACTTGATATTTAATGTATTAGGTGCATATATTGGATATTTTGTATCAGATAAAATAAGAAAACTATTCAAGTCATATACGCATTTTCTTATTGCTATGACGCTTATAACGGCTATTTTAGGAGCAAGTGTATTTGGATATTTGCTTGTTTACCAAACAGATTTATTTATACTTTACAAATATGATATCAATATTGAGAACTCAGAACTTGTAGAAATATTTATTGACACGCCAGCTACCACCACAGGTAGATATGTCGAGTTAGATAATTGCGTATTAGAAGTGGAAAAAAGTGTTAAAAGCGCAAATGATATAAGGGAAATAGAGGCGTTCAAGATTACAGAAGATTGCG
Organism: Lachnospiraceae bacterium; assembly: GCA_910575565.1. Classification (GTDB taxonomy): domain Bacteria; phylum Bacillota; class Clostridia; order Lachnospirales; family Lachnospiraceae; genus Caccovicinus. Next base: position 3,721 of record CAJTFL010000049.1, on the reverse strand, counting down.
AAATATTTATTTGCTACGATAGAATGGAATATTTTTTCAGTGCAATTATAGGTGAATATCAAAAATATGAAAAGATTGATTATAATGATTTTATTTCACAAACAAAGTACAAATTTGATAGAAATAATAATGTGAGAATTTGGAGTGATGATGAAAAAAATATTAAATTTATAGTGATTACTGAATGGATTGAATGATTTAGATATATAACAAATAAGTTTTGCAGTTATATCATGTACGGATAGTTAAAGGGCGATAGTTAAAATACTGCCGCCCCTCTAAACTATAAATGCAACTATAAACCAAACAACACCCCCATGTGGGAGAAAGGGGGAAATTTCTATGGATTGCACGCAAAGCTACAAGGAACACATCATGTATTCTTTCAACGGTTTCTGCAAAGTCGTCATACGCTATGCCGCTATCAACGCATGGCGTGACAGGAACAGGCGGCGGCAAAGAGAAATATCCTTTGAATACCTCACAGAAGAAAAGTTCTGCCCTCTAAGCACATCAGATGAATACTTCACATCACCTTACGAACAATACCCCGTTACAATCTGCGGTCAGACAATCATACTCACCAATGGCGAGCTTGCTGCAGCCCTGTTATCTTTGCCGGAGAAAAAGAGGGAAATCATTTACCTTTACTTTTTCGGGAATTACACACAGCAGGAAATCGGGGATTTATACGGGCATTGTAAAAGTACGGCATGGCATTATATCCACAGTGCCTTGCAGATGTTGCAGGAGGAAATGGAGGTGCTTTTGCGTGGGGAATCCTAAACTCATTCCGTATGAAACCATTGTCCGGGCAACCAGCGGCGACCCGGAAGCCGTGGACGAGGTTTTACGGCATTACAGCAGGCGAATCCGGCTTGCAGCCCTTGAAAACGGACACGTCAACACAGACACCGAGGACAGCATAAAACAGCATAAAACAGCGGCTTATTACTGCCCTGTTCCAGTTCCGCTTTGACTGAAAAGGAAAGTATAATGGGAGGTGGTATTTGTCGGGAAGATAGTCATGCTTACATTCAGCGACACCGAAGAAAAAGCGGTTGAGAAAGCCATAGCCGCCCTTGCGGATATGATACCGCTGGAAGCTATACAGCCGCCCCATTCCCCGGCATTTACTTTTCCGGGATTAGAAATCAGACTACACCAACGCCGGGTATTAAAAGACGGTACGGACATTTACCTCACCCGTTTAGAATACGGCGCACTCTGCTACCTTGCCGCCAGTCCGGGGAGGGTATTCACAAAGGCGCAAATCTTTGAAGCCGTGTGGAGCATGGGGAGCGAAAGCTGCCAGTCAAGCGTTACAAATGTGATATGCAATCTACGGAAAAAGATAGAGCCGGACAGCCGCCGCCCCACCTACATAAAGACCGTTTTAGGCATAGGCTGCAAGTTTGTTTCCGGGGAATAACAACAGGATAACCGCCGCTATTGGCGAAGATACGAAACAGGAAATCGGGGAATAAGGTTTCCTGTTTTTTTACGCCCGTTTTGTCTATATCCGGCTTTACAGCGGGAGAAAATACCCCCGCAAAGTTGGCGCAATCCACGCCACGCAAGCCGGGGGAAAATGGCGAAAGCCAGCACAGCGGAATCCGTCACTTTCTAAGAGCAAGATTCTACCACAGTACCAAATTTCGCCTACCGGCTCATTTTGTCCTGCGGGAATCTTGTTGGGGTTGCCACCCCAAGCCCGCCTTTTGCGGCCCCAGCCGCTTGAAAAAATCCACCCATGAAGGAGGTGAAAACCATAGCTGAATACATCACAACTGAAACGATAATGCCGCCGTTTTTCCGCTACCCCCGTTTCCTGCTGAAAATGGACTTGCCACAGACGGCGAAGCTGCTCTATGCGCTGCTCCTTGACCGTTCCGCCCTCTCACAGAAGAACGGCTGGCAGGACAGCGAGGGCAGGACATACATTGTCTATCCCATTACGGAGATAGCGGAAATACTGGATAAAAGCACCATGACGATACAAAGCGCACTGAATGAGCTGGACGCTGCCGGGCTTTTGGAGAGGGAACGCCGGGGATTTTCCGCGCCGAACCGCCTTTATGTAAAAGTGCCGGAAGTAGTAAAGGTTTCTTTACCTATGACACAAAGAAATCTTGATGTCAGTCATAAAGAAAACTGTACATCAGACCTAAAGGAAACTTTACCTATGACATCAAGAAAACTTTACCCTAATCAAATAAATATAAACAAACTAAAAGAGAATCAACTAATGGGAGTGAGTGGGGAGCAGCCCGCGCCCTATGGCAAATACCAGAATGTTTTCCTCACTGAAAGGGAATATGCGGAGCTGAAGCAGGAATACCCGGACTGCCTTGAACGGCTTATCGAGGAAATGAGCCGATATATTGCTTCCAGCGGGAATGATTATGTGAGCCATGCCGCCACGCTTTACAGGTGGGCGGACAGGGAGAAAAAGGAGAACCCGAAAAAAGGAATCCCCGATTATTCTTTCAAAGAGGGCGAGAGCCTTTGACAGCAGAGATACAACGCCCCGTAAACAGGGCGTAAAAAAGACCATGAACAAGGAGGACGATTTATGAGTGATTATGACAATGCTATTTTCCGGCTTGCAACGGCACAGGGAGCAGAGCCGGAGGACTACACGGGCGAGGACGGGCTTTTATACTGCGGGAGCTGCCGCCAGCCCAAAGAAGCCTACTTCACCGAGGGCAAGAGCCTTTTCGGACGTGACCGACACCCCAAAGAATGTGACTGCCAGCGCAAACGCCGGGAAAAGCAGGAAGCCAACCACCGGGAACAGAAGCACCGGGAGGAAGTGGCGCGGCTGAAGCGAAAGGGCTTTACCAACCCGGCTATGCTGGAATGGACTTTTGAGAACGACAACGGCAAATGCCCCCAAATGGATAAGGCTTTATTCTATGCGGCGAACTGGGAGGAAATGAAAGCGGAAAATATCGGCTATCTGCTATGGGGCAAGGTAGGCACAGGCAAGAGCTATTTCGCCGGGTGTATCGCCAACGCCCTCATGGAGCGTGAGATTTCCGTGTGCATGACGAATTTTGCTCTTATCCTCAACGACCTTGCCGCCAGCTACAAGGGCAGGAACGAATACATAGACCGCCTTTGCCGTTTCCCCCTGCTTATCCTTGATGATTTCGGCATGGAGCGCGGCACGGAATACGGGCTTGAACAGGTTTACAACGTGGTTGACAGCCGATACCGAAGCCGGAAGCCGCTGATAGTTACAACGAATTTGACTCTGGAGGAATTGCAGCACCCGGAGGACACCGCCCATGCCCGGATTTATGACCGTCTGCTTGAAATGTGCTGCCCGGTATTCTTTACCAGGGAGAATATCAGAAAATCCACGGCACAGGGGAAAATGGAACGATTAAAAGGACTGATGAACGGAAAGGAGAGCCTATGAACAATGACACCAGCAAGACCAGCCGCACCGCCGCCCCTCTGAACGCGAAGCCCGACCTTGTGAAACGGATAGGGAATACCACCTTTGACATTCATATCCATTTCAGTGAAACCAGCCGGGAAACCTTTACGGACAAGGTTGTGCGGCTTATTGAGAACGACAAGGACAGTGTAACCGAATAAAAAAAGAGTTACTATTCACAGTCGGTTTGATGGAACGACAAATAAAGCGGAGCTGTAACACCGCTTTCAATGTTCTGATGTGTTTTTAGGAAGATTAGACCGAGAAGATTTC
>CAJTFL010000048.1 GCA_910575565.1 Lachnospiraceae bacterium | reverse complement strand
GATGCAGGCACGCATTCTTAAATATGAACAGTATTGATTCTGCCATGTAAAACCGGCAGCTTTGAAAACTGCCGGTAAGAAAATTTTATAAAACTTACACATTTTTCTTGACAAACCCCCTCTGAAGTCCTGCAAGCTGTTCCGCTTCTGTTACGCTGAGTTCAGAACATTCTGCAATTTCCGAAATGTAATCGTGTCAGCACACTAGATATCCATGAAATTCAAAATAGTCCTTCAACATAGTGACAATGCCCTGTTCATCATCAACTATTAAAATCTTATATTTTGGCATTATTTGTTCTCCCGAAAATTGTTAATATGCTATACATTATATCATTCAAACAGAATGGATACCATTCCGCATTTTCCTCATTCCTTAACTTCTCTAATTGAGTAAACCTTCACACTCTATTCTGCATATTTTGTAAATGTCTAAGCTGCGCTTCGCTCAATGTTCTCGGTTTTGCCAATAGCGCGGCTGAACGGACAGCAGATTTTTTCTTAAAACATAAGTCTTACTCACTTCCGTCCATGACTTTAACCTTATTACCATTACCTCTGGAAACTCTTTACACAGCTTATCCATTTTTCGTAGGGGTGCGGACATTTTCTTGGACTGGCTAAGCCGCCAATCCAAGAAAATGTCCGCACCCCTCAAATCTATGAAATGCTCCATCCTGAAACAGTCCAGTCCATCCTCACCTCGTTCGGCTTTAACAAGCATACGGCAAGCCGCGGGAAATGTACCCTTCTATGATTCAATCTTACCCTTCAATCATCCTCACACCCCATGCTGGAATAGAAATGCTATCTTGGTGTTTTACAGGCTCACCCGTTAAAACATCCCGTCCATCAGAACCTTCATATAATGCCATCTGCTCCTTTTCAGAATAATTCAGATAGAACCATACGCTCTTTCCAAAATCATTTATTCCTTTACGTACGATAACAGGGAACTCTTCTTTCACAATATTTTTTATGCCTGCATCTTCCAATGCTTTAATAAGAATCCGTTTCAGAAGCTCCTGATCCATCATACACCCGATATAATATGCATATCCCTCTGCAAAATGATTTCTGGTCACTGCCGCATATCCATTCCAATTATAATGCTCATAATAAGCCAAAGCTTCTGCACCATCTAACGTTAAAAGCTCCATAAAAACTTTTGCTTCCCTGTTATCTGTCCCTTCTACCATATCTCCCCTCAGCATTACCTTTTTAGGGAATGTAAACAGATGATATTTTACACCCAGACAGTTTCTCAAAATACGCGGCTGCACCTCATGGCTTACTTTTACATTCTCATTTGCAAATCCTGTCTTAAATGTTGCTACCAGACATCCTCCATTTTCCACATAACGGTTCAGCTTTTCCAACAACCTGTCTGGTGCAGCATAAAGCGCTGGAACAACAATCATTTTATACTGCCCGAAATCTTCGGATTCTGGCCATATAAAATCACACTCAACATTCATTCCGTAAAGTGTATCATAAATCCACCTGACCACATCATTATAAGCTACTTTCCCTTTATCCGATTCTGTTGCATCAATGCCGAACCATTGCAATGCAGTCAATGTTTCATTACTTACCAGAACTGCTGCTTCATTTTTCTTTTTCAGATTGACCAGATGACTCCCTATTTCCTGCAGTTCTTTTCCAATCACACATGCTTCCAAATAAATGTCATTCTCCTGGAAATCATGGCTTAACAGCCCCTTCCAGTATGTTTCACGGGCATTATGCAGGGAATGCCAATGCCAGTACATCACACTGTTTGCTCCCGAAGCGATATGACTGTAGGCTTGCAGCCGAAGCTGGCCCTTATATGGCAGCCATCCCGGAAATCCCTGTGCCTCCGTTTCCAGAACCAGATAATTATCCTGCTTTAAGGATCTCGCCATATCGCCCCCAAAAGCAATCTCCCTTCCTGTCAGATCATCCTGCGTTGGATGGTAAATATCTGCGCCTGCAATCGTCAGGCTTCTGGAGGCATGATAGTGGTTCACATTTGGCTGTACCCCAAAAGAGTATCCTCTCCATTCAAAGTCAAAATTATGTGTCACAAACTGATCATCCCTCTTGTATTCTTTCACAATACCTGACTGCCAGCCCAAAAAATCATCTACCAATGTTCTCTGAAACTTTTCAAATTCTGCCCCAAGGCTTCCGTTAATGGTTCCCCTGACATCCGGGAAATCTTCCCATGCATTGATACGGTTGCTCCAGTAATCAAGTCCAAACTCTGCATTCATGGAATCCAGGTTATCCTGAAATTTTTCCCGGAGATATTTCACAAACTTCTCCTGCACATTCTTTCCTGCTGTCCCATAATGCTTTGTTTCGTTATCCACCTGATAGCCAATTACACAGCTTCTGTGGGCGGTACGCTTCATCAATTCCCGGATTACTCTTTCTGCATAAAACCGGAAAACCGGATGCGTGATATCCATAATCTGACGGGCTCCGTAAATTCCACGGCCATTTACTGTTTCTGCCAGTACATCCGGATGGGATTTCACCATCCATGTAGGAATTGCATAGGTAGGCGTTCCGATAATTACATGGATGCCAGCTTCTTCCATTGCATCTATTACTTTTTCCACATGGGAAAAATCAAAAACCCCTTCCTGCGGCTCACAGGTACTCCAGGTAGATTCTGCAATCCTGACCGTATTGATGCCGGCTTTCTTCATCATCTGTATATCTTCTCTTAACCGTTCACAAGGCATATACTCATCATAGTATGCTGCCCCAAATAAGATTTCCCTCATCATTTCCTCCTAAACTTGCTGCATTTATTCTTCTACAATAAACCGCTGAAGCTCTCCAAGTAATTTTTCTGCATCGTGGTCATCCAGTTCCACTTCAATCGGTTTGTCCAACTCCAGACTAAAAATACCCATAATAGATTTCCCATCAATATGATATTTTCCGCAAAGAATATCCACATCCTTTTCAGCCCTGAAAGTTATATTCACAAATGCCTTCACGTCATTTACACTATTTAATGCTACTTTGCATTTCATAAGTTATTTCCTCCTTTTTTATTTTGAGATACGGCGGTTCTTAAGATCAGCCAGAATAGAATCATATTCCCTGTCCAGATGGTAGAATGTAAGTACAGCAATCTGAATAACGGTAAGGATAATCGGAATGTAAATGTAACATGAACGGATTGCAGTAAATGCGCTTGCCGGCTGCGACGCAGCAGTCCCCACATATCCTCCGATTGATAAAACAGCTCCTACCAACAGCAGACTGATACCATTCCCAATCTTCTGCCCAAAACTTGCTGCACTGTTGATCAGCCCCTCTGTCCGTATTCCCGTTTTCCATTCTCCATACTCAATCGTATCTGTGACCATTGCAAACATACACGCCGAAATCCCAGCATTTCCAACACCCCTAAGCATACATCCAGCCAGAAGTATAACTAAATTTTCTGCACCGATTCCCATGATTGCATAACCAATGATAAATATCACTGATCCTGCCATCAAAACATTTCTTTTTCCAAAACGCTTTACAAACCAGGCGATAAAAAACATACAAACAATCTGTGTGGCTTGGAATGCTACAGAAAATGTACCAACCAAATCCGGGTTTCCTAAAATCTCTTTCGTGTAATAAACTTCTGCCGAACCATTGACACCCATTGCGACAAAAATCAGAATCAGGTTTACTGTTGCCATAAGCCAATACTTATTTTTAACTAATGCCTTGAAGCCTAGCACGACCGGAACATCCAGTTTTTTCCCGTCATTTTCCGTTTTTACACGCTCTCTGGTAAAAAGGAATGTAATCATGAATGTAACAATTTCAAGCGCACCAAATATAACAAATGTATATGTCCATGCCCTTGCGTCGTTTCCAAAAAACTTTACTACTGGCAATGTACAAGTCTTTATGAATAATGTCCCGCAGGTTGCTAATATCATGCGGAAAATGCTTAATACAGAACGTTCATATTGATCCTGTGTCATCATTGCTGTCAATGTGGCATATGGGAGGTTAATCCCTGTAAAGAGAACGGTAAAAGCAATATTATAACTGAAAAATATATATACCAGCTTTGCCGTTTCACTCCACCCTACAGGCACTGCAAACAGAAGAACTGTACCTACAGCATAGGGGATTACCAAACGCAATATCCATATCCGTGCCTTTCCAAAAGGTGACTTTGTCTTATCAATAATCACTCCCATAATCAGATCACTGATTCCATCAAACACCCTGGAACACGCCATAATCACTCCCACAGCTGCCGCCGCAACCCCTACATAGTCTGTGTAGTAAAACATTAGAAATGCTGCTACAGCAGAATACATAATATTACTTGAAAAATCTCCGCATCCATAAGCCAGCCGTTCTTTTACAGTGATTTTTTCGGATGCATTTTCGTTAGTAAAATTTTTGAATAACATACGTATACCTCCCAGTCTTTTTGCAGCCATATATGTTCGGCTGTTTTTTATGGTATCAGTATAACCTGGGAAGCGCCCTTGTTATATCATGTATTTTTACTAATTATCGTGTATTTTCGTTTTTGAAACTGTCCAAACTTCTCCCTGTATTTCGTAGGTGTAAGTCCTGTCTGATCCTTAAAAACCTTACCAAAGTGACTTTGAGAACAAAATGCCAGATAAACAGCTATGCTTTTAACATCATATTCTGAATAGCGGAGCAGATTCTCAGCCAGCCGGATTTTTTCTCTGCGTATATACTGCTGTATCGTAATCCCTTCTACCCTCCGAAATAAATCAGACAAATATGTGGTAGACACTCCTATCTGGTGTCCAATCTCCCCTATGACAATTTCACTATGCAGGTTCTGGAAAATAAAATTTTTCGTTTTTTCTATGAGTTCATTCCGTTCTTTCTTTACATTAATTCTGCCCACCTGTTCTACAAATTCATATTCAGCCTGCCGCATTGCCGCGTCAATTTTTACAATATTTGTCATTTCTTCGATTTTCAGGATGTAGCCATCTACCATAGAAAACGCTTCTTCTGGAAGCAGCCCTCCATCAATAGCTGCTCTGGATGCCAGGGTAATGACACAAATCGCTATATTTTTCGCCTGACGCAGTTCATTATTGGAAAGCCTTCCTACTTCTCCTCTATAGGTTTCCTGAAGGCTGCGCCGCAGCATTTCTTTATCACCGCGGCGGATGCTGTCCAACTCCCTTTTCTCTTGATCATAAGGATTATGAGGCAGTTCTGCTTCTTGACGATGAAAAATCACTTTTTGCACGCTCTCTCTGGCTTCTCCAATCCTAATCCCAGTCAATCCATTTTTCTGCCATAACTCGTCTATCGTCAGTTCTTTTCCAGAAATACAGTGGTACAGTGCCAATACTCCTGCTCCAAACACTTTCATATCGCAAAATGCAGTCTGATGATGCACCCGATCACTTACAAAATGTGTGTCTGTCATAAATTTTTCCAGCTCTCTTGTTGGTTTTATAATGCTGACAGGACCAATCACCAGTTTTTTCGATTCAAAAGGCATGGATGCATACAAAACTGAATTATACTCGCAATAAATATCAGGGTATTCTTTCACTTTTCTATCCACAAGCATCATAAAAAATTCAGGATCCATATACAAAGGGCTGCTCTCTGCAATCAAATCCCCATAAACGTTTTCAATTTCATAATCTCTGTTTACAACATAAATATTGCAATGCAGTATTCTAACCCATTGATTTAACAAAAATTCCCAGTTCATGTCTATCACCTTTAATTTATAATTTATCCGTTGTTCCTGGAACATAATTCTTTCTACAAGATCTGCCTCTTTTACTCAACAAGAAAATCAAAAAAGCACTCACTATTCTCATTTTTAATATTCCACCCTATAGTGTTAAATCGCGACTCATAATCAATTTCCTCCTTTCCGCCGGTATCAGCATAAATGCTACGCTGCGGCTCTTTTGGATTTTTCCATACGCTATGAATATCACAAGGAATACTGGCTAAAAATGTTACGCAAGGGCGCAAAGTCATTTTCGCCCTGTGCGCTGTGGACGCCGTCATTGATTGCAATAAAACGGACATTTTTCTGTGGAAAAATCATTTTACTGATATGGACATGACCACAAAATCATGCGGAACTGCTGACAATGCCACGCTTTATCCATAACAACACATAGATTTTGAACATCGAAAATGCAGCGGAGACTATGACTGTCTCCGCTGCATTTTTTGCATTATATCCTGTCAGTTAAATTCGATTATGCTCTCCCCATTCGCACATTCTATCCAAAATAGGCATCAAGGATTTTCCTCGTTCCGTTAAGCTGTACTCAACTTTGGGTGGGATTTGCGGGTATTCCTCCCTATGTACCAATCGGTCATTTTCTAACTCTTTCAGTGTGGAACTCAGCGTCTTATAGGAAATTTCCCCAATATATTTTTTCATTTCGTTAAACCGCACGACCTTAAATTCCATTAAGGTATAAAGGATTGTCATTTTGTATTTGCCATTGATTAAAGACAGGGTATAGCTGAAACCCGTATCGTTAAGACACTCTTTTGAAATGCTGCGTTCGCCCATAGTACACTTTCCTTCGGGTAAGTATCGCACTTGTATGCGCGTACTTGATTTTAGTTTAATTCTTGCTACAATAATACTATCAGATGTGGGTAAAGTCAAGCCCACAAAATCAGGAGGTATTTTGCATGAGCAAAAAAATTGTTGTTATTACTGGCAGTCCTCGAAAGAAGGGCAACAGCTTTGCCATGACGGAGGCTTTCATCCAGGCGGCGGAGGCGAAAGGCCATACTGTTACCCGCTTTGATGCTGCGCTGAAAAATGTGGGCGGCTGTCGGGCTTGCGAAACCTGCTTTAAGACCGGAAAAGCCTGCTCCTTTGACGATGACTTCAACGCGATTGCCCCCGCTATCTTAGAGGCCGACGCAGTAGTTTTCTCCATGCCCGTCTACTGGTATTCCATCCCCGCACAGATTAAGGGCGTCATTGACCGCCTGTTCTCTTTTGTAGTGGGCGGCAAGGATATTGCGGGCAAGGAGTGTGCTGTGATTGCCTGCTGTGAAGAAGATGATATGTCCGTCTTTGACGGTGTGCGCGTTCCCATAGAACGCTCTACCGCACTGATGAAGTGGCAGATGGTGGGCGAGGTTCTGGTTCCGGGTGTGCTGAATGTCGGTGATATTGCTAAGACAGACGGCTGTAAACAGGCAGCGGCTCTGGCAGAGAAGTTTTAAGGAGGAAAAACACCATGCCCAAGAAAATCGTTATTCTCAATGGCAGTCCCCGCAAAAAAGGAAACACCTCCGCGCTGGTCAAAGCGTTTACCGACGGCGCAGAGAGTGCCGGTCATACTGTAACAGAATTTTTCCTGGATGGCATGAGCATCCACGGCTGCAAAGGCTGCTTTGGCGGACATAGCAGCAGAGAGTGTCCCTGTGTCCAGCGGGATGACATGGACAAAATTTATCCGGCGGTGCGGGAGTGCGATGTGATCGTGCTGGCAAGCCCGCTCTATTACTGGAACATGAGCGGTCAAATCAGAACTGCTGTTGACCGCCTGTTTGCGTTGGAAGAGGGGGACGGCAATCTTCTGCGGGGACACAGCAGGGCTTCTGCTCTGCTGATGGCTGCGGAGGGATACGGCTTTGATGATGTTCTTCTTTACTATAAGCACTTGATGGAACATTTGAAGTGGGATAATCTCGGCCAGGTTCTTGCCGGAGGAAATGGAGACATAGGGGATATTGAGGGAAAACCCGAAGTATCTGCCGCTTATGAATTAGGCAGATCCATAGATTAAATAAACTCTTAATCTGCCGCACGACGGCAAAAGAAAAAAGCCATCGTACAAGCAGGAGTATTGTTGCGCCCAGAGCAGCGGCTTTGAGAAATCAGAGCCGCCGCTTTTGCGTTTTCATGGCAATAAGCATAGCACAGGCAGGAATAGTGAACAAGAACGCACTTTTTTGATATGTGGTGTCTTTTTTGATACTGCGCTATGGAGGAAATCTTATGGCAGGTTTTCAAAGGAGCGGTGCGGTTCAACGAATTGCAGCGGCGTTTAGGGAAGATCACCACCAAGACCCTGACACAGCAGCTTTGGGAACTGGAAGCACAAAAAATACTTGCGCGGACAGTTTATCCCAACAATCCGCCAAAGGTCGAATATGCCTTAACAAAACTCGGACAGTCCATTCATCCCGTTTTGAAGTCGCTGTGCGATTGGAGAATAAAATATCAAAATGCTATTTCAGAAAATCTTGTTAGCGAATAAGATATGAACTGGTATCGCTGCCCTCTACTCTTTGAACATCCATTGAGCAATGGGATTGATGACAGAGATAGGAAGCAGTTTAGAGGAAAATACCAGCAGCTTGTTATATAAACCAGCAGTTGCCGTTCGCTTTCCTTTCATTAGGCTCTTATAACCGATGGACGCAACATCTTCTGGTTGCATTACAAAGAGCTTGAAAAGCAGTGTGTTCTCAATATTTGCCTTGCTTGCAAAAAGGGTCTTTGTTGCACCAGGGCATAAACAAGTAACAGCAACACCAGTTCCTTTAAGTTCTTGATAAAGCCCATTTGAAAAAGATAAGACATAGGCTTTTGTAGCAGCATATACCGTATCGCATGGACAGGGCATATAGGCTCCCGTAGAACCCACATTTAAGATTCGTCCATGCCCACGTTCTATCATTCCGGGTAAAAACAGCTTTGTTAAAGCTGTCAAAACTTTAATATGCACTTGTATCATGTCAAGTTCTTTGGAAAGCTGTGTGTCAGTAAAATATCCTGCTTCATTAAACCCAGCATTATTGATAAGAACATCAACAGACAATCCAAGCTCCCTGGCCTTGTCCGCAATTAACTCTGCTGCCCCATCCTCTGCCAAATCGCAGGAAATACATTCAACCGAAACTTGATGGCGTGATTGTAGTTCTGCCTGCTGGCGCTGGAGTTTTGCCTTATTTCTTGACACAAGAACAAGATTATTTCCTTCTCTTGCAAATTTTTCAGCAAAAGCGGCTCCGATCCCGCTTGTAGTACCTGTAATCAAAACAGTGTCCACTTCACCTTCTCCTTTGCGTTGGAATAAACTCACATCACCTTGAATGCTTCCCCACCAAATACAAGCCTGATACAGTCGGTATTGTTGATTTTTGAAATCTTTTCCATATTCTCAAAGTCAAATGGGTAGATTATGGTCTTTATCAAAAATATGTGGGCAACGATAAGGATGTTGCTCCTATCAGGGTAAGATGACCCCATAGATAAAAAGAACTCTTTTAACCGCTCACCTATTTGCTCAGAGGATTCTGTCATTCTGGTGGTATCATTTGGGCGTCTGATAAATTCCCGCTCTCAACCGTGATATAGGGCATATTATCTCTCCTTTTCATTTCATTTTGTTGCATTTATGTCAGGAACAGAATTTGTGTTATACATAGCCTCCACGATTAAACATTTTCCATTCTTCAGCATACGTTATGTCTTGATACAGCGGCTCTTTCAAAATCTTTTCATAAAATGCTAATTTACTTTGTGTCAAAGTCAATGCCTTTTGTAAATTGGCCATTTGCCCCATGATATTTTCTATATGTTCTTGAACCATCTCATAACGCTGTTCAAGCGTCTTTCCGCCTTGTATCAATAAGGAAACATATTCCTTGATAGATTGGATTGGAATATTAGCCATGCGCATACATTGGATCATCCGAATCCATTCAATATCTTCATCCGTGTATTGCCTATACTTTTGGTCATTTCTTTTTACTGGCGGCAATAAACTTTCTTTCTCGTAATATCTTAACGTTGCGGCAGAAAGGCCAGTGATCTTTGCGGTCTCTTTTGCTGAATACATTTCAAATCCCCCATTCACTTTGTAGAATAAACCATGAAGCGCACTTCAAAGCAAGAGGAATTATACCATAAGACAAAAATTTTTGTTACCATTCACAGCCATTTTAATTTCTGATGTTTAATGAATTCCCACTGGGGCTTTTTTATTGGCATAATGCGCTGCTTTTAGTGGTTGTATTTATTAATAAATATAGCCACTGC
>CAJTFL010000047.1 GCA_910575565.1 Lachnospiraceae bacterium | reverse complement strand
GTGGAAGCGCAAGCCTGATTTTTTGTAATACCAATATTTCACTGACGGCAGCCATTTTTATGACTGCTTTATCATGATGCTTCCATGATTGTTGAAAACATTTGTTGTCAAGGTTCAGTTCTTGGCTACGAGTTTTATTTTCGTAGCAATGTCCCTGTGACACTGAAATCTTATCAAAATAAACCGGCTTCCCCCGTATGTCCGAAAGGCTGGAAAATTTCCCAAAAGCGCAAAATTTCCACGCTTTCGGAAATGCCCTGTGCTATAATGGTCACGAACCCTGTTTTGAGAGGAGGGGCGCAATGTATATAAAACTGACGCTTCAGGAGAAATTGAAAGACGAGAGAACCAACCGCCATATGACGCTTGCGGAACTGGAAAAGGCAACAGGCATAGCAAGAGCCACGCTGGGAAAATATGAATCCGACAAATGCACGGATATAAGCCCGTTCAACCTCGCAAAGCTGGCGGAATACTACGGCCTTTCCATGGATTACCTCATGGGGCTGACCGAAAACAAGAACCACCCGAACACCGCCCTGCATGAGCTGCACTTGAATGATTCCACGGTTGATTTGTTAAAAAGCGGCGCACTCAACAACCGGCTTCTCTGCGAGTTTGTCTGCCATCCGGGATTTTTGCGCCTGCTGACGGATATGGAAGTCTGCATTGACCGGATTGCGGATATGCGCATCCGTGACATGAACTTAGTTCTGGAACAGGCAAGGCAGTCCATTATGGAACAGCGGCAGCCCCCGGAAAACGACCTCTATATGCGCACGTTGGAACTGGGGCAGGTCAGCGAGGAACTGTTTTTCAGCCATGTCATCCATGATGACCTTGACCGGATTGTAAAAGACCTCCGCACCCGGCACGAATCCGACAAGACCACCGCCGAACTGGAAACCCCAGCAGCGGACTTTGCCCGGAACATCCCGGTGATACTGCTGGACGCCCTCATGCACAAAGGCACGGCGGACGAAAAACGGGCGTTTACTATCTGCCGGGTGTTCGGCATTGATTATATGGGACTCCCGGAAGAGGAACGTGCCACCCTTGCCCGTGTATTTAAAAAAGCGCCCCTGCTCCCCGCAGCTTCCAGCCAGCGTGGTAAATCAAAGCTGCTGTCCCTGTTTGGGAAGAAAAAGCCGAAACAATGACGCAAAAAGGGCTGCCATTCCCGTAAAATCCGGTTAGCAGTCCTCTTTACTGTATCGTGTGTCCCATGTTCAATTTTCCGGCTTTAGAGCCGCTTTTTCCAGACAGAAACCAGCTGCATTATACATAGACCAGTTCCGCATAGATAATTTCCTCCGCCCGGTTACGGATAGAATTGCAGCGGTGCACCCATTCAAGCTGGTCATCCGCTTTCAATTTCTCCGTCACGCCCTCGGCGGCTTTCATCTGCTCCATGATAAGGTCAAGCCGTTCCTGTGCCTGCTCGTCCACGTCGGCAAGGTGCGTCCAGAGTTTCCCGGATAACAGCAGGCTGCAATAAAGGGCGGGGCGGGCTTCTTCCAGATAGGCTTTACGCCTGCGCCCCCAATGCCCGATAGGGCGGGATTCCTCCGTCAGCCGCAGGGCGGGAATGTAATAATCACCCACAAGAATGTAGTCAAGGCCGTTGGTATCGTCATGGATTCTTTCTGGCAGTTCTTTCATTCGTGACCTCCTGTATTCAGTTTTCCAGAATCCAGTTGTTCGTGTCCCTGTTCATGTGAATTTGTTAGGCAACTGAACTCTTCACGAACAAGTATGGCATATCTTTCCCCAATTTCTGATAGTTGAGAGAGTGGGAGGTTTCCCGCCCCCGGCTCTCCCCGGTGTTGTAAGTGTCAATAGTTTCTTTTCCCAGGGCGGCGGCTAACTCCTTTAAGGTGGTGGGTTCTTTGCCGCCCAAAAAGATGGAAGTGTCCATATTTCCGATGATGGTGTCGGCGTTGTCCTTGTAGATGGCCTTTAACTGGGACTGCGCCTGCAATACCAGACAGGCGGAAATCTCCCGGCTTCGGATGGTGGCTACCAGCTTTTCCAGCTTTGGAATCTGCCCGATGTTGGCGCACTCGTCAATCAGGCAGCGCACATGGACCGGGAGCCTGCCGCCGTACACATCGTCCGCTTTCTCGCACAGGAGGTTAAACAGCTGGGTGTAGCACATGGAAATCAGGAAGTTAAAGCTGTCATCGGTATCGCTCATAATGAGAAATAAGGCGGTTTTCCGATCCCCCAGGGTGTCCAGTTCCAGCTCGTCATAGGCTGTGACCTCCCGCAGCTCGGCAATATCGAATACCGCCAGCCGCGCACCGCAGGAAATCAGAATCGACTTCGCGGTTTTGCCTGTTGCTGCTTGTCAAGGACGTATTCATCATTTTTCATCACTTTTTCTTGGTCTGCCCTGTTTTCCATGTTGTAAATCATGGAGAATAACACGCTTTAGTTTTTCCTCCACGCTTTGGGTACTTGTAGCAGAGAAATGTACCTCGACTAAGTAGGTTGTCTTATCAATCTTCTTTTGCAAACAGGGCGTTAATCGCCCTGTGGTATTGGTCTGAATGTTGTCGCTCATGTTCCTCCTTTTGGGCGCAAAAAATGGCGCATGGTTTACAATTTACTGTTCCATGCGCCTTTACGCTGTTTTACTGATATTAAATTGTTTTGCTGATTACGCCAACTGCATAACCTCGGCTTCAATCTTTTTTAATTCTTCAAAAGATAATGTCGGAACACAATCCGCAATATCTTCCAGTGACATCTTGCCTTTTTTTATCATTCTTTCTGCTGTTGCCCTGTCTGCTTCATAAGCAGCAGTATTTGCGGCATCTTTCAGATATGTCCTCATAATCTGCTCATCATCAAATAAACTCATCATTATCGTTACTACCTCCACTTCTCGGCTAATCAAATATTCTCTTAGGATGTTCCTATCTTTGCAAATACGGATTGTTTCTTTAACAGTCTGTTCTGTCATTCCATACAGCTTTCTCTGTTCATCAAAAACTTTACAGAAAATGATGTATTGATTGATAATGTCCTCTGTATCGCTCTCATAAATGACCTTTGCTCTTACCTCAATATCTATATCTGCTCCGTCAAAAAACTCTTGCGACAAAGATATTATATCGGGTTTTTTACCTTTATTTCCCGTATAGATAATATACAATTCAGGTTTAGGCATTTTGACTTTTGTACTCTTATATAGACTCTGAGATGTCCTCTCAAAATACTCATGGTAACTCTGTGCTAAATACAGCAGTATTCTGATTAAAATATTTACCGTCCAACTCGATTGCGCTTCCAACAACAAAAGCAATCTGTTGTTACCTGCCATTATGCCCAGATCATTATAGAGATTATCTGTCAAAACATTGTCGATCGTTACAATATCCAGCGTGTCCTCTGTTGCGTCTATATCCTCCGGGTGCAATGTTTTATACAGTTTCAACAAATTCTTTTTATCTTGGAAAAGGTCTAAAAACACACTGTTCTTTGCGGTACGCTTTGCCTTAACTTCCTGCGTCTGTTTTGTATCGTCCGACACCTTACCACCTCGGTTTCTAAAAATTTGTGGTACAAGATACGATATATCCTGTTCCTGTCACACTTCAATTATACAAAAAAACACCTGTCTTTACAATAAAATTCACATTAAATTTCTTCCTCCCTCCGCTTGGTCTTGCTTTGTTGTCTGTTATGCTGTCGGCTCTCGTTCTGAAGCTCCCTCTCAAGGTTCTTTTTATTGTAGCTGATTACCTCGGCATATGCTAATTCTGTGGCAGTCTTGCTCTGTTCCTTGTCGATACTGTCATACTCGGATTGCAAAGACTGTATCTCCACTTTCCACTGTTTCGGCGTTATCTTCTCGCCATTCTGTAAAAGGCTCTGCATACGCTCCTTTAATTCGGGGTACTTCGATAAGCTGTCCTTATGCTCTTTATCGTATTTCATTTTCGCAAATCCTTTGAGCGATTGGCTCTCCTTATAGGTGGCTTGGATTGGCGCATAGAGGGCATACATTTTTGACAGTTCCTTTAATCGGTTTAGTTTCTGCCCTTTTGAAAGATGTACCGTTTCCAACTGCTGGTATTTCTGTTCCCTGTCCGCTGTGAATTTCGCAAGGCTCTCAAAGCTGTCTATCTTCCTTGTCGTGATGAATTTCTCCGCATTGTCGGCTGACTGCAAGGCGGTTCTGTCGGATATTCTTCTCAGGTGCTTTCCGCTGACAATGGGCAAGTCAAGTCTGTCTTTGCGCTCCCTCACTTTTGCAATCATCTCCATGACTTCATTCTTCACGCTGACCGCCGTACTCTTAATCTGCGTACTTTTGTACGTTGCGTACTGTGCGCTGTGAAGTTCCTGCTTGGCAAGCATAAGCATTTCTTTCGCCTGTTCCAACAGCATATTGTTCTTGATGATTTCACGATTGATGTTGCCCCTCTCGGTCTGTATTCCTTTGCGCTCTAAAGCGTTGGCAACCGCCCCGATATGGATTGTCGGCTCTCGGTCAATTCCCTGTTCCTTAAAAGAACGGTGTTCCCAACGAACCGCAATCCCCAACTGCTCATTGGCGGCATTGATTGTGTCGGCTAAATCCTTGCGCCACATTTTGGCGTTTTCCCTGCTGTTCCAGTCGGTGCTGTCGGCGGTGTGGCATTTCCATTGTTTGCGGTTGCGCTTGTCAACTTTCTGCTGTCCTGTCTTTTTGTCAATGACGGGAATACGCTCCCCGTTTTCATCAAGGTCATATATTTTTTTCTGTTTCGCTCCCCATTCCCCGTTTTCAGTGATAGGGCGCATAGTGAATAAAACATGGATATGGAGATTGCGCTGTCCTTTGTCGTTCTCGCTGTCATGGATTGCCCAATCTGCACACATTCCCTTGTCAACAAAATTCCTCTGCACATAATCCCTCACAACTTCCTCCGCAAGTTCATAACTCCATTCGTTGGGAAGTGACGCTTTCAGCATTCTCGCAAGCTGTGATTTCTGTCCTTTCTCTGACAGTTCAACAGCGTTCCATAAAGTGGCTCGGTCTGCATATTCTTTGGGCGCATTGGGTGGGAGAGTGATTTCGCTATGGACTAAATCTTCATGGTATTTGGGTCGATATGTCTGTCCGTCAAATTCACTGACAAGAATGCTCCTGCTGATATAGGACGCTTTCTCAACTGCCGACTGCCCCTTGCTCCGCCTGACTATGGAAAAACGTGTGCTTGCCTGTTTCGTGACATTACCCATACACAACACCTACATTCTGCCGATAAAGTAGAGGGGCGCATGGATAGACTTTGTGGGCAGATAAAAGCCGCACTTTGGCTTTTGTCTGAACGCAAAGTTCACTAAAGGGTAGCAAGCGCAGCTTGCGAAGGGGAATTGTCGTTTCCCCTTTTGGCTGCCGCAAGGCAGACAACGCCCTCCGCAGGAGTCCATGCAAGTGAAACTTGCTCCCCGAAGGGCGCACATACCACCTCTGGTGGTATATCTGTGCGCACCCCGTAAACGGGGTGAGTACGTTACCTCGGCTTTCCAGTTCCGTTGCCCTCATCATTCCGTACCGCCCTCGCTTTCATTTTCGGCATTAGCAACAGTGGATTGTGGGGGAGTGGTTTCTCGGCTTTCCGTTTTGATTTTAGATATAATCTGCTGACACTCCCTTGTCTGCAAGGCAACCGATAAGATACGGTTTAACTCGTCCTCGTCATAGCGGTAGCAGTCGGGGAAATACTTCACAATGATACCGCCCATGATGTACTTGTGGTGGTTTTCGGCTTTATGTTTCTTCTCGTTCTGCTTTTTCTTTTCATTGGCTACACGCTGTTTTGCCTGTTGCAATGCCTGTAATGCTTTTTCTAAATCTCTGCTGACTTCCTGTTTGTTCCCAATCATTTTCAATACCTCGTTCTTTCTGTGCTGTGTTGATAGTTTCTGAAAACAAAAAAGGTAGCGGATTGTCTGTTAAGATAATCGCTACCTAAAGGTAAGCAATATTCAGTTTTTTATATCTTCCCTCCTGCCTTTAACTCTGTAAATTAAGCAGAAGAAAAACTTAGATTTCCCCTAAGCACTTAGTATATCGCCTTGGCAAATGGGAAGTTGTAACATCTACTTAATGGCAATATAAATATCCATAAATTTAACACCCCTATTATCGAAATACTCATGCTCATAGCAAGAAAGAATTGCCGAATCATGTTTTTCTTTGATTCCGTTTATCGCCATGTATGTCATTAAAGCCTTATAAGCGTTTGGAATAATTGCAAATTCCCCTTCGTCTGACACTTCTTCTAAAGTGATTGTAATATAGTTTTGTCTGCCCTGACTTACGATTTCCGCATCAAGGTCGCCGGAATTCTGTCCCCCGTCAAGGATTAGTGCCGCCCCATAACCGCGCATATGGAATACATTTCTCTGCTCTTGGGATACATATGGAAAATCCCACCCGATAATGTATGGATTTTCAATTTCCAAATGTTTTGCCCAGCCCTCAACATGTGAGATTGCGTCTTCTTCCGGTTCACGGCTTATTACTGCATAACTGATATAACGAAAAGGTTCGACGGTAATAATTCTGATATCGGAATATGCTTTATTGCTGTAATCCATATTTTCCCGCAACAGTTGATCAACGGAGCAATTAAATATTTCACAAAGGTCAACCAACTTTTCAATCTCCGGCAATATTGCACCAAGCTCCCACTTTGAAATGGTTTGTCGGCTTACATTCAGTTTTTCTGCTAATTTCTCCTGTGTCATGTTCGTTATCTTCCTTAAAATTTGTAAGTTTTTTCCTAAATTCATTCATTCTTCCTCCTTTTATTTAGTGAGAAAATTATCCCATATATAGTTTTTTATCTCCACCAATTTCAGCGTGCCTTTTGATTAGATTTCGCACCTCTAAATTGCGTTAAAATAGTTTTGCCTTTATGAAACAACATTATGAAAAAACAACTTGGCGAATTGTTCAACGCCATTATCTTACCACAAATGCACACACAATTTCATTAAAATCTGCTTAAACTTCTTTTGCCTTATTCTTCTCAATCATCATCTGCCTTGCCCGTTCCTTCTGCTCGGTGCTGATCGCCCTCGGCTTGCGGTAGTTGACGTATGACTTCGGAAAGGAATAGGTCTTAGATACCTCGTCCTGCCCTGCCAGCTTGTAGGTGTCGGGGAAGTCGGCAACAAGCGTGTCAAGTCTCCGCATGACTGCTTTATCTCTTGTGTAGAGGGTGGCGGTCTGTTCTCCTGCATTATAATTGAGAATACTTTCCTGCTCATATCGTGAAAGCTTCATAATTCCATTCCTGCCTTTCCTGTTGAATATATCAGTTTGATCGATATGATTGATTTTGGGTGCTGTCTAAAGATTTTTCACCCGTGAATTATCAGGTATTCAGATTATATGGTGCTATATGTGGGTGTTTCTCCACTTCGGGAAATATGCTTTCACTTCCTACGGCAATATACCACAGATTTTGTTCAAAATCGAAAAAAGCCACAACATCACTGTCATAGCCTTTTCCTGCAAAACCTATTTTACATTACAGCTTGTTTGCCCGCCCTTGGTATGTTCGGCACTCCTGCATGGAAGTATATGCCTTTCTCCCTGTCCTCGGCTCTGATCTGCTCCTTTTTGCTTTCTATCTGTGCCTTTTTCTTCGCTTTGGTGCGCTCCTCATACTCTTTCTGTTTCCCGCTGGCTTTCCGTTTCAGATAATTTTGGTGCAGTCTGTCTTTTCTTGCCTCTTTCTTCCGCATTTCCTCCAGTTCTTCGGGTGTCGGCTCTTTCTCCGCCATAGTCGGCGGTATGTATTCCCCTATAAAGTTAAAATAAATCTCTATCTTCTGTGTGGTGTCTGCGCTCCCTTTGCGGTCACGCTCATGCACAATAATCTTCTCCACAAACTCATTCAGCATTACCGTTGACATATCTTCTGCATTGCTGTATCTCTCAACTAACTTTAAGAAACGTGTGGCAGATTTGCGGTCATTTTCATACTGTGCCTGTTCTGTCTTGTAACCGTCCAATTCGTTCTGCAACTGTTCCTGCTCGCTCTCGTATTGGTTATAGAGCATGGTATAACGCTTATCTGACAACTTTCCCAATGCGTTGTCCTCATAAATCTTTGCAATCAGAATTTCCAGTTCCCCGATACGCTTTTCACATACCGCCATGCGTTTCTTCTGTTCGGTAAAGTCTACGGTCTGCCTGTCCTCAATATGCGACTGTATTTCTTCCGCAAAACGCCCTTTATCAAGACAGGCATACTGGATAACCTCTTTTATGGTCTTTGCAACTATCTCCATGACGTGATCCGCTTTGATGCGGTGCGCCGACTTGCACAATGTCCCGACTGGCTGTTTCGCATAATTCCCGCATACATACATGGGAACACGCTTTCCGTTGTTTACCCAGTGACGTTTTGTAAAGGACTTTTTGAGTCTTTCCAAAGTTAGTTGAAATAAAGCTTTTATCAAATGGGAAAACATGGTATAATAAGCATGGATTTTAAAGCGTTTGCGGGAGTTATACCATGGATGAATTTATCAAGGAACTTGATCCAAATCTGGATTATCTGGAGCATAAAATAATAGGGAATGAAGTCATTATTTATGCAGCCTCAAACAGAAAAATATGCAGATGCCCTTATTGCGGCTCTGAATCGGCGCGAATACATAGCCGTTACGAAAAAAGTTTTCAGGATCTTCCAATCATGGGCAAAAAAACAAAAGTCGTTATTGAAAACAGAAAATTCTTCTGCGACAATCCAAACTGCGGATTCACTACCTTTGCAGAGCGTTTTGATTTCCTGGCACAGAAAGGAAAAAAGACAAAACGCCTGATTGAAAAAATCGTGGATGTTTCCCTGAATACAAGCTCCACTACTGCTTCAAGGACGCTGAAAAACGGGATCGCGGATGTTGGCAAAAGCACCATCTGCAGTCTCTTAAAAAAAAGATATGCCAGTTCCTGAGAAAGAGGCCGTTACAAAGGTCTGCATTGACGATTTCGCATTTCGGAAAAGAAAAACCTATGGAACTATCATGGTAGACATTGACACACACCGGATCATTGACCTGCTGGCGTCCCGGGAAGCTGCGGATGTGGCGGAATGGCTGAAAAGCTATCCGAATCTTGAAGTTGTATCCAGGGATGGATCTGTTTCCTATAAAAGCGCCATTGAACAGGCTGGAAATCATCTGCAGCAGGTCAGTGACCGTTTTCACCTGCTGAAGGGGCTTACGGACGCGGCAAAGAAATTTTTGTCACGTTTTCTGGCGGCAAATTTCCTTCTCCCAACGGAAGCATCCCATTATAACGGAAAACCTACGGGGGATTACTGGGATAAACCTGTCAAAGAAGACGCACCTGCCGCTGAGCACAACGCAAATGTTAAGAAGAAAATGAAGACAGTGGAACGCGTACGGGAATTAGGGAAACAGGGATTTAACAAAAGTGAGATTGCAAGGATTGTCGGAATAAACAGGGCGACCGTTGCAAAATACCTGAAGGATGATTTTAACCCTTCCAGCGCTTATTACAATACGACGATCCCCAGTAAAATAAAGCCCTATTCTCAGGAAATAAGAAATATGCTCGGTGAGGGGAAAACGTTCAAGCAGATCAGCGCGGTGATTCGGGAAAAGGGATATGATGGCGCGGATGGAACGATCCGTATGTTTGCCACAAGGGAACGGAGGCTCATGAAGGAAGCGGCTGCACAGGGAGGAACCGGAGAAAAGATCGAACGGAAGTGGCTGATCAGTCTTTTGTACCACCCTGTTGATGAGGTTAGTTCCCTCAGCCAGGAACAACTGGACAGGATCATAGAAGAATATCCCATCATAGGGCGTGTTTATGATGCTGTGACAGGATTCAAAGGGGCACTGTTTGGCAAAAAAGAGGCCGAGCTTGATAAATGGGCAGAAGAAACCGAAGCTCTTGAGATAGATGAACTAAAGGGTTTTATAAACGGAATCAAAAGGGATAGTACCGCAGTAAAAAACGCCATTCGCCTTGATTACAATAATGGGCTGGCAGAAGGAAGCGTGAACAAGCTGAAAGTTGTCAAAAGGATCATGTATGGCCGCAACAGTTTTGAGCTGCTGAAAGGGAAACTGTTGCGGCTTGAATCAAAACGCAAAATCAACTAACTTTGGAAAGACTCGACTTTTTAATCAAGTTCACAGAAAATTTACATTTCAGGGCAAAAAAATAGAGCCGAAAATCTATTTTCAAGATTCTCGGCTCGACATTTTAAGTATTACATTTTTATCTAATTTAATCAACGATTCACGAATAGAGCTCTCATTATAATATTCAAATTATTATATATCTCTAAGATCAGCTATGTGAATAGGTTATATATTGAACCTCTTGTTTTGATAAATATTCTAACACAGCTTGTATATCACTATCATTTGTATATTTTTCACCTAATGTAAGAGTCTCTCTAACTTCTTCAGGTTGACTATCTAATAAGTTTTTATAATCATTTAACAGAGTATTATATGACATTTTTATTATCCCTTTCCTTATTAATCAACAATCCTTTTATTTGTCTGTGCTTCTAATTGTTGCCTTAATCCTAACACATCGCTTTCAGCGCCACAAGTAGGACACTTAAATTTATTATTACTAGGAAATGGAATCGCACCATCAACTATTGGAAAATGCTCTTCAAAATTTATTTGCATTTTATAATGTGACTTACATTTACCACACTCATAATCAGCAATTAACGGATTAGGTAAATTTTGCAAAATATTATTATTTACAGGTGGCGTTTGATTTATGCTTCTATAAATTTGAGACTGTGTGGTTTCATAAATTTTATATATATTTGTTTCAAAACTCATTTGCAATAGAGTATAATATCTTGTTATAGCGTCATTTAATTCCGTATTTTGTGAATAGTCTGTAATCGCTAGCTTCATTTCTTGTAAATCTTGCATTTTAATAGATCTACCATGTGTTAGCCATTTACCATGATTACACAACATTTTTGCTATTTCTTCAGCTCTTTTTACCTTATCTTCTTGCGTTACAGGTGTTTGAGATGTTTCATGTATATTCCAATCCTTAAATTTATATTCCTTAAGCCAATTTGTCACCAAAGTTTTAGAAAATTGCTGTGCATTTTCACAATGCTGTATTTCTCCAGGAGACAAATTTTGTAGCATTGGTATGTATGCTAATTCAAGTGCTTTTTTATTGGACGCATCTTTCCTTATTTTATTCAACCCCTCTAAAAAAGCATCTGCTGAGAAGCGCTTTCCATTACTGACAATTTGAGCATCAATAGGGCCTAATGCCGATAAATCACCCATTAAAATTTCATCTGCTGCCATTGCAAAAATTGTTCCTGCACTCTTTGCAGTTCCTGGAACAATAATTCCTACATTTTTATGCTTCTTTCTAACTAATCTAACCAAATCTTCTACAACCTCAGCTAAACCACCTGGGGTTTCTAAAATAATATCAATATCCTCACTGTTCAAATTTGATAATTGGTCTGAAAACGGCAAAACATCAGAATAATCTATGCTATTTGGTGCGCTTGCATTAATATTACTAGCATAAACAATAATATCACGTCGTCTTATATTTGAAATTCTCTGTAACTGTTTTTTTCGTTCATTTGATAATTCATCAAAAGAAAATTGTTTGCCTAAATAATCAGAATATACTCCCATGGTTCTCCTCCGTATTATAGTATGTTCTTCGGATTGTATTGTACCAAAAACTTTGAATATCATTGATAATATATACTACTTTATCAACAATTCGACACTGTTTTTGGCAAATTTTATTTGGAAATCATATCCATTTTCAATTTTTTTACCTCATCAATAGAAAGGCCAACAAATTCCGCAATCTTTTCAAGCGTTATTGTTCCATCTTCCAGCATTTTCTTTGCAACATTTATCATTCCTTCTTTCAATGTCTGATTCCTCATATCTTCCATAGCCCGGCACATAATCTCGATTCCCTCCTTGCTCTCTTTGAAAAATCTCACCCTGTCCGCCAGTGTCCCATAATACATATCCGCTGCGTCTATGCAGGAGAAGTCATGCATTAACTTCCCGATTGGCGTATCTCCACGGTAAGCGCCATTTACATACAGTATGTGCGAACCGTCCTCAAATCTTTCTCCGGTTCCTAAAAAGCACCGCTCAATCGGATAGAGCGGCAGCCCTTTTCCCATTACGTCATTCTCTGTGATAAAGATTACCCACGTTTCCGGCAGCTTGTCGAAGTCCTCGCCTTTCTTCAAAAGGTTTGCGTCCATCATGCTGCTGTTGTACCTTGCCCTTTTTCTCCCGGCTCCTTTGTCGGAGCGCTGTACCTCCACGTTCAGTTTTGCCCCTGTGCTGTCTGTAGCCAGGATATCCAACCTCACTGAACGGTTCAGCAGGTTCTCCACAAATACCTGGGTGCGGACGTCCAGCACCTTTAAATCCGATTTTTCCAGTACAATCCGCAATACCAGTTCTATGCTTGCCGTATCTCCCTCAAAACACTTTGTGAGGAAATCATCATCAAGCAGGCGAAAGCC
>CAJTFL010000046.1 GCA_910575565.1 Lachnospiraceae bacterium | reverse complement strand
TCGAGTATTTCATAAATAGGCATCCAGTAAATACCTGTGCTTTCCATAGCGACATGATGGCAGTTTTGAGAAACGATCCAGTCCCGTAAAGCAATCATATCCGGGATTACTGTGGTAAACTCCCGGATTTCAGAGTTTGTCGGCTTACCCAAAGGACCAGTCAGGATACAGGCAACAATTTTATCTTTGTGGACATCCAGCCCACAGGAAATTTCCAGAAGGTCTTTCATACAGAGCATCTCCTTTGCAATAGAATGGGCAGGAGATTTGCCCGAGGTGATACGGACTTTGCTACTCGTGCTAACCATAAAAGGCGCGACAATATGCTGTGCTCAAGGGCAAAACATTTACGTTGAAAAACGGGGTGCAGATCCTCCAAGGTTCGTCCAAACTTAATCCTGCCTAAAACTATTATAAATCAAGACAGGAAGCTAAAACAGTAGTGGAGCCAGCCCCTCTTATTTTCATTATAGGCTGTGATAACCCTTCATGATTCGTTGAAAACTGAATAAATGCTCTAAATATAGGAATAAAGCATCGTTCGGAAGTGAATCTTGGAACATACGATGAGAATAATGCCATTTGCTGAGCAGTGCTTTTATTTTATTGCATGGCAAATAAACAGGTAGGAAAACTACCTGCCATCTGGTATAATGATTCTGTCAGTCAAAATCGGTATGTAAAGCTGACTGGTACCTGGAACCTTTGCTGGCGGGCAAAGTTCCTGTCAGGCCTGATAGGAAGCGTGTGTTTTCTTATCAGGCCTTCCACATCAGGTGGTTCCTCACCGGAATGCAGCCGCAGAAAATGGCAGCAGGTCTTAAAGGCGATCGAAAAATCAACCTGATGGATATGCTTTCGTTTCTGTTTCTCAAATGTAACCTGGCTTGTTATGTAAGAGCAGAAATTAAAAAGCATGAGCCTGGCCCATAGCTCATGGGTTATCATCAGCCTGCTTTTTGAGTGGAAATTCACGGCAGCTATTGCGTGTTTCAGTGTGCAGAAAGAGGTTTCAATGCCCCATCTGAGGTGGTATATTTCCCTGATTTCTTCCGCACGGAATTCGTTTTCGGGAAGGTTTGTTATGATGTTCTCATATGTGCTGTTGCCGATGGGGAAACGCAGGACACGGAGGGATATTTCGTATTCTGTATATCCTTCATCCCGGAAATAGTCGAAAGCCACCTTTTTGCAGATGTGCCGGTACTGGTCTGCTGATTCGGGGTGCAGGTATTTCTTTTTTGAATGGCTTCTGGTAAGATGCCTTGTCACTCTGATGTCAAAAATATCTTCTTTTGGGAGGTCGCAGCCAAGGAGCCGCTTCATTTTTGTATCAGTTGCACGGATCACAAAAAAGGTACTGTTCCCAATAGCGTGCGCAAAGACATTGTACGCATGGAATCCCCTGTCGGCAATGAATACAGGAACTGTCCCGCGGCAGGGGGCATGCCTGTCGATCAGCTCATATAATGCAGCAAATTCATTTCTTTTTCGCATGGGTTGGATGACTGCGTCAATATAGACCTTATTCAGCAGGTCATACAAAGGAACGAGGTACATCTGGTTATAGCCTTTCTTAGAGCGGCCGCTGGGGTCATAATAGCTTTCTGTGTCCTTTGGATTTCTGGTAAAAGTAAATCCTGATCCGTCACATACGAGGAGTTGATATCTGCCTTTTAGCAGGGATTTCGGTACAAAGTGAGCATTGAAGTTATAAAAAAGTTTTTGGAAGACATCATCAGAAAGTTTAGAGTGTGTTTGAAAATTAAAAACTGCACAAAACATATGTTTTTACCCCGGATTCTGTGATAAAATAAAGAAAAAGGGGTGTTCATTATGACAAGGCGTTATGAGTTGACTGACCAGGAATGGGAACAAATTGCTCCCCTGCTTCCGCCGGAAAAAAACAGCAGACCCGGACGGCCATCCAAGGATAACCGTTTAATGATAAACGCCATGATCTGGATTGCCCGTAGCGGTGCCCCCTGGCGCGATCTTCCAGAGCGTTATGGCTCCTGGAATTCTGTATACAGCCGTTTCCGCAAATGGATTGAGGATGGAATTCTGGATAATGTTTTCCGTGTACTCAGTCTGGATGCGGAACTGGACGAGCTGTTTCTGGATGCAACCATCGTCAAGGCCCACCAGCACAGTGCAGGTGCTAAAAGACGCCACATTTCCATTACAAAATGAGCGTCATTCTCTGATTCATAGATAAACAAAAGCAATCCGGTAATATATTCACCGTTCAGCTTCCTGCTTGTGCATACAGGAACAAATTTTTATTATATCCTTCACCTAAAAGATATATAAATCAATACTTCTATATAATAACACTATATATAGTATATGTCAACATTTTTTATCTGTATATAGTATATAGTATTATTTACATTCTTTTATCAAATCATAATAACATAATACAAAATCCAAGATATTATAGCTCTTTGGAATCCTTTATAACATATGGGCATACAAGAGCCCTTTCCCATACTGTTGTTTCTACATTGTTTTCTTTATTGTAAACATACACTACAACATTATCCATTGTATTTAAACACTTAATTAAATCATCATCCCCATAAGGTGACACTCCAAAAATATCCAATTCATAAATGTCTTTCAATTGCGCATATAATTCTGGCATATCGACTAAAAACAAGTCCTCTGAAGGGTATAGTTGCTCTGAAGGATATGCCCCCATAGACATCATTTCTATTTTTTTATAAAATTCTGGTGAAAAAACAATAGGTCTCGTGTATAATTCACACATATTATATTCACGATTCATTTTATCAATCAGTTCCTTATATCCTTTATATCCCAAATATCTCTCATAACTATAATGTAAAACAGGTTTATTATTACATTTTACTTTATCAAAATCATATTTACCATGCAAATAAATACTTCTATCTTCCTTATCCCAATATTCTATATAGTTTAGTGTAAAGATATTATCATACAATTCAATATTGGGAAGATTTTTTTCTTCAAAAAAATCCCCTAACCGTTCGTTGTCCTTATAAAATATAGCACTTATTGCACAGCAAATAACCGCATCTAATAAACGCATCCGCACATTAATAGATTTTGGAACTCTCATGTTTTCCAAAACATAATCATGAACAAAGTATGAAAGAGACTCTATACCCTTTTTATTTGTCTTCATTAATAATGCATTGCAAATATCCTCTGTAAAACTCACACCAAACAATAGTTCAAATAAACAACTAGAGCGAATAAGATTTTGAAAAAAGCGCTCTGCTATTTCCTGCTCTTGAAGCCCTTTTATTTTCAAACGCATATTGATTCCATTTCCCAATAATAGATTCTTTGCCATATATATCTCCTTAACTTAGTATCCTTTTTATTTATAGTATATTTTCTAAACGTAGGGTAAAGGCAGATTTTTACCTATGAAACAAATACCATTTCAATCAACTTCTTTCCACGTATCCCGGTAATGCTCTAACAATCTCCGACTTTCCTCCTCATACCCCCACAAAATCCCTTCCACTGCCTTCAAGGCGCTGTCCCTCCACCGGAAATAGGTACTCCGGTTAATCCCTACTCCCTGGGACAAATGTGGCTCCAGTTTCTCCATAATCTCCGAAATATTACTCAACTGGTGCGGTGTCATATATGTATAATACAAAACCCAGTAATATCTCTCCCCCTGTGGATGATATAACCTCATCAATTCCACCGATTCATCAATCAGCTTTAAAAACTTATTGGAGCTGCTGATTGCTTCCACCCTCGGCTTAATATTCGCCTCATCATCATTTAGATCCATTCCTGCCTGATAAATAGATTCCAGAAAGCTGTCCACATCCGTCCCATACTCTTTCCGAAAGCGGTGCTTCACCTGCCCGATCTGCACCTGCATACGCCAAGAAACTGAACGGTAAATTTTAAACAATATAATCACATTATGATACGCCTTGTTTTCTTTATTTTTCTCCGTAATAACTCCACTCTTACCCATAATAATCCTCCAAATCAAATAAAAAAGCCGACTACTTTGTTTCGTTTTAAAATTTGCTTTGAAGAATGAATGGTCTGCTACCTATAATCACTTGAAAATACTGTATTCTATTTTTATTATTATTTTAATACTACATCTTCTCTTAAACATGCTTTATGCCACCATGGCACAAGGGCTTTTCCCTACTTTCTGCTGCCGTGGCAGACGAAAAGTATCTTAATCATAATAAAAATTCCTTCTAAAACGCATTAATTTGCCGTGCTTTTAAACATTTTTTGATGTTCAGTTTTTTTTATGAAAATTGTTAAAAAATCACTGAATGAGTAAAACGGGGCAAAATGTAGCAAGTTAAAGCCATGAAACATAGTAAAATTGTAGTAAGAATTGGGGATTTTTACTACTTTGATATTTTAGCATAAATTTATGTTGCAGTGCATCCTAAAAAACATCATCTAAACTCTACTTATCTTTATTGCAAATTAATTCTGGTTGGCTTATCCCCACTAATACATCACTATACCCTATCCATAATTACTAATTCCTGCCATGACAATATTTGTACTTCTTTCCGCTCCCACATGGACACAATTCATTTCTTCCTATCTTCTTTAATTTATTAACAGGCATTCGCTCTGTGAAAGGTATTTTGCCATCAAATATAAGCTCTAATTCGTGTAACCGATATATGTATTCTGAAATTGCCAAAACACCTTGAAACATATGAATCGCTTCGTTTTCAAATTCCAATAAATACTCTGTCTTTTTCTTCGTCCTATCCTTTGGATTTGGAATATATGTAATAAGCTGCGATACTGTATCATACTCCACGTCATTATGTCCAATTGCATTACGTAATTTAGGATTAACAATAATACCCAAAAAATCAGTATATATTTCATTCTTCAGACTAAAGTGATATCTCGTTGCCTTTGTTAATCCAATAAAGTCTTCTAAAGATACCGCATTTTTTTCAATCAATGCCAACTTTTCTACATCTGCTCTGTATTTGACATTATTCAATGCTACAGGAACAATCAACAAATTTCCAAGTGCCTCATAAACATCTAAATAAAATTGTTTAACAGTATCAAATGTGCTTGTAGTTGAGCCTTCACTTTCAAAATCAAAAGTTCCATCTTTGCAATACTGTAAAAACAATGCCGGAATAAGTGCCTGATATACATCCACGAACTCCCCATATAGTTTATAAATAAGCGCCTGCATTTCATCAAGATGATATCCTTCATGCATATTAAAAAAATCAATCATCTTTTTCATCTGAGTACTATCTAATTTTAGGATAGCACTGCTAAAGGATAAGTTATCCAAGATTTCTTTTTTTAGTGGAGAATAAAAACCATGAACTTCAATCATATGCACAGCCCTTAGGATTTCTGACTCATCCCGGCACTGAAAATATTCTCCCTCAAATTCTTTCTTAATTTCCTGAACCAAATATTCGCTATTGTTCTGAAAAAGATTAAATATTCTTTTATAATCTTTCCATTTAGCAGCAGTTACATTCAGCTGTGACACGGTCTTTCCAAACACTTCATAAGAATCTTCATCTTTCATACAATGCATTGCTCTAATGAAAGGGGTAACTATAATATCATCTACACCATTAGCTTCGCACTGTTTGATTGTTGGAAATTCACCGGAACATTCAACCATATAATCAGCTTTATCTGCCTCGTTAATCATATCAGCATTATCAAAATCGAACTCCAAACTTGGTGTAGACTGACCAATTTTAACATGTCCGGATAAAGATGTCCCACACTTACCACATGTCACTACAACAGGATGTTCGTTTTGCCATCCAACCTGTAAGCGAATTCTTGTTATACTGCCACACACCCGGCATTTTATAAAACAATTGTATACCATATTATTTCCGCTTTTCTATGTTTTCTATATATAACTTTTTAAAGTATAACAGAAAATAAATTCTTATACCACTACATCTTCTGTTATATCGCTAGATTCTTAAACTTCAAAAACGCCCCGCCGAAACAGAGCGTCTTTCCATCTCCTTATTAAATTGCCCGGAACATTTTCTACGACATGGAGTTTTCACCCTTCACATTTTCCAACTCCTCACCTCCTCCAAGTCTATGGCTATTGTCAAAATGCAGTACCATATTCTTTCTAACCTTTTGTATGTAATATATATTTTTGTTCTCAATTATATGTTTCCAGTATACCATACTGCCTATTTCTCTGCAATATCCTCCCTTCTCCTGTAAATTCATAAATCTTAATTCTCCTTCTATCCACCGAAGCCTTTATATAGCTGCTTTTATCATCCAGAAGACTCCTAATTCCATTTTCTGCCATCATAACACAAAAACTCCTACTCTTTACTTTCTGCCACCGTGGCACAAGGTTCCCGATCTCACTTTCTGCCACCATAGCACAAAGGAATCTCTGCTCTTTCTATCCACTCCCCCTCGCCCTCCAGGAATCCAGAAGGCTATACACGATCTTTTCAATCTCCTCCTTCGTATACCCCTCCGGAAAATAATCCCGAATCCGCTTTGCCGAAATGGTTATCCCTATTGCTTTCCCATTCCTACACAAAATCCCCTGAACCTTCTCAACACTCAACTCCCCCTTACCGCTTTCCACCCGCAGCAATTCCGCTTCCCCCTTTGACGGAAACACCTGCCTTTGCACCACATAATCCCTCAACAGTTCCTGCTCCCCTTCCTTCAAAAAAGAAAGACTCTCCCCCGCAACAACAGGAATCCGTTTCTGATCCACCAGTTCCAGCAGTTCCGGCATCAGATAGGTAAGCCGAATATACCTGTGAACTGTCCTGGCACTCTCCCCAGAAGCCTCACCCAATACCGCCGCCGTATGCTGTCCTCCCTTCACACCCTGATGTTCCATGGCCTCCATTTTCATCCGGTAAACCCTTGCCTTCTCCGAAGGAAGAATATTCAGCCTCTGAATATTAGAATCCACCATAGCAATAACCGACTCATCATCCGTCAAATCCCGAACTATCGCCGGTATATCCGAACACCCGGCCAACTCACTGGCCCGCTTCCTTCTGTGACCCGCAATAATCTCATATCCCCCACCCTTATCTGGCCGGACAATCACAGGCACCAGAACGCCAAACTGCCTCACACTCTCCACCATTTCCATCATCTCTTCATCTTCCATAACACGAAATGGATGTCTCTTAAACGGATGAAGCTCTGCCAGCGCCATTCTGACCACCTGATCTTCCGCTGTTTCCTTTTCTACCCCTTTCGGCTCCTGCTCCCCAAACAGATCATCAAAAGAACGGAACTTGATCTTATCCGCACTACGGCTCCCCATGGGAAAGCACCTCCTTTGTCAGCGCCGCATACCCCTCCGCCACGATTCCCTTAGGGGCATGGATAAAAATGCTCTTTCCCTCCGCACTGGTTTCCGCCGCCTTAATGGATAAAGGGATACAATTCTCAAAAATATGTATCCTGTCCCCATAAGCTTCCCGGAGCCGGTCAGAGATATCCTTCGCGTAGTTCGTCCTGCGGTCCACCTTGGTAAGCAAAATCCCTTCAATCTCCAGGTCCCTATTCAACTGCCGTCGCACCCGACCAATGGTCTTGATCAGCTGCTGCAGCCCCTTCACCGACAAATAAGCCGACTCCACCGGTATCAGCACACTATCCGCCGCCACCAGTGCATTAATGGTTATCATCCCCAGAGAAGGCATGGTATCCAGCAAAATAAAATCATACCGTTCCCGAACCCTGTCAATATACTGCCGCAGAATCGTCTCCCTGCTCATCATGTTCACCAGGGTTGTCTCCATACCTGCCAGTTCAATATTGGCAGGAAGGAAATCCACTCCCTCCTCATGGTGCAAAATCCCCTCATCAAGCTCCCATGGTTCATCATTGACCACCTTCTCCATCAGGCTCACCAATGTAACATCCAGTTCATCCGGTTCACCAATCCCCAGGCATGCTGTCATACTGCCCTGGGCATCCGCGTCAATCAAAAGGACTCTTTTTCCTTCCCTGGCCAGTCCAATACCCAGATTCACACAAGTTGTACTTTTTCCCACTCCGCCTTTCTGCGAAGCTACGGTTATGACCTTTGCCATCTTTTTTCCTCCGTCAATCGTCTCTCTTTAAGCTGCCCCACAATACTCCGGATACCGAATCTTAACCGCCTGCCAGAAATAAGGCGCATAGCCACAGCAGAACAGTTCCTCTACCGTATACCGCCCACATTCCGTCAACTGCTCCTCCGAATCCTCATAATCGAACACACTTGGGGTTCCATTGTTATATAAGTTGTAAGCCATTCGGACAATTTTCCTGCTCCCGGAAGTCTGCCACCCATCATGCAGGCACTCTGTCTTCACCAATCCAGTCTTGAAATCATAAATCTCATTTACATGATCCCTTGTATCCCTGTCAATTCCCAGACAGTACACCAACGCAGCATGATAGACATCCTGATATCTGCACCGCTTCAATGACCGAACAAAAAAATCCTTATGCTCCATACTTGAATAAATCATTTTCTCTTCATTCATATTCTTTATTTTCCTTTTCTTTTTTTGAAGGTAACGATGTGGTTTTTAATAATTTGAGTAAACTTCGCTAAAGATTTAAGATACTCATTTTACTCAACAAGTAGTTTGAGTAATACTCAAGTTGAAGTGATTTCAGACGGTTTTATACGGTATTTTGCGGCTTTCTCATAAACACGCAAAAAGCCCCAAAACACCTTGCATTCTCCGACCAATCGGGAATTTACAAGGCTTTTGGAGCCTTTTTCATATCATGTTAAATTGTAAGGTTTCAGGGCTTACATTCCCATCTGCTTCGCCACTTCCTCAGCAAAGTTCTCTTCCTTCTTTGCCATCCCTTCGCCGGTTTCAAACCGAAGGAACTTCACCACTTTAATCTTGGCGCCATTTTCTTTCGCTACAGCTTCCACATACTTGGATACTGCCTGCTTACCATCCTCGGCCTTTACGTATACCTGATCCAGCAAGCAGATTTCCTTTAATTCTTTATTAATCCGCCCCATAACCATGCCTTCGATGATCTTATCATTGGCATCCGGTTTCTCATTCTTTGCAGCAACGGCCAGAATTTCCTTCTCCTTTGCGATATAATCGGCATCTACCTCATCGCGGCTGGTGTATAATGGCTTTAAGGCGGCAGCCTGCATAGCCACGTTCTTAGCCATCTCTTTTACTGCGTCATTTACCACGTCAGATTCCACGGCTACCAATACGCCAATCTTCCCGCCAGCATGGATATAGGAAGCTACCAGGCCGTTTTCTACGGAAAGCTTCTCAAAACGGCGGATATTCATGTTCTCGCCGATGATGGCAATCTGGGAAGATAATGCTTCCTTAACGGTCAGGGAAGGATCCTTCTCCCATGTCTCCGCCATAAACTCATCCATGTTTGCTGCATTGCTCTTTAATGCCTGAGCGGCAACATCGGCAGCATAGGTGCGGAACTTTTCGTTCTTTGCCACAAAGTCAGTCTCTGCATTCACTTCCACTACTACTGCAGCCTTTCCATCCTCTGCCACATCGGTAACGACAATTCCTTCTGCCGCGATTCGGCCTGCCTTCTTTGCTGCGCCTGCAAGGCCTTTTTCCCTCAGGAACTCTACTGCTTTATCCATATCGCCGTCGGTGGCTGCAAGAGCTTTCTTGCAGTCCATCATTCCAGCGCCAGTCATCTCCCTTAACTCTTTTACCATTGCTGCGGTAACTGCCATTTTATTTTCCTCCATAATCTAGTCTAACGGATTCGCACCTTTTGTTTTATGCTTCTTCCTCGGCATCCATCTCACCGGCTGCCTCCAGCTCTTCAATTGCCTCGCCCTGGTTTGCCTCGATTACGGCATCAGCCATCTTGGACACAATCAGCTTAACGGCACGGATTGCATCATCATTGCCCGGAATCACATAATCTAATTCTTCTGGATCGCAGTTCGTATCGGCAATGCCAATCAGCGGAATTCCTAATGTATGGGCTTCCTGCACGCAAATCCTTTCCTTCTTGGGATCTACGATAAAGATTGCATCCGGAATACGCTTCATCTCTTTGATTCCGCCTAAGTTCCTCTCTAACTTCTCCCACTCTTTCTTTAAGGCAATTACTTCTTTCTTGGGCAGAACATCAAAGGTTCCGTCCTCTGCCATGGTCTCAATCTCCTTTAACCGGTTAATGCGGCTCTGGATGGTCTTAAAGTTAGTCAGCATACCGCCTAACCACCTCTCGTTTACATAGTACATCCCGCATCTTTCCGCCTCAATCTTAATGGCATCCTGAGCCTGCTTCTTCGTACCCACGAATAAGATTGTGCCGCCCTCAGCTGCAATATCGGCGATTGCCTTATAAGCCTCGTCAACCTTGCCCACGGATTTTTGCAGGTCAATGATATAGATGCCGTTTCTCTCAGTATAAATGTAGGGAGCCATCTTAGGGTTCCATCTTCTTGTCTGGTGGCCAAAATGCACGCCAGCTTCCAGTAACTGCTTCATCGAAATTACGCTCATGTCTTTTCCTCCATTTGGTTTTATTCCCCGGGTACGGGGTTCTTCCGCCTGCTTCTCATGCTTCCAGGACGACTAAATAAGGCATCAAAACCGCTGCTTTAAGCAAAGCCTTTGGCTCTTACAGTATTCCAAATCCCCATACAAATCGGTACTTGGCTTATTGCCTGCAAGAATCACTTTAGCACCTGTCCAAAGAATCCACAGACGTGCATAATTTTGTCAACTGTAGCAGTATAGCACAAAATAAGCCGCTTGGCAAGCGGCTTATCAAACTTTTCATCGGTTTTAAAGGAAAATCCGTCATATTTTTTGAAGCGTCTGAACTGTCACTAATTTTCTTCTATCGGCAATCCTTGGGATGAGCCATCAGCTTTCCTGCCTGAACGTTCAGTACACTAGTACTGCGTTGCGTAAATTCCAGTGAATATGCACCCGCTGTCTGCGTCATCTGTAAATCCCACGAAACTCGACGTAGCACCACTACGCCTTCGTTTCGCGGGATTCACATCTAACGCAGACATCAGACGCCTATTCACCGTTATTTACGCAACGCAGTACTAGTTACTTTCCATCCGTTTTAATGCTTTTTAACTCATCAAACACCACATCGTTCAGCACCTTGATGTATGTGCCCTTCATGCCGGATGAGCGGGACTCAATCACCCCTGCGCTTTCAAACTTCCGCAAGGCATTGACAATCACCGAGCGGGTAATCCCCACTCGGTCTGCAATCTTGCTGGCAACCAGGATCCCTTCATTCCCATCCAATTCCTCAAAAATATGGGTAATGGCTTCCAATTCGGAAAAAGATAGGGTACTGATGGCCGACTTGACAATCTGGATCTTTCGGCTTTCCTCTGCGTTTTCTTCATTTACTGAGCGCATCATCTCAAGGCCTACTACCGTTGTCCCATATTCGCTTAAAATAATATCGTCAATATCGTACTGGGAATCGCATTTATAAATGAACAGCGTGCCCAGGCGCTCCCCGGCAATGTCGATGGGCGTGATAATTGCCTGATATTTCTTTACATTTTCTTCCGCAAAACCTAACGTAGCCAAGTTCACATTTTCCTTGGTGGATAGAACGCTGAGCAAACGCTCATTTAACATCTTATCCACGTACCCGCCTACCTTATCGTCAATCAATTCTTCAATTTCATCTACCCCTGGCCAAATGCTGACCCCGAGAACCTTGCCTTTTCTGCTGATTACAAGGATGTTGGACAGCAGGATCTCGCTTAAAACCTTACAAATATCATTAAACACAACTTTATGGGAATTATTGTTGTGTAATAATTTATTAATTTTCCGGGTTTTATCCAGCAATTGTACACTCATATTCAAATCCTCCTAATTGATTTCAGATAGCATAGGAAAACAAACTTGTAATCTGGGTAAATTGTATCACAAATCCACGACATTCACAAGAGTTTTTGGAAGATTTTCGTTTTTTTTAATTAATCGTAACAGTTCTGATGCAGAAACGGTGGCTAATTTACTTCTTAGGGATATCCGTAGAGTAGCCGCAGGATTCGTTAGCACACAGCAATTTGCTTCCTTTTTCTACCATATAGCTGCCGCACTCCGGGCATTTCTGAGCGGAAGGCTTCTGCCAAGACATAAAATCACATTCCGGATGGTTCTCACAGCCATAATAACGCCTGCCCTTTTTCGTCTTTTTCACCACTACCTCTTTGCCGCACTTCGGGCAG
Source organism: Lachnospiraceae bacterium (assembly GCA_910575565.1). Taxonomy (GTDB): domain Bacteria; phylum Bacillota; class Clostridia; order Lachnospirales; family Lachnospiraceae; genus Caccovicinus. Next base: position 2,513 of record CAJTFL010000046.1, on the reverse strand, counting down.
GGCACGCCGATTTTCTCTAAGTAAGGCTTTGTGTTTTTGCATTCAGGAAAGCCTGGGCAGGCCAAAAATTTTCCGTGAGGCCCATACTTAATCACCAGGTTCCGGCCGCAAAGCTCACAGACTTCATCCGTCACTTCGTCGGCGATGGTTACGGATTCCAATTCATTCTTTGCCTTGGCCACCGCCTCCTCCAAATCCGGGTAAAAGTTGCTGATCACCGTTTTCCACTCTACCGTCCCATCCCCTACCTTATCCAGCAGATACTCTAAATTCGCGGTAAAGTCCTTATCCACAATGCTGGAGAAGCACTGCTTCATCATCCCATTTACCACTTCCCCAAGCTCGGTTACATACAAGTTTTTATTCTCTTTTGTCACATAGCGGCGGGCTAATATGGTGGTAATGGTGGGAGCATATGTGCTTGGACGCCCTATGCCCTGTTCCTCCAGCGCCTTCACCAGGGATGCTTCCGTATAGTGAGCCGGGGGCTGGGTGAAATGCTGCCCCTCCCGCAATGCTTCCAGCTCCAAAACCATTCCCTTTTCTAATTTTCCCAAAAGCCGGTTATTTTCTTCTTTTTCATCATCCTGCACATACACGGACATAAAGCCTTCAAAGGCCAGTTTTGAGGCAGCCAAGGTAAACACGTAATCTCCCGCGCCCACCTTTACCGACGTGGTTTCATAGACGGCATTCTCCATCCGGCTAGCCGTGAAGCGCTTCCAGATAAGCTGGTACAGACGGAACAAATCCCTGGCCAGGGAATCCTTGACCATCACCGGCGTCAAGGCGATATTCGTAGGGCGGATAGCCTCGTGGGCATCCTGGATCTTCCCCCCGTTCTTCTTGCCTCCCTCATCCTTGGATACGTAATTTTCCCCGAAATGTTCACGGATGTAAGCCCTTGCCGCCGTATCAGCCTCCTCTGCTATCCTGGTGGAATCTGTACGGAGGTACGTGATCAAGCCCACCGTCCCCTGCCCCTTAACGTCTACCCCTTCGTAAAGCTGTTGGGCCAGCCGCATGGTTTTCTGGGTGGAAAAATTCAAGGTCTTGGAAGCTTCCTGCTGCAAGGTGCTGGTGGTAAAGGGAATAGGCGCTTTTTTCGTCCGCTCCCCGTTCTTTACCTCCTCCACCAGATAACGCTGCCCTTCCAGCCCCTTTAAAATCGTTTCCAATTCTCCTTTATCGAGAATCTGGCATTTCCCCTCCCTTGTCCCATAAAACTTGGCTGTAAGGGGCTTTTTGCTGCCTTCAGCCTTTAAATCTGCCTCCAGGCTCCAATATTCCTCAGGAATGAACGCATTGATCTCATCCTCCCGGTCACAGATCATGCGAAGGGCAACAGACTGAACCCGTCCCGCGCTTAATCCCCTTTTCACTTTTTCCCAAAGAAGGGGGCTGATTTTATATCCCACCATCCGATCCAGCATCCGCCTGGCCTGCTGGGCGTTAACTAAATCCATATCGATTTCCCGTGGGTTTTTAATGGAATTTTTAACTGCATTTTTCGTGATCTCATTAAAGCTAATCCGATATACCTGCTTGCCCGCCGCCTCATCCAGCTTCAGCGCCTTCATTAAATGCCAGGAAATCGCCTCCCCTTCACGATCCGGATCCGTTGCCAGATAAATTTTATCCGCCTTCTTCACCTCTTTGCGCAGCTTCGCCAAGATATCGCCTTTTCCGCGGATTGTAATGTATTTTGGTTCAAATCCCTGCTCCGCATCAAAGCCCAGCTGACTTTTCGGCAAATCACGAACATGGCCGTTGGAGGCGTCTACCTCATAATTCGCGCCCAAAAATTTTTTAATTGTTTTCACCTTTGCCGGCGACTCTACGATCACTAAACAATTTGCCATAATGCTACAACAACTCCTTATGAAAGCTTTCTGCCATAATAATTACCCCCCATGCGTTCTGCATATCCTTTTAATTCTAAATCCAGCAGGATCATCATGCAATCGCTTAAGGATAATCCACTTTGACTTACAATATCTTCCAGATGCTTTGCCTGTAAATCCAAGCAACTATACACCATTTTTTCTTTCTTTGCAAGTCCCTTTTCACTTTTTTCATAAAGGCACAGTTTTTTCTCAAATTTCACCCCAAAATATTCCAGTATATCCCCAGGGCTGCCAGCCAAAAGAGCACCTGACCGGATCAGATGGTTACAGCCCTGGCTTCCCGGATCGGTGATCCTGCCTGGAACGGCAAAAATATCCTTCCCCTGCTCTAAGGCAATCCCTACGGTAATCAACGAACCACTTTTTTCTCTGGCCTCCACCACCAGGACAACATCCGACAAACCGCTGATGATCCTATTCCGGATAGGAAAATTTTTCGCCTGCGGCGGTTCCCCCAGCCGGTATTCGGATACCATCCCACCCCTTTCTGCCACTTGCCGGTATAAATTCTTTAGGTTAGAATCGATGATGGGGTAAACGAAAAAGCAGTTTTGGCATTCCAGTGAACTGCCCCTTCGTTTACACCATTTTCGATTTGACCTAATT
>CAJTFL010000045.1 GCA_910575565.1 Lachnospiraceae bacterium | reverse complement strand
CATGAAAGTATTTTCTAATTTCTCTTTCATCTTGAGCAAGAACGGCTTTCCAAAATTGTTCTATATTCATAATTTTCTCCTTTAAACTCCGGTTTGCTATATCCAGTTATTTTCCCGCAGAAAATGGTGACTTTTTTCACAGCCCCTTAAATAGTGGTATCTGTTTTATTATTTCCCGTTGGTGGGAAAGATGTTGTTCATAGAAATGCGGTCAATGTACGAGCCAGCCGTATTCCCTGCGGCAATCAAGGATATATTCTACATAGACGATATCATCTTGCACCTGATAAAGGATCAGATACCACTTTTCTACAAACATCTTGTGATATTTGTTTTGGGGAATGTATAGTTCCTCAAAGAAGGGAAAACGCTGCGGGTTTCGGGAAAGTGAATCCATGGCGCTCATAAGCTGTTTCTTTTTTGCTGTTGCCGCCTCCTTGCTGACTTGTGCCATAAAACGGATATGTGTTCCCAGCATCCTTTTCGCCCGGTCAGAAACGACAACTTTGTATTTTCTGTCTTTTGTCATATCTTATTCCTCTGCAATGATATCATCCAGATAAGCATCCAGCTCATCTAAGGTACACCCGGCTCTGCCTGCCTGCCGGTCTTCTTCTACAGCAAGCAGTTCCTCACGAAGTTTCAGCATTTTTTCCCTTCGATTGTATGTTTCAATATCCATGACGACCAAATCGCCTTCGCCATTTTTGGTAAGGAAAATAGGCTCTGCGGTCTTCCGGCACAGATCGGCAATTTCGTTGTAATTCTGACGGATTGCGGCGGATGGACGAATATTCATAATAGCACCTCCTATGTTTGATAGTATTATTTTAACTATATTATAGTTGTTTCATGCTATCAGGTCAATAGGTTCGGAAGTAAAAATGATGTCATTTCAATCCACCGGGCGGGAAACGGATATGAGAGCGATAGGTTTACCGTGGATGCCGTAGATGGAACCGGGACGGAGGATGCTTCCCGTGGCTATACTCTTTCTATCACCACACCAGGGATGACGGTGAAGGAAACCGGTCAAAAGAGCTTTCAGACCGGAACTCAGGTGGTCTTGGTATCGGAGAATTACCGGCAGCAGTACCTCCGGATTTCGTAATACCCAAGCGACCGCGTAGGCACACAGCTGTATACTCAGGGTTCCGTCATCCCGACTGTCCCGTAAAAGGCGGGTGATTGTGGAGTCCCAGAAAACGGAACTCATTATGCCGGAGACCCAGGTAACCGTGAGGAAAGCTGTTAGCGTTTAAATAGCAGGATGAGCATTTTGAGCAGGAAGATGACCAAAGGCTAAGTTATATTCCTGCTATAAGTTTAATGTTAACTACATTCAATGCAGTAATCGCTGTTCCTGCGCGAAAAGCGATACCACATACTTTTAATATCAGAGGATATATCTGTTGTTGCCCAGTCAGAATATCCATGATTCGTGACAACACTTCCTAACCGCTGCATTTTTTCATCTTCATATTCAATAGATGCCTTAAACCAGTTATCACTATTTAAATACATAACCACACCGCACTGGTCAAAACGGCAGGCACTCTCAAATTCTCTTTTTATTATTGATAGGCAACTATTTTAATGTCTATTTTTTCACTACATATTACACAACTTTCATATCGTCCAGATATGATTCTTGGCTCATATAATGCATCCAGCCCCAGCCCTATCATATCTAATGTCAGTACATTTACATCCCTCTTTTGTTTGACAGCAAATACGATACACAAAAATCCGTCTTTGCCTTCTTCTATAAATATTTTTCCCTCCATAATTACGAGAATTCTCCTTTTTTCGTTTTTCTACAAAGAATGATTCCCATGAGCAGTAGCACCGGAAAAATAATACCTGCCAAAATTCCCATCTTTAGGTTATCCCCCAATGCTCCTGATACCATTCCAACCAATGTAGGGCCTCCCGAACAGCCTATATCTCCGCCTAACGCCAATAACGCAAACATGGCTGTTCCGCCTTTGGGCAAAGCTGATGATGCCTTGCTGAAAGTTCCCGGCCACATGATTCCAACTGACAGCCCACAGACGGCACAGGCAATCAGGTTTAACATCGGAATGGGAAAAAGAGAAATTCCCAAATAAGACAAAATACACAAAAAACTACTATAAACCATAAAGCGCTCCAAATGAATACGTTCGCCATATTTACCATAAAACAATCTTGACATCCCCATTAAAACTGCAAACGCCATCGGTCCCGCTAAATCACCCGCTGCTTTGGAAATCCCAAGTCCTTTTTCTGCAAAAGCAGAAGCCCATTGGCTTACTGCCTGCTCGCTTGCCCCTGCGCATACCATCATTATCAGCAAGATCCAAAATACTTTTATCCGAAACAAATCCTTTAATTCAAACCCTGACTCACCATCCTCAATCAGCGGCGCAATTGATACCTTGGCAAATACAAACGCATTTCCAATTGGAATAACTGCCCAAATAACAGCTAAAATTTTCCAATTTTCTATACCAGCCACATAAAAAAATAATGTTGAAATGAGTACGACTCCGGCATATCCCCAACAATAAAAAGAATGGAGCATGCTCATTGCCTTCTCCTTATTGTCAGAAGGGCACGCCTCAACAACCGGACTGACTAGAACTTCCAAAAGTCCACCACCAATTGCATAAATCATTACAGCAATCAAAATTCCGATAAAGGGTACTGGTAAAATCTCCGGCAAGACCGTAAGAAGAATTAAACCTGCCGCCGATAGAACATGGGCTATAATTATTGATGCACGATACCCTATTTTATCTATAAATCCGACTGAAAGAAGATCAACCAACAGTTGTATACCAAAATTAAAAGTCACCAGCAACGTAATATGAGAAAGCGGAATATGATAGCTTTTCTGAAAAAACAAAAACAGCAGTGGTGTAAAATTGTTGATTACAGCCTGTACGATATATCCCACAAAGCAGGCTGTAATTGTTTTATTATATTGGTTTTCCATTTTATTCCCTCCTAACGAATGAGATTATATCGCATAAATTATATCTAGTCATTGCACAAAATCACATATTTATGGTATAATATAACAAATTCTATTTTGTTTTAATGAGGAGATACGCTATGGGCATTTTTAAGATAACTACAGATGAAACACTGCGAGAAACCATCCGGCATGGCAACAATAGTTATCCTTTTGCATACTATCCCGAAAATATTTGGCAATTTGACTTCCACCGCATTGACTGGCACTGGCATCATGAACTGGAATTCATGTTTGTTGCCGAAGGCACTGCACTCTGCCTTGTAGGAACAAGCAAAATAGAACTGCATAAAGGTTACGGAATATTTGTCAACAGCGGTATACTGCACCGTTTTGAAGCACAATACAGTACATATACCCCAAATATTGTTTTTTCACCAACCCTGTTAGCGCCTGAAAAAAGTCTTATTTACGAAAAGTATATCTTCCCTGTTATAAACTCGTCTGTCCCATATCAGATTTTTAGTCCATACGCAACATGGGAAAGTAATGCTCTGCAGCTTTTGTCACAAATTTTTACCCTTCAGGAAACAGAGCAGGATAATGAATTATGTACAGTACAACTTCTATTTCAGCTTTGGAACATATTGTTAAAAAATATAGACTTGGATTCCGGTTCTAGCGATAATCATCGTTTAAATCACAAGCAGGCAAGGTTACAAGCTATGATGCAGTATATTCATGATCACTACATGGAAGAAATTACTCTTGAAATGATTGCAGCATCTGCATCTATCAGCAAAAGTGGGGCTTTAAACATTTTTCAGTCGGGTATCCATATTTCTCCGGTAGCGTATCTTATCCAATACAGACTAACGCAGGCTGCCGAACAGCTCTATGCCACTCAAAAATCTGTTTCTTCCATTGCAGAAGAAACGGGATTTTCAAGTTCTGGCTATTTTTGCCGGAAGTTTAGACAGCATTATCATATGAGTCCAAATGAATACAGGCAGAAGAAAAGTGAATGGTTTTCTTAATTTCCCATTATATTCGTAAGCTTATACCTTGTTTTGTAACTCCCGCAAATGCCTAAGCTGTGCTTCACTCAATGTTCTTGGTTTCCCTATCCTTACAAGATTCTTTGGGAGAACGTATGTCTTGCTAATTTCTGTCCACGATTTTAACCGGATTATCTCCGGAAATTCATAGCACAGCTTATCCATTTTACGTATCCACACTGGATTAGCTGTGTAAACCGTTGCTTCCTTCTCATCTGCATTAAAGTTGATTACAATTTCTTGTTCATATCTTGATAATTTCATTCCATACCCCTTTCTCCGGTTCCCATTTTCTGCCCCAAATTGGGCGGTTTTATAAATCTGCTGTTCTCCCCTTGCATTCCAGCAACCTGTCAAAAGAAACCTATTTCTTCGGTTTCCGAAGTAGTTTTTCTGGTTTCTTCTGTAATCTCCGGCTTTGATGATTCTGTAGCTTTTGCTTTTGTTTCTGTAGATTCTGCATCTACGGTTTTTACATCCGCTGCTTCTTCCTGAACCGTTTCCTTCGAGGAATCATTCTCCACAGATATTTCATCCTCTTTTGGTCCCGATGAGCATCCGATCATCACCATAGTTAAAGCTATCATAAGAATCAGTATCCGATATGATATAATTATCTCCGCAATCGAAATTGTAAAGAAATTGTAACGGGCGATGTGGTTATAAGTTTCAATCGGGATTTGGAGGAATAAAATGGATAGACCTATTACAACACTATTTATGCTTATGTCAGTTGACGGAAAAGTATCCGATATGATATAATTATCTCCGCAATCGAAATTGTAAAGAAATTGTAACGGGCGATGTGGTTATAAGTTTCAATCGGGATTTGGAGGAATAAAATGGATAGACCTATTACAACGCTATTTATGCTTATGTCAGTTGACGGGAAAATCAGCACAGGAGCAACAGACGGTTTTGATGTCGATAAAGATTTTCCTAAAATTGCAGGCGTTCAAGAAGGACTGCACCAGTATTATGAGATAGAGCAAACCACCGATTTATGGTCGCTTAATTCTGGCAGAGTACAGAAAAAGATGGGTGTCAACACGAAGAAAATGCCGAACAAAACATCCATCTCCTTTGTATTGTTAGACAACAATCACCTGACCGAACACGGCATTCGTTATTTTTGCGCCCTATCAAAAGAATTTGTGCTGGTTACTTCCAATGCGGACCATCCTGCGTTTCAGGTGAAAGAGGCCAATTTTCATATTATCTATCAAAAAGAATTGTCTTTGGCGGATGTACTTGCAAAACTCAAGTCAGGATATAACTGCCATAGAATCACCATACAAAGCGGCGGCACATTAAACGGGCTGTTCCTTCGGGAAAAACTGTTTGATTATGTTGATATTGTCGTTGCCCCTATTTTAATTGGCGGAAAGGACACATCCACCTTGATTGACGGAAAATCTTTACTATTAGAGAGTGAATTATCACAATTAGGTGTGTTGAAATTGCAGGAATGTATAGTTTTGGAGGATTCATATCTCAGGTTGCGTTATAAGGTGATTCACTGACAATTTCCCGTTTATCTATTCAACCCTCTAAAAACGCCGTATTTTCAAGGCGTTTCGCCTGTTTTGTGTTCCAGCCTTATGTATCTGCCCTTGTTTTTGCCCTTACGAGCCGAAACAAGGGCAAATTTTTATTCTCCGCCGACTACCTTATCCAGCAGTCTTGCAGAAGTGCGCTTCGCTTCCCTTGTAGCGTGAGCGTAAATGTTCATCGTGGTACTGACGTCGGCGTGTCCGAGAAGCTCCTGCACATCCTTTGGCGCTGCTCCGTTGGAAAGCAGATTGCTTGTAAATGTGTGGCGGAGCATATGGAAATGGAAATCCTCTAATCCTTCAACCTTTTTGCTTGCTGTCCTACACATAATCCCTACCGTACTCGGCGATTCATACGCTCCGTCAGGTCTGAGGCAGACAAAGGATATTTCCTTGTAGCCTTCGGGCGTTTCTTATGTCCTCGGCAGGCTGTAAACCTCGTAGTAAGTACGGTCTTTTTCCTTTACCTCGACATAGTAGTTGAGGTTGTAAAGTTCCCCGTACTGAAAGCGGTTTTTGTGCTGTTCGGTTTTTGCTGCTCTGAGGATTGCCGCCAGCGTATCGCAGAAGTCCACGGTACGGACTTTCTTCCGTTTTGTCGCCCCAATCTCGGTCTTGTGCCTTGCCCCGTTGTAGCGAATACTGCGGCGTACCGTAAGATACTGCTTGTCAAGGTTAATGTCCTGCCAAGTCAAGCCGCAGACGTCGCCAATGCGAAGCCCCGTGTAGTAAGCAATCTGAATGGGCAGCAAAGCGGGATTGTCTTTCTTTTTCAGAAATTTCTCCAGCTTCAAATACTGCTCATGGCTGAATGTGGGCGTGGAAGTCGTTTCCCCGTCCTCGTCCGAGAACAGGTCATAATCCTCTTTCTTGCCCCGCCATACCACATACTGCATGGGATTAAAGGAAATCAGCCTTTTCGGGAATACCGCAAAGCGGAAAGCTCCTTGCAGAACTGCCGAGAATAAACGCAGATACCCTTTGCTGAGTGCTTTTGCGGTTGTGCCGTCGGGATTTGTCCCGCCAAAGCTGAGGAAGTCCATATACGCCTGCAAATGGTCGGCTGTAACGGTTTTCAGCTTTCGGTTGCCGATAGGGTGCTGCTTGATACGGTTGACTGTTCCTTGATACGCCATGACCGTTCCGTTGCTGAGGTTGCCGGGCTTTAGTTCTTCCTCCACCCACATATCCAACAGCATTCCCACCGTGGCGTTTTCGGATTTTGCCACGAATTTCTTTTCCTCGTAGTCCTCCATCGCCTTACGGAGCATGGCTTCCGTTTCGGCTTTGCTCTCCGTTCCCGCAAACTCCTTTTGAATTTTCCGACCGCTTTCATCTTCGATATAGAAACGTCCGTACCACTTTTTGCCTTTTTTTTACAGAACCTTTTGCCATAGATAAAATTTCTCCTTTCTATCCGTGGCAATCGGGACTTATGACTATGGTGTGCGTAAAGTAATAGTGTCACTTGTGCCGATTACCCATAATCGGCGGCTTACATAGTTTGATTAGTGTTCCTGCTTTTGAATGACGGTTATCTGGAAATCCTTTGCGCTGATTAGTGTTTCCTGCCTGCATTTCGGGCAGTACAGAGGATAGTTTATCAATACGGTATCTTCCCGTATTTTATTGTGTGTTTTTCTGCCGCAGATGGGGCAAATTATCCAGTCTGATTTTATTATCATACAGTCTATTTCCTATCTTTGAATCTCTCATACTCAGTGATTAATTCTTGAAACTCTGAGGAGTTTTGCAACAGAGGTTCTTTTTCCATTGCAGAAAGGATTACAGGAATCATTTGCTCTGGTTGAGTCGCTTGTGCAGGTATGCGATTAAATAATAAGGTTTTATCCATATTCCATGGTTCGCGCATTGCTGCAAGCATTTCTCTCAAAATAGAAATACATTTATCGGTGTCTTTTTCCGCAAAGGCGATTTCCAATGGCGCAGTGAATGCGCTATACTTCCACATTTCAAAAAGCGTGACCATCTGAGCCGATTTGTCTGCTATCTTTTTTGCAGTGAGAAGTTCGCCACACTCTAACTCAATATTCATCATTTTGTAGAGTAGCAGCTGAACCTTGTTGAGAGCCAAATGCAATTCTCTCTGTAAATCCTCCGCTGCTTTCTCTGATTTGCCTTGATGTTTATCAATTTCAACTTGCAACCAAAACTTATCAGCCATACTGCCGATAATGTCGTTTCTGTCAGGCATTAAGTCTAATGTTTCCTGAGCTTTTTCATATTGTCCATTGCGAAGATATCTGCTTGCCAACATAAAATTTGCGCTGTTGCTTATTTTTATGTCTGTGCTTCTAACAAGTCGATGATACCATTCAAGGATATGCTCCTCATAGGGGCGCATTTCATCTGCAGTCAAGTCTGATATGGAAAGAAGTCCATCCAGTTGAAGTGTAAGGACATGCATGAGTCTTTCATTGTGAGGATATTCGTGGAGTTTTTCCCCTACTGCTGCAAACGCTTCTTCGAGTCCTTTATCTCCAAAAATCTTTCCGACCTCCTTGCTGAGCAAACCAATTTCTTGTTGTGTTATATCTTCGTGAAAACAAAAAAGGGCGTTTAAGTCAATTTTTAACAATCGGGCTAACGGAGCCAAAAGCGAAATATCTGGACTGGTTGTTCCCTTTTCCCATTTACTGACTGCCGGAATAGACACATTGAGGTATTCTGCAACTTGTTCCTGCGTGAGTCCTAATTCTTTTCTTCTTTCTTGTATAACTAAGTTCATAGGCATAATAGAAGCCTCCTTATTGAGAATGGCACAAAAGCTTTTGTTGACTTTATTATACTTGTGTATTTACTAAAAAACAATTGAGCAGTTGTTAACTTCAAATTGATTTTTTTAACTATAAGTTAATATTAGGGGCAAGATGTTTGCGCCCTTGCCCCTAATTCAGTGTTACAGTTTGCCTTATGCGTAAATTAGTTCAGTATTAACAACTTCCTCTACAGCATTACAGATATTGTTCATTTTCTGTACCCATTCAAGCGGCTTATCGGCTTTCAACTGCTCTGTTACACCTTGTCTGTCGGCGTATTCCTTTACCAATCGAAAGAACATATTCTTTGCTTGCTCATCTATGTCAGCAAGGTAAGCGTTGAGACTTCCGCTCGTGAGCAAATTGGTGTATGTGACCCTGTGATACCCTTTCAGACAGCGCAAATGCCGCTGTCCCCATATCCCGATAGGCGTTCCTTTTTCGGCTGGTAAGGTAAGACACGGAATATAGTAATCTCCTTGCAGTTCATACCAAAGTCCATTATTTTTATCATAGATGTACTTGTCCATATTGAAATCCTCCAGTATAATATATTCGCACATATGTCACAGTTCCCCGATTGCCACACTTTGTTATATCTTGTTATGAGATTTTCTTGCCCTTGCTTTTGCCCTTATGAGCAATTGGGGCAAGGGTAAAAATGTGTGAAACCATATAAAAGGATAAGGCGGACACATTGCGATAAATCCTTTGTTTTCAAGGCTTTCGGAGGATTTTATTGATAACCTACGAGGAGCGATAACCACTTATAAAATCGTGATTTTCAAATTCATGTTTATCAAGCTCCATATCCAGGGTCAGAATTGGGCGATGGAATAAAAATGAGAAAGATTCTCAATACTGCCGTTACGCACAAATTGACACAGGCAAGAAAAAGATGGTATACTGATTTTAGGTTAGCTAAAACTAACTATTATTTGTGTAAGGATACCACTGCGGTGGAAACCGATAGAAATTGGAGTGTGAAAAGGAATGGAGGAGATAGGGTACGGAAATCAGCTTACAAAAGCAGAGGAGAATTACCAGCGAACCAAAATGCAGGAAGATATCATTTTTCAGAAACTAAAGGATATGGGCTGCCGTGTGACAAAACAGAGGCGGATCCTTTTAAATGTGATTTTGCAGGAGGAATGTGCCAGCTGTAAAGAAATTTATTATAAAGCCAGAAGAGAGGAGCCGAAGATCGGAGCCGCCACTGTGTATCGGATGATCAATCTGTTAGAAGAGATCGGAGCGATCAGCAGAAATAACATATATACGATTCCAGGTGCTGATCCGGTTGGAGCAGGATGCGGGGAATGTTCTGACATGGACGGGGGCTGTGTCTGTGTGGAACAGGGAAAGAAAATTGCCTGCGTAATCGAATTGGATGACCATACCTCCTGCTGCCTTTCAGCGAAAGAATGCTGCCTGGCCATGACAAAAGGACTCAGAGCCTGCGGCTATATTCAATGCCAGAATGTTACGAATATCCTGCTGTCTCCTTGTATGGGAACGAAGACATAGGGGGCCGGTTCTGTAAACCTGTATGCGCCCGGCGAGCAAGTACGCTACCACCTATGAAAGCCGATTGCTTTAGGCTTCGCCTTCCCGCAATCGCAGCCGGTATGCTCAATCCGGCCTGTCGGTCTGCTTGCTCATGCTGGCTTGGCTGCCTGATTTCCATGATCCATTGAAAGCAGGCTTGCGTTCACCATGGGTGTCGGGCAGCGCTTTCAAAGTAATTGAGAGAATTTTTCAACAGGAAAAAAATGATGGAAAGTAGGTTTCCCATACCTTATAATGCAGATATCAAGGAGGGATTGCTGCATGAAAAACCACAAATTCTGGGCGTGGGCTGCCGTGATCTGCATGATTATGACATTCTACACTGGCTACAAACACAAATAAGAGAAGGAGGAACTGCTTAGATGATGGACAGGTTCTGTAAATTGGATGTAAAGAAGACGGGGATCTTTGCAGCCGGGGTTCTGTTTGGTACGGCGGGTATCAAAATATTATCCAGTAAAGACGCAAAAAAAGTATATGTTTCCTGTACCGCCGCTGCGCTCAGAGCGAAGGAATGCATCATGAGGACGGTCAGCGTTATCCAGGAAAACGCGGAGGATATCTATGAGGAAGCTCTGGAAGTGAATGAGAAAAGGGCGGCAGAGGAAACGGAATTTGAAGATGAAAGCGAAGCCCATGATGATTTCCAGGAAGCGCCGGTTTCGGAAGTATGAAGTTTTGGATATTGCATGAGATAAAAGGACGGCTGCGGATCCATATTTCCTGCTCCCGGATGTCGTGCCGGGACGCGGATATCCTGCAATACAGCCTGCTTTGCCAGCCTGCCATTATTAGAGTAAAGGTTTATGAGAGGAGCCAGGACGCGGTTATTTGTTATACAGGAGAAAGAGAAGATGTGATAAAGCTCCTCCAGAAGTTTCCCGGTGAGAAAGTTTCCGTGCCGGAGCACGTATGGCAGAACTCCGGACGCAGAGTAAATCGTTACTATCAGGATAAACTGATCTGGAAGGTTATGCTGCGTATGGCAGGGAAACTCTTTCTTCCCATGCCGGTTCGGTGTACCGTTGTCTGCTGCCGGTCGGCCAGGTTCATCTGGAAGGGCATCCATACTCTGTGCCGGGGGCAGATGGGAGTTTCTGTCCTGGACGGAACCGCGATTACGGTATCCCTTTTGCGCCGGGATATAAAAACGGCAGGTTCCGTCATGTTCCTCCTTGGGATCGGAGAACTTTTGGAGGAGTGGACCCATAAGAAATCCGTGGATGATCTGGCAAGAAGCATGTCCCTGAATGCAGGCAGGGTGTGGAAACTTACACAGGGAAGAGAAGTTCTAGTGGATGCCGGGCAGGTAAGGGAAGAAGATCAGGTGGTGCTCCGCATGGGAAATGTGATTCCCTTTGACGGTGTAGTTGTGGAAGGAAGCGGAGCGGTGAATCAGTCTTCCATGACAGGAGAAGCTCTGGCCGTGGCCAGGGAAAAAGGCGGGTATGTGTATGCGGGAACCGTGCTGGAAGAAGGGCAGCTTACAATCTGCGTAAAGGAAACTTCCGGTTCCAATAAGTATGAGAAGATCGTCAGGATGATTGAGGAATCGGAAAAGCTGAAATCAAAAGCAGAGGGGAGAGCGGACAGACTGGCTGACCGGTTGGTGCCCTATACGCTCCTTGGCACGGCGCTTGTCTATCTTCTGACCGGGAACGCCACAAAAGCGTTGTCCGTCCTGATGGTGGATTTTTCATGTGCTTTGAAGCTGGCCATGCCGGTTTCTGTCCTGTCAGCAATCCGGGAAGCAGGCACACATGGGATCACCGTAAAAGGCGGAACATTTCTGGAGAAAGTTTCCGAGGCGGATACCATCATCTTTGATAAGACCGGGACACTGACCAGGGCCAGGCCGGCGGTTGTGGATGTGGCGCCTTTTATGGATGAGGATCCGGACGAGCTTTTGCGTATCGCGGCATGCCTGGAAGAGCATTTTCCTCATTCCATGGCAAGGGCGGTGGTTCATGCTGCCAGTGAAAAAGGGCTTACCCATGAAGAAAACCATTCCAGGGTGGAATATATTGTGGCACATGGGATCTCTTCCATGATTGATGGGAAAAAGGTGGTGATCGGAAGTTACCATTTCGTCTTTGAAGATGAGGGATGTGTCATACCAGAGGGACTAAAAGAGCGGTTTGAAAGCCTGCCGGAAGGATATTCCCATTTGTATCTGGCCATAGAAAAACAGCTGGCAGCAGTGATCTGTATTGAGGATCCTGTGCGGGAAGAGGCCGCCCCGGTGGTATCGGCATTAAGAAAAGCCGGTTTTGACAAGATCGTGATGATGACCGGGGACAGTGAGCGGATCGCCGGTTCCATCGCATCAAAAGTAGGCGTAGATGAATATTATTCGGAAGTGCTGCCGGAAGAAAAGGCAGACTTTGTGAAGAGAGAACGGGCAGCAGGCAGAAAGGTGCTCATGGTAGGAGACGGGATCAACGATTCCCCGGCCCTTTCCGCAGCGGATGTGGGGATCGCTATCAGCGACGGGGCACAGATTGCCAGGGAGATCGCTGATATCACCATCGGGGCGGACAACCTGTCGGGGCTTTTGACCCTGCGATCTGTCGGCTGCGGACTTCTGGAAAGGATACGGAAAAACTATATTCGGATTGTGGGGATTAATTCCGGTCTGATTCTCCTTGGGATTGCTGGAGCGATACAGCCCACTACATCTGCTATGGCTCATAATGTTTCCACTCTGATGATCGGATTGAACAGCATGAGAAACCTGGTGGATGAAAGGTAAATATGGGCAGGCATTCCCATGTCCGGCTTATGCCAGACAGGAAGCATTGGGAGTTTGCCTGATATAGAAAATGAAGAGAAACAGCCTTGCACATAAGTGAACCGCCCCCTTTTCTCGTATCAATGACAGGCCATAACATCAACCGTCTATCCGATCTGAAAGACGGGCAAAACAATAAGGAACCGGCGCGGCAGCGGCAGTGACGCAGCCAATCTCTTTGGGACATTTCGTCCCAAAGAGCCGGGTTTGGGGAGGCTCCCCAACAAGCAATGTTCCCAAAAAAACAATGGAAAAATTGATGGAGTTAGCAAAAGCGGGGGACATTGACGGCATCTACGAAGTGTTTTCTCAAACTGTAAAAGAAGATATTAGGATTTTCAAGCATCTTTATCTATCCCATAGGACTGGATATTGAATATGGTCACAGCGGACAGTTTGGCAGTTTAGTCGTTTAAATAGCCACGTCTCCCGGCCACACACCCGTCTGTGCCGTCCTTCTGTGCTGTATGGGAGGTTTTGCGGCGGGTGGGGCTTTCCCCATAAACCGCCCAATCCCCCCTTGCGTGACTGGTAAATTTCTGCTATAATTGCCTTGGAAATTTCTACAAATTTTTTTGAAAGAGATCTTGACAAGCATGAGAAGTTGTGCCATCCTACAGCAAGCAGAGCGGTGCTATAACTATGTAGCCCCACAGTTTTGTTATGCTTGATTTCATGCTGTCAAGACTGGCGTTCTTTTGCCCGCAGGAACCTGCGCGGCGGGGAGCGTTTTTTTGTTGTGAATATTGGCGGTGGTGATGTTGCTGATTTTAGCGGCGGTGTGGTGTGTTTTGATATTGGTGAAAAAAGCAAAGAGAGGTTTGCAGGTATGGTGAAACAGAAAAGACGATACCAAAAGGGAGCTGCTTTTGCTCTGTCGCTTTTGCTGCTGCTTGGTTCGCTGGCAGGTTGTGGGGGCAAACCGCAGGAGGATGCGTCCGGTGCGGACGGGCCGGCAAATACATACACGCCCCCGGTGAATGAGGACGGCCAGATCGTCATTACCATGCCCAAAACGTTATTGGGGGGAAAGACCGCCGAGGAACTGGAAACAGAAGATAAGGAGCAACGCCAGACAGCGGCCAAAGAGGGAACGCTGGAACAGGTGGTTTACAATGCGCTGCTGGCAAATGAGGATGGCACGTTTAGCTACTATCTCACAATGGAACAGTATCCAAAATTGAAAGCGGCATATTATTGGCTGGGCTGTTTGCGTGACCCTTTTACCGCTGAAATTTCGCAGGAATTTGTAACGGCGGCGGATTATACAGACTTGGATGAAAATGGAGTCCCTTGGGGCCTTACAGTTTCAGTAGATGCTAAGACTTATTACTCCATGGAAATGTGGTACTCTGCTGTGGCCACAGTTGCACCAGCAGTCATGCTGGGGCGGTATCAAGTATTATGTGGGGTTTCCGGTGATGAATGGGCCGTCCATGTGACCGTGAAAGACGCTGACAGCGGCAAGGTTATTTCAGAACACGACTTCCCCACCCGTGGCGAGTGAGCCAAAAACGCTGACGAGACGGCGCGGGCTATGGCAGACAGTTTTGTTTGGGATTGTTCGGTTTTATAAATAAAGAAAACAATAAATTGAAATTTAAGGAGAAGACACAAAATGGCACAATTAGAATTTAAGTCAAAAGCACAGGAATTGATTGAGTTGATGGTAGATACGATTGCAGACAAAGAATATGCAAAACTTGTATCCAGCATTCCACCGAAACTTTCATGGGCCTCTTACATTAAGGCAGAGCCCACACCTGAAAATGCCTGCTTGGGATTTGGAAAATGGTTAGTTGAGCAATTAGCTTTGTGGGAAGAAGATGAAGGTAAAAAATTTATAGTAGACCATTTCCAAAAATCCTGTATGACGGACATAGATGACGCGGACGAAGCAAGGCTTGAAACTAATAATTGGGATATGGTTTGTTACAATCCAACGAGTTTTGGAGAACGGTTGGATTTTTGGTTTGAAATAGAGCTTTTTATAGAGAATGGGCAACTAAAGGCGGTATTCGATATAAATATATAGAAGTCTAAATTCTCATTGATTGGTGGACACAAGTTTCATAATCTTATAAGTTACCCAGCCGCCAACGGAAACGGCATATTATAACGGATATTCTCAGAAATCCCATTTACATCGGGGATTTGGTGCAGGGCCGCCGCCGGGTGAAAAGCTACAAGGTGCACCAGATTGAGGCTGTGCTTGAGGATGAATGGGTGCGTGTTCCAGACACCCACGAGGCAATCATCACCCACGAAACCTTTAACCGGGTGCGGGAACTTCTGAAACGTGACACCCGGACGGCTCCCAAAAAACGGGAAATCCGTCACCCGGAGCCAGAGCGGGAAGAAAGCATATTATTCCTGCTCCACTTACAAGAAACGCTCCCGGACAGCCTGCTCCATGCACTCTATCAAGCCGAAAACGGCAACATCCGCATTCATTTTAAGTTTGCGGACGAGTTCCGCCGGATTGCCGGGTACATTGAAATCAACACCACTGACACCGCCGAGACGGGCTGTCCCCTGCCAAAGCATAAAGTCTGGGCTTTGTAGTGCCGATTTGCCAGATTGACTTTTTTTGTTCTCTGGTATATGCTATAACAAGCTTATAGATTGTAAAAACATACAAGGCGGTTATCCTATGGAACCTATGAATTTAAAAATTGGTCAGAAGCTAAAAAGCATTCGTATGGCCCGCACTCTTTCCCTGGATGATACTGCGGCGCTGACAGGCGTGAGCAAGCCCATGTTAGGCCAGATCGAACGCGGCCAGTCTGTCCCAACGGTGACAACTCTCTGGAAGATTGCCACGGGGCTGAAAACACCTCTGTCTGCTTTCCTGGAGGAACCGCAGACAGAATATATGCTCACCGGCCCGGACGAGGCAAATGTGGTTTTGGGGGACAGCGGCAAAATGAGGGCTTATCCGCTGTTCACCTATGACCCAGTGCGGAGCGTGGAAACATTCTACATTGAGTTTGACCCGAACTGCCGCCATTCCTCGGACAAACATGATGAGGGCGTAGAGGAACACATCTTTGTCCTGCGTGGAACGCTGCGCCTTGTCCTGGGAAACAGGTTTGTAGAGGTCAGCGAGAGGCAGGCCATCCGTTTCCGGGCTGATCTTCCCCACGCATATCAGAACGTGACCGGGGACAAGTGCGAGGTTCATAATACGATATTCTATTCAAACTATTAGGAGGAACTTATGGATTATGCTGTTTTGGAATTTACTTGCATTGGCATAGAAAACAA
Source organism: Lachnospiraceae bacterium (assembly GCA_910575565.1). GTDB lineage: Bacteria > Bacillota > Clostridia > Lachnospirales > Lachnospiraceae > Caccovicinus. The sequence goes on along the minus strand of CAJTFL010000045.1, from coordinate 3,220 downwards.
CGGGAAATTTCCGGTGGAAAATACCGGACGCGGGCAGGACATATCGCCGGGATTTCTGATAAAAAATCTATCATCCAGGGCAAAGACTCTTGCCATTACCTTAGAAGATCTGTCCCACCCTGTCAGGGATTTTACCCATTGGCTCATTTGGAATATCCCTGCCGCCAGTCAGGTGCAAAGCGGGATTCCCTCTGGAAACCATGTGTCTGCGTTAGATGGCGCCTGCCAGGGCATAGGGTATGGCTTTCACCGATATGCGGGGCCAAAACCACCAAAAGGAAAAACACATACCTATCGCTTCACTGTCTATGCGCTGGACTGTGAATTGCAATTAAGTGTCCATTCTCTAAAAAGAGCCTTTTTGAAAAAAGCGGATGGCCACATCATTCAAAAGGGAAACATAACTGCGAAATTTGAATAACGAGCCATAGGAGGATGTGAATGATGTACGAATTGATTCGGGTTTCGGAACGGAGCTATTACATCCAAAGTCCGGCAAAGATTGGGCTGGTGCGGCTGGATGGACAGGACATTTGCCTGATTGACAGCGGCAATGATAAAGATGCAGGCCGTAAAGTACGGCAGCTTTTGGATGCCAACGGCTGGCAGCTCACCGCCATCTACAATACCCATTCTAACGCTGACCACATCGGCGGAAACAAGTATTTGCAGGGTCAGACCGGATGCAAAATCTACGCGCCGGGGATTGACTGCGCCTTTACCCGCCACCCCGTCCTGGAGCCGTCCTTTTTGTATGGCGGCTATCCATGTAAAGAGCTGCGGCACAAATTCCTCATGGCCCAGGAGAGCGATGCCCAGGAGTTGACGAAGGAATGCCTGCCGGAAGGATTTGCGATGATCCCCCTGCCGGGACACTTCTTTGATATGGCGGGCTTTCGGACGCCAGATGATGTGGTCTATCTGGCGGACTGTCTGTCCAGCCGTGAAACACTGGACAAGTATCAGATTGGCTTTATCTACGATGTTGCTTCCTATCTGAACACGCTGGAAATGGTGAAGTCCCTGCAGGCGAAAATGTTTGTCCCAGCCCACGCCACTGCCTCCGAAGATATAGCTGACCTTGCACAATACAATATCGACAAGGTTCTGGAGATCGCGGACAAGATTACCGGCATCTGTCAGGAACCCCTCTGCTTTGAGGCTATCCTGCAGAAACTGTTTGCCGGCTACGGGCTGACCATGAACTTTGAGCAATATGTTCTGGTGGGCAGCACCGTCCGCTCTTATCTGGCGTGGCTGAAGGATACCGGCAGGGTGAACGTCCTGTTTGAAAACAATATGCTGCTTTGGCGGCGGGTATAGGAGGACAATATGGATAAGCGGGAAAAGATCATCAGACTATGGTTTGATATGTGGCTGCAAAAGAAAGACCTTGGCATAGAGGATATATTTTCTGCTGATGCTCTTTACATCGAAAGCTGGGGGCCGCAGTATCAGGGTGCTGCCAAAGTAAAGCACTGGTTTGAGGAATGGAATGCACGCGCAACTGTCCTCCAGTGGGATATCAAACAGTATTTCCACAAAGAGGATCAGACTATCGTTGAGTGGTATTTTAAGAATGCAATGGATGGCGGCAAGGTGGAAGCCTTTGAGGGAATGAGCCTTGTGAAGTGGACGGCGGAGGATATGATCTGCTTTTTGCAGGAGTTTGGCTGTAATGAGCATCGCTATGACCCGTATCAGGACGGGCCGGTTCCAAAGTTTAGAGATGAACAAGCTATGTGGTTCTGAAATTTAACCTAATTTTAAGGAAGTCCCCCGCTTCTTTTTAGTCAGTATGATATGGAAGATCGGGTGCGGGAATTTGAAGTGTCCAGCGCCACCGTGGAGCTGGCGGCACAGGCGCTGAACTGTGAACCCTGCCGGGTTGCAAAAACGCTGAACAGCGAACCCTGCCGGATTGCAAAGACGCTCTCGTTCATGGTGGATGGCCACCCTATCCTGAAGTGGGCATAGCCGCCTAATGGCAGCTATGCCCATTTATTACGTTTCGGCATTACAACACGGCGATTGAACGTCCAAACCGTCCATGTAGTTAGTCCCCCATTGACACATAGCGTCTATGACGGGAATGATGCTTTCCCCAAAGGCCGTCAAGGAATACACCGTTTTCGGCGGCTTCTCCGGGATCACCTCCCTATGTATCATCCCGCATCCTTCCAGATCGTGAAGCTGTTGGGAGAGCATCTTGGGTGTTGCGCTGGGGATTCGCCGCTGTAACTCCATGTAATGCAAAGGCCGATCTGCCAAGTGCCAGAGAATGAGCGGCTTATATTTCCCGCCAATTAACGACAGCGTGGCCTCAACAGGACAATTAAACTGTGTCTGCTTCATAGTCTCACCTCGCACCAAGTATATCATGGTATGTTCACTTAGAAAAGGGCTATCTTTTTGGGAAGTACCTACCTAAAAAGTGCAATCTTGTGTAGATTTCTGGATATTGCTAAAATCACAGCAGATGGCACTCCTGATTGCCAGCCATCAGACTATTCAGAAAGGACAAGATATTATGGAATTCATTACGATTGCGAAAACACGCTGCTCCATCCGCAGTTACAGCGACAAGAAGGTAGAGCGGTCGAAGCTGGAGAAAATTTTGGAGGCCGCTCATGTGGCTCCCACCGCTGCAAATCTCCAGCCGGTTCACTTGATCGCCGTCCAGAGCGAGGACGGGCTGGCGAAGGTCGGCAAAGCAGCCAACATCTACGGTGCGCCCCTGGCTATTATTGTCTGCGCTGACCATAACAAGGCGTGGGTGCGGCCCTTTGACCAGAAGCAGACCGGGGATATTGATGCCGCTATCCTGACCGATCACATGATGCTCCAGGCCACGGAGCTGGGCCTGGGCAGCGTGTGGGTGTGCTATTTCAAGCCGGATGTTCTGCGCCGGGAGTTCGGCCTGTCTGCCAATCTGGAGCCGGTCAATATCCTGGTGATCGGCTATGCCGGGGAAAACTTTGCTGACCCGGAACGGCACAGCCAAACACGAATCCCGGTGAGCGAGCTGGTTTCCTACGAAAGCCTGTAAACCGTCTAACAGCACCTGGGGCTATCCTCCTGGTGCTGTTTTTAAGAAAGTTCAAAAAATTTGTTACTATTCACAGTCGGTTTGATGGAACGACAAATAAAGCGGAGCTGTAACACCGCTTTCAATGTTCTGATGTGTTTTTAGGAAGATTAGACCGAGAAGATTTCGGCA
>CAJTFL010000044.1 GCA_910575565.1 Lachnospiraceae bacterium | reverse complement strand
AGTGTATGTTTTTTGTTTGACAGCTTAAACATAACACATTTTACTTCAAAATGTTATCTTTTTTTATTTTAAATCAGTGAAGAACTTTTAACTCTCTAGCTCTTTAAGAAGAATCATCTCTTGCTGTTTTGTTTATTTGCTGCAATCGTCCAAAATGCCCATAAACCATTGTCAAGATTTTTCTCATTCCTTTTCTCCTCTGTTTTGTACTTCAGATTATTTAGGGGTATCCTCCTGGATATTCTTCTGTTTCGTCATATCCATCGTTTCGTTCATAAACTCCATTATAAAAATCTAAAGCTGAAAATGTTGCTGTAATAGAGCCATCGGCATCTAAGATAAACGTATCTGTTCCACCTTCATTTGTAGCTTTCAACTCATCCCCATTGATAGAATACTCTGTATAACGATCACCCATCCATCCGCCATGATAGCTGTTTCCTGCATTCCAATATAACAATCCATCTTCTCGAACTGTTAAAATCAATGCTTCTTTATAGCTTCCAAAATCTTTTGTATAAGTACCAAGAAACCTATCAATTTCCGATGTTTCCTCTGGAACAGTATCCATTAAAGAATATTCCTTCTCGTAAACACTCTCAAGAAGATTCCACTCCTGTTTTAAAGGCTCTGGAACATCCAAAACATACGTCCCATCGTGCTTCGTTCCTTTTGTAAATTCCACTCTTTTCCCTGACACATCAATATAAATCCCATTTTCAAAAGAATAGCCAGTTTCTTCAAATACAATAGAAACACCATTTTTAGTTCCAAAATCCCCAGATGCTTCAAAACGTACATTTACCGATTGAGGATCAATTTCAGAGATTGTAAGCCTTCCTGCCCCACTGTCCTCTCCATTCATGAATGTGCCTATATAATCATTAATATCTACAACATCCGACCTTTCTTCCTGCTCTGATATTTCCCTTTCAAAGTCAAAAGTCATATTCATAGAACTGTATCTTTCATCACTAAGTTCAGCTGTTAGACTACCATCCTCATTTAAAGTAAATGTATCTGTAAATGTTTCAGATGTATAATAATCCTGATAAGTACCTGTTATTATATTGCCATCTACCTCATAGGAAGAATATGACTGATTTATGCTGTTTCCATGACGGAAATATAATGCGCCATCATCATCTAATCCCAACTCTACCTCTCTTGCATATTCACCGTCTGAATTGGAATATACGCCAAGAAAATCCTCTACAGCATAAGATTCCTCTTCCAATGCAAAAGGCTCATCCGCTATTTCTACCTGCACAAATTCTGGCACATCTTTATATGTAAGTTTCTTCACTTCATAGGTAACATGATCGCCATCCTTTTTCACAATAAGGATTTCTTTTGCATTTACTCTAACAGTTTCTTCTTTTCCATCTGCTGTAACAGTACATTCCACTTTCCCATCAAACAAGCCGACATAGGTAGTATCACCATAAGCTTCTACCCATCCACAAGTGCCACGAATACCACAGATTGTTGTAGAAGTGCGAATATCCATACTTTCATCATCTTCCAGCGGTTTTGTTACATTGAAAAACAACCCTCCAGAATTTACGACCAGTTCTAATTTCTTGCCATCTTTTTTGATGTCAACATCGCTTTTTTCGTCCATTTTGATTAGTTTTGTATCATCAAGATCAATCCACGCAAAACTTTTTTTCTGTGTGCCTATGCCATAGCCACTGTATAACCCAAGGTTCTCAATCAGATCAACAGACTTTCCTTTTTCATTTTCCACGCCAACTTCCCCATCTGTTTTTATCAGTTTCATTGTAGTTGCCCTGTTCCTGCCACATGACGAACTAAGTAGCATTACTAATATCAATAATAAAAACAGATATCCCCGAAACAGTTTCTTCTTCATGCTATCCTCTCCAGTCCAGATTATTTTTCCCAACAACGGCTCTTTATAAATGAATCCGTCAGTGCCTTATCTAATTTCCCTTCCTTTTCTGCCATATCTTTTAAAACAGACAATGCCCTTTCGATTGGCATCCCTGGCTTATATGGTCTGTCATCTGCCGTTAATGCGTCAAATATATCCAAAATAGTAAGTATGCGCACTTCCATAGAAATCTCCATACCTGACAAATGCTTCGGATACCCGTCACCGCTTAAATATTCATGGTGGGCAGAAGCCCATTCCCTGACATGTGATAATTCTTTGCTAAATTGAATCTGGGAAAGCAGCTTATCCGTCAGCACAACATGGGACTCCATGATTTTACGTTCTTCGTCCGACAACGTGCCTTTGCGGATGGAGAGCATTTTGTATTCATCTTCTGTAAGCCAATGTCTTACCTTGCCATTTTTATCTGTGCAGGTACGTTTTGTAAGCTGTTTCAGGTCTTTTATGTCCTCATCCGTAACATAATGCTTTGCATCATTTACGGATTCCACAAGTTCCTCTGCTTTATTTATATCATTTATTAAGCCATCCAGATTTCCACATTTCCCAGACAATGAATCAATTTCACTAAGTAGCCGCAGGACTTCCATTCTATGTAAAAATTCACTGTGCTGTTCTGGCAGAAGCCTTGTTGGTTTATCCATGATTTCAAGAGGAATCACAAGTTTCCCAACATCATGAAGCCAAATACTCATGATAAGTTCTTCCCGATGAACGGAATCAAAAGGCATTTCCTTCCCTTCTTCTTGTGCCTTAACGTTTAGATAGTCTATAAACTTCTCCCCATAGACTGTCATATGCTTTGTATGATTGCCATTATAGGGACTGCGCTCATCTATAGCGGAGGCAAAAACACGCACAAAAGAATGGAATAATTCTTTGATTTCATCAATATATCTGACATTCTGAATTGTAATTGCCGCCTGTGAAGCGACTGACTGTAACACAAGAGCCATTTCATCAGGAAATGGACAGATATTCCCATCCACGTCCATAGCATTTAAAAGCTGTAAAACTCCTAATTTTTCGCCTTGGCGGTTTTGCATGGGTACTGTAATCATTGATTTTGTGTAATAGCCTGTCATGGAATCATATTTCACTGAGCCTGACAGATTATATTCACTGCAATTCCTTACATCTGCTATATTGATTGTCCTTCCATCCATCAGAGCCAGAGCGCACACATTCTCCCTTGATAACCCGACTGGCGGAATGTCTGGACGCCTGCCGTCACCGCCTGAATAGGTTTTCATTGTATTGTTACGCATAATAACAAAATGCAATTCTTCCTCTTCCAAAAGATATAGCGTTCCTGCGTCACAATGGGAAATTTCCATTACAGAAATAAGGATTTTTTCCAAAAGTTTATTTATGCTTCTTTCGCATGAAAGCAACACTCCTACATTTAATATTTTTTTGACTTCATCTTCAGTCATATCCTTAACCTCATTCCTTCCTTTGAAAAGATACAGATTCTATCTTCACAGGCAATTTTTTCCTGTTCATACAAAAAAGAATCTGTATATTCACTGTTATAATGAGCCATCAATATATGCTCTATATCTGCTTCATGGGCAATTTCAATCCCTTGTTTCCATGTGGAATGTCCCCATCCTTTTTTGAAATCTTCTTCTATGAAATAGGAATCCCAGACCGTCAAATCACTTCCATAAGCAAATTTTGAAAGCCGTAAAAAAGTTTCTTTGTCACATTCACAATCTAGCGCATAGACAAAACTCTTTCCATCACCATCCAATCGGTATAAAATGCTTCCGTCTGGATGGTTGCCCTTTATTGCAGACACTATAAACTTGCCAAGATGGAATCTCTTTTCTGGTTCTATTTCATGGAAATAAATTTTTGCAGAAAAATCCTCTACTCCCAAAGGATACCAAGGCGGAGAAAGAAGCCGTTTTATATTTTCTTCCAAGCCAATTCTTCCATATAAATGTATTTCTATTTCAGGGCAAAATAACGGCTGGAACGAAAACAATCCTAATAAGTGATCTATATGCAAATGGCTAAGAAGAATATCAAAACGCATAATTTTTTGCTTTATCAACTCCCTGCCAAGTACCGTAAGCCCTGTTCCCATATCAAATATAATTACATGATTTTCTCTTTTTACTGAAAAACAAGAAGTATTCCCACCATATTCCATATATTCCTTTGAAGGGGCAGGCGCAGAGCCACGCACACCCCATACTGAAATCTCCCAATCCTTCACGATACGCTCACCTCACAAAATCTTATCCAGTGTCAATATCTCAAAGCCATCCTTTTTCCCTTTTAGCTTAGGTGGATTCGCAAGCGGTGTTGCTATGATCCTTCCATTTAAGTAATCCGCTACAGCTTTTGAAATATAAATTGTTTCCCCAGGCGCATTAGCTTCAAGCCTGGCTGCTGTATTTACTGTATCACCAATCGCTGTATAATCCATTCTTCTAGGAGAGCCAATGTTGCCGACAACAGCCTTCCCAAGATTTATCCCTATGCCAAATGCTAATTTTTGTCCGTACTTCTTTTCCAGTTTTTCTGATAATTCTTTTGCCCCTAAAGCCATATCCATTGCAGCTTTCGCAGAATTTAAAACATAATCATCCTGCGGCAATGGCGCACCCCAAAATGCCATAACAGCATCCCCGACATACTTATCCAGCGTCCCATTATATTTCAAAATACATTCTGATATAAGCGTTAGATACTGATTCAATATTTCTACAACTATTTCTGGCGGAAATTTTTCACTCATAGTCGTGAATCCTCTGATATCAACAAACAAAACAGCTATATCACATGATTTCCCACCTAATTTCAGAGCTTCATCTTCTTTATCTATCAACTCTTTTACGATTTCTGGCGCAACGTACCGCTCAAATGTTCTTGTAATCTGCCTGCGTTTCCTATTCTCCCTGACCGCATGGACTGCTACACTTCCTATATAAAGGATGGTTACGCTTAACGGAACATATATAACGTGTAAGATAAACCCTCGCTCATACAAGAATTTACACATTGCCACCCATCCGAAAGCAAGCAGGAGCCACGGAATAAAGGAAAACTTTGCTTTTACTCTATAAAATACAATACTGGCAGCAAAAAGCAGGACAAACAATGCAATAAGCTGTATATGATCGCTTGCTTTCTTTTTGAAATTGCCCTCCAGTAATGCCGAAATAGCATTAGCTTGATATTCCACCCCATACATTTCTTTTGCATGGTCGATTGCTGTTATGTAACTGTCCTGCAATCCAGAAGCCATCGGACCAATCAAAACAATTTTTCCTTCAAAATAGTCTGCTGGCACCTTACCATCCAATACATCCAAAATAGAAATCGCTTCAAAATCACTTGGCTTTTTACTGTACGGAAGATACCAAAACCCATTACTGTTTACCTCTGGTAATTCCAGATTTTCATTATATTTAAGAGCCGCTTTTAATGCCATTGATGGCACTGTCCTTCCATCTGGTAAATCAAAGGACAGGAGGTGGTGGCGGAGAACGCCATCTGAATCCCTCATTGCATTGATATGTCCTGCTTCTGAGACAGATTTCAGCTCGTCAAAAGGTTCTTCATAAAAAACGATCTGGAAACTGTTATGTATAAAGCCTGTGCCATCTTCCACGAATCCTGAGTCAAATGCTGCTGCGCAAGCCATTACGACATTATCCCCCATAGCGCCTACTAAGGCTTCATCTGTTTCTGGGGCTGCTTTTGAACTATAGAGGATATCTACCGCTATTACTGCAGGCTTTTTATCCTCTGATTGATTCAGTATTTTAATTGCTTCCGCAACCTTTTTTCTGTTCCAATCCTGATAAGAGCCAAAACGATCCAAGGCTTTTTCATCTATTGAAATGATAACGATATTCCCATCAACTGCCACAGGCTGTTGATATAGCCTGTCCGATAGAGAGAGGTCAACCGCATCCAATATTTTCCATTTTGCCAGCAAAGTCAAAAAAGCTGAAAACAATACGAAATAAACAATCAAATGAACGTGCTTTCTCATATGCCTGACCACCTCAAATCCTGCATACATGCCTGGTCGCTATGTCTGCTTATTCTTACCTATCCCCTGATTCTGTTTTTTCGCCAAACAAAATTTCCAAAATCTTCTGTAATATCTGCTCAGCTATTTCCTCATCGAGTTTCCCTTCTTCCACAAAAGCACAAAACAATTCCCGAATCGCTTCATCACTCATCCTTATCACCTCCTTTATGCCCCCTAGACGTAAAATCTGATGATAAGGTTTTTAAATTCCCAAAAAATCTATTTTTTTGCTCAAATTCATCATTAAGCATACTATGCTTTATACTGCATTTCAATCTTAGCATATTATGCCGTAAAATGAAATACGCAACATAAAATTAATTTCAGGAAGGGGGCATATTTTATGGATAAATTATTTAATGCCACCAGATTTGGTGAAAAACTAAAAAAATATCGGCTTAAAAAGCATTTATCGCAGATGGAATTGGCAGAAAAAAATAGATTTGCAGACTTCTTCTGTCAGTCATCTTGAGAATGGCACGCACTCTCCCTCCCTCGAAACGCTGCTCCGATTGTCCTCAGTCCTTGAGGTCTACATAGACGAAATGCTTTATGACCGTCTGCCCGCTGTCAGGGAGCATCACTTAGACAAAGATATACAAAATCTGTTTGTTGGATGCTCTGCTGAAGAAAAGGAGCTTCTTTTACGAATCCTGCAAACTGTAAAACAGACACTCAAAGAACGCAGATAAGGACTGCCAGTTGTAAGCAGTCCTATTTTTCTATATCACATCCTCCCCATATCTTTCCTTTACCTTTGCACGAAACCTCTGCCAGCTTGCTTCTAATTCCTCTGGTGTGGATTCAGGGATTTCAATATCACTGTCCGCCACTTCGTCCTCAATCTTCCTTACATATTCATTTGCGAAATACGAAAACTCGTTCAGAAGGCAAGTCAGCCGAAAATATGCGCCAATCTCCACACAATGCCCCACACATTGTTCAAAAAGCTCCTGCGTCATAGGGATCTGATGCTCAATGGCAGCATTTTCTTCTTCAGTCAAATAGATTACTTCCCTGACAAATTCGCCCAGCCGCCTTTTTTGCCTGTCTGTCAGCTCTTCAATAATCTCCATCCTTATGCTCCTTCTATATACGATAGCAACATTATAATATATTGTGATTATCTCCATAATATTTATTTTGCTTTTGGGAAACTATAATTGAATCATCAGACAATACTGCAGGTGGTTTCAATTATAGATTTTGCCCCATTATGGGAAACAATGAAGCAGAAACAGGTTTCCCAATACCAGATTTTAAAGCGTGGGATTGACAACAAAACGCTGGATTCCCTCAAAAAGAATAAAAATATCACACTGACAACTCTGGAAAAGCTCTGTAAAATCCTTGAGTGTACACCAAATGAGATTGTCAGGTTCCATGACTGAAGCTGCTGGACGGTAAAATTTATCCAGCAGCTTTAATTTTTTTCGCCCATACCTTTTATCAATCCCAAAGAAACAAGCATCTCTACAGTATTCTTGATACCACACATATAAGCAATATCTGAATAACGATGATTAACTGTAGATGTACATGCAATGTAATCATTGATAATTATTCGCTGTTCTCTGGTCAAATCAAGGCTTTCATATCGCTGTTCTAATTCATTCTCAGCTTCACGATCTGCTTTGTATGTCTTGTCTGCCATCGCCATCTCATCTCTGCTTTCGTCCATGAGCCGCCCCATGCCCATAGATATTAACTTTTCAATCAACTCGTTCATTTCTCTCTCCTTTTTATACTATATGTCACATTATGACAAATACATTATTATATAATATCACAATATGCCATACAATAACAATACAGTTTTAAAAAAATAGGAAAGGGGGATACCTGTGGAGCTTGATTATAAGAAATTAGGAAAACGGATTAAGGAGCAGCGTCTGAAACAGCACTTGACGCAAGAAAAACTGGGAGAAATTGTAGGCGTGAATACCAGTAATATCAGCCATATCGAAAGAGCAACTACACAAGTAAGCCTTTCCTCACTCGTTAGGATTGCAAATGCCCTGAATACAACGCTGGATCAACTTGCCTGTGATAGCCTTTATTCTGTAGCCAATCTCTATATTGAGCAGGATATATCAAGTCTATTAGAAGGATGCAGTCTGGCTGAAAGGCAGATTATCAAAGATATTGTTATTGCTGCGAAGAAGTCATTGAAGGAGCATAGATAAAAACTGCTGGATACATAAATCCAGTAGTTTTTTTATTATGATTTTATAGCTTGCCAGAATCCTCTCGGATAGTCAACCTTTAAACTCGCTACATATGAATACCTGCTTTTTAGGTATTCATATGTAGCGAGCACACTGGGGGTTGGGGGAGTAGCCACCATCAAAGAATCATATATGCCCTTTAAAGGAGTTCACCTCTACTCTTTGACTTTTAACACCGAAAAGGGATTCCAGATGTTACTCCAGAATCCCTTCCCAAACTAAAAATATTAAGAGAAAAGTTTTTGCTTACTTTTTTATATGTACACAGTACCCACTCCGTAAGCAAAAGAGTGTTCATTTATATGTATAGAATTGCAAAAATTCTGTACAATCATTTTTAAATGTTTCAAACAGCTAAGTAGTCACTCAAAGAAAATAAAACTCATTCTGACGAAATTTAAGTATTTACGCTATATCATCTAATTCATCTTCTTCCACTAAATCTCCATAATTAATAGGATCAGTTATCTTATTGATGAGCGGATTCTTAAAATATCCATCCAAAAACTCTGCGTATGGTCTAGCCGCTGGATGCTTCTTAGCATACTTTTTGATTTTCCCATACATGCTGCGGTCAATCGTTTTATACCAGTTATCTTCCCCCATACGTATTAGCAACATACGAAAAGCAACAACTATCTGATTACACTCAGGATAAACCAAAGCTGAATTGCAGTCCAGAAGGGGAGCAGGATTACTCCCCCAGCCTTCATGTTCCTCTCCGCACAACGCACACTTCCATGTATTTCTCCATTTTCCAATAATCTTACTCATAATTATAATCTCCTCGTTGAGCTGGTACTTGGATATCCTTTTTATGCACTCCCATGTGAGGGTTCCTGTTGCATGGAACATTTCAAATTTTCTGGCAGCACGCTTCTGGGCATTATAGTATTCCCGGCAGATTTCGCCATCCCGGTAGCGCCGCTCAACTGTCTGGAGGAATTCAAGCGTGACAGCCGGGTCATAATCACAGATGCCTTTTTCGTGGTAGAAACTGACAACGCTCCTGATAGAGCCGTACATATTTCCCCACAGGGTATGCTTTGCATAGCCTGCCTGTTCCAGCAGTTCCATAATGCTGGAAAACATTTCAGTTACAGATAATGTTTGCTTTGTCATAGGCAACATCTCCTTAAATAAAAAGTCAGGAAAATTTTCCTGCTAAATATTTATTCGGAGAAAACAGAATACCGGGAAAAGTTATCATGACCTTTTTTGAGCAAAAGCCCGTAGTTATCTGCTTTTCCGGAAATGGTCGGGATAATCAAAAAGTCGGGATAACTATTCTTGTCAATAATTCTTGATAAGAATAGCAAGCACTGCCTGTGTTCCCTCACAGGCTCTGATTTTCCCAAATCCCCCCGGAGCGGGAATCTGGAAAATCTGCTTGTAGGGGGAAGCATCCCCCTAGCCCCCTCTGCGCTCAAAAATCATAAAATCTCCTGCCAAGATTTCTGATTTTTTTCACTGTTTTTTTGCACGAACAACCCCCATAGCAGGATTGAGGATTGTGTAAAATCCTTTCAAAAATCCAACACGGAAAGGAGATAATAAATGGCAAACCGTGAGCGCAAAAATGAGCTGAAAATATATCTAAGTGACAAGGAGCAATACATACTGGAGCAGAAAGTAAAAATCTCTGGCATGAAAAGCAAGTCCACTTTCCTCCGCCGCCTGATTTTGTACGGCTTTGTCTATGACATTGACTATTCAGACCTGCGGGAATACAACTACACGCTTGGAAAAATCAGCGGCAACTTAAACCAGATCGCCAAGCGAATGAACGCCACAGGCAACGTCTATAAAGCCGATGTGGAGGAAGTGAAAAAGCTGATGAAGAATCAAAATTGTTCCAGCCAGATTTTGCACACAAATACGCAACAGATAAACTGTAATAAAAGCCAAAATCAGACAAATTTCGCACCATTAAAAAAGGTGTACCGCAGTGAAGTTTATTTCTTCCTTGCGGTACACCTTTATGTGTGCAATTATTCTTTATTTTTTGTCTTTGGTGTGTATACAGTTTTTGCTTTTTTCTAATCATATCTTTTCCCTTACTGATAGTCTATAAAAAAGAATGGCAGTTTTACATTCAAATAAAACCGCCATTCTTAAGCTCATGCGCTATATATTTTTCATAAAATTACCGTCAGCGTTTGCTTTGAATATTTATAAAGATAATTTTATGAATGCTTTGTAAAATATAAAAGTTATGTTTTGTATAATTTATGTAAAATACAGGTTTTTTAGGAAAACTGCACCACATCACTTTTATCTTGCTGAAAAATAATCTGTATAACCGTTCCTTGCCCCAGGCTGCTTTGCAGTTCAATCTTGCCATTCAAGTATTGTACAGCATGTTTTACAATAGATAGTCCTAATCCCGTTCCACCTGATTCCTTAGAGCGGCTCTTGTCTACACGGTAAAATCGTTCAAAGATTCTTTCCTGATGTTCCGGCGGTATGCCGATTCCCGAATCCTTCACCGTAATCGAGGCACTATTTTCCTGACTGCTTATAGCTACTTCTACCGTACCGCCGTTCTTATTATACTTGATAGCATTATCACAGAGGTTAAAAATAATTTCTGTTAAGAGCCGCCGGACACTTTTAATATAAACCTTTTTTCCTGTTAAAGCCACTTCAATATCTTTTGCCGCTGCTATATCTGCCAGTCCTGCCATCACCTCAGATGCGATCTCACATAAATCAACATTTTCAAACGGCATATCGCATCCCTCGTCTAATTGGGATAAACGGATAATATCATCAATTAATGTTACAAGCCGCCCTGCCTCTGTGCGGATATGCCCTACAAAACGTGTCATATCCTCCGATTTTACAAGACCGTTCTCCATTAACTCCGCACTCCCCATTATGGATTGCAGCGGAGTTTTCAATTCATGTGATACGTTGGCAGTAAACTCCCGTCTGTTCCTTTCTGCGAAAGCTGCTTCTGTTATATCAAAGGCAAGAACAACCGCCCCAATTACAATACCGTTAGATTCAATGCGGTTGACATGGATCTGATACTCTTTTCCCTCACGTTCTATGCGGATTTCGCTGTGTCCACTTGAAAATGCGTCCTGTATGGCGTGGCTCACATTATGGCTTCTCTCTACTGTCAGAAAATCTTTACCTATGCTGGAACGTTTCGTATGAAACAGCTTCAGCGCGGCAGGATTAATGTTCAGAATTATATTTTTCTCATTCAAAAGGACAAGCCCTTCCGTCATGCCATATGTAATCTGTGCAAATTCATCATTTTTCCTTTGGAGTTCCGACAACTGCATATCAATCTGCTTATGCTGTTTATTGATACGGTTTAATAGGGGAGCCAGCTCCTCATAAGTATCGTTTTCCAGCGGTTTTTCTAAATCAAGTCTGTTTAACGGCTCCATGATATGTTTAGAAATACGGCTTGCTAATACTCCTGATAAAATGAGTGTTACAACAACTACAATTAAAATCGGCTGTATCATCCCCAAAACAAGCACCCATATCGTAACGCTGCTGACAGAAATCCTTAATACTGAACCATCATTAAGCCGCCTTGCACAGTAAAGTGTTTTTTCTAAAAGAGTCGTGGAATAACGTGAGCTTTTTCCCTCTTTATTCCGCAGGGCTTCTTGAATTTCTTCCCTGTCCGCATGGTTTTCCATACTTTCCCCGTCAGACTGTGTATCATATATAACATCTCCATTTTCAGCAACCCATGTCAGACGGTACTCCCTTGACTGTAATTCCTCCAGATAGTTCCGTCCATCCTTTTCAACGGCTATGGCAGCTAAAGACAGTTCATCCTCCAACTGTTTTCCCTGAACATTACTGAAATAACTGTAAAGACATCCCATGATGATAACAAGGCTTGCAATCAGGACAGCCCCCGCTACAACCATAATTGATTTAAAAATTTTCTTTGTCATGCCTGCACCTCTAACCTATAACCAACACCACGCACTGTTTCAATCATTTTCCCATAATCCCCCAGTTTTACACGCAGAGTACGGATATGCATATCAACCGTTCTCGTTTCACTGACATAATCAGCTCCCCATATGTCATTAAAAAGCTGGTCACGGGAAAATGCGATGCCCGGACGGGAAAGGAACAGCCAGAGAAGTTCAAATTCTTTTAAGGTAAGCTGTATTCTTTCATTATCAATGGAAACTGTATGTTCGTCCAGATTGACAACAAGCCCCCCGGCTTTCAAAAGATGTTCTACCTCTGTAGGATTGCACCGGCGGAGTACCGCTTTCACACGGGAAACCATCTCCATCATCCCAAAAGGCTTTACAAGATAATCATCCGCACCTAAATCAAGGCTCTGGATTTTATCATACTCCATGCCTTTTGCAGTTGCCATGATGACGGGAATCCTGCAAGTGTCAGGGCTGTCTTTTAAAAATTTCAGCAGTTCCACGCCATCCTCTCCGGGCAGCATAATATCAAGAATTATCAAATCCGGCTTTTCCATAGATAAAGCGTCACGAAAGGCTATTGCATCCAAAAATCCTTTTGCTTCAAAATCAGTGGAATTAAGCGTATATACCTCAATATCCCGGATACTGTCATCATCTTCCACACACCATACTTTCATAATCATGCTCCTTTATGTTCTCCTGTCACGGAAAAAGCCACCCACTCTGCAATATTTACCGCATGATCCCCGATACGCTCAAAATATTTGGCAATCATCAGTAAATCCAGCGCATATCCTCCGTCTGTCGGTTTTTCTGCTATCAGCTTAATCAGAGATGACTTGACCTGTAAAAACAAATCGTCAACCACATCATCACGGTCAATCGCCGCACCAGCCAATACTACATCCTGTTTTACAAAAGCGTCAATGCTTTCTGTAACCATCTGGCTCGCCGCATCTGCCATAAACCGGATCTGTTCACATTCCCCTCCAGTCCTTCCGTCAAGAAACGTGATAATTTCCGCAATATCCGCCGCCTGTGTTCCAATACGCTCCATATCAGTAATCATTTTAAGGGCTGCAGATATTTGCCGTAAATCCCTTGCTACCGGCTGTTGCTGTAACAGCAGTTTCAAACACAGTGTTTCGATTGTGCGCTCCATCCGGTTAATCTCTCCATCAAGGGATAAAACCTTGTCTGCCAGCTTTATGTCGCCCATAGTTAATGCTTTTGAAGCAGCGGCAATCGCTTCCTCACACATTGCCCCCATTTGGGTAAGCTCTTTATTCAGCATAACAAGCTGTTCATCAAAACGACTTCTCATTATCCAAATCTCCCCGTAATATAATCCTCCGTCCGCTTGTCCTTTGGTTGCTCAAACATCTTTTCCGTATTTCCATACTCAATTAAATTGCCAAGGAGAAAGAAAGCCGTATTATCGGAAATCCGCACAGCCTGTTGCATATTGTGCGTTACGATGATAATAGTATACTTTTCTTTAAGTTCCATTGCAAGTTCCTCTATTTTAGATGTGGAAATA
Source organism: Lachnospiraceae bacterium (assembly GCA_910575565.1). GTDB lineage: Bacteria > Bacillota > Clostridia > Lachnospirales > Lachnospiraceae > Caccovicinus. Next base: position 5,849 of record CAJTFL010000044.1, on the reverse strand, counting down.
GGGTCAAGTGCGCTTGTAGGCTCATCCATCAGAAGCACATCCGGCTCTACCGCTAATGCACGGGCAATGCAGAGCCGCTGCTGCTGACCGCCTGACAGTCCTAATGCCGATTTTTTCAGCCTGTCCTTTACTTCATCCCAGATTGCCGCCCCACGCAGAGAGCGTTCTATTATATCGTCCAATTTTGCCTTATTTTTCACTCCGTGTGTCCTCGGCCCGTAAGCAATATTGTCGTAGATGCTCATAGGAAAAGGATTCGGCTTTTGAAAAACCATGCCAATACTGCGGCGAAGCTCATTGACATCGACATCTGCATCAAAAATATTATCGCCCCTATAATACACTTCTCCTGTAATCCGTACACCAGCGATAAGGTCATTCATTCGGTTTAACGATTTAAGGAAAGTAGACTTCCCACACCCGGAGGGGCCAATCAGTGCCGTAATGCTCTGTCCTTCAATCTCAATATTTACATCTTTCAAAGCCTGTGTACTGCTATACCACAGGCACAGGTCTTTTACCACCATGGCAGGATTTTTGTCATGATTCATTATATTATTCATACATTTCTCCTTTTTTGGAAATATCTGCTCGCCAGTGTAGCCGACAGATTGATGAACATGGTCAAAATCATCAGGATAGCGGCAATTGCAAAGGCTATACCAAATTCCCCGTTTTCTTTTGCATAGACATATAATGCGACCGTCAATGTTGCCCCTGCACTGCCAAGCCCTTCAAGAATCCCGTTCAGGGCATGGGCAAAACCAGCCGTAAAAAGAAGTGCCGCTGATTCTCCCAAAATTCGCCCCACTGACAATATACAGCCTGTTATGACTCCATCAATACAACCTGGAAGCACAACGGTATAAATCACACGCCACTTTCCAGCTCCCAGCCCAAAAGCACCTTCACGGTAACTTTGCGGTACTGTTTTCAGGCTTTCCTGCGTTGTGCGCATAATCGTAGGCAGATTCATGATTACCAAAGTAAATGCCCCCGCTAAGAGGGAAGTTTTCATACCAAAAAACTGACAGAAAAACAGCATACCTACAAGTCCATAAATAATAGACGGAATCCCTGATAAGGTTTCGGCTGCATACTCAATCATTTCTACCAGTTTCTTATTTTTGGCATATTCTGTAAGATAAATCGCCGCACCAACTCCAAGCGGGAGAACAAATACCAAAGTTGCCGCTACAATATAGACTGTGTTAAGAATATCCGGCAGTATCCCGATCCGGTCAGACAGATAACTCGGTTTCGTAGTAAGCAGCTCCCAAGATACATTCGGCAGCCCTTTCCACAATACATAACCAATCAAAAATAATACCAATGCACAAGTAATGCATACGGAAATCCCCATCAACACACGCATGGCTGTAATATATGTTTTCCTTCTAAGGGAAATTGATTGTTTTTCCATCTATATTTACTCCTTGCTTTGTTTCAAAAAGAAATTTAATACGGCATTTATCAGCATGATAAAGAGGAATAAAACCAACGCAATCGAAAATAATGCCTGTTTCTGTAAACTTCCGTCAGCCGCATAAGACATTTCACTTGCCACAGCGGTTGTAAGGAAACGGACGCTCTGAAAAATTTTCGGCATATTTGGGGCGTTCCCCGCCACCATCATAATAGCCATAGCCTCGCCGATAGCCCTGCCAACGCCTAACACAACAGCCGCCGCAATGCCGCTTTTTGCCGCCGGAACGGATACACGGAAGTATGTTTCAATCGGTGTCGAACCAAGCGCAAGGGAAGCATCCTCATATTCCTTTGGAACAGCTTCTAATGCCGTAAGCGACACTTTAATGATTGAGGGTAATATCATAATTGCAAGTACAATGATAGCAGCAAACAGGCTGGCTCCATCGGGGATATGGAAAACGATCCGTATCCCTGGCACAAGCACCATCATTCCCACAAGCCCATAAACTACCGACGGAATGCCAGCCAATAAACTTACCGCTGTTTCAATAACGGTTTTTATTTTTAACGGCGCAATCTTAGCAAGATAAACTGCTGTCATAAAGCCAATTGGCACTCCAAGTACGATTGCGCCAGCCGTACCATAAATACTGGTAAGGATAAACGGAAAAATCCCATATTGCGGCTGTGCTGCTGTAGAAGCCCATTTCTTCCCGAAAAGGAAATTCAAAACTCCTATTTTTCGGATAGCCGGAATCCCTGATATGACAAGGTAAACAGTAATCAGGAGTACACAGCCAACTGTAATCAGACCAAGTATCAGGAATATGCCATGTATGGCATTCTCCATGAACTGTTTTTTGTTCATTTGACTTCACCTTCCAAAACCTTTCATAATCCGCCGGATTATTTATTTACTGGTACTGCACCCGCAGATGAGATAATCTCACCTGCTTCAGATGAAGTAATATAATCAAAGAATTTCTGTGCAGTTGCCGAAAGCTCTGCGCCGCTCTTTGTCACTAACACAAACGGACGCTGCACCACATAGCTACCATCTTTTACCGTTTCCTCCGCAGGTACAATACCGCCGACAGAAAGGGTTTTTACCGTATCCTTTACAGATGCAAGGGAAGCATATCCGATTGCCGCCGGATTGCCTGCCACCGTTGTAATCACATCCCCGGTAGATGTAAGCTCCTGACGGTATTTGCAGGCATCCTCCGTGTCCGTAATGGATTCAAAGCCATCTCTTGTACCACTCCCGGCTTCACGTCCAATCAGGACAATTTCCAGATCATTGCCGCCTATATCCTGCCAGTTTGTTATTTCCCCTCTATAAATCCTGCTAATCGTTTCAAGGTCAAGGTCATTTACCGGATTATCCGGATTTACAATGACAGCAATCCCGTCAAGCGCAAGCACCGTTTCAGTCAATCCCTGCGCTTTTTCTTCTTCCTTTAAGTTACGGCTGGAAAGACCAATATCGCAGCGTCCTTCTGCCACAGCCGTAATTCCGGAGCCGGAACCGGTAGGGTTATATGTAAAGGTTACACCGGAATTGTTTTCCTCAAAAGCTTCGCCCAAAGCACCGATTACTTTTTCCATAGAGGTTGAGCCATCCGTAGATACTGTTTTGCTGTCCGCCTTCCCGCATCCGGTCATAGCTACGAGTGCAAGTGATAAAGTGGCAACAAAAGTAACAATTTTTTTCATAATAATTTTCTCCTTTTTTCTTTGTGATATTTTCTTCTACGCTTTTTATCATAAATACTGCTTGTAAAATCAAAAACATAACTTATGTCAAATTTTTGTAAAATGAACAGACTTGCCATAAAAACTGCATCATGGAAATGTGCATAACTGACTATTCCGTCATGGATAACTCTATTCACAGGACATGGAAAAGCAAAGTGCAGCTTTCCCACATCCTGCAAACAGAGTTACCCACAACTCCATAAGATAGCCAGTTATACGACATTTCCACAATGCCGATTACGGCGAAATCCCACTCATTCATTCCATTTTTTCATAAAACACAAATAAGAAAAGCTCTGCATCTCACAGAGCCTTTCTAACCTTTGATTATTCGCCAACTACCGTTCCATTTTCCTCACAAAAACAACATTATAGATATATCTCTGCCGCTTTTGCAAAAGTAGCTTTCCTCATGATAAGTTCCGACTGTTTTTCTTCCGGCAAACCCTCAAACACACCTTTATAGCCCTTCTCCAGCAACGGTGTGCCTTTTGCCAGAAAATACAGTTTTGTATTCAGCCATTCTTCCCACAAATCTTCAAATAGTTCCACACTGTCTGTAAAAGTTATGGCATCTTCAAAACCATGTGGCAGATTATAATATTTTAGCATTACAAAGCCATACCTGCCTACATCAAGCACTACGATATTCTCCATCTCATACAGCTCTGCAAACGCATCTGCCACCTTTTGACACTTTGTCCGTTCTTCCTCTGTGATATAAATTTTCTTTTCCATATAGCCTTACCTCGTTTCTTATAAAATTTTACCATATTCATTTTATAAGAACCACCTGCACACCAGCTTTTCTTCCACTTGTTTTTGGCAAAACCCACTTTACTAACAATTCACTTCCCCGAACATAGTTGACAGATTACCGTTTATGGCTCCTATGAGGATTTCCTTTATCCATTCGTTAATCGCGTCAAGTATGCTCTGCATAAGCCTTTACCCGCGCTTCTTAACCGAACAAGCCGGAAAGCAGCGGTACAAGGGTCATGCCGATGAGGGCAACACCGCCGCCCGCCATAAGCTGTGTTATCCCCAATTAGTAGGAACAATACAGCTTTCTGGCGGGCGGCGGCACGTCAAGAAATATATATGGAGTTTTTAAAGAATCCCCCGGAGCGAGGAGCGGTCAGCCTGTGACCTGCTCCACTTCCGGTATGGGTTTGAGATTAAAATGAATTTCGATAGAAATGTGTCTTGTCTTATCGCTGTCTATGGTTTCATGGACAACGATTTCTTTAATCAGGCGGTTCAGGATGGAAGCGTCCAGCTCGGTGATGTCCCGGTATTCCTGTATGGATTCCACCCACTGCCTTGCGTCCACGGCAAGCCGGATTTCATCGGCAAGGCGTTTCCGTCCTTCCTCAACCTCGGTTTTTAATTCTGCCTGTTCCTTCTGCGTCTTTTCCAGCAGGAGATCGAAGTTTTCTTCTGTGATTCGTCCGGCTACCATGTCCTCATAAAGCCGTAATACCATCTTTTCCAGCACTTCAATCCGTTCTTCGTCTTTGGCAAGGGTGCGTTCCATCGCTTCCCGCTGGTCTTTCTGCTCGGCCTGGCAGGTATCGGTCAGCCGTCCGGCCACCGCTTCGCTGTCGGTCAGGGCAGCGGCGGCGCACTCCCGGATTTTGTTCAGCACAAGAGAATAGAGCGTGTCAAACTCAACCCGGTGCTGTGTGCAGTGCTGCTTCCCATAGGCATTGTAGGCCTTACAGGAGAGAATCCGCTTCGGGAACTTCTCATGCGTGGTGCGGATGGTGAGAGCCTTTCCGCACTCCCCGCATTTTATCAGCACTGCAAAGAGGTTGATTTCCCCGGATTTGCCCGGTCGCTGGCGGGATTTCAGTTTTTCCTGCACAATCGCAAAGTCCTTTTTGTCCACCAGTGGCTCATGCGTCCCCTCCACCACAATCCAGTCCTCCGGCTTCTTATCCCGGATAGTGCCGATTTTAAAGCGGTACTCGGTCTTTTGGGAAGCGATTGCGCCGGTATAGACGGGGTTCATCAGGATTTCCTTAATCACGGAGAAGTCCCACACGTACCGCCCGTTTTCCGGGTCTTTCTTTTCCCATTTGGTGCGGATGTTCCGGTGTCCCCGCTTCCGGTTCCACCATGTCGGGCATGGGTGCTTTTCTTCTTCCAGCCTGCGCCGGATGTAGTTGGGGCCGTGGCCGTCCAGCGCATATCCGAAAATCAGCCGGACAACCGGGGCGGTTTCCCCGTCAATGAGAAGGTGGTTCTTGTCCTCCGGGTCTTTCTTGTAGCCAAACGGGGCGATACAGCCGGTGAACTGGCCTTTCTGCGCCTTCAGCACATAGGAAGAATGGACTTTCTTGGAAATATCCTTGCTGTACATTTCATTCAGGATATTTTTAAAGGGCGCAATGTCGTTGTTGTCCCTCATGGTGTCGATACCGTCATTCATGGCGATGTAGCGCACACCGTTCCTTGGAAAGAAGTCCTCGATAAGCTGCCCGGTCTGCAAGTAGTTCCGTCCTAACCTTGCTACGAAAATAAAACTCGTAGCCAAGAACTGAACCTTGACAACAAATGTTTTCAACAATCATGGAAGCATCATGATAAAGCAGTCATAAAAATGGCTGCCGTCAGTGAAATATTGGTATTACAAAAAATCAGGCTTGCGCTTCCAC
>CAJTFL010000043.1 GCA_910575565.1 Lachnospiraceae bacterium | reverse complement strand
CACACTTATTACCACTCATTTTAGTTCGTTACACGAAAGCACCTTACGGGTTTCAACCTGCTTAAACGACTGCTTATAATAAGGGGTGGTTGACGGTTTTCATGACGGATGTGGTTAATCCAAAAAGCGACTCGCCAGACCAATTACTCCCTTATCATAAAAAAATAAGTGCAGAAGGTAAAGCACTGATGAAATGCTTTATCTCTTACACTTATATGGTACTAAAAAGCAACCACCAAATCTGATGATTGCTTCCCATGATTGCAATATTCGGTTTCAATTTCTATGGCTCTCCATGTCTTAACCATGCATAAAAATTGATGATACCATTATAAAAGATTCAAAATCGCAAGTCAATAGCCGCACAGTCCCAATGTAGTCTCTTTTCTGTCCCATTTCTGCCTTCTGCCACCGTGGCACAAGGTTCAGACTCCTTTCCAACCTGCAGCTTTTCATCAAAACGTTTCCCCTTTATGTCATAATGACACCAAACAAACCAACACAAAACTTGTCTCACCCTGCATCCTAAAATCTTCTACAACACTTCCACCTTGCAGGAATGCTCCTTCGTCTTTGTGCTGTAACTGATTCCCACAGCTAAAATCCTCCCCGTATACTTTGGTTTCTCCCCCATTTTTCCCTTGAACCGTAACGCATACCCCTTATCCTTAATCTGCTTAATTGCCTCCCCCGGCGTACTGTCCACCTTTAGTTCCAGAATCAATGCGTCCCCATGTTTCCGTTCCGGATAAAAGATAAAATCCACATACCCTTTCCCCGCTTTATCCTCGCGCTCCACACGGTATTTATCCCTTGCTGCCAGATAAACCAGATTCACCACAGCTGACAATTCAATCTCACTATTATACGAAAAAACAGGCGATTCCGTATTATGAGCAAACTCCAGAATCTCTGCCATAACTGTTGTGTCCCCATGTAAGGTCGCAGCCAGCATCCTTTTGGACTCATTAGCCAGCCGGTACACATATCCCATGGACTCCTTGCCCATAAGAAGCTCCCTGAACTTATCCATCAGCTCCTTGTTGGGAATAAACACCTCTCCATCCATATAGGTAAGCAGGCCATAGATTACCATAGCCGAATAAATTTCATCCTTTGTATTCAGCTCCATAGAAACAGCAGCATAATTCCGAATCTCCGCTTCCACCCCTTCACCGGCAATCATCAGAACCAGATCATCCCGCATATCATCCACATTATTTTTCACATAAAAGAATATCTCATCATACGGCCCGGAGCTGGTCCAATAATTTGCCAGCTGATTATTAACCAGTGCACACACCACAGAACGAGGATTATATAATCTCTCCCCCGCTGCCGTATAATACCCATCATACCACACCTCCAGATCCTTCCGTGTAATCTTCGGCCCTTTCGTTGTCTGAAGATAGATATCAAAAAGACGGTCAACCTCCTTTTCCACAAACCCAAAGCAGTCACTAAACCTCTCCATCACCGTCATATCATACTCCACAAACATATTCAGTTCCGAACCACTAGAATACTTTGCAATGGGAAGCACCCCTGTCATATACACAAACTTCACATATGCCTTATCCTTTAAAAGAGACTTCAAAAAAAGAAGGTACGCCTTTTTATCCTCCTCTGTAATAAAAGACATATGAAATATGGAATCCCACTCATCAATCACAAAAACAAACTTCATCCCTGCCTTTCGGAAAACCTGCTTCAATATATCCCATACGGATATCCCCGTATCCGTAACGATCTCCGGAAATGCTTCCGACAAATCCTGCTTCAAGCCCTCCAGCACCCTGCTGATATACTCACGATAGGAAACACAGTTCTCCGGAAATTCGCTAAAATCAATATAAATGACCGGATATTGATTCAAATGCCCATGGCAGCATTCCGACTGCCCAATCTCCAACCGGCTAAAAAGATCTCCTGTTTCCTCTGCCCTCCCTAAAAATGCCGCTACCATGTTTGCCATAACACTTTTGCCAAAGCGCCGCGGTCTAGTAATGCACAAATACCTTTGTCCATCTACTTCAACCGCCTTCAAAATATCTTCCAAAAGCAATGTTTTATCCACAAAAAACCGGGTTCCGGCAATTCCCCTGTATGATTCAAAAGGCTCTCTGCTGTCTAAATATCGCCCCATATCCCTATTCCTTTCTCAGAGTCTCAAACATCACTTATCCATACAATCTATCTTATCATAAAAAGACAGCCAATACAATTTTTCTTTATCAATCCATCCGCCTTCGCAGGCTTCAACGTCTCCAGCTGAAGCCGCATTTTTTTGATTTTATCCTGTTTCATTCGCCCTTCCTTCGCTTTAATAAAATCCTACCTCTGCCCTCCTTCCATATTGCTGTCCCTTTTTCTGCACAAAAAAGACGCCGCGTTTCCATTACAAAATGAGCGTCATTCTCTGATTCATAGATAAACAAAAGCAATCCGGTAAGATATTCACCGTTCAGCTTCCTGCTTGTGCATACAGGAACAAATTTTTATTATATCTTTCACCTAAAAGATATATAAATCAATACTCCTATATAATAACACTATATATAGTATATATCAACTTTTTTATCTGTATATAGTATTATAATAAGTTTTACATCCTTTTATCAAATCATACCTCCCACAAGTAAGCACATCCTTCTTTATACAAAGATAACTATCTCCCAGCTCCTCCAAAAAACCACTAAGAAAATCATGCTACCGCAAGCAGAGCCAGTTCCAGTTCCTCCTTCCGCTCTGTTTCCTGCTCTCTTTGCTTGATATGTTTCTTACATTCACCTGGTAAATTGCCGCTTACTAAACCGTCTCCCGGCAAACCCAAATTCCTGTCTCCCATTTCCGCGCTTCTCACTGCCTCCATCAGATCTCTCTCCAGCACATCCGCTAGCATCTGTCCCTGCAAATGCCCATGCCAGATTTTTGCCTTTTCCTCACGAAGCTTCTTAAATTCCTCCACCCGGAGCCTGGAGCTTTCCTTTGCAAGCCGGTAATCTTCCAGAATAAGCCGCTTCTGGATCTCCTCCTACCACTTTCTTAAAAATACCACAGCGTCCTCTAAGTCCTTATTCTGCCTGTCGCCTACGGTCCGTTTCTGCCGGATTGTTCCGTCCGGTTCCACTTCCGGGGTCAGGAGTAAAGGAATACCAAGCCTGGGCGTATTCTCTTTGGCAATCTGAATGATTTCCTCCTTGCTTATCTTCCATACCTCCAGGTCATAATTGCTGATCACACGGTAATTGGTATCTCCTCCCGGCGTCTCCACAAGATAGAATACGATTGCCATATCCAGGTAAGGCTCCCAGGGAATACGCTTCAGGGCCTCCTCATTTCCTTCTCTTCTCTCCAGGGCATAGACAATCCGTTCCTTCATCCTCTCAAACCATTCGCCAGCCAGCAGTTCCTTACGCAGCACGCTCCGCTTTTCCAAGTATCTTTCCACAAGGAAATCAGCTTCTTCCTCCAGGCCGATTCCAGCCTTAAGCCGCTGCACCTTTCCCAGCTCCAGATTCAGGAAAATCCCGGTGCGCTCCCCGTTTTTCACAATACCGATCTGCACTTTTCCCGCAGAGTTCAGCGCCGGTTAATCTACCTTTGTTACCTGGTACTCCTCTCCCAAACATTCCCGGAGCTTGTTAAACAGCTCCTGTAACCATTTTTCTGTTCCCATTTCTTCTCCCCTTTCTTATTAGGCGCAAAAAAATAAGGCATCAGAAACTCATGAAAATTTCTGATACCTTATTTAACAGGCAGACTTTCCGCCTGGTTTGCGCATATGTAGGCTTTTTGCCTGAAATTTTGACTTCCGGCGTTTTACCGGAACAAAAGCATTTGGTGTGGTTCTTTCAAACGCACAGAAATCAATGTCACGTTCATTGTAACACTATATATTGTGTTTGTCAATTTTATTTTTCTATATATTGCGCTTTCTTATTTATAAAGTTCCTACAATTCCTGTTCCTACACTAATAATGTCACTAACCGAAACGCCTTTAATTTTTTCAAGGAATTTTTCTTTCTTCAACTTCATTAATACTGTCTTAACATCGAACTCCTGTCCACATATATCAGTTAACCACTCCATAATAGTACGAATCGAACATAAGTCTTCATCTAAATTGCTCTCCAAATCTATTCTAAAAGACTCCCCAAAATGTAAATCGCCATTATAATAATTGACAAGTACTAATTCAATATGATCTTTATAGTGCTGGCCTAATGTTTTAAATAATTCATTCTTAATTGTACTAAAGGCAAGTGAATCATAATAAACACGATCTCTATTACCATCAAAATCTACAATGATTTTTTCATCTGATTCTTTGTCTGGCGGCAAATAAGCTCCGTAGCCTGCCCAAAATATATCCAAGCGCTTTCCCGTATTATTATTCCAATATTGGTAATTCTCTTTAATTAATTTCTGTGTCTTTAACAACTCATATCTAGCAAGCATTATTCCAACAATACATCTTTGGTCTATATCATATTTATCCTTTACAGAATTCCTCAATAACTCTAAAGAAAGTGCTTGCACCATCTTCCAATTCCTCCAATCTTCTTAATATGTTTCTATTTCTGAAACAATCTGGTTACATTAATCATACTTCATCCCATTATTATTCTTATATATTTGCATCTGAGCTGAATTTGTCTATCATCATTTTACAAAGTCCAGCACATTTTGCATTATTCTGCTTTTCTTCATTCGATTTGGCCGATAAATTTACTACTTCCTCTAACACATCAACCGCCAATTTTAATTCTTCTTTTTTCAATGGCACTATCTGTTTATTTGCCAATATCATTTTCACAGCATTAAATACTTTTCTTGCTTTCTTATAAGAATCTGCTGGAGGAAAATGGATTGAAATTATACTTAAAATATAATCTAAAGCATCATTTATCATCGATACAGAAATTTTACTGTGTTCATTTTCAAATAATATTGTGTTTGGCCGAAAATATTTTATATTACTATTTACCTTGTACCCCATAATATATCTATTATTCATATTAATCTCCATCTCACCATCCTTCATTTAGCAAAACAAACAATAAATGAAACCTCTATTTCTTTTCATAACAATTTTCTTACATAAAACACTTCTTTCTATTAAAAAAATTATACCTTTCGCGAATTAAAAGTTATTCCAATTATGTATTTTATCCAATCACTTTTACAATTGTTTTCTCGAATGCGGACGAAAAGTTTTGCCGCAACTGCCAAAAAATCTTATCTTTTGATTCCTCTGGTTCTTCCTTATAAGCCGCAGAAACCACATCATATCCCCACAAACTCTCCGGTGTAGAATACACCGACACCGGCCACCCATATTCCTCGCCCCTTTTATTCACCTTACGCCTGAAATCTCTCTGAATAAGATAGGTCTGCATCTGCAGTTCTGTCACAATACCTTCAAAGTTCTTTTCCCCATTCTTCCCAAATCCTGCAGCCTTCTTTAACTCAAAAGAATACAATTCCTTCTGCTGTTCAAACTGATCCATGATCTTCTTACAGCGGATACTGGCCAGTTCATCTTCCCACCGGCTGTCAAAATCATATCCCTGCCTTCTGTAATTGGCAAAATACGGGAACCATTTCTTGGAAATAAATCCAGCCTTTTTGTTAAAAAACTTCCCATAAGCCACCGTGCCCGTCCTTGCAATGATCTCCCGCCATTCCCAGGGATCCTGCTCCCTGTCCCCTGTCCACCAAAATAAGGGAGAAGTATGTTCCTCTGCTGAAAAGCCTTCAATCTCATTCTTAAACAAAGGAAGGAACCCTACCTCATTAATCCAGTTGATCAGCTCCTGATAGCTTCGGATTCGGTAAGGATTGTCCCAGTCCAGCCCATACATGACCCACTCGCCGTTTTCTTCCGCCATATGATATCTCCATAAGCCTGTCCGTCTCTGTCAGACAGCAGGTTTCATTCCCTCTAATATTGTCATGTATTTCTCTGTCATAGTCTCTATTTCCGTCAGCTCTTCTTTTGTCGCATCCTCCAAGTCATGTTCCGTGTCCTGGAGGACATCCATAACGATCTCTTCTTTTAGACATTGAAGCAGTTCTTCCGGTGTTTCAATAACCTCCGGTATATAGGCAAAATCACCTGCAGCCGGATCATAATGAAGAATCACATATCCAAACTTTGTATGACAGACATCTATGTATTTACTCCCTCTGATATACCCCTGAAATGCATTGACAATATCCATAAAAGTCCAATCCATATTCTCACCCCTTCACAAACATATGTTCTGTCCTGTACAGCATATCATAGAGCATCCTAAGTGTCAATCACGAATTTTCTTTTTGAAAACCCTCTGCGGCTTGCAACAGACTTTATTCAATGGTACTATATAAAAAATATTTGCATAGCTTGTTGTTTACACGAAATACAAAGAAGATGCACGGCTGATTTCGGCAATGTTTCCGTCATCCCACAAAGGAGGCCCTCTTATGATCAGGACATTCACCCTTGAACCTGGCCAGCCATTAACAAACGAACAGTTCAGAGAAATTGAAGAAGCCAGGAAACACCCTATTGTCTTTGACACAGATTGTGAAGAACTGTCCCCGGCAATGATGAACACCTTTAAAAGCACCGCCATCCATCAGGGTCACAGAAGAAAAACCAATCCAAAGAAAGCCGTCCTGTTAATCGGACTCCAAGCCAGCGGAAAGTCCACTTCCTACCGGGAAGGGTTTGACCGGCCTTATTATGTAAAGCTGGAACAGGACAGATTTCTCATAGAAGAATGGAAGGAGACCTTATGAACTTTGAAGAACTGGATAAAAAAATGCGAAGATTTGAACAGTCTCTGGACCAGATCATACTGCCGGAACTGTATCTGGCCGTCCGCCTGGACGGAAGGAACTTTACGAAGCTGACAAAAGAAACCTGCCGCTTTGAAGCCCCCTTTGACACCCGGTTCCGGGACGCCATGGTGGATACGGCAAAGCATCTGATGCAGTGAATGCGGTTTTCACATCGTCTATAGATATACGGAAAGCGACGAGATCTCCCTGCTGTTCCATCCCGATGACCGTACCTTTGACAGAAAGACCAGAAAAATCAATTCCGTACTGGCCGGGGAAGCAAGCGCCTGTATGTCCTTTAAGCTGGGGACGCCTGCCTGCTTTGACAGCAGGGTCATCCCCCTTCCCAACCTGGAATGCGTCAAGGACTATTTTTCCTGGCGGCAGGAAGACGCCCACCGGAATTCGCTGAACGCCCACTGTTACTGGATGCTTCGCAAAAAAGGAGTCAGCGCCAGGGTGGCCACCAGACAGCTGGAAGGCCAGTCTGTTTCCTGGAAAAACGAACTTCTTTTTTCTGAAAATATCAATTATAACAATCTCCCTTCCTGGCAGAAACGGGGTATCGGCCTGTACTACTCCTCCTGTGAAAAAACCGGGTACAACCCTGTAAAAAATCAGGAAGAACAGGCTGTTCGCAACAAACTCATAACGGAACTGGAATTAAAAACCGGTGCTGAGTATCAGGAGTGGGTGATATCTCTCTTGCAGAAAATCTGATCTTTAAATTGCGTAGGAGAAAAATTCCCTCTACCCAATGAATGCGGCATTCGCCTGATGTGAGCGTAAGCACTCCCGCCTGGCTCATTGTTCGCGCAAAGTATAAAAGCTGCGCCAAGCTTATCTGACGCAGCTTTTTTCAAATTCTTCTACAGTTCATAACCACAGCAGATATCAGAAGGCAGCCATTTCCCTGATCAACCATTGCATCTAAAATCTCAAATTTTCCATGTAATTACCTGCCTATTTACTTTTTCGCTCTTAATCTCACTATACGAGAGCGTGAAAGTAAAATTCAGTTTCAAAAAATCACGTTTCCGTATCGTGTATGGGTATACGGAAAGCCTTCATCAAAATAAAGCACCTTATATTTTTCCCCATACAACCTCATTTAAAGAAATACATCCATCTTCCATTCGGATTGCCTGCATATTCAAAAGCTGATTGATTATCTCCGAATAATCCAAAATCTCCTCTTTTCCTTTTTCTTTAAGAACATTCCGAGCCCTTTCAATCACCCTTTCCTCCTCTACATAATGATCATATGCCTTCATCTGATCTAACACATATACAACAGTCGCACTGTTCTCATCCAGTTTTCTTACCCCTACCTTCCCTGCAAATAAAAACGCATTCAGAGCAAGCTGAATATAGTTGAAAATACTCTCCGGCATACTGACCGATACAACCAGTTCGATTCCTGCGGAAATCAGTTTCTTTAAATCCAACTTTATATTTCCAGGCTTTAAGGAAAACGAGTTGGTTCCGAGAAAAATCATATCCTTTCTGTGAACTTCAGGAATGATTTCTAAATACTGTTCCATAATCTCCACACCAAAAGCATCATCTACGTTTAATTCCTGTGACATCTCCCTTAAATACTCTCTTGTCTCTCTATCCAACCTCTCCGCTTCTTCCCTGTTCATACTCTCTCCTCTTTTCCCTCTTTCTCTCCGGATCAATAATAGATTCCAACTTTCCCAACTGCTTTTTCATCAACAGCTGTGTCCGATACTCATCATAAACATCTAAAAAACCGTTATATAGCCGATTCCCCTCTTCTGTATCCAATTCATAAATATCCTCATAAGGGATTTTAAAAATATTCTCTTTTCTTTTCTGAATCTCAGGGTGCGTCTCCGTTCCTACATACGCCTGATATAATACCCTGTCCGTGTAATAAATCAAATCCACATAATCCATAAACATAACCGGCGCCAAAAATGTGTATTCCTCCAAAAGCCTTTCGTTTCGGCTCTGTCTTTTTCCGTCAATAATCATTTTCAGCACAATATCATACGCTATGGCATCCGCCTGAAATTCCTCCTGGTGGCTCTGTTTCTTTGTCTGCCTGCTTAATCCGCCTTTCTTATCATGGTTTAAATATATATGGGCCAGTTCATGAGCCAAATTAAATGCGGTAATGGTCCAATAACAATCTTCTGCAAGATTGATTACCTGGAGATCCCCGTTGACTGCTCTTAACAAAGTTTCTGACGCATTAGCGTCCGGCAGCCTTCCCAAAATGCTTACATCATTTAATGTGTACAAAGCATGAATAAAGCCAAATCCGTAAGTCTCCAGATTATCAAACTCTTTGGTCCACTTAAACATAGACAGGAAAAAAGAAAGAACTGCCGCTTCATATAATTCGTCTATATGGATGAAACTATTTTCGCCTTCTTTTTCCCCTTCACAAACATAGCTGGAAATATTTCCCTGATAACGGTTGTTCAGCTCTACTTTGCTGTCAGAAAATTCGTACTCCTTCCTAAAAAAATATTGAATCTGTTCCAACATCTTTTCCAGGCTGTACTTTTCCAAATTTTCTTTTATCAACTCCTCTGAGAACTGGTCTTTTGGAAGATATTCAAGGATTTTCTTCATTCCATAACGTAAATCTTTCGCCTGGATTCCCCCATATTTTAAAAGCTCATACTCATTAGGAATCAGGAAACGAAGCATTCCCCATTCTTTCATCGTATCTCTAACCTCTCCCTCAATCGTTCTCTTGCCTGATCTATGCTAAAAGTTTCAGCCCCGTTTATACGTTCCTCTTCAGCCTGAAGCACCCTTTCCCGAAGCTTTAGCTTCTGTTCCCTTTTCTCAAAGACATCACTCCTCATAAGTATCCTCTTTTTCCCCATTTTTTGTATGGATAATTATATTTTTATGCTGTAAATTACTCCTCAATTAATCCCCCATATATAATCTTTCGCCTCATCAACAGTCCACTTCCGTTGAACGCTCTGCCTATAACTCTCTTTCGCTTCTTCCAACCAATACTCTAATTGCAGTCTTTTTGAAAATGTTATCGTATCTTCTCCAATCCTCTTTTCCAACAAGGCTTTTACCCTCTCATATCCATCCCCGCCGCTTCCCGCTATTCCAATAAGCGCTATTCCTAATGCATTGCGCAGACCTCCATATTCCATATCCTCAAAATCCGGCTGACACCACAATTCCACTAATTTAAACAATTCTTCCCAAAGTTCCTCCTTCCGGATATTTCCAATACTTCTCAATAATTCACTCTCTATATAATTCTTTTCAGTTCTTCGTTTCTTCTCCAAAGTCTCACGATAAGCCTTTAATCCACGGTTATCCTGCAGTTGGATAAGATACCTATAACAGAAATTTTTGTCCTTATCATCCCTTTGGGCGTAATTCCACAGCAAATCTTCCAGCCCCTCTGGCCTGTTTTCCACTATTTTAGAAACTGTATCCATAAACATTCTTCCATCTAAATTTGGAAGAATCACCTGGCATACTGCCTCCGGCCCAATTACTTTATAAAAATATTTAATAGCTCTTTCCCTGACCCACTCTGACCGTGTATCATCCACCGCTATCTTTCGTATCGCATCTGCACATTCATAGATTTCAAATTCTTTGCAATATCTTAAATGCAAACACAAATCGTCTCCTTTGAGTCCACCATGATTCATGTTACACAGCACAATTTTTTTAAGTTCCTCTTTGGTAAAATGTCTCTCTAACAGACTGCGTATCTGTTCCTCATCCAAAAAATATGTCGCTGTAAAAATTCCTTCTGCCTTTCTTTTCTCCATTGGAAAATCAAATAGCCAAGCAAAGTAAAGCATCCTTTGCCCTCTCCCATCCAATATTTCATATTCTTCATCTGTCAGCCATCTGATCATTTTGGAAAAATTTATTATTTCTATGTTTCTGTCAAAATATGTTTTTGCTGCCTCCTCAATTTCATCAGGAATATCCTCTTTTTTACCTTGATATTTATAAAGCCAGCTTATAACCAATCTGCTTTCATACTCTTCCCACTCCTGCTCAACGCTGTCTTTCCATTCTTGTAAGATTTCTGTGTCATCACTGCGAAAATAATCAAATTTTACCTGTTCTAAATCATAGCGGTTCCGTTCCCATTCAATTAGACCTGCCTCCATATCTTTCCTGGTCAATCTTTCCTTTCCGTATAAACCTATTAACTCTTCAATCAAAGAAAGATATTTTCTTTTACATGTAATTGCATTCAGATACTTCGCATCCCCCTGTCTGCGAAGTCCATCATAATCAATCTTCTGTAGTGTCTGTATCTGAATACCTGTTCTTTCATAATATAACGCGGTAAGATCATTAAACACCGCATTTCGATCGTCCATAAAGTCAATACATAATCTTGCCTCCGTCTGACTTAGCTGCTCATTTTTATATTGTTCCAATACCCATTTAGAAACTGTATCGTCAAGCAACTGCCTTATAAAAACCCATGAATGCTTCCCCTCCATAACGTTTTTCAATTCATACTGGCATAACTTTATTTTCTCTCCTATATCTGAAAAATAATTTAAAACCATATTTTCAAAATTATGCAGTCCATTAGAAGATACTATCTCATAAAATTCTACCAATGTATACCACTTATCATCTGTAAATCTCACTTCTTTTTCGGTAAATCCGGTGAAAATATGTTCTATCACCTTATCAATTTGGTAGATATGAAAGTATCTCTTGTCGTCCGCTAATTCCTTAATCACTTTTATAGCTGCGGAGGGTTCCTCTACACACATCAAAGTATAATGCAATTCTGAAGACTCATTCCCCAGCCTTCCTTCATACCAACAGCTATATTTTAATCCATCTAATAAGAACCAGATATACTTATCTGCCTTTCCTAAAACGCGAATACAGCGATATAGAACAAAACGGATCTCTGATACTCCTGTTTCCCGAAAAATTTGCATTAACTTTTCAAGTTCTTTCTCACCCATCAAACCTAATTCCAACATACAAAGTATTGAACGTTCATAAACGTCCTCATACTCCTGTTGTATTTGACATAACTCCATCAGAGTATCCCGAACTCTATCATCACATCCAAATAAATTAGGGCAATAACTCAATGCAAGAATTGCATTCTGCTGTACAACAATGTCCAGAGGATTCCTGATTTCGTTTAAAAACATATCAATTTCCAGATAATTTACTCCAAATTGCATTAATTTCTCCGGCCGATATCGCTGTCCTGTAATCCATTCATGCTGCTTTTTTAATCTTTCCCATTCTTTGCGCAGGATTTTTGAACGCTTTGGAGCCGGAATCCGGGTTACATCCGAATCAAAAAACAAAGTAAAATCCGCTTCCAAAAGCCACGCCTCTATGTCCTCATTGCCCATAAAGAGCAAATAAGACAATACATGATTCCAGTTTCTGCAGATTCCCAGTTCCGGATATCCTGCTGATACAAGAGTTTTCACCTCATCAAACAGACACTTGGCAAGATACTCTGCCGCCAGATATTCGCCAAAATTATTGTGGGAAAACTGCCAGCCCTCTTCCTGGCATTTCCAGATACTGCTATAGCGCAAAAGCTCCCTGGCCTCCAAAGAAGGGATAAACCTCTGATAATCTTTTTCCGGAAGAGAATTGCAATCCATCCCATGCATTGCAGCCGCAATTTTTTGAAGCTGAGAAAATATCCTCGTCTTCTGTTCCGCTAAATCAATATCCATTGTCATTCGGAACTTCCTGGAATCTTCGGCAAATTTATGTTCCATTAACTCCTTCATTAATTGACTTCGTTCCGGAAGTGTCTTTTTTTCCTGATAGATACTGCATAATTCTATTAAATAAAAAGGGATCAAGAGTAATTCTTTTAAGCTGCGCTGTTCAATTTCTAATAAAAATTTCCTATCATCTATCCCTGATTCCCTAACAAACTCTGCAACATCCTCATCTGTCAGCGAATCTATCCATACAGTTTCAAAATAATCCCCTAAGATGTCCTTGCGGTAAAAATTATTTCTTGCGGATATTAAAAATCTTGCTTTCGGATTCTGTTCATGGTATGCTGTCAACTGTTTTAAAAAATTTTGTTTATTCCCTCCTGATATCTCATCAAATCCGTCAATAAGAAAAAATAATTCATGCTCTTTTTCTATAAAGAATCCGTGTTTTTTAGCTAAGTCCTCTATGGTTTCATCTATGTACGTTTTTAAAGTCAGATAAACCGGCCTTGGCAAATCTGAATTTTCACTATAAAACGCAGCCGTCCACTGTAATTCTGTGGATTTTCCATTTCCAGCTTCTCCTAGCAGGATAATAAAAGGATATTTCTGACATAGTTCTGTCAATTGAAATTTATTTGCAAATTTGCTCTCTCCTGTCAGCCGATTCTCCTGGTTATAACAATACCGCTTTATATGAAGTACAGGGTACTCATACTTTTTTTCTGAAAACTCTGTTTTCTCCCTTTCAAACAACTTTTCCATCCAGTCAGTCTGCGATTCATTGGCCTGCCAGATATTCCGCATCATCTCATTCTGTCTGTACTTTTGAGGCAAATCCATCTGTCCGTTCAAAATATCCCTGGCTTCGGCAGCCAATACCTGATATAATTCCTTTAAAACCAATTGATCCTTTGCCGTAAGTTCCCTGCCGTTTACTTGGGCTATCTCCCTTGCGTCACACACAAGATGGCCTATAAAACCGTCCTGAACAATTCGACCATGCTCCCCCCTGTCTCCGACAAGATATTCTACTATTTTCTCAACTGGATTCTGATATTTTAAAAAATCACAAAACCAATCGGAATCTAAAAACAAATCTTCTTCATGATTTATCATAAAAGAACGCAGCTTATCTTCTAATTGAGTACTGATACTTCTTTTAGCACAGCAATTCTTTTCAAATTGACTCTTTTTTGTCCACTTATCATATATATTTTGTCCAACTTCATATGCTGAGATCAATTCCATAATAATATCAAAAGCTGCTTTCCCAAACTCCATCTTTATCCCTTCCTCTTTAAAAAACTTATAGTGTTACATATAGCTTATTTAGCAAAAGATTCCAATTTCATAGCAGAACTGCTATATCTATTTTATAACAATTATCAAGATTTGTATAGAAGGCTTAAACACATATGGGAAAAAACAAGATAAGATTCCTATATATTGGCTATCTCGCAGCCTTGCTAAAATTACAGTCAAATCTACTGAAACTTATACACTCCTATCATATTCTAGCACCCTTCCCATTATCTTACCATACATTACCCCAAACTTTTCCTCATCATACCCCTCCGAACTAACAAACATCACTCTCCCCCGTTCTTTCCTCTGCACCACACTCTTCCCCTCCCCAGAAATCCTCACATAAAACCCCTTTCCTTTCTCCCCTTCAATCAGCCCCTCAATCTCCTCAAAATAAATCCTGCAAGACTCATATTCCCCATCTCGAAAGGGTTGCACCGCCACAAAACAGTCCCTCTGAACCTCCAAAAAGCAGTTCGCAAGCGGCATAATCCTCCTCTGAATCCCCCGGTACACCACCCAAACCACCATCAAAGCACCAACAGCCAGTCCCACAACAACCACCCCATATACCCTCCAGCGCCCAGCCCCAATCATCAACACCCCCACAGACACCAAAATCCCCAATAACGGAAAAAGAAGGAGCCGCCGCTCCTTCCAGTCCATCCTCCTATACATCATTTCCTCAGACGGTTCCAATCTCATCCGTTTCTCTCCTCCCTCACGCCGCTCTCCCTCTCCGGTTCCCATTCCAGTTCTCCATCACCTTCTCACACTCTCTGATCGTCTCCTCACACAGATAATCTGAAAAATACCCGATATGGGTCTCCTCATATGGCAGATTCAGCCTCCCCAAAAGCCACACATACACCCCGTCCTTACTCATACACCCAGCCCTCACGATCCGGTCAATAGCCCTGTGGGCACGAATCCGCTTATTCCGAAGCTCCGAATCCGCCAGCATCCCCTTAGGCTTTTTCTCTCATGAACCCCCACATAAGCCCTGCACGCCGGATACCCGCTGCACACATACAAAAGACTCCCCTCCACAATCGCATTCTCCCCATACACGTACTCCGCTGGCCGCAAAACCGACACCCTTCCACAATAAGGACAAACTGGAACCCTCACCGCCTTTCCCTCTTTCTTCCGTCCATACCCACTCTTATATCCGCTGATCCTCACACCATTTCTCCTGTTCTTCATTCCGCACTTCCCCTTTTCTTATAAACAATCACAGCCCTTTGCCGAACCCCTTCCCACATCACCAGATCCGCCAGAACAACCTTCCCTCCGTCACTTAATTCCATTCTAAAAAATCCCCCTTTCAAATTTCAAGGGCATTTCCAAAAAAACTTTTTAAACTTTCCTTACAGGGAGAAAGCCCCTCTTCCCCGGCTCCCTCCCTCATGATAAATCATAAGCCTCCCCGTCCCAGGAAACCGAGTCCACCTGATAATCCTCATCACTGGCCTCTATTAACGCTAAAAGTTCTCTCTCATACCCCGCAAAATCAGGAACATCCCCTTCCAGCGTGAACACCTTGGCCCCAAGCCAGTACCCCTCCAGGCCATGCTCATGAAACGTAACCGGAAAAGAAAAGGTATCCTCCCAGCGCTCATCCCCCAGTTCCTGCCGGTCATCCGCTGCCACCACTTTCATTTCCTGCCCCATGCCCTCATCCGTCATGGTAACTGAAATCTTAGAAGGAATCCGATCCAACGCCTCCACAGCCTCATACACCACCTCCTCTGTCACCGGAACCTCATGAGCCGGAATCGCCATTTCCTCAATCCAGCTTCCATCCAGACGATAAACCACCCCGTCCTTCTCATAAGTCTCCTCCGGCTTGTACTTCTCCGCCACATCCTTCAAAAACGGGCTACTGGTAACTTCCAACATCTCCTCACCGCCTCCAGCCTGCTCTTCCTTCACCACCTCTGTGCGGATTTCCGAGAGACGGTAAGTCATACCATCCCTCTAAATCTCCTTCTCAAACAGTTTCTGAGCCTCATCCGAATCCAGATTCTCCGTAACATACTGGTGCTCCTCATACAGATTCTCCAAAACCTCTCCCTCTGTATCAGAAGCCGCCTTCACCGTAAAAGCCGGAGCACCTGCCGCCAGGAATACCGCCATAAGAAACGCCCCCGAACGCCTTATAAACTCCCCAGCCTTCTTGCCATGTTTCCCACAATCCTTTCCACGGTTCCCTTTCTTCCCTGTCTCTTTCCATCTCCGGCCCAAACCACCGGACGCTCCGCCGCCTCCCGGCGGCGTCCCATCATCTCCTTTCTTCTTTTTCCTTCTCCAAAACACCATTCCAACCAGTCCGGCCACAGAAGCCAGCCACACCGCAAACAGCCCTGCCAACCCGCTGGTGTCCCCGGTCTTCGGCGCATACAGAAGTTCTCCCACAGTCATATCACCGTCACCTTTCCGCTCTGTCTCATAGGAAGCGGTAATCCTGCCATAGTGCTTCCGATCCGTAATGGTACAATCCCCTATAATTGTTCCGTCCTCAAAGACTGTAAAAGTAAAGACCGTCTCATTTAACTCATATCCCTCCGGAGCCACTACTTCCCTGAAATGGTATTCCCCAGGAACCGGAACCTCAAAATACACCTTCCCGTTCTCATCACTGGTTCCCTCAAAGACCTTATTCCCGTCCTTATCCGTAATCTCAATCTCCGCTCCCAGCAGCTCCTCCGATGTAGTCACATCCTCCTTGGAAATAATCACCGTGGTTTTCTTATAGTCAAGAACCGTATCCTCCCCGGCCACCTTCCCGTCTATCCCAACCACAAACTGATACACATTCCCATTAAGATAATACCCCTCCGACGCCTTCGTCTCTTTGAATACATAACTCCCGCTTCCAGGCTTCCGAAACCTCACCGTTCCGTCCATACCCGTCATGCCCTCAAAATACACGCTACCGTCCAGCTTATAAACCGTAATCGTGGCTCCCGCTAACCGCTTCCCCGTATCCCCGTCCACCTTATACAACTCCATATACTCTCTGTCCGGCTCGGTCTGTCACCACCTCCACCACCGTCTGAATGGCGGATCTTATAATTCTTCACCATAAACTCCTGAACATTTTCCGTTTCCTTCACTTCAATCTCCTGTGGATCCATTTTCCGATACCCGGAAGGCGCTTTCAGCTCTCTCACTGTATACCACCCGCTTTCCAGGCCCTTGAATGCCTCTGTCTGGCCTTCTCTGGACACCCATTCCCGGATCACCTTTCCGTCCCGGTTACGCACCAGCTGTAGGGTCGCCCCGCCTAACAGCTTCCCGCTGTCGCCGTCCGACTTCCCGATCTCTGCCTGAATAGGCTGATTCCGGACAATAACCGTCTGCACCGCCTGATCTTCCCGAATCTCAACCACCATATCCTTCATGGGCACAAATCCCTCCGGCGCTT
The DNA here is from genome assembly GCA_910575565.1 of Lachnospiraceae bacterium. Lineage (GTDB taxonomy): Bacteria > Bacillota > Clostridia > Lachnospirales > Lachnospiraceae > Caccovicinus. The sequence goes on along the minus strand of CAJTFL010000043.1, from coordinate 7,483 downwards.
TCTTCTCCCGAATCACATAAGTCCCTGCATGGATTCCCATAAACCGTTCCGGCTCCTTCCCGGAAACCCATTCCCGGATCACCGTCTCATCCTTCTCAACCAACTGTAGCACAGCCCCTTCTAATGGCTCCCCACTTAATCCATCCGTCTTCCGGAAATCCACCGTAATCCTCTCATCTTCCATAACCACCTCTTTCTTCGCCTCCGTTTCCGTCACCTCAAAGGTCTTCCCTGATGTACCCATATGAACCACGGAACACTTCCTGTCCTTATCATAAGATACCTTCACTGGCGTCAGAATCTCCTCAAAGGTCAGCGTCTCCTGGGTGGTGTACTGGGGCACTGTCTCCATAACCGGAACCTTCTGTCCCTGGGAATCCAGGATAAACTCTCCCTCTCCATAAGTTTCATACACAGGGCTGTAAACCGTCTTTAAGCGGATTTCCCCGGCTGCAAGTGCCTCTCTGTCCAGTTCCCTCTTCTCCACCGTAAACCGGTATCCGTCCCTCTCATATTGATCCGCTTCATAAACCACATAGTAATGGCCATTCTCATACTCCCTGCGAACCACCAGACGGCCAGTCCCCTTATCATAGATTGCATTCTGGTTCACAATCCCCTTATAGCCATAGCGGATTCTTTCGTACCAGCTTCCGCCCTTCTGGCTAATCTCATCCACCTCACAAGCGTCCCAGAAACTGTCCGAAGCACAATACTCAAGGATTTCCTCAATCCTCTCCCCATTAGTCTGCCCAGACAACTTTAAAAGAGTCCACGGTCCATCCGTCAGGCCGCCTTTATACCCGGAATTTAAAAGAGCCGAAGACACTTTCTGCAGGATATAATCCTGATTCACAGCCCCCTCCAAAGTAGCGTCTGCCTGGGATTTCCCGTAGCTGTCCTCTCCATCCTGCTCATAAAGTTCCATATCCCTTTTATTAATATGAAGCTCCGGTATAATCGGACGGGTAAGACGACTGGTCAATATGTGGCACTTCGCTTTCCTCCTGAACTCCGTCCCACTTCCAGCTTCCGCCGGAGCCGTCCCCTCTTCGTCCTCATCCTCCGATATCCCCATAGGGCGATTCACGGCAAAGAATGAGGGAACCGCATTAAAGGGCGTGGCAAAGTCAAACCATTCCCTGGCATTGGAACCCGTGGCAGGAACCAAGTCATTGATTAACTCCATGTCTTGTTCTTCATCCTCCCACTCCGATTCCTCTATTCCCTTCCCAGATATTCCCTGGGAATCCTTGCCCTTATCAGTACTTCCTGGCTGAACCTGGCCGGATTCTTCCGTTTCTGCTTCTGTTGGCGTTATCTCCGGCTCTCTTTCCTTTATGGATTCTTCCTCTGCCTTTTCCGATCCCTCCGGCTCTGTTGTATCTAACTCCCCTTTCTCTAATTCCTCATTACCAGGATTCGGAGTGCCAGATTGAGATTCCCCTTGTACCTCTCCGTTCTCTCCGGCCTCACCCGTTTTCTTATGGTTCTCCTGCTGTTCCCCCTTTTCTTCTTTTTGACTCACCTTCTCTAAGTCCCTAATCGTTCCAGATGATTCCATTTCACCTGATTTTGTTTCCACTCTCTTTGTCTCATCAGGCTCCATTTCTTCCGTCTCCGATTTCGTTCCGCTGCTTTCCCTTTTCTCCATGGCCACGGCGTCATTTCTTTGCCCCAAATCCATTCTTTCTTTTTCAGAACCTGTTTCCGAAGATTCCACGGCCGCCTGAACCAGTTTCCGTTCCTTCAAAGACAAACTCACCTTCGGAGTTTCCAAAGTTTCTGCCGAATCCGCACCATTTCTCCCATTTTCCTCCTTCTTGTTCCCCGGATAATGGCCGGTAATCTCTCCATCTCCCTCCGCCTGGGAAGACATAAACTCCACAATCTCAACAGGAAGATCATCATTATGCAGGTCATGAAGAATATAGCCCTTCCTTGCCTGAATCTCCCGCACCGTATAAATCCGCTTTAAACGGATAAAGGTCTCCCAAGCCTGATTCCGGTCAGCCTCCATATCATCCCTGGCCGCACCCTCATCAATAGAGTGGAAATCACAGTTCTGCTCACACCAGTCCACACACTGCTGCCAGGCTGCCCAGGCATCCTGTTCCAGCTGTTCGTTTTTCTCATCAGCCTCCGCCTGCTCCTCTTCGGATGCCTCATCCGACACCTCCGCAGGCTCAATTACCGGTTCCGGATGACCACCGCAGTAGGTTTTGGAATAGTGGTAAGTCTTCTGATCCGAATGCTCAAAGTGGCCATTCCCATCCGTGGTAATCTCACTCTGGCAGACGCTTAAAGTTTCGAATCCCCCTTCTGATGTCGCCGCGTTTTTACGAAACTGCTCCGCCTCCAGGTTTGTCCCGTCAAGCTGGGAGAAATCAAATTGCTCCAGAATCTCAAAAGTAGAATCCGCCAGAGTCTTCCCAGTCTCATCACACCGCTTTTCCAGTTCTATCTTATAATCACGCTTAAATGTTTCTTCATGCTGATACTGGGTATAGGAAATCTCAAAGCTTCCGTCCCCGGTTTCCGTATGGGTATCCCCCTTTCCAAAGGACAGCCATACCTCCCAGATCTGCTGCTCCCCGGCCATGGTGATCATGGCCTGCTTTCCCTCCACCGCACTGCCCTCTGTCCAGCCATCGGGATACCAGATTTTAAAAGTATTCGGCTTCACCCAGTATTTCGCGCCTCCGGAACCCTCCTCAAAATGCCCCTTCACCAAACCAATATCCGGGTTTCCAGTGGTACAGATGAACGTCACACCGTCTGTCTCCCTTGTAAAACTCTACCCTTCCGGCAGATCATAGACTAAGGTAGACTGCCGCCAGTCAAAACCTTCTCCATATTTCAATGAAATGGTGTAGGTTCCGTCATCATTCTGGGTCATTTCATGTACAGGAGCCGTACTCTTATACTTAGAGGCAAACCGCGGTACAGCCCCTTCCTCCACCGCTCCATTAGTCTGGTTAAAAAACTGCTCCAAGCCCCCTCTTGTCTTTGCCGCCAAAACCGGACTTTTCAGGTTCGCCATAAGAACTTCCATCTGATTTCTGAAATCATCCAGCCCTGCCAGTTACCAGACATAATCACCCAAGTAGCACACTGGCCAAGGATATAATGGCTCTGTCCCACCTTTCCCACGTTACCCTGATATCCCTCAAAGTTCCCCGAAGAAGACAGGGCACACCACAAAATCTCCGCCTCCTCCCTGGTCAGTCCTAAAGGCAGGTTATCCCCATCCAAATCCAGGTCATAGGTTACAAGGGTTCCCCCTGTCCCGGTACGCATGGATTTGTTAGGTTCCAGGCAGTATCCCGGAGCACTTTTATTCCCCTCCACATTGGTCAATCCGTATGGCCATAAACCTACCCGGTTATGATCCTTGCCATAAAAAGGGAAACTAGCCCCCGGTTTTAACAGGTTGCTGGAATCATAATAAGCAAAACTGCTGCTCCTTCCCTGTGTCTCTACCCCAAAGGCAGAAATAGAGCCTAAATCCAAACTAAAAAAAGGCTGAACCGTAAGAATCACTGCCAGTAAAAAGGCGATTCCACGTTTCAGCCTCTGATAAAGATGATTAAATCGTGTCATATTTTCCCTCATTTTCAAAAGAAAGGGCACATCCGTGTCCGCAGATGTGCCCGATCACTACATTTTATTTTTTGATTCCCTACTCCATGGGGTGGCTCAATTGTATTTCGGATTCTGAATCTGAATCCCGCAGTTACCACAAGGCCGCCCTGCCTCCCGGTTGCCAAACGTATTCTCATGGCCGCAATACGGACATACCGCCCTCATTCTCCACAGATAAAAATCTGCCGAGGCTCCAACCGTAGAAGCGTCAATGGTTATAGCCTCACTATTCACATAGACACCATTCCACATATGAGCGCCGTCCTCCCGAAAACCACATTTCAATCCCACCGCATTGGCGAACAGCTTATAGGTTCTGGCGAAACCAACACATTTCCCGGTTCCGGCAATCAGGATACTATGTACCTCATCATCCGCCTGCACACATTTTCCTTCATGGTAAACCGCCCTCCCAGTGATTTCTTCATAGACCCTCTTAGCCTTTTCATAATCACTGGCTCCATAATCAAATCCTATCAGGAACTTTTCCAGTTCATCATACACGGCCTTATCTGTCTCTGACAATTCCGACACAGACAGAATACCACGAACCGCCGCAAGCACCCTATGATCAGAAACCCACGCATAATCCGTCTCCCCGTCAAAAATATACCGTCTCCAATCCAGATCATAGTAATAAGACTGGTTATCGTAAGGCGTCCTCACATACCCTCCCGTAACCTGTCTCTCCGTCACCCAGCTTCCATCCCCCGCCTACAAGATACCCGTCCGGCGTGGTAGTATCCGCCATCATAATCCCGTTCTGGTCCAGATATTAATAAGCCCCCTGATCCAGAACCCACTCTGACCTGGCATAATTTCCGTCATCCTTCCGATAATGCCATCCTGAAGACGTCTCCTCAAAGGTTCCCGCAAACACAGACATTGAACACCCAAACACCAGCAGACAAAGAATCACCAGACTCCATAACTTTCTTTTTCTCATGTAAAACACCTCCTTCTGTAATCATCATATCGAATCCGGTCATTCAATGTCGAGGGCATTCCAGATTTATTTTCTTACAGAAGTCTTAAGATTAAAAAGAGGAAAGCTCAACCCTCATAAGTTAAGACTTCCCTCTTCTCATCAAATACTATGCCTTTTCCCATCCTACTTCATGACAAGCTCACACCACATAATCTGCTGCTCCGCTTACTGGTTTTCCTTTCTCATTTCCTTAATCATCTCCACGACATCCTGTTCATCTCTCAGGCCGGCCTTCTCAGCCTCACCCCGGAACGCTTCCTGTGTCTCCTGCCAAATAGCCATAAACCCATCATCCAGCCACTTCCTATACCACATCGGGACATTCCGGGATACTTTTATGGCCTCACCATTTTTATATATGGCAAATCTCCTGAACTGGGTCGTATTGTCATATAACGCTGCCAGGTCACAGAATCCCAAAACCTTTTTCAGATTCCTCAGACTCTCCCCATACCGCCTGTCAACATCCCGGTCAGGAATCCCATGGCCTCCCATTTTTACCCGCTGGGCAATGCGCTGCTTAGCAATCTGCGAGGAATCCACTCCCACATAATGCATTTCGATCATATATCCGGCCTCTTTTGCCCTCTGTATGGTTTTTATAATTGAATGGCCGCACAGGGTTGTCTCCTGATTAAAAGCAACCCCCTGCAATAAATAATCATTAAGATGAGCCACCGCGATTTTGCCCGCCTTCATCAAATCAGAAGTATTCCTCCAGTCCCCAAACTCCCTGAGAATCTCATCCGTGTTAATCCTGGGCATGCTGTTTTTATATCGGGTAGTCCGGTATAATGTGGATTTTCCGGCGCCATTTACTCCAGCATATAAAATATACCGCTTCATTTAGAACTCCTTCTGGGCAATGACTTCTCTCTGCTTCCTCTGCAGAATGAAATCACTTAACAGTGAAAAGAACTCTCCCTCTTCCTCTGTCTCCGCATTCAGCACCAGTTCCATGGTTTCCTCTATATCCATATCCCTGCATGTATTGTATAATTTTTTTGCCGCCTCTATCCCGGACATAACCACACCTCCTCATATCCAACAGCCATTCACCATACCACTTCTTAACCTATTATACACAAAACAGGGCCAAATGAAAAGTACCGGTTAACATGTTACTGCACCCACACCCCCTTCCCATCCACCTGATACCCGTCCGGCGTCTTCCGGTTCACAAACATGGCTCCCCTGGTCCCGTCAGAAACCGTATTAAAATAATACCATTTCCCTTCAATCAGGTTCCACCCCGTAACCATGCGCCCCTTCGTGCCATCACTCACAGGATTCAAGTAATACACATGCCTGTCCGTATCCGTAAACCATCCGGTCTCCATATACCCACGCTCATCAAAATGATACCACTCCAGCACGCCATTATAGCTCAACTGCTTCCAGCAGGCCTTCGGATAGCTTCCGTCCTGATACTGATACCACCAGCCTATAGAATCCTGCTTCCAGCTCCCCTGTGTCTGTCCCACAGCCCCCGGACCACCTGACGCAGTTGACGATCCCCTATAAGAACTGCCGGAACCTCCCCCGGAAGAACTCCCTCCGGAGCTTCCTCCTGAACTGCCTCCGGAAGAAGTACCAGGACGTATGGTCTGGTCTGTCGTCTTAAACTCTACCTTCACCTTACACTGAGCCGTTTTCTGCCCGTCCTCCGTAGTCACCGTCACAACGGTCTTTTTGCTCCCGGCCGCCGTAGACAAGGCATAACGGTTCTTTGCCAGATTGGCAGCGTCCTTAGCCTCCAGATCCTGAATCCATTTGCCGTCCCGCTTAACCGTCACCACACCGTCTTCCGAAACCGCAGCTACTGTACTGTCCGCCACACTGTATTCCACTGACTTGTTCTGGGCCTCTGCCGGCGCCACCACAGCCCCGATCCTCTGAGCCTCTGTCACCTTGTACTCAACCTTGGGGCTGATCCTGCTCCCGGTTAGAACCTTCTCCACAGAAAACTTCAACTCTGCCTGATTTACCGACACCTTCTCCACATGAACCACCGTCCGATCCACAGTCTTAAAAGACAGATTCACCGCACACACTGCCTGCTTCTCCCCGTCTTTTGTCGTAACCGTCACATAGGACGACCGGCTGCCCGCCGCCTCCTGTTTCGCATACGGATTCTCCTTGTTCTTCTCCTTCTCCGCCTCAATCAGATCCCTAATCCACTTGGCATTCTCCCTGGCGCTCACCATGCCCTCCTGGTCCACACGCAGCACATCCGAATCCCCTGGGCTCCAGATCACTTCCAATGTCAGTTAGTTAAGAACTCTGCTACGAAAATAAAACTCGTAGCCAAGAACTGAACCTTGACAACAAATGTTTTCAACAATCATGGAAGCATCATGATAAAGCAGTCATAAAAATGGCTGCCGTCAGTGAAATATTGGTATTACAAAAAATCAGGCTTGCGCTTCCACATGGTAGCCATGCTTCTCTAATTCACGTATGTATCGGGAAAGCTGTTTTTGTTCGCAGCTTTTACGTCTGGCTTCAAAACAGGATTCATCGAAAAGAGTGCCTTGCTTTAGCATGGTGTAAATAATTACAAGAAGTTTTCTTGCAAGGGCAATAATAGCTTTTTTAGCCCCTTTCTTCTGTTTGATTCTCCAATACCAGGCAGACAGATAGGTATTGCGTTTTCCGGCGATTACCCAGGCAATTTCACGAAGCATACTTTTTATGTAAGGATTGCCTTTCGTGATAGATGTGCTTTTCCGTTTCCCGGCGCTTTCATGATTGCCGGGGCACAGGCCTGCCCATGAACAGATATGCTCCGCGGTTTTGAACGGCTTCATATCAATGCCGATTTCAGCAATGATTGCGCAGGAAGCCGTT
>CAJTFL010000042.1 GCA_910575565.1 Lachnospiraceae bacterium | reverse complement strand
CATCCTTTCTTCGAGTATAGCACACCTTACACAGAAAAATAAAGCGTGCTGTTAGATTTGCTGTATTTCTAAACTTACACACTTTATTTTACACTCCCTGGAAAAGCAAAGTGCAGCTTTCCCACGTCCTGCAAACATAGTTACCCACAACTCCATAAAATAGGCAGTTATACACTTTTCCACAATGCTACTACGCCTACGGAATCCATCTCATTCATTCCCTTTTTATAACTTTTAGACATTATGTCCAAAAGCAAAAAGCCCTGCATATTATCGTACACAGAGCCTTTCTAATCTTTTTTATCCTCTACATAGAGTGTTTTCTTTTCGTAAAACTCATTTTATAGAGTTATACCTGCCTTTTGTGCGAAGTCAGCTTTTCTCCCGATAATTGCCGATTGTTTTTCTTTTGAAAGGCGGCTGAATACTTCCCCATAGAGAATATCATCTAACTTCATTTCCTTTGCTGTCAGATATAGTGTTGTATTAAACCATTCCTGCCAAAGCGCATCAAACAATACCCTGCTGTCCGTAAAGGTTGCATCTTCTTCAAATCCATACGGCGGCTTATAATATTTCAATTCCACAAAACCATATCTGCCCGCATCAAGCACTACGATATTTTCCATTTCATACAGCTCCGCAAACGCATCCGCCACCTTTTGGCACTTTGCCCGTTCTTCCTCTGTGATATAAACCTGCTTTTCCATATTGATTTACCTCGTTTCTTCTAAGATTTTACCATGTTTCTTTTATGAGGGCTATCTACATACACCAGATTTTCACTTTGCTTATTCTTCCCATTTTTCACTTTACTCACAATTTACACCTTCCATAATGTCATAAAGCGGCGTTTCATAATCCCACATATGATAAATATATAAATCCACATAATCCATGCCAAGATTAGAAAGACTTCGGTTTATCATCCGCTCAATATGCTGCTGTCCGGTAATCCCGGCCCGGATGTCATCCTGAGTGCGGGGAAGAAATTTTGTCGCCACCACCACATCCTCACGCCTTGCATACTCCCAAAGTGCCCGGCCAAGATACTGCTCGCTGGTTCCGCTTTGGTAAGCGATTGCCGTATCAAAGAAATTAACGCCCAAATCCAGCCCCCGCCGAATAATCTCAAGGGAATGTTCCTCGTCAATCGTCCATGAGTGCTGACCGTTATTCGCGTCGCCAAATCCCATACAGCCCATACAGATGCGGGAAACAGTCAAATCAGAATTTCCAAGTTTTATATATTGCATTGTATCGCCTCCTAATTCATATTCAATTCCATTTGCATCAAGCCACTGGCTGATTTCCTCATTCAAGGTCGCCCCGCCAGAACCGAGCCCCATTCCTTTGTTCTTCCTGCGCAATATCCAAAAGCGCGTCATAATCATCCGTATAAGGCTCTGCCGGTACAAGACGGAACGTATCTGCGCCTGACTGATTTTGAATTTCCAAAGCAACCGATTCTGTATTTCCCGACCATGAGAAATATACAACCAACCCGGTTGCCGCTGTATCCTCCGGCTCCGGTTCTGTCTCCGCAGCCTCATCTGCTGTATCTGCCGGGGAAGTGCTTTTCTCTGTTTCCGCTTCGCTTTCTGTTTCTACTGCTGGTTCTACCGTTGTGCTTGGCTCTGGAACAATATACTCATCAACATCGTTTTCTGTGCTCCCACAGGCTGCCAATGCAGACGCCATCATACACGCCATCATAACTTCCTCCTTTGTTTGATTCCCTAATCCTGTGGCGAAGATAATCCATCCGATCCAACTGCATTTCTCTGAAATGAATTTCATCAAGGGTGGCGCTGCGCCTTTTATTCAACATATCAAGCCTTTGCGCCTCGGTATTTTCTCTTTCCAATAACAGCCGCATTATTGTAACGTGCGCTTGCTTCATCAATCGTCATTCGTAAGCTCCTTTCCACAGATAATAAAAAATGTAGGCGTCCTCCTTGAACACCTACATTTTAATTTAATTTTCAAGGAATGTCTAATGCCTACATCAAATCTCTTATAATGCCTAAAAAGCATTTTTAAGAAACCTCATAAATTGGGAAGCGGCCGCTCCAAGCGTCTGATTCTTTTTCCAGACTACAACCGAACCTGTTTCTAATGTTAGAGCAAGCAGAATAAAGCATAAGTCCTCATAAAAAGCAGCGCCAAGATCAAAACACCAAAACTAAAATTAATGACCTTTTATACCATTCCTTTAGCCATTTACCTAGGTAATATTTATTGAAATCTTGCCGTTTCCACCTTATAGGGTACATTATATATCCAGGTATGTTTCTGGCACAAAAAGCCCCAGCATTATGCTGAAGCTTTTGGGGAAAATACTGTTTTACATTTTGAACGATGATGCTCTGTTTAGCCAGGCTGTTATCTCGCAGCGGCAAGTTTACTTGCTGCCTGATCATCCATTACCAGATATAGTTTTCAGTGTCGTGATCAGGTGCATAAGCCGCCGATCCTCAGCAGCCAGCTCAATGTGCTTTTGCGATCTTCTCTGCTTTTTTGATAAAATCCGGTTCTGACATATTGACTTTGGCCAAAACATGGTCTAGTGACAGAAGCCCATCTTTATAAAGTTCGTACAAAGTGCTGATATTGCCTTCTTGACGGCCTTCCTCGCGGCCTTCCTCACGGCCTTCCACGAAAATCCGATCCACAACGCTTTCCATCTGCCTCGCTCCTTACTCGGTTTCCTTAAGCCGCCGGTTTTCGGCAGCCAGCTCAGGATAATGCATATCCTTTGGATCTTTGCACCAGAAATCCTGCATCAGCCTCCCAAGAGGCGTATCATCCTGTTTCTTGCCGTTCTCTAGTAGATATGGGGATTACTCCCCATACCCCTATACAAAACCGTACGTGCGCTACTAACGCATACGGCTTTTCACTTTACATTCATATGTTATCTACCTAGCAAACTCACCCTGATTTGTGGCTGTATTAATGGAAAAGTTCTCAATAGTCCTTTGGTGTAAGCTTCCCATGTATAGCTCCTTCTTTGGCTTCTGCGGTTCAGCCACTTAAACAGCAACATCTTTGTATTGTGCAGATACAGGCATATTTCCTCCATGTTATCTGTCACTCCATAATACTGGTAATGTCCTCTTAGTTTGGCATTTACCATCCTGAATATCCATTCCAGCGGCATATCCCTGTGGCTCTTTATCCACTCTTTCATCGCCTTTGTCTTGCTGCGTAGTTTCTTACGGCTTGTCTTTACTTTACACCGGAAAAAGCGTTTCTTTGCATCCACTCCACAGTAAAATGTAAATCCCAGAAAGTCAAATTGACCGTTTCCTGGGTATGGACTTCTTCTACTTCGAGTCCTGGATCCTCCAGGATGATGCGCAGGACAAGTCTCGCGCACTCTTTGTTTTGCAGGACGACGGACATTAACAGGTCATCCATCATACAGAGGCCTCTAATATACTCTTGTCTTTTTTGATCCATTTTTTGTCTTCCTTTTTTAATTATATTCTTTTTCTGCCTTTCTGTCAAGGAAGTGCGTCTGCCTGCAGCCTCGCCGAACAAAAACACCCCTTTCAAGGCCGCATACGTTCCCATATGTTCCTCATTGCCATGCTGTTCCAGGGAGTCAAGCATCGCCGAATCCTGCCCATAAGACCATTCATTTCTGGATGGCATGAAGCAAGGAATTTGGGATATTCAGACGAAAGAGCTTTCCATCAGCCGCATGAATATTAAACCCTGCCTTGGCTGCTTTTCGTGCTGGAACCGCACTCCCGGACAATGCTGCATACAGGATGATATGCAGCAGATCATCCAGGACCTGCTTTGGGCAGACATGGCTTTTATACGGCAAAGGGAAACTATGACAGCGTATATAGTCTTTTCGATCATCTCTGCGGGCGGGGAAATTATACAACTGTTTTTTGCGGTCAGGGCGAACTGTTTCGTGTTCCGGAACTGTCTGCACGCACGAATGAATACCTTTTGTATGTGAAGTTGGCAGGACAGGAATACGCCAGCGGCAGGATTTCCGGCAAAACGTAGGAACTGCTTGACCAGCTTTTACTGCCAAAGGAAGCCTTTGAAGCCTGCGCTGACGCAAGCTGGGGGATTGATAAGGGCGATGCGAAAACAGGAGAGGCTGCCGCAAAAAAAGAATCTGACACACTGATTTTCACCAGGCAAATGGCGGCGCTTTATCGCAAAGAAAACTATCCCGGCAAAGGCATAGTATTGGAAATGCACTATACGGATGTGGAAGAAAACAGCTACGGTGGCGCGGACGCTTTACAAAATGCTCTCTTTCTAAAAACCAACCGTATTCTGACCATGGCTTGGGGCGTTCTTTACCTGTTCACATCCGTTTTCACTTGGCTATTGATGCGGATCCCAGTTAGTGGCTTTGTTGAGCTTATCAATTCTGCATTACCTATCTTCATGGGACTTTTTACTGCATGGTTCCAGAAATGGTATCCTGCAAAAGTGGCTAGTACTGCGTTGCGGAAATTCAATTTTGCCATGGATTTTTCCTTTCATAATAAAAAGGCAGCCGTTTTTGACTGCCTTTTCTCTGTTTCATGTTTTTTCATATGTGCATCTTTTTCAATCCCAGTTACCATGTAGCCTCCGCTTTCTGATAAAAAATGAGCGCTGTGCCCTGAGCATCACTTTTTCCTGTGCAGCATCAAATCAATCTTTCCGCGAAATGCAATCTTCTGAAGCAGCCCGGCAGCAAACGCGCTTCCCTCTTATCTTAGATCGCACTCCGCGCTCAAGGAAAATGGCTGCCAAAGCAGCCGCGCTCCGGCACGAGAATCTGGCTCGTCAGACTCTTTGTTCTCCCGTTTTTCCATGACGCAATAATATATCCGTATTTTCAACCACTTTATTTGTATTATTTTTTGTTTGGCCATCACCCATAATATAAATCAGCAGGCAGACCGTTAGGTCTGGAATCTGTCTCCAGCAGATTTCCAATACTGCAAATCTCTATAGACAAGAAAGGGTGACAGCCATGATCGACATTCCAAACCGTTTCCAAAAGCTGCGGAGCGACAAAGGATTCAGCGTATACCGTCTTTCCAAAGAATCCGATGTGTCCGAAAATTATATCCACAAGATTGAACGAGGCGAAAACCAGCCCTCCGTTTACATCCTGGAGAAACTGCTCTCCTGCCTCGGCGTCACGCTCCCCGAATTTCTGAATGAGGATTCCGAAGCGATGTATCCCTCCGTTTTTGAACGGGAACTTCTGGAAAACGCCCGTGTCCTGCCAAAAGAGAAAGCACAGGCCCTGCTCCAGATGGCAAAACTCCTGAAAAACTGACCGTTTTGCCATAACAAACTGCTTTTTCCCTGGCTGGACAGCATCCATACACATCCCGTACCCAAAGTGCCGCCCCACGGCACTTTTCTACCGTTCCCTCACATTCTCAAGGGGCGGAAACCGTGTCATAAAATATGGACTGCATAACAAAATTAAGTATTGTATCCACCAGAACCGGGAGTATCTTATTACCAAAATAGAAGCCGTGAATGGCTCGTTTTGCCCGGGATGCGGAAAAAGGGCGGCTTCTTCTGGCCGAGCCAAACGAGTTGGCGGACAATCTTTCCCATGAAATGCAAACGCCGCTGGGCAGGCGGCGGCGACTCTGCCCACCCTCTATGAGGGGTGGGCAGCGGAAGAACAGGCAGAAATCCTGGCATTAGAGCACCCAGGCATCATGATTCGTGACGCTCAACGAAGCGTTTAGTGTTGAGTCAACGCTTGGTATGTTCTAAATAGATTCTTTTTTTGATATACTGAGGCCAACTATAGCAAAGGAGATTTATTGTATGGATCAGGAAAGAATAGGTGCATTTATTGCACAGTGCAGGAAAGAAAAAAATCTGACACAAAGGCAGCTTGCGGAAACTTTAGCGATTACCAATCAGGCTGTTTCCAAATGGGAAAACGGAAGAGGGATGCCAGATGTGTCGCTTTTACAGCCTTTGTGCGATATTTTGGGGATTAGTTTGAACGAGCTTTTTTCAGGGGAGCATATAGCAACGGAGGCATACAAAAGAAAGGCAGAGGAAAATATTTCCAAACTTTTTAAAGAAAAACAAATTGCTAATCTTAAGCCTGTAAAATATGTATTCTCCATATGCGCTAATGTCGCTTTGTCTGTAGCAGTGACTGAATTAGCTGTTGGCCTTGTTGGGAATTTTTTCAATTCAAGTATATTGGAGGCTATGTTAATCAACGTTTCTGTATGGCTAATATTGTTTTTGGCTTCAATGAGCAAGCTGTTATATGACAAGAAAAAATTGAAGCACCTGAAGTATTCAGGTGCTTGTATGGACTCCGAAATAGAGGATATGATTCCGGCAGCCTGGATTAGAGTAGGAAACTACACCAGCTGCAGAATTGTCTGCCGGTTTATTTATAAGGGCAGGGAATACAAAGCAGTAAGTAATTATTATGTTTTGTCGCCATTTAAGCGAAAAGAAGATTTATATGCGAATGTTTATATCGACAAAGATAACCCTGCCAAATACAGTGTAGAGCTTTTTCAAACGGGCCGATAATTCAGACATCTATGCTTCTTCATCACAAAAGATTTGTTGCCAATTGCCCTCATTGTGGCCAAAATGCCATCCAGATGATCGTATTCATGTTGGATCAATTCAGCCATATCATTATCCATGCGCATCGTTTGTTCCTGCCAGTTCTCATCATGGTAACGCAGGATACAATGGTCACGTTGATGCCGGAGTCGTCCAACACAGCTTCAGACAGAGCGCCGCTGTCCTCGATCTCTTCCATGACAAAGGAAGGGAGGTCAGCGGCAGAAAATTTCTCCACCGTGCTCTGCCCGTCCTCAGTCATGGCAGCCATCTTTCCAGCCCGGACGGTCTCTTTTTTGCCGCCCGTCTCGCAGCGCACCTTCCCCTCTGAGCAGGCAGATGGAGAACCGCTCCTTGTCCTCTGACAGAGCCACCCACCCACAAGTGCCCCGGATGCCCACCATCATGCAGCCATCACTGCTTTTGATGCCGATGTTCATGATGCCGGTGTTCACCACCTGACACAAACATCAAGGAATTATTTAACGGAAGCTTTTTACCCAGTTAATCAGGGAATCGTAATATATGTTTTCCATCACATCCCGTCTCATCTGCTCCGTGATCGGGCCGTTTTTCCCCATAATGGCAAGAATCGCCTCCTGAAGCCCGGAAATCTTTCCTCGCTCGAAGGCTTCTGATTCTTTATCCGACATCAATGATCCATTTGGTTTATCGGATGTTTGTTGGCGATTTGAACTGGCCTGGGCTTTTGATTGTGTCATTTTCTTCGGTTCTGCGGCTTTTTTTAAATCCATTGAATCCTTTGCTTCCATGCCTCCGTCTTCTGTCGTTTCCACAATTCTTCCAGATTCCATGACTTTATCTGATTTTTCCGCTTTTTCCAGTTCCATGGCTTTATCTGATTCCGCCGCTCTTTCTGGTGTCATGTTTTCCGGCGCTTTCTCCTGCGGCCTAAGTTCCATGGCGTTTTCCGGCGCTTCTTCCTGCTTCTTAATCTTCTTTTCGGTAACGGCCTCAAAAACATTCTCCCTGGCCGTCCCGTCGCCATCAGCTTGACATTCCCCTTCCCATACAGGAACCCAGATTTCCCCGGCATTGGCTTTCACATTGACGGTGATTCTGCCGTCTACGATATCTGCCCGCTGCCCTGAAAGAGCCCCCACATAAGCAGAACCCGATCCTGCCGGTAAATTCATGACATAATCGCTGTCATCATTATTTACGGTTATCACGATGCTTTCCCCGCCGTAATTCCTGGAAAACGCATACTGCCGGTTCAGCAAAAGCAGCTCCTGATAGTCCCCGTAGGACAACGCTTTATGAGCCTGGCGGATTTTCCCCAGGGCGGCAATCAGGCGGGTGCAGGGATTTGTTTCAAGCGCATCGGCATAATCCGACAGCTGAAGGGCAGGGCGCAGGGAATCATCAGAATAGCGCTCCTTTTTTCCCTCGATCCCAAATTCTGAGCCATAGTAAATCGAGGGGACGCCCGGAAGCGTATACAGCAGGATATGAACCGGCACAAAATGAGCCTTGTTCGTAAGCTTTGTATAGATCCGCTCTACGTCATGGTTGTCCACAAAATTATAAAGCTTCAGTCCGTCCGGGCGGTTGCCCCCCATTCCATAAAGCCGCTTTACCGTATGGGCAATCTCGAAAAAGTTGTGGTCGTTATGGCCGGAATAGAGGGCCTTGTGCAAATGGTAATTGGTCACGGAATGAAGGGTATTTTCATTCACCCAGCGGGTATAATCGCCGTGGATTACCTCGCCCATAAGCCAAAAATCCGGTTTTACCTCCTCCGCCACCTGCCGGAAAGCCCGCATATAGTCAAACTCCATCACATCCGCAGCATCCAGGCGGATCCCGTCAATGTCAAACTCCCTTGCCCAAAAACGGATTACATCGCAAATATAATCCCGAACCGCCGGGTTTTGCTGGTTCAGCTTAATCAAAAGGTTATACCCACCCCAGTTTTGGTAGGAAAAGCCGTCATTATATTCATTATTTCCCCAAAAATTCACATTGCAGTACCAGTCTTTATAGGGGGAATTTTCCCGGTTCTTTTTAATGTCCTGAAAAGCAAAAAAATCCCGTCCCGTATGATTAAATACCCCGTCTAAGATCACCCGGATTCCCTGCCTGTGGCATTCCGCCACAAAATTTTTCAAATCTTCATTATCGCCCAGGCGGCTGTCCAGCTTTTTGTAGTCGGTAGTTTCATATCCATGCCCTACGGATTCAAAAAGAGGCCCGATATAAAGGGCGTTGCATCCAATCTCCCTTATATGAGAAATCCAGGGAATCAATGTGTTCAGACGGTGGACCGGCTCCTCATAGGAATTCTGCTTCGGCGCACCGGCAAGTCCTAATGGATAAATGTGATAAAATACAGCTTCGTCATGCCATGCCATAACTAGTTTCCTCCTAACGATATGCTCAATGTTTATGATGCCAGGGTGCGCAAAGCTGGGAGCAGCCTGGCATCAAGGCGGGCAGAGTATCTGTTTGCCCAACATCTATTTACCAGTTTAATACAAAATAAGGACAAATACAAGGGCTTCTTTCCCGCTCTTTGGCCTAACCCTTGCCCTTAGCCGCTTCTAGCGCATTTTGATAATACCGGAATGTCTCCCGGTCAAAGCATACTATCTGCACATCCATATCCGGACGCAGCGCCAAAAACTCCAGGATCGTCCCCACGGCAATCACGGACGCCCTATCAAGAGGGAACCGGTATATCCCGGTACTGATGGACGGAAAAGCTGCCGTCCTGCATCCATGCTCTGCAGCCAGTTTCAGGCAGTTTTCATAACAATTTTTTAAAAGCTCCTCCTCATTCCTTTTTCCACCGTTCCACACCGGCCCCGGCGTGTGGATAACGTATTTCGCCGGAAGCCGGTATCCCTTTGTAATCTTCGCCTGCCCGGTCTTGCAGCCGTTCAGCATCCTGCATTCTGCCAAAAGCTCCGGCCCCGCTGCCCTGTGGATTGCCCCATCCACTCCGCCGCCGCCCAAAAGACTGGTATTGGCCGCATTTACAATGGCATCCACTCCTATCTTCGTAATATCGCCCAATGTGATTTTCAGCATATATGCCCTCCCTTACCAAATTTTGTTATACCATACTGCATCCTTGTTTCTCTCATCATATCGCTTTTGCCATAAAAACACAAGGTACTGTAAAAAATCACATTTGCATCATCTGCAATATTTGCCCCATAATATTTTCTCTTTCCCCATTTTATGTTATACTTATTTAAGGTATTTTAAGAGGTTGATTTGAGAAAAAGGACTTTAAGATTGGAGTGAAGAAAAGGATGAGGAAATTGAGCATAAGGAAAAGAAAAGCAGCACCCTTGCCAGGCAAATATTATACGATAGCAGCGGGAACCTTGGCAGTCCTTCTGGCCGTGTCAGGGTGCAGCGCAGGAAAGCTTGCAAAGCCGCAAGCTGCCATGGAAAGTAGCAGCAGCTTGGACGGCAGCGAAAAGGAAACGCCGCATAATGAGGAAGGCGAAAAGGAGATGCCAGAGACGCAGAAAGAAAAAAACAGCATCCAGGCCTATGTCACGCCCCAGGCCCTTTTGGAGGCGAAAAATCCCTATATCGGCGATGCCCCTGCCAATGGAAAACTCCTTGATTTGATCTGGAGCTATTATGGCCTGGAACCAGGCTGGACCATGGAACTTCAAACTACAAACAGGCCCTACGGCATGATTTTGCATCTGGATCAGGAGCCGGATAACATCACCATGCAGAAAGCAGCCGGGCTGCTGATGGGGCTTATCGACAACTGTCATTATGTGTCCTGGGACTATCCCACGGATCAGCAGGGGAATCGGGCGTATTACCATATGCCCTCAACTGTCTTTAATTCATATGAGAATATTGGATGGATAAAGGATTATCTCCAGCAGGAAGCTTTGTTGGAAGAGATGGAAGAATTTCTGGCGCTTTTAGAAAGGGTGGATCAGCCTCTGCCGGAAAAAACCCGGGCGCAAACCCTTGAAAAAGCTGTGTCGGCAGCGATTCTGGAGAATAACCGTTATCGCTATTCTCAGGATCGCGAGGCCTTCGGGGAAGGGCACAAGCTGCTGAGCCAGGAGGAAACCAAAACCACGGCTACGGTTTATGCCCTGACCATGTACGGCACATACCAGTTCCAGGATGGAAATTTTGTCAAGGCTGGCGGAACAGGGGTGGTTCCCGTGGTGATCCAGATGGCAAAGGAGCCGGATGGCGCTTACGTGGCCCTCCGTTACCGGGAACCGGAGGATGGCACAGGATATACGGAATCCATCCAGGAGATGTTTCCGAAAAACCTATGGGAACAGTGCCTGTCCACGTCTGACCGGGATCGGGATGATTTGACAACGCAGGAGCGGGCTTGGGCGGAGTCCTATCTGGCACAGCTGGGGCGTGAGGCAGTCATTGGGGATTATGGGGATTTCCCCCACACCATCCTAACAGAGGCCGGCGTGCCGGTGGAGGTATCCAATGCACTGGGGAATACCCGCGATTTTGCCCTGGACGATCCGGCACGCTTCGCACCTTCCTGGCTGGGGAATATAGAGCGGCTGGAGGATGGGGAACGCTATATTTATGAGCAGTCCTACGATGAAGAGAATAGGGAAATTCGGTTTTCCAAAATCCGGTATGAAACAGGAGAAATCGTGAGCCAGACCGTTTATGACGGGATGACCGGGAAGAAGAAATGATCAGGAAGGACAGCAAACCATGAAAACTGCAGTTTCAGGAAAAAAGGGATCGTTCATTCTGGCCTTGATGGCCGTGTGCATCCTTCTGGCAGGGCTTTTGCTATGTTATTTTCAATTCCGCCCTCGGCCAGAAAAGGGGGAAAAGGAGATTACCGTAGAGGTAGTGTATGCGGATCAATCCTCAGAAAATTATACCATCCAAACAGATGCCGAATATTTGGAACAAGCCCTGGAAGATGAAGAAGGGCTGACGGTAGAGGGCAGCCGGACAAAACAGTTCGGGCTGATGATCGAGAAGGTCAATGGCGTCACCGCAGTCTATGGCAGGGATCAGGCGTATTGGGCCGTGGAGGTGGACGGGCAAGCCTGCAATTACGGGGTCAGCCAGCAGCCTGTCCAAAACGGTGAGCATTACCGGCTGGTATATACCGCCGCCAAAGCGCCATGAGCCATGCTGGGAAGATGGCGGCGGACGGGCTTTTCGCGGCGGTTCTGTTTGCCCTCCAGGTTTCAATGCTTCATTTGCCCAATATCGAACTGGTATCCCTCATGGTGATCCTGTATACCCTGGTATTGGGAAAACGGGTACTGAATATCCTGATAACCTTTACGATCCTGGAGGGCGTCTTTCACGGTTTCGGAATCTGGTGGGTTTCCTACCTTTACATTTGGCCTATCCTGGCAGGCCTTACCGCCCTGCTCAGGCAGTTTGACGCCCCGGACTGGGGTTACGGAATCCTGTCCTGCTTATTTGGCCTTTCTTTCGGTTTCCTGTGCTCCCTCCCCTACATTGCAGGAGGCCCGGGAGCCATGTTCGCCTGGTGGATAGCCGGAATCCCCTTTGATCTTGTGCACGGAATCAGCAATTTAATCATCGGCCTGGTGCTGTTTCGCCCGGCAAAACGGATCCTGGGCTTTTGCAGCAGGATACCGTAAAGCGTTAGCCCCATGGAAGGCGCAGGCAGGATTCCCCATCAGTCCCGCTATGTATTGTGAAAACGCAGCATTTGCCTCAGCCCGCCTGCGGTCATTCCCCCTTAACCCCCTCAAAGCCTTTCTGCAGATCCGCGATAATGTCGTCAATATGCTCCGTGCCAATGGACAGACGGATGGTATTGGGCTTAATCTCCTGCTCCCTTAGCTCCTCCTCGCTAAGCTGGCTGTGGGTGGTAGTCGCCGGATGAATGACAAGGCTCTTCACATCCGCAACATTGGCAAGGAGGGAGAAAATCTGCAGGCTGTCAATAAATCGATGCGCCTCCTTCACGCCGCCCTTGATCTCAAAGGTAAAGATGGAGCCCCCGCCATTGGGAAAATACCGCTCGTACAGCTCATGGTCCGGGTGATCAGGCAGGGATGGGTGATTGACCTTTTCAACCTGCGGGTGGCTGCTTAAAAACTCCACCACCTTTTTGGCATTTTCGGCATGGCGCTCCAGGCGCAGCGACAAGGTCTCAATGCCCTGCAAAAGCAGGAAAGCCGCAAAGGGAGAAAGGGCGGCTCCCGTATCCCGCAAAAGGATTGCCCGGATATAGGTCACGAAGGCCGCGCTGCCGGCCGCCTTTACAAAGGACACGCCGTGATAGCTGGGATTAGGCTCTGCAATGGCCGGGTACTTCCCGCTGGCTGCCCAATCGAATTTGCCGGAATCCACGATCACGCCCCCAAGGGTAGTGCCGTGGCCGCCAAGGAATTTTGTGGCGGAATGCACCACAATATCCGCGCCATGCTCAATAGGACGGATGAGATAGGGAGTGCCAAAGGTATTGTCTACCACCAGCGGCAGGCCGTACCGGTGTGCAAGCCCTGCCAAGGCATCAATATCCGGAATGTCGCTGTTGGGATTGCCCAGCGTCTCGATGTAAATCGCCCTGGTATCTTCCTTGATGGCATCTTCCACTTCAGCCAAATCGTGGATATTCACAAAGCTGGCAGTAATGCCGAAGCCCGGGAGGGTATGTGCCAGCAGATTGTAGCTGCCTCCGTAAATCGTCTTTTGGGCTACGAAATGGCCGCCGTTCTGGCCTAGCGCCTCAAGGGTATAGGCAATGGCCGCCGCGCCCGAGGCGAGGGCCAACGCCGCCGCCCCGCCCTCTAAAGCCGCCACTCTTTGCTCCAGCACATCCTGCGTGGAGTTGGTCAGCCTGCCGTAAATATTGCCGGCATCGGCAAGGCCGAACCGGGCAGCTGCGTGTTGGCAGTTGCGGAACACATATGAGGTGGTTGCATAGATCGGCACTGCACGGGAATCCGTTGCCGGATCCGGATGTTCCTGCCCCACGTGAAGCTGAAGGGTTTCAAATTTATAATCTGGCATGATCACACTTCCTTTCCATTTATTACCTACTGTTTTGGTATGTGTAATCATAGCATCAATTACCTATCGTGTCAATAGGTAATTTTCCATTTTTCGGATTTCTGCCAATTCTCCAGCGGCCATGCCATCCTCTTATTCCACATTGCCCGTGGCAATGAAATCAACCCCCGTGTCTGCCGCATTGGCCACGATCACGTCCCCGATACGCACCGGAGCCTTCACCGCAACCCCCTTTAGCGCCTTTATGCAGTCAAAGATCTTCCCCTTTGGCACATCCGTCCTGGTTTTCACGGGAACCGTAACGTCCTTTCCGCCCTCCACCGTTACGGTGCTGGTGACGATCCTGGTGGGGTTGGTCACTTCCTTACGGGCATAGTCGTCCCCCCGCCTGCAGGTGTTCCCCTCCACCTTCAGCACCTGGCCGCCTTCCATGGACACCGTCACCGGGCAGCCCAGAGGGCAGCCGATGCAGGTTAACTCTCTCTTTTCCATCCCTTACGCCTCCTCAATCTTTACGGTTATGGTCTGTAAATCCGGGAAAGCCAGAAGCTTTTCTTTCTCCAGCTTAACCTCCTCCATCTCCCCCGGAGCAACCACCGGGCGTTTCCGGCGAAGAACCCGTTCCTCATCAAAATACACGCTGACGCAGCAATTCTTATACACATTCCCTACACGGAAACGCACGGTCAGCTTGTCGTCCATCATCTGCGGGCGGATGGCAGATGGAACGGTGTAGCGCACGCCTTCCGCCGGATTTATGCCAATCACCCTGCCTGAACCCTTCCTCTCCTTCCCCTGGACGTAGACGGCGGCATTCCTCCCCGCCGCCCCGGCTTCCTCCGATACAAAATCCACCAAGTCATGGACGTGAAGGACATTTCCGCAGGCAAATATCCCTTCAATATTCGTTTCCAGGCTCTCATTCACCACCGGCCCCGAAGTCACCGGGCTTATCTCTACCCCGGCTCCCCGGGAAAGCTCATTTTCCGGGATTAAGCCAACGGACAGCAGCAAGGTATCGCAGTCATAATCCTCCTTTGTCCCAGGAATCGGCTTGCCCTTACCGTCCACCTGGGCAATGGTCACTCCCGTAAGCCTCTCCTTTCCCCGGATTTCCACCACCGTATGGCTAAGCTTTAAGGGGATGCCATAATCATTCAGGCACTGGACAATGTTTCTCTTTAATCCCCCGGAGTAGGGCATCAGCTCGGCAACCACCTTGACCTTCGCCCCCTCAAGGGTCATCCGCCGTGCCATAATCAAACCGATATCCCCGGAGCCTAAAATCACCACTTCCCGTCCTGGCATAAGCCCTTCCCGGTTCACCAGCCGCTGGGCCGTCCCTGCCGAGTAGATTCCCGCCGGACGGTAGCCGGGGATATTTAACGCCCCCCGGGATCTCTCCCGGCATCCCATGGCTAGGATCACCGCCTTGGCCTGGATGGCAAACATCCCTTCTTCCCGGTTCATCGCCGTGATCACCTTATCCCTGCTGATATCCATCACCATGGTGTTCAGCTTGTATTCAATCCCCAATCCCTTTATCTGTTCAATGAACCTCGCCGCATACTCCGGCCCGGTCAGCTCCTCCTTAAAGGTGTGCAGGCCGAACCCATTATGGATGCACTGGTTTAAGATCCCCCCCAGTTCCTTATCCCGTTCCAGGATTAAAATGCTGTCCGTCCCGCTCCTTTTGGCTTCTGCCGCTGCCGAAAGCCCCGCCGGGCCGCCGCCAATAATCACGATATCATACTCTCTCATTTTCCGACGCCCCTTTCTATATCCTGTCCTTATTCGTTCCCACCACGATCACGGAACCGCCGCCGCTTTTGGTGATCTTTTCCATATCCAGCTTAAGCTCCCTGGACAAAATCTCCATCGTCCTGGGGGAGCAGAAGCCCGCCTGGCAGCGGCCCATCCCGGCCCGAGTCCTGCGCTTCACCCCGTCTAAGGACTTTGCCCCTAAGGGGCGGTGGATTGCATCCAGAATTTCCCCCTCCGTCACCATCTCACACCGGCAGATAATGTTTCCATAGGCCGGCTGCTTTTTAATCAGGGCATTCCGCTCTTCCATGGAAAGCTTTTCCGGGTTAAGGACGCCTTTCCTTGTGGCAATAAAATCCTCTCTTTCTTCCAGGCCCAGAATCCCTTTTACCGTATCCGCCACCATGCGGCCGATGGCCGGGCTGCTGGTAAGCCCCGGGGACTCAATCCCCGCACAGTCCACAAACCCCGGAGCCTCCTTTAATTCCCCGATAATAAACTCATGCCCCTCCTCATGGGCACGAAGCCCGGCAAAGGAGGTAATGGCCTGGCGAAGGGGAACATCCTTCACCGTCCTGGCAGATTTTTCTGCCGCCTCATCCAAACCTTCCCTGGTAGTATTCACCCCTTCCTTATCCTGGATATCAATCGCCGTTGGCCCCACAATTAGGTTCCCATGCACCGTAGGCGACACCAAAACACCTTTCCCGTACTTGTTGGGAAGCGCAAAAATCGTCCTTGTTACGTGCCCCCCTGCCGCCTTGTCCAGCAGGTAGTAATCCCCTCTCCGCGGGATAATCGTCATCCTTTGTTCACTAACCATGTTATGGATCTTATCTGCATAAACCCCAGCAGCATTGACCACGCATTTCGCCTCATAAACCCCCTGGTTCGTCTTAATGCGGAAGCCGCCTTCCAGCCTTTCAATCCCTTCCACTTCCGTGTTGAATTGAAATTCCACCCCGTTTGCGAAGGCATTTTCCGCCAGGGCAATGTTTAAGTTAAAGGGGCAGACAATCCCGCCGGTAGGGGCATACAGC
Source organism: Lachnospiraceae bacterium (assembly GCA_910575565.1). GTDB lineage: Bacteria > Bacillota > Clostridia > Lachnospirales > Lachnospiraceae > Caccovicinus. The sequence goes on along the minus strand of CAJTFL010000042.1, from coordinate 11,892 downwards.
GCGGCCACTGCCCCGTCAGAGATATTTGGCTCCATGGCCAAAAGCTCTTCCCGCTCCACTATCCGCAGCCCTTCCACGCCGTTCTTCCTCCCCTGCTCCAAAAGCGCCTCAAGCTCCGGGCGGTTCCCTTCTTCGGTGCAGACCACCAGAGAGCCGTTCTGGATAAACTCAAAATCCAAATCTTTTGCCAGCTTCGCCATCATCTTGCTGCCTTCTACGTTCAGCTTCGCCATCAGCGATCCGTTCTTTGCATCATAGCCCGCGTGGACAATGGCGCTGTTGGCCTTGGACGTGCCGCAGCACACATCCTCTTCCTTTTCCAGCACGCAGGCACGAACCTTATAGCGGGAAATCTCCCTTGCCGAAGCCGCCCCCGACACCCCTGCGCCGATAATGATTACATCATACATCCCAATCATCCTTTCCTGTCCAGTCAATCTTCTTTTTCCTTCGCCCATCCAAAGGAATATTTTACCGCCTTATTCCAGCCTGCAATTTTAGTCCTTCTTTCCTCATCGCTGATGGAAGGCTCAAACACCTTATCCATTGCCCAGTTCTTAATCACCTCTTCCTTGCTTGCCCAGTAGCCCACTGCCAGGCCAGCCAGATAAGCGGCGCCCATTGCCGTGGTTTCCACGCATTTAGGCCGTTTAACCGGGGCATTGATAATATCCGCCTGGGACTGCATCAGGAAATTATTGGCGCTTGCGCCGCCGTCCACCTTTAATGCGCATAAGCCGATCCCGGAATCCGCCTTCATGGCCTGCAGCACATCATTGGTCTGGTAGGCCAAAGATTCCAGGGTTGCCCGGATAATGTGGTATTTATTCACCCCGCGGGTAATGCCGACGATGGTTCCCCTGGCATACTGATCCCAGTGGGGCGCGCCCAGGCCGGTGAACGCAGGCACAACGTAGCAGCCATTGGTGTCCTTTACCTTATTGGCCATATATTCGGAATCCGGCGAGGAGTCAATCAAGCGCATCTCGTCACGCAGCCACTGCACCGCCGCGCCAGCCACGAAAATGGAGCCCTCCAGGGCGTAATTTACCTTCCCGTCCAGACCCCAGGCAATGGTCGTTACCAGGCCGTTCTTGGAAAACACTGGCTTTTCCCCCGTGTTCATCAGCAAAAAGCAGCCCGTGCCGTAGGTATTCTTTGCGTCACCCGGCTGAAAGCAGGTCTGCCCGAACAGCGCCGCCTGCTGATCCCCCGCCGCCCCGGCGATGGGAATCGGCCCGCCTAAAAACGAAGGATCGGCCTCGCCGTAAATGCAGCTTGAGGGCATTGCCTTTGGCAGCATACATTTGGGGATATCCAGCCTTGCTAAAATCTCATCGTCCCACTTAAGATCCTGGATATTAAACAGCAGCGTCCTGGATGCGTTAGTATAATCCGTGACATGAACCTTCCCCTTGGTCATCTTCCAGATCAGCCAGGTTTCCACCGTTCCAAACAGCAGATCACCCCTTTCGGCGCGCTCCCTTGCGCCTTCCACATTGTCCAGGATCCATTTTAATTTCGTGCCGGAAAAGTAAGCGTCGATAACCAGCCCGGTCTTCTGCCGGAAGATTTCCACCAGGCCTTTTTCCTTTAAGGAATCGCAGTATTCCGATGTTCGGCGGCACTGCCATACGATGGCGCGGTATACCGGCTCCCCTGTATGCTTATCCCATACAATCGTCGTTTCCCGCTGGTTAGTGATTCCGATTGCGGCAATATCCCCCGCCACCGCCCCAATCTTGTTCATGGCCTCCACTGCCACGCCCAGCTGGGATGACCAAATTTCATTTGCATCATGCTCCACCCATCCCGGCTTTGGGAAGTACTGGGTGAACTCTTTCTGCGCCACACTGCACATCTCGCCCTTCTCATTAAAGAGAATACAACGGTTGCTGGTGGTTCCTGCGTCAAGCGCCATTACGTACTTTGCCATAAAATGCCTCCTCTTTTTATTCTTTTATCCTTTTTGTTTTTTTATTTCTTTTTCTCTATTTTAATCTGCCACGCCGCTACGATGGCAGGAATCCCTTGGCCATGCCTTGCGCCTGCATTTTACATTCCCCATACATCCTGATTCGTGGAGGAAACGGAGAACGCCCCGGCATTAAGCGCCGCTACGATATCCTCTTTATCCGTAATTAATCCCCCTGCGATTACCTGTGTCCTCACCATCCTGCAGATCTTTTGGATGATCTTCGGCATTACCCCCGGCAGGATTTCGATAAAATCCGGGCGTACCACTGCAAGCTGTTTTTCGATATTTTCAAAAGCCATGGAATCCAGGATAAAAAAACGCATAACCGTATGCATCCCCAGCTCCTTCGCCCGCCGTATCATCGCCGGTTTCGTGGAGATTATCCCGTCCGCCCCGGTCTGCTGCCGGATAAAATCCACGGCAATCTCCTTTGCCCCAAGGCCGGTAATCAAATCCACATGGACAAAAGCCAGCTTCCCACATTCCCTTACCCTGCGGACTATCCCATCGATGCTGCAGATGTCTCCATACAGGATAAAAATCACCTTAATCTCTTCCATCCGGCAGCATTTTTCCAGCCCGTCCGTATCCTTAACGGCGGCAATCACCGGATTCGCCTCCATCATATCGTAAAATTTCTGCTCCATCGCCATTACATCCTTTGCCTTATTTTCTAAGCCTATCCCATCCGTTCAGCCCGCGCCATTGGCGCGATTTCCAAAACCTGGAAATTTGCAAGCAAAAAAAGCACAGCACCCCGCAACATTTCTGTTGTAATGCTATGCTCTCTCATCTCAGCATACGATTTTATTCCTGGAATCAATATAGCATACTGCACATATATTTTCAAGGGGAAATTGTATTTTCTGTAGGTTATACATATTCTTCCTGAAATTTTTATGAAATTCTGGATGATCTTCACAATCTTTCCCTCTCTGTTCTCATAAGCCAGCAAACCGTATGCCACCATTGCAGAATAAATCTGATTCCCCGCATTCAATTCCGCGGCTGTGGCGGCATATCCCTGCAATTTCACGTCAATATGTTCTCCATAAACCATTAATGCCAGCTCATCACGATATGGCATCCCATTTCATCAACTTGTTTGAATATTTCTGATAATCATCAGAACCGGCGATTTTTTCACCGCTATTCAATAAAAAACTGGAAACCGCCCAACTATCCGATTATCCGATTTATACGATATAAACAGGACTATTGACAAGGATCCCTAGTTATAGATATAATCTAATGGCAGAAAGCGCCGTAAGTTAGTTTACAGAATTCCCGGAGAGGAAAATTTTCGCCATGAAAACGAAAGCATTTAAAGCCGCATTGCCCCATACCCTGCCTATCTGCGTTGGCTTTTTATTTTTGGGAATGTCCTATGGATTTCTGATGCGGAGCAAAGGTTTCCCCTTTGTCTATCCCATGCTGATGAGCCTGTTTATTTTTGCCGGCTCCATGGAATTCATTACCGTAAATCTACTGCTGTCAGCCTTTAATCCCTTTTATGCCTTTTTCCTGGCACTGATGGTGAACGCCAGGCATTTGTTTTACGGCATTTCCATGCTGGGGAAATACCAGCATACCGGCTGGAAAAAGGCATACTTAATTTATGGAATGTGCGACGAATCCTTTTCCATCAACTGCGTGGCAGAGCCGCCGCCAGAAGTAGACAAAGGGTGGTTTTTCTTTTTTGTCACCCTGCTAAACCAAATATACTGGGTGTCCGGAGCCACCCTCGGCGCTCTTTTAGGATACCTTATCCACTTTAATACCACCGGAATTGAGTTTGTTATGGCCGCTTTGTTTGTGGTGATGTTTATCATCTTCTTACATAAATGGCGGAAAAATACGCTGCTGAGCATTGCAGGCGGGACTATCCTGTATATGTATTTGGTGCAGACATGGTTTCGTTAAATTTAATGTTGCCAGCATCCCGAAACACCATACCATATATTGCGCAAACGGATTGTTTTGCAACATCCCCAACACTATTTAAAGGAGAAAAGAATTAATGAAAAGCCGAAAGCGTTTGCCGCAGATTCAATTATCCGATTTCCAGAGGAACGCATTAAATGCAGAGATAAAGGAATTCTACCTCATTGAGCGGGGCGAGGAAATTGGCTTAATTGAGCAAATCCAGCTGTTGGACTTTTTTGAAGAAAGAATGGCGCCGATCATTTACAATAAAGCCCTTGACGACGCCAAAAAATGGTTTGCCCAAATGATGGACAATATGGATTCCGATTACTATTCCTTATACAAAAATGAACCTTAGGGGGCTGATGTGAGCTGCCGCTGTCTAAGGCCAATGAACTTACGGACACGTTATTTCAAATAAGCCCTATTCACAATACCTTCCCAATGTCTGCAGGGCAATCATCATCCCTGCCCGCATGCTTTCGATCTCAATCCATTCCTCCCGTGTGTGCGCCAAATCCCCCTGTACCGTGCCGAAGGTATTGGCCGGAATCCCCACCGACAGGGGAATATTCGCATCCGTAGAGCCTGTCCGCATCGCCACCGGCTCCCTGGTGCAGGACTGGATTACCTCTACATTCGCCCTGGTCAGGGCATCCAGGCGCTGCTTATCTACCGGCCCGTTGCCTGGCCGGATTCCCAGAACCTCCACCGAAATCTCATGCCCCTGCTCCCGCCATTTGCCGATTACCGCCTCAAACTTCCCCTTCATCTCCTCCAGGCATTCCTGGGAGGCCGATCGGAATTCATACAGCATACTGGCCCGTTGGGCAATGGAATTTACGGTCGTCCCTCCCTCCACCGTGCCCACGTTGCAGGTGGTCTTCTCTTTCGCAGGCAGTTCAATCCGGTACAGATCATGGATAATCTCCGCCAAAATGGCAATCGCATTTTCCCGGCCAAAGTCATTGTAGGAATGTCCGCCTTTTACGGACACGCCTACCCGGTAGCGGTACGACCCCACTGCCCGGTTCGTGCACTTTCCCAGATAGCCGTCAAAGGAAATCCATTCCCGGATCCGGCTTCCATAGTCTTCCAGAATCTGGCGGCTGCCTTTTAGGTTGCCCAGCCCCTCCTCGCAGGAATTGGCCACCAGCAAAAGCGTCGGCCCCGGGCGGTTCCCCTGCTCCAGCAGATATTTCGCCCCCATCAGCAGATTCACCAGATTTGCCGTGTCATCCCCGATCCCCGGGGCATAAAGGCGGCCATCCTCTTCCCTCAGGGGAAGCCTTGACTCATCGGGGAATACCACGTCGGTGTGAGCCATAACCACGATCACCGGCTCCGGCTCCTTTCCCTCGATCCTGCAAATCACGTTTTTCGCCTTATCTATGCGGACATTCCCAGCCCCCTGCTTCTTCAGCCACTCCTGGCAGAAGGATGCCCGCTGATCCTCTTTATGGGAGGGAGCCGGGATCTGCCCCAGCGTCTTAAGAAGCTGGATTGCTTCGTCAAAATGGGCTTCTGCGTATGCTTTTAATGCATCCTGTTCAAACATTTGTGCGTCTCCTTTTCTAAATCGATTGCTATTTTAGCACATCTTTCGTATGATGCTTCGGGGGGCTTTCAATCCTGTGCGGAAAACCCAGCATTTACACCGTGGCCGCTTATGAAGATGTCCTGGTTATGCGCATACCGGAAGAAAATTTCGATCCTTTTTTAGATCCTTCGCTCAATCCAGGAAAGGGCATCCTGGATTACCTCATCCTTGCAATACTCATTGAAGATCTCATGGAACAGGTTCCCGTAAACCTTCATCTGCTTATCCTTGGAGGCTGCCTGGCGGAAGAATTCATACGTATCTTCCACGCTTACCAGGCCGTCCTTCTCCCCGTGGAGCATCAGCACCGGATAAGCAAATTCCGTTTCCTTTTCCTTAAACCAATCTAACCCCTGGCAGATAGCATAGCACAGACCTGTGGTAAACGTCTTCGTGTTATAGGGATCCTTGCCGTACCAGTCAACCACTTCCGCCACGGAGCAAACGCCGCTGCCCAATTCATTAGGCAGCTGGGTATGAGGATCCATGCCCTTGGGCACGCCGGTAATCAGCCCGCCATGGTCATGGGTCAGCGCACCGCTGGTCACAAAGCCCTTCAGCCTTTTATCCGGATACTTGGCCCCATACAGCGCTACCGTAAAGCCGCCCATGCTGTGCCCCATTAAAAACACAGGGATATCCGGATTCTCGGCAATCGCCATATCCACCACCACATTGGTATCATCCAGCAGCTCGTTAAAGTCCCCGTAATACGTCCTCTCCCCCTCGGAGCGCCCATGGCCCCGGTGATCAAACCGATAAGTGGCGATGCCCGCCTTGCGGAAAATGTCCGCCAGGTAGTCATACCGCCCCTGGTGCTCGCAAAGCCCGTGGACAATCACCAGCGCCGCCTTTGGATTTTCCGGAACCTCCCGGTTTAAGTACAGCTTCATGCCGTCAAAAGATGATATCATCTCTCCCATAGTGTAACCCCTCCTTTGATCAATGTTTGCCTGTCTATCGCTCATATGGACAGTATACACTACTTTTTTCCTATTTGGCAAGGAAGTTTTAGCAAATCGTTCATCTAGTGTACTGGCACAACATTGCATGAATTCTCGTGGAAAGCGCATGAAGGAAAATTCGCTGGTTTTCCGATAAACCTGGATTTCCTCACCGGAACGTGCTATACTCATTCCGTCGAACTGACGCAAAAATTACAATCAGACGAGGAATGCTCTCCATGAACGCAAAACCAACCTTCAACTGGCCTTATTTTCTCAAACATATCGCGATTATCGCCGTCCCGGTGGCCTTACAGAACCTGTTAACCACCACGGGAAGCATGGTGGATACCATGATGCTGGCATCCCTGGGGGAAAAAACCGTGGGAGCCGTAGGGCTGTGCGCCCAGTTTTCCAGCCTAATGTTTTCCGGATACTGGGGATTCGTAGGCGGGGGAATGCTGTTTTTCTCCCAATACTGGGGAGCCGGGGATAAAGACGGGATCAACCGCTCCTACGGCCTTACCCTTGCTTTCATGATGGGGGTTGCCGTTTTATTTTCCACCCTGGCTCTTGCCGCTCCGGATTTCGTCATGAACATTTACACCGATAAGGAAGAAATCCAGAAAATCGGCATTACCTACTTAAAGATTGTGGGCTTCGCCTATCCCCTGCAGATTTTTGCCATGGCCGTAAGCGCCCTCCTCCGATCCATCGAACAGGTAAGGGTTCCTCTATACGGAGGGATCGCTTCCGTCATCGCCAACTGCATATTTAACTACCTGCTGATTTTCGGCAAATGCGGCCTTCCCAGGATGGGCGCTGCAGGAGCCGCCTTGGGAACGGTATTTGCTGGGATCGTAAACTTAATGGTGCTCTTTGCCTTTGTCCTGACAAAAAAGCTGCCCTTCGTCCTTGCCTTCTCCCGGCATTTTCGCTGGAACCGGACTTTTGTCAGACAGTATCTGCTAAAATGCTTCCCCATCCTCTGCAATGAGGTATTAATCGGCATCGGCAATATGATGATAAATATCGTGCTGGGACACCAAAGCGAGCAGGCCATCGCAGCCGTGGCGGTATTCAGGACGCTGGAAGGCTTAATCATCGCCTTTTTCAGCGGCTTTTCCAATGCTGCCACCGTCCTGGTGGGAAAAGAGGTGGGAGCCGGACGCCACGAAACGGCATTCCAGCGGGCATGGCGCCTGGTCTATTTGTGCAGCGGCTTAATCGGCACGGCCTGCCTTGTGCTGATCGGGATCCATAATCCCCTGCTCCACGCCATGGGACTTAAGGGCGAATCCTACCGGATTGGCACGGGAATGCTGTTCATCTACAGCGTGGCCGCCGTGATCCGCATGGGCAACTGGGTTCAGAACGACACCTACCGCTCGGCTGGCGACGCGGCCTTCGGCTCCATCATGGAAATCACCTTCATGTACCTTATGGTGCTCCCCTTCGTCTACGGAGCCAACTACGGATTCCATGCGCCCTTTTTGCTAGTCTTCGCCTTATGTTATGCCGACGAACCTATCCGGTATATCATCATGCAGCGCCATATGTACTCCGCAAAATGGATCAAGCCCGTATCCAACGCAGGCCTGGCCGCAATCAGGGAATTTAGGCGGAAACACAAGGTAAAAGGCCGATAAAAAACAAATTGAAAATCCCCCTGTCCTAATGCTACACTGGAGCGTGTTTGAACAATGCTTTAGCCATAAAAAATACCTCCTAAGCAGCTTTTGGTTATTTTCATTGTCTGCTTAAGAGGTATCATATCATTAGGCTGTCGCACCTTGTTGTCTAAACTATTCAAACTTGCGGTCATACAACAATGCTGCAATCAGCACAACAAAACATGAACCAGCATTGTGGACTAATGCCCCGGTAGTAGGGGTTAGCATACCCAAAACAGAAAGCGTAACAGCCAAAAAGTTAATGCACATAGACAGCGTAATGCTGACCTTAATGGTTTTTACTGTGGCATTGGATGAGCGTTTCAAATATGGGATTTTGGATATATCATCGCTCATCAGTGCAATATCCGCAGCTTCTACGGCTATATCACTTCCCATGCTCCCCATAGCCACACCAACGTCCGCAGTTTTGAGTGCGGGTGCGTCATTGACACCGTCACCAATCATACAAACCAATCTCTTGTCTGTTTGCAGCTTTTCTATGCTCTGAACCTTTTCCTCCGGCAGTAGTTCCGCATGAACCTCTGCAATTCCTATTTGTCCCGCAAAATAATCGGCAGTTTTTTTGTTATCGCCAGTAAGCAATACAGTACGGGTATTCATAGCAGTTAGTCGGGAAACCATATCCTTTGATTCAGTACGCAGTATATCGGACAGTGCAATAATACCTACACATTCTTTTTGTTCAGCTATAAGAATAGACGCTTTTCCCTGCTTGCGTAATTTATCCAATTCATCATGCTTTTCCTTATCAAGGATAATGTTATTTTCTGCAAGAAATCTCTCACTTCCACAAACAAATTTATGCCCCGAAACCTCCGCATAGATACCTTTTCCGGCAGTCATTTTGAAGTCTTTGGATTCTATTATGGGAACATTTTTTTCTTTCGCACAAACAACAACCGCTTTTCCTAAAGGGTGTTCACTTTTTGCTTCAGCGGAAGCCACAAGGGAAAGCAGTTTTGTATCATTCCATGCTTTATGAAAGGATATAATGTCGCTGACTTCCAAACGCCCATAAGTCAAAGTTCCTGTCTTATCGAAAGCAATCGTGTCTATATGCCCCATTTTTTCAAGGGCTTCACCCGACTTTACAATGACGCCATGTTTGGCCGCCTGCCCAATGGCTGCCATAATAGCAGTTGGTGTAGCCAAAACCAATGCACACGGACAGAACACCACAAGGACAGTAACCGCCCGGACAATATCTTTCGTGGCAAATCCAGTAATTACAGCAATGATTAGCGCAATAGGAACAAGAAGGCTGGCACATTTATCTGCAATCCGCTGCATAGGAGCTTGTTTCTTTTCTGCTTCCTGCACCATTCGGATTAACTTTTGCAAAGAACTGTCCTCCCCGACTTTTGTGGCTGTAATATCTATCGCACCAAAACGGTTGATTGTTCCACAAAATACTGTTTCGCCAATCCCTTTGTCTACTGGCAGTGATTCTCCTGTCATGATAGATTGGTCAACAGATGTTTCGCCAGTTACGATTATTCCGTCTACGGGAATTGTTTCACCGGGCAAAATACGCAAAATATCACCATATTGGATTTCGTCTGCCGGTATCATTTTTTCTTTTTCATTTTCGATTTTACGTCCTTGTGTTGGTGCAAGGCTAATCAGCTTTTTAAGTCCCTTTTTTGCTCTGTTCGTAGTCATATCTTCTAAAATGGCACCGATTGCCATAATAAACGCTACTTCTCCGGCTGCAAATAAATCTTTAATAGCAATCGCTGCAAACATAGCAATTACAATAAGCAGTGCTGATGAAATTTTGCTGATTCCCGGATTATGAATCACTCTCCAAATAGCAAGATACAGCAAAGGGATGCCGCTTATAATGATTGACACCCATGCCGGGTCAATCGGTAGATTTATTCCCGCTTTAGGAAGCACAAAACTCAAAAACAGAAAGACACCGCCAATCACCGTCATAGGCACACCAGACAACAGGGTATTTAATTTTTTTAACATAAAGCAGACCTCCATTCTTTCTTGACATCTCTCTAAAACCGCCGTATATTTTGTATGTTACAAAACGCTTTGTTCGTTATCTATTGTATCAATTTCTATTGTGGAAACAATAATCAAATCAATCACAATGTAAGATACGGAACATTTTTAAAAATTTGTACGGGGGACATTATGGATAGACGACAGCAAAAAACAAGAACAGCTATTTTTAAGGCTTTTGGCACTTTGTTAGGACATAAAAATTATAACAACATTACAGTTCAGGAAATTATTGACGAAGCAAATATAGGGCGCAGCACCTTTTACGCCCATTTTGAAACCAAAGATGATTTGTTAAAAGAACTTTGCAAGGAATTATTCGGTCATATTATCGACAGTGCTATTGATTGCAGTCATACACATGGTTTATACTCTGATAACAGTGTGCCAAACTCTGTATTCTGTCATCTTTTACAGCATTTAGAGGAAAATAACAATAATGTTCTTGGTTTGCTTTCCTGTGAAAGCAGCGAAATCTTTTTGCGCTATTTTAAGGACAGCTTAAATGAATTAGTGCAGACACAATTTGTTAATCAACGCCGGGAAAAGAACATATTGCTACCCAACGATTTTTTAATCAATCATATTTCCAGCAGTTTTGTTGAAATGATTCTGTGGTGGATAAAAGGTCATAGAAAACAGTCACCAACTGAATTAGACCAATATTTCCGTGCGGTTATTGAACCTATTTTGTAAGTAATCAGGATAAAAGGAATGAGAGGGATTCCGTAGTAGCCGGCATTGTGGAAAATCTAAACTTTTGGATTTTCCCACAATGCTTATCTTTTGGTCTTTAGCTTCTTTGGTTCGGAATAGTGTGGTGCTGGCGGTCTATCTCTTGTTTTCGGTTGCTTGCTTCTTTACCGTACATGAGCATTGCTGGCCGGGTTGCCGGATCCGTGCCCTTCCATGAGGTTAATCACGCCCCATACGCCCGCGCCGCCTCCCAGGGCGGCAACCAAGGTTGAAAATGTATGGTTTGCTGGCTACTTGTGACTGGCTTTTGCGGACTGCGCCGTACCCCTTTTGGGGGCAACCCTCACCGGCGGGCGGACGTGTTCCCTCACCCGCACCATGGTTTTGGTAAATTCCGGGCACTCCGTCTTTCTTATCCGGTGTCTGGAAACCTGGGGCGGATAGCCTTTTCCATACCCTCCATTTAGCGCCTCCACGATTGTTTCCAGTACCTTGACCGCTTTATTAAAACAAAATTCCATAACAGCCTCCTTTCCGGTTTGTTTTTCGGTATCCAAGGGATTTTGGCAAAAAGAAAAAGGCCCCACCGATTTTGAAAACCCGCAAGGGGTATCCTGTCGGTGAAGCCTTTACCCAGCCGTTTCCGGTGGCAGTTCTCCTAAGTCATAGAGTTCATATTCCTCTTCCGGCTTTGCTTTCAGCCGGTGTTCCAGGTAAGCTTTCACGTCAAAGGTGTACTTGGGATTGGCCGTCCGCCATGTATTTGTACTGGGGTTGGCGAGCAAGGTCATATTTCTTAGAGCAGAAGGGGCGCACCCCCCTGCACCTGGACAATGCAGCGGCTGAAGGGCATGACCGCCAGTTCGTCCACGCTCATCAACTCTTTGCCACATTGTCAAGTGAAGAATTCATTCTTTTTGGCTTTTCGGTTACCATTCACAGCCATTTTAATTTCTGATGTTTAATGAATTCCCACTGGGGCTTTTTTATTGGCATAATGCGCTGCTTTTAGTGGTTGTATTTATTAATAAATAT
>CAJTFL010000041.1 GCA_910575565.1 Lachnospiraceae bacterium | reverse complement strand
TGTTTTGTTGTGGTGACTTAACAATACTACTTTTAGGACTTGCTTTCCACTGCTTTTGTTATAAAAAATAGAAAATCGCTATGCCATAGCCCTGGCAGGCCATCGCGCAGCGATTTTGTTCAATTCCAATTTTCTTTCGGATAACAAATATTAATCCCGCAACCCAATATCCCGTAAGTAAAGCCGCCGCCCTCCAGCGCACCCATATGTCCTGCCCCATCAATCCCAGATGCCAAACCGCTGATCACCTGCACTCCGCCCAGGGCCAATTCCCTTCCAAAGCATTTAGCCACTTCCAGGCCGTAACGGGTAGCCTTCCTGGAACCGATGATCGCCGCCGACGGCTGGTCATCCTTCGGCAGCCCGCCCTTTACCAATAGGCACAACGGGGCATCCGGCAGGGACAGCAGCCGTTGGGGATATCCTTGATCCAAGATGGTAATAAACTTTATTCCCCGGCTTTCCAAACTATGATATTCGTCCACCGATTTCCGGAAATCTTTTTTCGCCTGATCAACATAAGCCCCCTCCCCCTCCTTCAGGATACCTAAGCTGACCCATTCCGTTCCTTCTATATTATATAGGGTTAAAAAATCCCTTACGTGGTTCCTCATCTTTCCAACCGTAGCCGGGCCAAGAAAAGGGATCTGATTCAGCCAGTAAATTACCTGGCGCTCTTTCTCTCTTTTTGCTTCTTGCCAAGCCTGATTATCTTTCTCTGCCTCTTGCCACACTTGAGGCTGGCACTTCCCAGCTTCCTCTGCCTTTCGCTGCATTGGCAGATTCTCTTTTTTCTTCCCTGCTCTTTGCTGCATCTGTGGCCGCTGTTCTTTCTTCTCTTCTGATCCTTGCCGATTTTGTGGCCGCTGTTCTTCTTTCTCTTCTGATCCTTGCCGATTTTGTGGCCGCTGTTCTTCTTTCTCTTCTAACCCTTGCTGCTTTTGTGATTGCCGTTTCCCCATACGTCTGCCCTTCTGCTAATCGCCGTTTACCTGCCAATATTTTTCTTCCAGCGACCGATAGCCTACCGCTTCACTTAAATGAATCCTTTGAATCTCTTCCTTCCCGTCTAAGTCAGCTATGGTTCTTGCCACTTTTAAGATCTTATGGCAGCCCCTGGCGCTTAATTTTGCCTGATCGTAAACTTCTTTTAAGTAAGTTTCTTCTTCCTTTCCCAGCTTACAGTACCTCTCAATTTCCCTTACTCCCATCTCGCCGTTAAACCATATCTGGGATTGACCCTTGCCTTTTTCCGAAAAATCCTCCTGCGCCCGACCTAAAAAACGCTCCTGCTGGATTTTTCTGGCTTTGACCACCCTGCTCCGGATTGCTTCGGAGCTTTCATTCTCCCCTACTCCCCGAATCTCTTCGTAAGTCGCCGGTGCGGCTTCCACCGTAACGTCAATTCGATCCAAAATCGGTTTGGAAATCCTTCCGATGTACCGCTTCACCTGCCCCAAACCACACCGACACCGGGATTTATCCGGATAAAAGCCGCAGGGACAAGGATTCATGGCTGCCGCAAGCATGGCGTTCGCCGGAAACGTGCATGATCCGTGAAGCCTGGAAACCATTACCACCCGATCCTCCAATGGCTGGCGCAAAATCTCAATCGCCTTGCCGGAAAACTCGGGAAGCTCATCCAAAAACAGCACGCCGCCTGATGCAAGGGAAACCTCCCCCGGTCTCGGGATCCTCCCCCCGCCAGCCAGAGCCGTTGAGGTAATCGTATGGTGAGGGCTTCTAAATGGCCGGGCCATCACCAATGGGGCATCCTCCGGCAGAAGGCCGCATATGCTGTAAATTTTAGAAATTTCTATGCTTTCCTCACGGCTTAAGGGCGGAAGGATCGTCGGAATCCTTCTGGCCGCCATGGTTTTCCCCGAGCCCGCAGAACCGATGTACAGGATATTATGCCGTCCAGCCACGGCCACTTCCGTAGCCCGGCGAAGAAGAGCCTGGCCGTTTAATTCCGAAAAATCCACTCCCCCCGAACCGGGAAAACCTCTTTCTAATTCCTCCCAAGGCAGCCTTCCTATAGGTTTCGCCCTTTCCGGGTTTTGCAGCATATCCGCCAATTCCCGGATGTGCGTAACCGGGATGACTTCTACCCCTTCGATCATGCTTCCCTCCTTGGCGTTTTCCTTGGGAAGGAAACACCTGCCAAGTCCCCCCTCCCTGGCCGCCAGAACCAATGACAATACGCCTTTTACCGGCTTTACTTCCCCGTTCAGCCCCAGCTCTCCGATAAGCACCGCATCGTCCAGCAGCGGGCTGTCAAGAAGCCCAAAAGCCCCTAAAACGGCTGCGGCAATCGCCAAATCATATGCGGATCCCTCCTTCCGAACATCCGCAGGTGACAAATTTACCGTAACTTTTTTGGGGGGCATAAAAAAATTCCCATTTTTTAATGCAATCCTCACTCTTTCCTGGGCTTCCCTCGTTTCCTGGGACAGATTCCCGGTCATCTGGAAACCAGGCAAGCCATTATGAACATCCGCCTCCACCGACACCAGAAAACCGTCAATTCCCCAAATCCCTGCACTGTATACCTTCCGAAACATAGGTTTTCCCTCCCAATCAAACGACCGCAAAAACGCCAATTGCACAAACCCCAATTTTTTACTAAATTTTACAATATTTTACATATCTGTATTATATAAAAAAATCCCGAAAATTGCAACAACTTTACGGGATTTTTCCTATTTTTTCCTATAACTAAAGCAGCCTTCCTCTGTTGGAAGCAGATTCATCTTCTAAAAACAGACCTATCTGCCGGAAACAGATTCACCTTCTAAAAACAGACCCATCTGCCGGAAACAGACTCATCTTCTAAAAACAGACCCATCTGCCGGAAACGGATATGACAAAATGGCAAAATTTGCAGCACTCATCTTATCCTTTGCCTTTCTCCAGCAGTTCCTTAAACTGCCCTAAATCTTCCCCTTTCAACGTCCGCTTCAGCAACTCCGGTAAATTCTGGGGATTGCAGGCAAAACAGGGAATCCCCATGGAGGCAAGCCTGCCTGCCACCTGCACATCATAGTAAGGCTTTCCCCCATCGGCAATAGCCAAAAGGCTGACCACCGTAACGCCGGATTCCTTCATCTCCCCCAGACGGCGCAGCAGCGCTCCCCGGTTTCCTCCCTCTTCCAAATCGCTGATCAGGAAAAACAAGGTTTTCCTGGGATGTTCGATAAACTGCTCACAGTAAGCTACCGACTGATTAATATCCGTCCCTCCCCCCAGCTGAAAGCCAAAAAGCAGATCCACCGGATCCTGGCACTGCTCCGTTAAATCCACCACCTGGGTATCGAAAGCCACTACCCTGGTTTTCACGGAAGACATACTGGCCAAAATACAGCTCATTACGGAAGAATAGATCACCGATTCCCCCATGGAACCGCTCTGGTCAATATCCAGGATAATGGTAAACTTATTGGCAGCGGAGGAAGTAGTCCGGTCAAAAAAATAAAAATGATCCGGAATTACCTTCTTTTTCTGCAGATTATAATTTTTCAATCCCCGCTTTATGGTATTCTGCACATCCAGGGCAGCCGCCGAAGGAATCGGGGAATGCAAACGCCGGTTTACGGCAGCCGTAACCGCCCGCTGGATATCATCCGCCAAGAGACGGTTAATTTCTTCTACAATCTTTCGGATAAATTCCCTGGCACTTTCTTTGGAATTTTTCGGTATTTGATCCTTCAGCATTAATATGGCGCTGGCCATCCCTATATTAGGTTCCATCTGCTCTAAAAGCTCCGGTTCCAAAAGCAGCTGCTTCAGCCCGCACCGCTCTACCGCATCCGTCTGGATAATCTTAACCACATCCTGCGCAAACAGGCTTCTTACATCCCCCATCCACTTCGTTATCACCGGCTGGGAAGGCCCACGTCCCCCGCCTTTGCCAAAGCTGCCGCCGCCAAAGCCGCCCTCCGATGTGTTGTGGTAAATAGCTGCCAAAGCCTGATCCATCAAAAGCTCATCCCCTGCCAGCTGCGTCATCCCTGACCCTCCCATCTGGGAAAAACTGTCCTCGCTCTCCGCACCTAAGATCAACCGCCACCGTTTGATCCGCGTCTCGTTTTCCATCTTTTCCTCCACGCCACGGGCAATCCGCCCTTTACAAATCAAAATCAAAATCTTCCAAGTCAGCCAGCAGCCCCTCTTCATCTGCAGAAAGGACATCATTCAAAACCTCACTGGCCTGCTGGGGATCAATCTCCCATAGACGCCCAAAATTTTCCGCAATCGTATGTTTTTCCGCAGAAGAAAAATCGGCAAATGCCCTCCGGAGAAAAACCAAGGCCCGCTTAAACTCTTCATCATCCAGGGAATCCAAGTAGCCGCTTAGACTTTCCCACAAAGACAGCCTGGCAATCAGGGCGTAACGGTTTTTCATGGCAAGCCCTTCAAACCACCCGGCTCCCAGATCCGCAGGCATTCCTTTAGAAAGCCTGCGCTCCACCTCCCTGGAAAGCGCCTGGTTATCCATCCTCCCCCGCTCCAGCAGCATAGCCGCAGCAAGGCCGGAGAGCTTTGTATTCAGATCATCTCTCTCCGCAATTTCCAGCAAAACCTTCATCCACCGATCTTCATCAATAAAGTCCTGATCCCTTACCAAGCGGTTAAACTGTTCCATCCCAGACAGCACTTCCTTGGCCCCAGCATCATCACAGGCACAGCTTTCCGGAAGAATCAGGCAGGCACGGAGAAAAAGCTGCTCCAATATAGGGATCAGACGAGATATTTCCAAATGCCGGATATCTCCATAGCTGATCGACAGGGAAAGGCTTTCCGCCGTCTGGCCCAGCTCCTGGATGGACGCGGCTTCCACCGCCAGCCCCTGGAGCGTCTTCCTGCCGTATTCGGCTGCTTCCGGCATCCCACAGCAATAAGCCTCCTCAATCACATGGGCCACCTGACTGATCTTTTCCGCTTTCTCCGCCTCTTCTTTCAGCACAAAAGATGCCGCCTGGCGGACAGTATCCCCTTTAAGCACCGATTCCACTAGCTGAATCTCCGCTTCCGGCGTCCACTGCAGATGCCAGAACTCGGCCCAGGTAGCCTTTTCCTGGCTGATCTGTTCTTGCCTGGCAAAAGGGATCGCTAAAATCCTAAGCTGGTGAAGGAAAAAGGAGCGCTCTAAATCCATAAACGCGGATTTTTTCGATTTTACCTTTAAATTTTCCCGCAAATCCAGCTGCAGATCCTGTACCAGCATAGATTTATACTTGGAAAGCCTTAACTCTTCCAATTTCTGGTAAAAATCAGTCTGGATGGAAGTCTGACTCATCCCTTCGGGAAGGGAGCCTATTTTCGTCCCCATCTCCGTATCCGCTACGCCCACGGCAATCTCCGAAAACTGCCCATGGCCCATGCAGGCAACCGCCCCATCCCGCAGATCTTTTAAGGAAGGAATCTGATAGCCATGAAGCTGCGCCAATGCCCCAGATAAGCGAACCGCCTCAATTACGGAAGCAGATGAAACGGGGCTGCCAAATTTCCGCAGAGCCTTGGCTACCCGGGAAAGGTATTCATAAACCGCTCTTTCCGGCCTGCCCTCGCGAAGGCTTTCCCAAAGTAATTCATAGTAAGCCGGCGCGCCGTTTCCCGCCCCATAGCCTGAACGCATGGACAGCCGGTAATAGGAATAAGGCATCATGGTAATCATGGATTCCTTGCAAGGAAGACGCTCTGCCTCCTGATCCTCCATAGCCTTTCCTTCCTGCAGCCCTTTCACATGGTATGCCCCCGTTACCACGGCAATCTTTCCCATCGGAATCCCGGAATCTGCCGCCTGATCCAGCACACGGCACATATAGGCTTCCCGGAGACGGTCAAGGCCCGCCCTTTTCTCATCCCCGGCTTCTGTCAGCAGCCGGATATTTTCCCCGAAGAGGGAAGCGCCTTTTCGGTATCCCTCCTCGTCAGCCGCGTGCTCCAGGACGTGCTCCCAGAAGGTTTCATGGCTGTCCTCGCCGGAAAGCCGATCCAGCTGCTCATAAACATCTCCCAGGCTAAACCCTTTATTTTCTTCTGCCTGCCTGTCTGCACTTTCCTCATTAGCCGCCTGCCTGCCTGCACTTTCCTCATTAACCGCCTGCCTGCCTGCATTTTCCTCCCTATCCAGGCTGCCCGAATTTGGACTTCCTCCATCCGGTTCTTGCTCCTCCTTAAGTGCAAGCATCACCCCGGAAGGCAGATCCATAAACCGACACGCACAATGGTGTTCCTTGGCCCATAAGGCTGCCTGGTATTCCGGGGAATACACTGCAAAGGGGAACAATATGGTACGGATAGGCGCTTCTTTTGTATAAGCCATAATTGCCATCGGCGGCTTTACCTGAGGATCCACAAGGGAAGGCAGCATCTCATTAAAATCAGAAGGGCCTTCAATGAGAATCAGCTGCGGCTTAACCCGGTCAAAATAAGCCCTGACGTAAAACGCTCCTGCCGGTGACAGATGGCGGATCCCAAAAATATTTGCCTTTCTACCGTCAGCCATTTAACTCTTTGCACTCCTTATACAGCCCCAGCCATTTAGAGCCACGCTTTTTCATAATGTTCTCCAAATACTCCTCCCAGGCTTTCCCGTCTTTCCCTTCATCCTTCACCACCGCGCCCTGCAGCCCTGCAGCCAGATCATAGTCCGTCACCTGCCCATCCCCAAAGCTGCCTGCCAGAGCCATGCTGTTTGCCAAAAGGGAAATCGCCTCCGCTGTGGAAAGCACCCCGCCAGGCGCCTTTAGCTTCTGCTTCCCATCCAGGGTAACACCCATGCGCAGCTCCCGAAAAATCGTGCATACCTTTTCCACTACCGCCTGCTCCGGAAGCTGGGCATTCAAATCCAGGCTTTCCGATAACTGGCTCACCCGGGACTTGACGATCTCCATCTCAGATTCCAGGCTTTCCGGTGAGGGAAGCACTACGATATTAAAACGCCGCTTTAATGCCGCCGACATCTCGTTCACTCCCTTATCCCTGGTATTGGCTGTGGCAATCACGGAAAATCCCTTTTTTGCGGGCACTTCAATCCCCAGCTCTGGGACGGAAATCCGCTTTTCCGACAAAATGGAGATCATCGCATCCTGAACCTCCGACGCGCACCGGGATATTTCCTCCACCCTGGCTACCGTGCCCGTCTCCATCGCCCGGTAAATCGGGCTTTTAATCATCGCTTCCGGTGAGGGGCCGTCAGCAATCAGCATGGCATAATTCCAGGAATATCGGATCTGCTCTTCCGTCGTCCCGGCTGTTCCCTGAATCACCTTCGTGGAATCCCCGTTAATCGCCGCCGTCAAATGCTCGGAAAGCCAAGACTTGGCCGTGCCAGGCTCCCCAATCAGCAAAAGCGCCCGATCCGTTACCAGGGTTGCAATAGCAATCTCCACTAAACGGCGGTGTCCGATATACTTTGGTGTAATCTCCTTCTTTCCTGCCTTGCCTCCGACAATATATGTCAATACCGAACGGGGGGACATCTTCCACCCTGTCGGAACCGGATCCCGCTCTGCCTTGATCAGCGCATCGATTTCTTCCTGATACAACTGCTCCGCCGGAAGGCGAAGCACCTTTTCTCCCTGTCCCATACTCTGCTTTATCCCTTCCTTTAAAATAAATCATCCTTGGAAGCACCGTCCTTCAGCTGCCCCAGCCATCGGTCAATTAAGCTGCTTCCATTAATTTTCTTCCCAGCCCACGCTTCTTTCACTGCCACCAGCTCCTTTTGCAGCTGCTCCCCGCTTATGGGTAACGCCCGGATCAATTCCCTTACCCGGTAAGCCCAGGCAGTCTCTTTAAACCGCTCACAGCCCTTTTCCACAAATCCCTTAAAATCCGTCCACCCATTTTCTTCCAAGATGGCCACATCGGCAGCCGACGGTCCCTCCCGCAAAGCACGGGCATAGAAGTATTCATTATACACACTGCGCAGTTCCGCCACATCACTGCGCTTTAGCCGGTAAAGGAGGGCATCACAGCCGCGATACGGCGTGTAAACCTCCGGATAAGTTTTCGGACACCAAAGCCTGTGCTTAGCCAAAAGCGGATACCAGCGAAAATCCAGGCCATCCTCCAATACACGGAAACTTTGTTCACCAAAAGCTTCTGTCAGGTAGTCCGTATGCTTCTTTAGATAAACCACATAGCCTTTGCCCGGCTGGTAAGAAATCCTTTGCATCACGGAAAATATTGCGGTTCCCTTGGCCTTATCCGAAAAACAGCCTTCAAAATCCTCATAAACCTGGCTGGAAGGCCGGGACAGAAGCGCCGCCGCAAAAACAGGCTCAAGATAAACAGTGCCATCCTGGGCCAAAAGCCGTGCTGCCAAATCCTCATATCTGCAGCTGTCCTCATCTTTCGGCTGATACGCCGAGAATATGGTTTCCGTCATCAGCTCCCCAAAATCCTTCCGAAATCCCCTAAGCCCTGATTCTCCGGCCATCCATTCCAAAGCCTCGCGGATTTCCCCGCCCATCCGCCCTGTGCAGGCATTCAGCAGACGGAGAAAACCATCCCTCTTCCTCTCCTGCCTTTCTTTCGCTTCGTTCGCCCCAGAAGGCTTCCGGCCTTTCCCCTGCTTTTCCTGGCCGCCCGGAGTCTCCGGGGAAGCAGGAGAAGATTCCGGCCTCATCAGATCTACGGCTTCCTTTTTCAAGGCATCCGCTAAAAAAACCGGGATATAAGAAACGTGGGAATCCCCCAGCAGCAAGGCCATCCTGGAAGCATCCGCAAAGGAATACGACCTCCAAAACTGAAGCGCTTTCTCCCCTTCCATAAAGCTTAACGACCATAGCGCCCCGTCCCGCAGCTTCCCCTTTTCCATTTTCAGCAAATCAAAAAGAATACTTGTATTTCCCTGATGGAAACGAAGGGCATGAATCAATGCTTCCCGCACATCCTTTGTGCTTTCCCCTAAATATTTCCGATAAAAATCATTCTCCTGATCTTTCCCGATGGCGCTGATTGCCTGTACCCTGCGCACCATATCCCGCTTTCCGTCGGCCTTGAAGCCTTCCTTCAGCAAAGGCAGCATGGGCGAGCCGATGTGCACGATCCATCTGCACACCATATCTGCGATTTCCCCATAACTGTCTCCCAAAGCCTGCACCAGAAGCGGACGGAGCCGATAATCCGAAAACAACTCCGGATCCTCTTCATAAGCTTCCGTTAAAAGGACCTGCCTCCCGCTTCCCGTAGAGGTAAGCGCCTCCTGCAAAGGATGAAGCTTGCTGTAGGGGATATTGCGGTATTGGCCGTTCAGGCAGCCTATGCCTTCCTCTCCCTGAACATTTAAAGCGTTCTCTCCGCCGTCTTCTTCTCTGCTGCAGGCTAAACTGTCCCTTTCTTCATTGCAAGTTAAGCCAGCCCTTCCCTGGCTGCAGGCTGAACTGTCCCTTCCCCCGCTGCAGGCTAAAATATCCTTTACCTCACCTTCAACCTGGCTCTCTGCCTGGGTAATCAAAAATGCATCCAAAAGCCCTAAAAGCTCCAGCAGTGTCTCCGACCGGCCTTCCTCCCCGCCATCGGACAGCCGCGATGCCAGCTGGCTGATTTTGGCAAAGACCGGTGACGCCTTTGCATAGGCCTCCATCTTTTTTCCCGCTTCACGGAGCCGGAAATCTTCCGGGATCAGCTGTGTCCCGGCGGCAGCCGCAAATACCAAGCGCTCCCTTAACTCATAAAATGGCTGTAAATTCACTGCTCTCCCTCCCTAATAGGCCAAACGGATAATGGCCTGCTCCGTTACGATGCTAAATGGCTGCATACAAATCCGATGCTCCCTGGAATCGTAAAACATTTTCCCAAACAATGCCTGATTTTCCAAAAGCCTGGCATCCGGCAAGTTCGCCAGCATCCCTGTGGTCGGTTTCGCCCGTTCTTCATCCTTCAGCGCAATCCGGCTCCCCATCCCATCCTCCAGGACAAAAACAGGGGATTCCTTTCCCAGTTCCTCAATTAACCCGATCTTTTGATAAGCTGCCAAAACTGCCACTTCCTTGGCTTCCATAGGATTTTTAATCAAATTTTTCACCCATTTCACCAATGGCCCAAGCTCCTGCTTGGCTAAAGCCCGGATGGAACGGAAAAACTCCGGTGTCAGTGGCTCAAAATCCGCCCTTTCCCAACGCACCCGGGGATTTCCGTTTCCCGGATAAAAGGTAAGCAGCGGAACCGTCAGCGCTTCAAACACCGAATCCTCCTGCCGCACATATTTTAATGCTTTTACCGGGCGGTAATTCATCGTCGCAACGATTTCCCCGCTGCCGCAGTCGAGATAATATCCCCGATCAATAAATTCTTTCCTCGCCGGATCAAAATAAACTTCAAAAGACAACTGCACCAGCTTTACCATTTCCCGGCTTCTTCCCAGCTGGTTCAACCGTTCTAAGTTCCAGATGCCTCCTAATTCCTCATAAAGGATGTTGTCATCATCCTCCCCGTCGTCATTCTCCACCTTTGTCCTAAGGTAGCTTTCCGCTTTCCGAATCAAGGCATTCATATGAACCAAAATCCTGATCACCTGCTCCTGATGGGACGGATCCCCATCCTTCTGGTAGGCTTCGCTTTCCAGAATCAGCCAGTTTAACAGGATCTGGGGACCTGGAAGATAGTAATCCCCCAGCTGCTTCGATAAATCCTTATACGCCTTTAAGGAAGTTCCCTCCAACGCGCCAAGGCCAAAGCTTAACAAACGATCCATCAGCTTTTTTAAGACCGAAATCCCCTCCAGCTGTTTTTTCATCTTTTTCACCCTGGCTCCACGGCTGGCTTTCTTCCCTTTAGCTCCTTCCGCGCCTTTGCCATCCGGACGTTTTTCTCCGCTTTTAGCCGCCCGTTTTTCCTTTTTCTCCCGTTTCTCCCGAATAGAATCCGGAAGCTGGCAGATCCCAAAGTCTTTCCCTTTCTCTATCTCAAACAGCAGCGCCAGCCCATGCTTGCAGGGATACTGCCTGCTGGGGCAGCTGCACCGGCACAGAGGATTCCCCTCCTCAATAAAATCAACGGAAACTTGGTAATTGCTCTTCCCGCTCCCCTTGCACTCTCCCATAAAAAAAGTCTCATCTTCCGTCTTGGACAAGGAAACAAAACCGCCTCCCACCGATATCTTCCTGGCATTAGCCACCGCCGAGCTATTTGGCGCCATGGAAAGAATCTGCTGCTCCGTCACTTTTCCCATGCATCCCTCCGCCTTTCTTTACGTTACGCAAATATTCTTAACTGTACCGCTCACCCGCTAAAGCAGCGGCACAAAATACGTTTCCTTAATTTAACCATAATTCCGCCATCTCTGCAATGATTTTATATCAATAGTTCAGCCATCCCCCGCCCCCTACTGAAACTCCGTCATATACGGCCTATACCGAAGAGGAAGATGCCCTCTCTGGCAAACGTAATTTTTCCGCTGAGGTATAGAAACCGTATGGCAAAACAATTTCCATAAATCCTGGTATTCCTTCTCATCCGTTTCCCCCGTCAAACACTCCTGCCACCCGCCTTCCCCAACATGAAGGAAAAACCAATCCTCATCGGCAGGATGAAGAACTGCCCGCTTTCGGTTTTCGTCGTAAATCACCCAGTTTTCGGACGGAAGCCTGTCGGAAAAATGGACGGCCAGCACTGGGAGCACATCATTCTTCGGCCCAATCCGGCTAACCAAAAGCCCATCCTCCGTCCTGGAAAAGCGGACAAACTCCTTCAGCAAATGGCTTTCATTGATCACAAAACGGCGCTGCCGGAAAAGCTCATAAACCGACGGAAGATGGAGCATCTCCAAAATTCCTTTCCCATACCGGAAAGCATCCACCAAAAAACGGTAAATATCATCTGCCCTCCCAGGCTCCTGACTCAGGGAAGCGAGATAAACATTTTTATACACAGCCTCTGACAATTTCGTCCGAATAGCGGACACTACCTTGCCTAGCTTCTCCTCAGAAACCTCCGAGGAAACATATTCGCAAAACAGGCGGATATCTTCTGCCCCCTCAAGCTCTAAGCACACCTGATCATGCCCTTTCCTGCTCATCCAGGCATCATAAACCCCACACAAGATCCCATCAAAAGAATCCTCGCATACGTATACGGTCATCCTATCCATTCCTTTCCGCCCGGAACCTCCTCCAGGTGCATATCATCAAACAGGGAAAGCTGCCGGTAGCTGTCCTTGTGCTGGATCTCCCAGGCATTCCGCCGCTCTTCCCCCAGCAAATGGCTGGTAATGTAATCCTGATCCAGCTTTATGGGATTCATCAGTTTGCCGGAACAGGTGATAAAGTACTGGGCTCGCTTTAAAACCACACCCATCTTCTTTAAGTCAGAAAAGGTAAGGGCGGCCGTCTTCCTGGCGGCTATAATCCGGCCAACGGATTTAATCCCCATCCCAGGAACCCTGAGCAGCGTCTCATATCCGGCCAGGTTTACTTCCACTGGGAAATGCTCCAAATGGCGCAGCGCCCAGTCACACTTCGGATCCAGGAAAATATTGAAATTCGGCTTATCCTTCGACAAAAGCTCCCCTGCATCAAATCCATAATACCGCATCAGCCAGTCCGCCTGGTATAAACGGTGTTCCCTGAGCAAAGGCGGCCCGCCGGGAAGGCTGGGAAGCGCACTGTCTTCATTAACCGAAATGTAAGCCGAATAAAATACCCGCTTAATCCCGAAATTCCGGTATAGAGCCTCCGCCACGGTAAGCATCTGGAAATCATTCTCCGGCGTAGCCCCCACGATCATCTGGGTAGACTGCCCCGCCGGGACAAAATAATCCTTCTTTCCGGAAACACGCCCTAAACCGTAATTCCCATACCGGGAGCGCCCAAGGCGCAGCTTAGGCCCAGGCTTAGATCCCGCAAAAGAAGCCACAGGCCTGCCGCTTTCTCCCGCCTTCCCAGGCAAATTCCCTGCCTCAAGCGGCAAATCCTTCTCTTTGGACGAAACATCCTCTAACCCAGCGGATAAATTTTCCCCTTCCGCCAATAATGCGCCCTTGTTTTCCCCTTCCTTTCCTAATGGCGGCGGCAAGCTCCCATCCTGGAGCAAAAACCCTTCCTGAGCCATCTGGCAGGCAATCCCCCTCTGAATCTGCCGCATAGGCCTTAAGATTTTCTCCCTGGTCTTTCCCGGAGCCAGTCTCCTTAAACCCTCCGCCGTAGGCAGTTCCAAGTTCACGCTCATCCGATCCGCCAGATACCCTACCTGTTCAATCAAGGCAGGATCCGCCCCTGGAATGGCCTTCACATGGATATATCCGTTAAAGCGCATTTCCCGCCGCAGCTTCCATAAGGTTTTGAATATCTGCTCCATGGTGTAATCCGCACTGTAAAGAATCCCGGAGCTTAAAAAAAGCCCTTCAATATAATTGCGCCGGTAAAATTCCATCGTCAGTTTGCACACCTCATCCGGGGTAAAGGAAGTGCGCAGTACATCGTTGGAACAACGGTTAATGCAGTACTTGCAGTCATAAATGCATTGATTCGTAAATAAAATTTTCAGCAGGGAAATGCACCGGCCATCCGCTGAAAAGCTGTGGCAGATTCCTGATTCCACCGCATTCCCCATGCTCCCCGCCTTTCCCTTTCGGCCTACGCCGCTGGAAGTGCAGGCCACGTCATATTTAGCCCCGTCAGTCAATATTTTCAGCTTTTCCTGTATGCTCAAATTTTCCTGGATTAGCATCTTGAATTTTCCTTCCTTAAATAAATACGCCGGAAGCCCTTTCCCTCCTTCTGTCTGGTTTGGCTGCCAGGCACATTCCCATATTTGCCAGCATCTTTGCAGCGGCAATAAGAACGTTTGTTCTGTTTTTTATTCTATCACAGGTTTGTTATATTTTCAACCCCATTCCGAACATTTGTTTATTATCATTTGTTTACTAATTATTTTCCATGCATTCTTTTTGCAGCACAAAAAGGGAATGCTGCAAAACCCAGGACTTATACAATATTTGGCGGTAATATTCCTGAATGATATACCATATATCGTGCAAGCGCACAGCTTTGCAATATTCCCTTTCTGCTTCTTAAGCCAGAGGAATTTCGGAATGCCCGGTAAAGCGTGTCAATGCAGCATCCAAACAACACACTATAAACACATTATTCGACACCATACATCACGAAATAAAGTGCTTATAAATTTGGTAAAATCTACCGTCCGTTCAGCCGCGCCATTCGCACTGCGCAGCCTCCCTTTAGGGGACGTGCCCTGCGGCACTCTCCGCTGCTTACACAGCTCCTTTTGCTCATAAACAGGCGCTCCCATTCTACCCTGGCAAACTATCCCTCAAACACAACGCCCCCCATCCCGCTAATGTCAAGTTAATGTCACGAACTTTTTTACTTATTTTTTGTCGAAATCCCCAGAAAACCTTATATTTCCGTGGGGCTGATGTTAAATTAGTGTCAAGTCCGGCAAAAAATGATGTTAAATTAATGTCAAGATACCAGGGTCAAAAGACCTTTTGACCCCAACATCATGTCAAGTTGTTTTCGGGATGAAAACCCCCTTTCACTCTGAAAAACTCCACTCAATCTCCACCCGCTTATCCTTATAAACCGTCACTTTCCGGATAAAGACATCCACCATTTCCCGGGTCAATGCCTCCAAATGGGAATAGCGGATAATCTGTTTCATATCCTGCTTATCCCTGCCCGCCTCTTCCCCCAGCTGGATATGTTCCGCCTCCACTTCCTGAATCCTGCCGAAAAGTTCTTTCATCCGGGCATTCAGCTCGTCAACCCTGTTCCGGTATTCCTGGGCATCCATCTGGCCGAAAGCATAATTCTCATACAGGGAATCCCTCTCCCTCTGCACATCACGGTATTCCTTCCGGTACTCCCTGCCCTTTGCAAAAAGCCTCTCCAGAGCCTCCTTCTGGAACTGCTCCAAGGCTCCTCGCTGCCTGATCTGGTCGCCCCTGCGCATCAGTTCCTGGCTCAACAGGGTAAGCACCGTTTCCTCCAGAACTGCCGCATGGAAATAGGTACAGCAGTCCGGTATCTGCAGCATGGAATGCTTCCTGCACCAAAAATAACGTGGAATCTTTTCCTTCTGCGGCTTGTAGTTTAAGGAATATCCACACCCGCCGCAAAAAATCTTTCCGGTCAGCGGGTGTTTCTCCCTCTTTTGCCTTGTGGAATGCCCTGGAGCTTCCACAGCGGCACAGGCAAAGATTTCCGGCGTCACCAGCGGCTCATGGTGGTCTTTCACCACTTTCCATTCGCCTTTAGGGACAGCTTTTCCCTCTTTACTCCCCACCGATTTACGCACACTTTTCCCATATGCCATCTCACCCAGATAAAAACGATTACTCAGGATACGCCGAACCATGGAACTGCTCCATGTATGATTCTCTTTCAGTCCATCCCTGCCAGGATAGCGCAGCTGCATTGCCGTGGGAACCTTTTCCTCAAAAAGCCGCCTCGCAATCTGCCCGCTGCTCATGCCGTCCGCAGCCATGGCAAAAACATATCGGACAATCTTTGCCTCTCTTTCGTTGACAATAACGGTATTTTTCACTTTCCTGCTCTTCTCATAGCCCATGGGAACCTGTCCGAACACATACTCCCCGGCTGCGCATTTGCTGTCAAAAGCCGTCTTTACCTTAATGGAAATGTCCTTGCTGTACAGGTCGTAAATCAGCGTCCGGAACGCCGTGTCAAAAGCAAGGGTCATGCCCGCCTGCTCCCTGCTGTCGTAGCCGTCATTTACGGCCACAAAATCCACGCCCATAAAAGGGAACACCTGGTTCAAGTATGTCCCCGCCTCAATATAGTTCCTGGAAAAGCGGGAAAGGTCTTTCACAAGGATGCACCCGATCCGGTTCTGCTTCACTTCCTTCAGCATTTCCTGCATACCCGGACGCTCCATGTTAGTGCCGGTGAATCCGTCGTCATAAAATTCCACCACCTCGCTGCCAGAAAGCCTTTTGTCCTTTCTGATATATTCCTGAAGGTACGCTCTCTGATGGCTAATGCTGAAGCTTTCCTCCTTCCCCTGGTAGTTTTCCTTAAAATGCATATCTTCTGTGGAAATCCGCAGATAGATAGCCGTCTTTCGTCTCTCTCCCATTTTACTCCACCCCTTCCCTGCGGATATCCGCGTAAGTAAATACAATCTCTGCCCGTTTCCCCGGATAGACATAGATCCTCTCAATCAGGGCCTCCACCAGTTCCTTAAGCAAAGCATTCCCGCTTTTCAGCTTAATCAGGGAACGGACAGCTTTCAGGTAAGTCCCTCCTTTCCGTTCCAGCTTCTTTTCCTCCTCCTGATACCGCTTTTTTTGCTTCTCCAGTTCCCGCAGGCGTTCTTCCTTCCAGAGCCGGTAACGGGCATATTCCTCCTGAGGAAGGTTTCCCAGGCGGTATGCTATGTATTTTTCGCCCTCCTCCTCCAAGAGTGCCGCCATCGCCCCTTCTGTCTGGCACAGCCGCTGTTCCAGCTCCTGTTTTTTCTGATGAACCAGCGCCTGCCCCTGCCCCACATAATCTTTCTGCCTTTTCAGCCGGATGGCAAACTCCGCCTGGAACAGGAAGGAAAGGAAATCCGCCAGCTCAGCCTTGGATATCCGGTTGGATTCCGGACAGGTTTCCCTCTTAGTGTTGACGCTGTCCAGGCAGAAATATCCGTCTTTCCGTTCCCGCCTGCCGTCCTCATAGTCCTTTACATAACTGTGCCGGGTCATTTTTCTGCCGCATACGCCGCAGTACAGAACCTTGCCGAAAATATTTTCCCCGATGGGGCATCCCTTTGTAGGGTGGCCGTGGCTGCGTGTCCGCTCCTGTATCCTGCGGTGGATTTCCTGGGCCTGCCCGTAAATCTCCCGGCTGACAACGGCCTCATGGGTGTTTTCCTTTCTCACCCATTCTTCTTCCGGCCTGCGGACACGTTTTTCCTCCTTCCTTGCGGTAAGGGAAGTCCTGCCCTGCACCAGACCGCCGGTATAAGCGGCGCTTTTCAGGATGCGCTCCACCGCGCCTTTGTCCCATCCTTTATATGCCGCTTCAGCAGGACAGCAGGCCTCTTTACTTTTTTTATAAACGGCAGGCGGGTTGATTCTTCTCCCGTTCAGTTCGTCCGCCACGGCCTGATAACTTTCCGTCTCCAGAAATTTCTTATAGATAAACCGGACAATCTCCACCGTATTCCCATCCGGCTTAAGCTTCCGCAGCCGTCCTTCCCGGTACGCCTCATACCCATAGGGCGGCGGGCCGCCCACATAGGAGCCTGCCTCCCTGCGCTGTTTCATGGACAGCTTCGCCCTGGACGAAAAGTCCTTTGCGTACATATCGTTCACCAGATTTTTTATCTCGGATGCCATCTGTTTTGTGCTGCTGCCCTCCGCCCCGGTGTCGTACCCATCCGCAACCGCGATGAAACGGACTCCCAGAAATGGAAATATCTTTTCTATATAATTCCCTGCCTCCAGATAATCCCTGCCAAACCTGGACAGATCCTTTACGATCACACAGTTAATATCGCCCAGACGGATATCCTGCATCAGCCGCTTGAATTCGTCACGGTCGAAATTCGTCCCTGTTTTTCCCAGGTCGGCATACTGGCCAGCAATCTCTATCCTGTCTCCATGATGCCGGTTCCAGTCCTCCACATACCTTTTGGCAATCTCCATCTGTGTTTCCACGGATTCGTTTTTTTTCAAATCCTGATCCGAGGACAGCCTGGCATAAATGCCGGCTTTATAGTCGTTTACCCTCTGAGCCCTTCCCTGTCTGGTTCCTGGCGTCATGGACTCGGCACTGGCGGCAGCGCGGACGCGCTTTGATGTCCTTCCCATATCATGCCCCCCTTTCTGTGCCAGGGAGCGCCGCTGCTGCCTGATTTCCCGTTTTTCCATTTCTATATCCATATGCCATAAAGATTTCCGGATTGGCCTCCGCTCCATTTTCTGCCCGGCTATATACCGTAAGGATGTCCGAGCCTGCTTCCCCGTGAAAATCTTTCATTGCCTGATACTGGTCGGTAAAATAAAATTCAATCTCTATCCGTTTCCCCTCATACACCCAGATCCTTTTTACAAGGCTGGCAAGGGTATGGCGGTCAATCTCCTTCAATTCCGGGGAGTCCTTAAAGGATGCAAGACGCCCTGCGCTCAACACACCTGATTTGAACATCTCCCGGACAAGCTGCTCCTGTTTTTCCCCCGCAGCCGACAGATGCTCCGCCTTTTTCTGGAATTCCCCGTGGAGCCGTTCAAATTCCTCCTTGGTGATGACTCCTGCCCGCAAATCCTCATAAAGTCCGGCACACAGGCTGTAATATTTATCCTGCTCTTTTTTCAGGCGGGCGATTTCCTTATTATAGCTGATAACCGCCTGCAGGTTTGCCTCCCTTTTCTTTGCCTGCGCAAAAAGCTGTTCCTGCTCCAGAAAATCGTTGGCATAGCGGCGGATAGCCGTTCCGGCCAGTTCCCTCAGCACGGCTTCTTCTATGCTGTGGCGGCTGCATCCCTCCCCACGGTTCTTGGTGGAGCAGATATAGTAGACCTTTTCCGTCCCTTTGTAGCGGTTGACCCGTCTCACCATCTGCTCCTTGCAGTCCCCACAGAACAGGAGCCCCATGAACGGGCTGATTTCTTTTTTCTCCGGGCTGATGCGGCCGTCCGCTTTCAAAAGGTTCTGTACGATGGCAAAATCATCGGCAGATACAATGGGCTCGTGGGTATTCTCCACCCGTATCCATTCTTTTGCCGGTTTCTCCACGCATTTCTTTACCTTATAGTTAATCCGCTCTGTCCTGCCCTGCACCAAATGGCCCAGGTACACTTCGTTGGTCAGTATCCGCCGGACGGACGGGCTGCTCCACTTGGAAGTGCCGCCCCTGGTAAAGCCTCCCCGAAAGTTCAGTCCCAGGGATTTCTTATACTCCCTTGGGGACAGGATGTGCAGGCCGTTAAGCTTTTTTGCGATGGCAGAAACAGCCATCCCCTCAATCTTCCATGCAAAGATCCTGCGGACAATGCCCGCCGCATAATTGTCCACCAGCAGCCTGTTTCTCTCCTCCGCCGATTTCCGATAGCCGTACACGGCAAAAGCCGCAAGGCATTCCCCTTTTCTGCGTTTGACCGCAAGCTGGCTTTTTACCTTGGTGGAAATATCACGGCAATAGCTGTCGTTGATGAAATTTTTTACCGGCAATACGATATTGCGCTCCCCGGCGTCCGCCGAAAAACTGTCGTACTGGTCCGTGATGGCGATAAAGCGCACCCCCAGGGCCGGGAATACCTGATCCAGATACCTCCCGGTCTCAATATAATCGCGCCCGAAACGGGACAGGTCTCTTTGTGTCAACTAAACACCAAATTTTTTACGGATGCCAGAGGCGGCCAACAGGTCTTTCCCAGACCGCCCCCGGCATCCGCTTTATCGTGAAGTAGAAACCTTTATCAGTTGTCATGTCTCTGCATATCGAACACATCCCGGAACTTCCAGACGATCTCGATCTCGGTGGGAGAGGACACCAGCACTTCCTTGATGAACGTCCCCGCCAGTTCCGCCGTCAGTTCCGTAGCCCCGGCAAAGGAAGTGAACATATCATCCTCCTGCGCCTTGTCCTGAAAGTCCAGATGCTCCAATTCAGATAAAAGCTGTTCCTGCGCCTCCTGTTCGGCTTTGGCGGCGGCGAGTTTACTGTCAATGTCCGCCCGCTGTCTCAGGTAGGCGTCCTTTGCCAGCGTCCCGCCGCTGTAATCCTCGTAGGCCCTGAACTTCTCCTGCCTGTACCGTTCCTGCTGCTGTTCCAGCTTTTGAAGCTCCGCAACACAGGCGGCGATGCGCTCCTTGCGGGTCAGCATCAGGGAGGACTTCTGCTTTTTCTGCTCCTGGCAGATAGCCAGCATCTGCGTGACCGCCCGGAAGATGATGCCCTCGATCTCCTTCTCGGAGAACAGCTTTCCCTTCGGGCAGTCGCTGTTCTCATCCGTCCTGCTCTTGGTGCAGCGGTAGTAGTATCCGGCAGAACTGTGGATACGGCTCAGTGTCCTATGGCAGTTGCCGCATTTGAGAAGCCCTTTCAGCGGATATTCCTGTGATGTCCCCTTTGCCCGTCTGGGCCTCTGCCGGATGATCTCCTGCGCCCGGTCAAAGTCCGCCCTGCTGATGATGGCGTCATGCGCCCCCTCATAGATGATCCAGTCGGACTTATCCTGCGGGACGGTCCGCTTTTCATGGAGGCCGGCCTTGTACCGCTTGCGCCCCACCAGCGCCCCGGTGTACTCATACTGGTGGAGGATGTTCAGCACCGTGGCCGCTGTCCAGCCGTTCTTTTCGGAGGCTTTGCGGAACCGTCCGCTCCCCGGATTTTTCTGTCGGAAGTAGGCGCCGGGGGTCAGGACACCCTCGCTGTTCAGCCTGCGGGCGATGGCGGTGCTGCCCATACCCTGCAAGGTCATATCGAAGATACGCCGCACCACCGCCGCCGAGTCCTCATCTATCACCAGTTTGTTCCGGACCGTGGGATGGAACTGGAAGCCATAGGGAGCGAAGCTGCCTATGTATTTGCCCTGCTTCATCATGATGATCTTTGCCGTGGTGGTCTTGACGGACAGGTCCTTGCTGTACGCCTCATAGATGATGTTCCGCAGGACCACATCCATGCCGGAGGTCATGCCCTTGTAATCATCGCTGTCGTAGCCGTCATTGACGGAGAGATAGCGGACGCCGAGGAAGGGAAAGACGCACTCCAGATAGTTGCCCATCTGGGTGTAGTCCCGGTGGCATCTGGAAAAATCCTTCGTCACCATCACATTGATGGCCCCGGTGCGAAGCTCCTTCATCAACGCCTGGAACTGCGGGCGGTCCGTGTTGGTCCCAGTGTACCCATCGTCCACGAACTCCGTCCGGGGCGCTGTTTTCAGTTGGGGGTGGCGGTCCAAAAACTGATGGATCAGCTCCCGCTGGTTGCCGATGCTGTCGCTCTCGGCCTTCCCGTCCCCGTCCGCCAGGGAAAGGCGGATATAAATGCCCACCCGGTAATCAGTCATCGCCGCCCGCCTCCTTTATCTGCTCCACGCACTCCAGCATGGTGTAAAATACATCGTTATAGTTCAGCACGACCTCGATACGGCCCTCGCCGTAGACAAGCACCTTCTCGATTATCGCGTCTACAAGCTCCTGCGTCAATCCTGTCATCCCGGCAACGCCCCGCATCATGGTGAGCCATTTGTTGTCCGGGGAGATGGACGCCAGGAACCGCTCCCGTCGCTCCACGGCCTCGTCCAAGAGGCGGTTCAGGGCTTCATACTGCTCCTCATAGGTCTGCTTGGCAAAGGCGTATTCCTCCTCGTTCAGGATGCCCTCGGCATAGCTCTCATACAGCCCCGCCCGTTTCTTTTTCAGGGCGTTCAGCCGGAGCTTGACGCTCGCCACCGCCGCCTTGTGCTTCTCCCGGACGCTGGCCTCGCGGTCGCCGCCCCGCATGGCAAGCAGGAGCTTCTCATAGTCCAGCGCCACCTGAAGCTGGTCCCGGATGGCATTGAACACCTTCTCGTTGAGGGCGTCCTGCCGCATGGCGTGTTTGAAGCAGGTCCCATGCCCCCGCCTCATGTGGGTGCTGCAATCATAGACCCCACGGAACACAACGCCCTTGCACTGGATACGCTGCCGCTTGTAGTACATCCGCTTTCCGCAGTCGGCGCAGAATATCTTCCCGGCAAAGAGGTCGATCATGCCCGCCCGGATGTCCGCCGACCACTCCATAGCGGTCTCCCGGTGGGCGCTGTCCTCCCGCATCTGCCGCTCCACCGCTTCAAAATCCGAAACGGAGACGATAGGCGGGTGTGCGTCAGGGACTACGATCCACTTGTCCGTTTCGGTGACGTGCTTTTTCAGCCCCTTGTAGAGCGCCGTCTCGGACTTCCCGCAGACCATCTCCCCGATGTACGCCCGGTTTTGCAGGATGCCCCGGATGGTGGAGGGACACCAGCCCTCGCCCTGGATGTTGCCGCCGTTCCGGGAGCCGGCCCTGCGCTTGTGGCGCTCCGGGCTTTCGATGCCCCCGGCCTTCAACCGCTCAACGATGGTGTAGACCGATACCTCCCGCAGTTTCCACTCAAATATCTGCCGGACAACAGCGGCGGCTTCCTCATCCACCACATAGGCGGTCTTATCCCCGTTCCAGAGGTAGCCGTAGGGGAGGTTGCGGTTGCGGAACTTTCCCGTCTCCATCTGCGCCCGGAGCGCCGTGGAGACCTTCTTGGAGATGTCCCGCGAGTACATGGCGTTCACCAGGTTTTGCAGGCTCACCGACAGGGACTCCATCGCGTTGCCGCAGGTGAAGTTGTCGAAGTTCTCCTTCACGGAGATGAACCGCGTCCCCAGCGCCGGGAAAATCTTCTCCAGATAGCTGCCGGTCTCCACATAGTCGCGCCCGAATCTGCTGAGATCACGGACCACGATGCACTGTATCTTCCCCGTCCGCACATCGTCCATCAGGCGGTTCCACGCCGGACGGTCGAACACAGTCCCCGTCCTGCCGTTGTCCGAGTAGACCTCCGTGAGCCGGAGGTGCGGGCAGCCGCCCAGATAGTCTTCGCAGACGGCGATCTGGTTTTGCAGGGAGTTCCCGTCATCGTCCTTGCCGCTGTTCTCCACCGAGAGGCGGGCATAGATGGCGGTGGGGAGCGCCGCTGCCTCCTTTTTGACTTCTGCCACAGGCTGGGCCTGTGCTTTTCTGCTCTTTCGTGCCATTTTCTCTCTCCCTCTCAGCCCACTGCCGGAAGCGGACAGTCCTTGTAGTTTTTCGCCGTCTCCATCGCCCTGGCGAACTCATCCCGATACCGAAAGACGATCTCCACCTTTTTGTCCTCATAGATGAGTATCTTATCCACCAACGCCAGCAGGAGGCGGCGGTCAAGCTCCTGCACATTCTCATACTGTGCAAAGACCTGTACCCATGCCCGGTTCTGGCTGCCCATCGCGGCGGCGTCCTGCTGTTCCCGTTTCAGCCGCTTCAAAGCCTCCTGCTTCTCCTCGATCAGCTCCCGGTAGTTCTCCCGGAAGTCGGTGTACTCCGCCTTGTTGATGATGCCCTCCACGAAGTTCTCATAGAGGCCCAGCTCCAGCTTTTTGTACCGCTGTATCTCCTCCTCCAGCCGGGCCATCTGCGCCTCATAGCTGAACACCCTGCGGTCCCGCTGGGGGAGGCTGTCGATGAAGCACAGCACCTTATCCAGGTGAAGCACCACCTCGATCTGGTCGTGGATGGCGTGGAACACGATGTCCGCCAGCTTCGCCTCGCTGAAGGAGTGGGGGCTGCACTGGTGGGTGCGCTTGTTGTTGCCGCAGTTGTAGTAGACATACGCTTTACCCTTTGCCTTATGGGTCTTGCGGATCATGGCCCCCTCGCAGTCCCCGCAGAACAGGTAGCCGGAGAACAGGTCATGTTTGTCGCTGTCCCCAGCACAGCGCATATCCCGGCGCATCAGCTCCGCCACCGCCTCGAAGTCGGTGCAGGAGATGATCGGCTCGTGGGCGTTCTCTATCCGCACCCAGTCCGCCTCGTCCTTGGGGCGTGTCACCCGTACCTTGTGGTTCGGCGTCCCCCGCCGCCCCTGGATGAGTACCCCGGTGTAGACGATGTTGGAGAGTATCCGCTTGACGGTCACATACTCCCACTCCGGCCGCTCCTTTGTGCGGAAGGCCGTCTCGAAGCGGACGCCCTGCATCCGTTTGTACTCCATCGGCGTGGGGATGCCGCTGGTGTTGAGCCTCCGGGCAATTTTCAGGATAGGGAAACCGTCCTTATACATCCCGAAGATCATAGAAACAACTTCAGCGGCGTCATCGTCCACCAGCAGGCGGTTCTTGTCCTGCGGGGCTTTCCGATACCCGAAGGGGACGAAGCTGCCCACATACTCGCCCTTCTTGCGCTTGACCTCCAGGCTGGTGCGTATCTTGATGGATATGTCCCGGCAGTAGATGTCATTTACCAGGTTCTTGAAGGGGAGGGTGATGACATCGGTGCTGCTACCGGGCGCCATGCTGTCGTAGTTGTCGTTGATGGCGATATAGCGGATGCCCATCGCCGGGAATATCTTCTCCAGGTAGTTCCCGGCGTCGATATAGTTCCGTGAGAACCTGCTCAGGTCCTTGCTGACGGCGCAGTCGATACGCCCGGAACGCATATCCTGGATCATCCTCTGAAAGCCGGGACGGTCCGTGTTGCTGCCGGTCTCCCCATCGTCGATGTAGGTGTCCACCAGCTCAAGGTCGTCGTGGCCCTCTATGTAAGCCAGACAGATGGCCCGCTGGCTTTGGATGCTGTTGGACTCCAGCCGGTCAGCATCCTCTCTGGATAACCGGGCATAGATGCCGGTCTTATAGATTTTGTTGGACATTTTGAACCTCCTTGTCGTCTGTCTGCCAGAAAACCGAAGGCCCTGTCCCGTATGGGAACGGAATACAAAGCCGCTGGCCTTGTGATGCTGTCCCTTTTTTGACCCAAGCACATTGTAGCGCCGGACCGCCTGTTTGTTAAGGATGTCAGGCCCCGGCAAGGTAGAGGGAGTTGATACGCTCCTCAATGGTCTCGCCCCTGTCCGCGAAGCTCAGCTTCACCACCACCCCGCCGTCCAGGTAGACATAGGGATTGCCGAGCTGCTCGATCCACGCCCGGATGCGCTCCTCGGTGGGAGCCTCCGGGTCGATATGGACCGTACTGCGGTCACGGAGCGCCGCTTTATCCACCTTGCGGAGGTCGATGTCCTTCATCGCCTCTGTCATGGCAACACCTCCGATCCCCCAAAAGGGCTTTTCAGCCTTTGGGTACTGCGTCCTTTGGCCTCTCCCAACATCTTATGGGAGGGACAGGCCCGAAAATGACAACGATCTGCCCCGGCATGGAGCAGACCGCCCTATCCATCCCCGCGCAGCTTCTTCACCGGCCCATAGTCCCCGAAACGCTCCACGGTGCGGAATATCCGCTTGTTGTTCACCCACCGCTGGAGATGCCTCGTGATGGGCGGCGCTGTTGGCCGCTCATAGACCATCACATAGGGGTCGTACCCCATACGGCGCAGGGTGTCCACCCGGTAAAGGTCCTGCTCGTGGGTGCTGTTGTAGTTCGTCAACACGTAGACCCGCTTGCGGCGGAAGTCCCTGATCTTGGACAATTCCGAGAACCGCTGGAAGCAGCCGGTCAGGTCAACATTGGGGTTATCCCACGCGAAATGGATGGTTTTCGTGCGGACCCTGTTCAGGAGCGCCGCGTTGTCCGGCGTGATGAGGCGGATGTCCAGCCCCTGGGAGAAGTCCACCAGGGCGCGGCTGTCGGCAAGCTGCCCGATCAGCCGCTCATGATCCGGGCAGGCCAGCAGATTGGCGTCCATCAGCTTGATCTCCCTCTGGCCGTCCCAGAACTCGGACAGGTCAGCCACATGGACGCTCTCTGCGCCCTCCTTGCCGGACACCACGCAGAAGCCGCAGCGGTTGGGGCAGCCCCTTGTCAAAAAGCCGTAGGCCGTGTCCGGGAACTGCGGATAAAGGCCGTAGTCAGGGCGGGTATGCTCCACGGCGTCCGGCAGGTTCGGCCCCGGACCGTAGCCGGTGCCGCCGCAGACCAGCTTGTCGGCGTTGGTGACGGTGATCCTGTCCTTGGAGTAGGTGTCCGTGAACACCCGGCTCTTGTAAACGAGGTCGTACCGTCCCTCCGGGGTCCACCACTCCACATCGTCCCCCTGGGCCTTGTGGCAGGCGGACAGCTTCATCAGGCACAGGTTCGGCCACCGATGGCTGTCTACATCAATAAGCCCGATCTTCAAAAGCCCACCTCCTCGTGGAATAGCAGGGAGCGCCCGCCCCGGAGGGCAGACGCTCCCGTCAACTGTCTCAGAACTTCATGGGCAGGGCGGTCTTTGCGCTGGAGCCGTTGTAGATGCGGTACACCTGGTAGAGATACCGCTTGTACCCCGGCAGGCTCGTCATGGCCCGGCCCTCCCGGAAGATCACCACCGGGTCCACCTGGCGCAGCCGTGTCACCAGCCGTTTGCGGCTGTACTCCCCGCGGTAGAGGTCCACGAACTCCACCACGCCCTGCACCGTCTCCGCCCGGAGGGAGTCCGGGTCTCCCTTCCAGGCGTCCACGATGGACTGCATCGCCTCCCGGTACACCCCGTCCCCGACCTTCTGGAACAGGCCGAAGGCGGTGCTGATGCAGGCCAGCCGCTTCGCCCCCCTGGTCTGCCTGTAGTCCACATAGAGGCCCACGGCCTCCGTTGCTTTCAGGAACGCCATCGCGTCCTCATCGCCGCCGTAGACCAGCGCCCGGAACTTCGCCCCGGCGGTCAGGCTGGCGGACGCGCCCGTCTGCTGGGCGAACAGCAGCGCCTCATCGCTCTCGGTCAGGCCGTAGAACACCTTGCAGCGGATGGGCAGGTCCCGCCCGCCGTTGAGCAGTTTCCGGGCGGCGATGGTGTGCTGGCCGTCAAAGACATAGTAGCGGCCGTTCCGGCTGCTGACCTTCGGCTCGTTGGCGATGCGCTCATCGAACTCGGCGGCGATCCTGCGGACCCGGTCCTCGTTCAGGGTGCGCTGGTAAGTAGTGCGGGGAATGATAAGCTCCTCGCTGCCCAGCATCACTTCCCGGCAAAAGAGATTTTTCGTGTTCATTCTGTGTATCCTCCCTCAATGTTCAGGATGTATTGTTTCAATTTCTGCATGGCTCGGATAAGGTCCGCCCTGTGGCTGCTGTCCGCTAAAAGCCCAGGATATTCCTGGAAGATGTGGTCGCAAAGTTCGATAAAGGACTGTATCTCAAGCTCTATGGAATTGAGCATGAAATCATCTGTGGCAGGTGCTTTGGGACGTTCCATCTCTGCCGATATTTCCCGTATCTGCTTCAGCGTGGACTGTCTGGGGCTTGCCGGTGCGAATCTGTGGTAAACAGGTTGGGGCTTCTCAGATGAGGACTTGCCGCTTCCTCTGGGCTTTTTCAGGGCGGCGGCAAGCTGGGGGCGCTCCTCCGGGGCGGCTTTTGCAACAGCGGCTACTGCCGATGCTGTCGGCTTGATTGTGCCTGTGAGTATTTCCTGCTTGATACCGGGAAGGGCTTCCTCGGCGGCATCCACACCTTTAGCAAAAGTCCCGGCCTCCCTCACATAACTTGCGGAAGTGTTTGTCTCTTTTGCAATGCGGGATTGTGTAACATGGCGGCTATTCTGGTGCGGACATTTTTTGTCCGCACCACTTTCATCAGATGCAGTATGCTGGTTTCCATGAAAGGCATCCGCCTGTTTCTCTGCCTCATACCGCTGTCCGATCAGGTACTTCTTCTGCTGGGGCGTCAGGTTGCGCCTGCCGAGCTGGTTCTTGCATATCCACGAAAGGGCTTCATAGCGGTTGGCAAAGGACAGCTTGTGGACTGCGTAGGTCAGCTCCGGGTGCTTCTGGATGATCTCATAGCGGTTATGGCCGTCCAGGATTGTGCCGTCCCAGACGATGAGCGGCGAAAAGACCGCCCCGTCCGACAGGATGTTCTCCTCCAGCAAGGTGAACTCGTCCTCCGTCAGCGGCGGTATCTTGTCCCGGAACTCCGGGTCGATGATGAGCCTGTCCATCAGGACACCTCCGTTCCCGCAATGGGCGCGTAGTCCTTATCAAGCCCGACACTCACCAGGAGGGCGGCGTTGACCCGCCTCATCTGCTCCCCGGTGAGCCTGCCCACATAGCTCTGCACCCGCCGCTTGTCGATGGTGCGGATGACCTCCGACATAAACAGGGACGGCGCAAGCCCCTGGGCATCATCCAGCACCACATGGGTCGGCTGCTTGGGTTTCTTAAAGGTCCTTCTGGTCACGGCGATCACAATGATGGTCGGGGAGTGGTAATTGCCCGTGTCGTTCTGGATGACCAGCACCGGGCGGATGCCGCCCTGCTCATGGCCGGTCACCGGGTCCAGGTCGGCGTAGTAGACCTCGCCGCGGTGGAAATCGTGAAAATTACGATCCATATGGATACCTCCTTCTTCTGGTATGTAAAGGAGCGGCCCAGCGCGGCAAATGCCGTCTCCAGACCGCCCCTCAAAGTTTCATAAAGCGTGTTTTTGATCCCTATTTGTCCCCGACACCCCGGAATCACGGGAATCATCAGGCTCGTCAGCTTGCGAAGCTGCTCTCATAGGCGTCTAACCTCCCCGCCTTCATTGTGGCCGGGCCGCGAGTTACGGAAGTATCATGATCGCTGTCTGTTGTCATCGCCAAACCAAGAGCAACTTGGCATTTTCAGTCGGATGGATCGCTCCCCCCAAAACCGGGGATCGTGGCGCTCCGCTGTGCAGGCTATTCCAGACAGTAACGTGGTCTTGTCTCCAAGACTTCCTGATGACTGCGTATTCAGTTTTCAACGAATCATGAAGGGTTATCACAGCCTATAATGAAAATAAGAGGGGCTGGCTCCACTACTGTTTTAGCTTCCTGTCTTGATTTATAATAGTTT
>CAJTFL010000040.1 GCA_910575565.1 Lachnospiraceae bacterium | reverse complement strand
CTGTACTTTTTTGGTCTTGCCATAGGAATCACCGCCGTTTCTTTTATTATACATCAGAACAACTGTGATTACCAGAATTATTTGGTTAAATATCAACAGGTCAGTACACTAGTGTACGGTATCATTGATATTTAGCGTATCTGTCACCTCTGTTATGAGGTGACAGATGAAATTACCGGATAAAGTGATATCCGCTTTTCTCTGGCATCTCCCGTTTGGAAATGCCACTGTATTTTAGCCTCATTACGATTGCGCTCCGTTTCCCATGCAGACAGTTCCTTTTTAAGTCTGACGGTTGTATCTATACGGCGAGACAAGCATTGGCGTGTCATTACATTTAGTTCAATTTCAGCCATGTCAAGCCAGCTCCCATGCCTGGGCGTATAATGGATTTCCAGACGCTTTAGGATCCTTCTCGCTTCAGCCGGCGGAAACACTTTGTAAAGGGATGCAGCTTTATGGGTATTAAGATTATCCATTACCAGAATAATCTTTTCAGCATCCAGGTACATCACATCTGATAAATATTTGATTTCCTGCGCCCAGTCAATGGCAGTGCGGTGTTCATGGACGCTTACATGATGCTTTCCTCCAAGCGGTTCCACGAAAGCGAATATACTGCAGGTGCCGTTCCGCTTATATTCCGAATCGGTTTTCCGGTCATCACCGGGACGCATGGGTAACGACGCTCTCACGTCTTCTAACAGCTGGTATGGCTTTTCATCCATGCAGACAACAGGACGTGCCGGATTGTATGGAAGTTCATAAACATCAATGACATCTTCCATACAGGCTACAAAATCAGCATCTTCTTTCGAGGGGATGCACCAGTAATCATTCATGTGAGGCCGAAGTTTATTTTTTTTAAAGCCCTGCGGATGGTATCTTTACTGACCGGAACATCAAGCGCTATTTTTGCCTGTTCTTCCAAGAGCCGGAGCGTCCAGCGGGAACGACCTTCCGGGGCCGGGCTGCATACGATTTCGATGATGCGGGCTTCTGCGCGGCCATCAAATTTTCGGCGTGCCTGATTAGAATTAACATTGCGGTTGAGTTTAGTAATGCCTTCAATCCCTTTTTCAGAATAAAGTTTCACTGTATTAGTAATCGTAGCCATACAAACACAGTTTGTCTTAGCAGATTGTTCATGGGTCAGAACTTTGCCATGTGCCTCATCTAAATCAATGATAATCTGGGATCTGTTCCGAACTGTTTTTGATGTTTTCTTTTTATGCATAACGGATTTCAGCATTTTAAGCTCATCATCCGTTAATGAGATTTTATATTTTTTAGGTCTTGCCATAAGAATCACCGCCGTTTCTTTTAGTATATCACGAAACAGCTTGGCAAACCAGCAATATTTAGCGTGTTATTCGGGTATTGCCTTCGGGCTCCCAACCAGCTAAAACATAAAACCCTGTCGAATGGGCTAATTGACTTTCTTGTAGGTATTTGCTGATAAATCAGCATTCTAGGGAGGCGGTGCAGAGAGCCAGGGTCAGCAGGCATAAAGTGTTTCTGTGTACAGGAAGGAATATGCCGATCATAATTGATGATAATTGCAAGGTTTTTACCTTACACACAAAAAAGGGGAATATTGCCGGCTGTCCCTTAATGAGGATTTTGCCCAGCGGTATCCTGGGAAGCGGCTGCCGTATGGTTTTGCCCAGGGAGAGATGATCGGCGGAGCTGCCTTAATGGATAGGACATCCGGCAGGACGCCGGCAGATTGCCGTGACATTTATCTGCAAATGTGTTATATTTTTCTTTGATGAGAGAAGTGCTGGAAGATGCTGTTTTCAAAGCGGCAAAAACAATCAAGGAGGCAAACCCAAATGGCCACAACAAAAGAATTCCACGATTACATTGTAGAAAATCTCCAAAAGGTAGGCGATGTGGCGACCAGGAAGATGATGGGGGAGTACTGCGTCTACTATCAGGGAAAGCTGATTGGGGATATCTGTGGCAACTGCCTGTATGTAAAGCCTACGGAATCGGTGCTTCGGCTGATGCCGGATGCGGACAGGGCTTATCCCTATGAAGGCTCCAAAACGCTGATGGCTGTGGTGGAAAATGTGGAAGATACGGAATTTATGGAAAAGCTTTTAAGCGCAATGGTAAAGGAACTGCCGGAGCCGAAGAAGAAAACAAAGAAAGCAAAACCGCAAAAGGAGGGCAAAAATGATTTATCGTGATTTTCAGGGGAAGGAACTGCCGTTATTAGGATTTGGGACGATGCGGCTGCCGCTAATTTCCGGGGAAAACGGAGCGCCGGTGGATGAGCATCAGGTGGACGCTATGGTGGATTATGCCATGGCTCACGGCGTTAACTATTTTGATACGGCTTACCCCTATCATGGAGGCAAGTCGGAGCTGATTATAGGCAAATCCTTATCCCGTTATCCGCGGGAAAAGTTTTACCTGGCCACAAAATATCCGGGCCATCAGATCAGCAGCGCCTACAACCCGGCGGAGGTATTTGAGGATCAGCTGAAAAAATGCCGGGTGGAATATTTTGACTTTTACCTGCTGCACAATGTTTACGAGAAATCCATGGGCACGTACATGGATCCCAAGTGGGGCATCATTGACTATTTTGCCCAGCAAAAGCGGTTGGGGAGAATACGCCATTTAGGGTTTTCCAGCCATGGGGGCGTGGATAACCTTCGGGAGTTTTTGGATGCCCGGGGAGAGCTGATGGAGTTTTGCCAGATTCAGCTAAACTATATGGACTGGACGCTGCAGAATGCCCGGGAAAAGTATCAGCTCCTTACGGAAAGGAACATCCCGGTTTGGGTTATGGAGCCGGTGCGGGGAGGGCGTTTGGCCCATTTGACTAAGGAGGATAAGGAAAAGCTGGGCAGCTTCCGCCCGGATGAAAGTGAGGCGGCCTGGGCTTTCCGCTTCCTTCAGAGTCTTCCCAATGTAAAGATGGTTCTCAGCGGAATGTCGAACATGGAGCAGATGGAAGATAATGTAAAAACTTTCCGGGAAGAAAAGCCGCTGTCGGAGGAGGAGAGCCGGGCGCTTATGGAAATCGCCGAGGGGATGAAGAATTCGGTTCCCTGCACGGCCTGCCGCTACTGCTGCGACGGCTGTCCAAAGGGGCTGGATATCCCGATGCTTTTGGCTACATATAACGAAGTGCGCTTCCTGCCGGCCATGAATGCCAGGATGCGCATAGATGCCCTTCCGGAGGAAAAGCGTCCCGCTGCCTGCATCGCCTGCGGCAAGTGCAGCCAGATATGTCCCCAGGGAATCAATATCCCAAAGGAGCTTAAGGACTTTGCGGCGGCCCTTAAAAGTATCCCCAGCTGGGAGGAAATCTGCCGCCAGAGGGATGCCGCCAAGGCCGCCCTGGCCGGGAAGGAAAAATGAGCGGCAGATGTCCGTTTACCTGACAGCAAAAGCCTGCCTGGCAGCAAAAATTTACCCGGCAGCAAGGGAGGTTTGTCTGATAACAAAGGAATTGTCCCAAAGTGTGCATCGTGCATATGATAGATTAGGCAGGGACGGAGCAAAGCTGCATTCCCCAAGGGAAGCGTTTTCTGCTGAGCCTGCCTTAAATCTTAATTAAAGGAGAAAAGTGATGAGCGCAGCGGAACAATTAATTCATACTGCCCTGCAGGAAGTTGGGTATTTGGAAAAAAAGTCAGCGATGCAGTTAGATGATAAGACGGCCAATG
The DNA here is from genome assembly GCA_910575565.1 of Lachnospiraceae bacterium. Lineage (GTDB taxonomy): Bacteria > Bacillota > Clostridia > Lachnospirales > Lachnospiraceae > Caccovicinus. The sequence goes on along the minus strand of CAJTFL010000040.1, from coordinate 24,982 downwards.
CCGGAAAGGGAAATTATACCAAGTACGCCAGGGATCTGTATCCGGCCCTCCAGGGTCAGCCCTGGTGCGATATGTTTGTGGACTGGTGCTTTGTGAAGGCCTTCGGGCAGATGGCAGCCAGGCAGCTTATCGGGGGAGGGTTTAGTGCATATACGCCGACCTCCGCACAGTATTTTAAAGACCATGGCCAGTATTTTAAGGGAGCTCCTCAGCCGGGGGATCAGATTTTCTTTAAAAACAGCCAGCGGATCTACCATACCGGGATTGTGGAAAAGGTGACAAATAATCAGGTGCATACGGTGGAAGGCAATACCAGCGGCGGGACGGCAGTGATTCCAAACGGGGGCGAGGTATGCAGGAAAAAGTACAGCCTTGGCAGCAGCGCCATAGACGGTTTTGGCCGACCGGACTGGAAGCTGGTGGATACGCCGGAATACGAGCCGGGATGGCACAATGACAGCAATGGGTGGTGGTTTGCGGACACGAAAACCACTTACTACCGGGCCTGCTGGCAGGTTATCAACGGCCATAAGTACCATTTTAATCCGGACGGCTATGCCATGACGAATTGGCATGAGATAGAAGGCAAATGGTATTATTTTGAGCCAAGGGCAGGCCATCCCTTAGAATGTGCCCTTTATGTGTCCAATGCGGACGGGGTGCAGGAGATTGGGTTGTTTTAGCTAGAGCATTTTAAAAATATGCTTTTAATGTAAAAAGCGCTTTAGGAGGGGAAGGGACAGATGAAGGTAATTGGGATTGACATGGGGACGAGTACCATCAGCGGGGTGGTGGCAGACAGCATCAGCGGGGCGGTCTTAGCTGTCCGAAATATTCCCAATAAAAGCACTGTCAGCACGCCTAACGGCTGGGAGCGTATCCAGGACGGGGATAAAGCCTGCCAGGCGGCAAAGGCGGTTTTAGACCAGCTGCTGACGCGCTGTCCGGACGTACAGAGGATCGGGCTTACCGGACAGATGCACGGCATCCTTTACGTAAATGCAGAAGGGGAAGCGGCCAGCCCTTTGTATACCTGGCAGGACGGCAGAGGGGATCTGCCGGAGTTTGGCGGCAGGCCGCTGACCGCGCTGATCCGGGAAAAGACAGGGCTTTTTGTCCCCTCCGGCTATGGGCTGGTGACGCATTTATATCAGGTTAAGCGCAATTTGGTTCCAAAAGACGGGCGCTTTATCTGCACGGTTTCGGATTACCTGGGGATGAAGCTGACGGGGAGAAGGGAGCCGCTGCTTCACGCCAGCAATGGGGCAAGCCTTGGGTTTTTTGATGCCAAAGATAGGTGCTTTCAGGCGGATGCGGCGGAAAAAGCAGGGATAGATTTAAGGATCCTGCCGAAAATAAAGGATGAGACGGAATGCCTTGGGAAATACCGCGGGATTCCCGTGTACGCCGCCATCGGCGATAACCAGGCCAGCTTTCTTGGGGCTGCCGGCGGACGGGAAAACACGGTTTTGCTTAATATGGGAACCGGCGGGCAGATCTCCCTGTTATCCTCGGAGTATTTGGAAATCCCGGGCATAGAAACCCGCCCCTTTGTGGATCGGCGATACCTCCTGGTGGGGGCGTCGCTTTGCGGCGGAAAGGCGTATGCCCTGCTGGAAAGCTTTTTCCGAAGCTATCTGGCCGCCGCCGGGGCGGATGCGCCCTCTCAGTACCCGGTTATGGAGCGCCTTGCCAGGGCCGGGTGGCAGCGGGAGCTGAGGAAAAATCAAGGCAGCCGCTTAGGTTCAGGGAAAGGCTTAGGCTTAAGCACGAGGGAAGGCTTGGATTCAGGGAAAGGCTTAGGCTTAAGCACGAGGGAAGGCTTGGATTCAGGGAAAGGCTTAGAGGAAGGTTTAAGCTTAAAAGAATACTCCCAAGGTCAGCGGGATTGGCCGGATCAGATAAAAACCGTCACCGCCTTTGCCGGAACGCGCCTTGATCCGAAGGCCAGGGGAAGCATTACGGGGATTGGCGTCGGCAATTTTACGCCGGAGGATGTGATCTGCGGCGTATTAAAGGGGATGGTGGAGGAACTGATGGAAATGTACCGGCAGATCCGGGAGCGGACAGGGATTTCGGCAGATAAGCTGATCCTTTCCGGCAATGGCTTCCGGAAAAATCCGGTTCTGCAGGATATGGCCAGCCATACGTTTGGTCTTAAGGCGTCCTTAGCGGCAGGCGAGGAGGAAGCAGCCTGCGGCTGTGCCTTTGGCGTGGCTGCCGCCGAGGAAGGATAAGGAAGGATAATAGGCAGTGAATTTGGCACTGCCGGATAATCTTAAGGAGGAAAATTATGGAATCTACAAAAAATCGGGAAAAAATCCTGGTGCTATGCTACAAAAAATGCTCCACCTGCCAGAAGGCGTTAAAATGGCTGGACGAACAGGGAATCGCTTATGAGACAAGGGAGATCAAGGAAAAGAACCCCACGAAAGAGGAGCTGGAGGGCTGGTACAGAAAAAGCGGCCTGGCCCTAAAGCGGTTTTTCAATACCAGCGGAAATTTGTACAAGGAATTATCCTTAAAGGATAAGCTGCCCCAGATGACGGAGGATGAGCAGCTGGCGCTTTTGGCCACGGACGGGATGCTGGTAAAGCGCCCGCTGGTGGTGGCGGGGGATGTGGTGCTGACCGGGTTTAAGGAAGGGGAATGGAAGGAAAAGCTTTCCCATTGAACCGTTAATCCCAGGAAACCTTCCGTTCGTCAGGAATTTGCCCGGAAAGGCGGAAAATAGGGTAAGGTTTAACCAAGATAAAAGGGCGGGCAGTTTGGCCGACAGGATTAAGCTTTGATTAAGCCGTAAAGTGATGCCAGAGTCAAAAGCCTTTAGCGCCCAACAAAAACATCTGAGGAAGGGAAGGAAATCACATGAAAAAAAGAGGAATCGTAATTGCTGCGTCAATGATCTTATCGGCGGCATTTTCAGCCGTCAGCTTTGCCGGGCAGTGGAGGCAGGATGAGCGGGGGCTTTGGTGGGAAAATGACGACGGAAGCCGCCTTGCCTCCTGCTGGCAGTGGCTGGACGGGAACCTGGACGGGGCGGCTCAGTGCTTTTACCTTGGGGCGGACGGCTATGCGGCGGTGAATACGGAGATCAACGGATTCCAGTTAAACGAGCAGGGAGCCTGGGTGGTAAATGGCATGGTGCAGAACCGGAACATCTCCTTAAGCAATACAGCTGAAAACCGGCAGGCCAAGGCGGCGTATAAAGCTTTCTTAGAAAAGCAGGAACAGGAGCTTCTTATCAGGCAAAGAGGCTACGGAACGAATTGGTTTTTTATCCTGGACATTAACCAGGATGGGATGGATGAGCTGCTGCTGTGGGAAAATGCCTGGGGATCATTTGCTCCCGAAGTTTATGCCTTCCGGGATGGGAAAGTATCCCTGGCTATGGAAGGGAGACGGATGGATGGAATGTATTATGATCAGAATAACAAGGCGTTGATGTTTGACCTGGCTACCCATGGAATTGGCTCAGTATGGGCGGTTTATTTTGACGGAAACCAGTGGGTGATGGACTGGGCCAGTTACAAATATTACTGGACACCCACGGATAAGGATCCCCTTCTCTTATTTGAGGATTTCTGCCAGATGATGAAGCGGGATTACCCGGACATCTACGGCAGCGGGGAAACTATGGATGAGGAATACCGCTCCTACCAGTCGGATTGGCAGGAAATTAATGCGTTCCATAGCCGCTGGGGCATCTATGGCGGGGAAAATACAGGCTCCCCTGTGGATGCAGGGCATATTGAACCGGCGGAAAACAACCAGGCAAACCGCAGCCAGATATTAGGCTAAGGCGCTGCCGCCAGAAAGCAGTTTTAGATGCGCATTGACGGGCCAGGCAAAGAAGGTAGTTATTAGATGCCTTTGGCGGCTTAGATAAAAGTAGGGCAGCGGTAAGTTTTGGGGACGGTTATGAGAAAAAGTCCCGATCCGCAAACCGGCATACGTGTTCCGTGAAGGCTTCCGGGGAGGTTTCCTCCGTTTCCAAATAGCATTTCGCCATGCTGATATACAGATCAGCCAGCAGATAGGTAAATATCGGCTGGCTGATTTTTAATTGGCAGCCGTTTTTCGTAAGCTCCCCCAGGGTTTGGTCAAACACCTGGATCAGGTAATTGCGCAGGATATCCATAAAAATCCCGTTTTTATTGTACTGGCAGATTTTTTGAAAAGAATCCCTGTTTTTTTGGAGGGTGGCGATCAGCTTGGTGACGAATTTCCTGCCCTTTCCGTCCTTTAGGTAGATCACGTCCTGATCCAGGGCGGTATGCCCAAAAAAGGTCTGAAGGCAGTAGTACAGCAGATCGTATTTGTCCTCAAAGTACCGGTAAAAGGTGGAGCGGGGAACCATGGAATGGCTGCACAGCTGGGTTAAGGTCACTTTTTCAAAGGGCATTTCCTCTAAAAGGGCAAACAGGGAGCGGCTGAGGAGTAAGTAAGTCCGCCTGGTGGATATCTTCTCTTTCTTGTCGGCTTGGGCGTTCACGGCATTTCTCCTTGTTATAAAATGGCATAACAGTTCAGACACCAAAAAGATGCCTCGTCTGAACTATTGCAAAATGGTTATGATATCACGGGCAAAAGGCCTTTTGATCCCAACATCAAGGCCTTTCGGCCCGGCATCATGTCTATTTATGGACAATTTTTTAAAAACTGTCTCATTTGGAACGGATGAAAAAAACTGATTCTTGCGTATTTTACCACAATTATACATAATATGGCAAGAAGCAGAAAGCAGAAAGGAAGGACAGAAGGGACAGATGGAAGAGAAAAAGACCTCTGAAAATTTCATGGTAAAGCTGGCCGCGTTTATCGTGAATAAGCGAAAGGCGTTTATTGCGCTGTTTGCCCTTGCCTGTGTATACAGTGCGGTTTCCATTTCCAAGGTGGGGGTGGTGAATGATTTGACGGAATATCTTCCGGAAACTACGGAAACCCGCCAGGGGCTGGATATCATGAACCGGGAGTTTACCACCTTTGGGTCGGCAAAGGTTCTGGTCAGCAATATTACTTACGATAAGGCGCTGGCTCTCTCCAAGGAGATCGGGGACATCCGGGGGATTTCCGGGGTGACGTTTTTCGATCAGGAGGAGGAGCATAACGAGGATGAGAAGCTGGAGGATACGTACAAGGATGCCAGCGCCCTGTATTCCATAACCTTTGAGGAAGAGGAGGATACGGAGCTTTCCCAGGCGGCAATGGCCCAGCTTCGGGAAACCTTGGAAGGGTATTCCTCCTACGTTTACACCACGGTGGATAAGGATGACGCCGCCGCTTTAAAGGAAGATATGCGGGTGATCGTGGTGATCGTAATCTTCATCATCCTGGTGGTGCTTTTGTTTACCTCCAAGACGTATATGGAGATCGTGATTTTCCTGGCGGTGTTCGGGGTGGCGGCGCTTTTGAATATGGGAACCAACTACTGGTTTGGGGAGATTTCCTTTGTCACCAATGCGGTTGGGGCGGTTTTGCAGCTGGCGTTGGCCATCGACTATGCGATTATCTTATTCCATCGGTTCATGGAAGAGCATGAGGATAAGGAAACCATTGAAGCCATTACCGTGGCCTTAAGCAAGGCAATTCCGGAGATTTCCTCCAGCAGCCTGACCACCGTGTCTGGCATGGTAGCCCTGATGTTTATGCAGTTTGGGATCGGAATGGATTTAGGGCGGGTGCTGACGAAGGCCATTATCTTAAGCCTTCTTACCGTATTCCTGTTTATGCCTGCGCTGATTGTGATGTTTTCCAGGGCCATTGACCGGACGGTGCATCCTAATTTCGTGCCTACCATTAACTTCTGGGGGAAGTTTGTGGTGGCCTTGCGGTACATAGGGGTTCCGGTGTTTTTGGTAATCGTGGCGGCGGCCTCGAAGTATTCCGGCCTGTGCCCTTATATCTATGATGTGAATTCCGTTGAGTCCAGCAGGAAGAATGAATTTATGGCTTCCAAGGAGCGGATCCAGGAAACCTTTGAAGTGACCAATACCATGGCCATCGTGGTTCCCAAGGGCGATTACGAAAAGGAAGGGAAGATATTAAAGCGGCTGGAAGCCATGGATGAGGTGGATACGGCCCTGGGGCTGGCTAATGTGGAGGTCAGCGAGGACGGGGGCTATATCCTGGTGGATAAATTAAGCCCCAGGGAGTTTTCCGAGGTGGCAGAGGTGGATTTGGATCTGGTGCGGGCCTTATACCAGTTTTACGCCTTGGAGGAGAAGCAGTACAGCGCCTTTATGAAGAATCTGGAGGATTACCGGATCTCTATCATCGATATGGTGGATTTTATCTATGAACAGAAGGAAAAGGGCGGCATTGAATTCGATGATGAGCTTTCCGAGGAGATCGATGATTTGTATGACGCCATGTGCGATGCCAGGGAGCAGCTGGAGGGGGAAGAGTACGACCGCCTGGTGTTTACCTTAAAAGGCCCGGTGGAAGGGGAGGAAACCTTTGCCGTGATCGACCGGATACGCGCCATGGCCCAGGAATATTACGATAAGGTTTACGTGGTGGGGGATGCCACCAGCAATTACGACTTAAGCACCTCCTTCCGGCGGGACAACGTGATCATCAGCGTGCTGACGGCCTTGTTTGTGGGGATTATCCTGCTGTTTACTTTCCAGTCGGCAGGGCTGCCTTTCCTTTTGGTGCTGACCATCCAGGGAAGCATTTGGATTAACTTTTCCGTGCCGTACCTGGCTTCGGGAACCATGTACTTTTTAAGCTATCTGGTGGTCAGCTCCATCCAGATGGGTGCAACCATCGACTATGCCATCGTCATTACCAGCCGGTATCTGGACTTGCGCGGTTCCATGGCGGATCGGAAGAAGGCGGTGGTGGAATCCTTAAACCAGTCCTTCCCCACGATTATCACTTCGGGAACCATATTAACCAGCGCCGGTTTTGTCATTGGCTCCCTGACCAACAATGTGGTAATCGCTTCCCTGGGAAAGACTTTGGGGCGGGGGACGCTGATTTCCATTATCTTAGTGATGACGGTGCTGCCGCAGCTTCTGCTGCTGGGCGATAAGCTGATCGATAAGACGGAGTTAACCAGAACGGTAAAAACAGGACAGGGAAAGGAGGCATAGGCGATGGGAAAAAGGACTGTTTTTGCAGGCAATGGACAGAGTGCCATGCCTGCGGCAAAAAGGAAGGCTTCCGGCAAGGATAAGAGCCGAAGGAAAACCGCGGCTATGCTGGCGGTTTTGATGGGGCTGTCCTGGGCAGGCGGATTGGAGCCTTGGCAGATAGAAAGCTTCGGGGCGGTTTCCTCTGAAGGCGGGCAGGAAAATATCGTGGTGATTGAGACGGCAGAGGATTTCCTGGAATTTTCCGCCCTTTGCACCTCCGAAACCTATTCCCAGGGGAAGGCGTTTGCCCTGGGGGCGGATATAAACCTGGAGGGAAAGGCATTTTCTCCGGTAGCCGTGTTTGCCGGAACTTTTGATGGGGGCGGCCATCAGATCACCGGATTGTCCGTCACCTCATCCGGATCCAATTTAGGCTTGTTCCGCTATGTGCAGGAAGGGGCGGTGGTGAAAAACCTTAAGGTCCAGGGGAATATTTCCCCTTCCGGCAGCCGGGTCAATATCGGAGGGATAGCGGGAACTAACCGGGGAAGGATTGAGAACTGCGTAGTATCCGGCCTGCTGACAGCTCATGAGGCTCTGGGAGGGATCGTGGGCTGCAACGAGGAAACCGGGGTGGTGGAAGGCTGCGTAAATCAGGCGTCCTTAACCGGAAACTTAAAAACCGGGGGGATTGCCGGATGGAACAAGGGGCAGATCCTGGAATCTTCCAACAGCGGCCAGATAAATGCCACCAAGCAGGGAGTGGATGAAAACGCAAGCACCCAGTTTTCCTTAGGAAGCATTGATCTGGAAGAAAGCATCCGGGTGGAACGGGTAAATGATGGGGGAGGGATTGCCGGCCTGTCTTCCGGGGTAATTAAGGGCTGTGTGAATTCCGGGGCGGTAGGCTATCCCCATATGGGCTATAACCTGGGAGGGATTGCCGGGCGTCAGTGCGGGCTGATTGACCGCTGCCAGAATTTCGGGCAAATCCAGGGAAGGAAGGATGTAGGCGGGATCGTAGGGCAGCTGGAGCCGTATTTGTCTGTCACCTATGAGGAAGATGTGTTTGACGATCTGGAAAGCCAGCTGGATGCCCTTTCGGATATGGGCGACTCCCTGTCCAGGCTGATCGAGGAAACGGGGGATACGGCTTCGGATGATCTGGAGCAGGTGGATGATCAGATGATCCGGCTTAAGGAGATCGGCAGATCCTATAAGGACGTATACCGGGACGACGGAGACCAGTTAGAAGAGGACGCAGGCAATTCCCTGGATAAGATTGAATTTATCTTAAACCATTTGGATGTGGAACTGGTTGACGGCGATACCAGGAGGCACGTTCGTTCGGCCAAGAGAACGGTGCAGATGATCCAGGAGCTAAGGGCAAGCTTAAAGAAAGGCTATGAGGGGGATATCCGGGATATCCAGGCTTTCCGCCAGTGGCTGGATCTGCGGAGGCAGCAGCTGGGGCAGCTTATCGGGCATTATGAAAACCTGCAAAGCGATATGCTGTACGTGATTGCCCATGCCCCGGGCGATGTGATTGACGGCGTGGATGATTTTGGCGGCGAGCTGGAGGAGCTTTTCCAGGAGATTAGCCTGCTCCTTGACACCTTGCGCTTTAACCGGGATCAGATCCGGGAGGATTTTGACCGGATGGATGAGGAAATGACCTCTGAGCTGGATGTGCTGTCCGATGATATGCATCTTTTGACGGATAACCTAAAGGGGCAGAAAAGCAAGCTGCGGGAGCAGAAGAATCAAATCCAGGCGCAGATTGACCAGATCCGGGATACGGTTTCCAGCGGCGTAGAGCGGGCGAAGGAGGACAAGGAGCTGTTTGAGGATGTGTCGGATCTGGCCTCAGGAAAAGATTTAGGGGACGGGATGGTAAATGGCTGCACCAACCAGGGAGCGATTTCGGCGGATTTCCAGGCTGGAGGAATCGTAGGGATTATCGGCATGGAAACGAGCCTGGATCCGGAGCAGGATCTGGAAGCGGAGGATGAGCGGACGTTAAATGTAACCCGCAACATTAAAGCGATTGTTTTCCAATGCATTAACCAGGAAACGGTAGCGGTAAAAAATGATTATGCGGGAGGGATCGCGGGCAAGGCGAACTTAGGCGCCTTGATCCAAAACCAGAATTACGGAGACATCACGGCAGAGGACGGCAATTACGCCGGGGGCATCACTGGAAGCAGCGCTTATGTGCTGCGGGGGAATTATAATATGTGCTGCATTGACGGCAATGATTATACCGGAGGCATTGCCGGATGGGGGACGGATATTCTGGACAATTACGCTATGGTTTCCTTTGAAAACCGGGAGGGGGAGTGGGCTGGAAGCATAGCGGGGGACGCGGATCCGGAGGGGACGATCGAAGGAAATGTTTATGTGGAAGAGGGGATCGGCGCTTTGGACGGCGTTACCTATGCGGTGCAGGCTCAGGGGATGTCTTATGAAAGCTTTCGGGCCTTAGAGCATATGCCGGAAGCCTTCGGCCAGCTTTCCGTAAAGTTTTTGGTAGAAGGCCAGGTGGCAAAAACAATCGTTTGCGAGTATGGAAGCGCGGTGTCGCGAGAGGAGTTTCCTAAGCTTCCCCAGAAGGACGGTTATTATTACCAGTGGGAAGAAAAAGATTTATCCCGAATTACTGGCAATGAAAAAGTGCATGCCATCTATAAGCCGTGGAATACCACCATCGCTTCCTCAGAGGAGAAGATGCCCCTGATGCTGGCGGAGGCTAATTTTTACCCGGGGACGGTTTTGGAGGCCGAAGAAGATCTGGATGAGGCGTTTAAGTCACAGTTTGCCCTGACGGAAGAGTGGGAAGAAGGATACGTAATGGGGAAAGCGTACCGCTATTCCATCACCCAGCCGGAAGGAGTCCCCATGCCGGAGAGCATTACGCTTCATGTCCTGGCAAAGGGCAGCCGGAAAGGTTCCCTTGTGGGCTGTATGGAAGAGGGGACGGTTAAGGTAATTGACAGCCGGTGGGACGGGGATTACCTGGTGTTTGCCGTAAACGGGCCGGGTGAGTTCGTGGTTTTGGAGCCGAAGACGAAAGACGCCCTTTGGTTTGGGCTTGGCGGCGGGATCCTGCTTTTGGCGGCAGTGTGGATTTTGGCTGCAAAAGGGAAGGGCAGGAAAGGGAAAAAGGCAGATGGAGAAGAGCCCGAGGGAAGGAAGAAAAAAGGGCGCAAGAAGCCGGAAGGCGGCGAGGAAGGTTCGGATGGGCAGGTAGTGGCAGAAAGCGCCGGACAGAAGGCGGCAGAAAGCAGCAAAATGTCAGATGGGCAGAATTTACCGGAAGCCAGGAACGTGCCGGATGGGGGAAAGGAGGAGCCGCACGATGGAACAACGGTAGTTTTAGAGGGAAGTACCTGGGAGGCGGCCCGGGAAAACGAAAGCCTTTCGGAAAACGGAAATCTCGGGGAAGCACAGGATGAGGAGCGGCAATAAGGCAAAAGCAGGGAAAGGGCCGATGGACATTGTGGAAGAGAAGGAAACCCAGTGGAAAGAAATTGACGAGAATGCATTAACAATAGCAGAGCGGTGTTTATACCGGAGCAGGCGGCGGGCATTGGAGCTGTATCAGAAGGGGAAAAGCGCGAAGGAAATTTTTGTTGCGACCGGCATCAGCCGTGTGGCTGTCAAGCATCTTTGGGAGCGGTGCTGCGCGAAGGATCCGGAAACCGGGGAAAGCTGTGGGTATAAAGCGCTGATCCCCAAGTCTAAGATAAAACGGTTTATCCGTTAGCTGCCGCCGGAATGGTTTGCCGCAGGATTTATGCGGCGCAGCAGGATGAAATTTTGCCTGAGAGTTAAAGTTTCGCCGGATTTGCCGATATATAAGGTAAAGCCTGAAAATCAGGCAGAGTGTTTGTTTGGCAAGGAAAGGGGGATGGGAAGCGTTATGCGGATAGGGGAAATCACCTCGCAGAATTATCAGTCCATATTGCAGATGCTTCGGCAGCTGGGAGGGAACGGGACGAAAAATGGGGCAAAAGATCCCTTTGGGATCTTAAAGGGAAGCGTTGGAGGAAACAGCGGCGCAGGAAACGCCCCGGATATGGTGGAGGTAGTGCCTGGCTTTTTCTGTAAGAATGATCCCAGGATCATTAAGAACTTCCGCAAGAATTTTGACAAGGACGGGGATCTGATCAATTCTCATGGGGTAGCAGGCATGGACATTACGGGAAAGGATCCGTCAGAATGGCATAAAATCGTGGAAGTTTCGGAAAAAGGGCGGCAAAGTATGTTTGACATGGTAAAGCGGGAGTTTATCCAGGAGCAGGGAATTGCAAACGGAGATACGACCCAGCGGAGCGAAGTATTTGCCGCCTACCAGAAAAGCATTCCCAAGGCGGATCGGCTGACGGCCACCTGGACGCTGGGGCAGTATGAACGGCAGTACAACAAGGCGATGTACGAAGCGGTACGGGCAAGCAATCCGGACTGGGAGCCGGGGCAGTATTTCGATCCCAGTATCTTAGACGGCATTACCCGGGAGTCGGTGGAAGCCAGGATCGTGCAGACGGGGGTGGATACTTTAGGGCTTAGGGGGATTGATTGCAGGGCTTAGTGGGAGGATTAATGTTTTTGTTTGGTTGGATAGCTGAGGGGAGGATTAATGCTTTTGTTTGGTTGGATAGCTGAGGGAAGGATTAATGCTTTGTTTGGTTGGATAGCTGAGGGGAAAGATTAATGCTTTGTCAACTTGGATAGCTGGTAAGGTGGATTTTGACGCTGGGTTGTTTTGAGAGATATTGAGAGTGGATGGCGGTAGCTGGTGTTTCTTACGATGAGTTTACTGGATTAGAGAAAACACGTAGGCTAGCGAGTTCGCCGCCTGTGGTGGATGTACACACGAAAACGCGCTCTCGCTCGACATAAAACGGAACGGACACTAAGCTCGAAAAGACCTCGCTAAGTGCCGCCGTTTTATACGGTTTTCTTAGTGTACACGCACCACAGACGGCTAGGTACGGGCTAACGGGGAGTCACCTTTCGCTTGCCATTAAAGCAGCGGAGCCAGGCCATATTCCATGAGGAACCCCTCCTGAAACGTCGGCGCTTAACGAGGTCTTTCACGAGTTTAGCGTCCGCTACGTTGAAGGCGGAGCGAGAGCGCGGTGACGATGGAATATCGCCTGGCGCAGCGGAAAAGCAATAAATTTTAATCAAAAATATAACACTTTTGAACAAAAAGCACTCCCCAAAAGATAAAAAAGAGGATGCTGCAAAACACAGTGGTTCCCTGAAATACAACGGAATCCAACTGCTTTGCAGCATCCATTTTTCATTTCTTTCCCATTTCCTTACGGCCTATGTAACCCCGCATGGACAGAGTTACTCCGATACATCCGATGGCCCATCTTCATAAAACCGGCATCCGCAGCGACCGTGCTCCTTCACCAGGTAGAGGGCCTGGTCAGCCTTGGAATAAAGGTCATCGGAAAAGCCCTGAGAGGAGAAAGCCCCGCCGATGCTTAAGGATACCGGCGGCAGGCTGTCGGTGGGATGGCTTAGGATTTCATTCATCCGGTTAGCCTTGTCCAGAATGGTCGCTTTCATTTCCTGGGTGACTTCCGTAACGATCACGGCAAATTCATCTCCGCCGATCCTTGCGGGATAGTCTTTTGCCCGGAAGCTGTCCTTGATTAAAGCCGCCACTTTCTTTAATATCTGGTCGCCTGCCTCATGGCCGTAGCCATCGTTTACCAGCTTGAACTTGTCCACGTCGATAATCAAAAGAGCCAGCGGGCAGGGGTTTACCTTGAAAAATTCCCTCATCTGCTCAAAAGCTCCCCGGTTGATGATCCCGGTGAGGGGATCGTGCTCGGCCCGGTGGCGCAGAAGCGCTTCGTGGGAAGCCTTGATTTCGTAGATATCATTGTAAGTTAAGGCAAGATACCGGAATTCGTAAGCGCCGGTGATTTCCAGCTGCTTTTCTTCTTTGATGCAGTTAATGTAAAGCTGCAAAGGCTTAACGATCAGGATAATGACCATAATAAACGTAATCAAGTTTAAGATGAATAAGATGCTGATAAAAATCTGCTGCCGCTTCATCGTCTGCCTTAGGCCTGCCACGCTTGCCTGCTGCTCATTTCGGGTATTGTCGATGGTGTTGCTGACGAAAAAGTTGATATTGCTGGCAATCAGCGCTTTGGAATCCTGGTAACTGTCATCAAAGATAATTTTGCGGGCTTTGGCCGTCATTTCCTCGGGAGACAGCCGCCGATCTTCTTCATTAAGCTCCAGCTCCTGTACATTGAGGGGAAATTTCCCCATGTCTGTCCCTTGGGAAAGGGCAGCCAGCTTTATGGCGTAAATCTCCCGGGCCATTAGCTGGTTGGAGTAATTAAGGGCTGACTGAAGATATTCAAAAGCTTCCGGGCTGGAATGGTGGTACTGCTCTAAGCTTTCCAATGCTTTTTCCCGGCGTTTATTGGTGTAGGCTTCCGTAAAATAAGCGTCTGCGTATTCCGGCTCCAAGGTCAATACGTACAGCCGGATTTGTTCCGTTAAATAGTTGGAGCCGTCAGCGATTTGGGCGGCGTATTCCTGGCAGGCGATATATTCGTCAGTGGTTTTTACTAATGATTGATAATTTTTGGAAGCGCTGATGGTAGCGGAAATTAGCAGGATATACAGAAGGCATGAGATGAAAATCATGCCGTAATTAACTGTACGGATACGTATTCCTTTTCCTGGCTTTTTGGGGGGCTTATCCATTGGTTGTTCCTCCGTGGTATTTTACTGTTTTCAGAGTGTACTATATCACGTTTTGAGGCAAAAGGCAAAGTTTTTCTGGCACTCTCTATGAATTCTGTGTATAATGGCAATAATGGCAGAGGCAAAATTGTGCAAAATTGGGAGGCGTGGATATGGAAGAACGGTTAAGGCGGCAGCTGGAGTTTATCCTGGAACTGGATAAGGAAAAGAATATTTTCCGCCAGACGCATTTGTCGGGCCACGGGAGAAATGAAAATGACGCGGAGCACGCATGGCATATGGCGGTTATGGCATATTTGCTTAAGGAGTATGCCAATGAGAAGATCGATGTGGCAAAGACAATGGTGATGTGCCTGATCCATGATGTGGTGGAGATTGACGCAGGGGATACTTACGCCTACGACGCGGAAGGCTTAAAAACCCAGAAGGCCAGGGAGGATGCGGCCAAGGAACGGATCTATTCCCTTTTGCCGGAGGATCAGATGGATGAGCTAAAAACTATTTTTGAGGAATTTGAGGAAAATAAGACGGCAGAGGCAAAGTTTGCCCATGCTATGGATAATCTGCAGCCCCTTTTGCTGAACAACAGCAATAATGGGGATGACTGGAAGGAGCATGGGGTGACGGCGGAGCAGATTTACGGCAGGCAGTCAAAGACGAGGGAAGGCTCTGAAAAATTGTTTGCCCTGGCGGATAAACTGATCCGGGAAAATATTGAGAAAGGGAATATCCGCAGGTAGGCCGTCGCTGGCGGCAAGGTTTTTCTTTCTTTAGGCTTCCCGGCGCTTAAGCCCTTGACAAACTAAATTTGGCGGGGTATACTTAACAGGCTGGCGTACCATAAAACCAGCTTTAAACCGTCATAAAGTTTCCGCGCAGCCGGGGAGATAGCGGTGCCCTGTACTTGCAATCCGCTCTAGCAAGGGTGATGCCCTGCCCCGGGCTTGTATGGGGCGGAGCTGCCTTAAGTAAGTGGCGTTGACGTTTGGGTCTTGCGCAACAGGAATCCGTGAACCGTGTCAGGGCAGGAATGCAGCAGCACTAAGGGGAACCTCCTGTGTGACGCGAGGCAGCCTGAGCCGAGCTAACTGCTTGAGTAACGTCCGTGTCTGCGGCTCAAAGCAGGGCGCGCGGATAAAATTAAGGAATGGCAAAGCCATTCCTATTTTTTTTACTTGCCCCTCAATTTTGTTTGCGGTATAATGTTCACGAAAGCCATGGGCAGTGCGAAAAAGGAAGAATCCTTCTCTGCGCGCTGTAAATTTGCCAGGCAAAAAGACGGATCCCAAGGCGTTAGGCAGGCTTAGGCCCATTAGTGCTGAGGGAGTAAACGAATAATGAGACGGGAAAGGAAGGTATGCAACATGAGAAGAATCGGAATGTTAACCAGCGGCGGTGACTGCCAGTGCTTAAACGCTACCATGCGCGGCGTGGCAAAAGCCCTTTACGGGATGTATGATGATGTGGAGATTATCGGGTTTGAGGATGGTTATAAAGGTTTAATGTACGCAGATTACCAGATTATGAAATCTTCGGATTTTTCCGGCATCCTCACCAAGGGCGGCACGATCCTGGGAACTTCCAGGCAGCCTTTTAAATTAATGCGCGAACCTGATGAAAACGGTTTGGATAAAGTAGAATCCATGAAGCATACCTACCGGAAGCTGAAATTAGAGTGTCTGGTGGTTTTAGGCGGAAACGGAAGCCAGAAGACGGCAAACCTTCTTCGGGAGGAGGGGTTAAATATCGTATCCCTTCCCAAGACCATTGACAATGATCTGTGGGGGACAGAAATGACTTTCGGTTTCCACAGCGCGGTAAATATTGCCACAGATGCCATTGACTGCATCCATACCACGGCTTCTTCCCATGGAAGGATTTTTATCGTGGAAGTCATGGGGCATAAAGTTGGCTGGGTTACGCTGTATGCAGGGATCGCGGGGGGCGCGGACATCATCCTCCTGCCGGAAATCCCTTATGATATCCGGGTAGTCAGCGACGCGGTAAATAAGCGAGCCAAGGCCGGGAAGCGGTTTTCCATCCTGGCGGTGGCGGAAGGAGCGATCTCTAAGGAGGACGCGGCCTTAAGCAAGAAGGAGCTAAAGAAAAAGAAGGAAGGCAAGCTGGTTTATCCGTCCTCCGCCTATGAAATCGGAGCAAAGCTCCAGGAGATGACTGGGCAGGAGGTAAGGGTTACGGTTCCGGGGCATACCCAGAGGGGCGGCGAGCCCTGCCCCTATGACCGGGTGCTTTCCACCCAGTTAGGCGCGGCGGCAGCGGAGCTGATCCGGAAGAAGCAGTTCGGCTATATGGTTTGTGTGAAGAACGGCGGGATTGACAAGATCCCCCTGGAGGAGATTGCCGGGAAGTTAAAATACGTAGACCCGGACAGCGACATTATCCGCCAGGCCAAGGCCGTGGGAATCAGCTTTGGCGATGAATAGGGAAACGGGTTAAAGAGGTCAAACAGTTATGTCATATACCGCATTGTACCGTAAATGGCGCCCGGCCGTATTTGAAGATGTGAAAGGCCAGGATCATATCGTACAAACGTTAAAAAACCAGATTCGATCCGGAAGAATCGGCCACGCCTATTTGTTCTGCGGAACCAGGGGCACGGGGAAAACCAGTGTGGCGAAGATCTTTGCCCGGGCGGTAAACTGCAAACAGCCGGTTGACGGAAGCCCCTGCAACCAGTGCCCGGTCTGCCGGGCGATTGGGGCCGGGGCTTCCATGAACGTGGTGGAAATCGATGCGGCTTCAAATAATGGCGTGGAAAATATCCGGGATATCCGGGAGCAGGTTCAGTACCCGCCCACAGACGGGTCTTACCGGGTTTACATTATTGATGAAGTCCATATGCTTTCCATCGGCGCTTTTAATGCATTGCTGAAAACCTTAGAGGAGCCGCCTTCCTATGTGATTTTTATCCTGGCCACCACGGAGGTCCATAAGATTCCGGTAACGATCTTGTCCAGGTGTCAGCGGTATGATTTTAAACGAATCCCGGCGGAAACCATTGCCGCCAGGCTTAGGCAGGTTACACAGGCGGAGCAGGTGGATATTGAGGAAAAAGCCCTGCTGTACCTGGCAAAAGCAGCGGACGGGGCGTTCCGTGACGCCTTAAGCCTGTTGGATCAGTGCATTGCGTTTCATTTTGGGGAAACCTTAACGTATGATTACGTATTGGATATTCTGGGCGCTGTGGATCAGACTATATTCTCCAAAATGTTCCGGGGAATAATTGGAAAGAAAACGAAAGACTGCATTCTCCTATTGGAGGGGATTTCGGCTCAGGGAAGGGACTTGGGTCAGTTTGTCCAGGACTTTGTCTGGTATCTGCGCAACCTTTTGCTGACCCGGTCAGCAGAGGATGCGGAAGGCCTGGTGGATATGTCAGAGGACAATTTAAGGCAGCTAAAGGAAGACGGGCAGCTGACGGAGGGAAGCACGCTGATCCGCTATATTCGGATTTTGTCAGAGCTGTTAAGCCAGCTGCGCTATGCCGGCCAAAAGCGGGTTTTGATTGAAATTGCCCTGATTAAGTTGACAAAACCAGAGATGGAAGTTAACATAGATTCTTTATTGGAGCGGATTGCTGCCTTAGAGGCAAGGATTGACGCAGGAGATTTTCCGGTCAGGGAAAGGGATGCGGCTTCCATGGATAGTTTGGGATCGGCGGCAAGGCTCCAAGGGATGGAAGGCTTGGAAGGGGGGCTGCCGCCTGCTGCGGCAGAGGAGCAGCAGGCCAAAAAGGTTGCCATTCCCCCTGCCCAGCTGGAAGATTTGAAGTTAATCCGCAATGAATGGGGGAATATCGTGCGGCAGATGGGAATGTCCATCCGGCCTAGCTTCCGGGACACGGTGGTGGAGCCCAGCGGGGACAGCTGCCTGTGCATCGTGTTTGCCGATCCCATTAATTATGCGATTGGAAACCGCCCCAGCGTAATCGGAAGCCTGGAGCGGTTTGTAGAGGAAAAATACGGAAAAACGATTTATTTTAAGACGCGTCAGAGGGAAAGCGGCGAGCATTACCAGACGGTTTATGTAAGTGATGAAGAATTGAGAGAAAAAATCCATATGGATATATCGATAGAGGAGGAATAAAGCTTATGGCAAAGCGCGGAGGTTTTCCGGGAGGCGGAATTCCCGGAAATATGAATAATTTGATGAAGCAGGCACAGCGGATGCAGCGCCAGATGGAGGAGAACCAAAAGGAGCTGGAAAGCAAGGAATTTACCGCTTCTTCCGGCGGCGGGGCCGTTACGGTTACGGTGTCGGGGAAAAAGGAAGTGGTTTCCGTTAAGCTTTCAGAGGAAGTGGTGGATCCGGAAGATATTGAAATGCTGGAAGATTTGATTGTGGCGGCCACGAATGAGGCCTTCCGCCAGATGGAGGAAGCCAGTGCAGAAGCCATGTCTAAGCTCACCGGGGGCCTTGGGGCGCTTGGGGGCGGTTTAGGCGGAGGCCTGCCGTTCTGATGGATTACTACAGCAGCCAAATTACGAAATTAATTGAAGAGCTGTCAAAGCTTCCCGGCGTAGGGGCCAAGTCTGCCCAGCGGCTGGCGTTCCATATTGTGAATATGCCGAAGGAACAGGCGAAACGGCTGGCGGACACGATCATGGATGCGAAGAATAATGTGCGCTACTGTAAGGAATGCTTTACGCTGACAGACAGTGAATGCTGCCCTATCTGCAGGAGCCAGGGAAGGGATCACAAGACAATCATGGTGGTGGAAAATACCAGGGATCTTGCGGCTTATGAAAAAACAGGGAAATTTGAAGGTGTTTATCACGTTCTTCACGGGGCGATTTCCCCTATGCAGGGGATTGGGCCAAATGACATTAAGCTGAAAGAGCTTATGCAGCGGCTGCAGGCAGAAGTTAAGGAGGTTATCATTGCCACTAATTCCAGCCTGGAAGGGGAAACGACTGCCATGTATATCAGTAAGTTAATCAAGCCTACTGGAATTAAGGTGAGCCGCATTGCCAGCGGTGTGCCGGTAGGCGGCGATTTGGAATATATTGATGAAGTTACCCTTCTGCGTGCGCTGGAGGGCAGGGTTGAACTTTAAACAGACACCTAAAGGAGCGGTGTTAGGAGATGCAAAAGAATGGATAAATACGAGTTTAACATTAAGGTGGAACAGATTAAGAAGCTGGTGGGGAAAAGCGATTTCCAGACGGCGATGAAGATTGCCGACACCATTGACTGGAGGCGGGTGCGCAATGCAAACCTGCTTTCCATGATTGCTTCCGTATATGAAAAGAATGAGGAATACCAGGAGGCGAAGGATATCCTTCTGATTGCCTTTGAGCGGGCTCCGGTGGGGAAGCGCCTGCTGTATAAGCTGACCCAGCTGGCGATTAAGCAGGGAAATATCCAGGAGGCGGAAAGCTATTACCGGGAATTTTGCGAGCTGGCCGGAGATGATTCCCGGCAGGATGTCCTTCGCTACTTGATTTTAAAGGCGAAAGGCGCGTCCATGGAGCAGCTGATCCATTCTCTGGAAAGTTATACCAGCACGGAGCTGGATGAAAAATGGCTGTATGAATTGGCGGAGCTGTACCATCAGGCAGGGATGAAGGATAAGTGTGTCCAGACCTGTGACAAGATCATGCTGATGTTTGGCCTGGGGCAGTATGTGGACAAGGCGATGGAGTTAAAGCTTTTGTACGCCCCTCTTACAAAATACCAGATGGATTTGGTGGAAAACCGGGATAAATACGAAGAAAAGCTGCGGATGGTGGAGCAAAGCGGCAAAGGTACGGCGATGCCGGTAAGGGGCGGGGTTTTGCCGCAAGCCGAGCTGAGTGCGCCGGATGCAGACGGGGCGGTTTACGGGAATGAGTCTGTGGCGGGAGCGTCAGGTTATGAGAATATGGCTGCGGTCGGAGCGTCAGGCTATGGGAATATGGCTGCGGTCGGAGCAGCAGGCTATGGGAATATGGCTGCGGTCGGAGCAGCAGGCTATGGGAATATGGCTGCGGTCGGAGCAGCAGGCTATGGGGATATGGCTGCGGTCGGAGCGTCAGGCTATGGGAATATGGCTGCGGCGGGAGCAGCAGGCTATGGGAATGCTCCTGTGGCTGACGCAGGATCGTTTTATGGAAATGGCTCTGCGGCAGTGCAGGGGGGAGCTGCTTTTAGAGACAGTCAGATGCCTGGCGATTTGGCTTATTCTGCCGGTATTATCCCTGGAGGAGCAGCTGTGGCAGGCAGTTTTACTCCTGGGGGAGCAGCGGTATCAGACAGTTTTGCTTCCGGGGGAGCAGCTGTGCCAGGCAGTTTTACTCCTGGGGGAGCAGCTGTGCCAGGCGGCTTTGCCTCAGGGGATGCAGCTGTGCCAGGCGGCTTTGCCTCAGGGGATGCAGCTGTGCCAGGCGGCTTTGCCTCAGGGGATGCAGCTGTGTCAGGCGGCTTTTCGGGCTATGGGCAGGGGGGCTTACAGGCAGCGCCTTCTGTGCAGAAGATTCCCCAAAAACAGCCGGAATCTTTAGAAAACCAGGGAATGGCAGCTATGCCGCAGGCCTTTGCGGGAATGACGGAAGAGCCGATTCCGGGAAGAGGGCGTACAGAACCTAAGCCTATCCCGGTTCCGCCGCCGTCCCCGCAGATGTATGAGGAGATTCTTTCTGCTGGGCAGCAGGCCATGCATCAGGAGGATTCCCAGGAGGAAGCGCCGCCCAGCCTGCCTGACGCATTTGTCCAGGAAACTTCCCAGGCGGTTAATATGGGCGTGATTGATGAAGAAAAGCTGGTGGCGAATCTTCGTGAAGCGGAGGTTGAGGCTAGCTTGGCGGAGGAAATGTCAAAAATTTCCATGGAAGCGTATTCGGAAGAGCCGGTAAAGGCCAGAACCAGGGTATTAAATGATGTAAAGGAATTAAAGGAAGCGGAGGCGCTGGCGGGGAAAACGAAGGTGCTGGGGGATATCCGGCATATCCAGGATTGGCAGTCGGGAAATGGAGCAGGCCAGGCAGAAATGCCTGTCCAGCCAATGATGCCCAAGAAGCCTGAGCCGCCTCATATGATGGTTCAGGCAAGGACTACGGAAATCGGGCTTGCAATCGCGCTGGATGCGTTAAAGCGGGCGCACCAGGTTCTTGGGTACAGGCATCCGGTGGCCAAGATTAGCGGGGAGAAGCTGAACCAGAAGGGGATTTTGGCCAGCGCCCCTAAGCTGGCAGGCAAGGATTTGATTATTGAGGATGCAGGAGATTTGACCGATGATATGCTGGAAGAGCTGGATCAGTTCCTGGAAAATAACAGCAGCCGAACTACGGTAGTGCTGGTAGATAATTCCCGGCAGATTAGCGGGATTCGGAAGGCCAGCGTATCTTTGGCAGATAAATTTCACGAAGTAGCTTCCCTGGCGGAGGCAGAAAGCTGCCTGGAAGAGCTGGAGCGGCAAAATTACCGGCGTGGGCAGGCTTTGCCTGGGGAAAGCGGACGAGCAGAGCTTAATGGATCTTGGCAGGAAAATGTAAGGGTTATCCGCCAAGATCAGGCAGTGTCAGAGGAGGTAAGGGCTGTCCGTGCAGAGCAGGCCCAGCAGCAGAGGGCGGAGTCGGCAAGGGTTGTCCGTGCAGAGCAGGCCCAGCAGCAGAGGGCGGAGTCGGCAAGGATTGTCCGTGCAGAGCAGGCCCAGCAGCAGAGGGCGGAGTCGGCAAGGGTTGTCCGTGCAGAGCAGGCCCAGCAGCAGAGGGCGGAGTCGGCAAGGATTGTCCGTGTAGAGCAGACCCAGCAGCAGAGGGCGGAATCGGCAAGGATTGTCCGTATGGAGCCGGTAAAATCCGTTCAAAAGGAGACCGATATCCGGACTGTGCGGTATATCCGGGAGAATGAGCCAAGGGAAGAGTTTCCGGATGCCGCCAGAGAAAACGGAAGCCAAAGCGTGGCGGTGAGAAAGACGGCAAGGGAGGCAGGGCAGCTGGAAGCGGGAAACGGGGCGGATAAAACGCGGGGGGCGGCGGCACGCAAAGCACCCCAGGAAATCCCCAAAATGGAAACGGATGAGGAAGAGGTGATGGGGATTGACGATTTCGCCCAGTATTGTTGTCAGTATGCCAGCCAGATCGACTGCAATATTACCGGAAAAAGTATGCTGGCCTTATATGAGCGGATTGAAATTATGGAAGAAGAAGGAGTTGCCCTGACCAAGACGGCAGCGGAAGATTTGATTGAGGAAGCGGCAGATAAGGCAGAGAAGCCTTCTTTAGGGAAACGGATTACCGGGTTGTTCTCCTCCAAATATGACAAAGAGGGATTATTAATTTTAAAGGAAGAGCATTTTATATAGTTATGGACATTCGGCTGATTGCATTAGATTTGGACGGAACGCTTTTGGACAGTGAAAAACGGCTTTCGCCTGGCAACTTAGCGGCTTTAACGGACTGTATCCGGCAGGGCATCCAGGTTGTACCGGCCACGGGGCGTCCGGCGGCAGGGATCCCGGGGTTTATCCGGGAAATCCCTGGGATTCGTTACGGGATCCTGACTAATGGAGCCAGAGTAGAGGATTTGGAAAAACAGACGGTAATTTCGGAACAGTTGATTGACTGGAAATTAGCCTGTGAGATTTTGCAGCTTCTGTCGGGTTATCCGGTTGCATATGATCCTTATATAGGTGGCAGGGGCAAAATGGAAGCCCGCTTCCGAAACCATTTGGAATGCTATGGGCTTTTGCCAGTTATGCAAAAGCTGGTGTTAAGCACAAGGGATGAGGTGGAGGATGAGCTAGATTATGTGAAGGCGAAAAAAACCGGCGTGGAAAAAATCAATGTGTTTACTGCAAATCCCAGGCTCCGCATGGAGCTTTGGGATAAGCTAAAGCAGTATAAGGAATTGGTGGTTACTTCTTCTCTGGAGTATAATTTGGAAATTAATTCTGCTTCCGCCACAAAAGGGGGAGGCTTAGAAAAACTGGCCAAATATTTGGGAATGGATTTGAGCCAGACTATGGCCTTTGGAGATGGGAGCAATGATCTTAGCATGGTTAAAGCGGCGGGCATAGGCATAGCGATGGCAAATGCCATGGAGGTGCTGAAAAAGGAGGCGAATTATATTACGCGGTCAAATGATCAGGATGGAGTAGCTGCGGCAATCCGGCATTTTTTAAAGCTGGGGAATTGATTATTTGCATATTGGGGCACTGATTATTTGGATATTGGAGCATTGGTTATTCGGATATTAAAGCATTGATTATTCGGATATTAAAGCATTGATTATTCAGATATAAAGCATTGATTATTCAGATATAAAGCATTGATTATTCAGATATTAAAGCATTGGCTGTCGAATAATGCGCATTAGCTATCGGATAATGGCTTATTAGTTATCGAATATTCAGGCAAAAGATTTCGGAAGACGATGATTTTGGAACGCATTCATAAAATTTTTCCTGCAATGAGGTCATAAGTATGGAAATAACGGAATTTTTACAGGAGCATTGGGTGTCGGTTTTTGTGGCGTCTTACCTGATGGGCATGATGCTTTATGGGCATTACCGAGGGTTTTTGCGTTTATCCGTATCGCTGGCAGCGGTGGTGCTGTCATTTTTTGTAGTGCGTGCCGCAGCGCCGCAGGCGGGGGTTTTTGTAAAAGAAAATACAGGGCTTCATCAGTGGATCCGGGAGGTTATGGCGGAATCAGCGGGATTTGATGGCTTGGCGGATGAATTTATCCTTCCGGCACAGCAGCGGATAGTGATAGAGAATTCTGTGCTCCCGGAAACGGTAAAAAAGGCATTATTAGAAAACAATAATAAAGAGATATATCAAATATTGGGCGTTGAGCGTTTTTCGGATTATCTTCTTTCCTACCTTGCGGATCGGATTGCCAATACCTTGGTATTTGCCGTATTGTTTTTAGCGGCATATATTGGAATACGGCTGGCTGCCCATGCTCTGGATGTGATTGCAAAGCTTCCGGTTTTGTATGGGATAAATCAAATCGGAGGAGCGATATTGGGGTTATTTTTGGGCGTGGTTTATTTCTGGATATTCTGCGTGGTGCTGAATTTGTTTATTGGGGCGGAATGGGGGAGATATCTGTTGGACAGCATGGAGGCCTCTCCTTGGGTGGCTGCGTTGTCTCATTACAATCTGCTGCCAAAGCTGGTTATGGGGATTGTTGGAAATTTGCTGTAATGGGCAAAATGTATGTACAATAGGAAAAATTGTTAGAAAAAGAGAGCTGGCCAAGGCGTGGAGCGCATGGTGAGAGAAAAATGGAAAACCACAAAATGTAGATAAAATATAGAAAAAATAGCATATCTAGTAAGCGGGAAAGGAACTGAAAAAATTGTTTAAAAAAATGCTACAAATCACTTGACAAGAATGATAGGTGATGGTATAGTAAAACCTACCACAAATTCCTTCTCATAAGTTGAGCAGTGGCATACTATAACAGAGGCAATCAAGGCTGAAAGATTTAAAGATGATTTTGGAAGCCTTTAAGCTGTTTGCGTTGTTGGAAGTTATCGTAGGCTGGAAGCTGTTGGCAGCGTTTAGAGGGTGTTCGCAGAACGTTATGGATGGCGTTTCGTCCATAAATGCTGGATTCGGGAGTGTTTCATGGGTTTTACGGGCGGCCTCGTAAACGGTGAAAAAAGTGCTTGACAAGGAGCGGCGGCTGTGGTAACATAATGGGGCTGTAAAAAAAGGCAGCTAAAGCTAAATAAAAAGATAAAAAAACTGTTGACAAGGCTGGAAAGATATGCTATTATAAATAAGCTTTCTGCGAAAAACACAGATAGGCAACAGAACGAACCTTGAAAATTAAAGATCGAACAATACACAAACCCTGAAGATTCTAAACACAAGGCCGGTTTTGGCCTTGGATTTGAGAAGAATTCAGAACAAAACCAAAGTAATGAAGGTTTAAAGCGATTAGCCAAGCTAATAGTCTAAACCAAGAGCAGACATTTCAATTTGAGAGTTTGATCCTGGCTCAGGATGAACGCTGGCGGCGTGCCTAACACATGCAAGTCGAGCGGAGCGATCTTGATGAAGTTTTCGGATGGAATCAGGATTGACTTAGCGGCGGACGGGTGAGTAACACGTGGATAACCTGCCTTATACTGGGGGATAACAGCCAGAAATGGCTGCTAATACCGCATAAGCGCACGGCGCCGCATGGCGCAGTGTGAA
>CAJTFL010000039.1 GCA_910575565.1 Lachnospiraceae bacterium | reverse complement strand
TCTCGGTCTAATCTTCCTAAAAACACATCAGAACATTGAAAGCGGTGTTACAGCTCCGCTTTATTTGTCGTTCCATCAAACCGACTGTGAATAGTAACGAAAATATCGCAACATATTGCGAAATCTAATTGACAGAATGTGTATGGCTACCCTATAATAGATACCAAACATCACCCTTTGGAGAAAAACTATGTCCGTATCCTATGATCCATTATGGAAATTATTGATCGATAAAAAAATGAGTGCATCCGACTTGCGGAAAGCGGCTGGCATCGCCCCAAACACAATGACCCGGATGCGGAAAGAGCAGGAAGTCTCGATCGCCGTCCTCGGCAGGATATGCGATGTGCTAGACTGTGACTATGGCGACATCCTGCACCATATCAAGACAGGAAGGAGTGCGGAGCATGATTGATAAAAAACAGATGACTGAAGAAGAAATAAAACTGAACTTCATTACCCCGGCCATTGAGCGGACATGGCCGAAAAACTGCATCCGCATGGAATTCCCCATAACCAAAGGGCGCATCATGATTGATGGGAAAAAGGCAAAGCGCGGGAAAGCATACTTCGCTGATTACCTTTTATTCTATTCAGACGCCAGCCTGAATTTCCCGCTTGCCGTTGTAGAAGCAAAGGATAACAGCCATTCCCCATTAGGTGGGCTGCCGCAGGCGGTCAAATACGCCATGCATATGGAGGATGTGCCTTTTGCATTTGCTTCCAATGGAGATTCTTTTACCATGCACGATATGCTGACCGGGGAAGAATCCACAGATATCCCGCTGGACGCATTCCCATCCCCGGAAGAATTATGGCAACGTTACCGAGCCAAGAGCGGTTTTACCGATGAGGAGGAGAAGATGCTCTCCGTCCCCTACCATTATAAAGAAGGCGACCACGAACCGCGCTATTACCAGTGGATCTCCATCAACCGCGTACTGGCGGCCATTGCCCGCGGCGACAGGCGTATGCTGGTCGTCCTCGCCACAGGCACAGGCAAGACACTGGTAGCATTCCAGATCATCTGGCGGCTGCTGCAGGCAGGCACGGTAAAACGCGCCCTTTTCCTCGCCGACCGGGACATCCTCGTCGGCCAGCCCATGCGTGACGATTTTGCTCCGTTCGGGAAGAAGATGCACCGCCTAGAAAACCGTGAGATGGATACCGTACACCAGGTCTACCTCTCTTTATACCACCAGATGAAGGACGGGGCGGAAAACTATTACACCGCCTATGACCGCGACTTTTTTGACCTGGTCATTGTAGACGAGTGTCACCGCGGGAGTGCTGATGAGGGAAGTTCCTGGCATGAGATACTGGAGTATTTCAGCTCGGCTATACAGATCGGCATGACAGCCACGCCGAAGGAAACAAAGGATACGTCCAATATCGAATATTTCGGGGACCCGGTTTATACATACAGCTTAAAACGTGGCATTGACGATGGCTTCCTCGCCCCATACAAGGTCATCCGCGTCAATCTGGATATAGATGTCAACGGATACCGCCCTGCGCCGGGCGCACTGGATATCCACGGGAAGCCCCTTGAGGACAGGATCTATGAACAGAAGGATTTTGACCGTACATTGGTCGTGGAGGAGCGTACCCTTGCCGTTGCCAGGCGCATCTCCGACTTTTTGAAAGAAACCGGACGCTCTTCAAAGACCATTGTGTTCTGTGAGGACATCGACCACGCTGAACGCATGCGCAATGCCCTGGTGAATGAAAATAAAGACCTGGTCAGGGAACAGCCGCATTACATTGCGCAGATCACTGCCGGTTCGGACGAGAAGCCACTTCTGGAGGATTTTACAGACCCCCATGAGCCGTACCCTGTGGTTGCCGTCACGAGCAGGCTGATGAGCACGGGCGTAAATTCCCAGACCTGCCAGCTCGTGGTTCTCGACCGCACAATCGGCTCCATGACGGAATTCAAACAAATCATAGGACGAGGAACCCGCGTCCGCGAGGACTGCGGCAAACTGTATTTCACCATCATGGACTTCCGCAGGAATTATGTGAAATTTGCAGACCCAGCCTTTGATGGCGACCCCGTACAGATAAAAGACGTTGGTGAAGATGACAGCTTCACAGACGGCAGTCCGGAGGCAGACATTCCAGATGGTGCTATGGGTAGTGGCGGCGGCTTTTCCGATGATACAGACGGCCACAGTGGAGACCGGCCCGGCGGACAAAAATCTACTGGCCGGGAAAAATATGTGATCAACGGCATCCCTGTCAGCATCATAAACGAAAAGGTTGAATACCTGGACGCCAACGGGAACCTGATCACCGAATCCATCATCGACTATTCCCGCAGCAACCTGCGCAGGCTGTACCCATATTATGAAGAGTTCAGGAAAATATGGCTCGCGCAGAAAAAGAAGCAGGAACTGCTGGACCAGCTTGTCGCGGACGGCGTGTTCATTGATTTCGTGCGTGAAACGATCCCGGAAAGCCATGTGGATGATTACGACGTCCTCTCTTATATCGGCTATGAAAAACAGCCGCTGACCAAGGAGGAACGCATCGACCGCATACTGGTGTCCGGCTACCTCGATAAATTCAGTAAGGAAAACCAGGGTGTCATACGCCTGCTGCTGGATGCGTACCGTGACCGGAACATTGACGAGCTTACCAATATGCGCATCCTGAACATGCCGGAATTTATACAGATCAACGTGCCGACTGCCATTGTAAAGGGCTTCGGTGGGAAAGAGAAATATATGGAAATGCTCTCGGAAATCGAACAGCAGATATATGTAGCGTAAACGGAGGGACATATGGCAATCGGAAACCTGATAAAATCATGGGAGAACATCATGCGTGACGACGATGGTGTGAACGGGACCGTCCAGGTGCTGTCGCAGCTCGTGTGGATGCTGTTCCTGAAAGTATATGACTTAAAAGAGGATATGTGGGAGCTGTATGAGGACGGCTTCCAAAGCGCCATCCCGGAAAACTGCCGCTGGAGGAACTGGGCAAAGGGGAAATCCCAGAAAGACCAGATGACCGGGGACGATATGGTAGATTTCGTGAACAATACCCTGTTCCCGGAATTAAAGAATCTGTCCATAACCGCGCAAAGTTCCAGGCGCAGGATAATCGTGAAAGAAATGATGGCGGAATCCTACAATTACATGAAAGATGGTGTGTGCATCCGCAAAGCTGTCAATCTGCTGGACGGCATTGACTTCGATGACCAGGAAGAGCACCATTCTTTCAATGTGATATATGAGACCCTGCTGAAAAGCCTGCAGAGCGCAGGACGTTCCGGCGAATTCTACACACCGCGCGCCCTGACGCAGCTTATCACGGAAAAAGTGAATCCACAGCTTGGCAAAGTCACAGCGGATTTTGCGTGCGGCACAGGGGGCTTCCTCATTGACGCTGTGGAACATCTAAGGAAACAGCGAAAGAAAGCCGAGGACAATGCCATTATTGAGAAGACCGTGTTCGGTGTGGAAAAAAAGCAGTTCCCCTATATGCTCTGCACCACCAACATGCTGCTCCATGATGTGGATTACCCACGCATCTACCATGAGAATTCCCTCATGAAAAATGTACGGGATTACAAAGACAATGAAAAGGTTGATTTCGTTCTGATGAATCCCCCATACGGTGGCCATGAGCAGGATGCCATACAGGTGAACTTTCCACCACAGTTCCGTAGTTCTGAAACGGCCAACCTTTTTATGATAGAAATCTTTTACCGCCTAAATGATGGCGGACGTTGCGGCGTAATCCTGCCGGACGGATTCATGCAGAATGATGATGCCAGCCTGATTGAAATCAAGAAAAAACTGTTCAAGGATTGTAATGTACATACAATCATCCGTATGCCGGGAAGCTGTTTTGCGCCTTACACCGGCATTGCCACCAATCTGCTGTTTTTTGACAAAACAGGATCTACCACCGAAACATGGTTCTATCGTTTTGACCTTCCGAACAGTCAGAAGTTCAGCATGAAGCGTAATCCCATCACCAGAGAGAAACTGTCTGCTATTGATGAGTGGTGGGATAACCGTGTGGAGATTATGGACGAAAAGGCTGATGATTCTCTTTCCGATACATGGAAAGCGCGCTGCGTCCCCATCGACATGATTATTGTCGGGAACTATAACATCGACTTCTGCGGATTCCCAAACGAGGAGAAGGTCATCCTCTCTCCAGAGGATACTATTGCAGCTTTCAAAGAAGAACGAGAACGCCTTGACCGAAAGCTGGATGAAAAGTTACAAGAAATCCTTAACTTGCTGGGGGTGAAGTAATGATATCTTCGCAGGAATTGAGAAGTTCTATTTACATGGCCGCGCTTCAAGGGAAATTAACCACTTCGCTACGCAATGAAAATACAGATTATTACATATCGACTTTTGTTGGAAAGGAAGAATTTGAGATTCCTCCAATGTGGAAATGGTGCAAATTTGCGGATGTTGTTACTATAGCGACAAATTTGGTTGATCCAGATGAACATCCTGATGACTTTCAAATTGCTCCGGATTATATTGAAAAAGGCACAGGCCGATTACTGCCATGTCATACGGTTGCTCAAAATAAAATACGCAGCAAAAACCATTTGTTTCATTCGGGACAAATAATCTATTCCAAAATACGTCCGGCTTTAAGGAAAGCGGTCATTGCTCCATTTGATGGATTATGCAGTGCTGATATGTATCCGTTGGATACGGATTTGAATACAGAGTTTCTATTGCTGTGCCTGCTCTCAGATTATTTCACAAAACTGACATTAGCAAAATCAGCAAGGGAAAAGATGCCTAAAATCAACCAGAAAGATTTAAACGAATTGCCGTTACCTATCCCTCCGATTGAGGAACAGCAACGCATCGTAAACCGTGTAAATGAGCTGCTTGCTAAAGTAAATGATTTTAAAAAAATCGAGCAGCAACTGCTTGCACTCAAATCCGCTTTCCCCCGTGATATGCGAACAGCTATTTTGCAGGCCGCAATGCAGGGAAAGCTAACAGAACAGTTGGAGACAGATAGCTCGGCAGACCAAGTCTTATTGCAAACTTCAAAATTGAGAAGCGCTACTTTAAGTAAATATAAGATTCAAAGCACAAGAGCAACTGCAAATGACTCACTAATAGATTTACCATTTGAGATTCCTGATAATTGGCAGGTCAGCAGCATAGATACCTTATGCTGTATGATTCCTACAAAACAATATCAGATTCAGCAAAAGGAAATCCAATCCGAAGGAATGTATCCTGTTGTTAGTCAGTCTATGAATATGATTGAGGGCTATTATGATGACGCTGCTAAGCTGTTAAAAAACAGCAATGTTATCCTTATTTTTGGGGATCACAGCAAAACTTTGAAGTACGTTGATTTCGATTTTATAGTAGGTGCAGACGGTACAAAATTAATTGTCCCTATTTTCATTAACCCAATGTTCCTGTATTATGCACTACAATATAATCTTATAAATCTTCCTGATAGGGGGTATGCACGCCACTTTGGATTATTGAGAAAAACACAGATACCTGTACCACCCATAGAAGAACAGCAACGCATCGTGGAATATCTGGACAGATTGTTGCCGCTGTGTGACGAGTTGATATAAAAGGAGGAGTCTCTATGGATTATGATATTTACTGTGATGAAAGCAGACAGGATTTGCTAACATCTCCTGCATCTATAACAGCGACAAATAGGTTTTGCTGCATAGGCGGACTCATGCTCACTACAGAGTCAAGGGCTGCTTTGAAAGCCAAAATTAAGGAGCTGCGGGACAAGCACAGCGTATTCGGGGAAATGAAATGGGGAACTGTTTCCGAAAACAAGTTGAAGATTTACGCCGATCTAATTGACCTGTTTTTTGACACTGATGAATTGAACTTCCGCACTGTTGTTATAGATGCGCAAAAAGTGGATAACGATATTTTCAATGAAAGCAATTCAGAATTGGGGTATTATAAGTTCTACTACCAACTCCTTTTCCATTGGACCTCTTATAGGAATGGATACCGTGTGTTTACAGACCAAAAAACGAATAGGGATAAACAGCGTTTGCAGGAGTTGAAGCGCATATTAAATAACAGCTTTTCGTTCGGAAGCCCAATATACGATATACAAGCAATTGATTCCAAGGAGTCTTTGATTCTCCAGATGGAGAATGTTATCATGGGTGCTGTTGGATATAAGTACAACTTCAATGGCAATGGATCATCCACAGCAAAAGAGGCTATCGTGAAACATATCGAATCCCAGCTAGGGCACGAAATAGCACCGACATCTGTTTCCGAGCAAAAATTCAATATCTTTGAAATACAGCTTAGGGAGGGACTATAATGGCAATTCCAGAAATTCTGTCCCTTTCAACCGAAACGGAATACAAGCAATATTTCGTTGACAATTATTGCAACAAAAGTCCTCTCCTGACGTGGGATGGCTTTCCAGTAGAATTTTATCCAGAAATGTTTGAACATGCATTCTATAAGCGCACTGCCAAAGCATGGAAAGCAAAAAAAGACAGTGTCGATTTTGACCGATGCAAGCGTATGCCGTGGATAAGCGAGGTATTGCATGATTCAACAATAGTGCCTCGCCAGGGATATGACAAAGCACGCGGAAAAAACGACAACAATAGTAGGATTGCGCTTGTATCACAGGAAAAATATGTAGTTGTTATCAGAAACACAGGCAAGTCATGGCGATTTGTGACAGCGTACCTGATTGATAACATCGATACATACAACAAACTCATGTCTTCGCCTGCATGGGTTAGACAGGTTACAAATACCCATCCGTAAATTTGGGCAATATCACGAATTTTAAAAAAAGCATCTCGCCCTGTTGACAAATCGTGGCTAGGTGGATATACTGATATTGTAATCCTTTGCTGATAGCTTGGGATCTGTAAAGGCTTCGGCTATTGGGCCGGTAAACCAGTGGCTTTCAAAAGAAATTATGGGCATTTGTCGATTGACAGATGCTCTTTTTCTTTTGTAAAGTTTTGTTTCATACTGACACATAACTTTAAACATCACCTAAACACCAAAAAGTACCGAAGAATGCCCGTTTTACCGCATTCTTCGGCACTTTCCCCGTATAGAAGTCTTTCTTCTCAAACTCCCCTGTCCCTTTCATGACCATCTCATGCAGAGGATGCAGATGGCAGGCTATTTCCTCATCACCGATAACATTCTTTGAAAATCCCGGAAGCTCCCGTTTCCCGGTAACTTCCTCTGCCAGATCAAGCATGACCCCCTTTGAAATGTTAAATCCCCGGTAATCAAACGTCCCTTCGTCACTCTGTACGCAAGTATGGCTGTCGCCCGGATTGAAAAGCACGATGCTCCCTTCCTCTATGGCATATTCCCTGTCCCGACAGGAAAGCACCCTCTCCCCTTTCTCCACAAACCCAATGACATAATGCTCATGGAAATGTCTAGGAAACGGCTGCACAATCCCCTCAAAGCGGTATGCCTCCATCCTCAATCCATCATCATATACCACTGTCCTTATTTCTTTTTTCATGTGGATTACCTCCTTGTCAAAAGCCATTTTACCTCTTATTTTTTCCTGCGTCTTGTAAAATATCTTCATTTTTCAGATTTATCGGTTTTATTTCCCGCGGTGGTTATCTAGATAAAAAGAAACGGTTTTATGTGTATTGGGGGTATTAGAATGCTGCATTTTAGAAATGAAGATCCTTAAAAAATCAAGGACTTTATAGTTACATATCTCAGATGAATGAGCCAGGGAGATGGACATTTTTCTGTATCTGGTACGAAAACAGAGGGTGAAGAGTACACGAAATAGAACGTCTTTGTTTTCGCTCTACATGGCCTTGTGCATTCTCATGGGGAGGGGGGTGCGGACATTTTCTTGAACTGGCTAAGCAGCCAGACCAAGGCTCCTCCTGTACTCCAACGGGCTCATGTTTCCAAGGGATATTTTTATCCGCTTTTCGTTATACCATGCCAGATATTCATTCAGTATGTCAATGAATTCTTGGATGCTTACTCCTGTCCAGTCCCGGTTGTAAAACATCTCGTTTTTCAGACGGCCAAACAGCCCTTCGCAGGCGGAATTGTCAGGGGAGCATCCCTTTTTTGACATGGAACGCTCCAATCCGGCTTTCTCCATGCGGCTTATCCAGCCAGATCAGCGGTAGTGGCATCCCCTGTCAGAATGGACGACGGGATGCTCCGCCGCCCCTAACTGTGAGATTGCGCCATCCAGCATGTCATTCACCA
Organism: Lachnospiraceae bacterium; assembly: GCA_910575565.1. Classification (GTDB taxonomy): domain Bacteria; phylum Bacillota; class Clostridia; order Lachnospirales; family Lachnospiraceae; genus Caccovicinus. Next base: position 23,051 of record CAJTFL010000039.1, on the reverse strand, counting down.
GGGCAGCATCCGGTGTCGTGCTGACCGTCCAGTATGGCAGCATCCCATCAAAACAATCCACAATCGGGGAAAGATAGACCTTTCCGGCAGGGATGGCGAATTCTGTGATGTCGGTAAGCCATTTCTCATTCGGTTTTTCCGCATGGAAGTCCCTGTTTACCACATTTGGCACAGAAGGCGAAATCTCCCCTTGATAAGAGCTATATTTCCGCCTGCTCTTGACTCTGACCGCAAGCCCATCTTCCGCCATGATCCTGCGCACAACTTTCTCGGAGATGACGGTTCCCTCGCGGCTGAGCAGGGCGTGTATCCTGCGATACCCATAACGCCCGTTGTTTTCATGGAAAAGGGCGGAGATCCTTTTACGTATGCTGGAATACTTGTCCTGTTTTTTGAAGACAGTCTCCTGATAATAATAACTGCTTTTTGGCAGTTTAAGCTGTTTTAGCAGCAATGGCAGCGGATATTTCCCTTTCAAGGCATCAACAATCGCTGCCTTCTCCCTGTTTTTGAGGGTTTCTGTGTTGATGCCGGGGTCTTTTTTTAATACATTGATGGTTTCCTTTAATATGTCTATTTCCATCTGCATGTCATCCATTCAGGCAAGCAGATGCCGCATTTCAGCATCAGGGGAATCCTGCGTGCCTTCCACAAGGGTACCAGGTTTTATGTTTTTGTCGTTCATCAGTGCGACCGTGCCTCCCTGGAGATATTTTTTCCGCCAGGCATAGATGCTTGCCCGGCTGTAGCCAATCTCCTCTGACACATATTTTATACTTTCTCCAAGCTCAAAGCAACGGTGGATCGCATCCATTTTGACTTCGACGGGAGGGTTACGGGGGTGCGTTGCGGTATTAGTGTTATCCAATGCCTTTCGCGGCGTCTTTTGGATCCCCTCGTTTTCAATCCATGTATAGAGTGCCCTTCTGGTTGGATATCCCAGCACGCGTATGGTGTTAGTTACAGAACCGCACTGGTGATAAACCTGTAATGCGATGTTGATTTTGTCCTGAGAATACATAGTGATCCAGCTCCTTTCGGAGTCCGTGGAAGTCCAGTTTTTTGTCCGCACCCCCAACCCCTTCCCGCTCTCAAAAAGTTCTTTTAACCCTTCCTCCAGCTTGTCCGTGATCTCCTTTATTTTCTGTTTTTCTGTTTTTGCGTCTGCCATATTTGATTTTCCTTTCCTTTTTCCACACAAAAATACCGCCCTGAATATTTACAAGACGGTATCCCGAAAACAAAAAAGTGCATGGTATTGATTTTTTCTCTACCATGCACCTGAAGTTACTTTTACTATAAAATTTTTCGTTACAACAGTTTTAATAACTGTATCAGCTCATGCGGCTCCCCTTTGGAGGAATCTGTCAGTCTTGTATCGAACTGCTGAAAACCGTTCTCACGGTAGAAAGACAAAAGCCTTTCCTCATCCGCTGCCTCCAAAAAGATAACCATGCCGCCCGCTAAATACTGCAGCTGCTGTATCTGCCGTATTGCAAGCCCTAACAATTCTTTACCTGAAATGCGTTCATTTGCGTCATTATTATAATTTTTCCCAAGCTGTGCAATCAGATACGCCGCAAGATTATAAGTCTGATCCTGTTCATTCAATGTACTTACTCTTGACAGTTTCCTTTTTACGGTATTACTGAATGGTTTTGCGTTTATGGTAATCGGTTTGATTGTGAGTGCAAAATATCCAACCAGCTCTGCATCTTCCGTTGAAAATACCAGATATGTAACCGACTGTTGTTTTTTTGCAAACTCTACAGACTGTTTCTTTATGAATCTTTCAACATCCGGGTTTATCTTACATGAAAACTCAGAAAGGACCTGAAGCAGCGTGTCCTCTCCGAGTCCATGACTTCCATCGCCCAAATACTCACGAATGTTGAAAACTGTATATTTACTTGTTTCCTGCATTCGCTTTCTTCCTTTTCTCCATAAATTTCGCTATATCTTTCGGGTCAGTTAAAAAAGTAGCGCTGACATTGACAGGAGGCGTAGGGTTATTAGCAGATGCTTCAATCGCATCAGCAAACATCTCCACCTGCTTCTGGCCTGATATAACAAAATTCTTTGTAATGCTTGAAGTTGCCATAAAAAACACCTCCTTTATCAGTATGGCTCTTTTTACATTCCGCATACCATCCCATCTACATTGTACGGTTTTATCATCGCTTTTGCAACAGGATTTTTATGAATTTTTTATGCCTACATTGAAACCGCCGAAATGGAATACGCCGAATTGATGCATGAAATGTATGCGGAGCCCGAAACCTCCTACGGCGATATTACCCGGTATTTCACCGAGAATGAAATTCAAGTGTACGGGAAAACGCTGAAACGGGGATTTGTGGCGCAGCTTCTGCGGAACCCGGTTTACGTCCAGGCTGACATGGATATTTACGAACACTTTAAGGCCCAGGGCGCGAAAATCGAAAGCCCCCCGGAATTGTTCACGGGCGATTATAGCTGTTACTTATACCAGGGCCGGGAGGGGGAGGAGAATATTCTTGTTATCGCTCCCCACAAGGGCCGTATCCCCTCGGCGCTCTGGCTGAACGTCCAGCACAAGCTATCCCAAAACACCACGTTTCAGAATGTCCGGAAATGTCACAATACATGGCTGGCCGGGAAAATCAAGTGTGGGTGCTGCGGATATGCATTAGTAGGTCTGAACGCCGCAAACGGGGTGACATACATGAGACGCAGACAGCGCGTAGAAAACAAAAGCTGTCCGGAGCCCGGAACGCTGACACGGCAGGAACTGGAAAAATCGGTGTATGATGAAATGGTAAAGAAGATGCGGGAATTTCAGACGTTGAGGGGCGGCAAGGTGGAGGGCTACAATCCAAAGCTGACCGCCGCCCGCGCCAAATTCGCCAAAATCGAAAGCGAGATTGAAAAGCTGATTGACACGCTGACTGGGGCAAACCCTCTCTTGCTGCAGTACGCCAACAGCCGCATTGAAGAATTGGACACGGAACGGCAAAAACAGTTAAAGCTGGTGGCCGACCTCACCGCTAATTCTGTTTCAAGTTCTGAGCTTGATAGCATATCGGGATATCTGGAAAATTGGGACGAGCCATGATTGGAAGATCCTGAAAACTTTTTTCGTAACGGCTATGTATTCGCGCCGATTCAGAGCCGCAATAAGGACATCTGCATATTTTTCTGTTTGAGGCTGCATATATAATGACTTCATTCCCTATTATTTTATGCTCCAGATAATCCAGATTTGGATCAAGCTCCTTGATAAATTCATCCATGGTATCCACTCCCGCAAACGCTTTAAAATTCATGCTTATTATACCATGTTTTCCCATTTGATAAAAGCTTTATTTCAACTAACTTCGGAAAACGGCGGCATTTGGCGAGGTTTTTCCGAGCCTAGTGCCGCCGTTCCGTTTTATGCCGGGCGAGAGCACGTTTTCGTGTGTGCATCCACCACAGGACCACAGGCAGCGAACCCGCCAGCCTGTGTGTTTCCTCTAAGGCAGTAAACTCATCGTAAGAAACGCATCCACCTCCCCCCTCGCCGGCATAGACAAAGCAGTCCCCATCCTCTGCACGGAAAGCGCCGCCAGCCCATTAGCAAACCGAGCCGCTTCCCACAAGTCTTTCCCTTCTGCAAGTGCCGTCAAAAGCCCCCCATTAAAGGCATCTCCCGCCCCCGTAGTATCCACGGCTTCGACTTCATAAGCCGGTATAATCCCCTTCCTGTCCCCGGTATTTACATAAACGCCCCTGCTTCCCAGGGTAATCAGCACCCGCTTTACCCCCTTGGCAAAAAAGTAATCCGCCGCCTGATCCGCTGCTTCCTTGCTGTCAATGTCAATCCCCGTAAGGATCTTAGCCTCCACCTCATTAGGCGTAATCAAATCAATCTTGCCAAGCAGCTCATCCCGGATAGGCTGCACCGGAGCAGGATTTAAAATCACCTTTGCCCCTTCCTTAAACGCCAGATCCACAATGCGCTCCACGGCAGATACATTCGTTTCCAGCTGGGTCAGCAGATATTGGCTGCCCCGGATAACCTCCTTAAGGGAATCCACTTCCTCATCGGTTACGGTATTGCAGGCTCCTAAAATCACCACAATCTCATTCTGGCTGGTTTTCTCATCCACCATGATCAGCGCAGCGCCTGTTTCCACCGTATCGGAAAAGAGGAGCTTTCCCGTATCCATCTTAAGCTCCCTCATGGTGGTTAAGGCAACGTCCCCAAAAGCGTCACGCCCCAGCTTCGTCACCACCGTCACATCAGCCCCTGCCTTATGGGCCGCCACTCCTTGGTTAAAGCCCTTTCCTCCCGGCCCCATCTTAAACACCGTGCCCTTCACCGTCTCCCCAGGCGCAGGCAGATGGGGCGTCCTTCCCATCAAATCCACCACAAAGCTTCCAAAAACCGTAACCTTTTTCCCCATAATCCTTTCTCCTGTCTATTTCGTCAATTTACTCTCCTCCATGAAACTCTTTCCTGGCGCAATACTGCAAAACCGCCCCTAACTGGGGCGAGACCCACTTATCCCGGTGGTACAAAAGCTGCTTCCAGATCCCAATCTCAAAATCCTCCACCTGCAGATAAACCATCCTGCCCGCTTCTACCTCCTTTTTCGTCACATAGTCCGGCAAATAGGAAATCCCTGCCCCTTGCCCCACAAGGGTGCAGATCAAGTCCGTGCTCCCCACCTCCAGGATCGGGCAGATGGCTAAGGACATCTCCGCTAATTTTTCATCCATCAGACGGCGGTAGCTCATTCCCTTTTCCGTCAGGATAAAGGGACAGCCAAGGAGCTCCTCCACGGAAAGCCTTTTCCCCTTCATTTCCAAAAACCGGCCGCCTGCCACGAAATTCATCCCTGCCTTTTCCTCCCGGACAATGACGTATTCCGTATTATAAATATGGTTGTCCAGGGTCAGTATGGCATCCGCCTCGTTATGGTTTAACAGGCGGAACATTTCCTCCGTCCCTGCGGCAATGAGCGTTAAGGTGATCCCCGGGTTTTGCTCCCGGAAAATGGAGAAGTCCTCCCGCAGCAGGGAATCGCAAAGGGAATCCGCCATAGCCAGGCGGACATGGCCCATTACCTTTCTTTCCTCCTGGATCGTCTCCTTTAACTCTTTCGTAAGCTTATCCACCTGGTGGGCATAGGCCAGCACCTCCCGTCCCTTCCCCGTCAGCACCACCGTATGGTTAATCCGCTCAAACAGCTGGGATTCAAACTCCGCCTCCAGCTGCTTGATCTGGAAGGAAACGGTGGACTGGGAAAACCCCAGCTTTTGGGCCGCTCGGGTAAAGCTGCTTAACTCCGCTACATGGATGAAGGTGTTTAAATTTTTAATATCCATACTTTTCGTCCTTCTTTCAACTCGCCCCTTTTTCAACTGAACCGCCGGGCAAGCGCAGCAATCGAATATTTCGATTTAGGCTATCATTACTATTAATTTTACAGATTGACAATTCTAGTATATACTAAGCTTCAAGAGAATACAAACAGAAACGAGGAATTTTTTACCATGGCTATTGTTGAAACCATCCAAAAGCTGATTATGACCGTCTTTAACGCCGTCTACTACCTCCTTTGGGGCGATTTGCTTACCATTCCCCTTCCCGGAGGCAGCTCCCTGGGCCTGTCTCTGCTGATTCTGATTTTGATCCCCTCCGGCCTTTATTTCACCCTGCGCACCAGGTTCCTTCCCTTCCGGCTTTTCCCGGAAATGCTGCGGATCACCCTGGAAAAAAAGAACGTTTCCCAAAAGGATGCCTTATCCGGTATGCAGGCGCTGTTCGTCTCCACGGCTACACGCGTAGGGATGGGGAATTTAGTGGGAGTAGTGGCCGCCATCTCCGCAGGAGGGGCAGGGGCGGTCTTCTGGATGTGGGTCATCGCCCTTTTAAGCTCCTCCACCGCCTTTATTGAGGCAACATTGGCTCAGCTGCACAAGGAAAAGGATCCGCTGTACGGCGGATACCGGGGAGGCCCGGCCTACTATATCCATCACCTGTTCACCAGGAAGAAGCCAGGCGGCAAGCGCCCACTGATTGCCATCCTGTTTGCCCTGTCCGGTCTGATCTGCTGGTGCGGGATCAGCCAGGTTATCGGCAACTCCGTTTCCTCAGCCTTTGAAAACGCCTTCCATGTCCCGCCCCTGACCACGACGATCATCCTGGTGGCCATTGCCGCGGTCATCGTGCTGCGCAAGCACGCCACTGTCCGGGTTCTGGATATCATGGTTCCCATCATGGCTGTTTGCTACTTCCTGATCACCTTGTTCATTATCATAAAAAACTTAGGGCAGCTTCCCACCGTTTTCCAGCGGATTTTCGCCGAGGCCTTCGGCATCCGCCAGGCGGTGGCAGGGGGCTTTGGCGCGGTGCTGATGAACGGGGCAAAACGTGGGCTATTTTCCAATGAGGCCGGTTCCGGCTCCGCCCCCTGTGCCGCCGCCGCTGCCGATATCAGCCATCCGGCCAAGGAAGGGCTTTTGCAGGCCTTAGGCGTTTTTATCGACACTTTGGTAATCTGCAGCTGCTCCGCCATGATCATGCTGCTGGCTCCCTCCCCTGTGACAAACGGCTTGGAAGGCATGGATCTTTTGCAGGCAGCCATGCGCTACCACCTGGGGGATTTCGGCGTGATCTTTATCGCCGCTATCCTGTGGCTGTTCAGCTTTTCCACCTTCATCGGCATCCTGTTTTACGCCCGCTCAAACGTAGCTTATCTTTTCGGGGATAATTGGCTTTCCCAGACCTTGTACAAGCTCTTAGCCTTAGCCATGGTCTTTATCGGCGGTCTGGCCGCCTATACCTTTGTGTGGGATTTAGGGGATATCGGCATTGGCCTGATGACCATATTCAACATGATCGCCCTCTTCCCCCTGGCTCCCCAGGCCATGGAATCCCTTAAGGATTATGAGAGGGGCTGCTGGCCTAAACATTAAAGAGCCAAAGCTATATTTAGCCATAAAATGAACCGGCCTCCAACCGTTAGATTTTGGTCTAACTTTTGGGAGCCGGTTCATTTTGCGACTGGCAGGTAAAAATTTTTATTTTTTAACTGTCTACTTGACAGGGAGCGGTTCAGTTCCCCCTTCATGCAGCGGCTTTCCCCTGCCTAATGCGGCAAACACGCCCTGCTGCCTTCCTACTTCTTCTGCCCGTAATAGGCATTTGCCCCATGCTTGCGGAAATAATGCTTATCCTGCAGCTCTTTGGGCGCTTCACCCAGCTTAGGGTTAATCATCTCGCACCGGGCCGCCATCTTTGCCACCTCTTCAAGGACCACCGCATTGTGGACGGCCTCCTTTGCGTCCTTCCCCCAGGCGAACGGCCCGTGGTTCTTGCACAGGACGCAGGGAACCGCCTCCACATCCGCCTTACGGAAATACTCCACAATCAGCTTTCCCGTATTCACCTCATAGTCCTCTAACTCTTCCCTGGTCAAATTGCGCACGCAGGGAACCTTGCCGTAAATGTAATCGGCATGGGTAGTCCCATAGCAGGGGATGTCCCGCCCCGCCTGCGCCCAGCTGGTGGCCCAGGCGGAATGGGTATGGACAATCCCGCCAATGGCAGGAAATGCCTTGTACAGCTCACAGTGGGTCGCCGTATCGGAGGAAGGGTTCAACTCCCCTTCCACCTTATTCATGGAAAGATCCATGACCACCATATCCTCCGGCCTTAATTCCTCATAAGGCACGCCGCTGGGCTTGATCACGAAATATCCCCTTTCCCGGTCAATGGCGCTCACATTGCCCCAGGTAAACGTCACCAGGCCGTATTTCGGCAGATCCATGTTTGCCTGGTAAACTGCTTTCTTTAATTCTTCTAACATATGGCTTCCTCCTCCTAAACGGTCAGTCTTTTCCGCCGCCGGTACAAATCAGTTCCGCCGCTGCCCTCTCCAACGGCAGGCCTTTCTTAAAGGCTTCCATAAACCGGTCAAAGCCTTCCACATCCTCCCTTACCGGCTCCATCTGACTTCCCTTGCTCCCGGCAAAGACGCATTCCGAAAGGTAGCTGCCCAAAGACTGCCCCTCTTTCTTCTGCACCAGGTAAGCAGCCAAAAGGGCAATCCCCCAGGCGCCGCCTTCCCCCGCCGTCTCCATCACGGACACCGGGGTTCCCATGGCCGCCGCCATCATCCTTTGCCCCACCACAGGCGTCTTAAAGAAGCCGCCGTGGCCGTAAATCCGCTCTACCTCCACCTTCTCTTCCTTCGTCAGGATATCCATGCCAAGCTTTAATGCCCCAAGGGCGGCATAGATATGCATCCGCATAAAATTCGCCAGGGAAAAATGGCTGTTAGGCGTGCGGACGACCATAGGCCGCCCCTCGGGAACCTCCACGATATTCTCCCCGGACAGGAAACCGTAGGACAGCAGGCCTCCGCAGTCTTCCTCGCCTTCAAGAGCCTTGCCGTATAGGATGGAATAAAGGCTGTTTGCATCCGCATCCGCGCCGAAAGCTGCCAAAACCTCCTTAAACAGCCCGGCCCAGGCATTGATCTCCGACGTGCAGTTGTTGGCATGGACCATGCCCACCAGGCTGCCGTCCGGCGTAGTCACCAAATCAATCTCCGGATGGATCTGGTGAAGCTGTTTTTCCAGCACCACCATCACAAAAGCAGATGTTCCGGCGGACACATTGCCTGTGCGCACGGCCACGCTGTTGGTGGCCGCCATGCCCGTCCCCGCGTCGCCTTCCGGCGGGCACACTAAAACCCCTGCTTCAAGCTCCCCGCTTTCATCCAAAAGCCTTGCCCCTTCTGCAGTCAGCGCCCCTGCCTCCTCCCCAGCCAGACGGATAGCTGGAAGGATGTCCTTAAGCGCCCAAGGGTAATCCTTTCCTTCCATCAGGCGGTTAAATTTATCTATCATTGCCGGATCATACGTTTTTGCCTCCGTGTCAATGGGGAACATCCCGGAAGCATCGCCGATGCCCAGCACCTTCTCACCCGTCAGCTTCCAGTGGATATATCCCGCCAGGGTAGTGATGAACTGGATATCCTTAACGTGTTCTTCCTCATTCAGCACTGCCTGGTACAGATGGGAAATGCTCCACCGTTGGGGGATATTGTACTGGAAAAGCTCAGTCAGCGCCTCCGCGGCTGGCCCTGTCGTGCCGTTCCTCCAGGTGCGGAAGGGAACCAAAAGCTCCCCCTCCTGGTTAAACGCCATATAGCCATGCATCATGGCGGAAAATCCTGCCGCCTTTAAGCGCTTAATCCCTACTCCGTACCGGGCCTTAACATCCTTCCTTAAATCAGCGTAGCACGCCTTAAGCCCTTTCCAGATGTCCTCCAGGGAATAGGTCCAAAATCCATTCTCCAGGCGGTTCTCCCACTCATAGCTGCCCGAAGCGATGGGCGCATGCCCTTCATCTGTCAGGACTGCCTTAATCCTGGTTGAGCCGAACTCAATGCCAAGGATCCCTTTCCCCAATTCAATCGTTTCCTTTGCTCCATTCATGTAACTTACCCCTCCTTAATCTTTATTCTGACTTGTCTTTATTTTTGGCTTTTTATCGTATTCCCGCCAGCTTTGCCGGGAACGCTTAACAATGCCGGGATCGTTAGCTCCACCGTGGTTCCCTTGCCTTCTTCCGAATGGATTTTCATCCCGTAACCGCTGCCGAAATGCATATGGATCCGTTCGTTCACATTGGCAAGGCCAAAGCCCCGGCTGGTTTCACTGCAGGGACGCTCAATGTCTTCTGTAAGCTGCCTTAAATTTTCCCCATCCATCCCCACCCCGTTATCGCAGACCGCCAGGCGCAGGATCTCCCCATCCTTTTTCCCGGTGATCCGGATATAGCCCTTCGCCCGCTTGTACTTAATCCCATGGTAAAGGGCATTCTCTACCAGCGGCTGCAAAGTCAGCTTTAAAATCTGATAATCATACAGCTCCGGATCGATCTGGATTTCATACGTTAAGATGTCCCGGTAGCGCACGGACTGGATCGCTAAGTAGCTTTTGATATGCTGCCTTTCTTCCTTCAGGGAAATAAATTCCTTCCCCTTGCTGAGGACCAGGCGGAAAAAATCGGAAAGCGCTACTACCATCTCCACCGCCTCATCCTCCTGGTTGCCTTCAATCAGCCAAACTATGGTATCCAATGTATTGTACAGGAAATGGGGATTAATCTGCTCCTGAAGGAGCCTGAGATCAAGCCAGCGCATCCGCTGCTCGTCCTCCTTGATCTTCCCGATTAACCCCTGCATCTTTTCCGCCATATCGTTAAAGCTGTTTGCCAGGGTCTTGATTTCATCCCTGGAATTCACCTCCGCCCTGGCCTTAAGGTTTCCGGCTGCAATTTTCTGCGCCGCGTCATCCAGCACCCGGACAGGGCGCAGGATCCCGCCGGTTACAAAAAATGTCAGCAGCACCGTCATCGCGGCCAGGGCTACCGTCAGCAGCCCGCAAATAATGATGAAGCTTTGGATTCGGTGGTTTAAATTATCCGTGACCGCCCCCATGCTTTTCGTCTGGTAATAGATATAATACTGGATATTGTCCTGGATTAGCTCCGTAAGGATATAGATGTTGTTATCCAGCTTTTCAATGTTTTCGCTATACCGCCCGCCGATGCGGATATTGTCCAGGATGTCGTCCACCCGCTTTTCCAGGGTGTCAATATTTCTCATCAGGTTTTCCAGCCACACCCGGCTTTCCGGATCCGTGGTGATATCAATCAGCCGGGCAAAGTCACTGCGCAGCTCCCCGATCAGCAGGTAAGGATCCTTTAACGTCTCATCCTCCTGGATATGCTCATATTCCACATAGCCCACTACCAGCTTATACAAGCTTTCGTCCATCTCTTCCTTAAAATTTAAGTTATAATTGTTAGCAATGGTCATGTTGCTTACGGTATTCCCGTAGGTCCTGCTGTAATTCTTCATGGAAACCAGGAGCCCCACGGCAAGGGCCAGGAAAGGGAGCATGGCTCCTGCAGCAAGAGCCAGGATCTTATTTCTGATGGAATACCGGACGGTGCTGTCTGGATCTTGTTTTTGGAAATGCCGTATGCCGCCTGCTTTCATTTGCCTGCTCCTTACCCCAAAGCACGCTTGAACCGGCATAAACCCGCTCCCAAACGCGCCCCTTTTAACGGGCATTGCCCTTTGCTTTCCATTATACAATAGAGCCAACGGGCAGGCAATAAGATTTTATCTTAATCGTTCAGACAGCGGAAAGTGCATAAAGGAAAATCATGCTCGCATGAATTTTCCTTTATCGCTTTTCACTGAGGGAGCGCCCGTTTATGAGCAAAGTTAGCTGCGTAAGCGGCGAACAGCAGTTAAACGCAGTCGCCCCAGGCTCCCGGGGATTTTCCGTAGAAACCGGAAAGGGCTGCCTCAAAGCAGCCCTTTAAACCATTAATGTTTCCGCGCCAAAATCACGCTCTGGATAATCAGGAACACGCACAGCATGGCCGCTACGGTTATGCCGGTCCACCACGCCTGGTCAAGGCCGATGGAGGATACGATATTCTGGATAGTGCTTAAGGACAGCACGCCCACAAATGTGCCGAAGATATTTCCCACGCCGCCGGTAAGGAGGGTCCCTCCGATGATCGACGAGGCAATGGCGTTCATCTCCATGCCGCTTGCATGGGATGCGGAGCCTGAACCTACATGAAGGAAATACACATAGCCGCCAATCCCCGCCAAAAGTCCACACAGCAGATGGGACAGGAAGCGGGTACGCTTCACATTAATCCCCAGCATCAGGGCGCTCTGCCGGTTGCCGCCTACCGCATAGAAGCTGCGCCCCAGCTTAGTCCAGCGAAGAACGATAAAAAGAAGCACCACTGCCAGGATCGCTACGATCACCCCAATCTCCACATAAGCATTCACGTACTTGCCCAGCTTATTTACCGTGCCAAGGCCAGGGATATTAATCCTGGTTCCCTTCAAAGCCACAAAGGCCTCATTTTCCACGTTAAAGGGCGCTGTGTGGACGATAGTGGTCATGCCGCGGGCAAAGAACATCCCCGCGAGGGACACGATAAAGGGCTGGATATCCAGGTAAGCCACCAAATATCCCTGGACAGCCCCAAAAAGCAAGCCAATGCCAAGGGCGATCAGAAGGGAAACAAACACATTGCCCCCCTGGTAATCCAGGTAAACGGCGCAGCTCATGCTCACTAAGGCTACCACGCCGCCCACTGAGATATCAATCCCGCCAGTGATCATGACGATGCTCATCCCGCAGGAGGTAATGATCAGCGCCGCGTTTGCGTTTAAAATATTAAAAAAGGTTTGGGGCTTTAAAAACCCTTTTTTCAAAAACAACATTGCCCCGATATACATCACGGCAAACACCACTACCGTGATCAGCAGCAAGAGGTTGGTATCTGTCATTTTTACTTTCTTTCCCTTTGCCATATCAGCCGACCCCCTTTTGCTTTTTCATCAGCTTAACCAGCTTATCCTTCACCGTAGGCGCGCTGAATACCACCAGCATGATTACCACTACCGCCTTGTACGCCGGAAGCGCATCGGAAGAAACGTTAAATTTGTATAACGTGGTAGTTAAGAACTGGATTACGTAAGCCCCGATAATCGAAGCCATAATGTTAAACTTTCCGCCGCTAAGCACATTCCCGCCCAGCGCCACGGCAAGAATAGCATCCATCTCAATATCCTTGGCAATTACCGAATAGTTGATTGTGGACAATCGGCTGGTTTTGATCAGGCCCACTACGGCCACGCACAGCCCCAGGATCACGAAGCTAAGCCACTTGATGAACGTAGGGTTGATTCCGTTCAGCCTGGAAGAGCTTGCGTTAATCCCCACTGCCTGGGTATACAGCCCCAAGGTGGTAAATTTCAAAGCCAAAAGGGTTACAATGATGCAGATTACCGCCAGGAAGAAAGGAGTGGGGATGGGAATCCCCGGGATAAATCCGCCAAAATACGTAAAAGAAGGATCCGTAACGATAGGAAGCTCGTTATTATTAATCCAGGCCGCAATGGAACGCCCCGCAGTATACAAAATCAACGTAGCCACCATAGGCTGGATGTTAAATATAGCAACCAGAACGCCGTTAAAAGCGCCAAATAACATGGCAACCACGCAAGCCGCCAAAAAACCTACAATAATCGGAGCCTGTAAGGAGCCGTCCCCGCCGATGCCCACCAAAACCCGCAGGATCACGGAGCCTGCGATGGCTACCGCAGCGCCCACGCTGATATCCTGCCCGCCGGATGCCGCCGTTACCAGGGTCATGCCGATGGCTAAGATCGCCACCTCTGAGCCATAGTCTAAAATGGTCATCAAATATCCCGTCAGCACCGGATCACCTGCGCTGTTATGCCCCAGGGTAATCTTAAAGAACGAGGGATCAAGGACTAAGTTAAACAGAGCCAGCAAAAGCAGAGCCGCTATAGGGATAAAAATCTGCCTTGATGCCAATATGCTTTTCTTTTTGTTCATCACGCTTCACCTCCCGCAATCGTTTCCATTACCTTGCTTTGGGTCAAATCACTGCCGGAAAGCTCTCCCACCACCTTCCGGTCACGCATAACCACCAGCCGGGAACAGGTACGCAGCATTTCATCTGTTTCCGAGGAAATAAAGGTTACGCTCATCCCCTCTGAAGCCAGCTTCAGCACCAGCTTCTGGATCTCAATCTTTGTCCCGATATCGATTCCCCGGGTAGGCTCATCCAGGATTAAGTATTCTGGATGGGTAAGGAGCCAGCGGCCCAAGATAACCTTCTGCTGGTTGCCGCCGGAAAGGGATTTAATGGGGGTGTCCGCAGAGGCGGTCTTAACTTCCAAAAGCTTAATGTATTCATCGGCAAACTTGTTCGCTTCTGCCTTGGAGAAGGGCTTAAAGAATCCCCTAAGCACCTGTGCCGCCAAGATAATATTATCCCGCACCGACAGATCCCCCACAATGCCGTCAACTTTTCTGTCCTCCGGCAGATAGGCGATGCCTTTCTTCATGGCATCCAAGGGATTGGTAAGCTTCACCGGCTGGCCGTTCATCTTCACCGTGCCGCCAATCACCTTGTCCGCACAGAAAATCGCCCGGACACATTCGCTCCGCCCCGAACCTAAAAGACCAGTAAATCCATTAACTTCACCCTTCTTAATGTAGAAATTAAAGGGCTTGATCCCGGCGTCACTCTGCAGGTTTTCCGCCTCAAACACATTTTCGCTGCTGCCATGGTAAACGTTAGCCTCGTCTTTAATCTCCTCCATGTCGTCAAGCTCCTTGCCTAACATCTTGGCTACCAGCTTCACCCTGGGAAGGTCTTCAATCACGTACTCGCCTACCAGCTGCCCGTCCCTTAGGACGGTAATCTTATCGCACACCTCATATACCTGATCCAGGAAATGGGTAACGAAGATAATCCCCACGCCCCTTGACCGAAGATCCCGCATCAGGCCAAACAGTTTTTCCACCTCCGACTCGTCCAGGGAAGAGGTAGGCTCATCCAAAATCAGCACCTTGCAGTCCATGTCCACCGCACGGGCGATTGCCACCATCTGCTGAATGGCTATGGAACAGTCGGAAAGCTGCTGCCCTGCCTTGGCCGGGATCCCTAAATTCCTCAAAATCCGGTCTGCCGATTCATTCATTTTCTTCCAGCTGGTAAGGATGCCCTTCCCCCGGCCAATATACATATTTTCCGCTACGGTCAAGTTCGGGCAGAGGGTGATCTCCTGGTACACCGTGCTGATTCCCAAGTTTTGGGCATCTTGGGGGGATTTTATCACCGCTGCTTTATCCAGGCCTTCCAGGAAGATCTCCCCTCCGTCTTTCTCGTAAACCCCCGTCAGAACCTTAATCAAAGTTGACTTTCCCGCTCCGTTTTCCCCCATCAGCGCATGGATCTCCCCTTTGCATAAGGTAAAATCCACTCCCTGCAGGGCACGGACTCCAGGGAAGGTTTTTACGATGTTCTTCATTTCCAATACAGCATTTTCTTTCACCTGAAACGTCCCCCTTTCAAAACGAGCGCGGGCTTAGCCGCGCTCGTAAACTTACCTGTTCATCAGATACCATATTTATTTACGTCATCCTCGGTGATCTCCGTAGCATCAAAGCCCTTCTCATCCATGATGATGGTCTTCTCTGCAGGCATTGTACCATTTTCTACATCCTTAATTACCTTGTCAATATAAGAAGCCTGGAAGGGGTTGCACTGCCCGTCATAATTCCAGTTCCCTGCAAGCAGCTCCTGCAGCGCCCACTTATTGCAGTCAAAGCCCATAACGATGACATCTTTCCCGACACCGTGGGAGATATTCGCCTTATCAAGGGCTGCTACAGCGCCTTTAGCCATATCGTCGTTTTCTGCATAGATAACATTAAATTCTGTCCCGGAATCGATTACGGACTGCACAATCTGCTGTGCCTTCTCCGAATTCCACTCCGCAGTCTGCTGGGTAACTAACGTCCAGGAATCCTCAGCCGCAACCTTTGCATCCAAAGCGCCTGTACGGCCCTGCTGTGCAGCGGAACCCATAACGCCCTGGATATGGATAATGTTATAGCTGTCTAAGCCCTGCCCGGCCAGCCAATCCACTGCCGTCTGCCCTTCCTTATCCATGTCGGATACAATGGAAGCTAAGTATAAGTCTTCGCTGGCATCGATGGTACGGTCAAATAAGATTACGCCAATCCCTGCATCCTGGGCATCCTGAAGAACGCTGTCCCAGCCAGAGGTATCTGCTGCGGATAACAGCAGGTAATCAACCTCATCCTGGATGAATTTCTGGGCTGCAGTGATCTGCTCATCATTCTTTAAGCTGTAAGCGAAAGAAGCATCATAGCCGTTTTCCTTGGTAAACATGGCCTTTAAGTCCGCATCATTTGCTGTACGGTAGCCGGATTCATTAGGATCGTTGTTAATAATGCCTACCTTAATCAGTTCGCCGGCTGCGGCTGCAGGAGCGGCTGCTTCCTCAGCTTTCGTCTCCTCCGCCTTTGTCTCCTCTGCCTTTGTCTCCTCTGCCTTCTCGGCGGGAGCTTCTTCCTTAGCTGCCGTGGTAGCTTCAGTCTGAGCCGCTGTGGATGTTGCCGCTTCTTTTCCGCCACCACATCCGGCAAGGCTTGCCGCTGCCATTGCTGCTGTTAACATTACCGCGATTGTTCTCTTTTTCATGTTTCTACCTCCGTTTTTTCTTTCAGGTTTTTTCCTCCCTGTGCTTGTAGTCTACCAAAACAGCCGGAACAAATCAATTTTCATTCCCCAAGACTTTATCGCTTTGTTAGTTATTTACAATACAGCTTTCCTCTGATATAATCATAACCCAATACAACTTTTCCTTTATGGGGATTATTTTACGGAATATGGTTGAATATTTACGATTTTCAAGGAAAAACCCTTCGTCTTCATCCATAAATGTTTTGTGCATTTTGACTATACTCCCCTTTAATATAGGGTTTTTTTACCGTTATATTGAAAAAAATCCTGATTTGGCTCCGCTAAACCAAAGAGAACCCTATAATTTTCTTTTAATTTTTGCCTATTTTTTATCACCCCTGCCCAGGCTGTTTTCCTGGAAGGTTAATGCTTTGATCCGTTGGATAGCTTTCGCATAAAAATCTACCATCCGTTCAGCCACGCCATTCGCACTGCGCAGCGTCCCTTTAGGGGAAATCGCGCCTTACGGCGCTTTCCGCTGCTTACGCAGCTTACTTTTGCTCATTAACGGGCGCTCCCTCAGTGAAAAGCGATAAAGGAAAATTCATGCAAACATGATTTTCCTTCATACGCTTTCCACTGGCTGAACAATTAAGAAAATATTTTAAGGAGGCAATCGTTAATCATGCACAAATACCAATGGCTGGAAAACCGGCTGGAACTTTTAATCCAAAATCAAATCCAAAACGGAAAGGATAAACTGCCCTCAGAGCAAGAGCTTTGCGAAAGATACCAGATCAGCCGCCAGACAGTGCGGACGGCGCTGAATAGCCTGGAAGAAAAGGGAATGATCAGAAAAAAACGGGGAAGCGGTTCTTATATCACCGGAAAGATGGCCGGTTCTTATGGGAATGAAATCGGCATTTTCGTGGCAGATGAGCAAGATTACCTTTACCCCGGCACAATCGCCAATATCCAAAAGATCCTTTCCGAAAATGGCTTTTTGGGCACAGTATTCCCCACGGCCAATCACGTTGGGCAGGAGCGGAAGATCCTGCAAGGCCTTGTCCGCCAGCCCCTGCGCGGCCTGATCGTAGAGGGCTGCAAAAGCGCCCTTCCTAATCCAAACCTGGATCTTTACCGAAAGCTGCTTAAAAGCGGCTGCCCAATCGTGTTCCTCCATAACCATTATCCGGCCTTTCCCCACTGCCCTTTTATCAAGGATAACAATTTTTCCGGAAGCGCCATGCTGGTGCGCTACTTGGCCTCCCAGGGGCATAAAGCCATTGCCGGGATTTTTAAATCCGATGATCTGCAAGGCATTGAGCGCTACCAGGGCTTTATGGAAACCCTGCGGGAGTTGGAAATGGTGATTTCAGACAGCCGGGTATGCTGGTATGACTCTTATCGCTTGGAGCAGCTGCTGCTGAAGAAAAACAGCCGCTTCATTGAAGAAATGGTACAGGAAACCTTATCTTCCTGCACCGCAGTCATCTGCCATAATGATCTTTTTGCCTATCACCTAATCCATGTGCTGCTGCGCATGGGATATTCCCTTCCCCAGGATATGGCGGTAGCATCTTTTGACAACACCTACCTCAGCAGCTTTGATGACTTTTCCATCACCACCCTTTCCCACCAGCTTCCCCATGAGGCAGGGATCAGGGCTGCAGAGGCAATCCTTAAGAAGCTGAGAGGTCTTCCTGTGCCCTCACAGGAGCTCCCGTGGCGTTTAATCCAGGGAAAATCCTCCGCACAGCCAGTACACTAGCGTTGCGTAAATAACGGTGAATAGGCGTCTGATGTCTGCGTTAGATGTGAATCCCGCGAAACGAAGGCGTAGTGGTGCTACGTCGAGTTTCGTGGGATTTACAGATGACGTAGACAGCGGGTGCATATTCACTGGAATTTACGCAACGCAGTACTAGTACCGCCCCTATGAAGTGCCGGGTTTCTTTTCTGCCCGGTATTCCCTGGGGTTGCGGCCCACAAGCTTCCGAAATACAAAGCTGAAATAATGGGCATCCCGATACCCTACTTCCTTTGCAATCTCACTGGAAGGCTTATCCGTCTGGCGCAGCAGCTTTTTCGCCTTTTCGATCCTCTTTTCCGTAACGTACTCAATAAACGTTTTCTGCATATTCTGGCTGAACACCGCACTAAGGTAATTAGGGCTCATGCCAATCTGCTCTGCCGCCAGGCTTAACGAAAAGGATTCCTGGCTAAAATGGCCGTCAATATAATCCAGGGCCTTTTTAAACAGCTTCCGTCCCTGGTAACTGTTAATCTGATCACGGATCCTCATGGCTATCTGCATCATGGCCACAAAATACCCAAAAAAATCTTCATCCTTCCCGTAAGCTGACTGGACTGCCTGCTCAATTTCCTCTAAGTAATCCTTTTGATCTGCCCTCAGGGAAGTTAAATACGTTTCTACCGCAACTCGGATATTCAGGAACACATAACTCCTAAACATCCTGGATTTCAATCCGTGGCGGATATTTGCCAGGTAAGAACCTACGAAATCATGGATTTCTTTCTCATCCCCCTTGGAAAGGAAATCCCGGATAACCTCCGGATCCATCTGGGCAAAGTCCACGTCACCAATCCGGTTTACCTCATGCTCCGACACATAAGCCGCCAAAGTCTTTCCTGTCAGGATATGGGTATTAGGCATTACAAACCGGTAAGCAAAATACCGGTTTGCTTCCATGTAGCACTGAGGCAGCATACTGAGCCGCTCCACTGACTGGCTTACCGCCACATACCAGCTCATATAATCTTCTTCTGGGGCACATACCTTTTGTATATGCTCAAAGCTGTTTTCCGCAAGCTCATCCATCTGCCGTTCTTCCGCCTTTACCAGAACGCCATAGCTGTTTACATTTAAACGGAATAAAATATACTGGGGATAGCGCAAAAAGTAGTGGAACACCTCATCCTGCTTACGCATAAAGTTATCCCGGCTTCCTTTAGGCAGTCCGTCTCCCTTCTCGCCTATGGAAAACAGCAAAAGGCGGTAGCATGGCGCTGCAATCTCCAAGGACAGCCTGGCCGCTTCCTCATAGATTTCCTTTACCGACAGCTTTCCGTCAAGAAGTTTTTCAAAAAACCTGCGCAGGGAAAACTGCTCAAACTCCTGCATCTCATCCTGGTACTGGATCTGGTAGTCCTTTTGCTCCGACTCCTGCCCAATCTTTTCCTTCAGCTCCAGCAATACATTGCGCAGCGCCGCCCGGGTAATAGGCTTAAGCAGATACTGATCCACCCCCACCACAATCGCCTGGCGGGCATACTCGAAATCATCATAGCCGCTGATAATAATAATCTTTGTCTTGGGAAATTCTTCCTTTACAATCTCGCTTAGGGACAGGCCGTCCATAAAAGGCATCTTAATATCCGTAATCAGCACATCCGGCTTTAGCTTCCTAATCAGGGGAAGAGCCACCTCCCCGTCCCCGGCCTCCCCCACGAACCAGAAACCATACTGCTCCCAGGGAATCTTATCCCTAAGCCCTTCCCGTATCACGCTTTCATCTTCCACCAAAAATACTTTTAACATTGCAGCTCCCCGCTTTAATGCATCACTGCACAAATCCTTGACATCAATGCATCATTGCTTTGTATTTTCCTTTTCCTCCGGCGAACCGGCGGATTCCTTTAGATCTTCCTTGGTAAACACCGTTTCCGAGACAAAATACAGCTTTGCCACCGGCTCCTGATTCTCCAGTTTCTGGATAATTCGCTCAACATACAGCCCTTGGTCAGGATTACATTCCACATCTGCGGTGATCTCACCCTGCTCCACCAGCTTCAGCGCATTCTCCACCGCATCAAAGGAAATGATGATCATATCTCCCTTATCCCCCACGGATATCCCCGCCTCTCGGATTGCCTCCAATGCGCCAAAGGTCATGTCGTCATTTTGGGAAACCAGCACATCAATGCGCTCATACTTGTGAAGCAGCCGCTCCATCTCCTCTTTCCCCTTAGCCGTGGTAAATTCCGCGTCCACTTGTTCCAAAATATTCCAATTTTTATGCTGCTCTGCCACCGAAGCAAATCCCCGGCTTCGGCCTATGGAAGAAGTGGAGCCTTCCGTCCCCTGGAGCACGACGATATGGATGCTGTCATCCTGCCGCCTCTGTTTTTTCAACTGCCGCTCCAATTCCTCCCCGGCCATCCTGCCTTCATTGACGAAATCCGAGCCAACCCAGGCAACGTAAAGGGAATCATCGGAGGTCTTCACCTTCCGGTCAATCAGGATCACCGGAATGCCTGCCTCCTTTGCCTCCTGCAGCACCGTATCCCATCCACTTTCCGTAACCGGGGAAAAGACAATATAGTCTACTCTTTGGGAAATAAAGCTTCTCAGGGCCTTAATCTGGTTCTCCTGCTTCTGCCTGGCATTTTTAAAGATCAGGAAATATCCCTTTTCCTTCGTAAATGCCTCCTGGATGGATGCCGTATTCTCCGTTCTCCACACCGATTCGCTTCCGATTTGGGAAACTCCCACCACAATCAAATCCTCATCCATAGGGGTAAGGGTATCCTCCTCCATCTTCTCTCCAGGAGCATCCGCGCAGCTAAAACGAAACAGCGTGAACACAGCCAGCGTCAATGCCACGACACATAGACAGAAGCAAATGCCCTTACCACGCACCCGAAACACCCCCACTCCCCCATTCCTTGCCCTCCGTCCCATCGGCCATTCCCGCTCCTCTCTGGTAATGCATCTCATTTATGTCCCTAAGATTACCTAAAAGCATTATACCATGTCCACTAAGCTCGAAAAGACCTCGCTAAGTGGTCAGGTATATATTCTCACTAGACTCGTGGAATACCTCGTCAAGTGTTCATATTATACCATGTCTTTTGGATATTGTATCGCTTTCGCGGTACACATCCGCTTACGCTCGGCGCGGTATAATCTCTATCGTGATTATACAATAGAGCTTTTCTATAAGCAATAAGATTTTCCGAGAGGCAAGGTTTCTCCATGGGCAGGCACTGTGTGGTATGGATAGGGTGGGTTAATGCAAGTTTTTCATAAGAATAGTTTTTGCTTTTCCGCTGCGCCAGGCCTTACTGGCAAGCTGAAAAACAACTTTCACTAGCCAAGACCTAGCCGCCTGTGGTGCGTGTACACTAAGAAAACCGTATAAAACGGCGGCACTTAGCGAGGTCTTTTCGAGCTTAGTGTCCGTTCCGTTTTATGTCGAGCGAGAGCGCGTTTTCGTGGGTACATCCACCACAGGCGGCGAACTCGTTAGCCTACGTGTCTTATCCTTATCGATAAACTTATCGTAAGAAACACCAGCTAACCCCATCCACCCTCAAGGCCATCCGAAACAACCCCGCGTCAAAATTCCCCTACCAGCTATCCAAGTTGACAAAGCATCAATTCCCCCAGCTATCCAAGTTAACAAAGCATTAAATTTTAGCCGGAAAATCTTTGTTTATTTTGCAGAGGATTTTCAATCACAATTACTAATAGCAAAACATCTATTTTTATGATACAATCCAATAAGATGCTAAAACCTGGCCGCTTGTACCACCTACAACAAGCACAATCAACGACGCCCATAACCTCCTGCACACTGCCAAGCAAAGGATTTAACCATAAGCGATGAAACTTCAACGATTATTAAGCTTAACCCGCCAGGCCGCTGACGCTTACCATATGATTTCTCCTGGCGATCACATTGTATTGGGGCTTTCCGGGGGAAAGGACAGCTTAACCCTTCTCCATGCCCTTGCCAGCTTAAGGCGGTTTTACCCGAATCCATTTAAGCTGTCTGCAGTCACCGTTGACCTTGGTATGGGAAATCTGGATTTGGAGCCATGCAAGGCTCTCTGCCGCCAGCTTGCCGTCCCCTACCATATCGTTTCCACCGATATCGGAAACATCCTTTTTGAAGCAAGGAAGGAAACCAACCCCTGCTCCCTGTGCGCTAAGCTTCGCAAAGGCGCTTTGAACCAGGAAGCCCTAGCAATGGGCGGCAACAAAATCGCTTACGCCCATCACCGGGACGATGTAATTGAAACCATGCTCCTTTCCCTTCTGTATGAAGGGCGCTTTTATGCATTTTCCCCCTGCACCTACTTAGACAAAACCGGGCTGACGGTAATCCGCCCCTTGATTTTCGCCACAGAAGCCGAGATAATCGGCTTTGCGAATAAATACGGTCTTTCAGCGTGCAAGAACCCCTGCCCAATGGACGGCCATACCAAGCGGGAATATGCAAAGCATTTAGCCAGGCAGCTGGAGCTGGAAAACCCTGGAGCGAAAAACAGGATGTTTCGGGCAGTTATCCAGGGGAATATCCCCGGATGGCCCAAGCCGGATAAGGCGAAACTGCCGTAATGCGCTGTCTGCGCAATACACTGCCTGTAGTTGCGCTGCCTGCAGTTAATCTTTAAAAATGCAACACCATCATGAGCGTTCTCGGAAACTCAATAGTGAATAGGCAGGGAAGGGTTGATTTTCAGAAATGCGTGGGATAAGGGATGGATAATTGTGGGATCTGAACGGTTCGGAGAGCATAAAGAATAAAAATGGGCATGGCTTTTAAGCCTGTCGGAAAACAGGCCTGAAAGAATCCCGAAATAGGAAATATGGTTTATGCCGCTGCCTGCATCTGCTGTTTATAGCGTACATCCAGATGGATGCAGATACCGATCATGGTTGTCATGAAAGAATAATGCTCCTTTGTATGTATGAACATACGGTGCAGGCCGTAATCATTAAGGATGCGGTTGTTGATACGTTCCGTGGCGGTGCGCTGTTTATAGATTTTCTTATAAGCATCGGTACCACGGGGGAGAGCCGTGTAAAGCCGGATATCCCATTCAGGCCGGGTCTTGACGACCCTTCCGTATTTGGAATCCGTGCAGCTGTTTTTACATTTGGAACAGTGCGCTTTCCCATAGGGGCAGCGCC
>CAJTFL010000038.1:1196-31937 GCA_910575565.1 Lachnospiraceae bacterium | reverse complement strand
CTGTACTTTTTTGGTCTTGCCATAGGAATCACCGCCGTTTCTTTTATTATACATCAGAACAACTGTGATTACCAGAATTATTTGGTTAAATATCAACAGGTCAGTACACTAGCTGAATTACCTCATTTTTGACCAAATTGTAAACCGGCGGAGCTAAGCGTAAGTGACGATGGAATATGGCCTGGCGAAGCACAAAAGCATCAGGAATATCACCTGATGCAGCACAAAAGCACGAAATATTACCAGAAAAAAATCAGCAAATCCGCATAAAAACACCCTGACCGTAAGTTTTCAGGAAAAAATAAGAAATATCTTCTTGCCGAATTAATGTTTTTGGTTTAGAATAGGATAGAATAGTAATGAGGACGTGATGAAGATGGGCGATATGTACGACACACAGTTTATAACTCTCCAGCAAAATATGGCGAACGCGGCACAGGTTCTGGAACAGGTTTATATTGCCCTGACGGAGAAAGGATATAACCCTGTAAACCAGATTGTCGGCTATATTATGTCGGGAGACCCAACTTATATCACCAGCCATAAGAATGCCAGGAGCTTGATCATGAAAGTGGAGCGGGACGAGCTTCTGGAAGAATTGATGGCGGTGTATATTGATACGAAGCTTAAGGATTAGTGGGAATGGACGGTTCAGAGAAAATGGCAGGAGCCTGTGCTTTCTGCCTGAGATAGGGGAGCTTGAAATCAGTTGGCGTTTGTCAGCTGGTTTTGTTGTGGGTGGATTTATGAGGATATTGGGGTTAGATTACGGTTCAAAGACGGTAGGGGTGGCAGTAAGCGATGAGCTGGGGATTACGGCCCAGGGGCTGGAAACGATTTCCAGGAAAAACGAGGGCAAGCTTAGGCAGACCTGCGCGAGACTTGAAGAATTAATTCAGGAATATCAGGTTACGGCCATTGTTTTGGGGTATCCTAAGAATATGAATAATACTGAGGGTGAGCGGGCGGGAAAAACCCTGGAGTTTAAGGAGATGCTTGAGCGGCGCACGAATCTTCCCGTGATTTTGTGGGACGAGCGGTTAAGCACCGTGTCGGCGGAGCGCACCCTGATGGAAAGCGGGGTCAGGAGGGAAAACCGGAAAGCTGTGATTGACAAGATAGCGGCAGTCTTCATCTTACAAAACTATTTGGATGCAAGCAGGAGAAATGAACATGGATAACAAGGAGAAAATTACCCTCCAGACGGATGAAGGGGAGGCGGTTGACTTTTTTGTGCTGGAAGAAACCAGGCTAGGCGGGATAAACTACCTGCTGGTTACGGATGAAGAGGATGGGGACGGGGAATGTTACATCCTTGAAGATACTTCAAAGGCAGAAGAGGCAGAGGCTGTCTACCGGTTTGTGGAGGATGATCAGGAGTTGGACGATTTATTTCAGATCTTTGCCCGGCTTTTGGATGACGCGGACGTAGAGATCCAAAAGTGAAGGGCAGGGGAAAAACGGAGGTAAGAATTTGAAAGGAAAAGAAAAGAAAAGCGAGACCGTGAAAATCATTCCTTTAGGCGGATTAGAGCAGGTCGGGATGAACATTACGGCGTTTGAGTGCCAGGACAGCATTATCATCGTGGACTGTGGACTGGCGTTCCCAAGCGACGATATGTTAGGGATTGATCTGGTTATTCCGGATGTTACGTATTTAAAGCAGAATATCGATAAGGTGAAAGGGTTTGTGATTACCCACGGCCATGAGGATCATATCGGCGCGCTGCCTTACGTGCTGCGGGAACTGAATGTGCCAGTGTACGGGACGAAGCTCACCATTGCACTGATTGAAAATAAACTGAAAGAAAACAATATGTTAAAAACTACCAGGCGGAAGGTGATCAAGCACGGGCAGTCTGTGAACTTAGGGTGCTTTCGGGTAGAGTTCATTAAAACGAACCACAGCATTGCGGATGCTTCTGCCCTGGCGATTTTCTCACCGGCGGGGACGATTGTCCATACCGGTGACTTTAAGATCGACTATACCCCGGTGTTTGGGGATTCCATTGATTTGCAGCGGCTGGCGGAGCTGGGGAAGAAAGGGGTGCTGGCTCTTTTGTGCGACAGCACCAATGCCATCCGGTCAGGGTTTACGGCCTCAGAGCGGACGGTGGGGAAAACCTTTGACTCCATTTTTGCCGATCACCAGAATAAACGGATTATCGTGGCTACCTTTGCCTCCAATGTAGACCGGGTGCAGCAGATCATTAACTCGGCTTACAAGTATGGGAGGAAGGCGGTGGTAGAAGGCCGCAGCATGGTGAATGTTATCGGCACGGCCAGTGAGCTGGGCTACATTAAGATCCCGGAAGGGACGCTGATTGAGATCGAGCAGTTAAAGAATTATCCGCCGGAGAAGACGGTGCTAATCACTACCGGGAGCCAGGGAGAGTCCATGGCGGCTCTTTCCAGAATGGCTTCTTCCATCCATAAGAAGGTTTCCATCACCCCCAATGACGTAATTATCTTAAGCTCCACCCCCATTCCGGGAAATGAAAAGGCGGTGGCAAAGGTGATTAACGAGCTGTCCATGAAAGGGGCGGAGGTGATCTTCCAGGATACCCACGTATCCGGCCACGCCTGCCAGGAGGAGATCAAGCTGATATACTCCCTGGTGCACCCGAAATATTCCGTGCCTATCCACGGCGAGTACCGTCACCGGATGGCTCAGGCTACTATGGTTCAGGCGGTGGGGATTCCCAAGGAAAACGTGCTGATGATTAATTCCGGGGATGTGCTGGAGATTAGCGAGGAGAAGAGCCAGGTAACGGGCCATGTGCCTGCGGGGGCTATCCTGGTGGACGGCCTCGGAGTAGGCGACGTGGGGAATATCGTCCTCAGGGATCGGCAGAACCTGGCCCAGAACGGGATTATCGTGGTGGTGCTGACTCTGGAAAAATACAGCAACCAGCTTTTGGCAGGGCCGGATATCGTGTCCCGGGGCTTTGTGTATGTGAGGGAATCGGAGGATCTTTTGGAAGAGGCAAAGCGGGTGGTAGACGAGGCGGTAAGCGACTGCCTGGGCCGCCACGTAAGCGACTGGGGCAAGATTAAGAATGAGATTAAGGATCGGCTAAGCGACTTTTTGTGGAAACGGATGAAGCGCAACCCCATGATCCTTCCCATTATTATGGAGGTATAAGCCCGCCATGAGCGATACGACCAGAGACATTAACCGAGTAACGGGAGCCATCATCAAGGTTTCCCTGCGCCTGATCATCTATGCGCTGCTGATCCTGATCTTTTACGAGGGGATCACAGCCGGTTTTGAATTTGGCTACGAGATTTTTGCGGCTACGGCAATGGCTCCGGCTCCCGGCCGGGATAAGGCCGTCCGGATAGAGGAGGGCCAGTCAGATTTTGAGGTGGGGAAGCTTTTGGAGAAGGAGGGCCTGATCCATAACCGGTATGCCTTTGCCGTGCAGGCGGAATTTTATGATTATACTATTTATCCCGGCGACTATACCATTAACACGTCCATGACTTCCAGGGAGATTCTGGATCTTTTGGGCACGGAGCCGGAGGAGGAGGAGCCGGGAACATGATATGCAGCGCGCGGATCACGGATTACCTGCGTTCCCTGGAGCCAGAAGGAGATCCGCTTTTGGAGGAAATCGCGGGGAAGGCGAAGGAAGATTTCGTGCCCATTATCCGGAAGGAAACCGGGAGCCTTTTAAAAACCCTGGTAGCCGCAGCAAACCCTGGCTCCATCCTGGAGCTGGGGACGGCGGTGGGGTATTCTGCCCTGCTGATGGCATCGGTGATGGGAAGGGGCTGCCATATTACCACCATCGAGCAGAATGAAAGGCGGATCCAGGCCGCAAAGGGGAATTTTTCCAGGGCGGGGCGGGATAAGGAGATTACCCTTTTGGAAGGGGATGCGGGGGAGCTGATAGAGGGGCTTCCCGACGGCGCTTTTGACTTTATCTTTATGGACGGGGCTAAGGGCCAGTATATCCGGTGGCTTCCCCATGTTCTTAGGCTGCTGTCTCCCGGCGGGATGCTGGTTTCCGACAATGTGCTTCAGGACGGGGATATTTTGGAATCACGCTTTGCCGTGGAGCGGAGAAACAGAACCATCCACAGCCGGATGCGGGAATATTTGTTTGTGCTAAAGCATACCCCGGGGCTGGAAACGGCGGTCATCCCCATCGGCGACGGGGTGACGGTCAGCGTAAAGCGGGGAGCTTTGATTGGGGCTGGATTGAGGCCAGATTAGGGCTGGATTACAGAGGAGGCCATATGAGAAAAACCGAACTACTGATCCCGGCAGGCAGCCTGGAGGTGCTAAAGATTGCCGTCCTTTACGGGGCGGATGCCGTCTATATCGGCGGGGAGGCCTTTGGCCTGAGGGCGAAGGCGCAGAACTTTTCCCTGGAAGAGATGGGGGAAGGCATCCGGTTTGCCCACAGCCGGGGCGTGAAAGTATATGTTACGGCCAACATCCTGGCCCATAACCGGGATTTGGCCGGGGTGGAAGAATATTTTAGGGAGTTAAAGGAGCTGGGGCCGGATGCGCTGATTATCTCGGATCCCGGCGTATTTTTGATCGCAAGGCGGGTGCTGCCTGGGATGGAAATCCATATCAGCACCCAGGCCAACAATACCAATTACCAGACCTATCGGTTCTGGTGGGAGCTGGGAGCCAAGCGGGTAGTCTGCGCCAGGGAGCTTTCTTTGGAGGAGATTAAGGAGATTCGGGAGAATATCCCAAGGGAGATGGAGATAGAAAGCTTTATCCATGGGGCGATGTGCATATCCTATTCCGGCCGCTGCCTGCTCAGCAATTTCCTGGCCGGGCGGGATGCTAACCAAGGCTCCTGCACCCATCCCTGCCGCTGGCAATACAGCCTGTCGGAGGAGACCAGGCCAGGGGAATATTTTCCGGTTTTTGAAAATGAGCGGGGGACGTTTATTTTTAATTCCAAAGATCTGTGCATGATTGAGCATATCCCGGAGCTTATGGAGGCTGGGGTTGACAGCTTTAAGATCGAGGGACGGATGAAAACCGCCCTGTATGTGGCGGTTACGGCCAGGACTTACCGGAAAGCTATCGATGATTTTAACCAGGATCCGGAAGTTTACCGGAAGAACTTAGGCTGGTACAAGGAAGAGATTGGCAAATGCACCTGCCGTCAGTTCTCCACCGGGTTTTATTTCGGGAAGCCGGGCAAGGCCGGCCAAATCTATGAGAACAGCACATATATCAAAAATTATACGTATCTGGGGACGGTTGAGGAAGTAAGCAGGGACGGCTTATGCCGGATTGAGCAGAAAAATAAGTTTTCCGTAGGAGATGTTATCCAGGTAATGAAACCGGACGGAAGGAATCTTGCGGCTACGGTAAAAGGGATCTTTAATGAGGATGGGAAGGCCCAGGAAAGCGCCCCCCATGCCAAACAGGCGCTTTGGGTGGATTTGGGCGCAGAGCTTTCCCAATACGATATCCTGCGCTGCAGGGGAGACAGGTAAGCGGCGGGGATTTTTCGCTTTCTTGGTTTACCGGGAAAGGAATGAGGTGAAACCATGTTTATGGCAGCATTTGGAATTTTAGGGATTTTCGGCTTGGCTTATTTTGGGGTTATCCTGCTTTATTCCGGGCCTCAGACTTCCGTGGCGTGGTGCTGGCTGGTGTTTGCCGGTTTTTGGCTTTTGCTGGCCAAGGGAGCCCATTATTACCACCACCATCGGAAGCAGATCCCTTTGTGGATTCCGGTTTCTGTGGCTACGCTGTGCGTAACGGGGCTGGCGGTTTTTATCATTTTGCAGATTTTGATCGTAGGCGGGATGGTAAAGGCCTCCCCCGGCCATTTGGATTACCTGATTGTCCTTGGGACAAAGGTGCGGGAGGATGATATCAGCGATTCCCTAAGGCGCCGCCTGGATAAGGCCATCCGGTACGCCCAGGAGCATCCGGAGACCAAGCTGGTGCTTTCCGGCGGGCAGGGGGCGGACGAACCTACCACGGAAGCTTTTGCCATGGCGGAATACCTG
This sequence comes from Lachnospiraceae bacterium, assembly GCA_910575565.1. Lineage (GTDB taxonomy): Bacteria > Bacillota > Clostridia > Lachnospirales > Lachnospiraceae > Caccovicinus. The sequence goes on along the minus strand of CAJTFL010000038.1, from coordinate 25,940 downwards.
CGGTATAACGGCGTGGAGCCGGAGCAGATGCTTTTGGAGGTATATTCCACCAATACTAGGGAAAACATGATCTGCAGCAAGGCGCTGATTGACGATCAGAGAAGGAAGGAAAAGGAGAGGGCGAAAAAAGCCCGGATCCGGGAGGATGTGCTTCGGATGGAACTGGATCGGTTCTTCCTGGAAAGGGAGGCGGATCGGGAGAAGCTGGGACTTGCCCCGCCCAGGCTTAATATGCGGGGGCCTTGTGCCAGGATAGAGCCCATAAGGCTGGTTCCTAAGCGGTCTCCGGCGATTGCTTCCGGAGAGATTCTGCCGGATAAGCCCTTGCAGATTGGCGTGCTTACCAGCAATTTCCATCTGTACAGGGCCATGAAGATTGGGGAAAAATGCGGGTTCAAGCAGATTTATGGAGTGTCCTCCAGCACGGATCCGGTGCTTTTCATCCATCTTTTGGTAAGGGAGAGCGCCGCCATATTAAAGGATAAATTTATGGGAAATATGTAACCAAGGGAAAGGCGGTTTTACGATGAAAAAATCCGGATTGGGAAATTTACCAGGGTATGAACTGGTAAAGGAAAAAGAGATCAGGGAGATGAATTCCCTGGGGGTGGTGCTTTGCCATAAGAAAACTGGCGCGAAGGTGTTTTTGATGATGAATGACGATGAGAATAAAGTATTTAGCATCGCATTCCGCACCCCGCCGGATGACAGCACCGGCTTGCAGCATATATTGGAGCACAGCGTTTTGTGCGGATCGGAAAAGTTTCCGGTAAAGGATCCCTTTGTGGAGCTGGTGAAAGGCTCCTTAAATACGTTTTTAAATGCCATGACCTACCCGGATAAGACGGTTTACCCGGTGGCAAGCTGCAATGAGCAGGATTTCAAGAATCTGATGGATGTGTATATGGATGCGGTTCTCCATCCCAATATCTACCATGAGCCGAAGATCTTTATGCAGGAAGGGTGGCATTATGAGCTGCAAGAGGAGGAAGGGCCTCTTGCCCTCAATGGCGTGGTTTACAATGAAATGAAGGGGGCGTATTCTTCCCCGGAAAGCCTTTTGGACAGGGCCGTTACCCAGGCTCTCTTCCCGGATACCTGCTACGGCTTTGAATCCGGCGGGGAGCCGCCCAGGATCCCGGAGCTTACCTACGAAAAATTTATCCAGTACCACAGCCGGTTTTACCATCCCAGCAACAGCTATATTTATCTGTACGGGAACATGGATATGGAGGAGCGGCTGGAGTGGCTTGACCGGGAATATTTAAGCAAGTACCAAAAGCGGCAGGTGGATTCTGAAATTAAGCTGCAGAAGCCTTTTGCAAAGCCGGTGGAGAAGGAACTGCACTATTCCATCACGGAGGATGAGGAAGGGGAAAACCGGGCATATTTTTCCGTTAACACGGTGGTAGGGACGGATCTGGATCCGAAGCTTTACGTGGCTTTCCAGATATTGGAATACACTCTGCTGGATGCGCCGGGAGCGCCCTTAAAGCAGGCTTTGATTGATGCAGGCCTTGGGGAGGATGTGTTCGGCGGGTATGAAAGCGGGATTTTGCAGCCGTATTTTTCCGTGATTGCCAAGCACGTGGATGAAAAGCGGAAAGGGGAATTCCTGGCGGTGGTGAAAGGAACCCTGCGGAAGCTGGCGGATCAGGGGATTGACCGGAAAAGCCTTTTGGCCGGGTTAAACTACTATGAGTTCCGCTACCGGGAAGCCGATTACGGCTCCGCTCCCAAGGGGCTGATATACGGTCTCTGGTGCATGGACAGCTGGCTTTACGGCGGCGAGCCATCCCTTCATCTGGAATACCAGGAAACGTTCGCCTTTTTAAAGCAGGCGGCAAAGGAGGGGTATTTCGAGGAGCTTATCCGCAAATACCTTTTGGATAACCCCTTTGAGGCGGTGATTACCCTGCTGCCGGAGAAAAACTTAACGGCGAAGGAAGACCAGGCCCTGGCGGAGAAGTTAAAGGCGTATAAGGCATCCTTAAGCCATGAGCAGGTCCTGGCCATAAAGGAACAGACGAAAGCGCTGCGGGAATACCAGGAGACGCCATCCTCCCAGGAGGATCTCCAGAAGATCCCGCTGCTTAAGCGGGAGGATATCCGGCAGGAGCCGGAGAAGCTTAACTGGATGCTGAAAAGGGAGCTGGGAATTCCTGTGGTGCATACGCCGGTATTTACCGCAGGGATTGGATATATTACCCTTTTGTTTGACACGAAGGGAATCCCCCAGGAGGATTTGCCTTACGTAGGCTTATTAAAGTCGGTGCTGGGGTATGTGGACACGGAAAATTACCGTTATGGGGATCTGACCAGCGAGATTTATTTAAACAGCGGCGGCGTGGATTTCTCCGTAACGTCTTACGGGAAGCTGGAAAAGCCCGGGGAGTTTACTGGCGTATTTGTGGCGAAGGCCAAGGTGCTTTATGAGAAGCTGGATTTCGCCTTTGGGATTTTGGCAGAGATTTTGACCCGCTCGAAATTCGATGACGCAAAGCGCCTTGGGGAAATCTTAGCGGAGAATAAATCCAGGGCCAGGATGCGGCTGGAAAGCGCATCCCACTCGGCGGCGGTAGCCCGGGCGACCTCCTATTTCTCCCCGGCGGCAGCCTTTAACGATGTGACTGGGGGAATTGGATATTACCATTTCCTGGAAAAGATATGCGGGGATGCCCAGAAGCCGGAGGCCATGGCCCGGCTTTTGGAGAAGCTAAGGGAAGTAAGCCGCCGCCTGTTTGTAAGGAACCGCCTGCTCCTTGGGTTTACGGCGGATGAAGAGGGGTATGGGAAGATGCCTGCTGTCCTTAGCCGCCTGACCGGCAGCCTGCCGGAGGGGGATGGGAAGGAATATCCCTTTGTGTTTGCGCCCCACTGCGCCAACGAAGGCTTTAAAACCTCATCCCAGGTAAATTACGTGGCCAGATGCGGCAGCTTTGGGGGAAGCGGCCTGCCTTATACCGGGGCGCTTAAGATCTTAAAGATCCTGTTAAACTACGATTACCTTTGGCAGAACCTGCGGGTACAGGGAGGAGCTTACGGCTGCATGAGCGGCTTTGGCCGATTAAAGGAAGGCTACCTGGTTTCCTACCGCGATCCAAATGTGAAGGAAACGGATCAGGTGTACCAGCAGATCCCGGAATATTTACGGCAGTTTGCCGCAGATGAGCGGGATATGACGAAATACGTCATCGGAGCCATCAGTGAGCTGGATGTGCCCCTTACGCCCTCTATTAAAGGAGCACGTTCCCTCTCGGCGTATCTGTCCGGCGTTACGGATGAGATGCTTGCAAAGGAGAGGGAAGAGATTTTAAGGGCAGGCCAGGAGGATATCCGCAGGCTGGCGCCCATCGTTGAGGCCTTGCTGGATACAGGGAGCCTGTGCGTAATCGGAAACGAGGAAAAGGTAAAAGCAGAAGCAAAGATGTTTGGGGAGATGGCGAACCTGTTCCATTAACCCTTCAGCCGGGAAGTGCCGTGCAGCGCGGTTTTTCCGAAAAGATACTGCGCAGTGTGGATAGATCGAGCCTGGACATTCTGGACAACTGCCGCGGTTTTTCCAAAAGATACTGCGCGGTGTGAATAGCGTAGCTAAACAGAAGGCATAGTTTCGTTAAATTTAAGGAGAAGCAATGGAAAAAGAACCAAAGAAATCGGGCTTTGTGGCTTTGGTTGGCAGGCCCAATGTGGGGAAATCCACCTTGATGAATCATTTGATCGGGCAGAAGATTGCCATCACCTCCAGCAAGCCCCAGACCACCAGGAACCGGATCCAGACGGTATATACGGACGAGCGGGGGCAGATTATTTTCCTGGATACCCCGGGAATCCATAAAGCGAAAAACAAGCTGGGCAATTATATGGTAGGCGTGGCGGAGCGCACGCTAAATGAGGTGGATGTGATTTTATGGCTGGTGGAGCCGGGCACGTTCATCGGGGCCGGGGAGAAGCACATCGCGGATCAGCTGGGGAAAACGGATGTGCCGGTTATTCTGGTCATTAATAAATCGGATACCATTAAAAATGCGGATGATGTGATTTTGTATATCGATGCTTATAAGGATATCTGCAATTTTGCGGAGATTGTGCCCTTGTCCGCATTAAAGGGGCAGAATACAAAGCTGCTGACGGAGCTAATCTTTAAATATCTGCCTGCCGGGCCCCGCTTCTACGATGAGGATACGGTGACGGATCAGCCCATGCGCCAGATTGCGTCAGAGCTTGTGCGGGAGAAAGCCCTGCGGCTTTTGGATGATGAGATCCCCCATGGCATTGCCGTGGTGGTGGAGAAGATGAACCGGAGGAGAAGCGGGATTACGGATATCGAGGCCACCATTATCTGTGAGAGGGAATCCCATAAAGGGATTATCATTGGAAAAGGCGGCAGTATGCTGAAAAAAATCGGGACGGAGGCCAGGGCGGAGATTGAGGAGATGGTGGAAGGCCAGGTTAACTTAAAGCTGTGGGTGAAGGTGCGCAGGGAGTGGCGGGACAGCGAGCTTTATTTAAAAAATTACGGCTACAATCCCAAGGATGTGAACGAATAGCCCGCCCGTGCCGGAAAGGGGGCATAAGCCATGAAAGATGCGATCCAGGTGATGGGGATGGTGCTGAAGGTTTCCTCCTGCGGCGAGGCGGATCGGCGGCTGGTGCTTTTGACCAGGGAGAGGGGAAAGATCACCGTTTTTGCCCGGGGAGCCAAGCGTCCCAAAAGCCCCCTGATGGGGGTCAGCCGCACCTTTGCCTTTGGCACTTTCCGTCTGTTTGAGGGGCGGGACGCCTACAGCCTTGAGGGGGCGCAGATCAGCAATTATTTTGAGGAAATTGCCCAGGATATGGAAGCGGCCTGCTACGGATCGTATTTCCTGGAGCTGGCTGACTATTACGGCCGGGAAAACTTAGACGGCTCACAGCTGCTAAAGCTGCTTTACCAGTCCTTAAGGGCGCTCCTTAAGCCAGCTATCCCTAACCGGCTGGTGCGCCGGATCATGGAGCTTAGGGCCATGGTGATTAACGGGGAGTACTGGGAATCCCCCGGAAGGACGGTTAGCGACGGGACAAGCTATGCCTGGGAGTATGTGGTGACATCTCCCATAGAAACACTATATCGGTTTACCTTAAAAGAGGAAGTCCTGGAAGAATTTTCAGGATGCGTGGAAGCCCATATGGCGCGCCACGTTAACCAAAGATTCCATTCCCTGGATGTGCTGGAAACCATTTAGCATGGTGCTTTGCGTGGGCAGCCTGTGTGCCCGGGCAAAAATCCGAAAAGGCTGTACCAGCCATCAGGGTTAATTAGGAAAAAAGGATTGAAAAACGGGGAAAAAGCATATATGATAAGGAAAATGCTTTTGCCGGCAGGATAAACAGATATGGAGATTTGGCATGAACAGATGGAAAGGGGTATGGGCCGCTGCGGCGGCAGGGCTGCTGATCTGCGGCTGCGCAAGAGCCGGGAGGCCGGAGAATAAGTTTTTGCCCCAGGTAAGCAGTATTTATGTAGCAAAGGACGGGGAGATTTTCAGCGCAACGGTGGAGCCCTGGGAAGACGGGGAGTACGACAGCGCTTCCCTTAGGCAATTCATCACCGATGAGGTGGCGGCCTACAATGAAAGCCTTGGGGCATCCGCCCTGCCTTTTGCGGAAGGAGAGGAAGCTCCTTTGCCGGTGGCGGTGGACTCCTGCCAGGCGGGGGAGGGAAAGCTGTGGGTGGTGTACCGGTATAAAGACAGCGAGGCATTTCGGGATTTTGCCCGGGAATACCACGATAAGGCTAACGAAACCATAAGCTTTGGCACAGGCACGGCCCTGGCCGGGCAGGAGGCAGGCTGGTTTACCGGCGGGGATTTTGTCAAGCTGGGAAGGGGAGATGAGGTAACGGCTGCCCGGCAAAAGGATTTGGAGAGGCTGGAAAAGGAGAGGGTGGTTATGGTGGAGGCAGATCACTCCATCATCCTTCAGACAGAGGGGAAGATCCTTTATGTGACCAGGAATGTGGCTGTGCTGGGAAAAAACACGGTGCAGATCCCAGAAGGGAAGCATTACGTGGTATTCCGGTAAGGCGGGGCAGGTTTTACTGCGTGGCATTCCGGCAGGGGAGGCAGCTTTTTGGGCGGGGCGGCATCTTATCCTTTTCGTGGCGATAAGGAGTTTTTTGCCCGAAGGATTACGAAAAATAAGCGCATGGGCGGCAGGATGTTTGGCCGCGCAGATGTGCAAGAAAAAGGCGAGGTAAAGAAAATGGAAAAGACGATGGAAAAAATCGTGGCGCTTGCAAAGAACAGAGGGTTTGTGTATCCTGGATCTGAGATTTACGGAGGCTTAGCAAATACCTGGGATTACGGCAATTTGGGGGTAGAGCTGAAGAATAACGTAAAGAAGGCCTGGTGGCAGAAGTTTGTCCAGGAAAGCCCGTATAATGTGGGCGTGGACTGTGCAATCCTGATGAATTCCCAGACATGGGTGGCTTCCGGCCATTTAGGTGGTTTTTCCGATCCTTTGATGGACTGCAAGGCCTGCAAGGAGCGCTTCCGCGCCGATAAGCTGATTGAGGATTATATGGCGGAGAATGGGATTGTGCCGGAAACAGGGCTTGACGGCTGGTCGCCGGAAGAGATGAAGGCCTATATTGACGAGAAAAATATCTGCTGCCCCAGCTGCGGGAAGCATGATTTTACGGATATCCGCCAGTTTAACCTGATGTTCAAAACCTTCCAGGGGGTGACGGAGGACGCGAAAAATACGGTTTACCTCCGTCCGGAGACGGCGCAGGGGATTTTTGTAAATTTTAAGAACGTGCAGAGAACCTCCCGGAAAAAAGTGCCCTTTGGCATCGGCCAGATCGGGAAATCCTTCCGCAATGAGATTACCCCTGGGAACTTCACCTTCCGTACCCGTGAGTTTGAACAGATGGAGCTGGAATTTTTCTGCAAGCCGGGCACGGATTTAGAGTGGTTTGCCTACTGGAAGCAGTTCTGCATCAACTGGTTAACTTCCTTAGGGATCAAAGAGGACGAGATGCGGGTCAGGGATCATTCCCCGGAGGAACTGTGTTTCTACAGCAAGGCCACCACGGACATTGAATTTCTGTTTCCCTTTGGCTGGGGCGAGCTGTGGGGGATTGCTGACCGCACCGACTATGACCTGACCCAGCATCAGAATACCTCGGGGCAGGATCTGACTTACTTTGACGATGAAACCAAAGACCGCTATATCCCCTACGTGATTGAGCCGTCCCTGGGGGCGGACAGGGTAACGCTGGCGTTCCTTTGCGCCGCTTACGACGAAGAGGAGATTGGGGAAGGGGATGTAAGGACAGTCCTCCATTTCCATCCCGCCATCGCGCCGGTTAAGATCGGGGTGTTCCCCTTATCAAAGAAGTTAAGCCCGGCAGCAGAGAAGGTTTATCAGGAGCTTTCCAAGTATTATAACTGCGAGTTTGACGACAGGGGGGCTATCGGGAAGCGTTACAGGAGGCAGGATGAGATTGGCACGCCTTTCTGCATCACATACGATTTCGACTCCGAGGAGGATAAGGCCGTTACGGTAAGGGATCGGGATACCATGGAACAGGTGAGGGTTCCTATCGGGGAGCTGAAGGGATATTTTGAGGATAAGTTTAGGTTTTAAAATGTTTTCCTGGGCATGATTTCGCATATACGAATAAAAAACAGATATCCGAAATTGACGCATAACAGATTTGAAGCTCTTGGATAAAACAGAATAATTTTGAAATTTTCTCAGGTTTTTGCAAAAAAAACTTTACTAGGAAAAGATTTGTGATATACTATATCCAGACCGTTTTGCGGGCACTTTCTTTTTGTGCATAAATTTCTATGGAAGTTTTATCCATTTTATGTATTGGCAGGAAAGCCTGGCAGGAACGGAACATTACAAGAACTGATTAAACTATTCTTGAGGAGGAGATTCCAATGGCAAAAAAATGGGTTTATTTGTTCAGTGAAGGCAATGCAACCATGAGGAACCTGTTGGGCGGAAAGGGCGCTAACTTAGCCGAAATGACGAATTTAGGCCTGCCTGTACCCCAGGGCTTTACCATCACTACTGAGGCTTGTACCCAGTACTATGAGGATGGCAGGAAAATTAATGACGAGATTATGGGACAGATCATGGAGCACATTGCTAAGATGGAGGAGATTACCGGCAAGAAATTCGGTGACAAGGAAAATCCATTGTTAGTATCTGTACGTTCCGGCGCCAGGGCTTCCATGCCTGGCATGATGGATACGATCCTGAATCTTGGCTTAAATGAAGAAGTAGTAGATGTTTTGGCAGCAAAATCCGGCAATCCCCGCTGGGCATGGGACTGCTACCGCCGGTTTATCCAGATGTTCTCCGACGTAGTTATGGAAGTAGGCAAAAAGTACTTTGAAGAGCTGATTGATAAGATGAAGGCGGTAAAAGGCGTTACCCAGGACGTGGAACTGACCGCTGACGACTTAAAGGAGCTGGCAAACCAGTTTAAGGCGGAGTACAAAGAGAAGATTGGCAAGGACTTCCCCTCTGATCCTAAGGAGCAGTTAATGGAAGCCATCAAGGCCGTATTCCGTTCCTGGGACAACCCCAGGGCGAACGTATACCGCCGGGACAACGATATCCCCTATTCCTGGGGCACTGCCGTTAATGTGCAGATGATGGCCTTCGGCAACATGGGCGAGACCTCCGGGACAGGCGTTGCCTTTACCCGTGATCCGGCTACCGGCGAGAAGCATTTAATGGGCGAGTTCCTGATGAACGCCCAGGGCGAGGACGTAGTGGCAGGTGTGCGTACGCCTCAGAAGATCGATCAGTTAAAGGAAGTTATGCCGGAAGTCTACGATCAGTTCGTAAAGATCTGCAATACCCTGGAAGATCATTACCGGGATATGCAGGATATGGAGTTTACCATCGAGGATAAGAAGCTGTATATGCTTCAGACCCGTAACGGAAAGAGGACGGCTAAGGCTGCCTTAAAGATTGCCTGCGATCTGGTAGATGAGGGCATGATCGATGAGAAGAAGGCGGTAGCCATGATCGATCCCAGGAACTTAGACACCCTGCTCCATCCCCAGTTTGATGCAGAGGCCTTAAAGAAGGCCGAGCCTATGGCTAAGGCTCTGGCTGCTTCCCCAGGCGCTGCCTGCGGCAAGATCGTGTTCTCCGCTGAGGATGCGAAGGAGTGGAAGGCAAGAGGCGAGAAGGTTGTTTTAGTTCGTCTGGAAACCTCACCGGAGGATATCGAAGGCATGAAGGCAGCCCAGGGCATCTTAACTGTCCGCGGCGGCATGACCAGCCATGCGGCGGTAGTTGCACGCGGCATGGGAACCTGCTGCGTATCTGGCTGCTCCGAGATCACCATGGATGAGGAGAACAAGAGGTTCACCTTGGCAGGAAAGGAATTCCATGAGGGTGACTGGCTGTCCATCGACGGCTCCACCGGCAAGATTTACGATGGCATTATCCCCACGGTAGACGCAACTATCGCAGGGGAATTCGGAAGGATTATGGCCTGGGCGGACGAGTACAGGAAGTTAAAGGTGCGCACCAATGCAGATACCCCGGCTGACGCAAGGAAAGCCAGGGAGCTGGGAGCGGAGGGAATCGGCCTTTGCCGTACTGAGCATATGTTCTTTGAGGGCAACCGTATCGATGCTTTCCGTGAGATGATCTGTGCGGAAACCCTGGAGGAGAGGGAAGCCGCTTTGGAGAAGATCCTTCCCGAGCAGCAGGGCGACTTCGAGAAGCTTTATGAGGCTTTGGAGGGCAATCCAGTTACCATCCGCTTCCTGGATCCGCCTCTCCATGAGTTCGTTCCCACGGAAGAGGAAGATATCAAGAAGCTGGCTGACGCCCAGGGCAAGACGGTGGAGCAGATCAAGGCTATCTGCGACGCGCTCCATGAGTTCAACCCAATGATGGGCCACCGCGGCTGCCGTCTGGCTGTCACTTACCCGGAGATTGCCAAGATGCAGACCAAGGCAGTGATCCGTGCCGCCATCAACGTGAAGAAGAACCATCCCGACTGGAAGGTAGAGCCGGAGATTATGATCCCGTTAATCGGCGATATCAAGGAATTAAAGTATGTGAAGAAGTTTGTTGTGGAGACCGCAGACGCGGAAATCGCAGCAGCAGGCGCAGACTTAAAGTACGAAGTAGGTACGATGATCGAGATCCCAAGGGCAGCCCTGACTGCGGACGAGATCGCAAAGGAAGCGGAATTCTTCTGCTTCGGAACCAACGACTTAACCCAGATGACCTACGGCTTCTCCCGTGATGATGCAGGAAAGTTCCTGAATGCATACTATGATGCAAAGATCTTCGAGAACGATCCATTCGCAAAACTGGATCAGATCGGTGTAGGCAAGCTGATGGAAATGGCCATTAAGCTGGGCAAGCCCGTTCGTCCCGAACTGCACATAGGCATCTGCGGCGAGCACGGCGGCGATCCCTCTTCCGTGGAATTCTGCCATAAGATTGGTCTTGATTATGTGTCTTGCTCACCGTTTAGGGTTCCGATTGCCAGGTTGGCGGCGGCTCAGGCGGCGATTGCCAATGTAGGAAAATAGAGGAACGCAAATATTTTTACTTCACAACGCTTGTTATTACGAGGAAAGATGTGCAGGAGTACATGAAACACCATTCCGAGTATACAAAGGCGAACCGATTTAAAGATATTATTTGCAAAATCTATATATAATTATCGAAAGGGAGGCTTTGGCTTCCCTTTCGTGTATCTGAAAAAGATACATTCTCTCGATTAGGACTAAATCCTAAAAGCTATGGCTTTAAAGGACTTAGTCCTTTTTATATGCAAAAAATAATTTAAGGAGGTTCACACATGAACAACACAGCGTTAAGAGCAGAGGCGCAGAGCGCCAACAACACACACATGGTTTTTACAAACGAGGAACATGAAAGATTCTATTATGAGAAACTGGAACAGGCGAGGTATCAGGACTGCTATCACAAGGCTTTGATCTACATTCTCGGTATTTCAGAGGATACGAGGAACCATTTCAGCCAGATTTATGATATTAAGTCCGGGTTCATCAAGCCGGAGTGCCTGCACCAGGGCTGGCAGACAAGCGGCAGTGTCCGGGTGGTAAGGCTTGCCTTTAACCTTTACACGGACGGAACGCCAAGTGTTGATGATTATAAGCGCAAGGACGAGCAGATAGGCGAGTGCAGGGGATATTCCGTAAGCGATATTTTCTGCTGCGGCTATGCGATGTACTTCTGGCAGGGCATCAAGCTCCGTTACCCGGAATACTGCCAGAAACAGCGGTCTATTGAGGAGATCCTTGCAGAAATGGAGAGGAAACGTGCTGAAAATTCGACTGATGGGAACGAAGAATGATATTAAATGGTTCGAGAAGATTCTGCAAAGACAGCCCAAAGTGGCTGTGACGGAAGTTTCCGAGCTGTACCGGAACAAGGGTACAAACAGGTATTACCGGGCTTATGTAGAAGTGCAGAAAGCCAACATCAAAGAAAAATCTAACTAAACGGAGGAATAAAACCATGTGTAAAGTGATAGCGATAGCAAACCAGAAAGGCGGAGTCGGCAAGACCACCACAACGAGCAGCTTGGGGATCGGGCTTGCGAAACAGGGAAAGAAAGTTTTAGTGATTGATGCGGATGCGCAGGGTAGCTTGACCGCAAGCCTGGGCTTCACGGAGCCGGACAAGCTGGATGTTACTCTTGCGAACGTATTGGAAAAGGTGATCAATGATGAAGAAATGGAACCAAATTACGGTATCTTAAAGCATGAGGAAGGCATTGACTTGATGCCGGGGAACATTGAGCTGTCCGGTCTGGAGGTTTCCCTTGTGAATGTGATGAGCCGGGAGATCATGCTGCGCTCTTATGTGGAGAGGGTAAAAGATGGATACGATTATATTCTGATCGACTGTATGCCCTCGCTGGGCATGATTACCATAAATGCTTTTGCCTGCGCCGACAGCATACTCATTCCTGTTCAGGCGGCATACCTGCCCGTGAAGGGCTTGGAGCAGCTTATCAAGACCATAGGCAAGGTAAAGCGGCAGATCAACCCGAAGCTGGAGATTGAGGGTATTTTGTTGACAATGGTAGATAACCGCACGAACTATGCAAGGGATATTACGGCGCTGCTTATCGAAACCTACGGAAGCAGGGTGCGGATATTCGAGAACAGCATACCGATGTCGGTGAGGGCGGCGGAAACGTCCGCAGAGGGCATCAGCATTTACGAGCATGACCCGAAAGGCAAGGTTGCCGGGGCATACCAGTCCTTGACAAAGGAGGTGCTTGGCAATGGGCAGTAAGGCAGGGAGCGCATCTAAAGTTAGGCTGAACAGCTTTGATGATTTATTTGGCGGCGCAGAAAACACGTCGGGGGAGCAGATTATCCATGCGAAGCTGGCGGATTTACATACATTCAAAGGACACCCGTTCCGTGTCCTTGATGATGAAAAGATGGAGGAAACCACGGAGAGTATCGGCAGGTACGGTGTGCTTGTACCCGGAATTGTAAGGCCGAGGGAGGGCGGCGGCTATGAGATCATAGCCGGACACCGCAGGAAACGGGGTTCTGAAAAAGCAGGGCTTGACACGATGCCCGTCATTGTCAGGAATTACACGGACGATGAAGCTACGATTATCATGGTGGATTCCAATATCCAGAGGGAGGACATTTTACCGAGTGAAAAGGCGAAGGCTTACGCCATGAAGTACGAAGCGATGAAGCACCAGGGCAGCAAAGGCGGCAGTACTCTTGATGAAGTGGGGGAAGCTGCCGGGGAAAGCGGAAAGACCGTACAGAGGTATGTATGGCTTGCAAGGCTCTCGGATGAGCTGCTTGGCATGGTGGATGCAAAGAAGATAGGGATAGCGCAGGGCGTTGATATTTCTTTCCTCTCAGAAGAACAGCAGCAGTATGTAACAGTCATTCTCCAGGAAACGGGCGCATCGGTTTCCAATGCGCAGGCGGCGAAGCTGAAAGAGTATGGGAAAAGCGGCGAGCTGACGCTGGCGATGGTCAGGCTGATACTGGCGGAGGAAAAGCCGAAAGAGAGGAAAGTAACGATTAAGGGAGATAAGATTAACAGATATTTTCCGGAGGACTATTCCAATGACGATATAGAGGGCATCATTATCGGGCTTTTGGAGGAATGGCAGAGTAAGCGGTAAAGGAGGCGGCAGAATGGGCGAGCCATTGAGATTTGATTATTACTATGGCGTAGAAGCAGAGCAGTTTTCTTTTTACCGTGTTCCCCGCCTGCTGATAAAGGACGAGCGTTTTAAGGGGCTTAGCAGCGATGCTAAGCTCCTGTATGGGTTGATGCTTGACCGGATGTCACTTTCCATGAAAAACGGGTGGCTGGACGATGAAAATCGGGCATATATCATATACACAATAGATAATATCAGGGAAGATTTAGGATGCAGCAAGGAAAAGGCTGTAAAGGTTCTTGCGGAGCTAGATAAGGCCAAAGGGATAGGGCTTGTTGAGAAAATACGCCGGGGGCTTGGCAAACCGGATATTATTTATGTGAAGAATTTTATTATAGATGAGGGCAGAAAAGAGCCTTGCAACACTGATGTTTCCACAGAAGTCGGAAAAACCGACTTCAAGAGGTCGGAAAAGCCGACTTCAAGAAGTCAGGAAAGCCGACTTCAAGAGGTCGGAAAAACCGATTTCAGCAGGTCGGAAAATCTGACTTCAAGAGGTCGGGAAAACCAACTTCAAGAAGTCGGGAAACCAGACCCTAATTATACTGACTATAACTATACTAAACAGAATTATACTGATATGAGTTATCCCAATCCTATCAATCAATCCGTGGGGGATGTGGATAACACAGGGATACAGGGAAAAGCGGATACGATGGATGTGATGGATGAAACGAGCGCATATATGGCGCTGATCCGCAAAAATCTGGAATATGAACACCACATGAAGTATGGCCAGTATGGGGAAAAGGAGATGTACGAGGAAATCTATGAAACCGTCTGCGATGTGGTGTGCGTGAAGCGCAGGACAATCCGCATCAACGGGGAGGATTACCCTTACGAGCTTGTGAAATCCCGCTTCCTGAAGCTGAACAGCGGCCATGTGGAGTATGTCATGGGCTGTATGAAGGAAACCACAACAAAGATTACCAACATCAGGGCATACCTGATCACCGCCCTTTATAATGCGCCCTCAACCATGAGCCATTACTACCAGCAGGAGGTTCAGCACGATATGTATGGCGGTGGGTGGGCAGAAAAGGGAATCACTTAACGGACTTCTGGACACAATGTCCAGAGGTGCAAAAAACAGAGCAGTTTATTCTTTCGTCTGCTCTGTATCCGGTGTAAATTCAGCGATGTCATTCAGGGAAAAGCCCTCGCCTAAGATATTCAGTATCATGTTCAGTGTGTGGGTGGTGACGGACTGGTTATTTTTCAGCCGCTGGATCTGTGACCGGCTGACACCGTGGCGGGTATAAAGGCTGTACTGGCTGATCCCATTTTCCTTTAAAGTTTGAAAAAGTTTGTCGAATCTAATCATAATTTGCGATATTTCCTTTCAGCTCCTTATTGAATATGTTTTATTATGCTCCTATAATGGAGATGGTTATAGTTACTAAAAATGGAGATGAAAAAGCAAAGGAGAACAGCAGGATGGATAAAAAAGAACTGAGGAAAAGATATGAGGAACTGGATGGAATGGGAAAAGCATTGCTGCTGGAAAAACTGGCTTTCTGTAAATTTGCAGACCATTATGATTTTGAAAATTATTTCAGGGCAGGGGAATTAAAGGACAGTGAACTGCTCTGCCTTGCCAGTTTCCTCTATCATCATGAATGTTTCCTGATGCTGATGGATATTATGAACCAATATAAAGAAAGGTTTATCTTCGCTGACACTTCCCTTTTGCGGGAGTTTGAGCCGGATGAAACCTTTATGGAGAGGATGGCAAGGCTTGACATTCTGCCAGGGGTATAGAAAATATGTGTAAGGAGATGAAAGGCTTATGGATAAAAAAGCATACATTACAGAGGAAGAACGGGAAAAATGCCGGAGAGTGGCGGATGCCTTTGCGGAGCTGGAAGATGTGGACGTTGTGGTGGTTGATGTTGGCAGATATGGCTTCGTAAAGCTGCAATATTACACGCCGCCAACAGGATTTGAGAATGATTTTACTTTCACGGACAGCCAGACGCTGTTTAATGACCTGTGGGAAGAATGGCTGCATACACAGCTCATCATGCTTGCGAGGAAAATGAAAATAGAGGATATTGACTATGATGATATTTTCAGGCAGTTACCGGAAGAAAAGCAGAATGAACTTATGGGCAGGAAGCGGCATTTCGCAGAAGCAGCGGGAGTAGAAATAAAATGAGCCTGCCAGAGCGTGGCGGGTGGCACTTTCAGCCTTGTTGGAAATGTGATTATCTTTTCAATCACATTTCCGGCAAGGTTTCCAGGGGTACGGGGGTGGAAGACCCCTGTATTAAAAAAGATAAATACAGAACAGCGTAAGGGCGGTTATGAGTCAGTAGATTTGTAGCTGCCCTTTTTATTGTTTCCGGTCAGCGCATCGGGAAACGGGAAAGGAGATAGAAATGGAATCATTGCGGGATGTCAGGCGGGTAATGGAGCGTGAAGCGAAAAAGGGAAGCTGCCCGCTTATGTTTGACAGGCTGGAGTTTGGCGGCAAGCCTTTCCAGTCCATTACATCGGAGGAAAAGCTGGACGAGGCGCTTGCTTATCTGCTGAGGTTAAGATCATTCCGGCAGTACGCAGAGAAAACCATAATCAACAACGTGTATATGGATTTGGATATCCTCTGCAAAAAGCCGCAATTTAAGCGCACCCATTCCGTCATAGACCGGGAGGGGATTTATGCGAGGGTGCAGCGTTACAAGAAGCGGTTACAGCCGGATTATGAAAGCGGGCTTTGTCTGGAAACGGTGCGGTGTATCTTCACGCTTCCAGAAGGGGAGGCGGAGAAATGCCGCATGACACATGACGGGCAGGAAACCTATGCGTTTATCATGTCAAACAAATATATCCTCGGCTTGTTTACCCATTGTGAAGCGGCAAGGAAATCCGTTGTTTCGGATGGGGTGGAATACGGACACCTTACGGAGCCGGAGCAGAGGATTGTGCTGCTTGACGGTGTGGGCGATGTGCTGTTCCAGGCATTATTGCTTGATGATGTGGGGTATATGGGCAATGAGCTGTCTGCGAACCTGCACACAATCTACTGCTTTAATGAAAAATGATAACTTCTGGACACGATGTCCAGAGGTGGAAAGGAAGAAGAATGGAAAAGGTGGATTTTCAGAAAAAAGCGGTCGTGGCATTATTGGGGAAAATAGCGGAAGCCTGTGGGAAAGCGGGCGTGAATCCCAACATTACAGTTTCCACAAGGCGTAGTGTTACCTGCTTTCAGTTAAGGAGGAGGGGCAACTGTATACAGGTTTCGGTAAAACAGTCAGGAGAGATGAATTATTTTCTTTCGGATATGCGGGGAAAGTGCAGCGGAAGGAAAATTTATTACCAGCTCTGCCCGGAGGACAGCCATGAACAGATCATAGAGAAATTTGCCGCTGATTTTGGCAGGCTCTATCAAGATTTCCTGACCGCTGACAGCCTTTGCGGGTTTACCGGAATCTGTTTATCCCATGATACGGATGCAGAAATGGAATTAAAGGGATATGAGGATCATATCAGGACAGAGTGCCTGTTACCGTAACTTTTGGACACGATGTCCAGAAGTGGGAAGGAGAACTATGGCGTATTTTAAAGTGAAGATTGTCTATGACATTATCTGCCGGGGGATTCCGCCTTAGTACACGGATTTTCCCGGAAATATAACAGGGAGGTGCTTCATGCAGGAGGAAGTGACACAAAAAACGATTGCCCTTGTGATAAAGACGGCAAAGCTGGATGCCAACGTGCTGAAAGCGGCGATGAAGATGTACCTGAACCACCGTAAGCAGAAAGCGCAGAGAACGCATGGAAAAACTTCTGTGAAAAAGCTCATTGGAGAGGGCGTGGGGGCATCGTCCATCGAAATCACGGACGGCAACATCAAGTCATTTGAGCGTGTGGCAAAAAAGTATAATGTTGATTTTGCCATAAAGAAAGACAAGACAACCGCACCGCCAAAATATGTGGTGCTTTTCAAGGGCAGGGATGCAGACGCAATCGCACAGGCATTCAAAGAATTTGTTTATGGTAACGAGAAAAAGAAAGGCAGGGTTTCCCTGAGAGAGAAGCTGAAGCATTTCAAGGACGCATTATCGCAGGACAAGAACCGGGAACGGAGCCGGGAGAAAAACAAGGACAGGGGGCAGAGCCTATGAGCAATATCATAAACGGCATAGCCAAAGACTTAAAATCCATTCCTGAAAATATCAAGGCAAAGACCGGGAATGTAGACAAAAAGAAACTTGTCCTGATGAACCTCCCCTATGTGCTTGCCGGATACTTCTGTGACAAGATAGCGTGTTTGTGGCGGGTATCGCCGGGGCAGGACGCTTCCGCAAAGATGATGGAGGTCATGGCGGGGTTGGAAGGCTTGTTTTCCAATCCCCTGCCGAGTTTCTATCCGGTGGATCTTCTGATCGGGGTGTGCTGCGGCATCGCTTTAAGGCTTGTGGTATATTTCAAAGCCAAGAACGCCAAGAAGTTCCGGCATGGCACGGAGTACGGCTCCGCAAGGTGGGGCAACGCAAAGGACATAGAGCCTTACATGGATTCCGTGTTTGAGAACAATATCCTGCTGACGCAGACGGAGAGGCTGATGATGTCAGGCAGGCCGAAACAGCCAAAATATGCAAGGAATAAAAATATTCTTGTGATAGGCGGCTCCGGCTCCGGCAAGACCAGATTTTTTGTAAAACCGAACCTGATGCAGATGCACAGCTCATTCGTGGTAACTGACCCGAAAGGCACGGTTTTGGTTGAATGCGGAAAGATGCTGAAACGGGGAAAATATAGGATAAAAGTCCTCAATACCATAAACTTCGCAAAGTCCATGCACTACAATCCTTTCGCCTATTTACGGAGCGAGAAGGACGTTCTGAAACTCGTAAACACGATCATAGTCAACACCAAAGGGGAGGGGCAGCAATCCGGGGAAGATTTCTGGGTGAAAGCGGAAAAGCTGTATTACACGGCGCTTATTGCCTATATCTGGTATGAAGCCCCGGAGGAAGAACAGAATTTCGCCATGCTGATTGATATGATTGACGCAAGCGAAGCAAGGGAAGATGACGAAAATTTCAAAAACGCCGTTGACCTGCTGTTTGACGAACTGGAGGGAAAAGACCCGAACCACTTTGCTGTCCGCCAATATAAAAAGTACAAACTTGCGGCGGGCAAGACAGCTAAATCTATCCTGATTAGCTGCGGCGCAAGGTTAGCGCCATTTGACATTAAAGAGCTGCGTGACCTTATGGAGTATGACGATCTGGAACTTGACACGCTTGGGGAACAGAAAACAGCATTGTTTGTCATTATTTCAGATACGGACGCCACATTTAATTTCGTGGTGTCGATCATGTATTCGCAGCTCTTTAACCTGCTCTGTGACAAGGCGGATGATGTTTATAACGGCAGGCTCCCGATTCATGTGAGGATGCTGCTGGATGAGTTTGCGAACATCGGTCAGATTCCGCAGTTTGAGAAGCTGATTGCCACAATCCGGAGCAGGGAAATATCGGCATCTATCATTTTACAGTCAAAATCTCAGCTAAAGGCGATTTATAAGGACAACGCTGACACCATTGAAGGGAATTGTGACACTACGTTATTCCTCGGAGGGAAGGAAAAGACCACGCTCAAAGAACTGGAAGATGTTTTAGGAAAGGAAACCATTGACCTTTACAACACCTCCGATACAAGGGGTACATCACAGTCCTACGGTCTGAATTACCAAAAGACCGGGAAGGCGCTGATGAGCCAGGATGAGATTGCGGTCATGGACGGCGGGAAATGTATCATGCAGCTTAGAGGCGTGAGACCATTCTTCTCGGATAAATTCGATATAACGAAGCATAGCAGGTACAAAGAGCTGTCCGATTATGACTCGAAAAACACCTTTGACATTGAGGACTATGTGAAGCATTTACAGCACATGAAAGTTACTCCAAATACAGAGGTGGATGAATCGTTTGACTGCGGGGAAGTCAGCGGGCAGGAGGATAATTCCCCAACTACAACTGAGTAACAGCTTCTGGACATTGTGTCCAGAAGTACAAAACGACAACTGAATATGGAACTTGTAAACCTTTGGCATAAAGCCAAAATCAGGAGTTTTGTATGTACTTTGGGAACGGACAAACCAGGACACCCGGCACAGCCTATCGCCAAACAGAATGTACCGGATGCCCGCACGGGGTTCTCCAAAAGGATTCCCCTGCCCTTATTGTACCACAAAGGGCGGGGGATTTACATATCAAAGCTCTTTCTTTATCAAAAAATCAAATTTAAGGAAAGAAAGAGGTAGAAAAATGAGTTTTTTTACAACAGCGGTAACAGGATTAAAGACAGTCGTAACAGCAATCGGCGCAGGCGTGGCAGTATGGGGCGTTATCAATCTGCTTGAGGGATATGGGAATGATAACCCTGGGGCAAAAAGCCAGGGGATCAAGCAGTTGATGGCGGGCGGCGGTATTGTAATTGTGGCGCAGACGGTGATTCCACAGCTTACAACACTGTTCTCATAATTCATGGGTGCGATCATTGACAAAATCACTGAATTTATAAAGGAAATGCTGCAAGGGTGGGTGCTTGACAACCTCGGCACGATGTTCACGGACGTGAATACAAAAGTGGGCGAGATTGCCGGGGAAGTCGGGCAGACACCCAGCGCATGGAATGGGAGTATTTTTTCCATGATCCGGAACCTTTCAGAGAATGTCATGATACCCATAGCGGGGCTTATCATCAGCGCAATCCTGTGTTATGAACTGATAGCAATGGTAATGGACAAAAACAATATGCACGAGGTAGGGAGCGAGTTCTTTTTCCGCTACCTCGTGAAAGCGTGTATCGCCGTGATGTTACTCAGCAAGACTTTTGACATCACGATGGCGGTTTTCGATGTGGGCAACCATATCGTGACCAATGCGGCGGGCGTCATATCAGGCTCCACGAGCATTGACGTGACGTCCACGCTTACCACCATGTTCAACAACCAGCTTTCCACTATGGGCATTGGCGAACTGATCGGGCTTGGGATAGAAACCATGATCGTCAGCTTGTGTATGAAAATCATGTCCGTCCTCATCACCGTCGTTTTATATGGGCGCATGATAGAGATATACCTTTATATTTCAGTGGCTCCGGTTCCCTTTGCCACTTTGAGCAACCGGGAATGGGGCAGCATCGGCAACAATTATATCAAAGGGCTTTGCGCCCTTGCGTTTCAGGGATTTTTCATTATGGTCTGCGTGGGCATCTATTCGGTACTCGTTGCCAGTGTTGCGGTGGCGGGCAACCTGCACACGGCGCTCTGGTCGGTGGCGGCATATACCGTTATCCTTTGCTTCAGCCTGTTCAAGACAGGTTCGCTCAGTAAAAGTGTGCTGAATGCCCATTAGCCAGACCGGAATTTTAATAACAGCAGGAAGGAGGAAATGCCGGAATGAAATCATTTCCGGCCAGAATGCTTATGGCAATATCGGTAGCAGTGCCCAAAAATTTAAGCGGCATCAAGACAAAGGTGGCGATGAACCTTACCAAACGCCAGCTTATCTGCTTCGGCGGCGCAGCGGCTGTGGGAATCCCTTTTTACCTTGTGACAAAAGGCGTATTGGGAACACAGGCTTCGGCGCTCATCATGGTAGCGCTCATGCTGCCGTTTTTCTTTTTGGCAATGTATGAAAAAGACGGGTTCCCGGCAGAGAAGATTCTGTACTTCATGGTACGGCAGAAGCTGCTCACGCCGGGGATTCGCCCTTATAAATCGGAAAACCTCTACAAGCAGTTGGAGGAACGGGAGAAATTAAAGAAGGAGGTGCGTTATCTTGAAGAAAAAGCCGCAGGGCAGCAAAGCCACGCCAAAAACGGGGCTTAATTTTTCAGAGAAGAAACGGTTACGGGAGCTAAAAAACACCCTTGCCGGGAATGACAGAAAACAGGAAAAGCCGGACACGGCGCAGAAAACAATCACATTCAAAAAGATGTACCGTGACGGCATCTGCCAGGTGGCTTCCGGCTGTTACACAAAGATGGTCGAGTTTTTTGACATCAACTATGACCTTTTGGAGATAGAGGATCAGGGCGAGATTTTAGAGCAGTACAGCAGGCTCATCAATTACTTTGACCCGTCCATACGGTTTGAGCTGTTTTTGTTCAACAGGCAGGTCAACGAGCAGACGCTGATAGACCAGTTTGACATTCCCCTGCAGGGCGATGATTTTGACGACATTCGTGAGGAATACACGGAGATGTTGAAGAAACAGGCGGCAAAGGGGAATAACGGGATTATTAAATCAAAATACCTTATTTTTGGCATTGAGTGTAAGGGGTACAAGGAGGCAAAGGCGAAACTGGGCAGCATAGAAGCCGATGTTATAAAGAATTTCCTAAACCTCGGCACCCATGCCAGAAGTCTTGACGGGAAGGAGCGCCTGCGTGTCCTGCATGAGTATTTCAACCAGGACACAATGGAGCCTTTCCGTTTTTCTTTTAAGGAACTGTCGGAGTCGGGAAAGAGCGTAAAGGACTACATAGCTCCTCCGGGGTTTGACTTCCGTTACCCAAGCCGCTTTAAGTCGGGGAGGATGTACGGGAGCGTCCATTATCTCGACATCATTGCGCCCAGGTTCAATGACGAGCTGTTAAAGAAGCTCCTTGACATTGATGATAACCTGACGATCACGCTCCATATGCAGACGATGGATCCGGTAAAGGCAATCAAGATGTTAAAAGGGGCGCTCACCAATATCCAGAAAATGAAGATCGAGGAACAGAAGAAGGCAGTACGCTCCGGTTATGACATGGATATACTGCCCACGGACATTATCACTTACGAAAAAGACACTTTGGAACTGCTTGACGATCTGAACACCAGCAACCAGAAAATTCTCAAAGTGACTTTCCTCATTACCTGCTATGGCAGGAGCAAGCGGGCGTTAGAGAACATCACGCAGCGGGTGTCGGGCATTATCCAGCAGGCGAACTGCAACCTGCGGTGCTTGCAGTATTTACAGGAGCAGGGGTTGATGGCGAGTGCGCCCATTGGCTGCAACGATACGGGGATTGAGCGTGTGCTGACTACAAAAAGTACGGCGATTTTGGTTCCGTTCTGTACGCAGGAGCTTTTCATGCCTGCCCCGGCAATCTACTATGGCCTGAACGCACTCAGCAACAACATGATCATGGCAGACCGGAAAAAGCTGCGGACACCCAACGGGGTAATCCTCGGCACACCCGGCTCCGGGAAGTCCTTTTCCGCAAAGAGGGAGATTTTATCCTGTTTCCTTATGACGGAGGACGATATTATCGTCTGTGACCCGGAAGGAGAGTATTTTGCCCTTGTAGGCGCTCTGAACGGGCAGGTGGTAAGGCTTGCCACCAATTCAAAAGACTATCTGAATCCGATGGATATCCAGCTTTCCCACAAGAATGACCGGGAAGCGTTAAAGCTGAAATCGGATTTTATCATTACCCTGTGTGATCTGATTGCCGGAGGGAAAAACGGTCTGGAGAATGACGAAAAGGGCATCATCGACACCTGCATCAAGCATATCTATGATGATTATTTTGAAAATCCCATGCCGGAGAATATGCCCATACTGGAAGATTTATATAACGCCTTGTTAAAGTATGAGCCGAAGGACGTTGCGCCGGAATTACGGCAGGAAGCGAAGAAAAAGGCGGTGCGGATCGCCAACAGCCTTGTTTTATATGTGCATGGCTCTCAGAATTATTTCAACCACCGCACAAACGTGGATTCCCAGAACCGTATCATGTGCTTTGACATCAGGGATTTAGGGAACCAGCTCAAAGAGCTTGGGATGCTGATCGTGCAGGATGCGGTCTGGAACCGTGTGTCGCAGAACCGGGAGAGGAAGATCGCCACAAGGTACTATTGTGATGAATTCCATTTGCTTTTAAAGGAAAGGCAGACAGCAATCTATTCCGTGGAGATTTGGAAAAGGTTCCGGAAATGGGGCGGCATACCTACAGGCTTGACGCAGAACGTGGGCGATTTTTTGAAATCGGAGGAGATCGAGGGCATACTCGGTAACTCCGATTTTGTCTACCTGCTGAACCAGAACGCAAAAGACCAGGCGATACTTGCCGACAAGTTAGGGCTGTCGGAGAAACAGCTTGCCCATGTGACCAATTCCGAGCCGGGAAGTGGGCTTATCCTGTTTGACAACGTGGTAATCCCATTCGTGGATAAGTACCCGTCCGATACAAAGACATTCAGGGTGATGAACACGAAACCGGAGGAAAGCGTGAAACAGGGGGAAAAAGAGTGAAAATCGGGCTGATTGACGTGGACGGACACCGTTTCCCCAACCTCTGCCTGATGAAGCTGTCCGCTTACCATAAAGCAAGGGGCGATATGGTGGAATGGTACGATGATAAAAAGCATTATGACCTTGTTTATATGAGCAGGGTATTCACGGATACTTATTCCAAAGATTATGCGGGGAGCGTAAAGGCTTACCATGTCATAAAAGGCGGCACGGGGTACGGCCTTGACAACAAGCTGCCGGATGCCGTGGAGCATTCGCACCCGGACTACGGGCTGTACCCGCAGTTTGCAGGCACAGCCTACGGCTTCCTTTCCAGAGGATGCCCCCGTGGGTGCGGGTTCTGCATTGTGGGGGAGAAGGAGGGCAGAAAGACGGTTGCGGTAGCTGACCTGGATGAATTTTGGGGCGGCGAAAAAGAGATCAAGCTCCTTGATGCCAATATTTTAGCCTGCCCGGATTGGGAGCGGCTCTTAGGGCAGCTTGCGGACAGCGGGGCGGAGGTGGACTTTACGCAGGGGCTGGACGTGCGGCTGGTTACGCCGGAGAAAGCGGCGTTATTGAATAAAATCCATACAAAAATGCTGCATTTCGCATGGGATAACCCGGAGGATGACCTGATACCGTATTTTAAGAAATTTTTGGAACTGACAGCGGTAAAGGACAAGCGGAAAAGGCGTGTCTACGTCCTTACCAACTACGGCAGCACCCATGAACAGGATTTATATCGCATTTATACGCTGCGTGACATGGGGTATGACCCGTATGTGATGATATATGAAAAGCCGACAGCGCCGGAGGAAACACGGCGGATGCAGAGGTGGGTAAATAACAAATGGCTGTTCCATTCTGTGAAAGATTTTAAGGATTATGACCCGAACTATATGAGGAAAGGAAAGCAGGCGGAAGGGCTGGCAGCTGGACGGAGGTGAGGATATGGGAAAAGGAACTGCAGCCGCATATATGGCGGGAAATGCCATACTGTACCATGCCGATTTTTTAGACGTTGCGGGGGATATGGAAAACAGCAGCGTGGATATGGTCTTTACTGACCCGCCGTTTGAGCTGACGGGAGGGGGAATGAAGAACGGGAAGCTCAATTATGAAGGCGGGGAGGTATTCTCCAACTGCGGATTTAGCACGGAACACATAGCGTTTGGCAGATGGATACCGGAGGTGTACCGGATATTGAAGAATGAGAGATATTTTTATGTGATGAGCAATGACCGGAATATCTTCCCAATCCACACAGCCTGCATGGACAGC
>CAJTFL010000038.1:0-960 GCA_910575565.1 Lachnospiraceae bacterium | reverse complement strand
GAAACGTGCGGAGTTTATCGCCATGTACCGGAAAGGCGGATACCGGAAGCTGCGCTTTACAGGCTCAACGGTTCTGGAAGCCAGACTGCCGAGAGGGAGGGATAAGCGGCACCCAACGGAGAAGCCAGTACCTATGATCGAGCATCTGGTCAGATGCTCCACACTGGAGGGCGAGGTATGCCTTGACCCGTTCATGGGAAGCTGCCCGGTGGGGGAAGCGTGCATAAAAACAAAACGGCGGTTTATCGGGGCGGAGATAGAAAGAAAGTGGTTTGAGGCATCGCAGGACAGGATCAGGGAGGCTGACAGCAACAGGTAGATATGGAGGAATTTTAATGGCAGAAAAAAAGAAGAAACAGCGGGCTGAGTTTGCGGAGGATAAAAACGCTTTTGCCGGCAGGAGTTCCGCAAAGGAAGATACTGGCGCAAAAAGAGCGAAACAGAAGCAGTCCGGCGCACACCAGCCGAGGGATGCCGATACCACTTCTGGACATGATGTCCAGAAGTCCGGGCAGGCAAAACCGTTTGTACATGACGCTGATTATTCCGCAAAGCAGAACAGACCGAAGCCAGAGGGCAGACCGGACTATGCCGATGTGTGGGATAATCGTAGCAGCTTTCAGAGTGATACACGGAAAAATACAGGGGAGAAAACAAAATCCAGTCAGAAAAAGCACAGGCAGCAAAAGCAGTTCCAGAGAGAAAACAGTTTTGCGGGAAAGAAAGAGAAACCTGACGGTGGCAATGCTGACGGTAAGACAGAAAGCAGTTTTTCCAAAGAGCAGAATGTCTTTACAGAGCAGAACGCTTTTATGGAGGATGGCGGCGAGCAGGCCGGAGATACAAAGGAATTTAAGGACGATTACCGCCGCAGGGATACTTACCACCGGAGCGAAAAAAAGGGCAGATACCGCAGGCGGGAACATCAGGACAGGGAACGCACGAAAAAGCATGATTCCG
>CAJTFL010000037.1 GCA_910575565.1 Lachnospiraceae bacterium | reverse complement strand
TGTGCAGTGGCTATATTTATTAATAAATACAACCACTAAAAGCAGCGCATTATGCCAATAAAAAAGCCCCAGTGGGAATTCATTAAACATCAGAAATTAAAATGGCTGTGAATGGTAACAAAAAAGATACATTTTTTCTTTTTCCCTATTGACTAATACCGAAGGATTCAATACAGGCATTATCGTATGGGTTTCCCTTACGGCTAAAGGAATGCAGGATTTCTTTCCTGCTCAGGCAATCTTCAAACGTTTTACCCGTATACTGGCTTCCAAGGTCACTATGCAAAATGATCCCTTTTGTATCCCTGACATTCAGGCAGGCATTCTCTACCGCTTCCACTGCCAGTTCCGCTGTCATAGATGTGCCATAGGCATAGCCGATGATTTTACGGCTGCACAAATCCATGACAGACGCCAGATAAGTCCATCCTTCTTTCTGCACATGGATGCAGGTAATATCTGTGCACCATTTTTGGTTGATGGTTTCCGTTCTAAAATCACGTTTCAGGATATTCACTTTATCATCTGGGATACTGCCATGATTGGCATGGTGGCTGTACTTCTTTACTACCACAGGGCGCAGTCCCTGCCCTGCCATATGCCTCTGGATCCGCTTGATGCTGCAGGGTGTCCCGGCGCCACCTAGTACACGGCATAGTTTGACAGCCCCATATCTGCGTTTGGAATCCTCAAAGGCCTGTTTCACTTCCCTGCCGAATTCCCCATACTCCATCCGCTTATTTGAAGGTACACAAACCAGGGCCTTGTAATAGGTACTCCTTGGGAATTTCAGGGCACTGCAAAGCTGGGATACAGAGTAATTGGTTAAGTTATTCTGGATAAATGCAACAATCTCGGCTATTGTTCTTTTGCGAATATGGCGGTCGCTTTTTTTAGTATTTCGTTCTCAATCTTAAGGCGCTGGATTTCTTTTTGGAGAGCCTTATACTCCTTGAGGGTAACCGTTTCCTCATCTGATACCTTGATAGGGGAAAGCTGCTTTACCCAGCCGCTAATCGTACTCCGGTTTACGCCATATTCACGTTCCGGTTGTGGATACGAGGTTCCTCCAGCATTATACAGATCCACGATCTGCTGTTTAAATTCCGGAGTGTAAGATTTTTGATTTTTCGCCATGCCTTTCATCTCCTTTGCTCTTTCATTTGATCGTATAGGTTGTTCAACTTTTCCTGTCCACACTTATATACTAACACCACCTTGGTTTTTCTTCGCGCCAGGAATATGCCAGAACATTTCTGGTTCTGTCTTGCGAAAGCAAAAAACAGATTGTTTTCCTGGCCTTTTTTGTTTATAATAAAAACAGAAAGATGATAACGAATAAGGGAGGGATCAGATGGAAGCGGCAAAGCGCACCATAAGGGACAGCGTGTTCTCGAATCTGTTCGGGGATAAGAGATACCTCCTCCAGCTTTACCAGGCCCTGCACCCAGAGGATACGGGCGCCACGGAGGATGACTTAACGGATGTGACGATCCAAAACGTCCTGACAGATGACCTTTATAATGATCTGGCCTTCCGTAACGGCGGCCGGGTGATCATCATGGTGGAAAGTCAATCAACCTGGAGCGTCAATATCATCATAAGGGTTCTTTTGTACCTGGCCCAGACCTGGAACAGGTATATTGAGGACACGAAGCAGAACCGCTACGGAAGCAGGAAGTTAGAGCTGCCCAGCCCTGAATTTTACGTGATCTTCACTGGGGAGCGCCAGGATAAGCCAGAATATCTAAATTTGTCCGAAGAGTTCTTCAGCGGAGAAAAAAGGTATCTGGAAGCCAAAGTAAAGATGCTCTATGGAGATGGAAACGGAGATATCATCAGCCAGTACGTGTCTTTTACAAAGGTGTACCAGCAGCAGGCAAGGCTGCTGGGGAGGACGGCGGAGGCAGTGCGGGAAACGATCCGTATCTGCAAGAACAAGGATGTGTTAAGGGAGTATCTGTCAGCCCATGAGAAGGAGGTGGTCAGCATCATGATGGCATTATTTAGCCAGGAAAAGGCTGTGGAGCAGTTTGGATATGAGAAGAAGCAGGAGGGCCGTGAGGAAGGTTACAACGAATTATTAAGAAATCTGGTAAAGGCAGGAGAACTTTCACCTGAAAAAGCGGCACAATATGCCGAGATGACCCGTGGAAAATGACCGGACCTTCTGCGAAAAGGAGATGACCAGCATTATGATGACACCATTTAGCCAGGAAAAGGCTGTGGAGCAGTTTGGTTTGGCGGTATCCGTGCTATTGGCTGCGTCCCCCTACAAGCAGGACAGACACAGAGGCTCTTTCGGGAGCCTTTTTCTTTGTTCTCGGGCAGATGGGGCCTTTTTGCCTTGGATTTTCTGCGGATAGCCAAAATCCATCCATTTTTCCGCAACCCGACCAAATTCCCATCAAAAAACGATATCCGCGAAAAAGTTCGTCATTTTTCTTCCCATCTTGTGTTTTTTTCATAGTTCCACCCCATCCCTCATCCATACTTGCGTTGTAACTGGTAAACAACACAACAAGGCATGAGAGGAGGAAAACGGAAATGTAAAAAAACCGCCACACGCTTAACGATGATGTTGTATCATAATAGTTGACACCCTATTCTCAAGGATTTTGATATAAGCAGGATTAAGGGTAAAATTTCTTTTTATTGCAGGGTGCTCCATGTTTCCAGACAAGCATTTAACAAATGCCTGAGAACAAAAGATGCTCCTTGGAAATATCAGGCATTGGCAGATGCAATGATTGATATATGCAGCGAGGATGAATGCAGCGACACCTGCGGAAGAATCCGTATGTACCAGGCACTGCAGCCCAAACAGCCGGAAGGCGTACACATTCCCGGCGGGAGAACGGTTTATCGTGTCATGGAAGATCTTGGAAAATGTGTCACTGACATGACCGGAATAAAGGCTCCTGATGGGAAATGGTATGTTTCCGCTATCTTTGATTGCTATGATTTAGCAGTATTGGGGCTTGCTATGGATACAAACATTATCATCAAGATAGCCATCATTACCATCAGGATTGCCATCAGTTTCTATCACAGGCACAGCTTGCGAAGCTGCAGGAGCAGGAAGAGGAAATAGCCAGACAGCAGAATGGCGAGGAGCGAAAAACACAGGCGCTAAAGGCATCTGAGGATATGCTGGCAAAGGAAGAGGGTGAGATGCGGATTCAGAAGTACGATACAAGCAGCCTTATTTTGGGTATGGGTGTTTTTTGAGGATTTTCTGGAAACCCAGTGTTTATGCGGGTTCGCAGAAATTAAAAAATGTTTTGTGAGGACTTGACACAATCAGACCAGCTGGGATACGTGGAGGAGTTCCAATATGATGGAGAAGGGAACAGAAACCGGGGAAGAAAAGCTATTTTGCATGAAGGAATTAAAAAAATGTAGGTCATCATGTAGAATGCAATAAAAGAAATACGGCCTCCGCTTGCCACACCAGGCACTTAGGAAGTGCATAAATAATAGTATGGTATTTTTCTGGAAAGCCAGAAGAAAGGGAGGAAAAAATGGACGTAAACGAAATTATGCAGTATTTTTCATACCTGTTAATGGCCATTGGCGTGATGGCTTTTATCGTATCCGTAGTTACCCAGGTAATCAAATCCTGGCCGGGGCTGGACAGGCTGCCCACGGCGGCGGTGGTGATTGTCCTGTCCTTAGTCCTGTGCCCGGTATCGTTTGTGGCGTTAATGGCCTGGCGGAATCAACCCATTACCTGGTATATGGTATTTGCCTGCATGGTGGCAGCTTTTGTCGTGGCGTTGGTTGCCTTGGATGGCTGGGAACGGCTCAAGGAAATTTGGGAGAGGACAGGATATAAGGATAAGCAGTAAAATTGCACCGGTGAATGAGGAGCGGCAAAAAGCCTTCGGATTGGAGGAAGGGGAAAAGTAAATAGGGGCTGGCTGGGTAATGGCAGCCAACCCCTATTAAGCTTAAACGTTTAATCAAACCCGCAGTCTCATGCGCTGCCTGAGGCCATTAAGCGCCTCAGAAAGTTAATATAATCCACTTGAAATAACCTTATGTTTCGCTGGCCTGCTTTTCCATAAGCCCCGCGCCTATTCCTCATCGCGGTAATGGGTTGCGATATCTTCGATATTGCAGTTTAAGATCCCGCAAAGGGTATTAATGGTATTCATGCTGATCCCTTCATTGTTCTGCAGGCGGTGGATCAGTGATTTGCTTAGATGGTATTCTTTGTGCAGCGTGTATTTGGTAATTCCTTTCTTTTCCATCGTTTCCCATAATTTATCGTACTTTATCACTGAATTATCCCTCTTTTCTGTATTTTTTTGTTAAACTTATTATAAATTGAAGACAGATCGGAACAAAGGTTCTGTTTTCAGAGGACAAAGCGCGGTTCCTTAAGCCGATATGGCATTCAGCCGCGCCATTCGCGCTGCGTAGCGTCCCTTTAGGGGAAATCGAGCCTTGCGGTGATTTCCGTTGCTTGCGCAGCTTGCTTTTGCTCATAAACGGGCTAAACTGTTATAAGAAAAGATTTAGAAAAAAGAATGCAAATTTCTTTAAGTTTATGGTAAAGTAATGTAAGCGGAAGCCAAAGAAGGAAATGCGATCATGCATGGAAATGGAGGAAAAGATGGCAAATAGAAGAAAGCAATGGGCAAAGCTTGGTTTATTGGTTTTAGCGGCTGCGGTAATTTCCGGCTGCGGGGCAGTTTCGGGAAAGGAAAAGGCAGGAAGCCAGAAGGCTTTGGAATCAGGCAGCCAAGGGGCTTTGGAATCAGGAAGCCAGGAGGCTTTGGAATCAGCCGCCCGGGAGACAGAGGGAGGCCAGCCGGGGAGCGGGGAGGAAGACGCATCGGCAAAAACTGAGGAAAGGACAGTGAAAATGCCCGCGTTTACGGCAAAGGATTTGCAGGGAAATGAAGTGACGGAAGAAATTTTTGCGGGAAAGGATCTGACGGTATTAAATATCTGGGGCACATTTTGTCCGCCCTGCATCAGGGAGATGCCCGAGCTTGGGGAATGGGCGAGGGCAATGCCGGAAAATGTGCAGCTTATCGGATTGATTACGGACATTCAGGGCGATGAAGACAAGGAGCATTTGGATTTGGCTTTGGAAATTACTGGGAAGACCGGGGCGGAATTTACCCAGATTATCGCCAATCAGGATTTTTACTGGCTCCTTAGCCAGGTTGTGGGCGTTCCCACCACATTGTTTGTGGACGGCGAGGGAAACCTTGTGGGGGATCCCATCGTAGGGGCGGACGTTGCAGGGTACAAGGAATTTGTGGAGGAATATCTTAAGGGCCTTAAGGAATAGCAGTCGGCACACACGGGAGATTAGGCGGATAAAACCTTGAAAAGGCCGGTCTCCCATGGTAAAATGGTGGACGAAATGGGCAGGAAGGGGGTTTTTATGGATCAGGATAACCGTTTGTTTGGGGGAGGGGATGAGGGGAGCCTGGTAAGCTTTGCCTCTTCATCCATCGTCCGTTCCCGGCGAATCCTTTATACCCCTTCCGCCTTTGCCCGCTCTGCCTTGTTCTACCTTCAGGAGGCAGGGAGCCTTAAGGCGGTCAAGCCGCACACGAATGCCAGGAAGGGGCTGGACAGCTTCTTGTTTTTTACGGTTATGGCAGGCAAGGGGAAGCTGATTGCTGACGGGAAAGGGTATGATTTAAGTGCCGGGGACTGTATCTTTATCGACTGCCAAAAAAGCTACAGCCACAGCACCGGCTGTGACTTAAAGGCTTCTGATCAGCTGTGGACGTTAAAGTGGGCGCATTTTGGCGGCAGGGAGATGAGGGCCATTTATGGGAAGTATAAGGCCAGGGGCGGCCAGCCGGTGTTTCGCCCGGAGGGGATTAAGGAGTATGTGGCCATCTTAGACCAGCTTTATGAGATTGGGGTGTCGGATTCCTATGTCCGGGACATGGAAATCCATGCCAAGCTTAGCCAGCTGTTCGTCCTGCTGATGAAGGATGCGTGGCCGGAGGGCGGCGGGGAGAAAGGCAGGGGGAAACGGGAGGACAAGGGGACGGCTTCTTTCGATATCCAGGCAGTTAAGGAATATCTGGATGGCCATTTTACGGAGAAGATTTCCCTGGACGCTTTGGCGTCACGGTTTTTTATCAATAAATTTTATCTGCTGAAGCGGTTTAAGGAGCGTTACGGCACAACGGTTAATGATTACCTGATCCATAAGCGGATCACCAAGGCAAAGCAGCTGCTCCGTTTCGGTTCGGCAAAGGATGGCACGCCTTTTACGGTAGAAGAGGTGAGCCTGGAATGCGGTTTCAGCAATGGAGCATATATGAGCCGGGTGTTTAAGCGCACGGAGGGCATAAGCCCCGGGGAGTACCGGAAGCTCTGGTAATTATATTAATAGGGATGGAGGAAGGCATGAGGATTGTTTGTTCGCCGTCAGGCATTTTATACAGCCGCCAGCCAGGCCAGGGAGCCATGGATTTGGCGGGAGCAGGTTTTTGCCATCTTGTCCTGGAGATGGACGGGTGCTGTTCTGGCTGGGAACTAGAAAATTTTGGAAAAGAACCGGAGGATAGCTGGCCGGATGAGGATAAGGATGAAGGCAAGGAGGAGGACAAAGAGGAAAAGTGGGTTTCCGTGCTGGAAGATAAGGCGGAGATAGGGAGGCGTTTCGGGAAGATGGAAAAGGCTTGCAGGGAGAAGGGCTTAGATTTCCCCATTGCCCGCGCTCCACGCCTGCTGCGGGAGACGAAGCGCGGGGATTTAGGGGAAACCCTCCTTTGGCTGAACCGGGAATGCATCCGCTACTGCCGCCAGGCAGGCTGTGAGGCGATTGTGATCCCGCCCTTATTTTCCGGGCTGGAGTGCGGGGAAGAGTGGAAAAAAAACCGGGAATATTACCTTTCCCTTGGCCTTACGGCCAGAGAAAACGGGATGATGATTCTTTTGGAAAATCAGTGCCGCAGCATGAACGGCCATCTGATCCGTGGGATGTGCGCAGATGCACATTCGGCGGCGGAATGGATAGATGCATTAAATAAGGAAGTAAAGGAGCCGCTTTTCGGCTTTTGCATGGATGTGGGGATATGCAATCTTTGCGGCCAGGATATGTATGAGTTTGCAGCAGCCTTGGATCATCGGTTAAAAGCGGTGATTTTGCGGGACTGCGACGGATGCCGGGAGAGCAGCATGCTTCCCTTTACCAGCGTATATCAGTTCCAGCCCCAGACGGATTGGCTAAGCCTGATCCGCGGCCTTCGCTCCATCGGCTTTGACGGCGATCTGGTGCTGGATATCCGGGATACGGCGGCTGTATTTTCCCCCCTTCTCCGCCCGGGCCTTTTGGCTCTTGCAAAATCCGTGGCGGAGTATGTGAAATGGCAGGTGGAGATCGAGAACGCGCTGAAAAAATACTCGTCCATCGTGCTGTTTGGGGCCGGGAATATGTGCCGGAATTTTATGAAATGCTATGGGGAGAAGTATCCCCCCTTATTTACCTGCGACAATAACCAGGCCAGGTGGGGGAGCCGGTTTTGCGGCCTGGAGGTAAAATCCCCCCAGGCGCTAAGAGAGATTCCCGACGGCTGCGGGGTGTTCATCTGCAATATCTACTACCGGGAAATTGAACAGCAGCTTCGGGAGATGGGGGTAGATCGTATTGAGTTTTTCAATGATGAGTATATGCCGTCCTTTTATTTTGACCGGCTGAAGGGGGTGTAAGTATGCTTGAGATCGGCGTGCAGACGAAAAACATTGTGCATGATAAAGATCCGGCTGCCGGATTTTTGCAGATGAAGGAAGCAGGGTTCTCCTGCGGGGATTTTAGCTTAAATGCCTACTTAACCAATATTTCCCTGTACCGGCAGGAGCAAAACGATTTTTTTGACCAGACAGAGACGGAACTGGAACATTTTTTTGCCCCCCATAAGGAGGGAGCCAGGGCGGCAGGGATACGGATTAACCAGATGCATATGCCTTATCCCAATTACGTTCCCAACGGAAAGAAGAGCCTGAATGATTACCTGTGGAATGTGGTTGCGCCAAAGAGCATGAAGATCTGTGCGTTTTTCGGCTGCCCCTATATTGTGGTGCACGGCTTTAAGCTGGCAAAAAACCTTGGCTCAGAGGAGGCGGAATGGCAGAGGACGGAAAGCTTCCTCCGGTTTCTGGCTCCCATGGCGAAGGAGCTGGGGATAACCATCTGCATTGAAAATGTGTACGGCAGTTTAGGAAGCCATATTGTGGAAGGGCCTTGCTGCGATGCCAGGAAAGCGGCGGAGCGCATTGACCGGATAAACGGGGACTACGGCGCCCAGGTGCTGGGATTTTGCTTCGATACCGGCCACGCGAATTTAGTGGGCCTGGATTTTTGGGATTTCATCCGGATTTTGGGCTGCCGTTTAAAAGTGCTTCATATCCATGATAATGACGGTACGGCGGATTTGCATCAGATTCCCTTCACCTTTACCAGAACCAGGGAAAACACGGCTTCTACGGATTGGGATGGGTTGATCAAAGGCCTTAGGGAGGTGGGGTTTGATCAGGTGTTAAGCTTTGAGACGGCTCCGGTCCTGACGGCTTTCCCGGAGGAAATGAAGGGGCAGGTGCTCAGGCTTATCGCTGAAACAGGAAATTATTTCCGGAAGAAAATCGAGAATGGGTCTAATCATTAAGAGGATGCCGGGATCAAAAGGCTTTTGGTCTTTAACGTCTCAAGATAGGAGGGAGCAATTTTGGACGATAGGCGTTCAAGAAGGAAAAAGAAAAACAGGGGAAGGCATCGCGCAGTACTGCTGGTGCTTGCCCTGCTTTGCATTTTGACGGCAGGACTTTGTGCCTGGGGCATGGGAATGCAGAAAAATTCCCTTGGAAAAAAGGAGGAAGCCTTACGGGAATCCGGGAGGCAAGAAAAAGAAGAAGAGACGAAGGGAAAGATGGGGGAAGGGACAGAGAGGAAGGAAGCTGGCGAAAAGAGCGAAAAGGACAGCATAAGGAAGGGCGAAAATGAGCCTGGGGATAAGGGCGAAGCCTGGGATGGCAGCGGGCAAAATGGCGAAGATGAGCCGGATGCAGACGGCAAGGTTTGGGATGGACAGGAACAAAAAAATCTGAATGAAGGCCAGAGCGAGCCGGAGGCAGGCGGCGGACAAAAGGGCGAAAAGGAGCCAGGAATAGATGGCAAGGTTCAGGACGGTCAAGCTGGAGAGGAAGCCGGGCCTGTGTCTCAGCAAGTGCCCCAGATGTCCTTAGAAGCTAGAGTGGCCCAGCTTTTTATGGTGACTCCGGAGCAGCTTACCGGCTATAGCCAAGTGACTCAGGCAGGGGAAGCCACTAAGGAAGCGCTGAGGAAATATCCGGTTGGCGGTCTGATTTACTTTAGCAATAACCTGAAAAGCCCGGAGCAGTTTAAGGCGATGACGGCAAACACCCAGAAGCTGGCGGGGGAGCTGGGGATGTTTCCTCTGTTTCTCGCCATTGATGAAGAGGGCGGGGAGGTAGCCCGTGTGGGAAACCATCCTGGTTTTTCGGTGCAGCCGGTTCCGGCCATGGCAGATATTGGCAGGACAGGTGATGTGCGCAAGGCTTTTGAGGCGGGGAATGCCATAGGGGAGTACCTCCATGAGCTTGGGATTAACGTGGATTTTGCGCCGGATGCGGATGTGCTTACGAACCCTGACAATACGGTAGTGAAAACCCGCTCCTTCGGTGAGAATCCGGATCTGGTGACGCAGATGGCTACGGCTTATTTAAAGGGGCTGAACGGCCATGGGGTGTATGGTGCGCCGAAGCATTTCCCAGGCCATGGAGCCACGGCGGAGGACAGCCATAAAGGGTTTGCCTATATCAATAAGGGCTGGGAAGAATTGGAACAGGCAGAGCTTGTGCCCTTTGCCCATTTTGCCAAGCAGAAGGTTAACTTTATCATGTGCGGCCATATTTCCCTGCCCGCAGTCATCGGGGACGATACCCCCTGTTCCCTGTCGCCGAAGGCACTAGACGGGTATCTGCGGGAAAAAATGGGTTTTCAGGGGATTATCATTACGGACGCGCTGAATATGGGGGCAATCCAGAACCATTATTCTTCCGGCGAAGCGGCAGTGGCGGCCATAGAGGCAGGGGTGGATATGCTGCTGATGCCGGCGAATTTCCAGGAAGCCTACCAGGCCGTGCTGGATGCCGTCCGCCAGGGGAGGATATCTGAGGAACGGCTGAACCAGTCGGTGGAGCGCATTATCCAAAGGAAGGCGGATATGCTTAATCCGTAGGAGAAAGTGTTTGGAAGATAGTTCTAATGATTTTGCGGGGAGATTGCAAGGACTTTGCAAAGGATTTCCATGGGGTTTACCGGTAAAGGAATGGCTGGTAAGATGGGGAATATATAGGCTTTCCAAGGGTTATACGGATGTTTAAGGAGGAGAAAGAATTGAAATGTACAAAATGCGGGCGTGAATTGCGTCCAGATGCAAGATTCTGCAGCAAATGCGGCACTCCGGTAGTGCAGGCGGCTGCCCCGGGAGGTGCTCCAGGCGGCCAGGGCAGTTCGGCTCCAGGCAGCCAGGGCAGTTCGGCTCCGGGCGGCCAGGGCAGTTCAGTCTCAGGCGGCCAACCCGGTATGGGAGGCAATCTATCCGAACCTCCCCAAAAAGGGTCTTCCTATTCCCGTCAGCCGGGGAATGGGAAAGGAAAAGTTTGGATTTGGGTTCTGGCGGCGATCCTGGCGCTGCTTATCACGGTGATCGGCGTGGCGGCCGCAGTGAAGCTGACCGGCGGCTCCCTTCCGTTTTTCCCGGAAAGGGAAGAAACCGAAGATAATGATTCCGAAAAAGACGGCAAAGGTTCGGGAAAAAAGAAAAAAGATGAGGAGGACGATGAAGAAGACGGGCTTTCGGATAAGGATTCTTCCGAAAGCAGCGGGGAGCCGGAGGGCAGAAGCTTGGAGGAAGAGACCGGGAGACAGGAGGCGGAGGCCAGTTCCTCGGAGGATGAGTGGACGCTGACCACCGTAGCGCCTACGGCTCCGTCAGTGAACACGGAAACCATCCCTGCCGCCCAGGCTTACGATATTACGGAAGGCGGGATCCACCGGTATGGGTATTTTGTGGATGACTGTACCTGGTGGGAGGCTTACGAAAAGGCACGCCAGTCCGGCGGATACCTGGTGCGGATTAACAGCCGGGAAGAATATAACTATATTATCTCGGAAATTTTGCGCCTGGGCTATGACCGGATCCAGTTCCGCATAGGCGGACGCCGGGCATCTAATAGTACACAGTACTACTGGGTCAATGAAAATGGGGAGATGTACGGCGAGGTAATCAACAGCCCCAGCTATTGGACGTCTACCGAGTGGATGAACGGGGAGCCAAGCTTTGCTGATGGCAGCATCCAGGAAGACTGCCTGGATTTCTACTATTATTCCGGGGAGAACCGGTGGGTGTGGAATGATGTTCCCAATGACATTATCAGCGTGGTTCCCTCCTACAGAGGCAGGGTGGGCTATATCGTGGAGTATGAGAATTAAAATATTCCAATTTCTTCCATAATGCCCAGCAATCTCCGATAGTTTTGGAAGCTTCTGTATGTTACCATAAGTTTGTAACAGAAATGTAAAATTTATGTAACATACGGAAGGAGAAGGAAAATGAAGAGAGTTAGGATTTGTGCGGCGGCAATGGCAGCTGCTATTGCAGGGATCTCAGCATTCCCATCACAGGCGGGAATCGGTGTAATGGTAATCGGCGGCAGCAGCAATACGGGAAGCAATAACCGCTGCAGTACGGGAAGCTGGGGTTATGGAATAAATTACGGCTCAAATTGCGGTTCAACTGGAGGAAGCGGCAGCAGCATAGGAAGCTGGAGCTTTGGTTTTATCCCCGGTGGTTCATTTGCCAACCCTTCATGCCCTTCTGGAAGCTGGTTTGGGCAGGATACGCCCAATACGTGTTTCCCAGAGGAAATAAAACCAGGCTCCGGCATCACTAAACCAGGCGGCAGCCTGCCTGGAGAAACTTTTCCGGATGCGGATGATAACCTGACCCAGGAAGGCGATGAAGCCCGTACATACATCCTTCAAGTCATTGCCCTGGTTAATGAAGAGCGTGCCAAGGCGGGCCTTGCCCCGGTGGAAGAGTCCGGAAAAGTCGCTAAAGCGGCAGCTGTCCGTGCCCAGGAAATTACCAGGAGCTTTTCCCATACTAGGCCGGATGGAAGCAGCTTCAGTACAGCCCTTAGGCAAAGCGGCGCCGCCTTTAACAGCTCAGGCGAAAACATCGCCTATGGGCAGCCATCCCCCAAAGCGGTCATGGATACTTGGATGAACAGCCAGACCCATCGGGCCAATATCCTGGATCGTAAGTTTACGGATATTGGGGTAGGGTGCTATATCGACAGCAGAGGGGTAATTTATTGGACGCAGTTGTTTACTGATTAATATTAATGCAGGATTTCCATTTATAATTAATGTTTTGCTTTTCCACTGCGGCATGGGCAAGCGTAAAATGGCTCCCCATTATTCTTAACTTTTGCCAAAGAAATGCCTCACTATACTAAGATCTAACCAAAAACTAGCCGTCTGTGGTGTGCGTACATCCACCACAGGCGGCGAACTTGTCAGCCTACGTATTTTATTTGAACCAGCAAGCTAATCGTAAAAGACACCAATTTCCCCCATCCCATCCAAGGCCTGCGCCCCGTCGTCCTCCGTTTCCACTTCCCATCCTTTACTGGCAAAATAATCACAGGCCGCCTCTGCCAGCAGGCCGTCATCCTCCACAATCCATTGGGATGTATCCTTTTTGTATCCCTTGGCCTTGTAAACCTTAACATTTCATTATTTCAGCATTTCTCCATTTTGCCTTCCAGTATAGGGAGCGCTTACAGTAAAGTCAACCGAAAAGGCGGAATCTCCCCCTGCAGGCTGATTCCATCAAAATCTTGAAAATGGTATTGATTTATAGGATAATCTTTAGTATATTAAGATTTAGATTAGCCGAAGGGAGAATCAACGATGGTCAAGATAGCGGTTGATGCAATGGGCGGCGATTATGCGCCCTCAGAGATGGTGGCCGGAGCGGTGGATGCGGTAAATGCCAATCCCGGGATCCAGGTATTTTTAGTTGGGAAAGAAGAAGTGGTAAATTCTCAGCTTTCCAAGCATACTTATGAAAAGGGAAGGATCCAGGTGGTTCATGCTTCAGAAGTGATTGCCACGGAAGAACCGCCGGTAAATGCCATACGGAAGAAGAAGGATTCTTCCATCGTAGTGGGGATGAACCTGGTAAAGAAAGGTGAAGCCGACGCGTTTGTATCTGCCGGAAGCTCCGGAGCCATACTGGTAGGGGGCCAGGTGCTTGTGGGAAGGATTAAAGGCGTGGAGCGTCCGCCATTAGCTCCCCTTATCCCTACGGAAAAAGGGGTTTCCCTGCTGATCGACTGCGGGGCGAATGTAGACGCCAGGCCTTCCCATCTGGTTCAGTTTGCCAGGATAGGCTCCATCTATATGGAGCACGTGATGAAGGTGAAAAATCCCAGGGTTGCCATAGTGAATATCGGGGCCGAGGAGGAGAAAGGGAATGCCTTAGTTAAGGAAACTTTCCCGCTCCTTAAAGGCTGCAAAGACATTAACTTTACCGGAAGCATTGAAGCCAGGGAGATCCCCCACGGAGGAGCGGACGTGATTGTCTGCGAAGCCTTTGTGGGCAATGTGATCCTAAAGCTTTACGAGGGCGTAGGCGCTACCTTAATCAGCAAGGTAAAGAGCGGCATGATGACCAGCTTAAGGAGTAAGATCGGCGCTCTTTTGGTAAAGCCTGCATTGAAAGAGACATTAAAATCCTTTGATGCCAGCCGGTACGGCGGAGCGCCTCTTTTAGGGCTGAATGGCCTGGTGGTAAAAACCCATGGGAATTCAAAAGCCAATGAAGTGAAAAATTCAATTATCCAATGTGTTGCCTTCAAGGAACAGGGGATAAACGAAAAAATTAAGGAAAGCCTTGCAGCTGCCAATCAAAAAGAACAGGAGGAGTGATGTTATGGAATTTGAAAAGTTACAAGGGATAATTGCGGAGGTCTTAAATCTGGAGCCGGAGGAAATCACGATGGCGGCTACCTTTGTGGATGATTTGGGCGCAGATTCTTTGGATGTTTTTCAGATTATCATGGGTATCGAAGAAGAGTTTGACATCGAAATTCCAAACGAGATTGCTGAAAAAATCGTGACCGTGGGAGACGCGGTGGAAGCAATCAAAAATGCGGTAAACTAAGAGGCAAAGGGGCAGCCGGATGTTGCGGCAGCCCCCTTTTCCTGTATCATGGGAAAATCAGGAGGGATGGAATTGAACCGAAGTTTAAAAAAATTGGAGCAGGTGATCGGTTATCAGTTTGAAAACCGCAGGCTGCTGGAGCAGGCCATGACCCACAGCTCTTACGCCAATGAACACCGCCTGGACAAGGGCCGGTGCAATGAGCGCCTGGAGTTTTTAGGCGATGCGGTGCTGGAGCTGGCAAGCAGCGATTTCCTGTTTAAGAATTACCGGGAGATGCCGGAGGGGGATCTGACGAAGCTTAGGGCCAGCCTGGTATGCGAGCCTACCCTTGCTTTTTGCGCGGAAGGCATTGGGCTGGGGGAGTTTTTGCTCTTGGGCAAAGGAGAGGAAGGGACGGGCGGACGCCTGCGCCATTCGGTAGTGTCCGACGGGCTGGAAGCCTTGATTGGCGCGATTTATTTAGACGGTGGTTTTGCTAATGCAAAAGAGTTTATCGACCGGTTTATTTTAAATGATATTGAGCATAAAAAACTCTTTTATGATAGCAAGACTATCTTGCAGGAGATGGTGCAGAGCCGCTTTGAGGAGCCTTTAACATACGAGCTTTTAAAGGAGGAAGGGCCGGATCACAATAAGTCCTTTGAGGTCTGCGCCAAGCTGGGGGAGAAACGGATAGGGACAGGCAGGGGACGGACGAAAAAGGCGGCGGAGCAGGTGGCCGCCTATAATGGGATCTTGGCTATCCGGAAGGAAGATTAAGAAAAATGTATTTAAAAAGTATAGAGATTCAGGGGTTTAAATCCTTTGCCAATAAGATTGTTTTTGAGTTCCACAACGGAATCACCGGGATTGTAGGCCCTAACGGGAGCGGCAAAAGCAATGTTGCGGATGCGGTCCGTTGGGTGCTTGGGGAGCAGAGGGTGAAGCAGCTTCGGGGCGGCAGCATGCAGGATGTGATTTTTGCCGGGACCCAGATGCGAAAAGCCCAGGGATTTGCT
Source organism: Lachnospiraceae bacterium (assembly GCA_910575565.1). Lineage (GTDB taxonomy): Bacteria > Bacillota > Clostridia > Lachnospirales > Lachnospiraceae > Caccovicinus. The sequence continues at coordinate 19,066 of CAJTFL010000037.1, read as the reverse complement.
TACGTGGCCATTACCCTGGACAATCAGGATCACCAGCTGGCCATCGACTATGATCAGGTGACGGTTTCCAGGCGGCTTTACCGTTCCGGTGAGAGCGAGTACATGATTAACGGCAGCGCCTGCCGCTTAAAGGATGTAAACGAGCTGTTTTACGATACCGGCATCGGCAAAGAGGGCTATTCCATCATCGGCCAGGGGCAGATTGATAAGATTTTAAGCGGCAAGCCGGAGGACAGACGGGAATTGTTTGACGAGGCGGCAGGCATCGTGAAATTTAAGCGCCGCAAGGGCATAGCCCAGAAAAAGCTGGAGGATGAGAAGCAGAACCTCGTGCGGGTAAAGGATATCCTGTCCGAGCTGGAAAAGCAGGTAGGGCCTTTAAGCCGCCAGGCGGAGACCGCCAGGCGTTACTTACAGCTCAAGGAAGAATTAAAGCGTTACGATGTCAATGCATTTTTGATGGAGAGCCTGCGCACGAAGGAGCAGCTTTTGGAGTTTTCCGGGCGGGAAGGGATCGTGTCCGGGGATTTGGAGGAAGCAAAGGGCGCGGCTGACCGGATCAGGGAGGATTATGACCGGCTGTCCGCGGAAATAGGCCAGCTGGAAGAAAAGCTGACGAAAAGCCGTGAACTTCTCAACCAGGAAAATTTAAAAAAAGGCAGCTTAGAAGGCCAAATCAATGTGTTAAACGAGCAGATTAACACGGAGAAGATGAATGTAGAGCATCTGAAAAACCGGATGGCGGCCATCGGGGAAGAGATGGGCAGGCGGCAGGAGAAGCTTTTGGAGTATGGCGGGGAAGCAAAAAGCCTTTCCGTAAAAACGGATGAAATTTCGGAAAGCCAGAGGAGGGCGGAAGATGCCCTCAAGGAGGCGGATTTTCTTATCCAGTCCATAGAGCAGCGGATAGAGGAAGGGAAAAGCCAGATTATTGACACCTTAAATGAACGGGCTTCGGTAACGGCCAGGCGGCAAAGATATGAAACCATGCTGGAGCAGGTAAATGTGCGCCGCAGCGAGATCAGCCAGAAGCTGTTGAAGATTAAAAGCGACGAGTCCGTCCAGGAGGAGCAGTTAAAAAAGGAGCAGGAAAAGTCCCTTGCCCTTAAAAAAAGGCTTGAGGCCATCCTTAAGGAGCAGGGGGAGCAGGAAAAAGGCATTGAGCAGGCGGAGGCGGAGATCCGCCGCATCAGCCGGAATTTAAACGAAAAGCATCAGGCGTACCAGTCCGCCTATTCCCGGCTGGAGTCCTTGAAGAACATTGCGGAGCGGTACGAAGGCTACGGCAACAGCATCCGCCGGGTAATGGACGTAAAGGATCGGATACGGGGGATACATGGGGTGGTGGCCGATTTGATTACCACGGAAAAGGAATACGAGACGGCCATTGAGACAGCCCTGGGAGGAAGCATCCAGAACGTGGTGACGGATTCAGAGGAGACGGCGAAGCGCCTGATTGAGTACCTGAAAAAGAACCGGTACGGCAGGGCCACCTTCCTTCCCCTTACCAGCGTGAAAATGAAAGGGGGATTTAACCAGGACGGCATCTTAAGGGAACCGGGAGTGGTGGGGCTGGCCCATCAGCTGGTGCATACCGATTCCCTGTACCAGGAGCTGATCCGGTATCTTTTGGGCCGGGTGGTGGTGGCAGACAATATCGATCATGCCATTGCCCTTGCCAGGAAGTACCAGCACAGCCTTCGGATCGTTACCCTGGAAGGGGAGCTTTTGGCTCCGGGCGGTTCCATGACCGGCGGCGCCTTTAAAAACAGCAGCAACCTTTTGGGGCGAAAGCGGGAGATCGAAGAGCTGGAGCAGGCCTGCGAGAAGACCCAAAAAGCTTCAGAAAGCTTGGAAAAGGAGCTGGACCAGGCGGAACGAACCCTTGCCGGAATTCGGAAGGCGGCGGAAAGGACAAGGGAGGAGAAAGAGGAGGCAAGCCTTGGGCAGAATACGGTAAAGATGAATATCGCCCAGCTGGAAAGCCGGAGGGCGGAGATCAGGGAATCCGCCGTGGATCTGGTGGAGGAGCACAGGCAGTTAGAGGATCAGGCCAGGGAGCTAAAGAAGAATTACGATACGCTGCTGGCGGATGTGGAAGGACTGGAAGCGAAAAACAGCCAGGTTAACCGGCAGATTGAAGGGCTGCAGGCAGAATTGGAGCAGGGCAGGACCGGCAGGGAGGAACGCCTTAAGGAGCTGTCCTCCATACAGCTGGAAATGGCCAATTACCGGCAGAAGGCAGCCTTCATCCAGGAAAATATTGGCCGTATCCGGGAAGAGCTGGAAGGCCTTTTACAGGAGAAGGAAACCATCAGCCAGGGAAGGGGCGGTTCTGACCTGGCAATCCAGCAAAAGCTTTTGGAAATCCATAAAATGAGGGAGGAAATCGCCCAGGCGGAAAGGCAGATGGGGGAATTTTCCACCCAAATCCAGGAAGAGAACCGGCTGAAGGAAGAAAAAGGGAGGAGCCAGAAGGAGCTGTTTGAAAAAAGGGAAGCAGTGACGGAGCGGATTAGCGGCCTGGATAAGGACTTGTTCCGCATACAAAGCCAGAAGGAAAAGCTGGAGGAGAAGCTGGATAGCCAGGTAAACTATATCTGGAACGAGTATGGCCTGACCTACAGCACGGCGGAAAAGCTGCGCGATCCGGAATTTACCTCCCTTTCCGAAGTGAAAAAGGAGACGGAGCAGCTTAAGTCCTCGATCAAGGGCTTAGGAAGCGTAAATGTCAATGCCATTGAAGATTATAAGGAAGTTTCGGAACGGTATGAATTTTTAAAGACCCAGCACCAGGATCTGATCCAGGCAGAGGAAGCTTTGGTGAAGATCATTGAGGAGCTGGACGTGGGGATGCGGCGGCAGTTTGAGGAGCAGTTTGCCAAGATCCGGCAGGAGTTTGACGCGGTATTTAAAGAGCTGTTTGGCGGCGGCAGGGGGAATTTAGAGCTGATGGAGGACGAGGATATCCTGGAGGCGGGAATCCAGATTATCTCCCAGCCCCCGGGGAAGAAGCTGCAGAATATGATGCAGCTTTCCGGCGGGGAAAAAGCCCTGACGGCCATTGCCCTGCTGTTTGCCATCCAGAATTTAAAGCCGTCGCCCTTCTGCCTTTTAGATGAGATAGAGGCGGCGCTGGATGATTCCAATGTGGATCGGTTTGCCGGCTATCTCCACAAGCTTACGGAAAATACCCAGTTTATTGTGATTACCCACAGAAGGGGCACTATGGTGGCATCCGACCGGCTGTATGGGATAACCATGCAGGAAAAAGGGGTGTCGGCCCTGGTATCTGTGAATTTAATTGAGGCGGAATTGGAACAGTAGTAACGGTAAAAGAAACAGGCATAAAGCGGCAGGACGCGGCAGGGAAAGGAGCATGGGCCAAGATGAGCGAAGGGAAAAAAGGCTTTTTTGGGCGGCTGGTGGAAGGGCTGGCGAAAACCCGGGATAATATTGTCTCCGGAATTGACTCCATATTCAACGGTTTTTCCGCCATTGACGACGAGTTTTACGAGGAGATTGAGGAAACCCTGATTATGGGGGATATCGGCATCCAGACCACCATGGCCATCGTGGAGGATCTGCGCCGGAAGGTAAAGGAGCAGCATATCAAGGAGCCTTCCCAGTGCAAGGAAGTGCTGATCGAGAGCATGAAGCGCCAGATGAATCTGGGGGAGAACGCCTATGAGTTTGAGCGCCGCACTTCAGTGGTTTTGGTGATCGGCGTAAATGGCGTGGGAAAAACCACGTCGGTGGGAAAGCTGGCCGGACAGCTAAAGGAGCAGGGGAAGAAAGTGGTGCTGGCGGCGGCGGATACCTTCCGCGCGGCGGCCATTGAGCAGCTGACCGAGTGGGCGAACCGTGCGGGGGTGGAGATTATCGCCCAGCAGGAAGGCTCGGATCCCGCTGCGGTGGTTTACGACGCAGTGGCGGCCGCCAAGTCCCGCCATGCCGACGTATTGATCTGCGACACGGCAGGGCGGCTCCACAACAAGAAAAACCTGATGGAGGAGTTGAAAAAGATTAACTGGATCATTGACAAGGAGTATCCGGATGCTTACCGGGAAACGCTGGTTGTGCTGGATGGGACTACGGGGCAGAATGCCATGGTGCAGGCGCGCCAGTTTATGGAGGTGGCGAAGATTACCGGGATTATCCTGACCAAGCTGGACGGCACGGCAAAGGGCGGCATCGCCGTGGCGATCCAGTCGGAGTTAGGCCTTCCGGTGAAGTACGTAGGGATTGGGGAAAAGATAGACGATTTACAGAAATTTAATGCGGATGATTTTGTCAATGCATTATTTCAGGCAAAATAGGAGGACAGGCAGATGGACAAAATGTCATTGGAGAAATTTGAGGAAGCAACGGAAGCGGTGGGGAAGGTCATTCAGGAAACAAAGCTGGTTTACAGCGAGTATTATTCCAGGATGACGAAGAATAAGGTATATTTTAAGCCGGAGAATATGCAGTATACCGGTGCGTATAAGGTAAGGGGGGCTTACTACAAGATCAGCGCCATGACCCAGGAGGAGAGGGAGAAGGGCTTAGTGACGGCCTCTGCCGGGAACCATGCCCAGGGCGTGGCTTATGCGGCAAAGCTGGCAGGGGTGCAGGCAACGGTGGTCATGCCCACCACTACGCCTTTAATCAAGGTCAACCGGACGAAAAACTATGGGGCGGAGGTAGTGCTGGAAGGAGATGTGTTTGATGAATCCTGCGACTATGCCATGAATTTATCCCAGGAAAACGGCCATACCTTCGTCCATCCCTTTGACGATCTGGAAGTGGCCACCGGGCAGGGAACCATAGCCATGGAGATCATCAAGGAGCTGCCTACGGTGGATTACATCTTAGTGCCCATCGGCGGGGGCGGCCTGTGCGCAGGCGTAGCCACATTGGCAAAGCTTCTCAATCCGAAAATCAAGGTGATTGGCGTGGAGCCTGCGGGAGCCGCCTGCATGAAGGCTTCCTTAAAAGCCGGGGAGGTGGTTTCCCTGCCGGAGGTCGTGACCATCGCCGACGGCACAGCGGTTAAGCGCCCTGGGGAGAAGGTATTCCCCTACATCCAGGAAAATGTGGACGATATCATTACGGTGGAGGATTCTGAGCTGATTGTGGCCTTCCTGGACATGGTGGAAAACCACAAAATGATCGTGGAGAATTCCGGCCTGCTTACGGTGGCTGCCCTTCGCCATATGAACGTGGAGAAGAAGAAAATCGTATCTATCCTAAGCGGCGGGAACATGGACGTAATCACCATGGCTTCCGTGATCCAGCACGGCTTAATCCAGCGGGATCGGATCTTTACCGTATCGGTGCTGCTGCCGGATAAGCCAGGCCAGTTAGCCGCCGTATCCGCCCTTTTGGCAAAGGAGCAGGCCAATGTAATCAAGCTGGAGCATAACCAGTTTATCAGCATTAACAGGAACGCGGCAGTGGAGCTTCGGATCACCGTGGAGGCCTTCGGCACGGAGCATAAGAATGAGATTGTAGCTGCCCTTAATGACGGCGGATACCGCCCGAAATTAGTGAAGTCAAAAGGGATCTACAGCGAGTAAAAGCATTTGGGAAACGTAAGCAGACTGTATAGATAGAGGGAAAATACATGAGAATTAGCGAGATGAAAAAGCCCTTGGAGCAGAACATCGGCTATTTCCTGAAATGGATGGTGATCTCCAGCCTGATTGGGTGCGTAGGAGGGTTAATCGGGGGATTTTTCGCCAAATGTGTCCTCTGGGTGACAGAATTCCGCATGGAAAATAACTGGACATTGTATTTGATGCCCGCAGCGGGCCTTGCGATCATATGGCTTTACCATATGTTCCACGAAGAGAAAAACAGGGGAACGAATATGGTGATTGAGGCAGTCTCCTCCAATCATCAGGTTTCCCCTGCTACAGGGCCGCTGATCTTTATTTCTACGGTGCTGACCCATTTCGTGGGCGGCTCCTCCGGAAGGGAGGGGGCGGCCCTGCAGATTGGGGGGAGCCTTGGGAGCCTGGCAGGCCGCTTAATCCGGCTGGATGATGAAGATCGGAGGGTGGCGGTGATGTGCGGGATGAGCGCCGTGTTTGCTGCTCTTTTTGGAACCCCGGTGGCGGCGGGGATCTTTTCTTTGGAGGTGGCCAGCGTGGGGGTTTTGTACTATGCCGCCTTGCTTCCCTGTCTGTTTGCTGCCTTTTTAGGAGCCGGGATTTCCGGCTGGATGGGAGTGGAGGCGGAGCATTACCACATCTTCAATATGCCGGAGTTTAACCTGGGGGGAGCCGTTTATGTGGTGCTTTTGGGAATTTTGTGCACGCTGGTGAGCATTGGATTTTGCATGCTCCTCCACCAGTCGGAAAAATTTTACAAAAAGAAGCTCCCTAACCCATACATTCGGATTTTGGCGGCTAGTGCTTTATTTATCGCCATTACCCTGCTGTCCGGAACCAGGGATTACAACGGCAGCAGCGTACATTTAATTGAAGCCGCCATGGAGGGCCATGTGCGCTACGAAGCCTTTCTGCTGAAGGCGGTGTTCACTGCGGTTGCCCTGGGGGCAGGGTTTAAGGGAGGGGAGATTGTGCCTACCCTGTGCGTGGGAGCTACCTTTGGCTGTGCGGTGGGGAAGGTGGCGGGAGTTTCCCCGTCCTTTTCCGCTGCCTGCGGAATGGTGGCGCTGTTTGCCGGGGTGACGAACTGCCCGGTTTCCACACTGATCATTGCCCTGGAGCTGTTCGGGGAGGAAGGCCTTTCCTTCTTTGCCCTGATTATCGGGATAACCTTTGTTTTGTCCGGGTATTACGGATTGTACGGCAGCCAGCGGTTTGCTTACTCTAAGATTAGGCCGGAATTTATTGACCGGAAGTCCAATTAATATGAAAATGGGAGGAAAAGGATGATGAAAAAATGGGTTTTGCTGGCGGCGGCAGCCGCCTTAGCGGTAAATGTTACCGGCTGTAAATCTGGTGGGGATGCTCCCTCCGGCACGAAAAACGCCACGGAGGCATCGTCCCAGGCGGGAAGCCAGGCTGAGCCGGGAGGCAAGGAAGCCGGTATGGAAGAAAGCAAAGGGGAATCGGCGGATCCTGCAGAGGAAGAGATTCCCAATCCCTTTAAGGAGCTGGAAGGCCCGGAGGGGCTTAAGGAGCTGCAGTTAAATATGGAAGTGCCGGAAGGGGCGGAAGATGCACAGTACCTTTCCATTGACAATGAGATTGGGGAGATTTCCTTTGTGCTGGACGGCCATCGGTATGCTTACCGGGGGGCGGCTCATGCGGAAGATTTCTCCGGCATTTTTGAGGAATTTGAGCCGGAAGAGCTTGGCGTTTCCGATTTAGGCGCAGACGGAAGCGTGGTGATCAAGACGACGGTCAGCGGCGGGCGTTTGGCAAGCTGGGAAAAAGGCGGGGCAAAATATACCTTGTATACGCCGGATGCCGTGGAAGATGGGGCATTAATCCAGCTGTGCTCCGCATTGATCGAGAAGAATTAAGGGAAAAGGAGGAAGGCCCGTGGCATTATACGATTACAACCGTGCATTAAAATCCGGAAGGAGGCAGTACCAGGCATCGATTCTTAAAGGGAATTATCCGTACCTCCCGGTATTGGATGATATCCTTTCCTATACGGAAATTGTTTCCGAGGTGAATTTAGGGTTGGTGGATATTCCCTTAAGCCGGATCGTGGGGACAAAGACTAAAGGCAGAACCAGTGCCTTTGCCAGCAATTTTATGCCTCTTCTGACGGAAAAGACGGAGTTTGGGGCCAAATGGGCCTATCTGTTTGATTCCCAGATGGAGGAGGGCATCCATGATCCCATTGTCGCCTATGAGTTTATGAATAAATACTACGTGATGGAGGGAAATAAGCGGGTCAGCGTCCTGAAATATCTGGGAGCTTTCAGTATTCCTGGCATGGTTATCCGGCTTATCCCCAAAAGAAGCGAGGAAAAAGAAAATAAGCTGTATTACGAATTCCTGGACTTTTACCAGGTATCCTTTAACAGCGATGTGTGGTTCAGCAAAGAGGGGAGCTATAGCCGGCTGTTAAAGGTAATGGGGTTAGATCCGAAAGAAGTGTGGGATGATGATACCCGATCTTATTTTAAGGTGGTTTATGAGCGGTTTTCCAAGGCCTTTGAGAAGCAGGGCGGGGCGAAAATGGGCTTGACCTGCTCGGATGCTTTCCTGGTATATGCGGAGATTTTTGGCTATGAAAGCATCAAGGAGAAAGGCGAAGCCTTGATTGCCAAGGACTTAGATAAGATTTGGTCGGAACTGGAGCTTAAGGGCAAAGGCGGCGACGTGGCCCTGGTGGAGCAGCCGGAGGAGATGCGCCAGTCCGCATCAAAGGGCCTGAAGAATTTGCTGCTTCCCTTGGGAGACGAGCACTTAAAGATTTCATTTGTTTACGAGAAAACGCCAGAGACCTCCAGCTGGACTTACGGCCACGAGCTGGGGCGGCTTTACCTGGAGGAAGCTTTCCCGGGAGAGGTGGAAACCTTCTTTTTCAATGAAGCCGATACCGATGCACAGGTTAAAAAAGCCATCGAGCTGGCTATCGAGGCCGGAAGCAATCTAATCTTTACCACCACGCCCAAGATGATTCAAAGCAGCGTGAAAGCGGCGGTGGAGCATCCGGGGGTAAAGATTTTAAACTGCAACGTGAATACATCCTTCTCTTCCGTCAGAACCTATTACGGGAGGATGTATGAGGCCAAATTCCTGCTGGGCTCCATCGCTGCATCTGTGTCCAGGAAGGATGATTTAGGCTATATTGCGGATTATCCCATTTATGGTTCCTTGGCGAATGTTAACGCCTTTGCCATTGGGGCCAGGATGATCAACCCCAGGGCAATAGTCCACTTAAAATGGAAGTCCGTAAAAGACCGGAATGTGCTGGAGGAATTGGCTCAGGCTGGGATTACCTACATTTCAGCGGACGATATGATCACGCCCAAGTCCCCTGCCAGGGAATTCGGCCTGCTCCACAAAGAAAAAGACGGCACGCTGACCACGCTGGCAAGCCCTATCTGGCATTGGGGGAAATTCTATGAGCGGATTGTGCGCCAGTTCCGCCAGATGGGCAAGAACAGCCTGGATACCAAGGGAAATCAGGCTGTAAACTACTGGTGGGGGATGTCCGCCGATGTAATCGACGTGATTTGCTCCAATAACCTGCCCAGGGGAACGAACCGGCTGATTACCTTCTTAAAACAGTCCATTAAGGCGGGGAGCTTCCATCCCTTTGACTTTGAATTATATTCCCGGGACGGGGTATGCCGCACCAACGAGAACAATAAGCTAAGCCCTAAGGAAATCGTGACGATGGACTGGCTGGCAGAAAATGTAACCGGCTCGGTTCCTGCCATGGCGGAGCTGACGGAGGATGCCCAGGAGCTGGTAAAGCTCCAGGGAATAAATATCAAGGAAAAAACGGAGGCGCCGACCGAGAACCATGAAGATCCTGGTAATAGCAGATGAAGAATCGAAAATACTTTATGATTACTATCAGCCCGGAATGTTGGATGATATTGACCTGATTTTATCCTGCGGGGATTTGCACGCGTCATACTTATCCTTCCTGGTCACCATGTCCCATGCCCCAGTGCTGTTCGTCAACGGGAACCATGATCATTATCGGGAAGATGAAACCGGCGGATGCATCTGCATTGACGACGATATCTATGTCTTTCGGGGAGTCCGCATCCTGGGCCTTGGCGGCTCCATGCGCTACCACCCCCAGGCAGAAAACCAGTACACGGAAAAGGAGATGCGGCGGAGGATTAGGAAGCTGGGCTGGAAGCTGCTCCGCCATAAGGGCATAGACATCCTTCTCACCCACGCCCCCGCTTACCAGCTAAACGATTTGGAAGACCTTCCCCATAAAGGCTTTGAAGCCTTCCGGAAGCTTATGGATCAGTACCACCCCAAATTTTTCATCCACGGCCATATCCACGCAAACTATGGCTCAAAATTTAAACGCCTGGATCATTACGGTGATACTACGGTAATCAACGCTTACGAAAAATACGTGGTGGAGTGTCCGGATTGGCCGTGAGGGGTGGGGGAAAGGAATTAGAAGATTTCAGATGTCCGTTGACAGCCCTTAGCTAAATACGCTATAATTCATACCAGAATTTGCATGAAGCAAATTGGGGAAGCCGAAGTTTCCCAGATATTAGCAGAAAATCTACCGTCTGTTCAGCCCGCGCCATTCGCAAAGCCGTGCCTTGCGGCACTCCCCGCTGCTTACGCAGCTAACTTTGCTCATAAACGGGCGCTCCCTCAGCGGAAACCGATGGATGAAAATTCGTGCGAGCACGATTTTCACCCATGCGGTTCCCACTGGCTGAACTATTACACTAAAATCTTATAAATATCCATAACAAACACACTAAACAGTATGTTAGGAAAACATACGGCTTTTCAGGGGAAAAGCCTTTTGCCCGTTTCCTTCCATCCTGTTTAGTGTTTTTTTGGGAAAAGGATTTTCTGGAAAAGGAGGAGCATATCCCTTTGAATAATCGGCTAAAACATATAAGCACACAAACAAAAGCATTAACACGCTTCCTGGCCTTTTTTTGCATGGCGGCAGCCCTTACCGCCTGCCAAGGCAAAGCTTTGCCAGGAAAATCTGCCACATCCCAGGAAGCCACATCCCCGTTGGCTCCCGGCCAGGCGTCCGCCATCACCACCTTAATCTATGGAAGCAATGATTACACCCGGATTAATCCTGCCATGGATGAGCACGGCGAGATCAATATCCTTTTATTTAACGGCTTGACTGCCCATGACGGGGATAATCAGGTTGTCCCCAGCCTGGCGAAATCCTGGGAATTTGACCCGGCTTCCTGTACCTATACCTTCCATCTGGAAGAAGGGGTAAGGTGGCATGACGGCCAGGAGTTTCAGGCAGAGGATGTGAAATTTACCATTGAAGCGATCATGGATCCGGAAAATGGTTCTGAAAACGCCCCCAATTATGAGGATGTGCGGGAAATCACCGTGATCGACAGCCACACGGTTTCCTTTGCCTTAGACGCTCCTAACGTGGCTTTTTTGGACTATATGGCCATGCCTATTCTGCCGAAGCATCTGCTGGAAGGGGAGGATATGCAGACCTCCGATTTTTTCCGCAGCCCCGTGGGCACAGGCCCTTATGAGCTGACGGATTGGGACGAAGGGCAGGCGATCACGCTGACAAAAAATGAGGATTATTTTAAAGGCCCGGCCAAGATTGATCGGCTTATCTTTAAAATCGTAAATGACGATAATGCCAAAACGATGCAGATGCAGTCCGGCGAGCTGGATCTGGCTTTGCTTCCTCCGAAGGATGCCGAAAATTTCCATGGGCGGGAGGGGTATCAGGTTTACCGTATGCAGACCTCTGATTACCGCGGGATCCTGTTTAATTTCCATAACGAGTATTGGACGGCTAACCGGGATCTTATCCCGGCGATCTGCTGCGGACTTGATCGGCAGGCGATCCTGGATGCCGTAGTCCTTGGCCATGGGATAACGGCATACGGCCCGCTGCAGAGGAATGTTTATAACAATGAAAATGTGGATCATTATGATTATGACCCGGCAAGGGCGGAGCAGATCTTAAAGGACGCGGGGTGCGTAAAGGAGGAAGACGGTTTTTACTATCGGGACGGGGAGAAAATCGGCTTTGTCCTTAGCGTAGGCGCAGGGGATCAGGTGCGGCTGGACATGGCCCAGGCGGCTGCCCAGCAGCTTAGGCAGATAGGGATTGACTGCACGGTGGAGGTTCCGGCCCAGGTAGACTGGGGCGGGCAAATGGCTTACCTGATTGGCTGGGGCAGCCCCTTTGATGCCGACGATCATACTTATAAGGTTTTCGGCACAGGCAAAGGGGCGAATTATTCCGGTTATTCCAATGAAAAAGTTGACCGGTATTTAATCGAAGCCCGCCGTTCAGACGATAGGGAAGTGCGGGAGAAGGCTTACGATCGGTTCCAGGAGGAGCTGGCAGCCGACCCGGCCTTTGCGTTTATCGCCTACGTGGATGCCGATTACGTGGCGGTATCCGGGCTGAAAGGGATTGCCCAGGATACGGTGATGGGCCATCACGGCGTAGGCATTTTTTGGAATGTTACGGAGTGGACGATGGAATGATGTGCGGAAGGGTGTGCGGAAGGGTGTGCGGAAGGGTGTGGGGAATGATGTGCAGAAGGGTATGCAGAAGGATGGGTTATCTGGGGAAAAAGTTAATGATTTTTGCCGCCAGCGTGTTTATTCTGTCCATAGCTGTTTTTTATGCTTCACGCCTGGCTCCGGGGGATCCTTTGGTATCCTACTACGGAGAGCGGGCGGAGAAAATGAGTCCTGATGAGCGGGCATGGGCCGAGGAAAAGCTTGGGCTTTTGGCTCCCCTCCATGTCCAGTATGCCCGTTGGCTGGGCAATGCCCTTAAGGGGGATTTTGGCATTTCCTTCAAGTATAAAAGGGGTGTGCTGGAGTTGATTCGGGACAGGCTTCCTAATACGCTGGTTTTAGGAGGGGGCGGCTTTATCCTGATTTTCATTTTGTCCCTTCTCCTTGGTATCCTTTGCGCCTGGTTTGAGGAGCGGTGGCCGGATCGGCTTCTTTGCCGGATTGGAACGGCTGCCAGCTGCATCCCGGAATTTTGGCTTGCCTTGGTGCTGATCCTTATTTTTGCCGTCTGGTTTGGCCTCCTTCCCAGCAGCGGGGCGTACTCGGCGGGAGGGGCGGCGGGTATAGGCGATCGGGCAGTTCACTTAGTTTTGCCTATGGCGGTGGTGGTGTCCAGCCATCTGTGGTATTATGCATATTTGATCCGCAATAAGCTGCTGGAGGAAGTCCGGGAGGATTATGTGCTTCTTGTGGAGTCGAAGGGTCTGGGGAAAAAGGAGATTTTGTTTCGGCACTGCCTGCCTAATGTGCTTCCTTCCTATCTAAGCATTATGGCCGTTTCCGTTCCCCATATCCTGGGAGGGACGTATGTGGTTGAAACGGTTTTTTCTTATCCCGGGATTGGAACTTTATCTTACGAAAGCGCCCGGTATCAGGATTATAACTTATTGATGGTGCTGTGCATTTTTTCTGGTATCTTGGTGATCCTGTGCAATTTAGCGGCCCAGATGATCAATGAACGGATTGATCCCAGGATCCGGGCGGAGGAACGGGCGAAATCAGCCGAGGGATAAGGATGAGGTTAAGAAGGCTTGGGCGGGAGAGTTAGGGCAGAAAAGAAAAGGGTCAGGAAGAGTTAGGGCAGAAGGGGAAAAGAACCGGAAGAGTTAGGGCAGAAGGGGAAAAGAACCGGGAGAGTTAGGGCAGAAAAGAAAGGGTCAGGAAGAGTTAGGGCAGAAGGGGAAAAGAACCGGAAGAGTTAGGATAGAAGAGGAGAGGGCTTGGAGGAATAGGATATGGTCGGGGAGGATTAGGGAAGAAGGCATGGACAGGAAAAGTTTAAGGCAAAAGACGCATGATTGGGAGAAAACTGGGCGGGAAATTTTGGAAGGCAGGTGAGGACGGAGTGGAAGATCAATGGTTCGTTTTGGCAGGAGAGCAAAACGGCAAAGAAGTGTGGGCGGAGGAAAAGGAAATATGCCGCGGGAAAAGGCCGGTTGCCGCCCTGTCCGTCCTTGCCCTGCTGGTGCTTGGCTGCCTGTTTTGCAGGATGTTTATCCCGAAGGATCCTTCCTATATGGATTTGCAGAACTGCAGCGTGCCGCCGGGGAAGGAATTTTGGTTTGGCACGGATGCCATGGGACGGGATTTTTTTTCCATGATTTGGTATGGAGGCAGGATATCCCTGTTTATCGGCTTTGCGTCGGCGGGGATATCCACAGCGATTGCCATTTTGTTTGGTTCAGCCAGCGGCCTTGCCCCCCGGTGGCTGGATGGGCTGCTGATGCGTTTTGCCGAAATTCTGTTAAGCGTGCCGGAGCTTTTGCTGGTGGTGCTTATCCAGGCGGCATTAGGCAGCGCTAATATACTTACCATATCCTTATGTGTGGGGATCACCGGCTGGGAAACCATGGCGAAGGTGATCCGCACGGAAGTCCGCCAGCTTCGCCGCAGCGAATACGTCATTGCATCGAAAAGCATGGGGGGCGGATTCTTCCATATCCTTTGGGAGCATCTGGCCCCTAATTTTATCCCTTCCATTATGTTCATGGTGGTAATGAATATCCGCAGCGCCATCATTGCCGAATCCACCTTAAGCTTTATGGGCCTTGGCCTTCCCCTGGACAGGATTTCCTGGGGAAGCATACTGTCTCTGTCGGAGCGGGCGCTCCTTAGCGGTTCCTGGTGGATGATCTTAATCCCCGGCCTTTTCCTGGTGCTGGCGATTTCCTGCGTAACGGAAATCGGGAATTGGCTTAGGCGGGGGGAGAGTGGGAAGGAGAGTTATTTATCCTTTTGAAAGTATTGTTTTTATGCGTGTTTTTTTGTATACTTTATTTAAATCCTTCCGTATTATTAAAAAGTGGGGAATAATTATGGAAAAGCCAGTTTTGAGTCCCCATTTTACCATTGAAGATATCCATAAATTGAGAGAATATAATTATCATCAGATAAAAGATTTAAACGAACAAGAGCGCATGGATTATTATAACAACAGAGGATTGGAAATTCATAGAATAATCCAAGAACGTAAATTACAAAAAAAGTATGATAAAAGTGTTATTGCATTGGAGCCTTATTTTATTTCGTAACTGCTGATTGTGTTATTCTTTCACAATCATCAGTTGTATTATTTTCTGATTTTTTAGAAGAAGCTAGTACTGCGTTGCGTAAATAGCGGTGAATAGGCGTCTGATGTCTGCGTTAGATGTGAATCCCGCGAAACGAAGGCGTAGTGGTGCTACGTCGAGTTTCGTGGGATTTACAGATGGCGTAGACAGCGGGTGCATATTCACTGGAATTTACGCAACGCAGTACTAGTTGATGCAGGCTTAAAGCATTTTTCAAACATACTCTAGCGAATTTAACGACAGGAGGATTTAAGATGGTTAAAAAGTACAGATTTGGAAATCCATTTGCAACGGAGGCGGTGGTCAAGGATGTCCCGGTTTCGGAGGGGAAGCCTTTGTATGGGGAGGTTTCCGTGGGAGAAGGCTTTTCCTATTCCTATTCCATGGCGGAGGGCGATATCGTCTATGGACTAGGGGAGGCAAACCGTGGGATCAATAAAAGGGGCTACTGCTATGTCAGTAATTGCACGGATGATCCCAATCATACGGAGGATAAGTGTTCCCTGTACGGGGCACACAATTTCATCCTGGTGTGGGGGAAGGAGACCTTCGGGCTTTTCGTGGATTATCCGAGTGATTTGGCCTTTGATATCGGATTTACCCGCTCCGATTTGCTGACGATTTCCTGCGAAAGGGCGGATTTGGATATTTATGTCATCCAGGGGGAAGACCCGGCGGATATCGTGAAGCAGTTCCGCAGGCTGATTGGGAGAAGCTATATTCCGCCTAAGTTTGCCTTTGGATTTGGGCAAAGCCGGTGGGGCTACAAGGATAGGGAAGATTTCCGCCGGGTGGCAGAAGGGTATCGGAAAAACCATTTGCCGATCGACATGATTTATATGGATATCGATTACATGGAGGAATATAAGGATTTTACGGTCAATGAGGAGCGGTTTGGCGGCTTTAAAGAATTTGTCCGGGAGATGAAGGGGCAGGATATCCGCCTGATCCCCATCATTGACGCGGGGGTGAAGATTGAGGAAGGCTATCCGGTTTATGAGGAGGGCATAAGGGAGGGGTATTTCTGCACGAAAGAGGACGGGACGCCTTTTACGGCGGCAGTATGGCCGGGGTATACCCATTTTCCAGATGTGTTAAACCCGAAGGCCAGGGCCTGGTTTGGGGCAAAGTACCGCTTCCTTACGGATATGGGGATTGAGGGCTTCTGGAACGATATGAATGAGCCGGCGATTTTTTACACCCCGGAGGGCGTAGCGGAAGTAACGGCGCTGATGGAAGAATTCTTAAGGGACAGGAAAGAGGATAGGAGAGAGGATGCAAGGTGGGATGCGAAGCTGGATCAGAAGGTTACGGTTATTAAGCTT
Source organism: Lachnospiraceae bacterium (assembly GCA_910575565.1). Taxonomy (GTDB): domain Bacteria; phylum Bacillota; class Clostridia; order Lachnospirales; family Lachnospiraceae; genus Caccovicinus. Next base: position 3,004 of record CAJTFL010000037.1, on the reverse strand, counting down.
CGGGAAAAGCTGGGAGAATCGTCCGGCCGCAGGGAGGATTACCGGCTGTTTTACCATCAGGCGGATGGGAAGCGGATCCGCCACGATCAGGTGCATAACCTGTTTGGCTGCAATATGACCCGCGCTGCCGCAGAGGGCTTGGAAGGGATCGATCCGGACAAGCGGTTCCTTTTATTTTCCCGTTCCTCTTATATCGGGATGCACCGGTACGGCGGCATCTGGACGGGGGACAATAAGTCCTGGTGGTCCCACATCCTGCTGAATTTAAAGATGCTGCCCTCCCTGAATATGTGCGGCTTTTTGTACATCGGGGCGGATTTAGGCGGCTTTGGAGCCAATGCCTCCAGGGATTTAGTGCTTCGCTGGCTGGCTCTCGGGGTCTTTACCCCATTGATGCGCAACCACGCGGCAATCGGCACAAGGGAGCAGGAGTGCTACCAGTTTGAAGGGATAGAGGATTTCCGCCATATCCTTGGGGTGCGCTACCGGCTGATTCCCTATCTGTACAGCGAGTTTATGAAAGCGGCTCTGGAGGATGAGCTTTATTTTAAGCCTTTAGCCTTTGATTTCCCGGAAGATAAGATGGCGGCACAAGTGGAGGATCAGGTGCTTTTAGGAAATGAGCTGATGATTGCTCCGGTGTATACCCAGAATGTCAGCGGCCGCTATGTGTACCTGCCGGAACGGATGAAGTTTGTGAAATTCCTGCCGGAGGGGAAGATTTCTGAGGAGGTGCTGGAGAAAGGGCATCATTATGTGGAAATCCGGCTGAATGAAGTCCCGCTGTTTATCCGGGAAGGGAAATGCATCCCCGTTGTGGACGCCGCAGAATGCGTCGCGGATTTGGACATGGAGACCGTAAAGCTGATTGGCTTTGATGGGGCATCCTACCGGATGTATGATGATGACGGAGTGGGCAGGAATTATGAGGAGCCGGGGAATTGGAGTGTGAGGAGTTTGGGGTAGGAAGGGAGCTTTTGACTAGCAGAAAAAGGAGTAGAAAGAAAGGGATAAGGAAATGGGCATAAATCTTGACAAACCCCATTTGTGGAATTTTGTACTTGATAAAGGGTACACTTTATTATACTGTCTTTTGGGGATAGAGATATAAATTTAAGCGTCAGCGCTGATTTGTCAGTAAAAGTATTGACAAAAAAGCATCGTAAGGGCATACTATGAGTGTAGGTATGTATCTTTGATGCGCGGTGGAGGCGGGAAAGTCATGGCAACCGTATTTGATGTCGCAAAATATATTTTGGTGAAAAAGGGTTCCATTAGTACATGGAAGCTGCAAAAACTGTGTTATTATTCTCAGGCATGGCATCTGGCGTGGACTGGAAATCCCATATTTGACGAGGATTTTGAAGCGTGGGCAAACGGCCCTGTGTGCCCCGAACTGTTTTATGCCCACCAGGGGAGGTTCTCTATCTGTGCTGGAGATCTGCTAAAAGGCGATCCATGCCATTTGACAGATGATGAGACTGATTCCATAAATGTGGTTTTGCGTGATTATGGCGATATGGAGCCTTATGCCCTGAGGGAACTATCACATAAAGAAGCACCGTGGAAAGATGCAAGGAACGGTTTGCCGGAAGGCGAGAAGTGCCGTAACGTCATCAGGAAAGAAAGCATGGGAGAATATTACGGAAGTCTGTAAAAATGGCAAAGAATACAAAGAGGAAAAACATTGCTCCAGGTATTAAGCGAACTGTACAGGAACCCCAGAAAAGCACCGTTAACCAAAAAGTGATTTGGCGTTTTGACATGATAGACCGGGTGGGAAAATTTGCTTTTAATTTGCACAGGGATGACTTCAGACATTATGAGGTCATGGAAAAAATGATTGCATATAGCAATATGACCTGGCAGGAGATAGGGCGGCAGACACATGACCAAGGAAAGTCAAAGCACCATTTCCTGTCTATTGAGTCTTTGTCCAAAGAAGCAGTTGACAGATTTGAGGCAATGCAGCTTGAGGAATATTCAGATTCCATATTCTCGTTTTCATTACAGAACAAGTTACGTATTATAGGGATACGTGAAAATGAGCATTTCCACGTTTTGTGGTATGATCCTGAGCACGAAATATGCCCGTCCAAGAAAAAACGTACATAGAAGCACAGAAATAGCTGCCCCGGTCTGAGAAACTGAGTGGCTTTTCTGTTCAACATTATCGGGTCAACCGTCTATCGGTACGCCTAAAGGGTGTCTGTTACCAGCAGATGCCCTTTTCTATTTAAATATAGTGAACGACAAAATTTTTTGGCGTTCACTGCGCCGATTTTGCGTTGCGTGAAACGCAACACTTACCTTTGAAAAATCGTGCGCATCCCAATTCGGCAGAAAAGTCAATGTGTTGAATGTGGTGTTTCGGGAAGATAAGCTGAGGTCGAAAGAGAAGAAAGGGATCCACAACCTTGGCCTGATCCGGAGATTTGTGATGTTTATTATCAAGTTGTTAAAGGTGTATTATCACAGGAGCATGAAACGGGTACGGAACAAAATAGGAAGAAATCTGGAAACAGAGATCCCTGTGATCTTTGTCAAGGAATTGGTTGTGTATAATTTTCGGACACATCGGATTCTTTGGAAAGACGGTATACGCTGAATCCCTTGTCGGTCCGCAGCAGGATCGTGCTGGCGTGCTGGCGGCCAAACTTCATCTGAATAAGCGGGATGGAGATACCGCAGCCGCACAGGTGGAAAAATTTTATCGTGAGATTTTTATATGGCATCGGTTAGAAATAATCGGTGCTTTCTTTATGCCTGTGGGTGGGGAATCGCAACAGCAGCGGTTTATGGGGATAAAGCAAGAGGAGAGGTAGGGGATAAGAGATAGGCAACACAAAAAACAGGCCGTAAAAATAGCCTGCTGTAAACTATGGGATGAGAATTTTCGCAGAGTGCACCCTTCTGCGAAACAAGAAAACGAGATGTTTTTTCATTCCACATAAATTATATCGGCACTATTTTACACTATTTAAGCTATATTTGCAATAGATTG
>CAJTFL010000036.1 GCA_910575565.1 Lachnospiraceae bacterium | reverse complement strand
ACTTTGTTCAATTAGGTCAAATCGAAAATGGTGTAAACGAAGGGGCAGTTCACTGGAATGCCAAAACTGCTTTTTCGTTTACCCCATCATCGATTCTAACCTAAAGAATTTGCAAGAAAAAATGTATGATTAGAATAAAGCCATATAGAGCTTCGGATGTAGATACAATATTATCGTGGTGTCAAGACGAAAAATCATTTTATCAATGGACAGCAGGCATACGTAATATGCCATTGAAACGAAAAATACTGTTTCATTATCTTGACCTCACTTTATATTAAATCGGTTTTACCGAATCGGATTTCGTATGCTCCCGGCGGGAAATTCCGCCGGAAGCCGTTTACTCATAGATGAAACTCTTTACTTATCACCAGCGCCACATACTGATCCGCAAGCCGCCGGTTTTTAATCCAAAAAAATTATTTTATGCCCCTTTTGTATCTGTTAATTTTAAATAGGAAGGCTATGGTAAAATATAAATGCAGCACTGTAAATCGAGTGTTACATTACTTTTATAGAAAGGCATGAAATGATGAAAAAGAAAGAAGAACTTCCGGCCTGTCCGGTAGCAACCACAGTGCAGCTGATAGGAAGTAAATGGAAACTGCTTATTCTGCGCAATCTCCTAAGTCGTCCGTGGCGTTTTAATGAACTTCAAAAAAGCTTAGAGGGAATTAGCCAAAAAGTATTGACTGACTGCTTGCGCGCACCAGAACCTTTTTCAAATAAACCACCTTGGATTCAATACCTCGTAGGATTTATCTTTTAATAATACCACACTTTCGTAAGGCCTCAGCATATTCAGGATGCCTCCTGATGTCTCCTGCGGATAATTTCCGATCAGCCGCTCATACCCTTCACATAGCACCGGCTCCGACAGCAGGATTTCCTCACCTGTCAGATTATTGATAACAAGGAGCTCCTGTCCCTCCAAACACCGTCTGTATCCCAGTATCTCCGGCTGATCCTGGTACAGAAACTCGATGTTTCCGTCCTGGATTACCGCGTACTCTTTTCTTAACCGTACCAGCCTCCGGTAATAATTCAGAATGGAATCCGGATCCTGCTCTTCGGCCATTACATTGATAGACCTGTAATTATCCGGCAGCCCAATCCACGGCTCTTTTTCCGAAAACCCTCCATACGTTCCCGAATCCCACTGCATCGGGGATCTGCCGTTGTCTCTTGAGCGCTGCCCCAGGATCTCCAACGCTTCCTCCCTGCTCTTCCCCTTTTCCAGAAGTATCCGGTAATAATTGACGCTTTCCACATCCCGGTACTTCCCTATATCATCATACCTGGGATTCGTCATGCCCAGTTCTTCCCCCTGAAAGATATAAGGCGTCCCCCTCATGAAATGAATGCACGCTGCCAGCATCTTGGCCGACTCTTTCCAGTACTTCTTTTCATCCCCCAGCCGCGAGACGATACGGGGCTGGTCATGGTTGCACCAGAACAGGGCGTCTCCCCCATTCCTCTCTGCCATGGCCGTCTGCCATGTCTCAAACAGTTCTTTCAACTTTAAGTAATCCGGACTCATCAGTTCCCATTTGTTTCCGTCCTTATAATCTATTTTCAGGTGATGGAAATGAAAGCACATGGATAATTCCTTCTCTTCCGGGTCGGAATAACGGAGGCAGTCCTCCAGGCTTGTGGAGGACATCTCCCCCACGGTGATCATGCCGCTTATTCCGGTGTCGGCAGTCAGTTCTTTCAGAAACTCATGGACATGGGGGCCGTCGGAGTAAAACCGCCTTCCGTCCCCCTCCAGGTCATCCTCCCAGGCCTCCGGCTTGGAGATGAGATTGACCACGTCAAAGCGGAACCCCTTTACCCCCTTGCCTTTCCAGAACCGGATCACATCCTTTAATTCTTCCCTTAACCTGGGATTCTCCCAGTTTAAGTCTGCCTGGGTCACGTCAAACAAGTGAAGATACCATTTTTTCAAAGACGGCACATATTCCCATGCCGGGCCGCCGAACTTTGACTGCCAGTTTGTGGGAGGCGTATCCGCGGCGCCGTCTTTAAAAATATAATAATCCATATATTCCTTTTCTCCCGAAAGCGCCCTTTTAAACCACTCATGGCGGGTGGATGTATGATTGAACACCATATCAAACATGAGCCCCATGCCCCGCTCTCCCGCCTTTTCGATCAGCTCCTCCACATCCTCCATGGTTCCGAAAAGCGGATTGACGCTCCTGTAATCCTCCACGTCATATCCGTTGTCCTTGAGGGGCGATACAAAAAACGGTGTGCTCCATATGTAGTCCACTCCCAGGCTTTTTATGTAATCCAGCTTCCTGATAATCCCCCGGATATCTCCGATTCCATCCCCGTTGCTGTCATAAAAAGACTTGGGATAAATCTGATATATGGTGCTTTTTCTAAAATCTGCCATTGTTTCCGCCTTTCCAACACGTTCTCTTATTTAAATGCCGCCACAACCGTTACCTTTGCCTTCGCGTCCATCCCTGTAAAAAACTGAATATTCTCCCCGCTTCCCGGCTGGGTAATGATACACATGGTGGTATCCGGATGGCCTGCCGCCTTGATCTTTGCCCTGTCAAACCGGATCAGCGGCGTTCCCGCCGATACCTTCTGTCCTTCCGACACCAGGTACTCAAAGCCGTCCCCCTTCATGTCAACCGTGTCGATCCCTATGTGAAGGACCAGCTCCATGCCGTTGTCCATTGACAGGCCGCAGGCATACCTGGAATCCTGTATCAGCGCGCATACGGTCCCGTCCGCCGGCGCGTACAAAATATCATCTTCAGGGATAATGGCAATCCCGTCTCCCAGGATGCCCTCGGAAAACACGCCGTCATTTACTTCCTTCAATGTGATTACTTTCCCGGTTAAAAACGCCTTTAATTCTGTCTTATCCGCGGAGGCCGGTTTTTTCTTTCCCACCATAACCGTAAGGACAAAGGGCACTGCCGCCGCGATCACCATGCAGGCCGCGAAACTGCCCATGGAATCGGGACGGATAGAAAGAATCCCCGGCAGCCCTCCTACGCCGATGGCATTGGCGGTGGTTCCCGTTGCCACACACAGGATTGCCGCGCAGCCGGAGCCGGCCATTCCGCATACAAACGGAAATACATGTTTTAAGTTCACGCCAAAAATAGCGGCTCCGTGACGCCGAGATAGCAGGAAACGCACGCCGGCACATTGACCTCCTGAGCCTCCGGGTCCTTTCTCTGAAGGGCCGCCATGGCCAGAACGGCAGACCCCTGCGCGATATTGGACAGCGCGATCATGGGCCATAACATAGTTCCGCCGTAATCCGCGATCAGCTGCAGGTCAATGGCATTGGACATATGATGAAGGCCGGTAATCACTAACGGCGCGTACACAAAACCGAAGACTGCCCCGAAAAGGATCTTGAAAGAACCCGTGATTCCCGCGTAAACGACAGAGGATATGGCGGAGCCTATCTTCCAGCCCACAGGCCCCAGTACAAAATGGGAGGCGATCACTGCCAGCACCAGGCTGCAGAAGGGAACCACAATCATGGACACTACCTGGGGCGTAATCTTTCGGAAGAACCTTTCCAGGTAAACCAGCGTGAATGCCGCCAGGACCGCCGGAATCACCTGCGCCTGGTATCCGATCATATTGACCCTGAAATAACCGAAATCCCATACCGGTATCTCTGCCGCCGCTGTCCCGGCTACGGCATAGGCATTTAACAGCTGTCCCGATACCAGCGTCAGGCCCAACACGATTCCAAGCATCTGGGTGGTTCCCATCTTCTTTGTCACGGACCAGCAGATGCCTACAGGCAGCATATGGAACACGGCCTCACCGATGAGCCATAAAAAGCTGTCGATTCCCGCCCAGAACTGGCTGATATCGCACAAGGTCTTCGTCCCGTTCTCAAACAGATACAGGCTGTCAATACAGTTCCTAAATCCCAGGATCAAACCGCCGGTGATAATCGCCGGGATCAGCGGGGCAAAGATCTCAGCCAGAGCCGTAATCATCCTCTGCGCCACATTCTGGTTCTGCTTTGCCGCCTGTTTCATCGCCTCCTTCGATACGCCCTCAATCCCCGATACCGCGATAAAATCATTGTAAAAATCCGCCACGGTATTTCCGATAATGACCTGGAACTGTCCCGTCTGGGTAAAGCTCCCCTTTACCACTTTCATGGCTTCGATCGTTTTAATGCCCGCTTTCCCAGGGTCATTCAGCACAAACCTCATCCGTGTCATGCAATGTGATACTGCCGCGATGTTTTCCTTTCCGCCTACATACCGCAGCAGCTCTTTTGCGTCTTCTGCGTACTTGCCCATTTTCTGCCTCCTTATCATTTTTACTTGTTTAAACAAGTAGTTTATGGTATAGATATATCACACTTGTTTGAACAAGTCAATACTTTTCTTAAAATTTGTTTAAACAAGTTTCAAAATAGCCTTACGCGTCATAAATTCCTCCGCCAACACTTGACTTTCCTCTGCCGCGGATTATAATAAGATCAGATGTTTAAACAAGCAAGGAAGGATTTCATTATGCCAAAGGCAAAATACGTGGAGATATACAAGGATCTGAAGATGAAAATAGAGACCGGAACCTATGAATTTCAGGAATTGCTGCCCTCCGAGAATCAGCTGATCCTCACCTATGACTGTTCCCGCAACACCGTGCGCAGAGCCATCAGCGCTCTCGTCACAGACGGCTATGTGCAGACTGCCCAGGGAAAGGGTGTACGCAATATCTTCCGCCCTGCCCTGCGCACCTCCTTTACCATCGGCGGAATCGAATCTTTTAAAGAATCCGCTGTCAGAAACCGCCAGATTCCCAAAACAGAGGTTTTATGCTTTACGGAGATCACTGCGGACCAGAAGGTATCCGGCCGAACCGGCTTTCCCGCCGGCTCTGAACTGTATTACCTGCAGCGGCTCCATTACCTGGACGGAAAAGCCCTTATTATTAATCACAACTATTTCTTAAAAGATGTGGTTACCGGTCTTACAAAGGAAATCGCGGAAAATTCTATCTACGAATATTTAGAACATACCCTCCACGTTTCCATTGTCACCAGCAAACGGGTCATGACCGTGGAAAAAATGACGGAAATTGACGAGAAATACCTGGATATGGGAGATTATAACTGCCTTGCGGTGGTCAGCAGCCAGACCTACGACAAAGACGGGATCATGTTTGAATATACACAATCCCGTCACAGGCCCGACTATTTCCGCTTTCAGGACAATGCCACAAGGCGGACGATAGAAAAGATTTGACACAGCAGCTGTGCCCAGCTCCGTTGCCTGCAGGATCATATTCTTTGCGCAGCAGAAGGCATCCGCGGTACGAAACAAAAAATTATTCTGGCAAAAAACAGCCGCCACAGCCGGAGCGCCGTAAAACCCGTTTTTCATCGTCGGGTCATCAATGACACTGGGCTGTTCTTTTGAAACATGATCTCCCGCGAGATTCGCGCGGTTAAACTTTGCCATGTTCATGATTCCCAGCTTTGCCGTCAGTTCTTTGTTCCTCACTCCTACCAATATGCTCCGCTGGCCTCCGCCGGCACTGGGAGCGTAATTCCCGGCCTCTAAAATCCGCTCCAAATCCTCACGGCTGATCTGCTCATCCGTATATTTACGGATGGAATGCCGTATTCCCGGAAATAGTCAAATGTATAGCCCGGATAGGAGAAATACTGGCAGCCATGGGGCTTTCTCACCGGGTCCGTGCAGCCCCGTCCGTTGGCGGGCCTCACATAAAAAGACTCAAACTCACAATCCGCCTCATTGGCCCTGTAAACAATTCCGATAAATCCCCTCGCGAAATCCGGCGCGTCAGGCAGAAAGCAGCTGAGCATCCTCACTTCGATTACTCCGTTATGAAAGGGAAGATCATTTACCTTCGCATAGGTATTTTCATCAAACTTGTTGATTTTTTCTTTTTTTGTGACACGCAGAGCCGGTATCCCGTCTAACTCCCTGTTTTCTATAGACGTATGTACTGCCGTAAAACAATCTGTTGCTAAAGCAATCTGCTGTTTCATGATGTGTCCTCCTGTTTTCCTTTGCTGACTCTATTATAAGGGAATCTGTCAGAACATGGAAGCAGGCACAAATCTATTACTTAGTCACCTTTTTGTAACCGACCCGCAGAACCCATCTTTCAAATGCAGTTTCAAATAGATTTCTCATTTCTTTCCATAAAAACAGGTTCGGGCCTGCCTCGGTCATATACCGGCCTGCCCGAACCTCTGCGCAATATTATCTCAGATAACCTCCCTGGTCTCTCAACATTTCCCGCAATCTTTCAGTATTTACCTCCCCCGCACTAATCTGTCCCTTAAGTACCAAAACAGCAGCCGTTTTCCCTGCTCCGGATTCTTTAAACATTGGACAGACAAACCGGGATATTCATCCTGTCGGAGAACTGCGCAAGCTTCGTCATCACTTATTTTTCTTCCCTCGTTCCGTGGTATTGAAGTTCGATATAGAAATCATCAGATCCAAAAGAGAGTTCCATCAATATTTTCAAGAGAATAAAAATGTAATTTGTGATGAGTACCTGTCAAAATGCAAAAGGGAAATCAAATTCTTCCCCTACGGAGAGGAACCCTTCCGACGCCTCTGTAACTGTAAAACTTGCGCCGTCCCATCCGTTGATTTTTATGATTCCCTTTACCATTCTGGTATCTGCATCATTCGATGCGAAAGACAATTCTCCATTTCCATTGTCAACAAAGACTCCTTTTATTTCCCCCAGCCTGTAAATGGAGATAACAGCTTCATCGTCTCCCGACACTCCCTGCCGGGTAATCAGAGAACTGTAGATGCTGCCTGTCCCCTGATTGTCTACAAAGAAACCGTACTTTGCCGATTTTTCCGGCATGATGAAGGACTCGCCTTTTATCTTCGCCAACTCATTAGCAAGAACATAAACCCTGTTTCTGGTAATCTCTTCCAGAAAAGAGTTTTCAAGTAGAGGATACATACTGCCGTTTTCTTCGCTGAGTCCGATGTTCTCAAAGACCGCCTCTTCTTTCATGTCATTCCAATTCCTTTGATCTGCAAGGATATTCTCCTTTGTCTGCTGATCAGCTGAATTACTGAATCTGCTCCACAGGTTATTTAACTCCGTATCCCATATTACGTAAAGCCACTTAGATGATACATTCATTTCGCCTTGACTTTGAGCTTCCTCAGCTAGCAGATTGTACTTCTGAATAACCGCCTCAACATTCTCCAGCTCTTTTTGCAGGGAAGTTGAACTTGATACCACATAGTCAATATCCGCCCTGATATCCTCCGAATAGTCATATGTAAAATCCACTTCAAGTTCATCATTCAATTCGGTTTCATTGTTTGCTTCTTGCTCTGCTTTTGCGGACGAGTTCTCTGTTGCCGAATTTTCCGAAGGGATCTCTTCGGTTTGTTCTTCCTTGGCAGACGTCCCTTTTTCTGTTTTGTTGTTTTCTGTTTCGTTGTTTTCTGTTTCGTTGCTTTCTGGTAAGGTTGGTCTTTGTGTCTGGGTTGCTTTCTTCGCCTGTGATGACTGCTTGCTGTTCCCACCGGACGAACACGCCACAAGAGAAAACATGAGACAAGTCACAAGAAAAATAGTTGCTCCTTTTTTCATGATGATAGGTTTCCTTTCGCTAGTAGACTCATCAAAAAGCTTAACTTTTTAACTCCGTCACATTATACTCCCAATAGACTGGGTTTTCAATATTGTTTGCGCATCACATATTATTAGTAACAATAATCTATCCATGTGGAATAGAAAACGCTCCAACGATATCCACCAGGTTATGGTGGTCTATCGTATCAAAATACGAACAAGGTAGTGGCGCGTATTAGATGAGTGGTCTCCCAACCTAAAATTTTTCTTCTGAGGTGGCTTTATGTTTTTGTTGGCATTGATATCGGTAAAAATAACCATGTCGCTTCCATGATGGATGAATCTGGAAAGGTGGTATTTAAGGCTTTTTCCTTTCCCAATACCTCGGACGGCGGACATTCCCTCTTTTCCAAACTTACTTCTTATTCTTCCAGCACCGACGACTTTGAAATCGGTATGGAAGCTACCGGGCACTACTGGCTCTCTGTCTACTCGTTCCTTTTTGAAAAGAAGTTCCTTCTCCATGTCATCAATCCGATCCAGACGGACGGCTGGCCCTGCAAAAGCAGAGCAGTTAAAGGCTGCCGCGTCCTGTTCCTTTGGCGTTACTTTCGCCAAAAGCAGCTTCACCTTTCAGCTCAGAGCGCTGATTGAACAGATAGCCTTTATTGAAAAACAGGCAAAAGAAACGGAAACCGAAATCGCTGGCATCATGGAAAAACTGGAATCCCCCATTACGACCATTACTGGGATCGGAAATGTCACGGGCGCTGCCATTATCAGTGAGATAGGTGACATCTCTAAATTTGACAGTCCCAGAAAACTGGCGGCCTTTGCCGGGCTTGATGCCACGGTCACGCAGCCCGGCGAATTTGAAGCAGCCCACAATGTAATGAGCAAACGTGGATCACCATACCTACGGAAAGCCATTTTTCAAGCCGCCCTGGTCGCCGCCTTTAAAGACCCTGTATTAAGTGCCTGTTACCAGAAGAAGAGGGCGGAAGGCAAGCATCATTTAACCTGCATTGGTGCTGTGGCAAGAAAAATGTGCAACATTATTTATGCTGTTGTGAAGAATAATCAGCCTTATGTTCCAAAGGCTTAAATCCTTTTCCCTTTCCAGCCTGCCTGACAGCAAGCCTTGTTGTCGTGCTCTTTTTTCCTATGATAATTTCTTTTGATTTTTTCCATTATCTACTTGACTTTTAATAGTTGGTCTTTCCGCCCATTCGGGCACAAAAAAAGCAACCACCAAATCTGATGATTGCTTCCCATTTTGCAATATTCAGTCTCAATTCCTATGACGCTCCATATCTTATATATCTCTCTTGTCCTTCTCCCAGGCAACATCCAGACACATCTATACATTCATATACATAAGCTTTTCCACTTCCATATATTCCGCTTCCGTATACCCATACAAAATAATCTGTTCTTTGGTAGCATCCGCCCTGATCATTCTCGCTATGGCATCAATCCGTTCTTGCCTGACGCCCTCTTTGATGCCCTTTTTTATTCCATTTGCTTCAATATTTTCCGATAAATTACACATAATCTGGAGCCTCCCTTCCAATTCAGCAGTCATTACCATTCCATATTCATCCGTTAATATACGTTTTTTCTCCTCTGCGGATTTACTGGACAGCAGTTCTTCCAACATAGCAATCAATACATTTGACGACTTCCCCATATCCTCTCCAGCAATATGGCCTCCCCCGCTTCTCAAATTGACAATGATTCCTTTCATCAGATTTACAGGATACAAAGTCTTCTTATTCCCAAAGACTACTTTTCGTCCTAAACCAATCTCCTCAATAGAATCTTCCGTTTCATCGTTATCCAAACAAATCCAGATGCTTCGCACTTTCCTTAAGGCATCGAAATCACTGTGGAAAAATTCGGTCTGCTTTTGTGCTGAGATCATCCTTGCAAGATAGAATACGATCCGATTTTCCAAATGGTATCCTAATTTCCCCGGATCCGTTGATCGCTGTGCTTCAAGATTTATCAAAATCTTCATTTCACTTTCCTTATGATATGCTGTAAAACGGATATCATAATAAATGATCCCTTCCCCCAAAACATTGTCCTCGGTCATCGTTCCCTTTACACGTCCAAGGTTGGAAAGACCCGCATCAACTGGTCTTGTTCCTATTTCAATGTCATCACCGATACAGCCTGTAATATCCCCAATCTCCATATCCTCAAACTCTTCCATTGTATATTTCAAAATCCGCGATAATATCTGCTTATCTGCAAGTAAATACTTAATGTTTGTGTCATATGCAGGACCCGAATCATTCGTTGCGTCAACTGCCTGCGCTAAATTCGTCTCTATCATTTGTCCTCTCTTTCCCTTGTTCACTTATCCAGAAATTTGCCAATCTGATTAAGTAAACGTCTCTGTAATTGCATTTTATCATAATCACACCGAAACTTCAATGATATCCGTTCTCATACTATTTCCTATCACTTCTCCTTTGTGCCACGATGACACAAAATGCTCCTTTCCCACAAACGGAAAAGCAGCCACCAAAATAGCTGCCCCTCCACACACTTCTGTCCTGTTATGCAGCGGCCCGTATCCGCCCCTGCTCCCTATCATTCCACACTATCGTATAATAATAATGCGTGGTCTCAATGCGGATATAATCTGCCACAATCTCAAGAATCCTTTTCACCCGATCCGTCCACCATACGCTGTCTCCATAAAGATAACAGGCCTCTTCCCCAATCTTCACCGGAAACTGGACTTCCCCTGTCATATGAACACTTCTCTTTGCCTGCGGTTTTACATCCTTCACCATAAAAATTCCCCTTTCCTCAGCCTGCCAGACGATCCATTGACAACACACTCACCCTGTCTGTCATGTCAACCTTTTTCCCATTGCCGAAAGAAAACTCCAGCCTCTTTACCGCAAACGGAACCACCCTCTTCTTACGGAAATCAAACACTTCTGCCTGAATATCCGTAATCACCATCTCCGGCATTCTGGATTTAAAATAATTATAATCCAGAATTTCCGCCTGCCGTCCCGTCTTCAAATGTGCCAAACGCTTATCATCCGTCCTGATTCCCCTGGCCTCCATCTCCACCGACAGAATGCCATTTTTCAACTCCCTCTTTTTCTGCTCCACAGACTCCATAGAAAAATTTGACGTCTCCGATGTCTCCATGGTCAGCCCCTTCAAAGGCAGCGCACAGCCATCTGCCTTCGCAGGCTTCAACGTCTCCAGCTGAAGCCGCATTTTTTTTGAATTTATCCCGTTTCATTCGCCCCTCCTTTGCTTTAATAAAATCTTACCTCTGCCCTCCTTCCATATTGCCGTCCCTTTTTCCGCACAAAAAAAGACGCCGCATTTCCATTACAAAATGAGCGTCATTCTCTGATTCATAGATAAACAAAAGCAATACGGTAAGATATTCACCGTTCAGCTTCCTGCTTGTGCATACAGGAACAAATTTTTATTATATCTTTCACCTAAAAGATATATAAATCAATACTCCTACATAATAACACTATATACAGTATCTGTCAATAAGGATATGCTATATATAGTATTGTATGAATTATTTTATTGTGCAGCCGGAGATTTCTCCAATATTTCTTCAATATAACGATTCATAGACATCTGATGTGCAGCTGCATAAATGTAAATACGCTTATGGAGTTCTGGAGAAAGGCGGATATTGAAGCTTCCCTTAAAAGCAACTTCCGGTTCCTTCCCTTCGGCCTTACAACTCTCTAAATAGTCATCCACAGCACCATGAAAATCCTCCAAAAGCTCCCTGGCACTTTCACCTTCATAAGAAATCAAGGAACGAATCCCCATAACTTTACCATAAAAAATACTGTCTTCTTCCGAAAATTCAACACTTCCAATATATCCTTTATACTGAATCGTATTATTCATATGAAACCCTCCTGTTCTAAAATTTCTATCAGTTGTTTAATCTGATAGCTTTTTAATTCCTTTTGCGGGTGTGGCTTATGAAAGCAATATACTTCCATGTTGTTCATTTATAAACATAACACGGGAACCGCTGGTTTTTCCTTTATTAGATCGAAAGTAATCTAAATATCTGAGGAGAGTTTCCGCATCATCAAATGTAAAATCTTTAGGCTTTGACTTTAAACGCCGGATCAGTTTGTCTTTTTGTCCCATAGCATAACCTCCGATTACTGCCATTATACACATCATTCAAACAAGTTGCAACTATTTTTAGTAGCAAAAAAGAAAAACATACATCTAATTACTATTTATAAAATTGGTATTATGTCAAGTTTTGGTACAAATTAAATCGGGAAATATTGCCCATGTAATTAGTTTTAACTAACCCGAATGTTCCACTAATCCCGTTATGCCAAATTCCATCTTTTTCAAATGCTCTTCCTCATATTCCTATGGTGATTTATATTTACAATGGCTGTGAAGCCTCACAGTATTGTAAAATGTGTTGATATATTCAAATACAAGTCGATATGCATGGTCATAGTCTATGATCCGAAAACGGTTCAGCCACTCCTTTTTTAAGACAGAATGGAAAGACTCTATACAAGCATTGTCCCATGGATAAGCTTTTTTTGAATAACTCCTTTCCCATCCTTCTGTCGCCTCCATATATGCTTCACAGGTATACTGTATCCCACGGTCACTGTGCATGATCTTTGGCTTATCCACGCCTCGTGCTTCTTTTGCTTTCTCTATTGCATCTTTTACCCATTTTGCTTCCAGAGTATCACTTCTGAGCTTCCGGCTGAAATCCGGCTGGATAGTTGTCTTCGTACAGGGTTTTGTGTAGCATGCCCGGATCCCAATCTCCCTCATATAATTCCCTACCGTCTTATCACTTATTGCATCCCCCTTTTTCTCATCTCCTCTGCAATTTTGGGAGCCCCATATATTTCGTGGGAGCCTTTATGTATCTTCCGAATTTCTTCCAGCCTTTTTTCCTTTTTAAGCTGTCTGCCCGAAGGCTTCCTGGTCTTAAATGAATACTATCCATTTCTTGAAACGCCCAGTATTTCCAGCACCCTGCTGACATTCAGCCGGCGTTTTTGTTCCTCTTTTCGCCTCTGCTCACATTTAGAGGTTTCAATGAAACAAGCCTGTGTCCGTTTCCCAGAATGCCGATGGCTTTTTTTAATATTTCCAAAGCGTCCTGTGTATCCCTTAATTCTTTTTTCAGCCTAGTACTGCGTTGCGTAAATTCCAGTGAATATGCACCCGCTGTCTACGTCATCTGTAAATCCCACGAAACTCGACGTAGCACCACTACGCCTTCGTTTCGCGGGATTCACATCTAACGCAGACATCAGACGCCTATTCACCGTTATTTACGCAACGCAGTACTAGTTCCTTGTGTTCCAAATAATATTTCACTGCATCCTCTTTTAATTGTTTATCGTATTGTTTACTCATGAAAAATCTCCATCCTTTCTATACTCTATTGTAAGTTATTTTATAGAATTTTCCACTTTTAACTTGTACTATTTATATTCTAACACCACTGCCGGAAGATAACCGCCAGATATTCGCGTCTAAGTATTTTACTTATTTGCCATCCGAAGAAGAATTGAAACGAGAGCTGAACCTGGACAGCTTTTATAAGCTGGAAGAATCAGATGGGAACCAGTAATAAAGTCTGCCCCGGCTGCGGCAGAAAAATGAAAAATCGTCCCGATAGACGGGACGATTTGCAGTTATATCGGCTTGCAGCATTGTAAATGCGGGATAAGCTGGAAAAAGGACATCGGATTTTTTGAGCGCACCAGCGATATGGTCTTTGCGTTAGAACGCCGGATCATTGAAAAAAAGGTCAAACAGATTCCGGTAATCCGATATAAAAATGGTGAATAAAAAGAAACAGGCGGTCTGCGTATGCAGGCCGTTTTGTAATAGGGAGGGTTCCATCATGTGTCCCCGGCGAGATTACCCCGGAAGAAGCCAACCGGATGGGCGTGGAGTTTGTCTGGAACGCGGTTGCATAATTAGCACCCTTTTTGGAAATTATGGCTGCTCTTTCGGAGTTAGTCTGTCATATTGGACGGCAATCTCTCCAGTATTCAGGTTTTTCTTTTCTTTATAGAGCATGGTGTAACGTGGCTGCCCCGCTGCGTAATCCTTCTTTTCTTTCGGGAAGAAAGACCGGCAAAAGTATTTTTCACTGTCTTTGTATTCCGCAATAAAAATGTAAATATCGCTGTTTTTAAAAGATGTCGATAGCAAATAATCGGCTTCGATTAACGAAAACTGATTTAATTTTGCGTTGTAGCGAAACACCAAACGGTTATCATCCAAGAGTTGTTCAATCAAAGCCAATGGTTCAAACCGGTTCTCAATTTGAGTCAGATAGCGGCTTTTCATTAAAGTTTCATAGGTGGTGTTTCCATTTACGATTTCATCAAACACAGAACCACGATTTTGTTTTGCTATCCGCAAATCTTTCAGCTTTCCAAGCCCCATCAGGTGATGAAAGTCCAATTTGGAAAAGCCAATCACTAACTCTACAGTTTTTCCCTTTCGGCCAATAATAATCCGATATTGTATCTCCAACAATTTTTCAAATGCTTTTGCGCACTTTAGTAATTTATCCATAAATCCTCTCTGTCCATAAAGAAAGCCGCCCTGCGATGCAAGGCGGCTTTGAGCATTTTCTTTCGGCTTTGCAGCCTACTCCGGTTTGAGGTTACTGCACAACCCCTACTGAAAGCTCTACATAACAAGGCATTCCGGTACGCTATTATGCTTCAACGCTTTGGCAGACACACGCCGTTGCCTGCCTTGTACTATTATTATATGCAATTTTAGAAAATATGTCAATCCCTTTGAAAAATCAAAAAAAACTCAAAAAAATCTTCTCTGTTTATAGGAAAGGAGGTTCCTTCTATGGCAACCACACGCATCATGCCGCTGCACATCGGCAAGGGCCGCACCGAAAGCCAGGCAGTCAGTGACATTATTGACTATGTATCCAACCCACAAAATGATTTTGTCAATATTAGTTGACACATTTTCCACAAGGATTTTGTATCCTAGGCAGCCTCTTTCTTTTTCAGGGAATTATAGTATTGCTGTCGTTTGACCATCGGAGGAAGCCCTCCATTGGCCGGGCAGATTCTACGATTATTCCAATAGCTGATGAAATATCTCCAAATAACCGTCTTAAGTTCCTCTGTGTTCATTGTACTGTCGGCTCTCGTTCTGAAGCTCCCTTTCAAGATTTTTCTTGTTATAACTGATAACTTCCGCATACGCTAATTCTGTGGCAGTCTTGATCTGCTCTTTGCCAATACTGTCATACTCGGACTGCAAAGACTGTATCTCGGCTTTCCACTGTTTCGGCGTTATCTTTTCTCCATTCTGTAAAAGGCTCTGCATACGTTCCTTTAATTCGGGGTACTTCGATAAGCTGTCCTTATGCTCCTTATCGTATCTCATTTTTGCAAGCCCTTTTAGTGACTGGCTCTCCTTATAGGTGGCTTGGATTGGCGCAAAGAGGGCATACATTTTTGACAGTTCCTTTAATCGGTTTAGTTTCTGCCCCTTGGAAAGATGTACCGTTTCCAACTGTTGGTATTTTTGTTCCCTATCCGCTGTGAATTTCGCAAGGCTCTCAAAGCTGTCTATCTTCCTTGGCGTGATGAATTTCTCCGCATTGTCGGCTGACTGCAAGGCGGTTCGGTCAGCTATTTTTCTTAAATGTTTTCCGCTGACAATCGGCAAAGCTAATCTGCCCTTGCGCTCTTTCACTTTTGCAATCATCTCCATGACCTCATTCTTCACGCTGACCGCCGTATTTTTAATCTGCGTACTTTTGTACGTTGCGTACTGTGCGCTGTGAAGTTCCTGCTTGGCAAGCATGAGCATTTCTTTTGCCTGTTCCAACAGGAGATTGTTCTTGATGATTTCCCGATTGATGTTGCCCCTCTCGGTCTATATTCCTTTACGCTCTAAAGCATTGGCAACCGCCCCGATATGGATAGTCGGCTCTCGGTCAATGCCCTGTTCCTTAAAAGAACGGTGTTCCCAATGTACCGCTATTCCCAACTGTTCATTGGTGGCATTGATTGTGTCGGCTAAATCTTTTCGCCACATCTTGGCGTTTTCTTGGCTGTTCCAGTCTGTGCTGTCGGCGGTGTGGCATTTCCACTGTTTCCTGTTCCGCTTGTCAACTTTCTGCTGTCCCGTCTTTTTGTCAATAACGGGAATACGCTCACCGTTTCCGTCAAGGTCATAGATTTTCTTCTGTTTCGCTCCCCATTCCCCTTTTTCCGTAAGAGGGCGCAAGGTAAGCATTACATGGATATGGAGATTGCGCTGTCCTTTGTCGTTCTCGCTGTCATGGATTGCCCAATCAGCGCACATTCCTTTATCAACAAAATTCCTCTGCACATAATCCCTCACAACTTCCTCCGCAAGTTCGTAACTCCATTCGTTGGGGAGTGACGCTTTCAACATTCTCGCAAGCTGTGATTTCTGCCCTTTCTCTGACAGTTCAACAGCGTTCCATAAGGTGGCTCGGTCTGCATACTCTTTGGGCGCATTGGGTGGGAGAGTGATTTCACTGTGGACTAAATCTTCATGGTATTTCGGGCGGTAGGTCTGCCCGTCATACTCGCTGGCAAGAATACTCCTGCTGATGTATGATGCTTTCTCGACTGCCGACTGCCCCTTGCTCCGCCTGACTATGGAAAAACGTGTGCTTGCCTGTTTCGTGACATTAGCCATACGCAACACCTACATTCTGCCGACAGGGTAGTGGGGCGCACTCATAGACTTTGTGGGCAGATATAGGCTGTTCTTTAGCCTTTATCTGAACGCAAAGTTCACTAAAGGGCAGCAAGCGCAGCTTGCGAAGGGGAATTGTCGTTTCCCTCTTTGGCTGCCGCAAGGCAGGCAACGCCCTCCGCAGGAGTATATGCAAGTGAAACTTGCTCCCCGAAGGACGCACATACCACCTTCTGGTGGTATATCTGTGCGCACCCCGTAAACGGGGTGAATACGTTACCTCGGCTTTCCAGTTCCGTTGCCCTCGTCATTCCGTACCGCCCTCGCTTTCATTTTCGGCATTGGGGAGAGTAGGTTGTGGGGGAGTGGTTTCTCGGCTTTCCGTTTCTTCTCGTTCTGCTTTTTCTTTTCGTTGGCCACACGCTGTTGCGCCTGTTTCAATGCCTGCAATGCTTTTTCCAAGTTTTTGCTTGTGTCATTCTTGCTCTCAATCATTTCTGATACCTCATTCTTTCTGTGGCTGTGTTAATAGTTTCTGAAAATAAAAAAGGTAGCAGATTGTCTGTGAAGATAATCGCTACCTAAAGGTAAACAATATTCGGTTTTTACATCATTTATCTGTTCTGATTTTCCAGACAATAGAAATTTATTCTATTGTCTTTTTCATCCAGATATCTAAAAAAGCAAGCTGTTCATCTGTATGAAACCAATGTTCCCCATTTTCCATGAATATATAAAATTACTTTTTTCACAATGTCACCTCTACATAAATCCCGATTGTCGTTTTGTTAATCAATTCATTTTAATTCAAGCATTTCTATATGCTTAGTGTTTTTTCAACAAAATAGAAACGTGTGATTTTTATGATTTCTGTATAACTTCTAATGCTTTTTGAATATCCTTATAAACTAATGACTGCATACTATCCTCATAAATAGAAATGTCTGCATTTTGCAGGGCAGAAAGAATATCTTTCTTCAATTCAGACTTATGTTTTGCAATAATGGGTAACAATTTGATACATTGCCTTGCTGTAATAGGTTTGACATCTGTTATATGTTTCAAATATTTATCAATAACCTCATCAATTTTATAATCCTTATCCCATTTCGCATTATAGGCAAGTAGTGTAAGTCCTCTTGTGCGAATGTAAGAATTATCACTATCAAGCATATCGCTCAATCTGTCCATATAAGGATAGACGCAATCTGTTTCTTCACTTTCTTTTTGTAATTCCTGTAATGCCTTGTATGCAACATTATTGTTCTTATCAAACAGTAATTCAAATGTTTCTGTTATATTAACTGACATAGTATACTCCTTTGCAAATGAGAATTGTACAATTATTTACAGTGCAGTTATCCAAAAGCATACTGCCGAAATTGTAGAAAGTGGTGTCATTACATATTTTTCTTTTTTGCTTTTGGAAATAAAATTCATAACCGTATTGAATGAGAGATATACCGCCATAACAATACAGATTATCTTTGTTGTATTATCCGAAAACCATAAAGGCATAAAACCTCCCATTTGCAAAATGATAACTACAAAAAACATCTGCAAGATAAGCTGTATCATCAAAATAATCCTTAGTTTCTTAGGAAAAACTTTATATTGCTCTCCCATTGTCAACTCTCCTAATGGCAAGCCACAAATTATGAGAAATGATAATACAATTACTATCGAAAAGATACCCGCTCCTATAATAGCTATCATAACCAACCTCCACAAGCATTGATTTGTCAAATTGTTCAATGTCATTATCTTACCACAAACGTATACACAATTCCATTAAATTTTGCTTAATCTCCTTTTGCTTTATTCTTTGCAATCATCATCTGCCTTGCCCGTTCCCTCTGCTCTGTGCTGACCGCCCTCGGCTTGCGGTAGCCGATAAAAGACTCCGGAAAGGAATAGGTCTTAGATATTTTGTCCTGCCCTGTCAACTTATATATGTCGGGAAAGTCGGCAACAAGCGTGTCAAGTTTCCTTATAACCGCCTTATCCCTTGTGTAGAGGGTGGCGGTCTGTGCTGTTTTCCCTTGGCAACTGTCGGCTGTTTTGCCTGTTCCTTTGCTCTGGCTAACCTCCTTAAGCGAATTGATAAAATACACTTAAATCTTGATGGATTATGGAAAGTAAATCAACTAAAGAATCCTTTATTTATAAGGATTTCTATCATTAACTTTGCATAATGTATAGCTTTTCATAACCCACACCGCCTTTCTGGTTTGCGATTGCGATTATTTTACACATGATAATTCTCTCCTTTGCTTTCTACTGGTTTTCTTTTACGTTGCTTTTCCTGACTTCCACATAAGTCCTGTAATATTTCTTTGTCCCTTTGTTTGGGAACATATCGGAAAACTCCGTCACTTCGATTTTCGGGTTCCTCTGTAAAATCTTCCCGAACCACTTAATATCGTTCTTTGTTCCCATAAGCCTGACTTTTAACATCAATCCCGTCCTCCGAACATGGCGTACAGATTGTGGTTATACGTTGCATATTCCGGATACCTGATCTGTACCGCCTGCCAAAAATAAGGTGCATAGGCACAGCAGAACAGTTCTTCCACTGTGTACCGTCTGCACTCGTCCACCTGTTCCTCCGGATCATCGTAATCAAGGACACTCGGCGTACCGTTGCAGTAAAGGTTATACGCCATCCTGACTACTTTCACGCTCCCGCTGGTCTGCCAGCCTTCATGCAGGCACTCTGTTTTTACACAGCCTGTCTTAAAGTTATAGATACTGTAAATATTCCTTCTCATGTCATCGCTGATGCCAAGACAATATACAAGCGCTTTGTGGTACACGTCCCGATACCTGATCTCTTTCAATTTCTCATAGTAGAATTTCTCATGTGCATCGCTGATAAAAATAATCGCTTTCTCTTTTTCTGCTCCTAACGCTGTATTTGCCATAATTAATCTCCTTAAATTTTTTAATATTATGAAGGATTTGAGAAAATGAGTTTTAAGGGATTACGATAATTGAGTAAACTTCGCCGGAGATTGTGAGTATCCAATTTACTCAACAAAGCTGCCCCGTAATACTCAATTTGAAGTGATTTTAGACGGTTTTTAACGGTAAAAGACGGTATTTCCATCTTGACCTTTTTTTGAATAGAAAAAGGCTCCGAATCCCTCATAATCACTTGAAAATGCGTGATTACAAGGCATTCGGAGCCTTATAATTTTTATACAGTTATTTCAAATGCAAACTTCGCTTACATACCCATTATGCTTTGCTGCTTTTAGCTCCATCCTACTCACTGGCATTTTGTTTTCGATATTCTGCGGGTGTTATTTTCAATACATCCCGAAAAGCTGTTGAAAACTTGCTCTGGTTCTCATATCCCACCTGATTTGCGATTTCCGCTATTGTACTTTTCGTCTGCCGAAGAAGCACAGCCGCCTGTTTCATGCGGTATTCTTTCATGTAAGTTCCGATAGGCTGTCCATAAATCCCTTTAAATGTGGCTTTTAAAGTAGCCGTATTGATAAGAAATTCTTTGGAAAGTTCCTCTATCGTAGAACGCTCCTGCAAGTTTGAAATTAGTTTTTTATGAATTTCCTTGACAATCTCCACCTGCGGCGAAGTATACATTTCCCGCTGTTTCTCTTTTGTTACATCCACCATACAGAGGAAAAGAAGAAGCTCCTGCACCTTTAGCTTAAAATATGGCTTTTGCAGACAGTCCGGCACAGAATAAAGCTCCGAAAAAATATGCTCGATTTCATCCTTTGCCCGCATAATAAAACAATTTCCATCTGCACAAAACTTTTCTTTAAATTCCAATATGTCAATTCCACTTTCTGCCAAAGTCTGCGGCGGATATTCTGATACTATTTCTAAATTGATAACAACGGAAATTCCCCGGTAATGCTTTAGTGGAAATGCCATTTCGGAAGCACAATTATCCATTGTATGAATAGACATATCTCCTTCTCCAAGATACAGACAGGAACCGCTTAATAATTTGCTTCCCTCACGTCCCTCTCTGCAATGGTTGATTTCCAATATGTTCTGTCCAAGCGCACCTTCCCATTCACAGCCTGTCGCTTCAAAATCATTGTAAATAAGCTGTATGCCCGGATAAACCTGATAAACTGTCATCAATCCTAAACCATCGGCACAGTCCATTTTATAGACTGTACAATATCCGTCATTGTCTTTTGGAATAACCGCAGACAGCCCTTTTGTATTTTTCACTAAGTTTTCCTGCATGGCAGTCCCCTCTATTCCTTCTATACCGTTAATCTGTTCCACCAGATGTTTGAGCACGTGAAACCCAAACTCCGCTTTCGCTCCATTTGGGTAGCGGACAGTCTCGCGCCTGTCCTTTATTATATATCTTTTCTTCATAATATACTGCTCCAATCGGTAGGATTTACACTCCAAATAGAATTATATCCCTTCTCTGCCGACTATGCAAATGAAGAAAAGAGCCAATACCTTATAAATCGAAGTATCGGCTCAATATACATTTTATTACTTTATCTTGTTTCCGGCATCTTGCGAAATTCTGAAAGCATCATCAATACGGTAATCACAACCAGAACCGCATCGGTCAGGGCAATCGCCAGCCAGACACCACGAATCCCCATACCGCCAACCATCGGCAAAACCACACAAAGCGGGATAAATAAAATAATCTGCCGGAACAATACTAACCAAGTAGCCTTATTCGCCTTTCCCAATGACTGGAACAGCGTTACCGCAATCAGGAAACTTCCCTGTAAAATATAGGTACTGAACATAATCCGAAAATTGGTTTCCCCCGAAGCTGCCACGCCCGGTGTTGTAATAAACATGGAAAGCACCTTATCCGGGAACAGTTCAACCGGAATGTAGAACAGTAAGGACAACACTGTTGCCGCCGTAATGAATACGCCTGTCAATTTCTTTACCCGGTCATAATCTTTCGCACCGTAGTTTGTCCCTGCGGCTGGCTGAAATCCCTGACTGATACCCCAAAGAGGAACAAACGAGAAGTTCCAGAAACGCAGCGCAGCTCCTAACAATATCTGCGAATTTTCCCCACCATACACAGACGCCACACGATAAATCACCGTCTGCTGTACCAGTGTCAAAACCTGCATCAGCAAAGCGGAAACCCCAACCGCCAGAACCTGCGGCAGTAATTCCCCGTCAATATGTATCCGTCCGATTTTTACATTTACGCTTTTCTTCTTAAAGTACCATAACGTAATCACCGCCTGAATGAACTGTGAAAAAATCGTTGCATAAGCAGCCGCTTCCACTCCCAATCCGTAAGGCTTTAAAACCGTAATAAAAATCGGATCGAGGATAATGTTCAGGATTGCTCCGCTTGCTATAATAGCCATTGCCTTTTTAAGCTGCCCTTCCCCACGAATAACCATATTAGCGCTCTGGAAGAAGTTTACAAACAGGCTTCCCGCAAACACAATACGCAGATATTTTTCCGCATAGTTCAGGATATTATCGCTGGCACCTGCCAGAGATAAAAGCTGGCGGGCAAATACCATACCTATCACAGTGTAAATAACAGACAGCAGAAGCACCATTGCAATCAGATTTCCCATAATCTTTTTTATGGTATCCTGATCTTTCTTGCCAATCGCACGAGATAGCACAGAAGCAGAGCCTACTCCCAACATCGCCGCTGAA
Source organism: Lachnospiraceae bacterium (assembly GCA_910575565.1). GTDB lineage: Bacteria > Bacillota > Clostridia > Lachnospirales > Lachnospiraceae > Caccovicinus. The sequence continues at coordinate 12,698 of CAJTFL010000036.1, read as the reverse complement.
CCCGCATTGATGAGCGTAAACGGATAAGATACGGATACCGCCCCCATTTGCGCAGCGCCTACCATCTGCCCTACAAAAATGGAATCCATCATGTTATAAAGCCCTACAACCACCATGCCAAGAACCGCAGGTATACTAAGCTCCAGCATGAGGGAAAACGGACTTTTCGTCAATAATTTTGTCCTTGTATCAAGTGACTGTTTCATCACGTTTCCTCCTTATATCTATATCTCGCATAAGCAACGAGCCAAGAACAAGCTTGCTTGTTTTTGGCGACTGCCTGCGGTCACATATACTCTGTATATGTGATAGCCATGCCTAACCATATAGAGTATATTAAAATCCAGTCCTTTTTGTCTGCTCCTATCCGAAGGACTTTTTATCCAATCGGAAATATCGGGCTATTGCACCATTTTTTCCAATAACTGCAATGCTTCTTCCAGTTTCGGATTTTCCGCATCAGTCTGTAACGCCTCCCGGACACAGTTACGGATATGTGCCTGTAAAATCTGTTGGTTAGCACTCTTTAATAATGCCTGTGTCGCTAAAAGCTGATTGGATATATCCACGCAGTAACGATCTTCCTCTATCATTTGCAGGATACCATCTAACTGACCTTTCGCAATTTTCAGTTTATGGGTGACATTTCCTTTTTTCGCTTTCATAGGCAACCCGGCTACTGAACACTTATGAGCTGATAGCCAGCATCTTCAACCGCTGTTTTCAGCCTGTCCTCTGATACCGCATGGCGCATCTGTACCAATGCTGTTTTTGCTTCCAGTTGCACTGTGACATCTGAAATACCCTCAATCTCCATTAACGCCTTTGAAATATGCTTTACGCAGTTTCCGCAAACCATTCCTTCAATCTTCAATAATTTTTCCATGTTCTTTTCTCCTTCACTTTTTTTCGATAAAATTGTCTGACTGCTGCTATATGTTTCTTTCTGTTCCGGTTTTGCAAGATGCCTTGCTTTGAACCAGCGAAGCCGCAAGGCATTTGATACCACAAAGACAGAGCTGAAACTCATTGCAAAGGCTCCGATCATCGGGTTTAACTTCAAGCCGAAGGACAGATAAAATACCCCCGCCGCAACCGGAATACCAATGATATTGTAGATAAACGCCCAAAACAGATTTTGCTTGATGTTGCGGATAACCGCCTTGCTTAACTGGACAGCGGTAGACACATCCAAGAGGTCACTTTTCATCAACACAATATCCGCTGATTCAATCGCCACATCCGTTCCTGCCCCGATAGCAATTCCTACATCTGCTCTTGCAAGCGCAGGCGCATCATTGATGCCATCCCCTACCATAGCCACCTTTCTGCCCTTTTCCTGTAAACGCCGGATTTCCTTTTCCTTATCCTGCGGGAATACTTCGGCAACTACCCTGTCTACACCCACCTGCTTTCTGATTGCTTCCGCAGTTTTGGCATTGTCCCCGGTAAGCATGACAACCTCCATTCCCAAGCCGGATAATTCCTGTATTGCCTGTTTACTGGTAGGCTTTACCACATCTGCCACAGCCACCACACCGATAAGCTGTCCGCCCCTGGCAAAGAATAATGGTGTTTTTCCGTCCACAGCCATTGCTTCCCCAAGCTGGAGCAATGCGCCTCCTTCTATGCCTTGTGCGGACATCAGGCGGCGGTTTCCTGCAAGACAGGTAACATTTTGGATTTCTCCCATAATCCCCTGCCCCGGAATCTGCTTAAAGTTATTCACAGGCAGAAAACCTAAAGCGTTCTTTTCTGCTTCCTCCACAATCGCATCCGCAAGTGGGTGTTCTGACATTTTTTCCAGAGAAGCGGCAACCTGCAGAAGCTCATCCTGTGAAATTCCCTCTTTTACCAGCACATTCGTTACCACAGGCGTTCCCTGTGTGATTGTCCCGGTCTTATCCAAAACAACCGTATCAATGCTATGCGCTACCTCCAGAGCTTCCGCCGACTTAATCAAAATGCCTTTTGATGCTCCTTTCCCTGTGCCTACCATGATTGCGGTAGGTGTTGCCAGACCGAGAGCGCAAGGGCAGGATATGACGAGAATGGAAATACCAATAGAAAGGGCAAACTCAAATCCATACCCTGCAAAAAGCCATACAATAACTGCAATTAAGGCAATGCCGATAACAACCGGGACAAATACCCCGCTGACCTTATCCGCCAGTTTTGCGATAGGCGCTTTTGAACTGGTTGCTTCATCCACAAGCTGCACGATCTGTGCTAATGTGGTGTCATCCCCTACTTTCGTAGCCTGCATTTTAAAATAGCCGGATTTATTGATTGTTGCGCCGATTACTTTATCCCCGGTCTGTTTTTCCACAGGTATGCTCTCTCCGGTCAGAGCCGATTCATCCACAGACGAAACCCCTTCCAGAATTACCCCGTCTACCGGAATAGACTCCCCCGCTTTTACAACTAAAACTTCTCCTGCCTGCACTTCCTCTACCGGAACCTGTATTTCAATTCCATTCCTTTCCACTGTAGCAGTCTTAGGCGCAAGGTTCATCAGTTTTGTAATGGCATCTGAGGTCTTTCCTTTTGCACGAGCTTCCAACGTCTTACCTAATGTTATAAGTGTCAGAATCATACCAGCGGATTCAAAATACAGATCCATCATAAAGCTGTGTACGGTTTCCATATCGCCATGCCCAAATCCTATCCCGATTTTATAAATGGCATAGATACCATAAACGATTGCCGCACCAGAACCAATAGCAATCAGGGAATCCATATTCGGTGAGCCATGAAACAGTGTCTTAAAACCCATGCGGTAATATTTAAAATTGATGAACACTACCGGAATCAGCAATAGAAACTGTGTAAAAGCAAAACTCATTGCATTTTCCATACCAAGCAGCCCTTTGGGAAGTATCCACCCCATCATATGCCCCATAGATATATAGAACAGTGGAATGGTAAACAGTGCGGACAGAAGCAGCCGCTTTTTCATCTGACCGTATTCTTTTTGTGCTGTGTTTGCCTCTGGCTGTGCTGTCCGCTTCGCAGAAGCGTTTACAGTCTGCCCCTTATTCTGAACCGATTTGGGAAATGCCCCGTACCCGGCTTTTTCAACTGCCTGCACAATTCCCTCCGTATCCAGAACAGACTCATCATAAGAAGCAACCATACTGTTTTTTAGCAGGTTTACGGATACCTCCTTTATTCCCGGCAGCTTCGCTACGCTTTTCTCAATTCTTGCAGAGCAGGCGGAACAGGTCATACCCGTAATGTCAAATTGCTCCTTTTGCAAAATTATCCCTTCTTTCTTTTCTAAATTTGTAACAGTATCAATATGTGTCCCATGACAGTTCTGTCAGGTCTGCGCATTTACTGCGCTGACCGTAAGAATGTGATTCAGGAGTACAAAAATCCCATCGCTAACGGCGATTTTAAATGGATTTTTGTAAGTAACAATTCAGCTCACCTGAATTGTTACCCCTCCCCCGTAGGGGACTGGAGCTGTTACCGTTTTTCATTATAAACACCCGATTTTCCTTTTGTCTGCTCTGAAAAGGAGCTTTTTTTATCCGAAAAGCAATTTCTTTTTTTACAAAAATCCAATCAGAAGGTTTTTTGCTCCAAAGAGGAATACCGCCTTCAAATCCATTGACTTATGGCGGATTGGTGACTATACTTTGCGCAGAACGATTAAACATCTCTTTAATTGTTTAGCCCGCAGAAAACCTGTCACTGGCAGCTTTTCTGCACACTAAGGCGTGCCAAACCAACTAAACAAATTTTTTAGAAAGGTGGATTATTCCCATGAAAAAAACAATCAAACTTATCGACTTGGATTGCGGTCACTGTGCAGATAAGATTCAGAACGCCGTACAGAAAATTGACGGTGTAACCAGTGTATCCGTCAACTTCCTCGGTCAAAAAATGGTGTTGGAAGCACCTGATGACAGATTTGATGCCATACTGAATGAAGCAAAGGCACTGATTAAAAAAATCGAGCCGGACGTAACAGTAAAAGCATAAACAGATCAGGCATAACCGTTAAGTGGCATCTGCCAAACGCATCGTGTTCCTTTATGGGCATGACGCAACACGAACTGGACACCGGCTGCCATTTCTGGCATCCGGTGTTTTTTTAACGAAAACGCCTGATTTATGAAAGGAGTATTCTAATGACACGAAAACAAAAACATTTATTGATCCGCATTATTGCAGCGGCAGTCCTGTTTCTTGCAGGCAGTCTGCTCCATCTTCCGGAGCAGGCAGAAATGGGCATATTCTTAGCCTGTTATGTGGTAATCGGCCTCGATATTGTCTGGAAAGCCATTACAAACATATTAAGCGGTCAGGTATTTGACGAAAATTTCCTAATGACGATAGCAACGATTGGCGCACTGATTTTAGGGGAACATTCCGAAGGCGTAGCTGTCATGCTGTTTTATCAGGTAGGGGAATGGTTTCAGTCTTATGCAGTTTCCAAATCCCGTAAATCCATTGCAAGCCTAATGGACATCCGCCCGGATTACGCAAACGTGGAACGGGACGGGAAACTGGTACAGGTTGATCCGGAAGAAGTTTCTATTGGAGATACCATTGTTGTAAAACCCGGTGAGCGAATCCCTTTGGACGGTATCATTATAAATGGCGTTTCTGCTTTGGATACCTCTGCACTGACCGGAGAATCACAGCCTTCTGAGGTTGCTCCGGGTGCGGAAGTCATCAGCGGCTGCATCAACCAGACAGGCATTTTATCTATTCGCACAACAAAGGAGTTCGGGGAATCCACCGTAGCAAAAATCCTTGATTTAGTAGAAAATGCAAGCGATAAAAAAGGCAGGACAGAGAATTTTATCACACGCTTTGCACGTTACTACACCCCGGCAGTGGTATTTGCGGCTCTGGCTCTTGCCATATTGCCGCCTGTTATCACTGGTCAGTCCTTTAGCATATGGATTTATCGTGCTTTGACATTCCTTGTAATCTCCTGCCCCTGTGCGCTGGTAATCTCTATCCCGTTAAGTTTCTTTGGCGGCATCGGTGGCGCATCGAAAATCGGTGTCCTTGTAAAAGGCAGTAATTATCTGGAATCCTTAGCTCATGCCGAAATGGTTGTATTTGATAAGACAGGCACACTCACAAAAGGCTCTTTTGCAGTCAGTGAAATCCATCCTGTGGGTATGGACGAAACACAGCTTTTAGAGCTTGCCGCATACGCAGAGGATTATTCCAACCATCCTATTTCTGCTTCCATCAAAAAAGCCTATGGCAAAAAAATAGTCCAGAACCGCATATCTGATGTTCAGGAGATTGCAGGTCATGGCGTACAGGCAGTAATAGACGGAAAGAAAGTCCTTGCGGGAAATGCAAAGCTCATGAAACGGGAACATATCCGCTACCAGCCTTCCGGTGCAGTTGGAACGGTGATTTATCTCGCCTGTGACGGAAAGTATTCCGGTTCCATTGTCATAGAAGATGAAATCAAGCAGGACGCTCCGTCTGCAATCCGCCAGCTCAAATCCTCCGGCATACGGAAAACGGTTATGCTTACCGGAGATGCTGACGCAGTAGGGCAGAAAGTTTCGGAGCGTCTTGGACTGGATCAGGCTTATACTGAGCTGCTCCCCGCCGACAAAGTTGACCGGGTAGAAGCACTGTTAAGAGAAAAAACAGAAAAAGGCAAACTTATCTTTGTCGGGGACGGAATCAATGATGCCCCCGTACTGGCAAGGGCAGATGTCGGTATCGCTATGGGTGGTCTTGGCTCTGATGCCGCTATCGAAGCCGCAGATGTAGTCTTAATGACAGATGAGCCTTCAAAAATTGCCGCAGTTATGAAGATTGCCCGAAAGACAATCCGCATCGCAAACCAGAACATTGTATTTGCTTTGGGAATTAAGTTTTTAGTGTTGATTTTAGGAGCTTTAGGATATGCCAATATGTGGGCGGCGGTATTTGCCGATGTTGGTGTTTCCGTTATTGCAATCTTGAACGCAATCCGGGCAATGCGGGTAAAAGTATCCCCCGTTTCTGATTAAAGTCAATTTAAAAACACAACAGAAATGCGCTACACCCCACAAGGTAGCGCATTTTCTTAAATATCGGTTGGACAGGACAAAAAGAGGACATTCGCAATCCGCTACGCTACTTGCTCATGAATGCGAGCCATTACATAACTCGCATTCAAATAAAGCATCTATGGAATGGTGCAGCAATTTCGCCTGTGGCGTTTTAGACAGAGAATAGTATACTTCCTTTCCTTCCCTCCGGCTTGATATAATCCCGCTTTTCTTTAAAACCCGAAGGTGGTGCGACACAGCAGGTGCGCTCATACCAACAGCCGCCGCTATATTGCAGACACATTCCTCACAATGGCATAACAGCCACAAAATCCGCAACCTTGTAGGATCATCTAATTGCTGGAACAAAAACGCTATATCTTTGAACCGTTCTGCAGGTGGAATCTTATCTAGGACTTTCTCAATATTCTGTCCATGATTGTGAGGTAAGTTATAGTGTGGCATTTAACCACCCCCTTCCAGATAAAATTATGATACTCATATACCTATGGTCTGTCAAACAGCTTATACCTTGTCGTGCAACGCCCACTCCGAAGGAGTATGGATTACGGAATGCCCGAAAGGGTATACATAAGATTGGAGCAACACTATGAATCAAACAAACAAAACAATTTTTTCTGTCCCCAATTCTTCCGAACTGGAACAATTAACAGAATTACACAAAGCAATGGGCGATTACACCCGAATGAAAATACTCTGGCATTTGATGAAGCAGGAATATTGTGTGAGCGAACTTGCAAAGAAAATTGAAGTCACTGAATCTGCTATATCCCATCAACTACATGAACTTCGCATTGCAAGGTTAGTCCGTTCCCGCAAGGAAGGCAAAAAGGTCTTTTACAGTATTCAGGACGAACACATTCAGTGGATTCTGGAAGAAACATATGCGCATATTTCTGAACGGTATCCATAAAACACAACGGACAGTACGCTGTGCGCACTGCCCATTATGTTCAAATATTCGCAATCGCTCCCATTACAGATTTTCGTATGATACCAACTGGTTTATCGGAATACGCATCTTTGAATGGCGTTCCGGATCAGCGGCTTCTTCATCCGAATAACCGATTGCAAGGATATTGACGGGTTCCAGATTTTCAGGAAGTCCAAATTCCCTGCGGATAACATCCGGCTTGAAATAGCAAATCCATACAGAGCCAAGTCCCAACTCCGTAGCCTGAAGCATCATGTGGTCTGTCAGAATGGAGGTATCAATATCACCTGTCTGCTTCTTATCAAACGGGCGCACCCATGCCTTTTCATGGTCAGCGCAGACGATGATTGCCAGCGGCGCACCGTAAAGATTTGCCCCCTGTCCTATTTTTTCAAGTCCCTCTTTGCTTTGCACCACAATCAGATGCACAGGCTGGAGGTTAGCGGCGGTTGGAGCTACATGGGCAGCTTCCAGAATCTTATCCAGTTTTTCCTTTTCCACCGCCTGATCTGTGTAGCTGCGTACAGAGAAACGCTGTTTTGCAATGTTTAAAAAATCCATAGTATCAAGTCCTTTCTTATGTTATATTTAGTATGCCAAACCAACTGACAACTCTATTGTAACGCTGAAATATAATTCCGCAAGATTGCACTTTTTTGATAGATACTTTCAAAAAAGATAGCACCCTTGCAGTTAGGAGAAGCAAAATGAAAATTGAACAAAAGCAATTTAACTGTCCCGTAGAAGCTACCCTGTCCCTGATTGGCGGGAAATATAAACCTCTGGTATTGTGGCATTTAAAATCACAGCCATTACACTATATGGAACTGCAACGCCTTATCCCAAAAGCAACCCCTAAAATGCTCTCCGGTCAGCTCCATGATTTAGAAGATTGCGGCATGATAAACAGAGAAGTAATTCCAGAAAAGCCGCCTAAAACAATCTACTCTCTTACTGCCTTTGGAAAAAGCATCATACCTGTACTGAACGCCATGTGCGATTGTGGAACATCATATTTGGACGGATTGGATATACAGCCTGTATGCTGCCCTTCCCAAAGCAAAAAATAATTATTTTTATCGACTATCCTTATGGCAAAAAAGAACCTGCACAGCAAAAACTTGAAACAGCTATGCGGGTTCTCTTATTGTTCTAAATCTGTGACTGCCTGACATAATTACAAAGTCTGGTAAAATCAACCTGCGGATTTTTCTGCAAAATCTTCTCCATACATTCCTGTGCTTTTTGATACTGTTTAGGCTTTTTCAAATCATCCAGCATAAAGAAAATGTTAAGCCGCCTGCCTACAATGAATAGAAGTTTTTCATCTTCCGGCAATCCTAAAAATTTATTTATTGCAGACAGCATTTCTAATTTATCTGTCCGCAAATTCCCTCTAACCTCCAGCAACAGGTTGATGATATGTTCATTCACATAATAACTGTTCATTTCGTACAGCTTTTCCAAGAATAATTTTTGCTCTATTACTATTTCTTCCTCCGACTGTAATGCGAAAGAACCTTCCTGAACAAACTCCCACATTTTGGACTCCGGCTTTATTCCGGTTGCATGGACACGAATAAAATCCGGCTGAATCATGTTCAGCGCATCCGCTGTCTGGATTGCATTTTCCTCTGAATGTTCCTTTCCACCAATCCCAAGCAAGCAATATAAACTCTGATAATATCATGCCTGCGTCTTTTGCCATACACCCGCTTTTCACAACTGTATCTGCATGAAAACCTTCAAGGTTTTAGAGGGAAAATTTTCTTATGTTGTCACCACACATATTGATAAAGGTCACGTCCACAACCACATCATTTTTTGTGCCGCCGACAACATGGAACACAACAAATACCATGACTGCAAGCAGAGCTATTACCGCATCCGGAAATTGAGTGACGAGCTGTGCAGCGAGCATAACCTTTCCGTCATAATTCCCGGCGGAGAGCGTGGCAAAAAATATAATGAATGGCAGTCAGACAAGAACGGTACAGCATGGAAAACGCAGATAAGAAAAGACATCAACGCTGCCATCAAAGCATCCTCCACCTATGAAGAATTTCTGCTCCTGATGCGGGCAAAAGGCTATGAGATAAAAGGCGAAGCCTTTGGGGAAGATGCCCCCAAATTTATCTCTTTCCGTCCACTTGGCAAAGACCGTTTTGTGCGTGGCAGTGTGAAGTCACTCGGCAGGGAATATACAAAAGAACGTATCAAAGAACGGATAGAATTGAAACGGGAACGGAAGGCAGTTATCCCGAAAAGAGATTATGCGGATAAGAGATTGATTGACACCTCTGATGAAAAATTCCAGAACAGTCCGGGACTGCAAAGGTGGGTGGCGGCCCGGAATTTAAAGATTGCAGCACAGACGTACAATGAGGTAGGTTCCATTAAGGAACTGGAACAGAAAATCGCCGCCACTGCCGCCACCGGAAAGGAAGCAAAGCAGACGGTACGGAAACTGGAAAACCGTATGAAAGACCTTGCGGAAATCATCAAATATGCGGAACAATACAAAGCCAACAAGCCGTATAATATTGCCTATAAGAAATCGAAAAAACCTGACGCATATTTCCGCAAGCATGAAAGCCAGATTATACTTTATGGTGGCGCAAGGCGTATGCTGGAACAGGCGGGCATCCATTTAAAAGGCTTGAACATTGACAAACTGAAAGCGGAATATCAGGAGCTGACCGCACAGAAGAAGGAACTGACCGCCACTTACAAAAACTGCGATAAGGAGCTGAAATCGCTGAACCGGAAACTAGAGAACCTGAACCAGTATTTAGGGCGCACAGAGCCGCCAAAAAACGCACAGGAACAGCCAGACCGGAACAACAACCCTGCCCGTTAATCCCTTGCCCTAAAAAGGCTCTAAAAGCAAAAAGAAGCATCGTGGTAAAATCCCAAAGTTTAGATTTTCCCACAAATCCAAACTTTTGGATTTTACCACAATGCCGAAGGCGGCGGAATCCCACTCATCCCTTCCTACCTTTATAAAAACCAGAAAAAACTTCTTGCGGACAAGACCGCTTTCAGGTAATATAGTCTACAAATCCGCAAAAAAATAGGAGCGCCGAAGCACCCCCATCTCCTAAACCCTCTTGCAAAATTCGCAGTGTTGGTTTATAATCATCATAGAAGCCGAAGGATTCTAGCATATCCGACGGTTGTTCAATCGGAAACAATAATCAGTTTAAAACTCAAACGGATCACAGGCTATCCCCTATTGGCAGTAGAGGATAGCCTTTTCCGTTACTTGCGGTTGTGTTTATTGTCTATGTATGTCAAGGCTGCAAAAATCACCAGCACCAACGTAAGCACTTCTAACGTATTCATACCGACCTCCTTGTATAATGTATTTAGGTTGTTCAAGGGATACCTATAAACCCTCAGACCTGCTTCTTTACATCTCCTGTCTGATAGGAGATAATAGTTTTATTAGATTGAGAGGATGATCGTCACCTCCTTGAGCGCCTCTGCTCGTACTTGAAAGACTGATCCCTCTCTCTAATAAGCTTTCCGCGTATGAGTTGGATGTTGGTTGCCTTATGGCTTCTCTCCGTATTTAGCACAAGGTAGTGGCGCTTATTAGTCGAGTGGTCTCCCAATCTAAAATTTTTCTTCTGAGGTGGCTGTATGTTTTTTGTTGGCATTGATATTGGTAAAAATAACCATGTCGCTTCCATGATGGATGAATCTGGAAAGGTGGTATTTAAGGCTTTCTCCTTTCCCAATACCTCGGACGGCGGACATTCCCTCTTTTCCAAACTTACTTCTTATTCTTCCAGCACCGACGACTTTGAAATCGGTATGGAAGCTACCGGACACTACTGGCTCTCTGTCTATTCATTTCTTTTTGAAAAGAAGTTCCTTCTTCATGTCATCAATCCCATTCAGACCGATGGCTGGCGCAGGGGCACTGAAATTCGCAAACGGAAAAATGATATCATTGATTCTGTCCTTATTGCCGACTTAATCCGTTATGGGCAGTTTGTCGAAACCAGGCTCGCAGATGAGGATTTATTCTCCCTGCGTTCACTTACGCGTTTTCGCACCTATCTGGTGGAATCCATCAGTGATCTGAAGCGTAAGGTTGTCTGTGTACTGGATCAGGTTTTCCCTGAATACCAGTCCATTTTTTCCGACATCTTTGGCAAGACCTCAAAAGAGATCCTTCTCCAGTTTTCTTCGCCCATTGATTTTGAGTCGGTTTCATCACAAACTCTTGCCCAACTGCTGGCCAAACTCAGCCGTAAGCAAGTCGGCTCTGCAAAAGCAGAGCAGTTAAAGGCTGCCGCATCCTGTTCCTTTGGCGTTACTTTCGCCAAAAGCAGCTTTACCTTTCAACTCAAAGCGCTGATTGAACAGATAGCCTTTATTGAAAAACAGGTAAAAGAAACGGAAACTGAAATCGCTGGAATCATGGAAAAACTGGAATCCCCCATTACAACCATTACCGGGATCGGTAATGTCACAGGTGCTGCTATTATCAGTGAAATAGGTGACATCTCTAAATTTGACAGTCCCAGAAAACTGGCGGCCTTTGCCGGGCTTGACGCCACGGTCACGCAGTCCGGCGAATTTGAAGCAGCCCACAATGTAATGAGCAAACGCGGATCACCATACCTGCGGAAAGCCATTTTTCAAGCCGCCCTGGTCGCCGCCTTTAAAGACCCTGTATTAAGTGCCTATTACCAGAAAAAGAGGGCCGAAGGCAAGCATCATTTAACCTGTATTGGTGCTGTGGCAAGAAAAATGTGCAACATTATTTATGCTGTTGTGAAAAATAATCAGCCTTATGTTCCAAAAGCTTAAATCTTTTTCCCTTTCCAGCCTGCCTGACAGCAGGTCTTGTTGTCGTACTCTTTTTTCTATAAAAATTTCTTTTGATTTTTTTCAATTATCTACTTGACTTTTAATAGTTGGTCTTCCTGCCGGGAGAGCACCGGCCTTTTCTTTTTTCAAAATCAGCAACATCTTATCCCTGTCCTGCCCCCAGATGAATTTAGATGATAGATGTTCCAGACACTTCCATCCAATCCATTTACAAATACTGCCCGTCAATCCACCAGAAAGCCATCCAGAACCTTCACCATCCCATAAAAACAAATACCGGCCAAGTTTCCTTGCCCGGCTCCCCCATTTACGGTGTAAATGAACTCTGTGGAATAATCTTCTCCATGTAAGTCACAATAGCCCCCAACGTCATCAGCGCCGCCCAGCAGATAATAATCCGCTTCAGCCAGGCCCTGGACTCATCCACGGTCTTCCCCGACTTAGAGAAATTCATCAGGAACAGACATACAGCCGCACACACCACAGCCCCCACTGTCGCCAGACCTGCCACATCCGTGTACACCTGCTGCATAGCGCTTTTCGCCACACCAAAAATATCCGTTGCATATACCGTCTGACACATCAAGACCGTCATCATCCCCGCAGCATAAGCACCTCCCGCCATCCGGGGAATCTGACTCTCCACCTTTCTGCCCACAGTCTCCAGACGTTTCTTCACCTTCCGAACCAATACCGCCAGCCTCCTTTCCGCCCATTCGGGCACAAAAACCTGCTAACAAAAGTCAAGACTTTTTGGCAGGTTTTTTATAAATTTTTAATATGAATTTTTCCCACGACAATTAGACCGGTGGAAAATCCGGTCTGTCGTATTCTCTGCTTTAGTTCTTTTTAATTCTGGTATACTTCCATCACAC
>CAJTFL010000035.1 GCA_910575565.1 Lachnospiraceae bacterium | reverse complement strand
CTTTTTTGGTCTTGCCATAGGAATCACCGCCGTTTCTTTTATTATACATCAGAACAACTGTGATTACCAGAATTATTTGGTTAAATATCAACAGGTCAGTACACTAGGAGGAAATTTTATGGAATATGTAGTAGGTATTATTTTGTTACTTTCTTTCTTTGGCCTGGCGTATTACTGTATCAAAGGCCACAACCTGATGATCGGGTTTTTGGTGATTACCCTTGTATGGACCATTCTCCCGCTGTTGGGAACCGTTTTTGCAAGCGCGTCGTTTATTGAGGCTAACCCTGTCCTGCAGTTTGAGGGCAAGTCCGGCCTGGTGAAAATTTTAAATGAAATTTACCAGAGCGCTCCCGAAGGCTGGGGCACTACCCTGGTAAATGTATGCTGGGGCGCATGGTTTGGCCGCGTCCTGATGGACACCGGCATTGCTTCCACATTGATCCGCAAGACCGTGGAATTAGGCGGCGACAAGCCCATGGTTACGATTGCCCTGTTAAATATCGTTACCGCATTGATCTTCACCGCTATGACCGGCGCTGGCCCTGTTATTGCTATCGGCGTTATCGTGCTTCCGATTCTTATGTCCTTAGGCGTTCCGAAAGCGATTGCCATGTTCTCCTTCATGGGTTCTGTAGCGGCAGGCATTTACTTAAATCCGGTAAACTTTGCTCAGTACCGTGCCTTCTTTATCGGCGTTGATGATATGCCTGACTTTACCTTAGGCTGGTATGCGGCACACTGGGGCTATGCGGCGCTGTTGATTATGCTGGTAGCGACCACCCTTTTAGCGGCAGTCTACTTAAAGAAGTCCAAAACTTCCCACGCATGGGCGGCACAGAGCCGCGGTGCTTCCGAGCAGCGCAATGCTCCTATCTATACCCTGCTCCTTCCCATCGTTCCGGTTGTGTTAAAGATTTGGCTGGATTTCTCCGTAATCGGCGGCTTTGTTATCGCAGGCTTCTTAGCGCTGTTCCTGTGCGGAAGGATGAACGGCACGTTCAAGGAAAACTGCCAGTTAGTAAATAAGCTGTACTATGACGGCGTGGTAGATACCGCTCCCCTGGTTGGCTTCCTTCTTACCCTGCCCATGTTCAATAAGGTAGCTTCCTATGCTTCTCCTTATTTCAAGGTAGTATTAGGCGGCGTTATGCCGAAGAATGAACTGGTTGTATGTATCGTATTCGCGGTTCTTTTGTTCATGGGCCTGTTCCGTGGGCCGATGACCCTGGTGGGCTGCGGCGCGGCTACCTTAGGCGTTTTGTCCAACGTAGCTTCCTTCTCCGTTCCGTTCTTATACGCAGTATTCGCTATTCCTACCATTACCGTGAATATCGGAAGCTGCATTACCCAGTCTTGGGTTGCATGGGGTCTTGCTTATACGAAGGTTGAGTCGAAAGACTTCTTAAAGCTGTCCATCCCCAATGCTTACGTAACCGGCGTCCTTCAGTATGTTGCTGCATTTATTATGCTGGGAGGGCTTGGCGCGGCTTGGTTTATTTAAACTGCGGCACATATTTAGGCTTAAGCTGAATTAAGGATATTCCTTTTGCGGGTGCGTCAGGTGGCGCACCCGTAATCCCAATCAAGGGGAATGGAAAAGGCGGGACAATCCGCAGGGATAAGAGCCAAAAACTTTTAGCCCGGCATCATGGAATAGATGATGAACAGAGTGTGAATAGATGATCAGGAAAGGAAAATTGAAGATGGCAGAACGTGAGCACAGAGCGGTCCGCATGGGGATTGACGTAGGCGGAACCTATACCAAATGCGTGGCAATGGACAATGAAACCCATGAAATTATTGGAAAGAACCAGGTAAAAACCACACACGATGATAAGGACGGCGTTGCCGCCGGCGTAGTGAAAAGCTTCCAGAATTGTATGCGTGAGCATAATATCCTGCCGGAGGACGTTGTGTTCGTAGCCCACTCTACCACCCAGGCCACAAACGCTTTTATCGAAGGCGACGTGGCCAGCGTAGGCGTAGTAGGCGTGGCGGGAGGCGGATTGGAAGGCTTCCTGGCGAAAAGGCAGCTGGCTTTAAAGGATATTATCCTGGATGAAAAGGTTGGCAGGATGATCAAGGTGTTTAATGCCTTCATCAAAAAGAAAATGCTTACCGAGGCGGTGATTAACCAGAATATTGATGATCTGTTAAAGCAGGGCGCGCAGGTAATCGTTGCCTCCATGGCCTTTGGCGTAGACAGCATGGACGAAGAGATGATGATCCATGACTGTGCGGAGAAGAAGGGCGTGCCGGTTTCCATGGCTTCCGATATTACCAAGCTGTACGGATTGACCAGGCGTACCAGGACGGCGGCGATTAATGCTTCCATCCTGCCCAAGATGATGATGACGGCCAACGCTACGGAGTCTTCCGTCCGTGCGGCAGGCGTTACCGTTCCCTTGATGATCATGAGGGGCGACGGCGGCGTTATGGAGATCAGCGAGATGAGGAAGCGCCCGATCCTGACGGCTCTTTCCGGCCCGGCGGCATCGGTAATGGGGTCGCTGATGTATCTGCGGGCTTCCAATGCCATTTACTTTGAGGTAGGCGGAACCACCACCAATATCGGCGTAATTAAAAATGGCCGACCCGGCGTGGATTATGCCCAGATCGGCGGCCACGATACGTATATCAGCTCCCTGGACGTGCGGATCTTAGGCTGCGCGGGAGGTTCCATGGTTCGGATCAACGATAAGGCCGTAGTAGACGTAGGCCCCCGTTCCGCCCATATTGCAGGCTGCGAGTATGCCTGCTTTACCCCGGAAGAAGAGATCGTGGATCCGCAGATTGAGATGGTAAGCCCCAAGCCAGGGGATCCGGCAGACTACGTAACCATCCGCTTAAAGAGCGGCAAGCGCATTTGCTTTACCAACACGGACGCGGCCAACGTTCTAGGGCTGATTGAAGAGAAATACTTCGCCCATGGCAATGCCAATGCGGCCCGCAAGGCGATGCAGCCGGTGGCGGATAAGTTAGGCATTACGGTGGAAGAGCTGGCAACCCAGATTTTGGATAAAGACTTTGAGAAGGTAAATGCCTGCATTAACGCATTGGCTGATAAGTACCAGTTAGACCATGACAGCATGAAGCTGGTAGGCTGCGGCGGCGGCGCGGCCTCCTTGGTTCCCTACTGTGCGGAGAAGATGGGGCTGCAGTACAGCATCCCGGAGAACGCAGAGGTAATTTCCTCTATCGGCGTTGCCCTTTCCATGGTGCGCGACGTGGTAGAGCGTGTAATCCCCAATCCCACCCAGGAGGATATCCGGGAGCTGAAGAAGGAAGCGGCGGATGCGGCGGTAAGCTCTGGTGCGTCCCCGGATACGGTGGAGGTACATATTGAGATTGATAACCAGACCGGCAAGGTTACGGCTATCGCCACCGGCTCCACGGAGGTAAAGACCACCGATCTTTTGAAGGAATGCGACGAGAAGGAAGCGGCCGAGCTGGCTGCCCAGGACTTTGGGCCGAAGGTTTCCGATGTGAAGCTGGCGGAAAAGACGGATAAATTTTATGTTTACAAAGGAACCAGGGGCGACAAGACGCCCATCCGTATCGTGGATAAGAAGGGCTTCATCAAGGTTCAGTGCTCCAACGGCTTCGTAGAGAAGTGCCCGGTAAGCAAATACCAGGAGGTTGTGGAGCAGCTTTGGAAGGACGGGGCGGTGTTCAAGACGGATACCGTGTTAAGGCCAGATTTCTTCGTGTGCGTAGGCCCCAGGGTAGGGGATTACAGCGCGGTGGATTTGGAGCAGATTTTCCTGCTGATGGATCTGGATTTAGGCGACCGGGAGCCGGATGAAGAGATCATTATCGTAGGGGCAGTGACGGAGATTTAAGCTTTTATGGGCAAAAGGAAACTGCGCAGGCAGCGGAGAGTTTCGTAAGGCGTGGCTTTTCCTTAAAGGGACGCTGCGCAGTGCGAATGGCGCGGGCCGGTCATCTGCCAGAGGAAGGTTAACAAAAGGACAAAATATGCCATCGGAGGTTGCAGATGACGAAGGAAGAATTGCAGGAGGCGCTTAAGCCCATAGCTCAGGGGCTTTTTGGGAAGCAGGGGGCCAGGAGGTATGAGCGCCCCCACTTTCCCTTGCGTTCCCTGGAGGAAATGCTTAAAGACCTGACCCAGATTCCGCCGGAAGAGTGGTTCGCCTATGTGTTTTCCAGGGAGCCTTTAAATGGGAAATTTAAGGACAGCCAGAGAAAGCAGTGGATGGGAAAGTCCATCGCCTGCGGCAGGGAGTATGCCGGAAAAATCTGCCGGGAATACGGGTGCAGCGAGCCGGAGCAGCTGGCGAAGGCTATGGGGATGAAGGTTTCTTACCCCACTTACCCGGAGAAGGCTGACCGGGTTTTGTTTGCGGAATTTCGCGAGCCGGATACCATCCATATCTATATGGATGCGGTGAAAAAGGCAGGGAAATTTTTGGCGAAGCCGGAGATTTCGGAGATTTTGACCGATAAGCTGGATATCGCTAATCTGCTGCTGGCTCATGAGCTGTTCCACTATGTGGAAGAAAAGCACAAAAAGGAAATTTTTACCAGAACGGAAAAGGTGCGGCTTTGGTCCCTTGGCCCTATCCATAACGACTCCGCCGTTATCGCTTTAAGCGAGATTGCGGCGATGGCCTTTGCCGGGGAGCTTACCGGGCTTCCCTACTCCCCTTATGTGATGGACGTATTTTTGGTGTATGGCTATTCACCGGAGGAGGCAAGCGGCTTGTATGAGGAGATGATGGAGCTTGCGGGGAGGAAGCCCTGCGCTCCCATTTCCTCTTAAGGGAGCCTGGCGGCTGTGCCTGCTTTTTTCATGGCTGCCGGTCGGTTTTGTAAAGAGGAAGGAGATAAAATGAGTTTGCGTATACCATTTGATACGGTTAAGGAGACGGTGAGGAAAGGGCTGATTAATGCAGGCTTAAGCGAGGAGCAGGCGGAAATCTGCGCCACGATCCACACCCAGTCCAGCGCGGACGGCGTAGAAAGCCATGGGTTAAACCGGGTTCCCCGCTTCGTGGAGTATATCCAGAAGGGATGGATTAACTTAGCGGGAAAGCCGGAATTAGTGGGCGCTAAAGGCGCGGTGGAAAATTATGACGGCCAGTTAGGGATCGGGATTACCAACGCCCTTTTCTGCACGGATCGGGCCATTGCCCTGGCCAAGGAGCACGGGATCGGCTGTGTGGCTCTTCGGAATACCACCCACTGGATGCGCGGCGGCACTTACGCGTGGCGTATGGCGGAGGCCGGGTTTGCCGGGATGAGCTGGATTAATTCGGAAAGCTGCATGCCGCTGTGGGGCAGTGATGTGCCGGGGGTGGGGAACAATCCGTTCTGCATGGCGATCCCCAGGGAGGACGGCCCTATCGTGCTGGATATGGCCATGAGCCAGTATGCCTACGGCAAGCTGGGCGTGTACCGTCTGGCGGGAAAGCAGCTGCCTTATCCGGGCGGCTTTGACAAGGATGGGAACCTGACCAGCGATCCGGGAGCCATTGAGGCTACCATGCGGATCCTTCCGGCAGGCTACTGGAAGGGAAGCGGGATGGCCATAGTCCTTGACCTGGCTGCTGCCCTGATGGCAAACGGCAAGGTGGGGACGGATATGTCCGCAAGCGAAATGGGGAGCTGCGGCGGCTGCTGCCAGATTTTCATCGCTTATGATCCTTATCTGTTTGGCACAAAAGAGGAGATTCAGGAGAAGTTAAACCGCCGCGTTGCGGCAGCGGATTCCACCCATCCGGATCACGAGGGCGGCCGTGTCACCTGCCCAGGGGAGAGGACGGTTGCCGTCCGCAGCCGCAGCATGAAGGAAGGCGTGGCGGTGGATGAGGCTATCTGGGAGCAGGTGTGCTCCATAGCAGAGGGGAATTTAGGCGTTAAGGATATCGCAAGTTTTTAACCTGTCAATTATGAGGAAGCAGCGGAGCGGATTCCGAATTTCATTTGACTTTCAGTGCATGATCAGGATAAAAGGAGAGGTTAATTATGTTTTTTTCCAATATTAGCATTGCAGAGAAGTATAATTATTTAGAGGAGAAATTTTGCTGTGCCTACAAATGGCTGGCAGAGACGGATATCGCGGCCCTGGCTGTGGGAAGCTATCCCATCATGGGCGATACGGTAGTGGCAAATGTGCAGGAGTACACCACCAAGCTGCCGGAGGAAGGGCTTTTTGAAACCCATGAGAAGTATTTTGACATCCAGTACGTGGTGTCTGGCAAGGAGCAGTTTGGCGTATGCAAGCGGGACGGCCTGAAGGTGAAGAGCCGCGACGAGGCCAATGACCTGATTTTCTATGAGGAGCCTGAGCTTTGCGGCACGGTGCTTTTGGAGGAAGGCGATCTGATCGTAGTGGCGCCGGAAGATGCCCATAAGCCCAGATGCCAGGCAGGCGGCCCTTGTGAAGTAAAAAAAGTAGTGGTAAAGGTTGCTTTGTAAGAAACGATCATTGATCTATGGTTTTTTGGAGCATTTTTTATTCTATTCACCCGATGCCGGGGATTGGCATCGGGTGTTTTTTTGTGTTTTTGCAATATTAGCAATAATTGCAAAGCTGACAGCAAGAAGTGTAAAGAATGAAAGTCCGTACATGATTATAATAAAGTTATGCTACCGAACGGAAGGAAAAGCACAGTTTTTGGGTGGCAGATACTGAAAACCCAGTCGAAAAAGGAGGAAAAAATGATGAAAAAGTTAGCGGCATGTGTGCTATGCGCTTCTATGACAGCTTCTTTGCTGGCCGGATGCCAAGGCGGCTCGGACAGCAATGCGCCCGCAAGCGAGGCAGCCAGCGGCACGGAGAAGGGTGCGGGAGAATTGTCAGGAGGGGGAGACAACGTAATTAATGTGTGGGCTTTCACGGATGAAGTGCCAGGTATGATTGAAAAATATAAAGAGCTGCATCCGGATTTTGCCTATGATATTAATACAACGCTTATTGCTACCACAGATGGCGCCTATCAGCCGGCCTTGGATCAGGCGTTAGCGGCAGGCGGTGAAAAGGCTCCGGATATTTACTGCGCGGAGGCTGCGTTTGTCCTTAAATACACCCAGGGCAGCGCCAGCCAGTATGCCATGCCTTATGAGGATTTAGGGATTGATGTGGAAGCTGCCTTAAAAGAAGCGGACATTGCCCAGTATACGGTGGATATCGGGACGAATGGAGACGGCAAGCTGGTGGGTCTTGGCTATCAGGCAACCGGCGGCGCGTTTATTTACCGCCGTTCCATCGCGAAAGATGTTTGGGGAACCGATGATCCGGCAGAAATCGCCGCAAAGATTGGGCCAGGATGGGACAAATTTTTCCAGGGGGCGGAAGAGCTGAAAGCGAAAGGTTACGGGATCGTGTCTGGTGACGGCGATATCTGGCACGCTGTGGAAAATAGCTCCGAAGCAGGATGGATTGTTGACGGCAAGCTGAATATCGACCCGAAGCGGGAAGAGTTCCTGGATTTATCCAAGAAATTAAAGGACAATGGATATCACAATGATACGCAGGATTGGCAGGATGCATGGTTTGCGGACATGAAGGGGGAAGGAGAGAAGGGAATTTTCGGCTTCTTCGGTCCTGCGTGGCTGATTAATTACACCATGGCTCCAAACTGCGGCGGCGAGGCCGTAGGCGAAGGCACTTACGGCGACTGGGCAGTATGCGAACCGCCTATCGGCTTCTTCTGGGGCGGCACATGGCTGATGGTTAATAAAGATTCTAAGAAGACCGAGGCAATCCGCGATGTGATTGAGTGGATTACGTTGGATTGTACAGAGGATGGACTGCAGTATAAATGGGCTAACGGCACATTAAACGGTGAAGGCGGCACGAAGGATGCAGTGGCAAGCGGCACGGTAATGTCTTCCTCAGACGGGGCGATTGAATTCCTTGGCGGCCAGAATATGTTTGAGGCGTTTGTGCCTGCGAACCAGTATGCGAAGGGCACGAACCTGACCCAGTATGACGAAACGATCAATACATATTGGAGGGATCAGGTTCGGGAATATACGTCTGGGAATAAGACGCGTGAGCAGGCGATTGCCGATTTCAAGCAGCAGGTAGCGGATAATCTTGATGTTATTGTTGAGTAGGCAAAATAAGCTGCGTAAGCAGGAAAAAGCGCTGAAAGCGCAATTTTGCGAATGGGCGCGGCTGAACGGGCGGCAGATTTTCAGGGGAAAGCAAGACGAGTCCGCGGCCGTCATTTCATAAACTTGGGCAGGGCAGACTATACAGCGTCCGCCCTGCCTTTTCCCAACTATATAGCCCCTCCGGGGGATGCGCACTATTTTGAAAAGGTAAATGCTGCGTTTCACGCAGTGCAAAATCGGCGCAGTGAACGCCAAAAACAAAAATTTTTGTCGTTCACGATAAAGATGTAAATGTAAGAAAGGAGCACGGCGTTCAATGAAGAGTAAAAAACCAGGATATGACCGGTATGCAAAATACGGTTATCTGTTCAGCATTCCTTTTGTGGCCACCTTTTTGCTGTTTTCCTTATATCCTACCGTATATACGGCGGTTATCGGATTTACCGATTTAAAGGGGTTGGGGACGACATCCATCCGTTTTCTTTCAGAGGATATTTTTAGGAATTTTAAGGCCATTTTATCAAGCCCCTCTTTTCAGCAGGCATTTAAAAATACCGTTGTCATATGGCTTTCAAACTTTGTCCCCCAAATATTGCTGGCGCTTTTGCTGGCGGCATGGTTTACCGATAAGCGGAGCACGGTAAAAGGGCAGGGGCTGTTTAAAGTATTGCTTTATATGCCCAATATTATTACGGCGGCAACGATTGCCATTTTGTTCAGCGGTTTTTTTGGCTACCCCATGGGGCCGGTGAATGATTTGCTGGTAAGATTTGGGATTTTGGAAAAGCCGGTGGAGTTATTGCGGAATAAAACCGTGGCAAGAAGCGTTGTTATCTTTATCCAGACGTGGATGTGGTATGGCTCAACGATGATTACCTTAATTTCCGGCATTTTAGGAATCAGCCCGGAGATTTTTGAGTCGGCGGAGGTTGACGGCGCAAACCGCGTGCAGACCTTCTTTTACATTACCCTTCCTAATGTTAAAACCATTTTATTGTTTACCCTTGTTACCAGCCTGATTGGCGGGCTGAATATGTTCGATATCCCGAAATTGTTCCAGAACGGCGGGCCAGATAACGCAACGCTTACCACCAGCCTTTTCATTTACAACCAAGCCTTCAGCGGCAGCTATATGTATAACCGGGCGGCGGCGGCAAGCATGATTATGTTCGTCATCATTGCAGCCCTTGCATCCGTCATGTTCTTTGTGATGCGGGATAAGGACGAGGTGGAATTGAGGAAGCAGATTAAGCAGCAGCAAAAGAACAATCAGAGTAAGCTTAAAGCTGGAAAGGGGAACGCGTAATGTTAAAGAACAAAGAAAACCGGACGATGAAAATCATCATTTATGTAGTATCGATCTCTCTGGCCATTTTGAGCGTTATGCCATTCTGGATCATGATTGTAAACGCCACCAGATCCACTACGGAAATCCAGCAGCACGCGATTTCACTTATTCCGTCGAATTATATGATGAATAACTTAAAGATCCTTTTGGGAAAAAGTTTTAATCCCATAGTCGGCTTTATGAATTCTTTGATTATCTCCATAGGGGCGACGTTGCTTGCCATTTATTTTTCTTCCCTGACGGCGTATGCGCAGGTTGCATATAATTGGAAGTTAAGGAATGCGTTTTTCAGCTTTATCATGGTCGTTATGATGATTCCGGCACAGATAACCATGATTGGATTTTATCAGATGGTTTATAAGATCCATATGACCAACCGTCTGTCCATGCTGATCCTGCCGGCCATAGCATCGCCTTCCATGGTATTTTTCATGAGGCAGTATCTGCAGCCGACCCTTTCCATGGAAATCGTGCAGTCAGCAAGAATCGATGGAGCAGGGGAATTTAAGATCTTTAACCGGATTGTGCTGCCGATTATGAAACCTGCCATTGCAACCCAGGCGATCTTCAGTTTTGTGGCAAGCTGGAACAACCTGTTTACCCCATTGGTTCTGCTGACCGACCAGAAAAAATATACAATGCCCATAATGGTAAGCTTATTGAAAGGTGATATTTATAAGACAGAGTACGGTTCCGTATATTTGGGGCTGACATTGACGGTGCTGCCGCTGATTATTGTCTATCTTCTTTTGTCCAAATATATTATTGCAGGCGTAGCGCTTGGCGGCGTGAAAGGATAACCGTGCCGGAGGTTACATTGGTTCCTCTTTGCGCAGCTTGTTCCGGTATTCGGTGGGGGAACAGTTGGCGTATTTGGTAAAGCATCTGCAGAAGGTTGCAAGGTTGTTAAAGCCAACGCGGAAGGCAATGTTTGTGACCGTCAGCTCCGTATCATTGGTCAGCAGGAATTGCGCGGCCTGGATGCGTTTGTGGCACAGATAATGGTGGTAGGTTGTATGGGTGTGCTGCTTAAAAAGCCTTGCAAAGTGATATTTGGAAAAGCCGCTGTAATCGGCTGCCTGTTCGAGCGTAAGGTCATCTGCATAATGGGCGTCAATATAGTTTAACAGGTTGGCGAATATTTCGTAATATTCCTGCTGCTTTGTGCTGGCAGGCTGGAGCGTGTCGGCAACGCTGTTGTAGAAATGATGGCGTCCGATGGTTAAAAGGACATTCAGCAGCAAAGAATAGATGGATGTTTCCCAGAAAAGATTATGGGAAAAGTAAATTTCCACCATTTGCATCAGGGTGTTATAGATGTATGCGTATATGTCGGAATGGTTAGATGATGTACACAGAAAGGGTTTCATAAAAATAGGGTCGAGCGTCTTAAAATCCTGGAAACACTTTAGCATACTGATGTCAATCAAAAAAATGAAGCGTGCGCCGTGAGGAGTGCCGGAAAGCTCATGGAGCATATATGGGGGGATGATCAGGATATCCCCCCTATTTAAAGTAAATGCCTGGTTATTGGCAGCAATGATGTACTGATGTTCCGCACAGACAATGATTTCTAAAGCATCATGATAATGGCTGGCATATCCTTCGCTTTGTATGTTATACCAGATGCGGAGGTGGGATTCGGGAAGGAAGCGCACAGTTTCCAGGGAGCCGTTTAGCGACCGCACATAGGCGCAGGGGTCAGGCTGCTCATAACGGGGGGGTATTTGCTTAGATGGTTTCATTTTGATGCTCCTGTCATGAAAATTACGTAGGGTGGAATGATTATTCAAACACGCCCTAATTATAGCTCATGAGCAAAAAAGTGGCAATAGGATAATTTGATGATCTAGAGCGCGTTTGAAAATTGCTTTCTGACAGATGTGCGTCACAATTTATGGGGGATTTGAGCCAAATGAAAGGCGCATAGCGGGCTATGTACCCTGAATTTGGCTCAAATATACCGCGAAGTGGGGCGCGCAGATGGCGGGAATGAATTTTCAAACACGCTCCAGGGTCAAAAAAAATTTTGCCCCCAACATCATTTTAATCAAGCACAAACGCTTAAAATGTGTTATGCTAAAGTAAAGTCGAGGAAAGGAACTTTAATATGAAAAGAGAAGAAGCGAGGAAGAAAGCCCAGGAACTGGTGGGGCGGATGACATTGGAGGAACGGGCCAGCCAGCTGCGCTACGATGCCCCGGCGATCAAAAGGCTTGGGATTCCCGCCTATAACTGGTGGGGCGAAAGCCTCCACGGCGTGGCAAGGGCGGGAAGCGCCACGGTCTTTGCCCAGGCAATCGGCATGGCGGCAACCTTTGACGAGGAATTAGTAGGGGAGGCTGCCGCCTGCATCGCAGAGGAAGGAAGGGCAAAGTACAATGAATTCAGCGCCCATAATGACCGGGATATTTATAAAGGCCTGACATTCTGGTCGCCTAATGTGAACATTTTCCGCGATCCCAGGTGGGGGCGCGGCCATGAGACATACGGGGAGGATCCGTATCTGACTTCCCGCCTTGGGGTGGCATACGTCAAAAGCCTGCAGGGCAGCGGGGAAACCTTAAAGGCGGCGGCCTGCGCAAAGCATTTTGCGGTGCATTCCGGCCCGGAAGAGATGAGGCATGAATTCGACGTGGAGCCTACGCCGAAGGATATGGAAGAAACGTATTTGCCTGCATTTGAAGCGTTGGTAAAGGAAGCGGATGTGGAATCGGTGATGGGCGCTTACAACCGGGTAAACGGTGTGCCCTGCTGCGGCAGCAAAGAGCTGATTCAGGATATTTTGCGGGAGAAATGGGGATTTGCGGGGCATTTCGTATCGGACTGCTGGGCGATCCGGGATTTTCATGAACATCATATGGTTACATCCACCGCAGCGGAATCGGCGGCGATGGCATTAGCGGCGGGATGCGACTTAAACTGCGGCGTCACGTACCTTCATGTCCTGGCGGCGTACCAGCAGGGTCTGGTGACGGAGGAAATGATCACGGAGGCGGCGGTGCGCCTATATACAACACGGTATATGCTTGGCCTGTTTGACGGGAGCGAATACGATTCCATTCCGTATGAGGCGGTGGAGTGCGGGAAGCATCTTGCAGTGGCGGACAAAGTGACGAAGGAGAGCGTGGTTATGCTGAAAAATGACGGCACTTTGCCCCTTGATCTGGATAAGATCAAGACGATCGGCATAATCGGGCCGAACGCTGACAGCCGAAAAGCGCTGATCGGCAACTACCACGGCACGTCCTCTGAGTATATCACCGTATCGGAGGGCATCCGCCAGTACGTGGAAGGCCGGGTCAGGATTTTATTTTCTGAAGGGTGCAATTTATTCCAGGATAAGACGGAAGCCCTTGCCATGGCAGGGGACAGGCTGGCGGAGGCGCAGATTGTGGCGGAACACAGCGATGTCGTGGTCTTATGCCTTGGGCTGGATGAAACGCTGGAAGGCGAGGAGGGGGATACGGGAAACAGCTATGCCTCCGGAGACAAGATGGATCTGCTCCTTCCGAAGCCTCAGCGGGATTTGATGGAGGCGGTTGCCAAAACCGGGAAGCCGGTGGTGTTCTGCCTGATGGCAGGGAGCGCCATTGATCTGCGTTACCCGGCGGAGCATTTTAACGCAATCCTGCAGCTTTGGTATCCCGGGGCAAGGGGCGGCAAAAGCATTGCGGAGATCTTATTCGGGGAGACATCTCCTTCCGGAAAGCTGCCTATTACCTTTTATCATGATCTGCAGTCCCTTCCCGCGTTTACGGATTATCATATGGAAAAAAGGACGTACCGGTATATGGAAGAAGCTGCCCAGTATCCCTTTGGCTTCGGACTGACCTACGGAAAGGTAGCGGTGACGGAAGCCAAGGTGGAGCAGATTACGGAAGAAACCGATAGTTTGGGGCTGCCGGATGTGTGGATAAGCGTTACGGCAGAAAATACTGGGGCTTACGATACGGATGACGTTATACAGCTTTACGTAAAAAATACCGATTCCGCCTATGGAGTGAGAAATCCGGCCTTATGCGCCTTTAAGCGGATACGGGTTAAGGCCGGTGAGAAGGCGGAAGCTAAACTGCTTATCCGCGGCAGGGCCTTTTCCGTGGTCAATGAAAAGGGGGAGCGTATAAAAGACGGAAGCCATTTTGACTTGTATGCCGCCACCTCACAGCCGGATAAGCGAAGCGTTGAATTGACAGGCACGGAGCCGGTAAGGCTGCGCCTGGCATTTAAGAATGCTTAAAAGTCTTTCGTCCCATACACCCGATGCCATTCTTTCGTGTCGGGTGTTTTTTCCGTGAGGCATTGGTTCTGACGGAGGAATTTTACCAGCTCGTAGCAGCTGACCCAGATTTCATTGTTCCCTTCCTTCTGGGATTCGTCAAAGATCAGCTGAAGGCCGAAATGGAGATGGGATTCATCAATATTATTGGTATTTTCCGTCCGGCTGTATCCTGTCCGCCCCATATAGCCGATCACGTCTCCTGCCTGAACCTGGGAGCCTACTTCCAGGCCGGACTGGTAGGGATAATTTTTCCGCAGATGGGCGTAATAGTAGTAGCGTTTCTGATCGAAGGAACGGATGCCGATGCGCCAGCCGCCGTATTGGTTCCACCCCAAGGCTTCCACCGTACCGGATTCCACAGCGATGATGGGCGTTCCAACCTGCCCCATCATATCATGCCCTAAGTGCTGCCGCTTAAAGCCGTAGCTCCTGGCTGTGCCGAAGTCGTCGAAATCGGAGTAAGGGAAGCCTTTGGCCACTGGGGAGAAGGCTTTTAAGCCGTATTTTGTCACCCAGATGGTTCCCCTGTCCGTTTCCTGCCCGTCTGTCCGGTAGGGGCTGTCCTCAGGAAGGAGCTGGGCGTCAATCTCTGCCTGGAAGGTTCCCACCATTCCCCCCAGCACGGCGGAGTAAGCTTCCAGATAGTAGGGATAATAGCCCATATCCTTGGTCAGGTCATCCATGGTGCTGCCTTCGGTTAGCTTTTGCGTTAAAGCGTCCATGTCTGAGGCCTTATAGCGGGAAAAATCCCCTCCGTATTTGGCGCCCAGGTAAGCTAACAGTTCAATCCAGTTAAAATGAAGCTTTGCCTGGCAGGTATCCATGTCCAGGCGGAATGCTTTGGTCATGGCTTCATTGGTGACGGAAAAGTCCACCCATTTGATAAACTTTTTTTCTCCGGGTTCCCCATCTTTCGGTTCATCCTCTAGCGAGGCTTCCTGGCTGGGAGCTTGGGAAGGTTCTTGGGCGGCTTCCTGGGAGGGGTCACGATGGGATTCCTGGGCAGGCTGAAGTCCGTCAGCCGTTTCCATCAGGCTTCCGCCGGTTTGGCTGAGTATGGGATACTGTTTTAGGTAGGAAGAAAGCAGGGATATGCTTAAAATCAGCAGGATGGCGGCTTCGGCATAAAGAAAAAACCTGGATGGGCCAGGTGATGGTGAGGGAGAGAGAAAACGGCGCGGCATATAGGGCTCCTTTCCATAATGGGGATGGTTCTGTTCATTATATGAAGGAGCAGGGGAGAGTATTCGTGGAGGAGGGAGGGGTTATCCCTCCCCCGCGCCAACTACCTGGACGATCATCCGGTTAGGCAGGCAGACAATCATTTCCCCGTCCCGGGACTGCTTTCCCTGGCGGATGCATACCTTGTCCGGGCAGGAGGCTTCTTCGCACCAGATTTCCCCATCCTGGATGATCAGAAGGTTCGTCCCGCCATTTATGCCTTCGATGGTGATTTCCTGGTTTTTGGTGAGATCAAGGGTTTTGGCCGGCTGCCCGGCTACCGTGACCTCAGCTTGGAGGGCTGGGGTACGGTGGGCCAGGTAGTACCCCAGCCAGGAAGCCAAGGAAATGAGGAAAAGGGCAAGGATCAAGAATTTATCTTGTTTTTTCATCAAAATCCCTTCTTTATATTATTGTTCATGATTTATTGTTCCCTATATTTCCAGCCAACGGTAGAAAATTCGTGTTTTTTGCGCATTGTCCATTATTTACTGTTCCCCGAATTCAAAGTGGGTTATCTCTGCATCGTAAACGTGGCGGGTTTCGCCTAAAGCTAAGTCGCCGGCATATTTGGAAAATTTCCATTTCCCGTCGGCTCCCTTTTTCAGGATGTATTCCGGGCTTTGGCTTACCATTGCCCATACCCGAATCTTGGAGGAATTGCCAAACGTGGAATAGCCGTACTGCGGGGTTAAGATAGCCATAACATCCCGAGCCATGGCAGAGGAGCGGGCGGTTAATTGGCCGTATGTCTCGTCATAGATAACGTCGTAGCGCTCATTGGCCTTTAACCGGATGGTATTTTCATCCTCTACCACGATGCTGGTAACGGAATAGTCCATCAAAGTTTCTGCCGTGACGTTGGAGAAGCCGCCGCTTACCTGTTTTTGCATCTGCCATTGGATAGACCATTGATCATTTGGATCCACCGTGTCGTCCACATAGTTTTTCAGCTGATTGTAGTAATGGTTATTCATGTCGGTGATATAGCTCCTTAAGTAGCTTCCAAGGAGGGAATCGAATAATTCGTCACCAGCGTTGGCCGTCCCGGTGGTTTCGCCGCCTAATTCCCCGTTTTGGATGTAGATGGCCAGCTCTTTATCCTGGGTAATCCCCATGGCATTGTCTTCCGTGTATTCCAGCACATAGTATTCCTTTAGCTGGCGGTAAATCTGGCTGTAGAAATCATTCATATCGGAGCTGAACTGGGCAAGGTTTTTAAAGCTGCCTCCTGAGGCCTGGGCAATCTGCATTAAATCCTGATCTTCGGAGGAGGAAGAATTGTCGCCGATACGGACGATAAATACAGGGATATGGTATCTGGATACCACATCGATCACATCCTGGGCGGAATTATAGCTTCCCACGTCCCTGCCGTCGGTAAAGGCGATAACGCACTTGGCTCCTTCCTGTCCGGCTACATCCTGGACGCCGTAGATAATGGAATCGTAAAGCTTCGTCTGCCCGTCAGCGGTGTAGCCGTTGATCTGGCTGCTTAAGGCGGAAATGTCGCTGGTGAAATATCCGCTTTTGTCGATGATGCTGTTAAATGGCGTTAATTTCACCTGATCGCCTGCGGAAAACTGCAGGGTGTTTAAAAAGTTGATCATGATATTTTTGGCGGCGGACATATCGGAACCTTCCATGCTGCCGCTGGTATCGGCTAAAAGGTTAATGTTCAGCCGCTCGTTTTCGTTTAGCAGAACGGCTTTTTCAATGGTGCGGGTAAGAAAGCTTCCCGTTCCCGCGTCCCGCTCTGAAAGGTAGAACATATTGGGGGACAGCTCTTTAACAGAGTTTCCGGTGGAAGCGTCCTTGATATCTAAGTAGAGGCGCACTTTCGGGTATTCCGTGAAATCATACTGCATGATGGACACATTGTAGCCGGTTTTTTTTACGGCGGCGGCTTCGGCAAAGGATTTCCATTCCCTGGATAAGGGCTCTAAATCCTTATACTGTCCCTTGGCGATCAATTCTTCCATGTCCGCCGCATACTGGGCTAGCTGCGCTTTCTGGCTGTCTGAGGCGTAGCCGGGATCCTGGTCTTTCAGTTCTTTAAGCTGGGCATCAGCCTGGGCGCTGGCTTTGGCGGTCAGTTCCTCCTTGAAGTCCTTGATCTGTTGGACGCGATGGATCTGGCTTTCGTAATCCTCCGGATCAAGCCGTTCCAGGGCTTTCCAGTAATCCTTTAATTCCTCTTCTTCCTCTTCCTCCAGCACGAAACGCTGGAAATCCTTTTTCTCCGTGGAGATCCATTCTTCCAGATCAAGGGAATCTTCCGTCAGATCGGCAAGCTGGGCCTGCAGCTCCTTTACCTGGGTCATGTGCCGGTAGCAGGCGATGCCGCCGATGATACCGGCGATTACCAAAAGGGACAGCAGGGAAAGGCCGGCCACAAGCAATCCTTTTTTCTTTTTTTTCGGCGGATCCGTAGGTGGCTGGGGCATGGACGGCTGCATTATGCCGTCAGGAAAGGAGGCGGATCCTGGCGTTTCCTGCCGGGGAGCCTGCCCCGGCGAAAGCCGGGCTCCGCATTTTGGACAGAAATTATCTGCTCCATGGATTTCGGTATTGCAGTTAGGACAGTTCATTCATTCGTTCCTCCTGTGTCAAAGTAATAATTTCCCGGTCATCTGGGACAAAAAGATTTCCGTGATAATATTGCTTCCCTTCTGCGCAGTAACGTTCCTTCCGGCTATCTAAGGTGCTGTCTTCGGTATGCCAGAGGATTAAGTTTGGGATGTTTAACCGTTCGGCCAGCTGGCAGGCTTCTTTTACCGTGCTGTGGTGCTTTTCGTATGGTTTAAATTCCTCCCGGTCTCCATACAGGCAGAAAGCTTCGTGGAGGAGCCAGGAGCTTCCGGCAATGCAGCTTTCGCATAGGGGCTGGCAGGGCTCGTCCCCGGCACAGGCCAGCTTCCTGCCGTCGCTTAACTCCATGGTAAACCCGAATTGGGTGGCTTTTGTGGAATGGATATCGAAAAAAGTCACCTTGCGGCCTAAGATAATCAATTCCTGCCCGTCCTCCACAGGAACCAGACGGATTGCGCCGCCGATATGCTTCCATATTTTTTCCTGGGTGGTCAGGCGGCAAAGGGTGATGATGGTTTCGGTAAGGGCTGGATGGCAGTAAATGGTCAGCTGTCCCTGATAGCGGTCTTTATTGATCTGCTGGCCGATCATGCGGATCATCCAGACAATCCCCAGGATGTGATCCGTGTGCTCATGGGTGACGAAAATATGGTGGATGCGGGCTAAGGGAACCTGCATACGTTCAAGGATCCCAAGGATCCCATTGCCGCCTCCTGCGTCTACCATGAAAAATTCATCTTCTATCCGAATGGCAAAGCAGGTGTTGTAGCAGCGGGTTACGGCGGCATTGCCGGTTCCGAATACGTAAAGCTGTTCTTTTGTCTTTTCCATAGGAATAAGTTCCTCCTGAATGTTATGATGCTGGGCTAAAAGGTTTTTTAAGCTTTTGCCACAAGTATTCTGTTATTTCCTGGCATAATTTTTCCGGGGTTTGAAGCGGGATGATGCATTAAGTTGCATACAAGCCCCAAAAGGAGCGGCTGTCCGCTTCCTTTTTTTAAATTCTGATGTTATAATGGTACAAAATACAGGGCAAAATGACGAAACTACACTTCATTATACAATAAGCCCTGAAAAATTACAATGGCGGAGGGGTTTGCAATGCGAGATTTAGATTATCTGCGGTTATTGTCCAGGGAATATCCCACGGTAAGGTCGGCCTGCAGTGAGATTATCAATCTCCGGGCGATAATGGGGCTTCCAAAAGGGACGGAATATTTTTTCAGCGATCTCCACGGGGAGTATGAAGCTTTTGTCCATTTGCTGAAAAGTTCATCAGGGATTATCCGGGAAAAAATCAGGCAGACTTTCGGGTATATTATCCCGGAGGAAGAGCAGGATGAGCTGGCAAGCCTGATCTATTATCCGGAACGGATGATCAATAAAATGACGGTAGCGGGGAAAAATACGGAGGATTGGCAGAAGGTAACGATCTACCGTTTAGTCCGGATCTGCAAGGAAGTGTCCTCTAAGTATACCCGTTCTAAAGTAAGGAAAAAGGTTCCCCATGATTTCGCTTACGCCATTGACGAATTGCTGCACGTGGATTACAATGATGAGAATAAAAAGGTGTATTACAGCGAGATTATCCAGACCATCTTAGATGTGCAGATTGCGGAAAAATTCATTGTGGCCTTAAGCAGGCTGATCCAGAATTTAACCATTGACAATCTGCATATTATCGGGGATATTTTTGACCGCGGCCCCCGGGCGGATATTATTATGAACGAACTGATGCAGTTCCATGATGTGGATATCCAGTGGGGGAACCATGATATTTCCTGGATGGGGGCGGCTACGGGGAATCTGGCAAGCATTTGCGTGGTGCTGCGGATTGCCATCAGCTATAACAGCTTCGATGTGCTAGAGGATGGCTACGGCATTAACTTAAGGCCTCTTTCCATGTTTGCAGCCAGCACCTACAAAGAAGATCCCTGCGCACGGTTCCAGCCAAAGATCCTGGATGAAAATATTTATGACGCGGTAGATCCGGGGCTGGCGGCTAAGATGCATAAGGCGATTGCCGTTATGCAGCTTAAGCTGGAGGGCCAGATTATCCGGCGGCATCCGGATTATAAGATGGAAGACCGGATCCTTTTGGAGCGCATTGATTACCGGAAGGGGACGGTTATGATTGGCGGCAAAGAGCATCCTATGCTGGATATGAATTTCCCTACCATTGATCCGGCGGATCCTTTGCGCCTGACCCCGGAGGAGGAGGAGCTTCTCTATACCTTGGCTCTTTCTTTCCGTCACAGTGAGCTGCTTCACCGACATATTAAGTTCCTTTACAGCCATGGCAGTATGTACAAATGCTATAATTCCAACCTGCTGTACCATGGCTGCATTCCGATGAAACGGGACGGCAGCTTTGATGAGATGGTGATTGACGGTGTAGCTTACTCAGGGAAGGCGCTGCTGGATTTTATCGATCAGAGGGTGCAGAAGGCGTATTTCCTGCCGGAGCATGATCCGGAGAAGGAAAAATGCCGTGATTTTATGTGGTATCTGTGGTGCGGCGCGAAGTCCCCGGTGTTTGGGAAGGATAAAATGTCTACCTTTGAGCATTACTTTGTGGAGGATAAGGCAACCCATAAGGAAAACTACAATCCTTATTATAAGTTAAGCCAGCAGGTGGAATACTGTGACAAGATATTGAAAGAATTCGGGCTTCCTGCGAAAGGCTCCCATATCATTAACGGCCATGTGCCCGTTAAGCTGAAGGACGGGGAGACGCCCGTTAAGGCAGAGGGGAAGCTGTATGTGATCGACGGAGGCCTTTCAAAAGCTTACCAGTCCACCACAGGCATTGCCGGGTACACCTTGATTTATAACTCTAACCATTTGGCTCTGGCAGAGCACAAGCCCTTTGTGCCGGGACAGGAAAATACTCCCCGGGTTTCCATTGTGGAGAAGATGAAAAAACGGGTGATGGTGGCAGATACGGATATGGGCATCCAGCTTTCCGCCCAGATTGATGACTTAAAGGAGTTGGTCAATGCGTACCGGGCTGGCCTGCTGAAGGAAAGGATACGTTAAGTTAATGGATAAAAAAGAATTTTTAGAGAAGCTTGCCCTTGCCTTGGCCGGACAAGTGCCCAGGCAGGTAATTGAGGAAAATATCCAATATTATGACGATTATATTACAGGAGAATTAAAAAAGGGGAAAAGCCTTTCTCAGATCCTGGAGGAGCTGGGGGATCCCAGGCTGATCGCCAAATCCATTATCGATGCTAATGGAGGCGGGGACGAAATGTCCGGCGTTTATGAGGATAGCGACGGTGCAGGGAGCGGGTACGGCCCTTCCCCTGGGGAGGAGGAATTTGGCAGGGGAAGGATGAAAAGCTACCATTTCAATGGATTCTGGCTGCTGCTGCTGTTTTTAGTGGTTGGCTGCGGGCTGCTGACGGTGGTCAGCACCATAATCGGGGGGATTTTTATGCTGCTGCGCCCGGTTTTGGTTCCTCTTTTGATTGTTTTCCTGATTTATTCCGTGTGGAAGGGGCCAGGAAGGTAGCATGATTTTCCTCCATGCACTTTCCGCTGGCTGAACGGTTAGGGTAAATCAGCCGTCCGTTCAGCCAGCGCCCATTCGCAAAAACGCGCTTACAGCGCTCTCCGCTGCTGGCGCAGCTTCTTTTGCTCATAAACGGGCGCTCCCTCAGTGGAAAGCGATGAAGGAAAATTCATGCGAGCATGATTTTCCTCCATGCACTTTCCGCTGGCTGAACGGTTAGGGTAAATCAGCCGTCCGTTCAGCCAGCGCCCATTCGCAAAAACGCGCTTACAGCGCTCTCCGCTGCTGGCGCAGCTTCTTTTGCTCATAAACGGGCGCTCCCTCAGTGGAAAGCGATGAAGGAAAATTCATGCAAGCATGATTTTCCTTCATGCACTTTCCACTGGCTGAACTTTTCCAGAAAATTCATTTCAAAACCTTGACAATTTTTAAAAAGTTAGTTACAATAAGTGCGTAGTCAAGTAACATATTTGTAACATATTTGAAACAAATCATCTTCCGGTTAATTATTGTTAATCTAGGGGGAGAGGTTTGCAGCAGATGGAAGCAAGGAGAGTGTACATGGACAAGCACTGGAAAAAAGTAATTGGTTTTCTTTGTTTTGGGATGATGAGTACGATGCCGTTTACGGCATTTGGCGATATGCATGACGGAAATGGGGCAGCGGTTGCTGCGGAAGCGGATGCTGATCATGTGGAGATGATTCCGGAAGGGGTTCCTATCGCGGCTTTGGCGGCGGAGGATGAGTCCGAGAAAGCAGGGAAGGCACAGGGTTCTAAGGTATTTAACCGTACAGAGGAAGGAAAAGCAGCACAGGAGTCTGCGCGGCTGGCTAAGGAACGGGAGGAGAATAAAGCGGCTACCACCACTTTGGCGGAAACCATGCTTGCGGCTGCTGAGGCGCAGTCAAAGGATAAGACGACCCTGCGCCAGAAGGTAGTGGATTATGCGTTATCTTTCGTGGGCGGGCCATACCGCTATGGAGGGAATGATCCCAGGACGGGAGTGGATTGCTCTGGGTTTACCCGTTTTGTGTTAGGCAATGCGGCAGGCATTTCCCTTCCGCGTTCCTCTGGTTCCCAGGCGACCCAGGGGATCCCGGTGAGTCCGGATCAGATGCAGCCAGGCGATCTGTTGTTTTACAGCGGTGGCGGCGGCATTAACCATGTAGCCATGTATATTGGCTCAGGAAAGGTTGTCCATGCTTCTACATATGAGACAGGCATTATCGTTTCAAATTGGAATTACCGCAATCCAGTGCGGATTGTCAATGTAATTGGGTAAAAGAAGCCAGGCGCTTAGCGTGCCGGCAAAAGAAAAATGAGCATAAACGTAGAAAAAGGCCCGGGCAGGGGAGCTGCCCGGGCCTTTTGAGGGGAGTATAAATAATTAATAAGGGTAGGAAAAATCATTTTAAGGGAAACGATTTTTCCGCATCCTAATTATAATATAGCTTATTGAAATTTGCAAGGCAAATTTCAATAAAAGGTGCGAAGCACCGAAAATCTAATGACAGGGTTCGCGAAGCGGTTCCTGGAATCTAGCTTATTGAAATTTGCAAGGCAAATTTCAATAAAAGGTGCGAAGCAGTATTTTTTGGCTAATTTAATGAATGAAATTAAGAAAAAGGAACCATACTATTCCCGTAACAAATAAAATGCCGGTGAAACCGGAATTGATTTAGGAGGTATGGCAACATGGCAAAGAATAATTACAACGATATGGACAACAATTCCAGCCGCAACAACAGCAGAAATGAAATGGAGAACAACTCCCAGAATAATTCTCAGAACGGTTCCCAGAATTATTCCCAGAACAGCTCCAGAAACAATTCCCAGAACAGCAGCAGGAACAGTTCTCAGAACTATTCACAGAACAGTTCAAAAAACTGCCATCAGAACGATTAGTCTTCCCTGAAGGCTGCTTATATTGCTGAGGCAGGAGCCCGGGCTGCCGGGCTCTTTTACATAGTTTCCTGAAATGACGGGGGAGATGTCCCAAAACAAGACAACCTGCATAGCTTATAGTAAGAAGGAAAAAGGATGGGGATGTTCATGTTTGGGATGATCTCCATTTACCAGCTGGAGCGTATGCTGGATCAGGGCAGCCCTTTGCTGCTGGTGGATCTGCGCACGGAAGAAGAGTATATTTACGGGCATCTGTACACGGCAGTGAATATTCCATATGAAAGCCTGGCAGACAGGGAGGAAGAGCTGTACAAGGGACTTCCGGTTTTGTTTTACTGCGAGCACGGGGGGAAGAGTATGCAGGCGGCCAGGGAATATGCCGGGCGCGGCCTTAAAGCGGCAAGCCTGGGCAGCGGAATCCAGTATTACAGCGGGAAATATTTGGTTCCGGGATAAATCTTCATTGACAGATATACGGTAAACTTATAAAATATAGCTTGATAAAAGGCGCATAAGCGCCATGAAACGAATGACAGGGAAGGCAGTTTGACTGCACGCGAAAATGGAGGAAGCGGTTAATGAAGGTTATGTTTGCATCGGATATTCATGGCTCTGCCTGCTGCTGCCAGAAGCTTTTGGAGGCATTCGATGCTTCCGGCGCAGGGAGGCTGGTACTTTTGGGGGATATTTTATATCATGGCCCCAGGAATGATCTGCCTGCAGGGTATGACCCTAAGGAAGTGATTAGGATGCTGAATGGCTGCAGGGATAAAATTTATGGGGTAAGGGGAAACTGCGACACGGAAGTGGATCAGATGGTTTTGGAATTTCCGATTATGGCGGATTACGGGCTTTTGGAGTTTGGGGGAAAAGTATTTTATGCCACCCATGGACATCTGTTTCACCAGGATCATTTGCCTCCCATGCAGGAGGGAGATATTTTGGTGCACGGCCATACCCATTTGCTGAAAGCGGAGTATTTCCAGGCAGAAGGAATTGGCAGGATAGGGATCGTAAATCCCGGTTCCGTTTCCATCCCCAAAGGGGGGAATCCCGCCACCTATGGCATATTGGAAGATGGAGTTTTCCGGATCTTTTCCTTTAATGGGGATGTGGTAAAAGAATTGGCGCTGTAATTGCCGGAAGCCAATGACTTTCGGCGGGAAAACTGCCGGAGAAGAAGAGAAGTGCTGGTTTCCGGAAACGGAGAAGAGAGAATGAAAAAAACGTATGAACTGCTTGCCCCGTGTCATTTCGGCTTGGAAGCAGTATTGAAAAAGGAAATATTGGATTTAGGATATGAGATTTCCCAGGTAGAAGATGGGAAAGTGACGTTTATTGGCGATGATGAGGCCATCTGCCGGGGGAATATGTTCCTCAGGACGGCGGAACGGGTTCTTTTGAAGGTGGGAAGCTTCCCTGCATCCTCCTTTGAGGAATTGTTCCAGGGGACGAAAAAAATTTGCTGGGAGGATTACATTCCCAAAGACGGGAAATTTTGGGTGGCTAAAGCCTCCTCCATAAAAAGCAAGCTGTTCAGTCCTTCGGATATCCAGTCGATTATGAAAAAGGCGATGGTGGAGCGGATGAGGCAGCGCTATGGCGTTTCCTGGTTTTCGGAGACAGGCAGCAGTTATCCCCTTAGGGTGTTCCTTTATAAGGATCAGGTGACGGTAGGGATGGATACCAGCGGCGATTCCCTCCACAAGCGGGGCTACCGGACAATGGCCGGGAAGGCGCCTATCGCGGAGACATTGGCTGCGGCTTTGATTATGCTTACTCCCTGGAATAAAGATCGGATCTTGGTGGATCCCTTTTGCGGCAGCGGGACGATTCCCATCGAGGCGGCCATGATGGCGGCCAATGTGGCGCCGGGGGTAAACCGTTCATTCCTGGCAGAGGGATGGGATAACCTGATACCGAAAAGATGCTGGTATGAAGCCATTGACGAGGCCAAGGAGCTGGAGGATACAAAGGTTAAAGTGGATATCCAGGGATACGACATTGACGGGGAGGTGCTTAAGACCGCCAGGGCAAATGGGGAGCGGGCCGGAGTTGGGCATATGATCCATTTCCAGCAGCGCCCGGTGAAGGAATTAAGCCATCCGAAGAAATACGGTTTCCTGATTACCAATCCTCCTTACGGTGAGCGGATGGAGGAAAAGTCTGCCCTTCCCGCCCTTTACCGGGAATTTGGGGAGCGGTTTAAGGCTTTGGACTCCTGGTCGGCTTATGTGATTAGCGCCTATGAAAAGGCGGAGGAGGATATAGGGAGGAAGGCGGACAAGAATCGGAAGATTTATAATGGAATGATGAAAACCTATTATTATCAGTTCCTGGGGCCGAAACCGCCCAGGAAGAAAGCGGGAGACGAAGGTTGAAGCAAAATGGCATAATGGGATTTTTGCGGAAAATAAGGAAAATCGCATTGTTTGGAGCGGCTGTGGCCGGAGCAGGGCTGTTTGTGGGCTGCGGATATTTAGTAAGGAAGGATGGCGGGATGACGGAGCCATCCAGGCAGGAAACAGAAGCCTCCGGCGGGGAAGGAGTGCCTGCCGGGGAGGGATCTTCTGTGGGGGGAAAGCTGCCGGATACAAGCCAGGCCCAGGAGGAGGGGCGGCCCAGCGAGACGGAAGAGGGAACCCCTGGGGAAACGGCAGGGGAGGAAAACGTCCAAAAGCAGCCCCTTCCGGAGGCTTTTGATTACCGGGATGTGGGGAAGATGCCTGCTCCCGGAGATCAGGGGAAATTTGGAACCTGCTGGGCTTTTGCCTCCCTGATGGCTATGGAATCGACGATGCTTCCCCATGAGCGGTGGGAGTTTTCCGCAGACCATATGTCCAGAAAAAACAGTTTTTCTTTGGGGCAGGAGGAAGGCGGCCAGTATGCCATGTCCATGGCTTATCTTTTGGCCTGGCAGGGGCCGGTTAGGGAGGAAGAAGATGCTTATGGGGACGGGGTTTCGCCAGACGGGCTTTCTCCTTCCAAGCATGTGCAGGAAATCCGCCTGCTGGAGCCGAAAAACTATGAGAGGATTAAGGAAGCGGTTTATCAGACAGGGGGAGTGCAAAGCTCCCTGTTTACCAGGCTGCAGAACTCCTCTGACACGGATCGGTATTATCATAAAGAATATGCCAGCTATTACTATCCGGGCAGCGAGCAGGCAAACCATAACGTGGTGATTATTGGCTGGGATGATCATTACCCTAAGGAGCGGTTTAACCACCAGCCGGAAGGGGACGGCGCCTTTATCTGTTTAAACAGCTGGGGGGAAGGCTTTGGGGAGGACGGCTGCTTTTACGTGTCTTACTATGACACGAATATCGGGGATGTAAATGTGCTGTATTCCGGGATCACGGATCCGGATTATTACACCGGGATTTACCAGTCGGATCTGTGCGGCTGGATCGGACAGGTAGGGTATGGGCAGGAGGAAGCTTATTTTGCCAATGTTTACCAGGCGAAGGCTAAGGAAGAGTTAAAGGCGGTAGGATTTTATGCCACCATGCCCAATACCAGCTATGAAGTTTACGCAAAGGCCGACCCTTTGGGGACAGCAAAATTTAAGCTGGATAAGGTGCTGGCCTCTGGAACCTTTGAAGATGCCGGATTTTATACGGTGGAGCTTTCCCAGGAGATCCCTCTGGAAAAAGGGGAGCGGTTTTGGGTGGCGGTGAGGATTAGGACGCCGGGGGCGGTTCATCCGGTAGCTATCGAATACCAGGCTCCTGACAGCGTAAACGCAGTGGATCTGTCGGATGGGGAAGGCTATCTAAGCTCCGACGGCAGGCAGTGGGTCAGCGCGGAGCAAAAACAGCAGTGCAATCTTTGCTTAAAAGCGTATACCGTGGAGCCGGCGGATCATTTGGGCAGTGACGGAAACCGGCGGTAAAGCGGATAACGGCGGCAGAACAAATGGCGGCAGAATAAATGGCGGTGAAATGGATGGCAGCATCGGAATAAATGGCGGCAGGCAAATAGATGGCGGTTTCCAAATGGATGGCGATAGTCAAATGGATGGCGGCAGCCAAATGGATGGGCGTGTTTCAGCGGAGTTTTGTTAGGACAGAAAGGGATGAGAAGATGAAGGGGAAAATTGTATTCGCCACAGGCAATGCAGGGAAGATGAGGGAGATCCGCC
This sequence comes from Lachnospiraceae bacterium, assembly GCA_910575565.1. Taxonomy (GTDB): domain Bacteria; phylum Bacillota; class Clostridia; order Lachnospirales; family Lachnospiraceae; genus Caccovicinus. The sequence goes on along the minus strand of CAJTFL010000035.1, from coordinate 9,038 downwards.
GGATCCTGGAGGATTTAGGGATGGAAATCCTTTCCATGGAGGAGGCAGGGGCAACCCCGGCGATCTGTGAGGATGGGAAGACCTTTGGGGAAAATGCGGAGATAAAGGCCATGGCGGTGTGGAAAGAGACGGGAGGGATTGTCTTAGCCGATGATTCCGGCCTTGTGGTTGACTATCTGGGAGGCGAGCCGGGGATTTACTCCGCCCGTTATTTAGGGGAGGATACGTCCTATGACGTGAAAAACCAGGTGATTATTGATCGGCTTAAAGGAGCTAAGGGCCAGGAGCGGGCGGCAAGGTTTATCTGCAATATCGCGGCGGTTCTGCCTGACGGCAAGGTATTACATACGGAGGCTGCCATGGAAGGGCTGATTGCCGAAAAGCCTGCAGGCAGCGGCGGTTTTGGGTATGATCCCATTCTTTACATCCCTCAGTTTGGCGTTACCAGCGCAGAACTGACCATGGATCAGAAAAACCAGATCAGCCATCGGGGAAAGGCTTTGGAGGCAATGAAACATGAATTAGCGGCATTGCGGGGAGGAAAGGCATGAACACGATGAAAATCCTGATTGTAAGCGATACCCACCGGAAGGATGATAATTTAAAGAAGGTGCTGGAGGAAACGGCGCCTATTGATATGCTTATCCATCTGGGGGATTTGGAGGGGAGCGAACAGTATATCCCGGAGTGGGTTAACCCAGGCTGTCAGATGCAGATGGTGCGGGGGAACAATGATTTCTTTTCTTCCCTGGATAAGGAGAGGGAGATCGAGATAGGGAAATACCGGGTGCTTTTGACCCATGGCCATTACTATAATGTATCGTTAGGGGCAGAGCAGCTGATTCTCGATGCGAAGGCGGCAGATTTTGATATTGCAATGTTCGGCCATACCCATAGGCCGTATTTTGATGACAGCCATGGGATTATCGTTCTGAATCCGGGAAGCCTGTCCTATCCCAGGCAGGAGGGAAGGCATCCTTCCTATATGATTATGGAACTGGATGAGCAGGGGGAGGCTCATTTTACCCAGCACTATCTGACCTGAAGGGATTTGCTGGGAAGTTTTTTAAAAAGGCTTTTTGGATAATGTTTATGCAGAAAGTTTTTGGGAAACTTTTTGAAACAGTTGTTGACATTTTGACGTGTATGGGTTATACTATTCACGTTGCGGGGTGTGGCTCAGTTTGGCTAGAGCGCCTGGTTTGGGACCAGGAGGCCGCAGGTTCGAATCCTGTCACCCCGATGGTAAAACCCTTGAAAAATCAAGGGTTTTTATTTTTGTGTTGCATTTCGTGTTGCATAGTTCTGAAAAATGTTTATTGGCAATGGCGCTCATTTCCTTTTCCCTATCGTTTAAAGCGTGCCTGTAAACTGTTTTTAATACACCATCAGTTTGCCATCCACCACGCTGCATAATGTAAGCATCTGGTATTCCAAGGGCATGCTGGATGCTGGCTGAATAGTGCCGTTACGGTATAATATGAACACTTGACGAGGTATTCCACGAGTCTAGTGAGAATATATACCTGACCACTTAGCGAGGTCTTTTCGAGCTTAGTGGACATGGTATAATATGAACACTTGACGAGGTATTCCACGAGTCTAGTGAGAATAGCCCAAAAGTAAGATACAGGGACTTCGTTGATGTGCTGCCCTATATAGGTAACGAATTGCAGTGGCAAAAATTTTTGACCACTGAGGAACACAAATTTCTGACCGAATATTTTTGACCATAATTTCTGCTTGATAGTTTAGAGTTCCAAAGTCCTATTTTAAAAGACATGCCAATGGAGTTTCTTTTCTGAAAAGATAGACGCTTTATATATAGGACAAATGGGTTACAATTCTGTATCGCCTTTCCGCATTATGGCACACACTACCTGCATATTTTCGAGACGATTTATATGCAGAAAATATGTCCAGTGTCTTGCTTTTCTGCATATAATATAGTACAATTATATGCAGAAAGGATGGGAATTATATGAGAAAATTTGATTATTCTTTTTTAAATAACGGCTTGTTGCCTGCGAATCTTGTAAACTTAACTGCAAACATAGCTTCTCTGAAGACCATGGCGGGTGTACGAAAAGACGAATACAAGCAGATTTTTACTGAACTTGAAGCTGTTGCAAAGGTACAATCTATTAAAAGTTCTAATGCTATTGAAGGAATTGTTACAAGCGACGAACGTATCGCTGCTATTGTAAATCAAAATAGCGCCCCTCTTAATCATAACGAAGCAGAAATCGCAGGTTATAGGGACGCATTAAATGAAATTCATTTAGGCTTTGAACATATCGATTTCAGAAATCGTGATATTCTGCGTTTGCACGAAGTGATGATGTCTTTTGCTGGATATGAATACGGCGGCCAGTACAAAACTGATGACAATGTAATTTTAGAGATAGACTCTGACGGCAATAGACGAGTTCGTTTCCGCCCTACTCCCGCAGCCGAAACACCGAAAGCAATGGAGCAACTAGAACTTGCATATATGGAGGCTCGCAGCGATGCAAATGTGAATCAGCTTTTGTTGATTCCCTGTATTATTTTGGACTTTCTTTGCATACACCCATTCCGAGACGGCAATGGCAGAATGTCACGCCTGCTTTCTCTGTTGCTTTTATATAAAAATGGGTTTGATGCGGGAAAATATGTGTCCTTTGAAGAACAGATCAATAAATACAAAGCATATTATTATGAATCTCTCCGTCAATCTTCGGATGGTTGGGAATCTGGTGAAAACAGTTATTTCCCTTTTATCGAAAACTTTTTATCTATGCTTTATATGTGCTATAAGGAACTTGATAAACGTTTCGCTGTTATTCACGGAAAAAGGATTACAAAGAAAGCCCGTGTTGAGGCTACGATATTAAATAGTCTAACGCCGCTTTCCAAAGCGGAGATATGCAAGATTCATCCTGATGTAAGTCCAACTACCGTTGAAGCTGTTCTTGGCGCTATGGTGAAAAGCGGTGCGATAAAACGAATCGGCGAATCGAGGGCAACACGATATATTAAGGTATAGTACAAGGTGAATAAAATGGATGTGTTTTCAAGTAGAACCGAAATAGGGCGACTGTTAGAACTACGACAAGAGGGTGAATATTGGGATTTCAAAAAAGAGTGGCATAAAAATAAATCCGACTTATTACACGATATTATATGTATGGCGAATAATCTTTCTAATCACGACGGACTCATTATTATCGGTGTTGATGAAGAAACCGATTATTCTATTTGTGATATTACAAGTGACCCAAACAGAAGAAAAACGCAGGACATTGTTGTATTTTTGCAAGAGAAAAAATTTGCTGGTGGTATTCGCCCAACAGTATATGTGCAGTCACTCTCTTTTAGAAAAAGTGAAATAGATATTATTGTTATTAGGAATGATCGTAACACGCCTTATTATTTAACAGAACAATATCAAGGTGTGTTTGCCAACAACATTTATGCTCGGATAATGGATACCAACACCCCTAAAAACTCATCAGCCGATATAAATATAATCGAAAGGCTTTGGAAAAAACGGTTTGGTATTGACGCAACCGCTCTTGATCGCGCATTGTTGTTATTACAAACTCCTTGTGATTGGGTAGATTCTGATGGTGGGAAAAAGTTTTATAAATATGCTCCCGAATTTACACTTGAAGAAATATCAGCTGACGATTGCCGAAACGGTTATGAGTTCTATTTATTTAATCAATGCGATTCCCACCCTCGATGGTACGATATAAACATTTTTACGATAAATTATTCGAATTAAATTGGGAATTCTCTGCGCAAGAAGAACCAACGGTAAAAGCGGTAAAATCAGCAAAAGCACTTGCAGAACCTGAGAAAATACCTGCAAAGCCAGCCAAAGAACCCTCAAAATCAGAGAAGAAACCGGAGGAACCAACAAAAGAATCTGTGGAGCCAACAAAAAAAATCAGCGGCAAAACCGACAGAAGAATCAAAATGGAAATCGATAAAGGAAAATTCGTGCGGGCACGATTTTCCTTCATGGGGCTTCTAATGGCCGAAACGTTAAGAAAATAATATAGTTCTTCCATCAGAAAATACATGGATTCCGAAAAATTCCTGTGGTATAGTATTAAAAAATCAGCTGATTTAAAGTAAATGATGGCTGAAGAAATCCAGGGAGGAAGAATGATGCTGTATCCAAGATTAAACAAGGCCCGTTCGATTATCGATTTGGCCGGCGTGTGGGACTTTCAGTTAGGGGATGAGAAGGAGCCGGGGGAAGACTTGGAAAAGCTTTCCGGCATGGAACGGATTGCGGTTCCTGCTTCATATAATGACCAAAAGGAGGATCCGGCGTACAGGAACCATTTTGGCTGGGCCTATTACCGCAGGAGCTTTACTGTGCCCTGCTGTTTTGAAGGCCAGCGCATTATGCTGCGGTTTGACGGCGTAACCCATCAGGCCAAGGTTTATCTGAATGGAAGGCTGGCGGCGGAGCATAGGGGAGGTTTTTTGCCCTTTGAGCTGGAAATCACGGATCTGGTTCCCGCAGGCAGCGAAGGGGAGCTGGTGGTCGCGGTAGATAACCGGGTAAACAAAAGCACGCTGCCGGTGGGGAATGAGGGGAGCACGGCTTTTTTTGGCTCCGATAACCCAGGCGTTCCCAGCGTGGAGGCAGCAAAGAAATGGAGAAAGCCCCAAAACCTTCCTAATTTTGATTTTTTCAATTATGCGGGGATCAACCGACCGGTGCGCATTTACACTACGCCTAAGTCCTATATTGCGGACGTAACTTTGGTTACGGATATTTCCGGTACAGACGGCCTGGTAAGCTATAAGGTGGACACGGCAGGCTCTGGCTGCGGTGAGGTTCAGGTGGAAATCCTGGATATGGAAGGCGGCAGGGTCGCTTTGGCTCAGGGAAGCGCCGGGAAGGTGACAATTCCCGAGGCAAAGCTTTGGTGGCCATGGCCTGGCGTCCCTTACCTCTATCAGGCAGTGGTGCGGTACGGGGAGGATCAGTATGGGCAAACCTTCGGGATCCGCACGGTAAAGGTGGAAGGGACGAAATTTTTGATCAACGGAAAGCCTTTTTATTTTAAAGGCTTTGGGAAGCATGAGGATTCGGCCTTCCATGGCAGGGGGGTAGATCTTTGCCTGAATGTGAAGGATGTGAATTTAATCCATTGGCTGAACGCCAATTCCTTCCGCACCAGCCATTACCCTTACGGGGAAGAGATGTATGATTTATGTGACCGGGAAGGGATCGTGGTGATTGATGAAACCCCGGCGGTAGGCATTAACGGAGGGGGGAGCGGAGAGGATCCCTATAAATTCCTTGATATCCATGAACATCACCGCCAGGTGCTTGCGGATATGATTGCCCGGGACAAAAACCACCCGTGCGTGGTGATGTGGTCTTTGGGGAACGAGCCGGATACGGAAAACTTCCCCCAGTCAGCCTATGATTACTGGAGGCCTTTATACCAGCTGGCTCATAAGCTGGATCCGTCTAACCGGCCAGTGACCATGGTGTGCTGCCAGAATAATTACGAAAAGGATATCGTTACCCGTACCATGGACGTGGTTTGCATTAACCGGTATTATGGCTGGTATAATTTGTCCGGGGATTTGGATGCCGCCTGCTATGGCCTGAATATGGAATTGGATTTTTGGGAAAAACAGGGCAAGCCCGTGATGATCACGGAGTACGGGGCGGACGCTGTGGCTGGGATCCACCAGTGTGTCCCGGAAATGTTCAGCGAGGAGTACCAGGTGGAGTTTTACCAGCGGCAGAATGAGGAGTTTGACCGGAGGAGTTTCTTTATCGGGGAGCACGTTTGGAATTTCGCGGATTTTGCCGCCTTCCAGGGCTGTATGCGGGTGGACGGCAATAAGAAGGGGCTTCTGACTAGGGACAGGAGGCCGAAAATGGCCGCCCATTACTTCCGGAAGCGCTGGGGGGAAATCCCGGATTTTAATTATAAATAGAGGGTATGGGGATGTTGCAAAACAGCCTGTTTGCACAATGCATGGTATGATATTTGGTAATGCATATGCCATATATTAAGGAAGGAGCAGAAATACGCATTATCACCTTGCAGAGTAAATGCAATATCAAAATGCCACTTCTAGTACTGCTTTGCAGTACTAGAAGTGGCGCAGATAAAAAAGAGACTGTGAAAAAAATAGGAGTTCAAAGCTCCGGGTTTCACAGCCTCTTTTTATTTCACCTTATTTTACCCCGGTATCCTGTCCATTCCCGCTTAAATAAAGCTCCAGGTTTTCATCGGAGAAATAAACCATGTTGTAAGTAACCATCCGGTTGGCGTACTGGCCAATGGCTGCCTGGACAGCTTCGTAATTGGCAGTCCGCATCATATCGTACTCAAGCCGTTCCACTACCGTTAAGACGCCGCCATTTAAGGTATACAGTTCGCCCCAGAACCACCCGTGATTGCCGCCGGTGATGTAAAACTGGCCGTTTTCTAATGTGCCGATCGTCGGCATAGTGCCGAATTCTTTCTTTTTTACGCCATTATCGTAGTAAAGGAGCCAGTGGGGAGCCATGGACGGGCCTCCGCAGTAAACAAAAACCTCATATACGCCGTCCCCGTTTGCATCCAGGACGGCAAAATGGGGATCCATGGTTAAGGATCTGCCGCCGTGCTGGGAATCGTAATACCATTTATAATCCGGGCTGTTCTTTAAGTCGTACAGGTAAGCGGCTAAGGCGGCGCGGTTTACGTCATTATCGTAAGGATTGGCAGAGCTTGCCGTTTGTGTACCTGCCCCGGCATCTGTGCCCTGGGTTTGCACAACGCCGTCTACTGTCCAGGCCCCGCTTTCGTCTACCGTGGAGCCGTCTGGGGCAGTAGTGCCGGACAGCATATAGCCACTTTCATCAAAATAGTAGCATTTTCCATTGATCCACTGCCAGGTATTTGCCGGCCAGGAACCATCATCATTTTGATACCACCAGCCGGAGCCGTCCTGCTGCCAGCTTCCGGCAAATGCCGTAATACTTCCGAATAACGTTAACGCTGCGGCCATGATACCGGCCATTACTTGCTGCTTCAATGCTTTTTTCATCTTCAATTCCCCCTTGGATGTTTGACAGTACGCCCGGGCCGCTTTTGCAAAAAAGCCGGGTTTGTTAGGATGCCCTTTAGGGCGTCTGTTGTTATTGTAAGCGGAAAATCATTTTCCGCTTTTTATAGTTTAACCAAAAGCATAAAGGAAGTCAAGCATTCTCACCGAAACAGAAAAGGATTTAAAGTGGATTATTCTAGATTTGTGTCCTCCCCATCCCGCCCCAAATGAGACTGGATGTATTCCCTGGGGGATACGCCTTCCACCTTTTTAAATACTTTGCTGAAGTAAAAGGCGCTTTCAAAGCCCAGCTGGTCGGCGACTTCATAAATTTTTAATTCCTGTTCCAAAAGCAGGGTTTTTGCCCGGAAGATTTTCTTTTGGGTGATGTACTCGGAAAATCCGATTTGGCAGTTTTTCTTAAATAAGGTGCTTAAGTAATTCGGGCTTAGGCCGAAAACTGCCGCCACTTCATTTAAATTCAGCCGGTCTTCAATGTGGCTGTTGATGTATTTCTGCACATTGGAGATCACGTGGTTTTTATAGGTTTTCCGTTTGTTTTTCAAGATGCCGCACAGACCGTCCCGCAAGGTGTTCAGCCACTGGGTAATCTGTACCACATCCTTTTGGCGGTAGATAGAACGGTAGCCGTCCGGGTATGCGGCAAAAATTTCCTGCAGATCCTCTTCCCCGTCAGGGAGGAGGGACAGTGCCAGGTAAAGGATGTTGCATGCTCCGTCCATGGCCTGCAAAAGGTGCTGGGGGTTGGCGGAAAACAGCTCCCCGATTTCCGTCAGCGTCCCGTAAAGCACATCGGTGTCAAATTCCTCAAAGGCCCGGGTAAGGGAGCTTTTAAATACGGTGATGTTAAAGGCGCTGCGGCAGGAATTTTCGCTGACGCGGGAGAAGAAGACGATGGGCGACGACGGGCCTGCCAGGTTAAAGGCCTGCCGCCCTTCCTGGTAGGAAGCGCTGATGGTCATAGGGTTGTCCACCATGTTCCCGATGCCTACGGCCAGCCAGATATTAAAATAATTATGTACCATGGAGCAGGTGTTTTCCCAGGCTCTCCGGATCGTGCCGATTTCCATCTGGGCCGTGGTAGGGAAGTGGTAGATCACGGCGAAATGGATTTTATCCAGGGAAATCACATAGCAGGGGAGATGCTTTGCCAGCATTTCCCCGATCATCTGCAGGCAGCTGGAATATAAGCTTTCCTGCTTGCTGCCGTCCATCTGGCAGGCGTCGCCGCCGTGGATTTCCCCATGGGAAGCTAAGTAGCACTTGTCAGAAAAATCCAGCTTTAAGTCCTTGGCCTGGATGTCAAACTGCTCCCTGCTGTCAAACAGGTTGTGAAGGAGGCGCATGAAAAATTTATCCCGGTAATTTTGCAGCACAGGCCTTTTTCCTGCCTGGCGGTAAGCCTGGCTTGCCTTAAGCTCATCTAAGCGGGCCAGGGCCTTTTGGATGGAGCTGGTTATGGTTTCTTCATCCAGCTCCAGCTTAATTAAGTAATCGATTACCTGGTAGGAGAGGGCTTCTTTGATTAAAGGAAATTCTTCATAGCTGGTGAGGATGATAAACAGCGGGATGGGGCCAAACTCATCCCGGCAGGCTTTTGCCAGTTCAAGGCCGTTCATTATGGGCATTTTAATGTCCGTAATTACGATTTCTGGGGAATACTCCCGGATCAGTTCCAAAGCGGCCTGGCCGTTTGGGGCAGTGCCGCATACTTCTATGCCTAAGCCTGCCCAGTTGACCATGGATTGGATGCCTACCTGTACTAAAAGTTCATCATCTGCGATTAGTAGCTTTATCATGGTTTCCTCCATTCTGAGTATAGAGCAGTTTCGGAAACTCTTTAAAGCCCATATTTCCGCTCTTTTTTTGTTTGCCTTTTTATTTCTTCCTCCATACTCCAGAGAAAAATATCATAAAATTTATCAAATACTATTGACTTATAACCCAAAATGTGC
>CAJTFL010000034.1 GCA_910575565.1 Lachnospiraceae bacterium | reverse complement strand
CAGTGGCTATATTTATTAATAAATACAACCACTAAAAGCAGCGCATTATGCCAATAAAAAAGCCCCAGTGGGAATTCATTAAACATCAGAAATTAAAATGGCTGTGAATGGTAACAGAAAACCTGTATGCCAAACTGTATGAGGACTTGACAAGGGAACTGATAACAGAAAAGCGTTTCCAAATGCTGTCGGCACGATTTGACAGCGAGCAGGAAGAACTGACAGCCAAGATAAAGGAACTTGAAAAAAGTGCCATAGCGGACAAAGAACAGTTATCTTCCATTGAGCATTTTGCAGAGCAGATAAGCGGTTATGCAGGAATAACGGAACTCAATTTTAAGATAATCAACCAACTTATAGAAAAAATTCTTGTTTCTGAACCCGTAGAAGTTGACGGGCAGAAAATTCAACGACTTACTATCCATTACAAGTTCATAGGGGCACTGGAAACCCTTGAATAATGGATATTTTCTAAGTCACCTATTCCAACTATCCAACAGACGCAGGCCGGGAAGGGGAATTGATTTTCCGTTTGGTTTATCATCTGGCAGGATGTAAAAAACCGTTTAAACGGCTGTGGATTTCCTCCATGGAGGATCGGGCAATCCAGGATGGTTTTTCTCATCTGCTTCCCGGAAAAGATTATGAACATCTTTATCAGGCAGCACTCTGCCGGGCTAAGGCGGATTGGCTGGTGGGCATTAACGGGACAAGGCTGTTTACCTGTCTGTATGGAGGGAAAACCTTAACCATTGGCCGGGTAATGACCCCTACCCTTGCCCTTCTGGTGGAAAAAGAAAAATCTGTCTTAGGATTTAAAAAAGAAAAGTTCTACCAGATAGAACTGAATTTGGGTGATTTTTGCGCTTACAGCAGCCGTTACTCCCACAAACCAGAAGCAGAAAAGCTTCGGAAATCCTGTTTGGGGCTGCCGGTTACTGTCCAATCCGTAACACGCCAGGAAAAACGGGAAAACCCGCCAAAACTTTATGATTTGACTACCCTTCAGCGGGAAGCCAATCAAATCTACGGATTTACCGCCCAGCAAACCCTGGACAATCTCCAGCTTTTATACGAAAAGAAACTTGTTACCTACCCCCGCACGGATTCCCGTTACCTGACAGAAGATATGGCGGATGGACTTCCTGGCTTGTGTCAGACTGTAGCTGATGCGTTGCCGTTTATCCAAGACTTTTCGGGAAAGATAGATCATGGAAATGTTATTAACAACACGAAAGTCAGTGACCATCATGCGATTATTTCAACCAGGGGAATTGCAGGAGCTGACCTTGCTGCCCTTCCCGGCAGCGAGCGAAGCCTCCTTTTTCTGATCGGAACCCGGCTTTTATGTGCAGTCTGCCCGGATAGTTTCATTTATGCCGACACATCGGTCGTTCTGGATTGTCAAGACCTTTTATTTACTGCCAGCGGACGGACAGAGATTTCGCCAGGGTTTAAGCAGATAGAACGCACTTTTCTTGGTTCGCAGAAAAAATCAAGTAAATCCCATGAAGAAGAAAAAACACCTGTGCCACTTCCTGAATTAAAGGAGGATCAAAGTCTTAGCCCAAAGGATATTTCCCTGCGGGAAGGCAAAACAAGTCCGCCAAAACGCTATACCGAAGGCACACTTCTTCGGGCAATGGAAATGGCCGGTTCAGAAGAATTTTCACAGATTGAGGATGCAGAACGCAAAGGCTTAGGGACACCGGCTACCCGTGCAGGCGTTATTGAAAAGCTGGTCAAAGGCGGATTTGCAGAGCGCAAGGGAAAACAGCTTATCCCGACCCAAAAGGGAATAGAATTAACGGATTTACTGCCGGATTCCATTAAATCGGCAAAACTGACGGCAGAGTGGGAAGCTAACTTAAAGGAAGTAGAAAAAGGAAACCTTACCCCGGAAAAATTTATGGATGGGATTATTCAGATGGTGGAAAATCTGGTTCATACTTATCATGCAGCCGTGCCAGAAAAAAAGAATGCCCTCTCTCCGCCGGAAAGGGAACCTATAGGGAAATGCCCCCGATGTGGGAAAGCCGTCTATGAAGGGAAGAAAAGCTTTTTCTGCTCCGGTTTCCGTGCATCCCCGCCCTGTGGGTTTGTTCTGTGGAAAGATAACCCGTATTTTCGCAGTAAACGTAAGGAACTGACCAAAGAAGTAGTAGCGGGTTTTCTAACCCACGGAAAAGTAAAAATGACAGGGCTTTATTCAGAGAAAAAAGGCGTTTGCTATGATGCAATGGTGGTGATGGAGGACACTGGTGGGAAATATGTAAACTTTAAACTGGAATTTAAGCAAAGAAAAGAAGGTGATGGGCGTGAACGAAAAGAAGGAAATTGATAATATCCAGACACAGGCCAATGGATTTCCCTTCAAATGGGCAGAAAAGATGATGGTTCAGATGGAGAAAGAACAAAACCGTACATTGTTTGGCATGGAGGAAAAGAACCTGCTTTGCAACTATGCTTACCATGCAGGAAATACGCCGGAGGTGCAGGCACAAATCAGAGAAATCGCAGCGTCCCGGTTTGAACTTCAGAACGGTTTTGTCGATCCGGTGGTACAGAGAAAAATCCAGGCGACAATTAAGGGAATTGAATTAAAATGGAGCATAACTGCAGACCAAAAGGAACTCCACACTTCTGTACGGAAATATTTAAAAGAAAACAAGCGGGGAAGTACCCGTGATGCCAGAAAAGCTCCTGACAAAGCCAAAAACAATGGTAAAGATTATCATCAAAGAAATGCCGGAAGGTAGAGAAAAAACCTTATTTTTATTATGGGGTAAGAACAGCACAAGGTTTTGAAAATTGTGTATTGGGGATAATTTCAAGTTTTTTAAAAATGTGATAGAATTGTATATAAGATTGTGGTATGATATTTAGAAATGTAAATTAAGGACTTGATATTAAATGGAGTGATAAAAATGTGTGATTTTAAAATGAATACGGTTGATGTGCTTTTTACTCGTCTTAGTATTAAGCAATTTAGTTTTGAAAGTCTAAATGGTAGAAAAAAAGAAAAAAACCAAGAATTGTTTCAACAAATAATAAAATATATACCCATAACAGAAATTAATAATAGCATTTATTATAGAGCAAGAAAAATTGAAAAAAATGATAAAGAAGACACCGGAATTATTAGAAATAATGGTATACCCGTAAGAGGATATAATGTCCAATATTCAGGTGTAGCACCTGTAGAAAAAATAAAAGAGAATGGAAGGGCGAATCACATAGGTGAACAAGTTCTTTACTTGGCAGAAGATGTAGAAACTTCATGCAGAGAACTAAAAGTAGGTAAAGATGATTATATTTCGGTTGCTGAATGCATGATAAACAACAAGATAAAAATAATGGATTTTACAATTACGGTTTCTGATGGACTAGCTAATCTGTTTTCTGATGAAACAGTACAGTTTTTTTTAAGTAATTATGCCTGTGATATTAGGGCATTTTATATTATTATTAAGGAATATTTGACAGCTCCAGATTATAAAAATCAGGATTATATTATTCCCTTAAATTTTTTAGATATTGTTAAAAAAAGAAGTGATATTTCTGGCATAAAATACGATTCTTTTTATACAAATAAATTTAATATTGCTTTATGGGATGAAAATAAAAATAATAAATGCATTAATAGCAAGGTAGTACGAAGAGAAAGATAGAAATTTTATACTAAGTAATAAATTTTATTGTTGAATACATGAAAATTTAGTTTCAAAAATTATTCCTATTGCCCCATATTTTTTAAATAAATATTTTTCAAAATTTATATTGACAAAATTTTTCTTTTAATATACACTATATCCAGTAGTGAACGAATGTTTGCTACTAGATATTCGGGAGGAAATATTATGAAAGGAGGATTTCAGATGGGTAAAAGAGTGAAAGTTAGTATTAATTCTTCTGCTAGGATTACCAGCAATGGAAATATTAGAGTTCGTACCACAATAAATAATGGTCACTCAACCAGAACCATCTCTAAAACTATTCATGTAAAATAGTTTCAGACCGCCTAGTGCTCTAGTACTGGGCGGTGCGTTTTTCATCTTGATTTTGAAAGTATTGTAAATAACCAAGTATATAGTATATATTATTACTTACAATATTTTTTTATAGGCATTGCTTGTGTCATAACAATAGCAATTAACTTGTAAATAAGAATATAGATATAACAGCTAGAATTTAATTTTAGTCTGGTTATAATTCACATAAATGAGGTTATTTTATGAATAAAGTAATAATAGAAACGATTGAAGATTTTTTAGATTATTTATTTAAAATACAAGAGGATATAGAAAAATATAATAATAACTGGGAAACTACTCATCATGTAGGATTAGCCTTTAGAGGACAAGCAAGTACACATTATGAATTAATACCTTCAATTGGAAGGGAAAGAAAATTTTCTTGTGATATTTCTATTTTAGATCAAGAAAGAAATTTAATAGCAATGGCAAAATATAAATTACCACATATATTTAATTCAGATTTATTACCTATTGAGTTATTAGCATTATTACAACATTATGGAATACCCACCAGGTTGTTAGATGTAACTTTAAATCCTCTTGTAGCTTTATTTTTTGCTATATCAGATGAAAAAAAAGATGGAGAAGTATTTGTCTTTGAATATAACGATAGTGATAGAGCAAATTACCCAATTATTAATGCTATAGCAGAATCATATAAGTTTGCATTTGGAACAAATACTTCTCTTTCAAATTTTTTTAAGAATGTTGTTGAGCAACCATATTTTATTGAACAAAAAAGTATATTAGCTGATAAAAATGATGAAACAGGTGGAATGTGGATAAAAGATTGTTGTAATGATCTGTTGTTTGTCCGTGCATCTGAACAAATTGAAAGGCAAAAGATACAACAGGGTTTTTACATATTGTTTCCCAATGAAATAACTGAAGAGAAAGGACAGAAGCTTTACTTTAATAAAGTAATTAAAGCAATCGAAAAGGACAATAAACAAATAAAAGGAAGATTTATTATTAAAAAAGAAGGAAAATCTAATATTCGTAAGAAATTAGAGTTTTTAGGAATATCGGAGGCGACATTGTTTTCTGATAACATAGATATTGTTTGTAAAAATATAGTTGAGCAATGTAAAAAAATAAAATATTGAAAGTAGAACTTCGTTTATGGTAAAATTAAGGGAATATTAAGTATAATTAACAGAAATATATGGAATAAAAAGGAGAAGCTTATGCTTAATAGGGCCATCCCATTTTACAATACGATTCTTAAATGTAATAACTATACCCCTTCAAAAATTGTTTTACCCCAAGGTTTCTATTTCAGAAATTATCAAACTGGTGACGAAAAAGCCTGGGCAAAATTGGAGTATGAGATTGGTGACTTTCAAACATTGGCTATAGCGGAGAATTATTTCTTATCAAAATACTGCCAGAACATCCATGCTCTAAAAGAACGATGTGTTTTTATATTGAATCAGGAAGATGAAGTTGTTGGTTCCTGTATTGCATGGAAAGACAATAAAGGGAAACAAACAGTAGCTTCCCTCCATTGGCTGATTGTTTCTCCTAAGCAGCAGGGAAAAGGGTTAGGGAAGGCACTTTGCCAGAAAGTGCTGGGCATTTTTCAGGAACGAAACGAATTTCCAGTGTATATCCATACACAGCCCTGGAGTTATATTGCCATTTTATTATATATCCGTCTGGGCTTCCAGTTACAAAAAACAGACACATTTTCCCACTATGAAAACCAATATGTGCAGTCAATGAATGTATTAAAGCATTTATTAACCGATCAGCAATATAAAGAATTGCTCATAAGTTCCTCATAAATAAAAATCAAGTTTGTTATGATCACCATTGCCGCAATTACAATAAAACAGTTATATCTTGTCAGGGCGCAATAGAACACCACTCTATGCGTCCTACTTTTATGAAAGGTAAGGAAAATGAAGCGTTCTAATTACGAAAAAGAAACATTGTTTCTCTACAATGAAGAAGAAAAAACAGCAACGGTTTACACCTGCAGCCCCTCATTACAAAGAAAACTTTCTGAACTTTGTACCTCTTATCCTGAACAAATCATCCAGACTGCGGATGACAGATGCGGCGGATTAACGTATCAGCTTCCGAAAAAATGGCTGAAAATCACCCCGCCCCGTATCCTTACCCCCGCTCAAAAAGAAGTGTTGAAACGAATGAACCAGAAAAAAGAACTGCCCCAAGAAGAACCCAAAACTGTACCTTAACAGCGAAAAAGAATAACAATGCTGAAAAGAATAACAACGAAATGATTACACGAAATAAAGAAATTTGCTTAACCTGTCTGTACTGATTGTTCTCCTGTCTTCCCTATGATAAAATAAAACCATTATCCAACAGGAGGTTACCCATGCCTAAGAAAAAGAAACTGACCAAACCGCAACGGCGTGAAGTCCGTCTGCAAAAAGCCCGTCAATGGGTACTGACCTATGAAGGAAAACATATTGTCCGGGCTTACCGGAAGCGGTTTAAGGTGGATTATTCGTGTGCATTAAGTGACCTTGGGGCGATTGGTGCTCTTCAGCCGGAAAAGCTGGCGGCTATGCAGCAGGCAGAAAAGGCACGTCTGGAAAAGCGGAGGAAAGAACGGGAAGCAAAGTATCTGCAGGATATGGTGAACGAAAATCCATTTTCCGATGACCGGTTTTATTTTATTGCTGGATATACTTCTGGCGGTGCACCCTACGGCATAACCTGGGAAGAGATGGGGATGGAGCCATGGGAGGTCATGGATATGGACAAGGAAGAAGAATAACGGATACACGAATAAAGGCGAAAAATCCCCGGATGTTTCCCATGCTTCCATCCGGCAATAAAAATATGATAGATAAAAATATGATAAACGACGAAAAGCCCATAGCAGGCGCACGGATTCTGCTGTGGGCTTTTTTCTGTCCTGTACAAAAAGGAGGTTGTAAAACCAATGGCAATGAAACTACCGTCCGTTTCCCAGCTTTCCGCGCAGACAGCCAAACGTGTTACCAGGAGCGTGGATGCCTGGAAAAACTATCTTACTACCGCTTCCCGGCTGTATAAAGATGTATGTTGTAAAGGGTGAATTTGAGATTTCACCTAATACAACATAGCGGCTTGCTCGTTTGTGGTGAATGAGGGTGCTATGGGAGGGGGTGATGCCAACAACAGCACAGCTTCGAGCGTCAATCTGTCGTTCGAACCCGCATGACGTGGAGCGCATTTTGCACTTCACGTTACCGCGGCGGTTCAAAGGCGCAAAATGCGCCTTTGAAAATCAGAAACGCGAAATGCAATTCTGATTTTGGCAACGTGGCGGAAAAAATTTCCGCCACGTTGCACCAAGGACCAAGTTTGCATTTTGCAATCTTGATCCTCCTTCTTCTGGTGCCGGACATTTTGTCCGCCACCAATCAGAACGACATTTTGACGTTCTGGTTCTGGTCAGCGGCAAAATGACGCAGACCAAAACCAAACGGACAATTTGTCCGCAACGTGGCCGACAAAATGTCGGTCACGTTCTCCCTGGTGCTAACGGACACAGTGTCCGTTAGCACCTTCGCGGAATCAAAACGGCAAAATGGCGGGATGATTGCATCTTGCATTTTTGCAATTTTTCAGAACAGAACGGCCTAATCTTGTATTATCGCCATATTTTTGCGGTCTGGGCAGTTTTCTCCGTATAATAGAGATGGGCGAACAAACCGGGCCGCTCCAAGAAATTTCAAATTCTCTTTGAAAATGGTTCCGCTATACCCCCGGTTTTTCTCCTATAAGTGAGAGGATGATTTGGATGCTGTGAAAACTAACGTCCTTTCACGACAAAAGTACATAGGCACATCAAGCCAGTTTTCGACTGCAAATGACATTACGCAGCCGGGGGCTGGCTTTCTGTTTGCCTGGAACGTCTGCCACCATCATACTACGGGTTGCGTCCTACCGCAAGAAAGGAAGGCCAATATAACTACCATTCAACCAGCAGGGGCGAAAACCGCCACCATTTACCGCCGTATTGGTTCCACCACCTACAAGGTGCGCGTCCATTTCAGCGATACCGCCCAGGAAACCATGAACGACAAAATTCTGCATTTAATTCGGCGCGGGGCCGTGACAAAGGTTGCTGACTGTGGTACAATGGGGATACCACAAACGAGCCAGCCGCTTGAAGGGAGTTCAACATGAACGAGAAGCGGTTGGAGCCGGAGAAGATCACGGCATTATACGAACGCCTTAGCCGTGATGTCTTGTTTTACCCCGAAATGCCGAAGATAGAACAGCAGACAAAGCAATTACTTTGCAAATTTGCGGCCTGTACTGAAGAGGAACGTGCGTTTCTGTTAAAAACTCTCGATTGTATGGTTGAGCAGATGCAAGATCAACATAAAAACGCAAATAAAAATATCAAATAAGAGAAAGACGCTTGAGAGATAACTTTACTTTGTCAAATGGTTGCTGATGAGTATAAAGTAAATTTCTGCGAATATTCAGCAAGAACTTATGATATTTTTCCGTCACTCACTGTAATAATCCGGCTGCTGCTTTTTGCAGCTTCCGGCGAATGAGTAACCATGATAATTGTCTGTCTGCTTTCCTGGTTGATCTCCTGCAACAAATTCATAATGTCTGCCCCGGTACGGCTGTCAAGGTTTCCCGTTGGCTCGTCAGCAAACAAAATTTGGGGCTTGCCGATCAATGCGCGGGCGATTGCAACACGCTGTTGCTGCCCGCCGGACAACTCGCGGGGCGTGTGTTTTCTCCTGTCAGATAAGCCGACAACCTCTAAAATTTCAGCAAGCTCATTTTTATAGTCACGCATTTTCTTTCCGTCCAACAAAAGCGGGAGCATGATATTTTCCTCTACGTTCAAGTTTGGGATAAGATTATAGAACTGGAATACAAAGCCTATATTCTGCCGCCTTATCCGGCTCATTTTTTCATCACCCAGCTTCGATATATCTATGCCATTGAGAAAGACAGCTCCGCTTGTAGGCGTATCAAGACCGCCAAGAATATAAAGCAAGGTACTTTTACCGGAACCGGATTGCCCCATGATAGAAACAAATTCTCCTTGCGAAACTTTCAAAGATATGCTTTTCAATACCCTTGTTCTGGTATCGCCAAGCTGAAAGTCTTTTACAATGCTTTTCCCCTCAATAACGATTTTTTCTGTTAATTCTCTCATGTGACAATGCCTCCTATTCAAATTTAATTTCTTCTATCAGTTTCATATTACGACTTTTCATGAATGGTACGACGGAACCTAACAGCGTAATGAAAATCCCTAATCCCCCTGCGGCAAGAAACGTCCATAAATCCAGTTCCGGCAGCATGGAGATTTTGGGAGCTGCCACAAGGAAAATTGTCTGAATTTCCATGTAGGAAACAAAAATAGCGATTACTGCACCGATAAGCCCGATCGATGCGCCCTCTATCAATGTCATTTTCCTGTTTTGGCGGTTGGATAGACCAATGGATTTATACATGGCAATCGTGCGCCGTTTCTGCATATAGTTAATCAAAAGATTGTTGATCACACCGACGGTTGCAAGCAGCAGGATAAAATAGGTCATGGTGTGCATTGGTTCTAAAAATGCGCCAACGGTTGAAAGTGCGTCTGAATTAAATTCCTCTACGGTGCGGCTCCAATTTGATGTTTCCCCAAATAAAGCCCGTATCTGTACCATGATTGCGTCGGGGTCTGCGGCTGTATAAGCTAAGAAGTCATAGACTGTTGCTCCAAAGTCTGAAACAGCGCAGTAAGCGGGGATAACAGCTTCTACATCCGTTGCCCTTGATTTGAAACTGCCAGCAATGGTATAAGGAATTTCCTCTGTTCCATTTGAGAGAAGTATTTCGTCCCCAACTGAAAAGCCGGTACGTTGCAAACAATCCTCGCTTAAAATGACAGAGCGTTCTTTGTTCCCAAAGGAAGCAACAGCCTGTCCCAATAAGCCTTTATCTGTAAATTTTAGAGCCAGCATGGAACTATACCACTCCAAATTGTCTGTACCCTCTAAACGGGAAAATGTGATACCTCCTGTTT
This sequence comes from Lachnospiraceae bacterium, assembly GCA_910575565.1. GTDB lineage: Bacteria > Bacillota > Clostridia > Lachnospirales > Lachnospiraceae > Caccovicinus. The sequence goes on along the minus strand of CAJTFL010000034.1, from coordinate 27,609 downwards.
TTATCGTATTTTCAAATACATAGACAGCAAGTACCTTTTCAATCCCCTCCATTTCTTCCACCCGTTCCACAAATTCCGGCTCCATACGTCCGTCTGCAAACCCTTGAAGTTCCGCGCCATGAAAAACGTCGCTGATATAGGTTGTTACAAAATTTCCCACAACGCTGATCGCAATAATCGCGGATATGCTTACAAACAGCAGAGTTATGTTTTGTGTAGTGTTTTTGTTATCTTTCATGTTACGGGCGGCTATCCTGCCCTCGTTTCCGGCTATCGCTCCAAAAATACGTTCAAAAACTCCGCTTAAAATATTGGTAAAAATCGGTATTACAAGGATTGTCGCCGCAATAAGTCCCAGCAGAGAAAAGCCGCCTGCAAGATAGAGCATATTTCCCGATGCAAGGTGCGGCAAAAATACTGATATGGCAAATAGAATGGTTCCAATTCCAACAATCAGCGGGTGCGGGATATGACGTTCCTCCACTGTGCCTAAAACAACATCTTTTATCGGCAGACGGCTTGCCCTGCGGACTGGCAGCCATGCAGAAAGTAACGATACGGTGACTGCAACGGTAAAAGAAAGGAAAGCGCCGGGGAGAGAAATAATAACAGGAATTTCTATTCCCTGTGAAAGTGTCTTTCCCATTCCCTGTAAAATAGCTTTTAATACGAAGATACCAACAGGAATACCGATCAGCCCACCTATACAACCGTAAAATAGGCTTTCCAAAAGCAGAATACGGGTTACGGCTTTTTTCGTTGCGCCGATACTGCGGAATGTGCCTATGACCGGCAAACGGTCTAAGGTAATGACTTTATAGCTGCTATAAATGATGAAAATGCTCATAGTCAGTGAAAAAAAGCTGATAAGGAAAAACGGCATAGATTTCTGTCTTGCGTCGGCGGCGATCTGCATTTCATTGACAATCTCTGATACCCGGTATTTTTCTGTATCAAGGGCATTTCGCAATTCAGAGATTAAATCGTTTGTAGTGGTATGCCCGGCGGCTTCGATCAGAATTTCACTGTAACCGTTGTCTTGCCCCAAAATCTCTTTTAAGGTTTCCAAAGGTAAAAGGGCGGTCGCTCCCCTTGTATGGCGCAGGAAAACCGTATCATAAGCGGCGATTTCCAGCACTTCAAAATCTATGGGCGAACCGCCTATCTGTAAGGTGATAGTATCGCCTTTTTCTATTCCATACTTTGATGTAAACCTGTCTGGCAGAATAATCTGATAGCCCACAAAGTTCGTTATTTCACCGCCATTTCGCAGACGCGGCTTGTTGATCTGATTTAATGCGTCCATATCAGCGGCAAGCAGATCAACGGTTTCGTAATATCCGTTTTCATGGTAAAGGGAAGTTCCCTCTAATATCCCGGCTTTTGTCTGTATGACAGGCAGGGTGGGAATATCCCCTGCATAAATGCCGCCCGTCACATTCTGCACGGAAACAGTGGCACTCCCCGCCATACCACGCGCCATTTTACGCTGTGCGCTTTCATAAGACACCCCAATAGAAAAGGATACAAACAACAGCATAGCGGACAGAAGTATTGACAGGAGCATAACGGCGGTTCTTACCTTGCGTTCCTGTATGTTTGTTAAGATATACTTTAGAATGATTTTCAAATTTACACCTGCTTTCTATGCGCTATTTCAACGCATTTTCGATTGCTTTCAAAACGGTATCGCTGGTAAATGTTGCGCCGGATATTGCGTCAACTTCCAATGTCTGTCCGGCACATACTTCTCCGGCAATCCTTTCAGCTTGTCCCATGTAAGAAGCCTTATGTTCTAATACTTCAATATCCATTATTTCATGGTTTTGTACACGGACTTTAACAACGGCTATTAAAATTTTGTTTTGACATACGCCTATATACTCACCATCTGCCACTGTGTTTAAGTCCACCGTGCCAATCTCCAAAGCCTGCGGGCGCAGCAGCAGGGCGAAAACGGCAAAGCACAAAAAAGCTGTAACCAATATAGCTGCCAAAAATGGAAATACCTTTTTTATGTTCATGTTCCACCTCCTTACCTGTAATCAAAAAAGGTTGACCGTCACTACATTTCACATAGTAGATGGTCAACCTTAATCTCATTTTCATTCTATCTTAATTAACCTTAAATGCCGGGAAAGCGGATAAGAAAAGCGGTTCCGGCTCCGGGACTGCTGGTAACAGAAATTGTACCTCCATGAAGTTCTATAATGCTTTTTGCAATCGCCAGCCCCAAGCCTGTTCCTTCGGACTTGCTCTCTGTATTTGTTCCTCTATAATAGCGATCAAATAATTGGTCTGTTTCTTCCGCACTCATACCTATTCCGTTGTCTGATAGGTTTATATTCAGCCAACAATCAGAAACGGAAATTTGCACGGTTACTTCCGTATCTTTGCCGCCATGCACAAAAGCATTGATAATCAGATTTTGAAATGTCCGTGTGAAAAGCTTTTTATCAAACGAAAATATAGCCGTTTCGTCTGTTATATTTTCGCTACACTGAAATGCAATCGTGCGTTCCTCGTATTTGGGGCGGTTCAGAATGTCAATGGATAATTCTCGTAAAAAGCGGACAATGTTCTGTTCCTGCCTGTTGATTGGAAGCATATCATTTTCTAATTGCCATGTTAATTTTAAGTCGTCAATCAGATTTTCCATATATGCCGCGTTTTTTAGCATTATTTCTGCATACCGCTTACATTGGGGGATTGTCTTTTCTGTATCATCACATAAAATCTCCGCATATCCTTTTATCGGGGACAAAGGAGTTTTTAAGTCATGGGTAATATTAGAAATCCATTCCCAGCGTAGGTTTTCTGTTTTTTCACGCAGACGATCACTCGCCCTTACTTCCCCGTCCAATTCGTTCAGACTTTTTATCAAATCTCGAAATGCGCCTTTTTCTTTGGCGGGCAGATAGCAGCGTCCCGAAATATCCCGAATGGAAGCGGATAATCTGCTGATCGCTTTTGTTACCAATAGTCCATAGCCCAATCCTAAGAAAAGGACGATTACTAATAAAATGCCGATAATGAAAATGATTACCTTTTTCCCGCCTGCAAACCGTTCTCCGTTTAAATACATGGTTACTTTTTGAATGTTCATAGGGAAATACAGAACATAGGCATAGTCTTTTTCGTTTCCTGTTATGACACCAATAAAAGCAGTCATATCTTCCGGGCTTGCATTGTCAAAGTGTCCCGTCTGATAAAGCTGTAAAAGGTCGGTATTAGAATAATAGTCCTGTGCGTTATTTGGTTTTTGATACGCATATACTTCATTTCCGGCATCGTCCAGAATTTGCAGCCCTACATGGGTTTCCTGTAATAATTCAAGCCCTGTCTGTTTTATTTTAGGGGTGTCGTTTACGAAAACAATGTATTTTGAAAAATCTTGTGTAAAAATTTTAGGCTGGTCGCTACGGACATTTTTACCGTTTGGATTTGTCGCAGTAATCAGCATTGCAAAAAGGCAACACACGGCAATGAGGGTTCCTAAAAGTGATAAGAAAAATATCAAATAAATATGAAAGGTGGTACGGTAGCCGGATTGCTTCATTTAATCAGTCCTTTTCTTTAATTTGTAGCCCAAGCCTTTTACCGTAATCAGTTGCTTTGGAGCAGACGGAGTATCCTCAATCTTTTCTCTGATATGGCGAATATGTACCATGATCGTATTATCACAAATGCAACTGTATTCTCCCCATACCTGTTCGTACAGCCGTTCTTTGCTGATGATCTTATCTGCATTTTCCATGAGATAGGACAATAATAAAAACTCACGCCCTGTCAGTTCGATTTCCTGTCCTCGTTTATAAATCCGGCAGCTTTCCTTATCAAGTGTAAGGGAGCCAACAGCCAGTAAATCATTCAGACTTTTGCTTTTGTCAGATTGGTATTGCTGGCGGCGAAGCTGCGCTTTGATACGGTAAACAATTTCCCGTGGGCTGAAAGGCTTTGTAATGTAATCATCACCCCCACTGGAAAGCCCAAGTATCTTGTCAATATCATCGTTCCTTGAAGATAGGAACAGGATAGAACAAATTGAAAATTCCCGTATCTGTTTACATACCTCGATCCCGTCAATATCCGGTAGCATAACATCCAATACAATCACGTCCGGCTGGTATTCCCTGCATATCTGAACTGCGTCCTTTCCTGTGTATGCTTTTTGAATATCTACAAAGTTGTCTTGACGTAATGCTTCCTCTATCAGATCAGAAATATCTTTTTCGTCGTCTACTAATAATATTTTACTTTTCATTGTCTGCACCGCCTTTTCGCTTTTTCCTTTTATCCATAGGCTTCTCTGCGTCCTTTGGTATCAACCACATACGACTAAACTTTGCTATGCCGGGTATGCGGTTTTCTTCACATAGCTTTTGCACCCGTCTTTCTGAAATGCCCCATTTTTTCGCTGCTTCTGGGGCAGAAATATATTCTAACATTTTCACTCTTCCTTTCCATAAGCTTAATTGTTATAATTATATACGGTTAGCCGAATAAATTCAAGTTGTTCCACAAGAATTATTTTAGATAATTAATTGAACAAGGTAGCGCCCATCATCGAAGCTACTATTGACGATGCAATCAAAATGGAAGTATAGAGTCTGTTTTGATTTAGGGAATTTTTTACTTAGCACAAGAATCTTATTATTATATAGGGTAAGGAAAGCGTGATTAAGTTAAGAGCGTGTAGGTTTATAGAATGTTCCCATAACGTAGGTTATAGGAATAAAATTTTTATCGGAACAAGCCGCAAAAACCATTGTAATCACAAGGATAATGCGGTAAAAAGTTCCGATAAAAATATATCCGTGCAAGAGAATTGGATGGGAGGAAAAATTTCTGATTTAGAAAAAGTTCCTATAAAAATTGGCACAATAATCATTGTTCGATATGCTATAGGAAGCAGGGACATCCCTGACTACTATATGAGGAGGACTACTTATTGTGATAACAAGAGAAAAAGTACCAGTTGAAGGACTGCTGGAAAGCTACGAGGCTGCCCTGATGCAGACAGGGTACAGTATCACCACAAAGCTGTTGCTTATACGACGGGCGGATCTTATGATCCGGCAGCATCTGAACGAAGGCATGGTGTATTTTGACCAGTCTGTCATCAATCGTTATTTGAGAGAGATTGATGACAGATATTTCAGGGGTACTATGCAGAAAAAACATTATGAGCGAACAAAACGTGAAATCGACCGTTTCGTCAGCTATGTCTGCACAGGACGGATTGATGCCCTGTCAAGTACGCTCCGTGGAGCCAGGCAGGAACTGACACCAACATTCAAGCAGATTGCAGAGGAATTTATAGCAGGGGATTTTCATCCTAATACCCGCTGTGACATACGATGGGTGGCATACAAATACTTTGCTTGGCTGGAAGACCGGGGATTCAAAGATATGTCAGGTGTCGGAGCCATACATATCCAGAAATTTCTTCTGTTCTGTTCAGAACACTATGCGCCGGGTACCATCCACAATGTACGTCTGTATTTGAAGAAACTGTACGCTTTCCTCCATATGACCGGGCAGGTGAACGATGATTATTCAGCATTGTTTTCCTTTTCGGTGCAGCGGGAAAAAAGGGTGTTCCCGGTTCTTCCAAAATCAGATATAGCTAAGCTGCTGGACGCAATCGACCGTTCAACGGTCAAAGGAAAACGTGACTACGCGATTATGATGCTGGGGACTGTCCTCGGCCTGCGGGCCTGTGATGTGATAGCTCTGAAGCTGGAAGATATAGACTGGCTTCGGGGTGAAATCCGCATTGTGCAGTCCAAAACCTCCTATCCGGTGCATCTGCCATTAACACAGGATGTGGGGGAAGCCCTGAAAGATTACATTCTTAATGCCCGGCCACATACAGCGGACAATGAAATTTTTCTCCGTATCAATGCGCCGCACAAAAGGCTTGCTGCCGCAGTGACAGTAGGAGAAATTTATAGGGACTGCTGTACCGCTGCCAGCCTGCCGGCAAGTACCCGGTTCCATAATCTACGCCGTGCGCTTGGCACGTCTATGGTGACAAACGGAATCTCTGTCTATGATGTCGCTCAGGTATTCGGGGACAAAAACGTCAACTCAACAAAGCCCTATCTTGCTGCGGATATGGAACATCTTAAAATGTGTGCATTAACCTTTGCGGGAATTGAGCCGGAAGGCGGTGAGCCTCAATGATAAAATTTTCAAGCGTATTCGGAGAACGGATTTCAAATTTTCTGGACTATCGCACCGCACGTGGTTATAAAAGAGAAACCTACCTCCGGCATTTCATAAAATTTGATTGCTGGTGCATGGAAAAGCATCCAACACAAACAAAACTGTCCCGCGAACTTGTTCTCGACTGGATTAATGATGCTGTGGTTTCCAGCTACAATACTGCCCAACGGGTTGCATCCATGCGGCAGTTTGCAAGATACCTGTGTGCTATTGGAGAAGAAGCATATATCCTGCCAGAAAAATATGCCCCGCTTAAAAGCAGGGCAACTGCTTACCTTTTTACTGACATGGAGTTGTCGGCTCTTTTCAGGGCCATTGACCAACTGCCACCCACAAAAAAGGAACCTTTTCTGAATGAAATTGCCCCTGCCTTGTACCGCCTGATCTATACCTGTGGCCTGCGCCCAAATGAAGGCCGGGAGCTATTGGCGGAAAACATCCATTTAGAAACTGGCGAAATCCTCATTACGCATACTAAGCGGAACAAAGAACGTATTGTTGTCATGTCGGATGATATGCTTATTTTTGCACGCAAATATGAACAGCGGCGAAGGCTTTTTTGCTGTGAAAATCCATACTTCTTTCCATCTGCAAATGGTGGGGCGTTGACAACGGAAACCTTGTATTCCGCATTCAACAGGGCTTGGTCCCATGCAGAACTGGCGGGGAAGTATCCAGGGAAAGTTCGTGTGTATGATCTCAGGCATCGATTCGCTTCGGCTTGTCTGAACCGCTGGCTCAATAATGGAGAAAATTTAATGGCCATGCTCCCATTCCTTCGTGAATATATGGGGCATGGCAGCTTGTCCGAAACGGCATACTACATCCATATCCTGCCGGAAAACATCATCAAGTCTTCCGCTATTGATTGGGATAAATTTAACGCGATGTTCCCGGAGGTGACGGAATGATGAAGACTGGAGAAAGTTCACTATTTCCACTGTTATACGACTACCTGAAAACCTACCTGCCCAAGCAACGCAATGTTAGCCACAACACAATCCTTTCATACCGAAAAGCCTTAGAAGAACTTCTGGACTATGTGAAAGAGCGCGAACAGATACCGCTAGGCAGCCTCTCTTTTGAACATCTGACTGCCGATGTTATTTTTTCGTTTCTTGAACATCTCGAATTGGAAAAGGGGTGCTCTATTTCTACACGCAATGCCAGATTTGCTGCAATCCGTGCTTTTATGGACTATGCAGCCGATCATGACATAACGTTAATCGCTAATCTCAATAAGTTGAAGAAGGTTCCATTCAAGAAGCCTGACAACACGATTATGGTAGATTATATGAGCATGAGGGCGATTACCGCGATTATTGAGCAGCCAGACATTAATACACCAAAAGGACTGCGCGATAGATTTTTTATTATGCTTTTGTATGATACTGGCGCACGGGTTCAAGAGGTACTTAACTTAAAGCTGGGGGATTTGCAGTTAGGCCAGTTACCCAAAGTTACGCTGTTTGGAAAGGGACGAAAAACCCGTGTTGTGCCATTAATGGAAAAAACAGCTCAACATTTAAAAAAATATTTGTCCGTATTCCATAAGGATACTGCTCAAAATGTTGATGCGCCATTATTCTATTCAGTAATTCATGGCAACAAGCAACGTCTTTCTGACAGACGAATTAGATATGTACTCCAAAAATATGGCGAACAGGCCCGGCGTGTTTGTCCTGAAGTTCCCTCCAACGTATATCCGCATTTATTGCGTCATAGCCGCGCGATGCATTTATATCAAGAAGGCATGGATTTGACACTTGTATCCCAATGGCTTGGACACTCGCAGCTTGAAACCACTCAAATTTATGCCCATGCAGATACTGAGCATAAGCGTAAGGCTATTGAAGCAGCTACGCCGCAGGACAATCCGCTCTACTCCAAGCTAAATTCTGCGAGATATACTGTAACTGACGAAGAAACTCTCAAGAAATTGACTGGGTTAAAATAGCTGTATTTTTATAGGAACTTTTGGGGAATTTGAAATTTATTCCCGTACACAATTTCCTGGCATAGTTGAATTTTTATCGGAACTTTTTACCGCTGTATCCTTGTATTTTCAAGGATTCTTGTAACTTGTTCCGATAAAAATTTTGTTCCTATAACACAGTAGTTTTATTTTATGGTTGACACTGGCACCTAGAAAGATTATAATGTACTGGTACAATAAGCACATTATAAGAGGAGGTGAACAATGGAAATCATAATCAGCAACAATGCCAACAAGCCGATCTATGAACAAATCACTTCACAAATCAAAGCGATGATAATGAGTGGAGAATTACAAGCAGGGGAAGCGATTCCTTCCATGCGTGCATTGGCTAAATCAATTCATGTCAGCGTTATTACCGTTCAAAAGGCTTATGAAGATTTGCAAAGAGATGGATTTATCGAAACTACCGTTGGCAGGGGGAGTTTTGTATCAGCACAAAATAAAGAGTTTTACCAAGAAGAACAACAGCGATTAGCAGAGGAACACTTACAAACAGCCGCAGAAATTGGACGGTTAAGCAATATTCCTCTTGCAAAACTGATAGAACTGCTAACCTTATTTTATCAGGAGGATGAATAGTATGGATAATATTTTAGAACTGCACCGAGTTTGTAAAACATTTCCCAAAACAAATTTTACTTTGGATCATGTATCTTTTTCTGTTCCTTATGGTTCCATTATGGGATTTGTTGGTGAAAACGGAGCCGGAAAAACAACAACAATTGGCTGTGTATTGAATACAATTTCTAAAGATAGTGGAACAATAAAAATTTTCGGAAAAGAATTAGCTGATACGGATACGGAACTAAAAGAAAAAATAGGTGTGGTATACGACGGTGACAATTTCCCGGCATATTGGACGGCAGAGCAATTATCTAATGTTATGCAGGGGCTTTACACAAACTGGGATAATGAATTGTTTAAAAAATATTTGAATGATTTTAGATTGTTGCCAAACCAAAAAATCAAATCCTATTCCAGAGGTATGACTATGAAATTGGCTGTTGCCGCAGCGCTGTCACATCACCCACAATTGTTGATTTTAGACGAGGCCACAAGCGGATTAGACCCCATTATGCGTGATGATATGCTGGATGTATTCCTTGAATTTGTGCAGGATGAGAATCACTCTATTCTTTTATCTTCTCATATCACAAGCGATTTGGAAAAGATTGCTGATTATATTACTTTCATTCATAATGGCAAACTTATAATGGCTGCGTCAAAAAATGATCTGGTATATAACTTTGCTGTTATGCGCTGTAAAGAAAGCCAATTCCTGGAATTAGATCCAGGCGATATACTTGCCTATCGAAAAAGAGATTATCAAATTGATGTATTAGTATCCAACGGAAAAGAAATACAGCACAAATACCGAAATGCTGTTGTAGATCATGTTTCAGTTGATGAAATTATGCTATTACTTGTAAAGGGGGAGCGTGTATGAAAGGATTACTTAAAAATAATTTTTATGCTGTACGTTCAAGCGCAAAGATTTTTTCGATTTTTATGTTTTTATTAGGTGCTTTTGTTATTGTCGTTGTCAGCCAACAGCTTTTGCTTTTCTATATGCTGTTAGGAATGATTGGGTTTTCAATGAATGCAATCGCAAGCATGGGAAAAGAATATATCTCAAAGTGGGGAAAATACAAACTTACCACACCAGTGAAAAGAGCAGACATTGTAAAAAGCTATTTTATCAATCAGCTTATATGGTTAATTGTTGGAATAATTTTTGCAGGAGTAGGAATGGGGTTATCATGGCTCTTACATGGCTGTCCATTTGGCCAAAGTATTGACGCTTTGACGATGTTTTCAACGGGGATTAGTATAAGCCTTTTTGCAGGAGCAATTTTCTTTCCACTTTTTTATTTGGGCGGTGAAGAAAGAACTGGCGTATTCTTAGCAATTAGTCTTTTGTGTGCAGTAGGTATTACTATGGGAATAATTACCTTTGCTAATATTGTTGTGGTTTCAGATATGACTATATGGAATATCATATCTAAAGCAACAATCTTGCTTGTCTGTTCATCATCGGCTTTTGCTCTATCCTATCCTTTAACAGTTGCTATCTTTAGGAGGAAAGAATATTGATTGCGGTATGTAGAAAGGCAAATTTAAGCGAATGGATATTATGCCCCATATGTGGAAATAAAACTCGGTTGAAAATCCGGGCTGACACAGAGTTAAAAAATTTCCCTTTATTTTGTCCCAAGTGTAAACAAGAAAGTCTGATTAATGCGAAACAACTAAATATCTCCCTTATTAAAGAGCCAGACGCATAGACGCAGGGCCGATAATCCGCAAATGACAAATGTGGTTATCGGCTCTTTCTTTTTGGGCGCTATTGTGATGGGTTATATAGTTGCCTATGTAATATTTGCTACCACGGGAATAGCTTATCTTTATCAGAAAAGAGGCTATTGCAATTAGTAACCGTCACACAAAAGCTTAATTTTGGGGTTCCCTGTTGTCTATTAACGAATTAGCTACGTCTATAATCACTTTGCGATCTCGCACATCGCAAGCATAAAATAGACGAATAAGATGATCTAATTGTGGATCGTCAATATCTTGTTCCGGGTAAAAAATGAAATTAGCTGACAGACCCAGCCCACGAAGCAAATCATTCAGTACAGGTATTTTGGGAACACTGCCTTCATTTTCAATAGCAACAATATATCGTTCGCTAACACCTGAGCGCTCCGAAAGCTGTTCCCGTGTATATCCTCTGCTTTCACGGGCTGATTTCATACGTTCCCCCAATTTAGTGGTAATGTTTACCGAGAAAATTTTACGTTTATTTTTTGCCACCAACAGTTCACCTCCCGGCTATAATTCTACATTTTCCGCAGAAACTGCGAAATGAAGTATTAACGGTAAAATATTACCATTGATAACGGAATACCCCGACACCCACTATTTTAAAAAAACGGATTGGGTGGCGGGGATATTGTTATGCCAGCATAAGCCTTTTCCTTCAATCTGTTAAGGAGGGCCTATGCTTTTTCTATCAGGGGGCTTTCGTGCCCCCTATATATAGGCAAAATATTTGATTATACAATTCAAAAATGGAAAATTACGGCAATAGAATACCGCTGTCAGTTGTATGAACTGACAGCGGTATTCTATTGCCGTAATTTTTGCTTTCTCCAATGTCGCTCACCTCCATTTTGGTTTGTTCCCTATCAATTAAAAACCAGAATGGAGAAAGCGACGATGATTGACAAACTACAAAATTTTTACTCGTATTACCCCCACGATTGCAATATTGATGTATCCAAAGAATATTGGATCGCTATTTTAAAAGAGGAAGATCGCTTGATAGACAACTCTGACCGGAAGTATCGGTATCACTGCAAGTCCCTGGAAAGCATGAGCGAGGAATTAACGTTTCAGGAACGCTATATAGACACCGAAGGAGATTTTACCCTACTGTGCGGAATCCAGGACTTCACCGACCTGGTTCAGAATGAGGAATTAGCGGCTGGACTGCGCCGCCTCACTGACCGCCAGCGGCAGGCGATACGGCTCCGCTTCTGGGAGGGGTATCAATGCCAGGAGATTGCCGTCATGTTTGGCTGTAGTCCGGCGGCGGTAACGAATTTAATGCGGAGGGCCTTTAAACAGCTCCGCATTTACTTAATGGGATAGCCCTATGACCTCAAGGCGGCAGCGTCCAGCTATGGATTGCTGCCCCTTCTCTTTCCAGGCGAAAACATTTTCAATAAATTTTCCATACCCCGTTAATTTTAGCCTTCTGGGATCTCCGATTATTGAGGGACAAGCCCTCAATAAAAATATCGGAGGTTTTTGTATATGGAGAAATTAGTTCGTGTCATTAAGCTGCACCCTGGTGAAACAGTCCTTATCGTTGCGGAGGAACGCCCCACTCCCTGCCCATGCGGTCATGCCTGTGTTGTCCCTGAGCATAAAGAAGGATTTTCTTTGCCCAAAGGAATCCTGATTCATATGGACGGCGCTGCGTAGGGGGTGATTCATGTTTCATGTTACGATCTTTGACGCAGCGGGAACCCCTTTGGTGGTGGAAGTATCCCATGAAGTTTTCCAGGTATTTGCGGAGTATAACCGGGAAATGGAACGCCAGCGCAAAGAGGATTTCCGTCACCGTGACTGCCGTTCCTGGGACGCCTGCCTGCTGTTTGAAGTGTCCACGGAGCCGCTGGAGCAGACTTATGAGCGCATGAGAACCTTAAAGGAAATCAAGGACACCCTGGAAGAATTTTCTCCCAGACAGCGACAGCGTATCCTGCTCCATTTCGCCTATGGCTATACATACCTGGAGATTGCCAAAATAGAGGGCCGCAACAAGTCTACTGTCATGCGCTCCGCCAGGGCCGCACTGAAAAAAATCCAAAAAAAGTTGGCGACCTGATAGCAACTTTTGCCCGGTTTCTGTCCTTAATGGTGAAAGGGAAAAATCCCTTTTGCAATTCTGCTCTTTGACAAATAACGGGCAGCCGTTCATATCAGTATTCAGGATTTCCAAACGCTGTGTGTGAGCGCCGCAAGCGCAAACGCCAAGACCCCCTGCGGACGGCCAGAGCGTCCGTCAATACGATGACATCAAAGGGCCAGAGCGACCATTTGACGGCTTGATAACCAGCCCCGGCAGGCTGGAAAGCGCCAAGACCACCAGCGGCAGGAACCGTGCCTCTCACCGAAACTTACTGCGAATATGGTGTACCCACCTATCGGCGGTATGCGGCGGTTCGGCAGCTACCCGGCTGACAGCCACGAACCGGCCTGAATACTCCCACGTATCGGGGGCGAGCCGATGGACAGTCCCGCTGTTCCAGACAATACGGTACGAAAAATAAGAACAATGAGGCACTGCGCTGGTTATTCCAGTGCGGCATTTCCTCTTGCCATAGAAAGGTGTGATGAAATGACGGATAACAAGCCCGCAACAGTCATGGAGAAAAAAGTCAAAAGCACAACCTATGTGGTATCCTCTTTCTTCAATACCGCCGCCAAGGAAACCATTTTTGACAAATTACAGCACATCGCTGAGCGTGATGTGGACGTTGCGGCCCCAGGAAAGAAAATATTAACACTTTAAATCAATAAAGTACTTCACAAGACGGATGGGATACGGTATAATGGAACCACGAACCCGTGTCTTTTAAAGTTCGTCGGAATGGAGGTTATGATGTTACAGACGACGATAAAAGATACAAACAGAACAGCCATAAATACTTTGTATTCTATCCGCAACGTGTTGGCTCCAGAAGCCATGACAGCCCTGTACTGCCGGTTATCCGTAGACGACGCCAACGATGGGGACAGCAACAGTATTCAGAACCAGAAAAAGATCCTCCTGAACTTCGCCAGGGAAAACGGCTATATCAATACCCAGTTTTTTGTGGACGACGGTTACTCTGGTACAAGTTTTGAACGCCCAAGTTTCAAAAAAATGATTGAGGGTATTAAATCCGGTGAAATCAAGCGGGTAATCATCAAGGATATGTCAAGGTTTGGACGTGACTATCTTCAGGTGGGAATGTACACGGAAATCATGTTTGCCGAGTATGACATTCACTTTATCGCTGTCAACGACGGGGTGGATTCCCAGAAAGGGGAGAACGACCTAACGCCCTTCCGTAATTTATTTAACGAATGGTATGCCCGTGACTGCTCCAAAAAGCAGCGGGCGGTCAAACGGATGAAGGGAATGTCAGGAGAACGGGTTTCCTCCCACGCTCCATACGGCTATATCAAAGGCAAGGATGGAAAACTTCTGGTTGATGAAGAAACGGCCCCCGTTGTAAAGCTGATCTTTGACTTACGTGTGGAGGGGCTGGGCGTTGGACGGATTGCCAGTGAATTGACCCGCCGGAACATTCCAACTCCTGGAACCATTGAATATCGGAGGACGGGAAAGACCAGGAGGTATCTCCCCCATGCGGAATGTGTATGGAGCGCAGCGTCAATTACTGTAATCTTAAAGCACAAGGAGTACCTGGGACATACGGTAAACTTTAAAACATTTTCCAAGTCCTATAAGTTCAAAAAACGCTACCCTACTCCTGAAGAGCAGCAAATGGTTTTCAAAAACACCCATGAGGCGATCATCACCGAGGAAGTATGGGAAACTGTCCAGAGGCTTTCCCAACACCGGAGGCGGCGCTCCAAAGACCATGAACCCGGACTTTTCTCCGGTATGCTCTATTGTGCGGATTGCGGCTCTCCTCTCCATTTCTCAACCGGGAGCAACACTTCCGGCAAAGACCCCCGGTATATTTGCGGAAGCTACCGGAAACGGAGTGTTGAGAAATGTTGCACCGCCCACTATATCCGCCAGACCGTGTTGGAGGAACTGGTTCTTGAAAACCTATGGCAGATCGTAAAACTTGCCACCGAGCAAGAGAAGGAATTTGTAAGGCTCATTATGAACCGGACACTTTCCAAACAGCAGGAAGATGTAAAAAACCTGCAAAAAACCCTTGCGGCAAAGGAATATCGTATCGTGGAGTTGGATAGAATTATCAAAAAGCTGTATGAAGATAATTTCTCCGGGAAACTTTCAGACGAGCGCTACATGATTTTTTCCAGGGATTATGAGAATGAACAGCATACCTTGAAAGCGGAGGTCGAGGACTTAAAGAATCAGATTGTTGAGCAGGATTCCAAGGTAGTCAATATCAACAGCTTTGTGGAACTTGCCAGGAAGTATACTTCCTTTGAAAAACTGACCCCTGGAATGCTTCACGAACTGGTTGAGAAGATTATCGTCCATGAAGGCGATAAAAGCAGCGGCCACCGTATACAAAAAATTGAAATCTATTATTCTTTCGTTGGCGACCTGGAGAGTTCTCATGTGGTCGCCCAACGAACTCGAAAAACACCGGCAGCGTGACATATTTCTTTATTTCGCACTGCCAGTCTTTTAAATCTAAAAAGGTTCGCTAAGAATATTCCCCTAAAGTAACGCAAAAGCACTTTTGTCAGCTACGCCAACAAAAATGCAACCCGCAAGCGGGTTTTGCGCCCTGCCGGGGGCTTTTCCGTCCTACCGGACAGGGCGGCTTTTCGCCGCCTTGATACCGCCGCTTTCCGGCTCTCTCCCAACAACGCAACATTGCAATGTCTATAATTTTTGCAACCTTGCAATCTTCAAGAACGCAATTCCAAGACTGCAAAATTCTAATACCCTGCATTGTTGCGCTGTTACCTTTCTCCGTCCGTCACTGTCTGATTTTATCCAGTTCCCAATACCATGTATTGTTTATCCGCTTTGCCCGGACACCTAACTCTTTTTTCGCATTTTCCAATGTCCGTTTTGATATGCCCTGTTCGTCCGCTAGATTGAAAATCTCATTGCTCTGCATGGCGTTGTTTGTTTCTGCCAATTCCCGAAGTAACCGCTTTGCCTGTTCCATTTTATTTGCTTTTGGGGCGATACCGCCTAACACTTCATCAGCGGTAATCTCATAATCCCCTAGCCACTCAAAACCGTCCTCTGACAGTGCAAATGCTTTCGGGTGTCCGAACGCCGCAAGGTTGTTTTTAATCTGCACCACAGCCCTTATATTTTCTTCTCCCTCAACCCTGCCGACTAAGAGAACGCTTCTAGCGACTGCAAAGAAATCAATCGAACCCATTCCCCGGCATGCCGCCTTATTTCCCGCCGCCTTGTTCATGTGCCCGACAAGGACAATCGCACACTGGTATTTCTCTGCCAGTGCCGCTAATTTCTTCGTCATATCCCTTGCTTCATTTGCCCGGTTCATATCCATACCGCCGCCCAAATAGGCTTGTATCGGGTCTAAAATCAACAGCTTTGCGCCTGTCTTTATAACAGCTTCTTCCAAGCGTTCATCTATCATAGAAAGTGATTTTATCTTTTCATCAATGACCGAGATTTTCTCACAGTCTGCCTTTGCCTGTTCTAACCGTGGCTTTACCGTATCGGCAAGACCGTCCTCCGCACTCTGATAGATAACATTCAAAGGCTCTGTCAGTTTCATTTCACTGTCTAATCCCTCTCCCTTTGACAGCTTCGCCGCTATGTTCAATACAAATGTTGTCTTTCCGTCGCCCGGGTCGCCTTGAATAATTGTCAGCTTGCCATAAGGGATAAACGGAAACCACAGCCAAGAAACTTCCTGCGACTGTATCTCCGACAATTTAATCAACTGTAATTCGATTTTTGTTTCTTCCATAAATGCCCTCCATTTCTGAAAAATCGTTGCCACTGGAAGAAACCTCTGCTATACTGATAGTGTGATTGTTGATAACAGAGGTTTTCCAGTTATCACAGCCCTAACAGTTGCCGCTGTCGGGGCTTTTTTCTTCTCCGTTGGTGCTTCCCTGCCACAGATATTTTGCCCCGTCTAACACCCACAGGATAGCTTTCAGCATATCAAGACAGTCATTCCGCATATCTTCCAATCCCTCCGGCGTTAAATCAATCTCTGTTCTTTCATACTGTTCTGTCACTTCCCGGATATTTGTCTGCATTATCTTTAGTTCCTCTACCAACTGATAAACCAATTCTTTTTTACCAACCACGCACACCCTGTTATAAATGCAGGAACGGACAAAATAATCTTTCTTAGAAAGTCCGCTTGCTAAAATCTTCGCTTCGATTTCTTCCCTCTCTCTAGGGGAAATATTCTTCTTCCTCCCTGCTGTTCTCAATCTCTAATTTATCTGCAAGTTCCCCCTGCTTGTTGGGATATAAATGTGAATAAGTATTTAATGTTGTTTCGATTTTCTCATGCCCCAACCGTTCCGCAATCGCTAATGGCGTAAATCCCATTTCCACAAGTAATGAAGCGTGACTATGTCTAAGTCATGAAATTCGATTTTTGATTTATATTTCATTATTACTTAGATTTTTGAAATAAATTTAAGTAATAGCCCTTTTCTTATTTCAAAATTTATGATATACTGAAAATAGATTTTTATTATTGAGGTATACGAGATGCTTCCCTATACAGGAGACTATATTGAGCATATTGATGACAACATAGACGATTTTAAATATTATACATTTACCCCTCGACCTCTAATGCATGGGGACATGTATAAAATGGATGATGAACTATCTGCTTTGTTAATTGAGTCTCACCGGAATATTGGATTCCTGGAGGGGCTTCTTAAATATGCCCCAAATAAAGATACATTCAGCGAATTAATGCTATTAAAAGAATGCACATATTCCCTGATGGTTGACTATGATGCTCCTTCTTTCCAAGAGGTACTTGTCAGTCGTGGGGGCGACAAAGGAGATATTGCACGAATCAATAATCTTGAACTAGCTTATAAAGCAGCGATGGATAGGACTATTTCAGCTCCAGATTTAAGTGAACTTTGCGGAATTGCATTATATGGTGATGTAGTTAGTAAGCCAGTTGATATTAGGGACAAGCAGACTTTTTTATTGGGTGTCAGGACGAATCTCAAATCTTACAACCCTACAGCCCCTGACGCAGTTTTGCCAGCGCTAGCAGATATTTCTGCCTATTTATATAATGACAAAGACACTGACCCATTGATAAAGGCAGCTTTAGTTCATTATCAATTTGAAATGATACATCCATTCGAGCGATACAATGGTATCGTTGGGCGAATAATAGTTCAGATGGCACTTCGTGATATCGCAAACGAACCATTACTGTTGATATGCTTATCTGAATACTTATACCATAATAAGAATGAATATTTTGACTTGTTACAAACAACGCAATACAGTGGTGGTTATATTCGTTGGATTAAGTTCTTCATAGACGCTATAGGCAAAGCCGCAAAAAGATCAGCTCAGTTGCTGATACAGTATGAAGCTATTGTGGTCAAAGATAAAAATCATTTAAAAGAAATACGATTGCTGCCTAAGAGCGTTTGGATCGTATATGATTATCTTAAGTTTTTTCCTGTGACTAGCATTTCCCATGCTGCAAAACAGTTGGGAAGTTCGTTCAATTCAATATCAATGGCTGTGCACGTATTGAGCGAGAATGGTATCGTCATTCAAAAAAACGATAACGTAAGGAATCGTATTTGGGAGTATGCTTCTCTTGCATCTCTTTTTATACAAGAATAATATTTATTTTCAGGGAATATTCGATAAGATTAAGTTATCGACTGTTTATTCCTGAACTTCAGGCATCTACTATCTAATATTTGGAGGGCACAATGACACAATCAAATATCATCATGTACACTACAGAAGATGGAGTCACAAAAATAGAAGTTACATTTGACCATGACACGGTTTGGCTCTCCATAGATCAGATGGCTGAATTATTTCAACGGGATAAAAGTGTAATCGGAAAACATATAAGAAATATTTTTAAAGAAGGAGAATTGGCAAAAGAAGCAGTTTGGGCAAAATCTGCCTACACTGCTTCTGACGGTAAGACCTATCAGGTGGATTTCTATAATTTAGATGTTATTATTTCCGTTGGTTATCGGGTAAAATCCCTGAGAGGAACACAGTTTAGAATATGGGCTGCTTCTATTTTGAAGGAATATATGAAAAAAGGGTTCGCATTAGATGATGATCGACTTAAGAATCTTGGAGGCGGAAACTATTTTGAAGAATTGTTAGCCCGTATCCGTGATATTCGTTCTTCTGAAAAAGTGTTTTGGAGAAAAGTTCTGGAAATATATGCAACAAGTATTGATTATGACCCAAAAGCAGAGAGTTCGATTATATTTTTTAAGCAGGTGCAAAATAAAATGCACTGGGCGGCTCATAAGCACACAGCGGCAGAAGTAATCTATCAGCGGGCAGATGCAGATAAGGACAATATGGGATTAACATCGTGGGCCGGAAGAGAGATTAAACGTTCTGATGTAGAGGTTGCAAAGAATTATTTAAGCGAAAAAGAAATAGATGCGTTAAATAAAATCGTTACGGCGTATTTAGATATTGCGGAAGTCCATGCCTTGAATCAAGAACCAATGTATATGAAAGACTGGCTGGAAACAATTGACGACTATCTGAAAATGACAAGAAGGGATATTTTAACTACAAAAGGAAGAGTTACTCATAAACAGGCTCTTGAAAAGGCGCATGGAGAATACGACAAATATCGGAAAAAGCAGGAGGATATCCTTTCTCCGGTGGAATGCCATTTTCTTGAAAGTATAGAAGAATTACAAGAGTTGGAAGATAAAAAATAATTTTGCCTAATCTGACGCAAGCAGGAAGGCGGGTTACAGAGCATGAATTATTTATCAGCCAAGTTTATATTGGCACCAATCACAGTGGCTCCAACTTCGACCGTTTGGCATTCAAGCAAATGCTGAGAAATATCAATATTGAGAGCAGCGCTGTGAGTGAGGGGCAAAAGGTTGAAGTGAAATGGCTGGAGATGTTTTGATTTACAGTAAGGTGTAATGAAAGCAGAGCCTTTTCCGAAATATTATGACAGGAGGCAGCACTATGGAATTACCTTATATACCTGTGACTTTACTTGAAAGTTAGATGGATAGAGATGCAGAATTTTATAGAGAGTGAAAGCTATCGAAGTTAACTGATATAAATTATTCAGATATTGTGAGGTGGTATTAATGATCAGTCCGGATCTTCCCATTATGAAATCTTCTGAAGATAAACTAAATCGAGGATCGTTTGTAAAAAGCCTTGCCAATGTTATATTGCAATCAGCTTTTCCTACTTCCTTTACTGTGGGTCTGTATGGCGCATGGGGAAGCGGAAAGACTTCATTACTAAATATGGTAATAGAGCAAATAGAACGCAGTAGTACAGATGTGGTCATATTAAGGTTTAATCCCTGGCTCTGTTCTGATCCAAAACAACTTATTACCCAATTCTTTAAACAGTTAGCAAGCGCAATAAAAATGAAAAAACCTACGGCAGATACTGTGTGTGAATTGGTCGATCAATATGCGGATATTTTTGATGCAGCCAGTCTTATCCCATATGCAGGAGCCGCAATTGCAACAGCAGGCAAAATATTTACAACCAAGGCAAGAAAGCGCATGAACCGAAAGAGTAACGATATGCAGGGACAAAAAGATGAGATTATCCGCACAATGGTTAAGGAGAATTTAAAAATAATTGTCTCTATAGATGATATTGACCGACTTTCAGAAGAAGAGATTATCGCTGTTTTTCAGTTGGTAAAAGCACTAGCAGATTTCCCAAACGCGGTATATTTACTTGCTTTTGATTATGATGTTGTGGTGCGTGCGCTTGGCACAGTGCAACACGGAGATGGACGAGAATACCTTGAAAAAGTTATACAGGTTCCATTTGAAATACCTGCGCCGAGTATGGAAAGTATTCATGATGCTCTTTTCTCAAAGCTCAATGGAATACTTGGAGATATACCGGATAACCGATGGGACAAAGCAACATGGGCAGAATTATTCCAGTATGGAGTAAAAAATTATATTAAATCCATTCGGGATGTTATTCGATATTCAAATGTATTTTACTTGAAATATCAGCTATTGCAAGGTGAGACCGATCCTGTCGATCTCCTCGGTCTGACGTGTCTTCAAGTATTTGAACCAGCTATCTACTCCACTCTGAATAATTACAAAGATATGCTATGTGGTTCAATTGGCAGTTACTCATATGATCATCAAAAAATTGACGAAGAGAAGATCAAGAAAGCTGTTAGTCATATTTTCTCAGATGGGATTGCTGCGAATGAAGAAGCAGCAACAAGTATTCTTGGGATTCTATTTCCAAAAACGGAAGCGGCGTTGGGAAACACCTATTCTTTTGGTCGTTATTACGATTATAGGAAATTTTTGATCAATTGTAATATTGCTGTTCCGGAATGCTTTGATCGCTATTTTTCCCTCTCTCTTGAAGATGATGCAATTTCAACTGCAACTATGAGAAAACTTATATATGAAGCAAGCGAAAAAGAACTTGTAACATACATTACCCAACTATACCAGGATGGAAAAATTATTCGATTGCTAGAAGAAATTGAAGCGTATGCGAACAAAGGTGATTCGAAAAATATCCCTTCTGAAAGAGCTGCAATTTTAATACGATGTCTTTGCCGGATGTGGAGCTCTTTTGAAGTTGAGGAAAAAGGGTTTTTTACCATTCCATTTGCATGGAGATTGCTGTTTTGCGTAGATCCTTTGCTGGAAGCAATTGATATGGTGGAGCGTTTTTCATTTCTGCGAGGCATATTTGAAGATAAAATGGTCGAACCATCAATATTAGCGTTGCTTTTGCGGGATTTTGAAATAACGCATGGGCGCTATACCGATAAGGCTCCGAATGAAGATAAACAAGCGATTTTATTAGACGAGCTTTTAAAACTTGAGTCTGTGTTTAAGTCGCGATGTATCAATGCAATAGATTCAGGTGCGGCTCTGTCACAATATGGAGGGCTAAACTTTTTGTGGATGCTGAGCCAACTTGACGAAGAACTTGTAAAACACATCAAAGAAACGCTTGTTACAGATGATACATCGCTTGCAAAAGTTATCAGCTATTGTACCTCTCGTGGAAAAACAGCAGTCAGGCTAGTTGTAGAAACACGTCAAGTAAATAAGGAAACTCTCAGTGAATTTATTGATGTAGAGGACGCCTATTCGCGTATGAATGTATTTGTAACAACTCATGAATTTTTGATTCTTTCAAAAGAAACCAAAAAGGATGTTGTTGCCTTTCTTATTGCAATGAGAAGAAACAAAGAAACCAGCCAAACAGAAGGCTTCGTTGCAGAAGAGACAATTAACGAGGAACTTCAAAAGATCATCAGTACAATTCAGTCGTAAAGATTTTGTATTAGCTTCATTTGTACTATTTCCATGAGGGTATGAACAGCAATTGTAAGCATAAAGAAATATTTTTGCAATTGCTGCTTTCATATTTTTTTGTCGTGGGCTTGACATACGGGTGACGAATATCATGCAAACGTATTCTTTTTACCCCGGAAGCCTTGATACCTCTGATAATTTCATGCTCCATATAAGATTTTGTAAAACGGAACATTCTTTCGTCTGCCATAATTCCGTATAAATGCGAAATGTACTCCTTTAATTCTTCCGTCAAAAACGGCGGTATCGTTATGATACGCTTGCTCTTTTGTGTTTTAGGCGGTGTGATAATGTCCCTGCCCTCTATCCGCTGATAAGAATTATTTACGGAAATGGTGCGCTTCTCTAAGTCAATATCATTGTAGGTAAGAGCAAGTAATTCCCCAATCCTCATGCCCGTCCAGTAAAGAAGCAGAAACGCCATTTTTGTTTCCGGCTTGTTCTCCACAGTCACAAGAAACTGCTTAAATTCCTGTTTTGTCCAAAACTCCTTTTCCCCGGCGTGGCTCTTTCCGATACTCCCGGCTTTCCTGCATGGATTATCTTTCAAATCATAGTACCGAACCGCATAATTGAAAATTGCCGACAACCGATTATTGACCGTTTTCAGATATGTTTCCGAATATCCTTTTTTCATCAGCGCATTTTGCCACGCCCGAATGTCGGAAGCCTTAATCTCATTCATGTTCTTTTTCTTGAAATATGGAATGATTTTCAAGTCAATAATGAATTTCTTTGTACGCATGGTATTTTCACGCAGACGGTGTTCCATATCCTCGTAATAAATTTGTACGAAGTTTTCAAAATTGATGTCTAAATTTCTCTGCTGCTGTTGCAGAAAGTCACGCTCCCATTGCTCCGCTTCCGCTTTTGTCTTAAATCCCCGCTTGTTCTTCTTGTGGCTTACGCCCTGCCAGTCCTTATAATAGAACTGGCAACGCCACATCTTTCCGTCCCTTGTCGCTGACATAAAATCTCTCCTTTCCTTATTGTTGGCGTGTCCTCTCGCCATAATGGTATACCCGCAGGGTGTTTCCTACATGGCTACGGTCAGACCGTAGAATTTTTCTTCAAAGTATTTTGTCGGGACTTTGCCGCAGATTGTCCGATAGCCCTTTGCTTTCAGTTCCTCATTCAGCCCCCGGATAATCTTGTAGGCATAACCCGTTGATACACCAAGCATTTCAGCCGCTTCCTCTGCCGTTACATACATTTTCTTTCCATTCTCCATATAGTCCTGTCCTTTCTCTTTTTATTTTAGGTACACATATGTGAACTTTGTGTTTTTATTATACGGTACACTTTTGTGAGCGTCAAGTATTTATTTTATTTTTCTATACACAAATGTGTCCTAATGTGATAGAATTGAACTAAGCACTAACGAAAATCACAAAAATTGGAGGTATTGGCATGACTACCGGGGAAAAGATTAAACACTTTCGGAATTTGCGTGGCATATCACAGGAAACGCTCGGTCAGCTTTCCGGCATCAATTCCGCCACAATTAAAAAGTATGAGTATGGCATCCGCAATCCAAAGCCCGACCAACTGATGAAAATTGCAAATGCTTTGGGTATCAGTATCAATGTTTTTATGGATTTTGATATAGAAACAGTGTCAGATGTATTGTCTTTAATTTTGAAAATGGACGAACAATTAGATATGAACTTTGAAGCAGAGAGATACGAGGACGGAAGTTTCAATCCCGCTACAATCAAAATATCCTTTAAAAACTCCCTGCTCAATCATAAGTTGGGCGTATACATGAAAGCAAGGGAATTGCAGGAGAACCTTTTGAACGATACGGAACGCTTCTCGTCAGAAGAAGAACACCAACATGCGATCGAAGCACTCTCAAAGGATTTAGACGCTGTTAAGCAGAGTATTCTTGATGACAGCAAGATTGTCAAAAAGGGGGTTAGAGGTATATCTGTAAAAATTTATCCAGAAAATGAATGATAAAAGTTTCGGAAAAATGAATATTAATTAGATAAACAATAAAAATGGAAACTAATGGCAATTAGGTAATTTAAGCAAGCAAAAGTGGAATGGATTTATTGACGTAATTTTTTTATTTTGATATCATTTAATCAGAGCAAACGTCTACTACTAAAAATATCAGGAGGCTATAAAAATTTACATGAACAGAAAAATATATCAGCGTTATTTAGAAACCAGTGTTTATACATATGTAGGGAAATATAAAGAATTTATATTATCGTTGCCGGACGACATACCTTCCATCGGCATGTTGGTGTGCGATCAAATTACTCATCCATCTATGTATTTTACAGAGCCATCTCCTTACTTAGAAGATACTTATTTTGGAAAATTTGCGTCCTATCCGAAACATCGTTTTAAAAATGAAGATGAACTATATATAACTGCTGTTTCAATGATCGCTGGCATTTTACGTTTAGATGAAACAGGATTTACAAAGAATAGGGACGTAACAAAAAGAATTACTGTGTCCTGCCGACAAGCTTCAGTATTATTTAGCGCAATTTTAAAAGCAAAAGGAATCCCCTGCCGTTCCAGGGCTGGATTTATGGACTTTGGTGATACAGGTGATAGCTATATGGAACATTGGGTTAATGAATACTGGGATTTTAATGAAAACAGGTGGGTTTTGGTAGATGTTGATGGTTATTATGAGTATGAACAGCGTTTTGGTTACAGCCAATTTGATTTACCACGTCGAAAGTTTGTAACTGCATCCGAAGCATGGATTGGTTTAAGAAAAAATACGCTAAATAAGAAGTTAGACGTTTTTTCACCAAATCCTTTGGAAGGTGTCTGTGAATACTTGTTCATGGATTTCCATGCATTGATGAATAATGAAATTTTTTATTCTTATCAGCCCTTATATCTTCGTGGCGGCATACATACATTAAGCGAAAGTGAATTGCATGAACTTGACCATTTGGCAGGATTGCTGTCAGAACCTGATAAAAATATGGAACAAATAGAATATTTATGGACTACAAACGAGAAATTTTCTGTTCTAACAAATAATACACAGAACATCTACTATGATACTTTTGGATAACAATATACCAAAAAGTCTGCAATACTTTAGAGAACCTTAGCGACATTTGGATTTCGACAATTCGGCTTTACAGAATTATCAGAACGCAGAGGGCAAATTTATCAAATATAAAGGGCGGTCATACTGTTGGATAGATATTTCAGAAAATTGTGTCATTCAGCTTAATCCGAAAATTGGAATGGAACTGTTATTTATCCGAAGCAACGATATTGCTTTTACAATGAGTGCAACCAGTCCTCTATTAGAAAAATCCGATAACGATGCGAGAGAAATTCCTCTATATAAAAAGCCGGTATCATAATACCCACTCCAAATCCAGTATTCCTCAAATAATTAGAGCCATTTTAGAGCCAATCGCTATAAAACGACGCCGAAAATGCCCATTTTATCAGCATTTCCGGCGTTCTGTCTGTTACTCGAACTCGACTTTTCCTAACTAATTTTGCTTAGGATTTATTCTCTGTCGAATATGTAAATCTTTTGATTATTTGATATGTCCATATTATCCTGCCTATATGAGCTAATGTTATCATTTTGTTATCGGTGTTGATAACACCAACTCTGCAACTGCGGATAATAGCTATATGCTATGGCTTAGATTATAAGCGATTTTGTTAAGAAATGCAATAGTCAAAAACCACTACTTTATCATAATTTGCAAATCATTATGTATTCTTCTTTGTTCTCGTCAACCACTTCAAATCCTGCTTTTCTATACATTTTGACTGCATAATTCGCTTTCTGCACAGATAGAGATGTCTGCTTATATCCTTTCACTTTTAGAAGTTGCAACATAGCTCCCATAAGTGCTGTACCAATACCCAAATTTCTGTATTCCTCATACAGTGATATGGCAAATGAGGGCGTTTTGTCATCAATATGCCCGTAATCGTTCATAATACGCACCCATACTGCACCCACAATCTGCTCTTTTGTTTCCACAACCAAGCACCAATCGTCTGCTTTTCCAAAATCTTTAATATATGCTTGTAACTCTGGCTGTTTGATAATAGATTTTAGCGGCTTATCCATGCCCTCTGGAATAAAAATTGCTTCATACAAAAAATCAGATAATATTGGATATTCATTTTTTCTAATTTCCCGAATTTTATAATCCATATCTTTTTAAAACCTCATTATTCCTAAATCACATCTCTATTTCTTATAATCAATAATTTATTATCTCCCTTTTGGAACTCATATTCTGTCTTAACAATTTCCACATTATAATCCCTTTGGAAGTAATCTATTACGTTTTTAATTAAGTCTGTCTTATTTGCATCCAAATCTACAATCGGGAAAATTCTAATTTCTTTGCATACTCTAAGCATTTCTGTCATTGATGCTATATGAAAATTATATCCTAATGATGTATACATTAGCAGGAAGTGAGAACTCAACCCAATATCAAAGTAATCTGCTCCATAGGGTAACTTATCAGGCAGTTCATGGAATACATAACGTCTCTCTGCTTTTCCCTTCTCATAATCAGACAAAAATTTTCTCATAGCAGACATACGGGTACTTTCAAGTTCTTCTAAACTTTTAATGTTCTTCCACACATAGTTATCCATATTTTCCCGCATTTGCTGCATTATTGTAGTTCGGACTTCCCCAATACGTTTTTCTATATCTTCTTTCGAAAACTGATATATCAAATCAAACGAAATAACACTTCCATTTCTTTCAGTCATCTCATAATTAAAACAGGCTGGACCATCGCCAAACCCTGCAATTTTTTTTGACATATCATTATCATCTAAACGGAACATCAATTTGTATTCTTCCATATTTCTGCCCCAAGGTACAACGCCATCTAACTTAAATGCTATTTTCTTTTCCTCCATAATTCCCGGTTTTCCAGTATGAAAAAACGTAACTTGTAGCTAAAAACACTTTTCCATCAAAAAGAATTTTCCTTTTCGCCAGTCAGCATAGCCAACTTCCGAATAACCTAAAGAATTATATAGCCTTAATGCAAATGGATTATTAGAGAATACATCTAATCGAATAACATGAATACCCATTTCCGTTAATTGCTTTTCAATATATAATAGCGTAGATTTAGCAATTCCTCTATTCTGAAAAGTCGGATTCACACAAAGTCTATGTACGATATAAAATGGCTTATCTTTATATTTCCACTTGCCGTTTTCATATTCTTTATCACATTTTTGGTTTAAGGTATATACAACCGCTATTTGACCATTCACTGAACCAACATAGAGTTGACTTTTATCAACATCTTCCTGAAAATCTTCTTTAGTAGGATACAAATCATCCCATTGAAAAATATTATCTCGCTCCATAGCATCTATAGCAGTGCGAATTATACTGTATATTTCTTCAATATCATTTGGAGTTGCGTTTCTATATTTTAGTATCATTACTTTTTCCTCGCAAATTCTAATTGAACAAAATCGCTGCGCGATGGCCTGCCAGGGCTATGGCATAGCGATTTTCTATTTTCTATAACAAAAGCAGTGGAAAGCAAGTCCTAAAAGTAGTATTGTTAAGTCACCACAACAAAACAATCAAACAG
>CAJTFL010000033.1 GCA_910575565.1 Lachnospiraceae bacterium | reverse complement strand
CTAGTGTACTGACCTGTTGATATTTAACCAAATAATTCTGGTAATCACAGTTGTTCTGATGTATAATAAAAGAAACGGCGGTGATTCCTATGGCAAGACCAAAAAAGTACAGTATCCATCTTACGGAAAATGAATTAAAAAAGTTGAAATCTGTTATCCGTAAGAAAGAAACTTCAAAAACTATCCGCAGCAGATGCCAGATTATTCTCGATCTGGACGAAGCGCACGGGAAAGCCTTAACCCATGAACAAAGTGCAAAATCCAATGGTGTCTGCATGGCAACTGTCACCAACACTGTGACAAAATATATGAGTGGCGGCATTGATGCTGTCACTGAATTTAAAAGGAGCATAAATTCAGATAATGCAAGGCGCAAGGTTGACGGACGTACAGAAGCAAGGCTGATTGAGCTTGCCTGCGGCCCCGTACCGGAGGGGCATTCGCGGTGGACAATCCGCCTGCTTGAGGAAGAATCCAAAGTAATCCTGGAAACCCCGGTAGGCAGGGAGGCAATCCGCAATACTTTAAAAAAAACAAACTTCGACCTCACAAAAACGAATACTGGTGCATCCCCGCAAAAGAAGACCCGGAGTTCATAGCCTGCATGGAGGATGTCCTTGACGTTTATGAGCTTCCCTATGATGAAAAACATCCCGTTGTGTGCATGGATGAAAAACCATACCAGCTCTTGGGAGAAGCCAGGGATCCTTTGCCGATGATTCCCGGAAGTGACCGGAAAACCGATTCGGAGTATGTCCGCAATGGCACTGTCAGCATCTTTGCCTTTGTGGAAGCACTCGGAGGGGTCCACCATGTGAGTGTACGGGAACACCGCACAGCCGTTGACTGGGCGGAAGAAATCAAGTATCTGGTGGACACCATGTACCCTGATGCTGAGAAGATTGTCCTTGTGATGGATAATCTGAACACGCACAAACCGGCATCCCTGTACAAACGGTATCCGCCGGAGGAAGCAAGGCGTATCACGAAAAAGTTGGAAATACACTATACGCCAAAGCATGGGAGCTGGCTGGACATCGCTGAAATAGAGCTGAATGTAATGACCAGGCAATGCCTCAGCCGCCGCATCGCTGAAATAGGGCTATTACGCAGGGAACTATCCGCATGGGAAACGGAACGGAATACACTGGCAGCGAAGGTCAACTGGCATTTTAGAACCAGCGATGCCAGAACGAAGCTTAGCTCGTTGTATCCCACATTTACTACTGCCTCTTAACGAGGTGGTAGTATTGCTAAATATCAACAGGTCGGTGCACTAGGAGGCAGCTTATGCAGACAAAGAAAATGAAAGTACAATATTCCTCACGCGCACGGCAGAGCAAAAACCATTACTTCGGCAGCGGGTACATCGAAACGCCGAAAATCCAGATGGAGGGGAAATGGCTGGAAGCACTCGGCTTCCATATCGGGGATGCCATCCAAGTGGCTTACGAAGAAGGCTCCATCCACATCTCACTTGCACCTCAAACGCAATCTGATGCCTTCTGCGTAACTGAGTAATTTCCCATAACGACAAACAGCCCACGGACAAGGAATCGGCATCACTATCTGCCATCCGCTGCCCGTGGGCTATCTGTCATAAAAAACATAAAAATACATTTATCCATGCACTAATGCATTGCTTTTTTCACTTTTCCGTGATACAATGGAACGGCCAAAGAACGGAGGGATAAAATGGCTGTTAATTACAAAAAACTGTTTCATTTGATGATAGAAAAAGACCTGTCCAATTCCGATCTGCAGCGCATGGCTGGTTTTTCCGGCAACATACTCACACGGTTAAAACGTAACCGTTATGTTTCGTTGGAGAGCATAGAACGCATCTGCTATGTGATGGAATGCGGGGTAGATGATATTCTGGAATTTATTCCGGGGGAGGAAACTGACCAATGGATAAAAGAAAAATAGAACAGACCCGTCAGCAATACGATCTCATCATCCACACAATTGAAAACGCTGATATAGAATTTTGGTATGCCCGTGAATTAATGCCTCTTCTCGGTTATGGACGCTGGGAAAATTTCGATAAAGCAATCTGCCGCGCTATGGAATCCTGTGAAACTTCTGGAATCACAGTGCCTGATCATTTTCGTGAGATCACGAAAATGATCACTATCGGCAAGGGTGGACAGCGATCAGTAAAGGATTATATGCTAACTCGCTATGCCTGCTACCTGATCGCACAGAATGGCGACCCTAAAAAAGAAGAGATTGCTTTTGCGCAAAGTTATTTTGCCATACAGACAAGGAAGCAGGAACTTATTGAGGAACGCATTGCATTGATTGAGCGTACAGAAGCGCGCGGCAGGCTACGTGAATCCGAAAAACGCCTTTCCCAGAATATTTATGAACGCGGTGTGGATGACGCAGGTTTTGGCCGTATCCGCTCCAAGGGCGACCAGGCGTTATTCGGCGGCTATACAACACAGGAAATGAAAAACCGCCTTGGCGTAAAAAGTAACCGTCCGCTGGCTGATTTTTTGCCCACCCTCACAATCGCTGCAAAGAACCTCGCAACGGAAATGACAAACTACAATGTGGAAGAAAAAGATTTGCAGGGGGAAAGTTCTATTACCGGGGAACACATTCAAAATAACCGTTCTGTACGCGATATGCTGGGGCAGCGTGGCATCAAGCCGGAAAACCTACCGCCCTCCAAAGACATCAAAAAGCTGGAACGGCGTGTAAAATCACAGGAGAAGAAAATCGCTGCACAGGCCGGAAAACTGCCGGAAGATTTCATGGAGGACGAACAGGATGGCTAACTTATCACAACAAAAACGGCAGCGGATGCTGGAATTTTTACAGACTATCCGTGAGGAACATAAAGACGATGATGATATGTTGATCGCACTG
This sequence comes from Lachnospiraceae bacterium, assembly GCA_910575565.1. Taxonomy (GTDB): domain Bacteria; phylum Bacillota; class Clostridia; order Lachnospirales; family Lachnospiraceae; genus Caccovicinus. Next base: position 34,926 of record CAJTFL010000033.1, on the reverse strand, counting down.
GGCGAAATAGAAAGTGAACTGAATGCAAAAAAATACGGTCTCGTATGGGAGCAGCATGAGGAAGCTGTAGATATACAGATGCGGGATAATATTCCTGTATTTACAGAATGCACAGATAAAGAGATCACCGCTGATACAGGCAACAGCTATAACTTTATACTTGAAGGCGACCACCTACACAGTCTTCGACTGTTAGAAAAAACCCATACCGGACGTATAGACCTTATCTACATAGACCCACCCTACAACACAGGCGGCAAAGATTTCCGATATGATGACAGCTTTGTTGTAAAAGAAGATGGTTTCCGGCATTCAAAATGGATCTCTTTTATGCGGAAGCGGCTTTTGGCAGCAAAAAACCTATTGTCTGACAAAGGTTCTATTTTTATATCTATTGACGACAATGAAGAAGCGGTATTGAAACTATTATGTGACGATGTATTTGGAGAAGATTGCTTTGTATCCAATAATGCATGGCAGCGGACTTACTCTCCCCGGAATGATTCCAAAGGCTTAAGCGTGGAGGTTGAGCATATTTTACTGTATAGCAAAAATACCATGTGGTCGCCCCACAAATTAGAGCGGACTGAAAAAATGGACTCCATATATAAAACCCCGGACAATGATACCGAACCATGGACCAGCAGCTCATTGACAGCTCCAAGCGCATCTACACACCAAGGCATGGTGTACGCCATACAACATCCATTCACCGGAGAATTAATGTATCCTACCAGCGGAAGATGCTAGGCTATGGATCAGCCGCAAATGTTGGAAAATATGCGTGTATGGGGCGAATATAAACTGGAACAGCTGGATGATTCCCCAAAACGCGCAGAAGTCTGCGGCGTTCCAGTATCCGAAATACGCCAAGATGTGAAAGGGATTATTCTGGCCCAGCCATTGGATGATGCACGCAAGCAGGCAAAATATATTTTAGAGCATGGCTCATGGCCGTACTTCTATTTTACCAACAAAGGAAAAGGCGGCATCCGAAGAAAAACTTACTTAAAAGACACCAAAAACAAAGGCCGGATGCCTACAAATCTCTGGATTTATGATGAAGTCGGACATACAGATGGCGCAAAAAAGGAATTGAAAACTATTTTTAATGGAAATATCCCTTTTGATACGCCTAAACCTACCGCACTGCTTGAACGTATCCTGCAGATTGCCACAGAAGACGACAGCCTGATTTTAGATTTTTTTGCCGGTTCCGGCACAACAGGGCATGCCGTATTAAAATATAATATGGAACATCCGAACAGCTAGCGCAGTTTTATCCTCTGCACGAACAATGAGAATAATATCTGTGAGGAAGTTACCTATGAACGTATCCGCAGAATCATCCGCGGATATGGAAGTGTCCTAGGCATTCCATCCAACTTAAAATACTACCGCACAGAATTTGTGCCAAAAGACATTGACGATGTCAGCGATGCCCTGCTTGGCCATATTGCCGAGATGATCCAACTGGAACACGGTGTAAAAATTGACGGCAGCAATTACCTCATGGTCATGAGCGATGACGAGGCAGACGCACTGGAGCAGCATTGGGAACAATATCAAAATATAAAGGCGGTATACATCTCCAAAAATGTGCTTTTGACCACGAAGCAAAATGTTCTGTTTGGCAGTGCTGATATCCATATTATCCCAGATGACTACTTCAAATTTGAGATGCAGGAGGTGGGTGAATCATGGTAAATCCAGGATTAGCAATCAGGCTGTTTGATTTTCAAGAACAGGCTGTGCTCAAGCTACTGGACCTGACATCGAAGTCTGACAGGAAGCAGACCATTGTCATGAAAGCCCCGACAGGATCCGGCAAGACAATTATTCTGATTGATTATGTAGATAAATATTTAAGCAATGTCAGTGCCAGTACCGCCTTTATTTGGCTCTGCCCCGGAAAAGGGGATTTAGAGGAACAAAGCCGTGAAAAAATGCGCAAATTCGTTTCAGGTCGTGCCACACAGAATCTGTTTGACGCATTGCTGAACGGATTTGCATCCGGCAGCACGACCTTCATTAATTGGGAACTGGTGACCAAGAAAGGCAACACGGCTATCCGTGACTGCGAACGCAAGAACCTGTTTGACCGCATTGCCGAGGCGCACCGAAGAGGCACAGAATTCATTATCATTATTGATGAGGAACATTCCCATAATACAGCCAAAGCAAAAACAATCATTGATTCTTTTGCCGCAAAAAACATTATGCGCGTCAGTGCCACTGCCGTCCAGAACAAACGACATGAATTTTTTGAGATTGATGAAGCAGACGTCATTAGTGCAGGGCTGATCACCAAGGCATTATATGTCAATGAAGGTATAACCGACAATCTTGAAATCACAGATGATTACGATTATCTGCTTGACCTTGCCGATGCAAAGCGCAAAGCCATCGCTTCCCGCTACCAGTCCATCCATAAAAATATCCGACCTCTTGTGCTTATTCAATTTCCTAACGGCCAGCCAGAAACAATTGCTGCAGTGGAAAAGAAGCTGGAAACTATGGGATACAGCTATGACAATGGAATGGTCAGCAAATGGATGAGCGAAGATAAAAAAGACCTCCCAGATAATCTTACAGAAAATGATGGAATCCCTATATTCTTGCTCATGAAGCAGGCTATCAGCACAGGATGGGACTGCCCAAGAGCCAAAATACTTGTCAAATTGCGCGAAGGGATGAACGAGAGTTTTGAGATTCAGACGATTGGACGCATCCGCCGTATGCCAGAAGCTACACACTACGAAGATGACCTGTTGGATTTCTGTTATGTATATACGTTTGATGAAAAATACAAAGCCGGGCTTTTGGCAGATATGGATAAAGCCTATGAAAACCGCCGCTTGTTTCTGAAAGATAAATGCAAAACATTTACATTGGAAAAAGAAATCCGTGACCAGGATTTTGATGGCCTTGGTGAACGCGAGGTTCTGAATAAAATTTACGATGCATTGGTGAAAAAATACGGGTTAGGCACCGATAAGGTAGATAACAAAATGCGGCTTGCCTCTGACGGGTATAGGTTTGGCAATGAAATTATCGGCCACGCTTTGTATGGCCAGTACATACGCACCGACAGGGTTGCCGAAAGCACTACCTATTATACTACCCGCAAACGTGTAAATACACATAAACATGGCATGGAAATGCTGCACTGTGTGGATTCCATCAAACGCACCATCAATATGCCGACCGCAAAGGTAAAAACCATTTTGGAACGCTTATTCCGCAAAGGCGGCAATGCAGCCAAAAAACTCCTCCTGCTCGACACGGCTGAGTTTTATGCTTTTATCATCAATAACGAACATCTCCTGAAAGAAGAATTCCGGGAAGTTACAGCGGATATGGCCGTGCAAATGAGCATACTCCTGCATCCCAAAAAATCCACTTTCCATATCCCCGACCAGGATTTCTTCAGATATGACCCTAGCGTTAAAAACGAAGTGGAGTACTTAAGCAGTGCCTACCATGAATATACGTCCGGCTATGCCACCAGCCTTGTGCGCAGCACGTCCGAAATGTTATTTGAGCAATATTGCGAAAAGCAGGACGATATTGAATGGGTGTATAAAAATGGCGATACAGGACAGCAGTATTTTTCCATTGTGTATATTGACGCACTCCAGCATCAATGGCTGTTCTACGCAGATTATATCGTTATGAAAAAAGATGGGACTGTGTGGATTATTGAAACCAAGGGTGGCGAAAGCCACGGCCAAAATAAAAATATTGATAAGCAGATAGAAAACAAGTTTAATGCTTTCAAAATATATGCGGCTGAGAAATGCCTGCATTGGGGATTTGTCCGCGACAAGGATAACCAGCTATATATTAATAATACAACTTTCGCTTTGGATATGGCCAATGAAAACTGGCGACCTTTAGAAACCATTTTTTAAAGTCTTCATACAAAATTCCCTGCAGCTTTTCTGCAGGGAATTTCATTTTCGTAATTCAGCAAGATAAGCTATTAACTGCATAACAACAGAAAAATATTTTTGTCAGATTTTAGAAGCCGATTCCTTATTATCTGTACGTGCATCTACAATTATAATCTTTATATCGACCTTATAATATTCTGCAGTTTCCTTTGCAATATCTTGTCATTCCAGAATTTTGAGTTTTTTGCCAACTTTGCTTCTAATAAAACACGATTGCTATATCCACAGCTAAAACGAAAATCAACTGGTCCCATTCCTTGATCCCTTTGATATAATTGAAGCAATGTTTTTTGTCAGTGTTTTTCAGCCTGCAAGACGGAGGAAGGAGGCGATACCCTCGCTTCGCTGGGGCAGGCTCTGCGGTGGCATCGTTGACTGATGGTGCTGTGTGCCAGTGGCACACGTTTAGCACGGACCGAAGCGGAGCGAAGACCAACGCAGCAGATGGAAATTCAGGCAAGTCATTTAGCGAAATGTAATAGAGACAGTACACTAGTCAAAACGCTTAACTCGAATGAACAGAATATGTATACTGTAAAATAGCTGCAGAATAACATAACCATCGCAAGAGCAGAAAACTTTAATCGCTCTTGATACCGTCTCCATATATCAGGAAAATAGGCAAGGAGATAGGCAGGAAAGAAAGCGCTGCCGCAAAATCCAGCATCTATGCCATCTATACGGTATGCTCCGGTGTGAATATACCGTATAGATTACATAAATCTGCCATTTTGCAACAGCGCTTATTTTGACTTCCTACTCTTTCTTACCCTCTTCTAATAATCTCCGCCAACCGCTCCAATTCTTCTTCCGTGGCCTTTGGCAGGGGGAAGGTGGCTTTCGGGCTGCTTACGATGCCCAGCTTTGCCATAACCGCCTTAATGTACGGGACGAAGGGAACCCCTACCCCGTAAATATCCATCATGCGGTTTACCGCCTGCTGTTTCTCCATCACCTTCGCCAGATCATCTTGGGCAAAAGCGTCCATCCATTCCTTGAAAAACCCGGGAATTACGTTGGACAGGCCGCCGATGCATCCATCCCCGCCGGATAAAATATTATAGGCGAAATTGTCATCAAAACCGGAATACACCTTAAAGTCAGGCCGCACCGGCTTTACCAGCTTGATAATCTCCCTGGTGTGAGCCATGCCGGGGATGGTATCCTTGCAGCCAACGATATTCGGGAATTCCTTTGCCAGCCTAAGCATCAGCTCCGGCGATATCTCATAGCCCGTCCGATCCGGGAAATTGTACAGGTAGATATCCCCCTCCACGGACGCGGCCAAATCCCGGTAAAAATCATACAGGCTTTCCTGGGTCAGCGTGAAATAGTAGGGAGGAACCACCACCACCCCGTCCGCGCCGCAGTCCAAGGCGAACCGGGAAAGCTCCACCGTCTCCCCGGGAATCATGCTGTTGGTCCCCACTAAGATCCTGGCACGCCCTTTCACCGTCTTTACGGCAAAGCGGATAATCTCTTTTTTCTCCTCTTTTCCGATGGCAAAGAATTCCCCAATGCTTCCCAGCACCAGGATCCCCGTTACCCCGCCGGTGATCAAATGCTCATACAGCCTCCCCAGATTTTCAAAATCCGGCTTTCCCTCATCCGTAAACAAAGTAACCGCCGGTGTAATATATTCTGCTTTCATGGCCTTTTCCTCCAAACCTGTCGTTTAATACCCTGCGCCCTCCATGGCAGACAGGGCGTGATCCGTATACCGCTTATACATCCCTTTCCGACCGGAAAGCTTTTTAACCCCTTCCTTTTCCCGCTCCTTAAAGGCAGCCAGAACCTCCTGGGGAGAACATTCCTTCCCCTCTATCCCTACTACGTCCAGAGAACGGTTTTCCACATCATATTGGATAATATCCCCTTCCCTTATCAGGGCCAAAGGACCGCCCCTGGCCGCTTCCGGCGATACATGGCCGATAGCCGCCCCCCGGGTAGCCCCGGAAAACCGCCCGTCCGTCACCAGGGAAACGCTGCCGTTTAAATCGGGATCGCATACGATGGCTTCCGTGGTCATCAGCATCTCCGGCATCCCGCTCCCCCTGGGGCCTTCATACCGGATAACGATGATATCCCCCGGGCGGATCTTTTTTGACACCACGTCATCATGGGCCGCTTCCTCGCTGTCGTAAACCCTGGCAGGGCCTTTGTGGCTGCGCATCTCCTCGGCACAGGCAGAATACTTGATCACCGCCCCATCCGGCGCGATATTCCCCTTAAGCACGGCTACGGATCCGTTCTCTTGCACCTTCTCTGCCGGGAAAATCACATCTTCCCGGCAGAGGCCGTAGTTGTGGAGATACCCTAAATTCCGCTCAAAGAACCCGTCCCGTTTAATCCGCTCCAAGTTCTCCCCAAGGCTTCTCCCCGTCACCGTAAGCACGTCCAGATCCAGGTAATCCTTCAATATCTCCTGCACCATGGGAATCCCTCCCGCAAACCAGAAGCTTTCCGTCAGTTGCCTGCCGCTGGGGTTTAAGTTGCACAGATGGGGAATCTTGTGGTTGATCTCGTCAAACCATTCCACCGGAAGGACAAATCCCAGCTCCCTTGCCACGGAAGGCAGATGGATCATGGCGTTGGTGGAGCCGCCGATAGCGCTGTGGATGATGATGGCATTTTTAAAAGCTGCCGGGGTCATAATCTGGGAAGGCTTTATCCCCGCCCTAACCAACTCCATAATCTTCCGCCCAGCCGCCCTGGCGTAATCCGTAAGATCCCTCATGGTGGCCGGTACAAGGGCGCTGCCGGGAAGAGCCATCCCTAAAGCCTCCGCCATGCACTGCATGGTGGAGGCCGTGCCTAAGAAGGTGCAGGCTCCCGCGGAGGGGCAGCCGGTAAGCTTGTAATCCCGTATCTCCCGGGGGGTAATGGCATCCTTCCTCTTCTGGCGCAGGGAGATATCCCCGGCCACCAGGGAGGTGGTCATATTCGGCCCTGGCCGCATACTGCCTCCCGGCAGGAAGATGGCAGGGATATCCATCCTGGCCGCCGCCTTTAAGTGGGCCGGGATGGATTTGTCGCAGGAGCTGGCAAGCACCATCCCGTCCCAGGGAAGGGCGCTTGCATGAACCTCCACCATATCGCAGATAGCTTCCCGGGAAGCGAGAACCGCATTCATGCCGTCATGGCCCTGGGCGCAGCCGTCGCAGATATCCGTAACATGATATTTGGCGCCAAAACCTCCCCGTTCCACTACGCCCCACTTTACCTGCTCCGTCACCTGGTTTAAATGGACGCTTCCCGGATGGGAATCCCCATACACATCTTCAATCAGGATCTGGGGCTTTACGATATCTTCCTCCGTCCAGCCGCTGCCCATCTCCAGGGCGTCAAACTGCGCCCACAGCATACGTTCTTTTTTGCTTCTCGCTTCCATCTTTCTCCCTCCTTGTGCCCGGCAGAAGTTCCCGGAAAAGCTCTCTTTAGTCTGGATCCGGTTTCCGGGAACACAGGCAATCAACTATTTTTCTATATACTCAAAATATTCAAAATCAGCGTACTTTGAAAACCCGGACATATCCTGGGCGCATATCCCGATAAAGGCTCCGGTAAATGCCGAGGTGTCAATATGCTCATCCGAGATCCTCAAGGCATCGCAGTCCTCGCCATACCGGATATACTCCTTGCCGTCCAAAGAGTAGAAGAACCTTACCGCCTCATGATCCCCTTCCACCTTCAGCCATACCTTCTTCCCCTCCGGGAGCTTTACGTAGGCAAAAGGCTCCGAATATTGGCCGTTATCGCAGCTTAAGATGGCAAGCATCTTCCCCATGGCCTCATCATGGCTTACCCGCAGGTAATAGTACTGTGTGGTATTGTAATAATAAACCATCCCCGCCATCTGCTTAAAATAATCCGGCTCAAACTCAACCGCCGTGGACGCTTCAAACACAAAGGACTGCTGCCTCCTGGCCGTTAGCGCCTGCTTAAATTTGGAAAGAAGGCTCTCCTTTCCATACAGCCTTAAATACCCTGGACGGGCCTCCTGGGACATGGCATCCTCCCCCAAGGGCATCCGCAAAAACTGGAGATCCATATCCCAGGGCTTCCCTGGGGCAAAGGTATAGCGCTTCCTCACCGGCTTCGGCTCTTCACCCTCATAGGGCGATACCGCCGTCTCATAGGGATGGTTCCCGCCGTCTTTTAAGCGGATCCAGCCCTCCTCGTCAAAGCAAACGTTCTGGATGGCCGTCTCCCGTCCTAAGACGCAGTACCCTTCCCCGTGGCCGATAGGCCTGCCGCAAAGATGGGCCATAAACCATTCCCCTCCGGGCGCCTGCACCAGGCTCCCGTGACCTGCCCGCTGGAGATACCCCTCAGGCCAGTCCCTGGAAGTAAGCATCGGGGTCTTAGGATCCAGCTCATACGGCCCTTCAATGGACTTGGATCTTGCCACCGTGGCGGCATGGCCCCTTTCCGTGCCTCCCTCAGCCGTCAGGAGATAGTAATACTCGCCGATATGGTACAGGTGCGGCCCTTCCGTCACCCCGATAAAGGAACCGGTGAAAATCTTTTTCACATTGCCTAAGCAGCGTTTTTCCTTCTCGTCATACTCCTCTAACAGTATCCCGGAAAACCGGTTGCGGCCTTCCCGAAAATCCGTCTCCATGGTCACGAACCATTTCCGTCCGTCCGTGTCATGAAACAAAGACGGATCAAAGCCGTAGCTGTTAATGTAAATCGGCTCCGACCACTCCCCATCCACCCGGTCGCACGTTACCAGGTAATTCGGCGTGTCCTTTAACCGGTCTTTCGTGTGGGAATTGGTGTAAACTAAGTAAAACGTGCCGTCGCACCAGGAAAGGCAAGGCGCCCACACCCCGCCTGAGTCCGGGACTCCGGCCATATCCAGCTGGCTTACCCGGTTTAAGGGCTGAGCCACCACTTCCCAGTTGATCAGATCCTTGGAATGATGGATCTGCACCCCCGGGAACCATTCAAAGGTAGACGTGGCAATATAGTAATCATCCCCTACCCTGAGGATGCTGGGATCCGGGTTAAACCCCTTTAATATCGGATTATGGATAATCCCCATAACAATAAACCTCCTTTAACCTTTCACTGCGCCCTGGGTCAAGCCGTTTACTACCTTTTCCGACGCGCAGAAGTAAAGGATGATTACCGGCAGGGAACCAACTAAAATCGCTGTCAGAACTGCCGGGATGTTTACGGACTGGAAACCGTAAAACTCACGGATACCTAACGGCAGCGTCTTTCTTGACGTAGTGTTGATCAATACGTTTGCATAAGTAAATTCATTCCAAATATTTAAGAACGTATATACCGTAACGGTGGATAAGCCTGCGCCGGATAAGGGGAGGATAATCCTCTGGAACACGCCTATGGTAGAGCATCCGTCGATAATGGCGGCTTCCTCAATCTCCTTGGGGATCTCCTTAAAAAACTGGGTCAGGATAAACACCGATATGGGGATATTGTAACTGATGTAAGGGCCGCAAAGGCCTACCAGGGAGTCATTTAAATGAATGGAGCTAAGGAGCGTAAAGGTAGGGATCAAGGTAGTATGGATGGGGATCATCATACCGGCAATGATCAGGAAGTACAACGCGTTAGAGCCTTTAAATTTCATCTTCGCAAAGGCAAAGGAAATCATGGCTGAGCTCATGACAATCAGGAATACGCTGACCGCGGAAACGATTGCACTGTTAATAAAGTAGCGCAGGAAGTCCGGCTTAAACACAGCCTTGTAATTTCCAAAGAAAAACTTAGAGGGAAGCTGCCAAATATTTTTTAAGTACTCCTGCATATCCTTAAAGCTGTTGATTAACAGAAATATAAAGGGGAAGCCGGTGATCACCAGCACCAGCAGGCAGCAGGCATACAGCAAAGCTTTTATCAGATTCCGTTTTGTCTTTCCGTTCATTTAATTATCCCCCTTCCTGGATGTGGCGTACAGGAAGCAGCAGGCGAAGATAAAGCAGATCAGGAACATATATGCCGCGATCGTACTTGCATAGCCCATCTGGAATTCCGTAAAGCCTTTTTTATACATATAGGTAGCCATCAGCTCCGTGCTGGTATTGGGCGCTCCGCCCATCATCACGTAGAACAGATCGAAGTATTTTAAGGATCCAACCAGCTGAAGCACTGCCGAAGTACGCATGGTGGGGATAATCATAGGCAGGGTAATGTTCGTAAAGCACTGCCAGGTATTTGCCCCGTCGATCTTTGCCGCCTCGTAAAGCTCTTCCGGCACATTGCTTAAACCGGCCTTAAAAATGATCATGTAGTAAGGAATAAACTGCCAGCAGATAACAAACAAAATCGCCGGCATGGCCGTGCTGCCCTGGAGGAACGCAGTAGAGAACTTAAGCCCCAGCGCCCGGATAATCTTTGCCATCAAACCGAAGTTAGGATCATAGAATAAGATCCACATAATACCGGTGGCAACGGTGGAAAGCAGCATGGGCATAAAGAATACGGTACGGAAAAATTTCGTAAATTTAAGCTTGCTGTTAATCAAAAGCGCCAGCAAAAGCGCCCCCGGCATCTGGATAAACATGGATGCCATAACCAAGATCAAATTGTTCTTCAAGGCATTCCAGAAATTCATGTCCTTGGCTACCGCAACGTAATTGGATAAGCCTACAAACACCTTGTTGGCACTGATGCCCTTCCAGTCCATGGCACTGTAATAAAACGTCCTGGCAATCCCAAAAAGATTGAACGTGCCGTAGAAGAACAGAGCCGGAAGAACGAAGAGAAGCACAAGGCCTGTTTTCTTCAGTTTCTTAGTAGCTGCAGAATCATTATTCACGATTTGAAACCCCCTTTGCGATTTTAAATTAACCGTTCATCCATCCTTTCCCACTGAGGGAGCGCCCGTTCATTAAGAAAAGGAGCTGAGCAGGCAGCAAAAAGCGCTGAAAGCGCGATCCCCCCCATAGGGACGCTGCACAGTGCGAATGGGCGCGGGCTGAACGAAACCTTCTCATATCATAGGACACTCTGTCCCATGGTATAAAATATGCACAGACCGGACAAACTGCCATCGCGGTCTGTGCATAGGAATGTTTGATCTTTAATTCGTTTTTACAAACATTTTCTATTCGCTGCAAATCTTCCAAAGCCTGCCTAAGTGCCTTGGATTATCTTTAGTGTTATTTATCCAGCGTCTGCTTCGCCAGCTCTTCCATCTTGGCTGCAGCCTCTTCCGGAGTGCACTCTAACCCAACCAGGTCGTAAGTGGTCTGCTTATGCAGAGCACCTAAGTCGGTAGGCAGGAACTGATCGTAGAAGTTCTGGATGTACTCTGCGTTCTGGATGAACTCGTCTGCCGCCTTGGTCAGCTCGTTAGGCATGGTAACGCCCTTAACGCCGCTGATAACGCCTGCGATATCTACGCTTTCCTGGCCGAATTCCTTATCCGTTAACATATGGATCAGCTCGAACGCCTCGTCCGGATGCTCACAGGATGCGGAAATGGAGTATGCATTGCCGCCGCCTAAGATCTGCTTCGCATTGCCGTCTGTGCCTTCGATTACCGGGAAGCCGAAGATCCCTAAGTTGTTCTCATAGAACTCCGGAGCCTCGGAACGGCAGTTGGAGAACATACCGTTAGTCTGAACGATATGGGCCGCCATACCATTGTAGAATAACATACGGGAACCGCCGGTATCGTAGTTGATGCCGTTACATCCTTCGGGATAGTAGCCTTTCTTTACCCAATCCTGAAGCCTTGCGCCCGCCTTGATAAAGCTCTCGTGCTCAAAGGTTCCGCCGTTCTCACGGTTGTACGCATCCAAGAATGGCTGGGTTCCGCCTTCACGCATGGAAAGGTAGGTGAAGGTTAAGGCTGCAGGCCACTGGCTGGAGTTTCCAAGAGCCAGCGGGATAATGCCGGCTTCTTTGATCTTATCGCAGTTTGCCTCAAACTCCTCGATGGTGGTAGGCACTTCAAGCCCTAAATCTGCGTAAATCTGCTTATTGTAATATACCGGCACAGGTCCGCAGGAGTAGGGAAGGGAATAATTCTTGCCCTTTATCTGGAACAAGCTTAAGGCTGCAGGATAATACTCGTCAGCAATTTCCTTTACCCGGTCGTCAATATCCAAAACCTTGCCCTCATCGATGAAGGATTCCAGCCAGCCGCCTCCCCAGGAAACGAAGATATCCGGCTCCTCGCCAGCTGCCATAGCCGTAGCCAGCTTGGTCTTATAGGGGTCATTCTCATTGGGAACGTCCACAACCTTAACATTGGGATACTTCTCCATAAACCGGTTCATCGCGTTGGTTACGGTCTGATGACGGGTCTCGTCAATGGCGATATGCCATACGGTCAAGGTAATCTCCTCGCCGTCCGCTGCCGGAGCGTCGGACTTCTCTCCCTCTGCCGGAGCATCGGACTTCTCTCCCTCTGCCGGAGCTGCCGTGGTCTCGGCCGCCGCTGCCTTCGTAGTCTCAGCCGCCGTGGTCTCGGAACCGCCGCCGCCGCAAGCGGTCAGGCCAGTAACCATCGCCGCTGCCAAAAGCAAAGCCAAACTTCTTTTTTTCATAAACTTCTTCTCCTTTTCTTAAAAATTTGTTGCGCCAAGCGTGCCCGTGCACACCTCGTTTCTGCTAGGATACCATATTTTGTATGTTTTGTCAATAAACTTTTATTTTTCTTTTATATTTTATTGATTATTACTCCTATGCTTTTAGGCAAATTTTTTCATTATGTAAAATATGCACAATTTTTGCATTTAATATAAAGAATATTTGACATACCATTATTTTCCATGATATCCTTAAAGTGCCCGTAAGCCTGTATTTCGGGGAAGCCTGCGCAAATTTCTCCGCCAGGCTGCCAAAAGCTGCAGATGCACTTACTTGCCCACAGGCAGCACCGCGTGCCTGCCGCATATTTATGATCATTCCGTATGCCGCATAGCCATCCGAAAACCTGCCTGTCTTAACCGGCGCGCTGTCCGCAGGATTTTAAGACAGCACGCCGCCCATACCGGCAAATTTTACAGAAAGGATTTTGCCATGACCACGTTAAAAGAAATCGCCGCCCTAGCCGGGGTCTCCCGCGGAACCGTTGACCGGGTTTTAAACAACCGGGGATCGGTAAAGCCGGAAACCGCCCTGCGCATCCGGGAAATCGCCATGTCATTAAACTACCAGCCAAACAAAGCCGCTTTAACCTTGGCCTCCCAGAAAAAGAAGATTACCATCGGTGTCCTTCTTTTCGGCCCCAACAACGGAAATATGTTTTTCGAGGACGTGGTGGAAGGGGTGGAGTACCAGCGCTCCCGCCTTACCGGCTATGGATGCACAGTAATCACCAAGCGGACGCTTTTTAGCCTGAAGGCCCAGCTGGATGCCATCGACGAGCTGCTGGCTGCAGGGATCCATGGCCTGGTTATCTCCCCCTACAACTCTCCGGAAATCATCGAGAAAATCAACCAGCTTTCCCAGGCAGGCATCCCCACCATCACCACCAACACCGACTTAACCGATTCAAAGCGCATCGCCTATGTCGGCAGCAATTATTACCAGGGCGGCTGCACCGCTGCCGGTTTGATGAACTTAATCACCGGCGGCCAGGCCAAAACCGGGATTATCACCGGCTCTCCCTCCATCCTCTGCCACTCCGAACGCATCAAGGGCTTTATGGATACCTTGAACCTGCGCTATCCCGGCATCCAGGTGCTGGATACCAAGGCGAATCTGGACGATGAATTCAAAAGCTATAAGGCCACCTTAGATCTGCTGACCTCCCATCCCCAGATGGACGCCCTGTTTTTCACGGCGGCAGGGGTATACGGCGGATGCCGGGCAGTCATCGACGCCCGGGCAGAAAACCCGGCACGCACCGTAAAAATCATCTCCTTTGACGCCGTGGAAAAAACCAAGGCCATGGTAAAAAGCGGGCTGATTGCCGCCACCATCTGCCAGCAGCCCTTTAAACAGGGCTCCCGCCCTATAAAGCTGATGTTCGACTACCTGTCCACCGGCGTGGAGCCGGAGCCTATCCAGTATACGGAAACCATCATTAAAATTATGGAAAATTTGTAACTGTTCAGCGCATTCACCGTTACAGGCAAAAATCCATTGGAAATCGCCAAATCAGCCTTTCTTTTCCACCGGAACCCTGCCGTAATTGCAGGGTTCTTCCCAGGCTTTTTCCGTCTCAAAGGGGCCTGGGACAGGGTTAATGCCCCGCTTCTCCCCGAAGTAGTCCCGGTCAAAGGTAATCGGCGTCCCGTCCGGATTCTCAAATTTCTGCTCCGGCTCAAACGCCTCCCCTAAATACCTGGTGGAGATCACCGCTGTTTCCATGTCCTTTGGAAGGAACTGAGGGATATTCGTCTCCAGCCTGCAAAGGCCTTTTTCCTGGATCAGCCGCACATACACGGGATGCTCCTTATCCTCCATGAAATTCACTTCCCGCCTACAGGGCTTTGCGCCGTTAAAGTAGGCATTGCCCCCGGTATACACCGGCAGGCGGGTATAATACTTGGTGCGGTCTTCCGCCGCCCCTTCGTCTCCCTCCCTAAAGAACAGATCCAAATATTCCTTTTCCGTAGGATAGTCGTCAAAGGGGGCAGTTCCTGCCACGGAATTCTGCGCCTTCACCGGGAAGGTCTCAAACAGGCAGTCATGGACGCCCGGCTTATCCGCCTGGACAAAAATATTATTGTAAAACCGGTTGTCCCCGTGAAGGATCGTCATAAACCCGGCCACCTCCGTCCGGTGGGGCATATGGTAAGGCGTATACCTGGGGCCTGGATCCGCCACTTTCCCGCTCCCCGCACTGATGGTTTCCGTGCCGCTTACATTGTTCGTCCCCTCCCCCACGCTGGTAAAGGAGCCGCAAATCAGGTTGTGGACAAAGGCGGTTCCCTGCGTGGCCAGGCGGCAGGCCTGGGGCGACAGCATCAGGTTATGATCGATCAGCGTAGGGCCGTGGCTTACCTCCACGAACAGATCCTCGCCGATATCTAAAGGCATCTGGAACTTAACCGTGCCCTCCGGCGGGAAGTTATGATGGAACAGGTTTTGGGATACCCTGGTTCCCTGTGCCTGCCAGTCCAGCCAAAGACCCCTGGTGCAGTGATGGATATGGTTCCGGATAATCTGGGTATCAATGGCCGCATGAAGCTTGATCCCGCCGATTTCCGCGCCGGAGAGCATATGGTGCCAGTTAATGTGATGGATATGGTTATCCTCAATCACCGAGAACACGCAGCCTAAATGGCCTACAATCCCGGCCTGCCCGCAGTCATGGATATGGCAGCGGCGGATAATGTGGGAACCAATCCTCTCCTTCGTCCACCCTTCAGCCTGAGCCTGGCAAATAGCGTCCCTTTCTGTCTGGGTTCCCTGCTTTAAGCGGAATTTGCTCCATTTGTTCTCATTGTTGGGCTGCAAATATTTCCCCAGGGAAATCCCTACGCACTTGGAATGGCTGATCTCGCAGTCCTCAATCACCCAGCCCTTGCTCCAATGGGGTCCTACCATCCCCTCCTGGTAAGCCGTAGGCGGCGCCCAGGTCGTAGCGGCCTTTGAAACGGAAAATCCCCTCAAGGTAATGTAATCAATCCCCGTCCTGTCCGGATAGAAGCAATTCCTCCGCACATTAATCTCTACGTCTTCCTCATTCGGATCCATCCCATGGAAATTAGCGTAAATCACGGTAGCATCCTTCTCCTGGCAGGTATACCACTGATATAAGGAAAACTCCTTGTCATTAGACGGCTCAAAAACCTTCGGATCCTCCACCGCCTCCAAGCTTGCCCGCTCATACATGGCCTTTCCGTTTAAGTAAACCTCCCCTGTGTGGAACGCCTCCTTCGTATAATACCAGTCCCCGTAAATCACCGTGGTATAGGGGTTATAATTTCCGAACACCCCATTGGGAATCCTGGCTGACCACACATCGCCTTTGTGCGGCTTCCAGTTTTTCACCGGCTCCCCACCGGTAATCAAGCTTTCCCCCATTACCTCTGCCCGGTAAACGATAGGCTTCTGTGCCGTCCCGCCTCTCCTGGGATTGACATACTCACGGTAAATGCCGGGAGATACCACCACCTCATCCCCGGGGCCTGCAAGCTCTGCCGCATCCTGGATCCGCCTAAAGGGAAGGTCTTTCGTGCCGTCCCCATCTCTTCCCGCCCCACAAGAAACGTAATAAATCATCCTATCCCTCCTTTGTGCGCACGTGCGCTATAACAAAAGCATAACACCATTCGTTTTCGATCTCAACTCTTTTTTGCAAACTTACGGTATTTTTTCTATTTTTCACAATTTACACCGAATTTTATTGTCTATTTTCACTATATCCATTTCCAGTTATCTCCTTAGTGCACGTGCACACTTTTTTGACATTTGTCTATTTTCAATAATCCGCCATTTTCCCTCGCGAGAAATTCGAAGGCTTCATTGCCCACGTGGGCACTTTTCCGTGCACCGCTGACCAGGAAAAAACACAAAACAGGCACAGCGCATATCCGGCAAAAGGCGCGATTTAAGCAGGAATCAAAGCGCAAACGCGCTTCCGGCTTAAGCAGAAACCAAGACGCAAACGCGCTCCCGGCTTAAGCAGAAACCAAAACGCAAACGCGCTTCCGGCTTAAGCAGAAAACAAGACGCAAACGCGCTCCCTGCTTAAGCAGAAACCAAGACGCAAACGTGCTTCCGGCCTAAGCAGGGATCAAGGCAGGCTTTGGGGAATAAAAATCTGCAGATCCGTATAATGTTTCCGTTCCCTAGGCTCCCTGCCGAACACCAGCTTCTCGAACAAAAGCTGCAGGGGAAGCTTTCCCTGGCTTTCCGGATCCTGGGAGATAGTCGCCGCCAAAACCCCCTCCTCAAGAAGGCTCACCGCCTCCTTCGTCAAGTCATTGGTTACAATCTTTACCTCCCGGCTTCCCGTTATCTTCTTTATCGCCCTGCAGGCCGCATAATTCCCCGGATTCACCAGATAGACGGCATCCATCTCCTTTTCCCGGGTTAACACCTCCCGCATCGTCTCATAGCAGTCTAAGATATCCCGGGGCAGAAGGTACTGGCCCACGATTTCTATCTGCGGATAATGCTCCCCGATTTCCCGGCTGAATCCCTCGAAACGCTCCTTGTAGTTGGGGGACTGCATGGCCAGGACAGAGCCTCCCACCGTGAAAACCCCCACCTTGCTTACGCCGCCGCAAAGGCCCAAAAGCCCTGCCGCCATGCGTCCCGCCTTCCGGTAATCACAGCCCACATAGCAGCTTTTTTCGTACCGCTCATCATCAATATTGTAAAAGATCACCGGAATGCCCAGCCCGTAGGCCTTATCGATCATCCTCTGGAGGATAGGGTTTTCCTGTCCCACCACCGCCATCCCATCACAGGAGAAATTCTCCACCAGCTCATCCGCCTGTTCAGAGCTTAAGGGATGATCCCGATCCATGCCGTAAAAATCCACCATGATTCCAAGTTTCCCCAGATCCTTAGCTTTCTCCACCGCCCCCCTCCAGATCATCTGGTGAAACACCGCCGTTTCGCTTTTGATATAGCAGAAAGCCAAGTGGATTTTCCGCTTTTTCGCCGCCAGCGTCTGCCCGGTCTCATCCGGCCGGTAATCCAGCTCCCGCAGGGCCGCCCTTACCCGCTGGGCCGTCTCCGGCTTTACGGCTCCCCTTTGGTTCAGCACCCGGTCAACGGTTCTCCGGGATACCCCTGCCCTCTCTGCAACCTGTTTCAATGTAGCCATCTTTACTTCTCCTTGCCAAAACCCTTCTTAAGCTCAGCCCGCAGGTACTCATACCGCTGGCGCTTTTCCTCTTTCGCAAAATGAACCTCCCGAAACTGCTCCGGGTTATGCCCGTAGCTTAATTTTTCATCCCCAAACTGCTGGCTGGTTAAGTCAAACACACAGCTTCCGATTACATTATAGCAGTGGTAATTCCCGCCGGGGCGGAGGATCCCGTAAACCTTTCCCCCAAAGATATCCTGGGCTAAAAACGCCGTGATGGAGCACTGTCCCAAGGTTATGTTCTCCCTGCTCCACCTCTCCCTGAGCCTGGGGGCGCAGGTATGCTCGCACCAAATGTTTAAAAGGGCGTCATACAGATCCCTTGGCGTATGGATCCCCTCATATTCATCCGTTATGGCCAAAACCACCGCCTGCTCCCAGCCGTAAAAACCGTAATCCTTTTCTTTCACAAAATCATCCATGCTCCTGTCTCCTTCTCCTCCCCTGCCTTGCAGGATTTATGCTCCGCACGTCCCGCTACTGCCCGCAAAAATAGCCGGGAAACGCCTCCCGTATGGCATCAATATTTTCCGAATACCGCTCCAAATGGCGCTTGGCAATCTTCCTTGCCCGCTTTTCATCCCTAGCCTCGATGGCTTTAATCAGTTCCTCATGATCCTTAAGGATATGCTCCATAGGCTTGCAGCGGAAGCTTAAAATGGTCGTCCGATCAAAATGAGGGGAAACGCTTTCCACCAGCTCATACCAGTAAGTGCGTCCGCACATATGGTACAGCATACTGTGGAACTGCTTATCCAGCAGAAAAATCTTTTCCTCCTGGCCTTTTTTAATATACATCTGCCACACGGCCAGGTTTTCCCACAGCCCGTCCAGCTCCTCCCTGCCAAGCTTTTTGCAGGCCATAACTGCCAGCTCCGATTCCAGGACGCTCCGCAGATGGCGCACCTCCTCCACCAGGCCGGCGTCGATATAGGAAACGTAAGTGCCGATTTTCGGCCGGATATCAATTAACCGCCTTTGGGCTAAAGCCAGCTCCGCTTCCCTAAAAGGGGTGCGGCTTACCTGGAATTTCTCGCAAAGCTCCTGATCCAAAAGCTGCTCCCCCGGCCTTAGGCGGGCGTTGATAATGTTATCAATTAACACACGGATCACATAATCCTTTGCAGATTCCCCTCCGTTCTTTGGCGGAACCAAAATCATAAGGAACTCCTCCTGGTTTAAGTTTTCGTCAGCTGCCTAATGTATCCAATACCTTCGCCGCTGGGATTTTCGGTACTTTCGGTACGATTATAACCGATATTTGGATTTCTTTCAATGGGGACAGCAAACTTCGCCTTTCGTCCCCTTCGCAAACGCCGCACTTCATCCACTTCATCAGCATACGCAAAACCCAGCCGCCCCTACTTAAGCTCCTCTCCCCTCCGCTGGGAAGCCTTCCGGTAAAACGAACTTAAGGGCATATTGCACCGCCTGGCGGCTTCGTTTCCGCCGATCTCCCCTAACAGCCACAGCTCATAAATCTGGATGAAATTTTCCGGCAAAGGCTTTTGGGGCCGGCCAAACTGCACGCCCCGCAGCTTGGCCGCCTCGATCCCCTCCCTCTGCCGCTGCCGGATATTTTTCCGCTCATTTTCCGCCACAAAGGACAGCACCTGGAGGACGATATCGCTTAAGAAGGTCCCTAAAAGATCCTTGCCCCGCCTGGTGTCCAAAAGGGGCATATCCAGCACCACGATATCTATCTTTTTATCCTTTGTCAAAAACCGCCATTGCTCTAAAATTTCCTCGTAATTCCTCCCTAAACGGTCAATGCTTTTTATGTAAAGCAAATCATCCTGCTGCAGCCTGCACACCAGCTGCCGGTACATCGGCCGGTTAAAATCCTTGCCGGACTGCTTATCCATATAAATATTTTGTTCTGGAACCTGTACCTTGTGCAGAGCCAGCATTTGCCGATCTTCGTTTTGCTCCTTGGTGCTGACGCGCAGATATCCATAGATGTTTCCCATGCGGACCTCCCTTGTGGGCGTTGTTAGATCATTGGGATCGGCAAAGCGCCCTACTGAAAAACAGCATACCCGGCCAATGTCATAGAGCCTGCTAATTAGGTTCCTATTATCAGCCTATTTTTTGTTTTAACCTGATATTACCGTTTTTAAGGTAGCAAATAAAGTCCTTTTTTTAGTTTTTGGGAAAGAACATCGGCGGAAAGGGGAATTACGGGTCTTGGGGAGGCTTTTCCGCCCCAGGCGAAGCTGTTTTGGAAAAACATTTGGATAATTTCGGAAACACCCGTTTTGCCAGCAAGTGAAAAAGGTTAAACAGCAGCACCAGGCTTAAGCACACCAGGCCAATCAGCCGTGCATAGCCGAAAAACCCCTGCCGGTCCGCCCAGGCTGCCCCGTTAAGGAAAGGAAGGCCCAAGACCATAAAGAAATACCAGAATAAAGGCATCAGATACCGATTCAGGCCCATCCGAATAATCCTCTGGCCGTCTGGCTGCGTTTTCTGATCAGACAAATGCGTTTTCTGATCGGGCAAATGCGTTTTCTGATCGGCAAGCTGGTATAAGATAAACAAAGCGGTAAAATATACGGCGATGCCGATGATGCTGTGAAGGCGATCTTTCGTCAGCCATCCGTCAGGAAAAATTAAACCGTTAAAAAGATGGGGAAGATAGATGGACATCAGGATCCGCAGGCCATTAACGAAAATAGTATAAAAATAAGAGATGCCTACGGCATCAAGCATCCACCGCCCAGCCTGCCCTAAGGTTTTTTTCCGATGGAGGAAGGAAAAAACTAAGGCGGCAATGGAAACCATCATAAACTGTACGCCGGAACAGGATTTGGCGATAATGAAACGGGCGCTGTGGCTGACATAGCCCACATCCGGGATCCATTGGAACGGGATGCCGCTAAGGAAACGCACCCACCAGCAAGTAGGAGCCAGGATCCATAAAAGCTCCTCACTATCCGCCTTGCCATAGCCGTACTTCATCCCCAGGATAAGAAGCAGGGCCAAAAGATAAAAAGGCAGGCAGGGCTTAAGGGCGTTAAGAATCTTGCGGTCTTTCATTTGTTATGGCTTCCTTTCATTAATTCCGGCTGGCGGTTTAGATAAAGTGTACCATTTCTTTAAAAGGCCGTCAAAGAAAAAACGCCGGATTCCAGGAAAATTTCCGAGAAATCCGGCAAAAGAAGGCGCTTAATTAGCAGCGGTTCAGACAACGCCCACGTTTTTCGTTACGATTACATCACTGTCCGTCCCGCACACACGGCTTAACACAACGGTTCCGGCTGTTACCGGGGCATTAAGGCAGATTTTCTTGATCTCCTCCATGGCGGGAAAGATCAGCTCCTTAGGGATAGGGCTTGTAAGCCTTACGCTGGCTAAGGGAATCTCCCCTCCCAAAACCAGCACGGAGGTGGCAATGGTGCGGGTAGGGTTTTCCAGCTCCTGGCGGACGTAAGCCTCCCCCTTGGGGCAGGTATGCCCGGTGACGGAAAGGATTTCCTTCCCCCTTAGCTTTGCCTCAATATCGCAGCCGTTGGGGCAGACAATACAGGTATAAGTCTTCTTCACGATTTGCTCACTCATTCTACGGACACCTCCAAATCCCCATCCCCGCTAATGTTCTTTCCGCTGACCATAAACTGGATCATCTCAGCCGGGATAGCCTTCTTCATCTTTTTCGCGGCAACCTCCCGCCCGTCCTGGCGAAGGACGATGCGGCAGTCCATAAACTGGCTCCTGACCCTGAGGGAAAGCTTAAAATCCGCCGTCCCGCTGATCTTCTGGGGAACAGTGTGGCCGACGCCATTCCCGGCCTTGATGGCTAACCCGCAGGGGGCAAGCTCCTGCCCGGAAACGTAGCTTGCGGCGCCATCCGCCAGGGCTTCCGCCTCCAGGGAAACAAAGTCAACCAAATCATGGACGTGGAGCACGTTCCCGGCGGCAAATATGCCTGGGATATTGGTCTGCAGATGCTCGTCCACGTATGGGCCTTTCGTATGGGGATCTAACGTCACCCCGGCGTCGGTGGAAAGCTGGTTATCAGGAATCAGCCCCGCGGAAAGGATCAGCGTATCGCACTTATACTCCTTTTCGGTTCCGGGGATAGGCTTTAAGTGCTCATCCACCCGGGAAATGGTCACGCCAGTCAAGCGGGAATCCCCATGGATATCGGTAACGGTGTGGCTTAAGTATAAGGGGATCTGATAATCCTCCAGGCACTGGATAATGTTCCTGGGAAGGCCGCTGGGCGTTGGCATAATCTCAAACACGGCCTGCACATGGGCTCCTTCCAGGGTGAGGCGGCGGGCCATAATCATGCCGATATCGCCGGAGCCTAAGATAATCACTTCCTTTGCCGGCATCCGGTTATACAGATTCATATAAGCCTGGGCCGTCCCTGCGGTAAATACGCCTGCGGGCCGCTCCCCGGGTATGCCTAATGCCCCCCGGCTGCGCTCCTTGCAGCCCATAGCTAAAATCACGGCCTTGGCCTGGTAAAGCTTCAAGCCTTCCTTCGTCATGGCATAAACCTGCTTGTCCCGGGTCAGCTCCAGGACGGTGGCATCCGTCTGGTAAGGAATATTTAGTCGCAGGATTTCGTCAATAAACGCCTGGGCATACTCCGGCCCAGACAAACTTTTGCCAAAACGCCCCAGGCCAAAGCCGTCGTGGATGCACTGGCGGAGAATCCCGCCCAAATGGTGCTCACGCTCTAAAATCACCATATCCCGGATTCCCTTTTGATAAAGTTTTAAGGCAGCTGCCAGCCCTGCAGGGCCGCCGCCGATAATTACCACATCTTTTTTCTCCATTTCATTCCTCCAAATTTGCGATCCCCAGAGAGTGTTTGAACAATGCTCTGGTACACTGTCTTGATTATGCCTGTCCGTCCCGCAGCTTTCCGGCTAAAAGCCAGGAGCCTTTGCGGCTGTAGCACACGTCCTTTTCCGATATCCCCAGCTCCTGCTCCAAAAGCTGTTCGATCTTCATCTGGCAGAACCCTGCCTGGCATCCGCCCATCATGGCTCTGGTGCGGTACTTTAAGCCCGTCATGGTGGTTACGCCTAAAGGATTGTGGATGGCAGCTAAAAGCTCTGCCCGGGTAATTTCCTCGCATTGGCAGATAATATCGCTGTAATCCGGGTTTTCGGCAATCAAGGCAGCCTGTTCCTTGCGGGTGCAGGCGGCAAACCGGGTAATGCCTTTGCGCACAGGGTTGAACTGGGGATTTTCCTGAAAATCCTCCCGCTCCCGCATCAGCTCCACCACGTACTGGGCGATGGGGACAGCGCCGGTTAACCCTGGGGATTCAATGCCCACCAGATTTACGGCATTGGGGGCAATGTCGTCCTTAATCTCAATCTTAAAGTCCTGGATCACCCCGTTTTCATCTACCCACTTGGGCAGGATCCCGGAGAAATTTCGGATCTGGTCTTCCTTGCGGATATGGGGCCAAAGGCTTTTGGCGCTTTCCGCCAGGTAATCCATATTTGCCTGTGGAACACCGTAGTAGGAAAACTCATCCACCGTGTCGGCATCCGGGCCCACGGTCACATTGCCGTCCACCGTAGGCGTCACATGGATGCCCATGTAGGTATTGCTGGGAACCGGATATACCGGCATGGGAAGAAGGGCGCCCAGCTCTTTTTTTAAGATAATGTAATGGCCCTTGGAGCCGATAACCCGGTAGCCGGCAATGCCCAGCATATCGGAAATTTTCTTGCAGCCAAGGCCTGCGGCATTGATTACCCAGCGGGCCTTAAACTGGCCGTGGGGCGTGTCAAGGACATAATGGCTGTGGGTTTTCCCGTCCTCCCCGGTTTCCCTGGAAATTCCGGTCACTTCACGGTCAAAATAAAACGATACCCCGTTGGCGTGGGCATTTTCCGCAAGGCCCACGGTAAACAGGAAGGGATCTAAGATGCCGCTGGTTTTCGACCACATGGCAAATTTCCCCACCACGGCGGGAACCAGCTGGTGAAGCTTATCCGTATCGATTAACTCCAGGCCAGCAGCTCCATTCTTCGCACCCTGATCCATGGTGCGCTTTAGCTGGGCCATATCCTCATCCGTGTTTCCTACCAGGACTTTGCCGCAGCGGATAAAGGGGAAATCCAGCTCCTTGGAAAGCTGCTCCATCATCTGATTTCCGGCCACGCAGAAGCGGGCTTTCAGCGTGCCGGTATCGTAGGCAAAGCCGCCGTGGACTACGGCAGAATTCCTGCCGCTGGTTTCGTTGCAGACATCCAGGTTCTTTTCCAGGACAGCCGTTTTCAGCTGATACCGGGAAAGCTCCCTGGCAATGGCGCTCCCCACTACCCCGGCGCCGATCACAATCGCGTCAAATGTTTCTTTCATTATTTCCTCCGTTCGTTTAAGCATATGTAGGGTTTGCTGGTGATGTTAAGTAGCTGAATCATTAAATCATTGGGTTGTCGAGTCATCAATCCATCGAGCGAATATCTAGTGTAGTGACTGGATTATATTTAGCAAAATTACGCAGGATATTTGTTCATCTGCAAGGCGAATTTTCGACGGCGTAGCGGTGGCTACGACTAGAAAATTCAACGCAGCAGATGGGCAAATAGACAAGTAAGTTTGACTGAATATAATCCGGTCGCTACACTAGTACTGCGTTGCGTAAATTCCAGTGAATATGCACCCGCTGTCTGCGTCATCTGTAAATCCCACGAAACTCGACGTAGCACCACTACGCCTTCGTTTCGCGGGATTCACATCTAACGCAGACATCAGACGCCTATTCACCGTTATTTACGCAACGCAGTACTAGTAAGTACCCGACGAAATATATTTCATATAAATAAATATATATTACAGGCAGGGGTTTGTCAATAGATTTACCGCAAATCACCGCCACTTTTTCCGCTGCTTCCGTGTGGGCGGGAATGAACAATTTCCCTGCAGGGATTCCACCATCTCCAATGTGTTCAGTTTCCCATTCCAGATACTAACGGAAGATTGAAAAATTCGCTTTGCCATGATATACTGCGGAATGTGATTATTTGAGCAAAACGCGAAAGGCAACGAATGTGAAGACAACTTCGCCCGTTGTGTTCCTTATGATGAGATAGCCGGAAACAACTATGACCTGTCTGTTTCCACTTATGTAGAGAGCAAGGATATCAGAGAGGCTATCGGCCTTGTAAAGCTCAACGCCAAAATTCAGGAAATTGGGCACAGAAACAGGAACTGCGGGATGAAATTATCAAGATCATCGCGGAAAGTTTCCGGCCACTCTCGAAAAGGAGCATGGGGAACCGGCGCGATTGATGAGATTAGTGCTCGGCTTCGCGGTATTCCTGTTCCAGCCGGGTCCATTCTGCATCAAACTTCCTTTTCTCATATCCATAGTGAAATCCCATTGTTTTCCTCCATTTCGATTCAGGCGTGGTTGGCGGGTGAATCGAATGGAGGCGGGGACCGGCAACGGTACACATCGGGAGGTTTCCCTAAAAATCGACAATAAGAAGCGCCAGCCTCTCGCAATGAGAAACTGGCGCAACGAAAAAGACCATAATTATACTGATTTATATGGATTGATAGTGCCGATAAATAACTATAATATCCCGGAGGAGGGACTATGCTTTTTTTAATTGATATATTTCATAGCTATTACAAATGAATATTGCAGACATGGCGGTATCCTCCTATATACCGCCCCTGCTGATTGCTGAGGGTCATCTGGAGGTTTGCTTTTTAGCAAAAAGAAATGGCGGCCTTGATTACTCAAAACCGCCGAAAAAATCAGCTGTGCAAGAAAGCGTACAAAATCCTCTGTCCGTCAGCGGTTTTTTTCTTTTCCGCCGCTGGGCAGATTTCTTTTTTCACTTCTATAATTAAATTACCAGTATTGTCTTGCCTTCAAAAACACTGTTTATCTCACTGATTTTGCAACGGGCGAAGTTCCTTCAAACTCTCCTGAGCGTCACACTCCAAAATATAGGGAGCTATTTCCTCGTAAGCCTTTTCCGGCGAACCTGCTTCCGAAGGGATATATGTCCACTGTGTCAGAAAGCTGTGAGCATAGTTGCAGTGAATATTTCCGGTATAAATCTGTACCAGAGGATCTGTGATCCAACTTCCGTCAGCAGATGCACAATCACGCCGATAAGTAAAGTACCTCTGACCATCCTTCACATAGATAATGTTCACAGTCAGTTGATTTTCTGCGATGTCCAGCCGTTCTTCTCTGCCAGCTAATTCATTGTAATCGTTCTCGGCCTCCACCTTTTCAAAATAAAAGTATTTTCTCCAGGCAGCCAGTATTTCCTGCTCCATATCGCGGTACTGCTCCGGCACAAGCAGATTCAGCGTCAAATCATCCTGCACGATTTGTTCTGTCAGTTCCGAACCATCCGCCGTTTCAATGGGATTCCATTTGAAATATTCTCGGCTTACCTGCACAGACATCCCGGCGGGGGCAATCTCGATGGGAACCTCCGGGTGATTCATGGCATATAGGGGAGTACCCTCATCATCAACGGTCTGGTAATTGTATGCGTCCATCACAAACGCTCCCGCTTTTTCCTCCAGCACAGCCAGCAGCTTCTGACTGCGCCGTGCAATCTCCAGATACGCCGCATCGCTTTCATCTTCTCCGCTGTTGTAGACCACTGTGCGGTAAAGGGGGGCCTCCCACTTGGGTTCCGCCGGTTCCTTCCCTGCGCAGCCTGCAAGTGTCAGCAGTGCGGCCAATAATGCCGCCCAAGTCAATCGTTTTCTCATTTTAGATTCTCTCCTTTTTTGTTGAATAGTTCGATTTCCAGAGAAGGCAGCTTTTCTTTCTCACTGCCGCAGCCGTTCGATGATGCTGGCCTTGGCGATTTGCCGGTACAAGAGTGCTGGTATCGCTATGGTCAGGAGGATAAGGAATGGATAGATTACCAGCATGGGCCACATAACAAAGCGATAGGTGAAAAACCAAATCCCACCGGAAATTCCCCGCACGACTATTACAGAAAACAGAACGCCGAGAACAGCCGATGTGAGGATTGTTCCCACTGCGTAATACAGCCCCTCAAAAGAAAGCATACGCTTTAGTTGCTTGCCGGTCATACCGATGCTTTGCAGCATGGCAAATTCCTTTTTGCGGGTGATAACGCTTGTCAGGACAGAGTTCACAAAGTTTGCGATGCCGATAATTCCGATGATGATACTCAATGCCCCTCCGATGGTAATGATCAGGGAAGTGAGGTCATCAAAGGAGCTGGTATAGGTCGCCTTGGATTCAAAATCCATACTCGGCTCCACACTGTCGATATAGCTGTTCAAAAACTCTGCCATTTCCGCTTCCGTTCCCTCTTTCACATCAAAGGGGAAACTGACCAGATGGGGGTTCTCGCACAGCGGCAGGAAGATTTCTGTCGGGAGATAGAACCGAGACTCGCCTGTGTTGCGGGTGGTGGCCGTGTTCTCGTTGGCCCGGACTTTTGCCATGATGATAAAGTCATAGCTGTCAGTAATAGTAGTGGAAAGTTCCTCCGCTTTCAGATGGTTGATCCGTACTGTATCACCCACGCTGATATTGGGGTTCTCTATGACGGTTCCATCGTCGTTACACTCTACGCTCAACAGGATATACTTTCCTGATTTCAGCTTTTCCAGGTCGATGGTTCCCTCTATGACTTCCATGCCATTCAACAGAAAATCGTCCGCGCCATACAGCCTTACAAAAGGATTTCCGTTCAGGTCTTTGTTATAGCTGAAAAAAGCATTGTGTTCCGTGGAAAACGGTTCTTCCAGCATCCAGGAGGAATAGAGCCTGCCGCCGTCCTCAAAACTGCTGCTTTGTCTGACGGCCTCAATGAAGGTATCGGACAGATCATGTTCGCTTTTTTCAACCTGGTATTGGAAAAACTCTGCGTTGGAAATCACAAAGTCCGTATCCATAAATTTTGCAATATACTTGTCAATATCAAAGCCGCCGGACAGGGTGAATACCGTGTTGAACAGCACCAAACTCAATGTCATGGACACAATCACCAGCACAGTACGCTTGCGGTTACGGCCCAGGTTGGCCAGCGCCATAAAGTGGAGCTTCGCGCCGTGGGTTGATTTTTTGTCCTTGGCCCTGCGCGTTCCAAACGCTGCCGTATCATTTTCCATGTAGCGGATGGCCTCGATTGCCGAAACCGTACCGGCAATCTTCGCGGGCTTGCGGACGCTGACAAAGACGGTAAAAAGGGCGAAAGCAGCGGAACCAATGAAAATCAGAGGATTTACCGTTACTTTAACACCGGCGTCCGCAGTATAACTCGTTCCGTTCATCAGGAAAGGCACCAAGGCCCGGCCAATGAAGAAGCCCACCAGCAGGCCGATGGGAATACCAATCAGGGACAGGCGGAGCGCCTGCCGGTTGATTAGACGCTTAATCTGCCGCTTTGTTGTACCCAGCGTTTTTAGCTGTCCGTAGGACTGAATATCCTGAATAACGGAAATCTGGAAAATGTTGTAGATAATCAAATACCCTGTTACGATAATCAACGCGACGCCAACCATGCCGGAAACCAGCATGGCAGGATTATCCGTCAATGCGCCGCTTTGATAGGCCGGGCTGACACGGGCAATCACATAGTTGCCGTTCTCCTTGCTGCCGCCCATTGTGTCGCAGGTATAGCCGGTTTCGGAAAGAAGCTGGTGGAGCTGGGCTTCTATGTCGCCGTTCCCTCTGAACATCACATAGGCGGAGACAACGCCGGAATAATCATTGTCCACGGGATAGGTATAGGTCAAAATGTCCGAATGGGCGTCCACAAAGGCTTTCGACACGACCAGCCTCCCGATGTTGCTCAAGCTGTCAGTTTCCCAAAAGCCGCAGAGGGTGAAATCGGTGGTATATAACTGTCCCTTTACTTCATAGGTCAGAGAAACGGTTTCCCCGATCTGCGCCGGGACGCCCAGGGCGTCCAATGTCTTTGTATCCGCGATGATCTCGTTTGACCCTTCGGGCCGATGGCCTGTTGTGGGTGTGTAGCGGGCAAATTCCAGAGCGGTATCATCCATATACCACAGGTCGGCCCGCCAGCGCTCCAGACCCGGATTGTTCAGCCGGTAGGAAATCGCTTTTGTGTAGGCGATACGGTCGATCAGGGGATTTCCCACCATATCGTTGTAAACTTCATCGCTGATATAATTTAATACCGCCTGCCCCTCGCCGCCAGCCTTGCGGATGTTCTGATCGTGAACGGTGTCCATCAGGCCAGACCCAAGGGTGAAGATTGTGGTAAAGAGTATGGTTGTCAGCACGATTGCGATAATTGCAATGATATTCCTGCTTTTGCTGGCCTTGAAATAGCGCCCTGACAACTTTTTAATCACCGCGCCGTTGTTATTGCCAAATAAAATGTCATTCATCGTCAGCGCCCCCTTACTCAAAAATCCTGCCATCCTCAATGCGGATAATGCGGTCGGCAAGCTGGGCGATCTCATTGTTATGGGTTATCATCACCAGCGTTTGATGAAATTTGCTGCTGGTCGCTTTCAAAAGGCCCAGCACATCGCCGCTCGTCCGGCTGTCCAGGTTGCCTGTGGGTTCATCCGCCAGGACGATAGCGGGCTTGGAAACCAAGGCGCGGGCGATGGCGACACGCTGCTGCTGTCCGCCGGACAGGTTGCCCGGCATATTGTTCAGCTTGTCCCCCAGGGCCAGCAGGCGCACGACTTCATCCATGAATTTCTGGTCTACGGTATCGCCGTCCAGCTCTACGGGCAGGACGATATTTTCATAGACATTCAGAACAGGGACAAGATTGTAGTTCTGGAAGATAAAGCCGATGTTGCGCCTGCGGAAGATGGTGAGCTGTTCGTCGTTCAAAGAGGCCAGCTCCTTGCCCTTGATCTGAACGCTGCCGGAGGTCGGGACATCCAGACCGCCCATCATGTTCAGCAGAGTGGACTTCCCGCTGCCGGAGGTTCCGACAATAGCGACAAATTCCCCCTGCTCAATGGAGAGGGTCACACCGTCCAGCGCCTTTGTGATGTTCGGCTCTGCGCCGTAGTGTTTTTTGAGGTCAGTTGTTTGCAAAATGCTCATGGTAAGCACCATCCTTTCTGTGATGCCGCTATCATAACAGCCAATTCTCACAGAAATGTCACGGGACGCAGTTTTTCTTGAAAATTTTATCCACGCGACAGAAACACGGAAAATGTAGAGCCGCTGCCCAATGCCGAAGTCACCTTGATATATCCTCCCTGCATGGAAATGATCTCACGGGCAAGATACAACCCTATGCCGATGCCCTCAACATCGTGTACTTCTTCCTCCCGATAGAAGCGTTTGAAGATCATCCCCTGCCTGCTCTCCGAAATTCCTTTGCCGCTGTCAGTTATGTCTATTTTCACATAGAACTCCCAGCTTTGAACGGAAACTTGAATGTTGCCCCCTGCCGGAGTGTACTTCACCGCATTGTCCAGAATGTTGAACAGGGCTTCACCTGTCCACTTCCTGTCGTGGGCCAGAATGATATTTTCCGGACAATCTACGCTGACATGAATATGTTTCCTTTCCGCGTTCAGCAGAATACCGCCCAGCGCTGCCGCCAGAGTGTCATAAAGCGGCTGTATCTTTCTGTCCAGTGAAATGACGCCGGTTTCTAGGCGGGATGTCTTGATCATGGCCTGCATAAGAAAGTCCAGCTTTTCCAGCTGGCCGCTGGATGCCTGCAAAAACTCTCTCTGCTTTTCCTCTGGCATAGGCTGTTCCAGCAAGGTGGCGTTTACCATTTTCAGATTGTTGATTGGCGTTTTTACCTGATGGGATATGTCGGAGATCAATTCCTGCAAATCAGCCCGCTCCTTCACGATGATCTCCTGATTTTCCCGCATAACTTCATATAGACGGGCAAGCCGGTGATTGATTTTATAAAACAGGTTTTCTTCCTCGCAGACCTGCGGCGCTGCCGCTCCATTCAACATATCGTCTATTGTTTGGCACAGGTTGTCCGAGAATAAAACCAGCTTCCGATGCAGAAATGCTACAAAAAGGGCTGCACAGGCGAACACCAGCAGGATAAACAGCAGACCCAGCCACACGATTGTTGAATTTCTGGTAAAGAGAAAAGCCGCAGTAATGGCCGCAGCGGAGATAAAACCTAAAAAAGCTGCCCCTGCCGCACAGGCGTACTTGATGGAAAGGTTTCTGTCATTCACTTCTTTATCCCCCCAACCCACATATAGCCCATGCCGTAGACAGTCTTGATATATTGCAGGCTGCCAGCTTCAATTTTTCCCCGGATGCGGCTGACCGCAACGGTCAAGGCGTGTTCATCCACAAAGTTTTCGTCCGCGTCCCACAGCTTTTCAAGAAGCACCTGCCGGGTCAGAACGGTTTGCGGATTCCGCACCAGTACTTTGAGTAAACGGTATTCCATCGGAGTGAAGATAACCGGCTCCCCCGCAAGGGCAGCGGTCAATTCCGAAAAATTGATGGACAATGTACCGTCTGTGTAGCAATCGCCACCTGTCTGCTTCTGGATGCGGGCCAGCAGTGCTGAAACCTTCTTGCGAAATACGCTGATCGGAAACGGCTTTGTTACATAGTCATCTGCTCCCAACTCAAAGCCTTTCAGCTGGTCGCTCTCCATATCGTTTGCTGTCAGGAAAATCACGGCGGTATCCGGACGGCGCTCTTTGATTTCTGCACAGAAGTCAAAGCCGTTTCCATCAGGCAGGTTGACATCCAGCACGATCAGATCATAGTCCTGCGCTTCGCAGAGGCTGACCGCTTCTGATTTTGTCATGGCAGCGTCCACTGTGTAGCCAGCCGCCGAAAGATTGTAGCAAAGGGTGTTGTTCAAAAGGCGATCATCCTCAACTACTAAAAGTCTCATGGCTTCACTTCCTTCCTTAATCAGAATACCACTAAAATGTCACAAAAATGTCATAAAATAGGATCGGGAATAAAATATTGAACATATCACCTTTCATAGCCGTAGTTCAGCTCGTTTCGATAATCGCTTATATAGCGGGGGCAGACCCCGGTGATTTGATAACACGCCTCCCCCAGACAGCGGACGCGGATCTGATAATGGCAATCCCGGTTCAACTGTTCCAGAGTCTTGGCGATGCGTGAGGGGGAGGGGGCCGCAGCTGCTCTGGTCCGAAATGGGGTGTATGGAGCAGTTTGTAAAACGCTTTAATGTCCGTAAGCTGGAATTCTGTAATTTGATAGCTGGCGAAGATGGTAAGGATAAAACCGAGCTGGAGCTTGAGGGTACAGCCGCAGAGGACCCTTGGCGTCCGACTGCGGGTACTGGTGCAGAAATACTGTATCTCGGCTCGCTGTGTGTTTGACCAGTCCATACATTCCCTCCAACAGAAAATTCCCAAATAAGCCGGGAGTAATACTCACCGTTTTCCCCGCAGAATAACGGCGCCGCAGACAAATAAATACCCGATGATAGCAATTATTGAAGCTTCTACTCCAAATCCAGCTCCGGTTACTAACACATGATCTGAGGGGATAATAATTGAAAAAACAGGCTCTCCATAAATACCCTGTGCAGTTGTGATATGTATCATGTCAGTCACAAAAACAAAATTCCATACTGCATGAAGCAAGCTGCTGTTGCTTATGGAGTTCCCCTTATATGTGATAAGAGAAAACATGATGCCTACCAATGTTCCACTGATCACCAGCAGCAAGATACCTGCAACGCTAAACCCATCCATCGAGGGAATATGCATCAAGCTGAACAAAAAGGACGGAAGCAAAACAGCAACAACTTTCCCCCACTTTAGTTCAAGCAATTTTAGAATATATCCACGAAACAGCATCTCTTCTAAAACGCCTGCTTTCAAAGCTGCAATGGCGGAATAGATGACCGCTGCAATTATCTCTCCTGCATTTAAAGCTGTCATTGTCGAGTCGCCTATTATGAAATAGCAGATAACCACAAAAAACGGAAGGATAACGGCATATGAAAAGGCCCATTTTTTAATTGATAAGGTAATTCTAAAACTCTCCATTTTGAGGTGGAGAATCTTTATCGTGTATAGCCAAAATAATAAATAAGTAAATATTAAACACCCCAACGTCCGAAAAACAGAATATAGGCCCCGTATTGGCAATTTAACTATTGAGAAAAGCAAATCAAATACCAGGCTGTTAAGTAGATCACCTGCAAGAAACAGTAAAACATAGGCAACAATATGCCCAATTATTTTCCCTTTTGAAAATTGCAGTTCCATCTGAGTTCCTCCACTCCATAAATAAAAATTATTAAATCGCTATGGGCAAAGTATACCACCGACGCAAGCGGCCTTCAACCTTGAATAAGAACCTACAAATGTCAAGATCTGAAGTGTGGCGTGCTCTAAAAAATGCCCCCAAAAGAGGAAAGCCCCCGATAAATCAAAACTTGCACAGCATTACAAGCAATATTGAATACCATATCAGTCTCCATCTGAGTCTCGAACAATTCCTCATAGGCATCCTCGTCCAGAAGCTTATGGAACTTCTGTCCCCCAGATCCGCCCACATCACCTTTTCCACAGTTGTCCGAAGGCTTCCTCAAAGATAAAGGAACAGTCGTTGGCAAATCTGTCTGTCCTCTAATCGCAGATAGTATAACAGGCAAATGTCTCCGAAATGTTACAGCGGACAGTTTTTTCACAAAATTATCCATCTCTATTATAATTTGATTTGGTTAGTGATACAAGGATAGCGTTTATATCTCATAAAAAAACGGTATAATCATACCTGTTAGTCGGTATAATAAGGTTATTCCTTTGCGCAAATCGGCACGATAGAATATACTTGATGTGAATGATTATGCCGATTGATGATTTAACCGCTTTAGGGCAAAAAATGCGGGAAGCCATGAAAGAACTAACCGAACTATCCGAGAAATTTGAAACGAATTGAGCCGGTGAGTGAATTTAACAAATTCCTCACCGGCTTTGTTCTTTTTCGAGAAAAAGAAGGTTATCCCGTTCCGGGATAACCGTGGTTATAGGAAAATTATTTTTATCGGAAATCTTGACGGAAATGCCTTATTTAAAAGGATTTTCAGCCAAAATTTTCCGATAAAAAAAGCTGTTTGACTATGCACTCATCAAATATACTATAGTGCTAATTATAAAATTTTCCGATAAAAATGATCTTACCGGAGTCCCATAAGTTTTTTCAATGTTTCCTCATCCGTGACCGTATACCTTGCAGAGTTTAGTTTCGAATAAAGTGGGTTATCGGGCGGCGTTGCGGCTGCAATCGCCTTCCGCTTCTGCTCTGTGTCTGTATGTGCATAGATCTGTGTGGTTTCCAGCTGCGAATGCCCCAGCCATTGGGATACAAGCGTCAAATCCATCCCTTCCTGGTATAAGTGCATGGCACGGCTATGGCGGAAATGGGGAGCTCCCCATTTGAGGCATACGACCGCCACACATATGTTGGAAGCCGGGGTACCAATTATGGCAATCAAAAATTTCCTCGGACATTCCTCGATCTCCACAACAGAACGGTATGCTGAACTTTCACAGGGAACCGTAAACAGGCATATCCGGGATTGGAACGAAAAGTGGTTTTCCCATCAAAAAGAAAATCCTGTTACACAAAAGAAAGAGCATCAGATCCCTGACTTCCTGAAATAGTTCTTACATTATCCGAGGCAACTTCTCTGAAAGCCTTTTATGCTGGAGGTTTTGAGAGTTTCCTCGGATAATTGATTATCTCGGATAATGCGCCCTTAGTGCCTAAGGGATTTTCAGCTTGTCGCTCCCTCTGCTCTTTTTTTTAGATATTCCCGCGCTGGCTCACTCGTCAGTGCAAGCCTAAGAAGTGCTGCGGCTTCCTCGTCGGTCATGTTCTTTGCTTCCGGCACAATGCTTTCAAAGACCGCGCCCCGGACAATAAGGCGGTGGCTGCGCGTTCTGCGTTCCTCTTTGGATAACTTCTGACGTAACATCTTTTCTCGGTTCTCAAACTGCCGGATTTTCTTCTTTCCGTCCTCAATCTCGGCTTGCAGCTCCTCGCGGGTTTTCTCTCTTGGTTTTGTCATGGCTGGTCGCTCCTTTCTGCTCATGGCTAAAAGAAAAGAGCAGCCGTTTTCTTGTGTGAAAATAGCTGCTCTCAGTTGGTGTATTCTGTTATTGAGTAGGCGTTATCTGCCCGATAGTCGAGTAGACAAGCGGCTCACGCCGCAAGCCCCTCACAGATCCGTGCGTGCGCCTTTCACGCACACGGCTCCTCATAGTAACATTCACTTTTAGAATAAC
>CAJTFL010000032.1 GCA_910575565.1 Lachnospiraceae bacterium | reverse complement strand
GCAGTGGCTATATTTATTAATAAATACAACCACTAAAAGCAGCGCATTATGCCAATAAAAAAGCCCCAGTGGGAATTCATTAAACATCAGAAATTAAAATGGCTGTGAATGGTAACTCTGCCTCATTACCATGATCAGTTATATCTTAAGCAAAATCCCCATGGGGCTGACTGCATTGCTGAGTATGCTGGCCTTTGTCCTGACCGGATGCTTAGATCCTGATACCGCCCTTGGGTACTTTGGCAATTCTAACGGAATTATGATGGTTTCCATGTTTGTCGTTGCGGCAGGGTTTAACCGCACGCAGTTTGTGAAAAAATGCGCTTCCAGCGTAAATAAAATCTCCCGCGGCTCATTAACCATGATGATGTTCGGCTATGTGTTAATTACCGTAATATTATCCCAGTTTATCCAAAGCTCCGTAGTTGTTTTCGGAATCATGGCTCCGATGATGATCGCAAGCTGTGAGGAATTAAATATCAGCCCGTCAAAAACACTGTTTCCCTTGGCAATGATCGGGATTGCTACCATTTCCGTCCTTCCTCTTGGAAGCGGAGCCACCCAGTTTGCGGAATTAAACGGTTATCTGGAAGCGAATGAATATACTGCCTTTACGGTAGCGCTGACCGATCCGATGAAGGCACGCCTTCCCATGCTGATTGCCATCTCCCTGTATTGTATTTTTCTCGCTCCCAAGTTCGCACCGAATGCGCCGGTTGTGCAAACTGGAAGCATTGAGGCAAGAAAAGACAGCAAAGCAGCCCTCCCGGCATTACTGCTGTGCATCGTATCGGTAGGCTGGATTATGACCATATTCCCTATGTTTTAATTTAAAAGAAAGGAAAATTATGATGTTAACAAGCAAAGAATTTCCTAAAGATATGGGCAGCCTGCCCATTGATTTCACAAACACGAAAAAATGCCTGGTATCCGGCCTGTTTTCGGAAACGGCAGAAGTACACGGAAAGAAACGGCGCTTTTATACCTACATTGCTCCCAATTTAACCTACAATCAGCCTTGCCTGATTATCGCCTCTCCCGATGACGTACCAACTGCGGAATTTATCGAAAATGGGTTTTGGCAGAATTTCGCAGAAAAGCATCAAGTGTTCCTTCATATCTTGGAACCAGACGGCTTATGGAACCTGGACGGCACAGATGCAGATTACATGAACCAGGTTTACATCCAGGTTCAATCCAGAAAATACTACGTTACCATGCAGGATAATCTTTATGCCTTCGGAATTGGCAAAGGAGCAACTATCGCACAGCAGGCAGTAATGAAAATGACCAGCGAATGGTCCGGTCTGGCTACTTTCGGTGACTTGGAAGAGGAAACGCTTTTAAATGCATCTGTTACCCAGGAAGCAAACAGTAATATGGGAAAGGTTGAGCTTTCCATAAGTGCCGAAAAAGCCCAGATTCCCGTATGGATGGCATGGCAGGAAAACATAGGGCATAATGCCCAGGCCTGCGAATACTGGAAAAAACAAAATGATACCACAAATGAAGTTTTTTCAAATGCCGATGCAGACGAAATTTATTTTCCATCCGCAATCTGCAAAAAAAGCACGGTTAATGAAGAAAAAATTTCCCAAGTCCGTGTCACCAACCATTATTCCGGCATCCTGACCGAAGAATTTTTTGAAGCCGTTTGGTCTTATATCGGAAAGGCACGGCGCCACCGCTGTTTTGGCAGCAAGGCTCTGCGCAATTTTAAAAAGCCGGAGGATTACGGCGCTAAACTGCACACGATGGAGCTTGACGGGTTTACCCGGCTGTGGTACGAATACGTGCCGGATCACATAAAGACCGCAAAAAAACCTGTGCCCTTAGTCATCAATATGCATGGCCGGGGAGGAAACGCAGAAAGCTTTATGGATATGTCCGGGATGAACTGTGTTGCGGAAGAACGTGATTTTATCGTGCTGTTCCCGGAAGCCAGCGTATATCAGCAGCGGCCGGAAGGGATACGGAATGTGCTTCTTTGGAACGGCTCCTACATGGATAAACAGATTGATGACGTAGCCTTTATCCTAGAGATGATCCGCGATGTAAAAAAACGGTACGCCATTGACGAAGAACGGATTTACGCCTGCGGGCAGTCCAGCGGAGGAATGATGACTTCTGAACTGGCTCTTCGCGCCCCCAATGTATTTACGGCAGTTTCACCCTGGTCGGCGATTAAGGATCCGGATCATGAGGTTCCCCTTCCGGAAAGCATTAACCCCCAAGTGCCTTACTTGTTCCTGTTTGGAGAAAATGACTGGCTTTGCGTAAATAAAGAAAATGGCCGGCTGGAATACAAGGTCACAAACGATATTGCCGCTTTCCTGGAAAATTTAATGGATATCTACGGGTTAGATCATACTCCCAGATGTTACCAATGCGGCGAAATTCGTTATTATGTATATTTAAACCAAAAAGGCACGCCTATGCTGACCGTAGGAACCATCCGAAATATGTCCCATGCCAATTATCCAAGGGAAAGCTGGATTGCTTACGACGAATTTTTTTCCAAATTCTCCAAAAAGCCAGACGGAACTTTGCTGTACATGGGCAGGGAAGCATAGGATTAACAAAACTTACGGACAATTTTCAAATATGCTCTAAAACTAAGGCCTGGAATCTACCTTTAAATTCCAGGCCTTTTCCATAAACACCTTTTCATAACCTCTTTATCTTTTTATTTGCAAGATTATTTTTTGCTATCTTTTTCATGTGATCCTTATCTGCATTATCTGCAATTTACAGAATTTCCCCTTCCCATACTTTAGAATTTATGTTATTCTTACCAATATAGTGTATGCACTGGATTGCCTGCGCAAATCTGCTGAACCGTTACTCCCGATTAGTTAAGTACCTCGCTGCATTCACCAGATACTTGTGCAAGCACGGCACTTGGCTCATTGCCCGTGAAAATCAAAACATTAACTATCCGGCAGCCCTGAAAACTTCAGGAAATTTTGCCCTTAAAAAAGGAATCAGCCATATGAACGAAAAATCATTACAAATTTTAGAATACCAAAAAATCATCGCCCAGCTGGAAGATCACGCTACCTCTGCCCTGGGGCGGCAGCTTTGTAAGGCATTGCTGCCCTCATCAGATTTACCGGAAATCACCCAGGCCCAGCAGGAAACAGCCGACGCCCTTTCCCGTATCCGGATGAAAGGCAGCCTGTCCTTTTCCGGCTGCAAGGACGTAAGCGGCTCGTTAAAGCGGCTGGAGGTAGGCAGCTCCCTAAGCATTGCCGAAATCTTAGCCATCAGCTCCATTTTAACCATTGCCGCCAGGGCCAAGTCCTACGGACGCCACGATCAGGATGATTCCGGCCTTCCGGAAGATACGCTGGAGGAGCGCTTCCGGGTTTTGGAGCCCTTAACTCCCGTTAACACCGAGATTAAACGGTGCATTCTGTCGGAAGATGAGATCAGCGATGACGCCAGCCCCGGCCTCCATAAGGTTCGCCGGGCAATTAAAAATGCGGCGGATAAGCTCCATGGACAGCTAAATTCTATTTTAAATGCCAACCGCTCCTACCTTCAGGACGCGGTGATTACCATGCGTGACGGGCGCTACTGCCTTCCCATAAAATCGGAATACAAAAATCAGGTTCCCGGCATGGTTCACGACCAATCCTCTACCGGCTCCACCTTGTTTATTGAGCCAATGGCGGTGATCAAGCTGAATAATGAGATCCGGGAGCTGGAAATCGCGGAGCAGAAAGAAATCGAAGCCGTCCTGGCGAATTTAAGCAGCCAGCTAATCCCCTATATTGAGGAAATCCAAATGAACCAGCAGATTTTAGGGGAGCTGGACTTTATCTTTGCCAAGGCAAACTTATCCCGCAGCTACAAGGGCAGCCAGCCGGAATTTAATGACAAGGGCATGATCTCCATCAAGGACGGGCGGCATCCCCTTTTGGATCCCCAGAAGGTAGTCCCCATCACCATTTCCCTGGGAAAGGATTTCGATCTGCTGATTGTCACCGGGCCAAACACCGGGGGCAAAACCGTATCCTTGAAAACCGTAGGCCTGTTTACCTTAATGGGGCAGGCGGGGCTTCAGATCCCGGCCTTCGACGGCTCCAAGCTGGCGGTTTTCGATGAGGTTTTTGCCGATATCGGGGATGAGCAAAGCATCGAGCAAAGCTTAAGCACCTTTTCTGCCCATATGACCAATATTGTCCGCATCTTAAACCAGGCGGACAGCCGCTCCCTCTGCCTTTTTGACGAGCTGGGGGCGGGAACGGATCCCACTGAGGGGGCTGCGCTGGCTATCGCCGTCCTAAGCTTCCTCCATCAGATGAAATGCCGGACCATGGCCACCACCCACTACAGCGAGCTTAAGGT
Organism: Lachnospiraceae bacterium; assembly: GCA_910575565.1. Taxonomy (GTDB): domain Bacteria; phylum Bacillota; class Clostridia; order Lachnospirales; family Lachnospiraceae; genus Caccovicinus. Next base: position 35,912 of record CAJTFL010000032.1, on the reverse strand, counting down.
ATTTGCCCTTTCCACCCCGGGAGTGGAAAATGCCTGCTGTGAGTTTAATGTGGAAACCTTACAGCCCACTTACCGGCTGCTGATTGGAATCCCTGGAAAAAGCAACGCTTTTGCGATTTCCAAAAAACTGGGTCTTCCCGATTACATTATTGAAGACGCCAAAAGCCACTTAGAGACGGAAGATCAGGCTTTCGAGGATTTGATCGCCCACCTGGAAGAAAGCCGGGTAATGATTGAAAAGGAGCAGGCGGAAATCCAGTCCTACAAGGCGGAGATCGCCCAGCTTAAATCCCGGCTGTCCCAGAAGGAAGAGCGGCTGGATGAGCGGAAGGAAAAGCTAATCCGCAATGCCGCCGAAGAAGCCCAGCGGATCTTAAGGGAAGCCAAAGAAACGGCGGATCAAACCATAAAACAGATTAATAAGCTTTCCGCCGACTCCGGCTTAAACCGACAGCTGGAAGCCGAGCGAGCCAAGCTTCGGGATAAATTAAAAGAAGCCGACCAAAAGCTTGCCATCAAGCAGAAAGGCCCGTCCCAGCCCATTTCCCCGAAAAAATTAAAGGTGGGCGACGGGGTGAAGGTGTTAACCATGGGCTTAAAAGGCACGGTCAGCACCCTGCCCAACGACAAAGGGGATCTGTATGTGCAGATGGGCATCCTCCGCTCCCTGGTAAACATTAAGGATTTGGAGCTGCTCCACGAGCAGGAGATCACCGGCCCGGCCTACGAGGGAAGCTTATCCTCCGGAGGCAGGAAGGGAAGCGGCAGCGGGAAAAGCCGGATCCAGATGTCAAAATCCGCTTCCATCTCACCGGAAATCAACTTAATCGGGATGAACGTAGACGAAGCCTGCTCCGTGCTGGACAAATATTTAGACGATGCTTACCTTTCCCATCTTCCCTCCGTCCGGGTAGTCCATGGCCGGGGAACGGGAGCCTTAAAAGCCGGCATCCACAAATATTTAAAACGGCTGAAATACGTAAAGGAATTCCGTTTAGGCGAATTTGGGGAAGGGGACAGCGGCGTTACGATTGTCACCTTTAAGTAACGCGCCATTCCCACTGGCCAAATGATTTACAACATCATTAATTAAAGGAGGCCCACATTGGCTGAGAAACAAAGAATCCTGATCGTTGACGATGACGCCAATATCGCAGAATTAATTTCCCTTTATCTGTTAAAAGAATGTTACGAAACCCAGATTGTGGGGGATGGGGAGGAAGCCCTGCGGGTTTTCCCCAGCTTCAAGCCCCACCTGATTCTTTTAGATTTAATGCTTCCCGGCATTGACGGCTACCAGGTATGCCGCCAGCTAAGGATGACTTCCCAGGTTCCTATCATTATGCTTTCCGCCAAAGGCGAGATTTTCGACAAGGTGCTGGGGCTGGAGCTGGGAGCCGATGATTACATGATCAAGCCCTTCGATTCCAAGGAGCTGGTTGCCCGGGTAAAGGCTGTGCTCCGGCGCTATCAGACTCCGCCCCCCGATTTAACCTCTGCCTCCACCCAGCAGCAAGGCGATTTCGTGGAATACCCGGACTTGATTGTAAACCTGACCAATTACTCCGTAATTTATATGGGGCACTCCATTGAAATGCCTCCCAAGGAACTGGAGCTTTTGTATTTCCTTGCCTCCTCCCCTAACCAGGTATTTACCAGGGAGCAGCTTTTGGATCATATCTGGGGCTATGAATATATGGGGGATACCAGAACCGTGGATGTCCATATCAAGCGGCTGCGGGAAAAGATCAAGGATCATAAAAACTGGGCCCTGTCAACCGTATGGGGAATCGGCTATAAATTCGAGGTCAAACGATGATCCGCTCTCTCTACTATAAATTTATTTTAAGCTACGTGATTTTCGGGCTTTTAGGCTTTTTGGTGATCGGTTTTTTCTCTTCCAATGCTACGTATGAGTATTTGCTTCAGGAGAAAGCCGATCTCCTTTATGATGAAGCAAACCAGCTGGCTCTAGACTGCAGCTCCGTATATGGCAGGACGGCTCCCAGCTTGGAAACCGTGTCCCACCAGCTGTCCATCCTATCCCCTTCCCTACAGTCCGAAATCTGGGTAGTGGACCGGGACGGGATGGTGACGATTGATTCGGAAAAAGGAGTCAGGGAAGGCCTTTCCGTGGATTTCGATCCTACGGCCCTGGGAAATAAAAACTACGGCATTGGGAACTTTTACGGAACCTTCCCCTACGATGTGCTCAGTGTTTCCGCCCCGATCACCGGCAATTACACCATATACGGCTATGTCCTGATCCATATGCCCATAAGCCAAATCCAGGCCTCCCGGGATGGCCTGTTAAATATAGTGTACTTAACCTTTGGGATCATCTTCATCCTGTCCCTGGTGATCCTGGCTACCTTTACCCTGACCGTGTATTTCCCCTTGAAGAAAATCACGGCAGGCGCCAACGAATACGCCTCGGGGAATTTGGAATACCGGATCCAGCTTTCCTCCCATGATGAGATCGGATACCTGGCGGAAACCTTAAACTATATGTCCGATAAGCTAAACCAATTGGAGGAATACCAAAAAACCTTTATCGCCAACGTATCCCACGATTTCCGTTCTCCCCTTACCTCCATCAAGGGCTTTTTGGAAGCCATCCTGGACGGAACCATCCCACCAGAAATGCACGATAAGTACTTAAACCGGGTGATCACGGAAACCGAACGGCTAAACAAACTGACCCAGGGAATGCTGACCTTAAATTCCTTAGACAGCAAAGGCCTTCTTTTCCGCACTAACTTTGACATTAACCGGGTGATTAAGGATACGGCGGCCACCTTTGAAGTGGTGTGCAGCCAAAAAAACCTTACTTTTGACTTAACCTTTGGGGACAGCATCCAGATGGTATATGGAGAATTGGGCAAGATACAACAGGTGCTGTACAATTTGATTGACAATGCCATCAAGTTCAGCCCTGACGGCTCCACCATTTACATTCAGGCTTACCCCAAGCACGAAAAAATCTTTGTTTCCGTAAAGGATACGGGAATAGGGATCCCAAAAGACAGCATTAAAAAGATCTGGGAGCGTTTTTACAAAACCGACTTATCCCGGGGCAAGGATAAAAAGGGAACCGGCCTGGGTCTTTCCATCGTAAAGGAAATTATCCAGGCCCACGGGGAAAATATTGATGTGATCAGCACGGTAGGCGTGGGGACGGAATTCATCTTTAGCCTGCCAAGGCCGGTTAACCTGTAGCGGCTTAATTATGGGAATTGTAAAAAAATCGACAGAATTTCCCACAAAAAGATAGATTTGCGATATTTTCTAATGGGAAAATTTATGGTATACTTAAGGAACTTAGCGAGGAATCCGCATAACGTTATCAATCAAGGGAGGCGTTTTACATTGAACAAAAGCAAGCAAATTTTTTCCGTCCTGCTGGCGGCCACTTTCCTTTCCCCCCTGGCTCCTGTCACAAGCTTTGCCAGGGAAAAAATCACCCAGGTTTCCTTATCCTTCAGCATGGATCCGGACAGCTGGGAAAACTTAAACGTAGATTGTGAAGACGAAAGTTACTTTGTCCGAACGGTAAACTTATTTCCAGACGGTTCGGCTACTTCTTCTTTCCCATATGCGGTAATCGTCCTGGACGCGGAGGATGATTACTACTTTACCAGCATTAAGCCGAAATATTTTGAACTGGAAGGCGAAGGAGCCGTTTTCCAGGAAGCCGCCAGGAGCAACAGCAATTCTACCATGACCTTATCCGTAAGGCTGAAAAATTTAGGCGAGGGCGAACTGGAGGAGCCTACCAGCCTGGTTTGGACCGATACCGGGATTGCCACCTGGGATGAAGTGCTGGGCGCTGGCAATTACTCGGTGCGTATACGCAGGGATGGGGAAGCCGTCTCCTCTTCCAGCTCCCCAACCACTAAAGTAACCGTGTATAACCTATCCACCAAGATCACCAAGCCTGGGAATTACACTTTCCAGGTAAAGGCCAACGGCTTATATAAGAAAACGAAAAGCAGCGACTGGGTAACTTCCCCCATCCTGGCAGTGGATGAAGCCAAGCTTGCCTACATCAGGGAGCACGCCTCTCAGGACACCGGCATCCAGGGGCAGTGGCACAGCGATTCCGCCGGAACCTGGTATCAGTATACCACCGGGGAGATCCCCACCAACGACTGGCGTGAAATCGAGGATAATTGGTACTATTTTGACGGATCTGGCTATATGGTAAAGAATCAATGGGTTGACCGGTATTATGTGGGGAACGACGGGAAGATGTTGAAGGAAACGACCACGCCGGACGGACACTATGTAGATGAAAATGGGGCGTGGGCTCCAAAGTAAATCAAGATAGAGAAAGGCTGCCAGGGAATCGGATAATGGCATTTTCCGATTCTCTGGCAGCCTTAAATCTTAATGGAATATATGAAATGACATAGAGCAGACGGCTCTCTGGCATCTTGCCGATCAGATTTTTGCAAATTCTCGGCTGCTTATCATGCGAACTTCCTTCCGTGGTTGGTCATAATCCTATTCAATTCGCCTTCCTTACCCCAGCACCAGCCTGGCCGCCCCATAAATCCCTGCGTCATTGCCCAGCTTTGCCAAGGTTAATATCCCTTTATTCTCCGAAATCGCCGTATATTTCCGGTAATCCTTCTCGATCACATCAATGATATACTGCCCGGCTTTGGAAACCCCGCCGCCGATAACGAATGCCTCAGGATCCACCGTCAGCGCCACCTGAGCCAAGGCCACGCCTAAATAGTGGCCTACTATCTCCATCACTTCCACTGCCAGCTTATCCCCTGCCTTGGCACAGTCCAGCACATCCTTGGCGGTTATCCCGTCCCCAAATTTCCTCATCTCTGAAGGGTCAGCCTTAGCCGCCATCATCCTTTTCGCCTCCCGGGCAATGCCCGTAGCTGACGCCACCTGCTCTAAACATCCCACGCCGCCGCAGTTGCAGTGCTCCGTCTCCTCATCACGCACATGGATATGGCCGATTTCTCCGCCTAAGCCGTGCTTCCCGGCAATAATCTTCTCATCAATGATCACGCCGCCTCCCACGCCGGTTCCTAAAGTCACCATCACAATATCGCTGTAGCCTTTGCCGCCGCCCTGCCACATCTCTCCAAGAGCCGCCACATTGGCATCATTGCCGATAAATACCGGGATTCCTCCCAGCAATGGGCTTAACTCCTCCTTTGGGTTTACGTCCTTCCAGCCTAAATTAACGCAGACCTCCACATATCCATCCGGCATTACCGGCCCGGGAACGCCTAGGCCTGCACCAGCTAAACCTTCCAGGTTAATCTTAAGCTGGCCAAGCTTTTCCTTAATCGAAGCCGCCACATCCGAAAGGATATATTTCCCTCCTTCCTCTTTCCTGGTAGGAACCTCCCATTTTTCCAGCAATGCTCCGCTGGCTTCAAAAATGCCGATTTTTACGGTCGTTCCTCCAACGTCGATTCCAATACACTTTTTCTCCATGTTCTTCCTCCATTTTCCTCTTTTTCCTTTACTGCAGCGTAATCTCGGTCAGCTTCCCAGAGCTGATGATCTGATAGCTGTTGGGATACCTTCCCGTCTTCACCTTTGACACGGAACCTCCAAATTCTCCGCCGAATTTCTGCGTTCCAGAAAGATTATACGCCTCAAAGCCGCTTTCATTCCACAAAAGTATCTGATCCCCGTCAAACGCTGCCTCCTGATAACGGAAGTTAAATTCTTTTTTCAGCGCCAGCTCCCCAGAGGGACGGTAAATCTCCATCCGGTAAGGGGCTTCCCCTTCTTCATTGTCCAAAATTACGCCTACGTAAGACTTGGAATAAAACAGCGTGCGTATCCGGCTTTCCATGGGAACCTGAAGCAAAAGCTCTGGTGAAGCCAAATTTTTGGAACTGAAAAAGGAAAGTCCCTTGTCAGAACAGGCAAAGGAATACGTCTCATCCAAAAAATGAACCCTTGGCACGATACATCCCTTAAAGACCTCGTCAAATCCTCCCACCAGCCGGGTTTCGGAATTTTTCCCAATCTCGGAAAAATTATAAAACACTACCCGGCAGTCCATCATCCCCTGGTTAATGTACATATAAGAGCAGATGATCTGGTTTCCCTCCGGGGAAAGGCTGATATCTAAAGGATATCCATTGCCTGATAAGCGGGATTTAATCACCACCAAGGTTGACCCGTCTTTTTTAAACAGCGTAATGTAATTTGACCTGGCATCCTCCAGGATTACGGCAACTACCCCTTTAGCCGAAACGCTGACCTTTGAAATAGGAAGCAGAGCCGTGGCCGTTCCCTGGCAGCCATTCTTGTCAAAAATATAAATCTGATTCCCCTGCTGATCGGCAATGGCTGCGTAATCCCCGTTTATGGCGATAATCGGCGCCTTCATTTCATATGCCTGCACCCAAGCAGCCTTGCCCTTGGCGTCAAAATACGTTGCTCCGTCTTTCGTATATTTAATCAAATTTTCCCCGAAATCTTCATAAGCCGTAAAGCTGCTTTCCACCCCTGCCCCACTGCCATCTCCTGCCAGTAAATCAGCTTCCCAGGAAACCGTATACTCCGTATATCTGCGGTATGTATTTTGGTACATCGCAACGCCTGCTATGGCAATCACGATCAAAACGACCACCATGCTGGTGATTATCCCCCTGCGAAGAAGCCCCGAACCTCCCAGGCCTGAGCCCTCGTCTTCCTGCCCATCTCCCTGGTATGAAGAAGAGCCGGTACGCATCGGATTAGGGTTGGATACAATCTGTTTCCGCAGCTGCTGTTTTTTCAGCTCCCGGTTGATCGAATTTGTATCTTCCATTAATTATTCTCCTGAACCTTCTCTATGCTGTCTGCAGGGAATCCGTATCCTGCGGGGCGTAAAATCCCGCCGTAATGATCCGCTGCTCCCGTTATGCCTTTCTATAACAGTATACAACATATGGTAAAAAAAATCATTATCTTTTTTCCCCCTATGGCACACTCTAAGGCACAATCAGCCGTCTCCCCGCCTCCAGCATATTCACGTCCTCCAGGCCGTTAATCCGGCAGATCTCATCCACCTTGCTTAAATTCTGGTACAGCTCAAAGCAAATCCCATATAACGTTTCCCCTTGCTGGACGATGTAAACGCTTTGGCCCGGAGCCGGTTCAAGCTGCCTGGGCGGCGCTGCGGCAGGAAGGGCTTCCTCCTGGGCACTGCTTTGATTTGCCGCTAAATCTTCTTCTGACTGCCCTGATCCCCCGTCTGCATATGCTTCCTGGCTGCTTCCCTCATCTCCATTCTGGCCTTGCTGCCCATTTCCTACATCTGCGCTGCCAACTTCCCCTTGGCTGTCCTGGCTTTCACTGTCCTTTATTTCCTGGCTTTCCTGGCGGCTGGTAGCTTCCTGTGTTTCTTCCCCGCCCAAGGTATTTTCCGGTATTTCCTGGACATTATCCCCTTCTCCCTGTTCACCGGACGTTAAACCGCCAAAATTTCCTTCCCCCGCCTGTCCTTTACTCTGGCCTCCCGCTGCCAAGGTGGGAAACACACCGCCGGATGCTTCCTCAATAATCACTTCATTTACGCCGTAATCGTTTCCCTCGGAAGGCAATCCTCCCTTTTCCCCAGCTCGTCCCACCTTTACCCCAAGGCCGGAAAGGTAATTTTTCCCTGCATCCGAAACGGCATCTGCATCTGGAAGGACAGACGCCATCACCGCTTCCATATCTTTTAGCTTTTCCGCACTGTTAAGGGCTGCCACCCCTCCGGCCAATGCTAAGATCGCCAAGCAGGCACACATCCCCCGCAAAAGCCGAACCGCCTGGTTCTGGCTGTCCGCCTGCTTCTTTTTCTTTTCCATCTTTCTCCGAAAATCCCGGATTACCGAATCGCTTCCCCCTGCTTCCACCTGATGGCTGTCTTTTTGCATCACCATGTAATCCTGCATCATCTGGTTCCGTTCATAATAGATGCAATGCCCCCGCAGCTTGTAAAATCCATCGCTGGAGGTGATATATAAGGCTTCCTCCCCTTCCAGGCCACTGTTTAAATACATAACCTTGTTATTCCCAGAAAAATATTGCCCGTGCTGCTTCCAATAATTTAAAGGGCTTAACGTACTCCCGGGAGCGCCGCACAAAAACCAGCCCTGAACCGTCCTTTTCGGAAACATTTCCTCCATAGACTGGTAAGCCTTTTTCCACGACTCTTCCGTAAAATTAACCTTTTCCCCCTCTTCCGTGATTCCTTCCATCTCAAGAGCCCCATCAATAAATACATAAGGAACTCCTCCGTGCTCCTCTAAATTTCCTAGCAAAACTCCCGCCCGCAGATCCTGTCCGCCTTTTGGCATCAGCCGCTTTAAATACGTATTTACATAATCTTCCACATATACCCGGACAATGTTATCCCGTTCCCCAATCTGTCGGATATTCTTCGGCAGCTTTGGAAATGGCTCGTATAATTCACCCATATGCTCACCCTGCTTTCTTTCAGTGCTTCGGAATCACCGTCCCACTTTGTCGTCTGGACAAGCATATCATACAAATCCTAAAAAAAATGTCAAACGGCAGATGGAAAATCCCATAAGTTTTCGACAAGGGAAATGCTGTCGCAGACGCAGTCCGCCATTCGCATTACCATGGACAGCCGCACGCTCTGGAGCATTACCGGATCAAAATTTTCGCTTCCCCCTACAATCCCGGTAATAAACAAATCCCCCACCTCCCTTAAATCCTTGCTCACGCCTAAACCCGGCTTTAATGAACCCTTTCCCAAGGTAACGTATCCGATATGATCCGAATCCCCCACCGAGGCATCCACCGCAATCACCACCCGGCCTGGGAAATTCGCGGCCACAAACTCCTGGTATCGCTCCAGATTCATGGCATGGACAGGCCGATCCAACGTACCAAACACCGCCGCCCTGGGCACAAACCCCCGCCGCCGTTCCTGTTCCCTCAGCTTATGCCCGATAAGCGGCCCCAAGCTGTCCCCGGTAGAGCGGTCAGTCCCAATGCATAAAAATACTACGCCCTTTTTCCCTTTTCTTAACTCCTCCCCTATCAGCTCCTCCATCTTGCCAGCCAAAACCTCCGGGCAAAATCCCGCCCTTGTATTATAGTAATAGATTTCCGGCCTGGGCCGAATTCCCAAATATTCTAACAAACCCATAAAAACCTGCCTGTACCTGTTTTTTTCTATTATAGGTAATGCCGGAAGGTTTTATACCATATTGCAATTAGAAAAGGGGAAAAAGATTGGTGAAAGTTTTATCAAAAAATTTAATGCTTTGTTAATTTGGATAGCTGGGGGAAGATAAATGCTTTGTCAACCTGGATAACTGGTGAGGGAATTTTGATGCTGGGCTGTTTCAGATGGTGTTGGGATGGAGGAAGGTAATTGGTGTCTCTTACGATAGGTTTATTGGCTGAAATGAGACACGTTGGCTGACGAGTTCGCCGTCTGTGGTGCGTGTACACACGAAAACGCGCTCTCGCTCGACATAAAACGGAACGGACACTAAGCTCGAAAAGACCTCGCTAAGTGCCGCCGTTTTATACGGTTTTCTTAGTGTACACGCACCACAGACGGCTAGGTACTGGCTTGCGGGAAGTGCCATTCTCCACTGGCCAATACCGCAGCAAAAAAGCAAAGCTATAATGTTAAAATTATCTATGTTCAGCGTAAAAAATAATATAGAATCATGCAGCCAAATAAGTTAAAATATTCAAATAGGTAAAAAAATTAAACAATGCAAAGAACAGGAGAGAACGTATGAACGGCAATTATCAAGATTGGGCGAAGGAGACGGCGAAAAAGATCGCAGAAAAGATGGAGTGGGTTAGTGAAAAATCCAAGGATAAGATCCCTTACACTACAGTTAACGGAACACATGATAACCGGTTGGATCCGAAAATTGAGTTTACCCCGGATAATGGGCCGAGATGGTGGTGTAATGGGTTTTGGGCCGGAATGATGTGGCTGATGTACCATGAAACGGGGAATGAGCGGTATCGGGAGATTGGGGAATATACGGAAAAATCCCTGGATTCCTGCTTTGATTATTTTTACGGCCTTCATCATGACGTGGGGTTTATGTGGCTTCCTTCCGCAGTGGCGGATTACCGGCTGACGGGAAGTGAGGATGGAAAGCGGAGAGGGCTTCATGCGGCGGCTTTGCTGGCAGGACGGTTTAATCCGGTAGGGCGTTTTATCCGCGCCTGGAATGATCCGATAGTGGAAGCAGGGAAAGAGGCACAGGCTTTGGATAACCGGGGCTGGGCGATTATTGACTGTTTGATGAATATTCCTTTGCTTTATTGGGCCAGTGACATGACAAAGGATCCCAGATTTAAGCAGATTGCCATGCTTCACGCCGATCGGGCGATGGAATGTTTTGTCCGCCCTGACGGTTCCGTCCGGCATATTGTGGAATTTGATCCCTTTACAGGCGTTATGGTAAGGGATTACGGCGGACAAGGATATGGAGATGGCTCATCCTGGACCAGGGGGCAAGCTTGGGGCTTGTATGGGTTTGTAATTAGTTATATCCATACGGGAAAGCAGGAATATCTGGATACGGCCAAAAAAATAGCCCATTATTTTATGGCGAATATTCCGGAAAGCGGGCTGATTCCAGTAGATTTCAGGCAGCCTAAAAAACCGGCTTGGGAAGATTCTACAGCGGCGGCTATTGCAGCCAGCGGCCTTTTGGAAATCAGCAGGCAGGTAGGGGAGTATGAAAGGGATCTTTACCTGAACGCGGCAATTAAGCTGCTGAAGACTTTGGAGGAAAAGCGATGCAGCTGGGGAAGGGAAAATGACTGTATCCTGGAAAAATGCACGGCAGCTTATCATGATAAGGAGCATGAATTTAACATTATCTACGGAGATTATTATTTTATGGAAGCTGTCTTTAAGTTAAAGGGGGATGATGTGTTTTTATGGTAATTAGTGGAAAATAGTGATGAAATAGGATAGTTTTAAATCAAAATTTAATGCTTTGTTAACTTGGATAGCTGGGGGAAAATTAATGCTTTGTCAACCTGGATAGTTGATTAGGTGGATTTTGACGCTAAGTTGTTTCGGATGATATTGGGGGTGAATGGAGTTATCTGGTGTTTCTTACGATGGGTTTACTGGCTTAGAGGAAATACGTAAGCTGACGAGTTCGCCGCCTGTGGTGCATGTACACACGAAAACGCGCTCTCGCTCGACATAAAACGGAACGGACACTAAGCTCGAAAAAACCTCGCTAAGTGCCGCCGTTTTATACGGTTTTCTTAGTGTACATGCACCACAGACGGCTAGGTACTGGTTAGCTCTTAGTTAGATCTTGGTATGACTGAGAATGGTTTTTTGGCGGAAGCGTTTCATTACTGACAGATTTTTCACATGAATAAACCTTATTTGCCTAAATTAACCATAATTTTTTTCTATCTGATTAACTGTAAATTTCACCTATCCAACTGACTATAAGTTTTATCTATTTACCTAATGGGAGGTCATTCTCCGCTAGCCAATAAGGCAGCGGAGCCAGGCCATATTCCATGAGGAACCCCTCCTGAAACGTCGGCGCTTAACGAGGTCTTTCACGAGTTTAGCGTCCGCTACGTTGAAGGCGGAGCGAAAGCGCGGTGACGATGGAATATGGCCTGGCGCAGCGGAAAAGCAAAATTATTTTTACAATAGTTCAACCCCCATCAAAAAAGCAGCCCCCCGCCACCAGGCCCATAAACCCAATGGCAGGCAGCCGCCTGCCTAAATCCCCATATCCTATTTCCAAATTCCATTGCCCGCTAATCCGCAGTGAAGAAAACTCATCCGCACAAATCCGCCATCACTTCTTCAACCGTTTCCATCCTGTCACACCGATAAGCATTATACCCGCAGAACAAAAGCCCATCCTCTATCTGCCCTAAAGCAGCCCGAATCAGCGCCATAGTAATGCAGTAAGGAGCCGTCACCGGATTACAATGCTCTAAGCACCTAAAGCAATGGGTGATATTTTCCGGCTTTTCCGAAACTTTTTCCAAAAAAGGATTCCATATTGCCCGTCCCGGCATTCCCACAGGGCTTTTTACAATCACAATATCTTCCTTTTTCGCCTGGATATACGCTTTCTTGTAAGCATCAGGGGCATCGCATTCTACGGTAGTCACAAACCTGGTTCCCACCTGAACCCCGTCTAAGCCAAGGGACATATGGTGAGCCATATCTTCCCGGGAAAAAATACCTCCCGCTCCAATTACCGGGATTTTGCACCTGTATTGATTTTCAAACTTCTTTATCACTTCCAGAATCCCTAAAATTTCCTGATCATAACCATCCCGGTCATACACTTTATCCGTATCCTCCCGGTCTGCTTTAAAGCCTGTTAAGTCCTCACGGGAAAATCCTAAGTGGCCTCCCGCCAAAGGTCCTTCTATCACCACAAAATCCGGCACATTGTGATATTTTCTGTCCCACATTTTGCAGATAACGGATGCGGACTTAGGAGAAGATACGATAGGAGCAATCTTTACCCGGCTTCCTGCCGTATATTCCGGAAGGTTTACCGGAAGGCCTGCACCAGACACAATGACATCCGCTCCGATCTCTGCGGCTTTTTTTACATAATCCGGGTAATCCTTGGTGGCAACCATAATGTTAAAGCCGATTACCCCTTCCGGGGCAATTTTCCTTGCTTTTGCCAATTCCTTTTCCATGGATCTTAAATTCGCTTCTTTAGGATGCTTTTCAAAATCCGGCTCCCGAAAACCAATCTGAGCCGTGGAAATCAATCCTATTCCTCCGGCCTTAGCCACTGAACCTGCCAGGGAGGAAAGGCTGATGCCGATTCCCATTCCGCCTTGGATAACCGGGTTTTTTATCCGTAAATCCCCTATGCTTAACGGTTGATACCTTCCCATGATGTTTTCTCCTAGTCAATCTCTGATCTGGTCATTCCTGCCTTTTGCCGCCATGGACGAATCTAATCATTCAGGCGGCTCATCTCTTCCTACCAGGATAATCGCTGCTTTTTACATCCGGCGGAACCGCTGATACCGATCTTCTGCCAGCTGCTCTTTATTCAAATCCTTTACCTTAAGGAAAAATTCATTCATTGCCTGATCCATGTAAGCAAGCACTTTCGGCAAGGATTCTTCATTTAACTCTTCCTCTTCCGGAATAATCCGCTCGATTAAATTCATCCCATAAAGATCCTTAGCGGTAATTCCCATTACCTTCGCTGCTTCCGGCGCTTTCTTGCTGTCCTTCCAAAGAATGGAAGCAAAGCCTTCCGGGGAAAGGATGGAGTAAATCGCGTGCTCCATCATCCACACCTCATTGGCTACCGCCATAGCCAAAGCGCCGCCGCTGCCTCCCTCACCGATCACAATGGAAAGGATGGGAACGGCTAAGGAAGACATTTCAAACAGGTTCCTGGCAATCGCCTCGCCCTGCCCTCTTTCCTCCGCCTCTAAACCGCAGAAAGCCCCTGGAGTATCCACGAAGCAGATTACCGGGCGTCCAAAGGCTTCTGCCTGCTTCATCAGGCGCAAAGCCTTCCGATAGCCGTCAGGGGAAGGCATCCCGAAATTCCGCTTAATGTTTTCCTTCGTGTTTTTCCCCTTCACCTGGCCGATTACCGTCACCGGCATTCCGTGGAATAAGGCAATTCCTCCTGCCACGGCTCCGTCGTCCTTAAAATACCGATCGCCGTGAAATTCCATAAACTCATCAAACAACCCTTGGATATAGTCCATGGCCGTAGGCCGATCCGCCTTCCTGGAAAGTAAAACCGTATCCCAGGCAGCCTCAGCTTCCCGTTTCTTTGCCTTGCAGGGCTTCCCTCCGCCCAAGCCATTTTTCCAATAATCATCATTAAATACGCCGCCGTCAAAAAACCCCTTTTCCTTCCTGTGCATGGAAAGGAGCTTTCCAATCACTTCCTTTTGATCCTTCCTTTCCACGATCATATCCACAAAACCGTGTTCCAAAAGAAATTCCGCCCTCTGGAAGCCTTCCGGAAGCTTCTGGCCGATAGTCTGCTCGATTACCCTGGGACCTGCAAATCCAATAAGGGCTTTCGGCTCCGCAAGGATAATATCCCCCAGCATGGCAAAGCTTGCAGTTACTCCTCCCGTAGTGGGATCCGTAAGAACGCTGATAAACAGCTGCCCCGCCTCATGATGGCGTTTTAAGGCTGCGGAGGTTTTCGCCATCTGCATTAGGGAAACAATTCCTTCCTGCATCCTGGCTCCTCCTGACGCGGCAAAGATAATCACCGGAAGCTGCTCCTTCGTAGCCCGCTCCACGGCCTGGGTAATCTTCTCCCCTACGATATGGCCCATGCTGCTCATCAAAAATCTGGCGTCGCACACGCCTACTGCCGCAGGCTGCCCGCAGATTAAGCCTTTTCCCGTAACAATCGCCTCATTCAGCCTGGTCTTTTCCTTGGCCGCCTGAATCTTTTTTTCATATCCCGGGAAGTTTAAAGGATTGGAAAATTCCATTTCCTGATTCCACTCCTCAAAGCTCCCCTCATCCATCAGCATCTCTATCCGCCTGTAGGCATGGATCCGGAAATAGCCTCCGCATTTTGGACAAACGTAATGATTGTTCATTACATCCTCCACATAGATTGGCTGCCCGCACTTATTGCATTTTCTCCACAGCCCTTCCGGGATAACCGGCTCCTGATTCTTTTCCAGGCTCCGATCCTTTGATTTGCTGTATTTGGTATCAATCAATGTATAGGTTTTCTTAAACATACCTTTCAGCATAGGCTACCTCTTTTCTCCATAGAAATTCCTGATTAACCACGCTCTGCCAAAATCATTTATTTGCAATACTGAGGGAAATATTCTGGGATAAAGCCCGTATCCGTATTTCCCTCCTGGAAAGCCGGATGGCTTAAAATCTCATACTGGAAATCCGCATTCGTCTCAATCCCTTCAATGATCAGCTCCCCTAAGGCGCTTCTCATCTTTTGGATTGCCTCCCTCCTGTCCTTCCCGTGTACCACCAGTTTTAACAGCATGGAATCATAATTGGGCGGAACCTGGTAATCTCCGTAAATATGGGTGTCTACCCGGATCCCATTTCCCCCCGGAAAGTGAATATTGGTAATCCTTCCCGGGCAAGGCATGAAATTCCTGGAAGGATTTTCCGCATTAACCCTGCATTCAATGGCATGGCCCGAAATTACCACATCCTCCTGGCTTACGCTTAAGGGTTCCCCTGCCGCTACCCGGATCTGCTCCTTAATCAAATCCAGGCCTGTCACCAGCTCCGTTACCGGATGCTCCACCTGTATCCTGGTGTTCATCTCCATAAAATAAAAATTCTTTTCTTTATCTAAAAGGAACTCGATGGTTCCTGCATTTTCATAGTGAACTGCCTTTGCGGCCCGGACTGCGGTTTCGCCCATTTTACGCCGCAATTCATCGGAAATCACGTCACAGGGAGATTCTTCCAGCACCTTCTGATGACGCCGCTGGATAGAACAATCCCTTTCCCCTAAGTGAACCACGTTCCCATGCTTATCCCCGATAATCTGGAATTCAATATGCCTGGGTCTTTCCACATACTTTTCAATATACATGGTATCATCAGAAAACCCCTTGATAGACTCTAACTGGGCGCTCTTAAAGTTTTCTGAAAAATCCTCCCGGCTCCTGGAAATCCTCATCCCTTTTCCGCCGCCGCCGGAGGAAGCCTTGATCATCACCGGGAATCCGATGGTTTCTGCCAGCTCCAAGCCTTTCTCTGCCGTAAACACCGGCTCCTTCGTGCCTGGCACGACGGGAACCCCGGCCTCCATCATGGTCTTCCTGGCTTCCGACTTATTTCCCATCTTATGGATAATCTCCGCCGAAGGCCCGATGAAAGCAATCCGGCATTTCTCGCACAGCTGGGCAAACCGGGCATTTTCCGACAAAAACCCAAAGCCGGGGTGGATGGCATCCGCCTTCATTGCCACACAGGCAGTCAGAATCCGTTCCATATTCAGATAACTTTGGGATGAGGCTGCCGGGCCGATGCAGATAGCTTCATCCGCCAGCATGGTATGGAGGGAATCCCTGTCCGCCTCCGAGTATACGGCTACCGTTTTAATCCCCATCTCCCTGCAGGCCCGGATAATCCGGACAGCGATTTCTCCCCGGTTTGCAATCAATATTTTATCAAACATTTCCTTCTTCTGACCTCTTTTTCCTGCCTTTTCGTAACTGTTCAGTTCCTTCACCGTTACGCCTTTTTTATGCATCATCCAATCATAAACGTCAATTCCGCCGAAACGGCCACTTTCCCGTCTACCGTAGCCGTGGCCTGGCCTACGCCTACCGGCCCTTTTTGCTTGATGATCCTGCACTCTAAGCGCAGTTTATCCCCCGGGACTACCTTCTTTTTAAACTTTGCCTGGTTGATGGCTCCGAAATAGGCCACCTTTCCCTTATTTTCCTCTTTAGATAAAATCGCCACCGCCCCGGTCTGAGCCAATGCTTCCACAATCAATACCCCTGGCATTACCGGCTCCTGGGGAAAATGGCCTGCGAAAAACGGTTCATTGTACGTTACGGATTTATATCCAACAGCGCCGGCTCCAGGCTCCAGCTCCTCGATGCAGTCAATCAGCAAAAAAGGGTGGCGGTGAGGGATAATCTCCTGAATTTCCTTAATTCCAAGCATACGCTTTCTCCTCCTGACATGGTTTTTAAGCTGCGTCATAGCCTTCAAGAATTTTTCCAAGCATTTACCGAATTCGGAACAAAGGCTGGCCAAACTCCACCACATCTTCGTTTTTCACCAAGATCGCTTCCACTATCCCGTCATACTCGCTCTCGATTTCATTCATCAGCTTCATGGCTTCGATAATTCCTAAAATCTGCCCCTTTTTCACCTGATCCCCTACTTTTACGAAAGGCTCGGCATCCGGGGAGGAAGCGGCATAAAATACGCCTACCAAAGGAGAGGTTACTACCTGATCTGATCCAATATCTTCCTTTTCCTGATCCTTTTGAACCGAAAGGGGATCAACGCCTGCCCCGGCAGCTGCCGGCAGCGGAGCCTGGGGAAGGACTGCGGCGGCCACGTTCCCTCCGGGAAGCACTCCTTCCGCCCCCAGAACCGTCCCTGCAGGCACGGCTGCCGCCAACACAGGAGTCTGCACCTGGATGGTTTCCTTTTCCCTTTTTAAGGAAATCCTCATGTTTCCTTCTTCTAATTCAAAGCTGGTCAGCCCGTAATCGCTTACTCCTTGGATCAGCTTCATAATTTCTTTAATATCCATCTGTCCGTTCTCCTGTTAACCTTTAACCAACAAACTTCTTTACCACGATACTTGCATTATGGCCGCCAAAGCCCAGGGAATTGCTGATAGCGCAGTTTACTTCCATGGAAACCCCAGATCCCTTCGTATAATCCAGGTCGCAGCCTTCCCCTTCTTTTTCCAGTCCCGCGGTGGCATGGACAAAACCCTCCTGGATGGACTTTACGCACACAATAAACTCCACGCCTCCTGCAGCTCCTAAAAGATGGCCAATCATCGACTTGGTGGAATTAATCTTTACCTTGCCCGCATGATCTCCCAAAGCAAGCTTAATGGCCTTTGTTTCAAACAAATCGTTGTGGTGGGTGCTGGTTCCGTGGGCATTGACATAATCAATATCCGAAGGCACAAGGCCGGCGTCCTTTATGGCGTTTTCCATGGCCCTTGCGGCTCCGCTCCCGTCCTCTGCCGGGGAAGTGATATGGTAAGCGTCGCAGGTAGCTCCGTAGCCTCCTACCTCACCGTAAATCTTTGCCCCTCTCTTTAAGGCGTGCCCTAACTCTTCCAAAATAACCACGCCGGAGCCTTCACCCATCACAAAGCCGTCCCGCTCTTGGTCAAAGGGGCGGGAAGCCTTCATGGAATCTTCATTGGTGGAAAGAGCCGTAAGTGCGGTAAAACCGGCCACCCCGATAGGGCAGATGCTGGCCTCTGCGCCACCAGCCACCATCACATCCGCTTCACCGTACTGGATGGAGCGGAATGCCTCCCCGATGCTGTGGGTTCCTGTGGCACAGGCCGTCACCACATTAATATTTTTTCCCTTCAATCCAAACTGGATAGCCACATTCCCGGCAGCCATATTGCTGATCATCATGGGAACTAAAAGAGGATTCACCCGGCTGGGGCCTTTTTCCAAAAGCTTCTTGTGATCCCGCTCAAAAGCCTGCAAAGAGCCGATGCCGCTTCCCACAGCTACCCCCACCATATAAGGGTCTTCCTTTGCCATATCAATGCCGGAATCCTCCAAAGCCTGTTTTGCGGCCGCAACCGCATACTGGGAAAACAGCTCCATCCTCCGGGCAGCCTTAGGATCAAGATAATCCTTCGGATTAAAGTCCTTTACCTGGGCCGCCAGCTTCACCTTGTAATCTGCCGTGTCAAAATAAGTAATAGGGCCAACCCCTACCTTTTTTTCCTTTAAACCGGACCAAAAACTGTCTACATCATTTCCGATAGGGGTAATTGCCCCCAAACCGGTCACTACTACTCGCCTGCTCATCCTGATCTTCTCCTTTTCCTTACATCACCATGCCGCCGTCCACGCAGATTACCTGTCCGGTAATATATTTTGCGTGTTCGGATGCCAAAAACAGTGCTGTCTGGGCAATATCCTCCGGATCCCCAAAATGCTTCATAGGAATTTTTTCCATAATTGAATCTTTAACCCCATCGGAAAGCACATCCGTCATATCTGTTCGGATAAATCCGGGAGCGATGGCATTTACGGTGATCCCCCGGGCTGCCATCTCCCTTGCAGCCGTCTTGGTCAGGCCGATTATCCCGGCCTTAGAAGCGCTGTAATTGGCCTGGCCTGCATTTCCTGCCACGCCGGACACGGAAGAAATATTAATTATCCTGCCCGATCTCTGCTTTATCATTTGGCGGGAAATATGCTTCATGCAGTTAAAAGCTCCCTTTAAATTTGTATCGATTACTGCGTCAAACTCTTCCTCGCTCATCTTCATCAACAGGTTATCCCTGGTGATCCCGGCATTATTTACCAGGATATCCAGGCGGCCATGATGGCTGATAATTCCTTCAACCATTTCCCTGCAGGCGGCAAAATCTGCCACATTGCACCGGATGGCCTCTGCCCTCCCGCCTTTTTCCTGAATCTGGCTTACCGTTTCCATGGCTCTGGCCTCAGAGCCGTTATAATTTACCACCACAAATGCGCCTTCGTCTGCCAGCGCAAGGGCGATGGCTTTTCCAATCCCTCTCCCCGCTCCTGTCACCAGGGCAACGTGATCTTCCAACATCATTTTCCCAGCGCCTCCAACACGTTTTCCACATCTTCCAGTTTTTCTATGTTAAGAACCTTTACGGTTCGGTTAATCTTTTTCATAAATCCCGCCAGTGTTTTCCCCGGCCCGATTTCAATAAAGGTATCGATCCCTTCCCTGATCATGGTTTCCACGCTCTGCTGCCAGCGCACGGAGGAAGATACCTGTTCTTTTAACAGCGGCTTTACCATGGCCTCATCCCGGACAAATTCCGCCGTCACATTTGCCACGTAAGGGATTTTCGGGGTGGAAACCTCCACGTCTTCCAACACCTTAGAAAGCTTTTCCCCGGCTTCCTTTAACATCCCGGAATGGAACGGCCCGCTTACGTTTAACATTACTGTCCGCTTCGCACCGGCTTCCTTTAACTGGATGCAGGCTGTTTCCACGGCTTCCTTTTTGCCGGAAATCACCGTCTGCCCCGGACAGTTGTAATTGGCAATCCATACATCCGGGATGGAGGAAATCACCTTTTCGATGGTTTCCGGATCCAGGGCCAGCACGGCGGCCATCGCTCCTATGCCTTGAGGAACGGCTTCCTGCATCAGGATTCCCCTCTGGCGAACCGTGGTAATCGCGTCCTTCTCGCTGATTACCCCCGCCGCCACCAAAGCTGCATATTCTCCCAGGCTTAAGCCTGCCGCCGCGTCAGGCTTTATGCCCTTTTCCTCAAGCACCTTCATCATGGCTATGCTGACCGTCACCATGGCTGCCTGAGTGTATTCCGTAACATCCAGCCGTTCATTTTCCTGGAAGCATAAATCCGCCATGGAAAACCCTAACAGGCTGGAAGCCTCCTCAAATACCTGCCTTCCAATTTCTGTTTGTTCATAAAAATCCTGGCCCATGCCGATATACTGGGCTCCCTGGCCTGGGAATATAAATGCAATCTTGCTCATATGCGGCTCCTTAATTTTTCAAATCTTTATCCTGATTTTGACTTTGCCTGCTTTTTTTAGCCAATTTCCTTTTCATTTCCTTTTAACAAGCTCACTGCTTTAATAAAGCTTCGGCCTGAGCCATCATCTCGTCAATCATTTCCTTACAGGTCTGTTCCTGGCTAATCATCCCGGCAATCTGTCCGGCCATTACCGTGCCTTCCTGGATATCGCCCTCCTGGACAGCCCTCCTTAAGGATCCAAGGGTCAAGTACTCTAATTCTTCAAAGGATTTCCCTTCCTGCTCCATCTTTAAGTACTCCCTGGTCATCTTATTTCTAAGTCCTCTGATGGGATGGCCATGGCTGCGCCCGGTCACTGCCGTGTCAATATCCTTTGCCTTAATGATCCTCTGCTTATAGTTTTCATGGACGATGGATTCCTTTGACACCACAAACCGCGTGCCAATCTGGACAGCCTCCGCTCCCAGCATAAAAGAAGCAGCGATTCCTCTCCCATCCCCAATGCCTCCTGCGGCAATCACCGGGATGGATACGGCATCCTTCACCTGGGGAACTAAAGTCATGGTAGTGGCTTCCCCGATATGGCCGCCAGATTCGCATCCTTCCGCCACAACCGCGTCTGCCCCGTATTTCTCCATCCGCTTTGCCAAAGCTACAGAGGCCACTACCGGAATCACCTTAATCCCAGCGGATTTCCACAGTTCCATATACTTTTCCGGGTTTCCGGCCCCGGTAGTAACCACCTTAATGCCTTCCTCCACCACTACCTTCGCCACGTCATCCGCGTAAGGGCTCATCAGCATCACATTTACCCCAAAGGGTTTATCCGTCAATTCCTTTGCCTTGCGGATTTCCTCCCGAACGACCTGGCCCGGGGCGTTAGCCCCGCCAATCAGCCCCAGGCCGCCGGCCGCGGACACGGCTGCCGCCAGATTATGCTCCGCCACCCAGGCCATGCCGCCCTGGATAATGGGATGCTCAATCCCCAGCATTTTTGTAACTCTTGTTTCCATCATTATGCCTCTACACCTTTATCCTTTAAATAATTCATCACATCTCCAACCGTGGACATCTTCTCCAAATCCTCAGCCGGGATCTCTACGCTGTACTCATCCTCCAGAGCCATTACCAGCTCAAACAAATCCAGGGAATCTGCCCCTAAATCATCCTTAAAGGAAGAGGCCTCCGTGATGATATCTTCCTCTACGCTTAACTGATCCGCAATTAATTCCTTCATTTTCTCTAACATGGCTGTAATCTCCTTCTCTTTTCCTTATTTTATATTCATGGCAGACTTCATCTGCCGTGAGTATCATCAGGCCCGGCTTTTCGGGTGCTCTGATTTCCCTTGTTATCCGCAACTGCCCTAATCCCTTGCAGTCACTACCATTCCAATACGGCGGCTCCCCAGGTTAACCCGGCTCCAAAACCTGCCAAAACCAGTTTATCTCCCCGGATAAGCTTCCCTTCCCGGTTTAGCTCATCCAACAATATGGGCACGGTGGCAGCGGAAGTATTCCCATATTCCCGGATATTCATAGGAAATTTTTCCATAGGTTCCTTAAGCCGTCTTGCCGCAGCCTCGATAATCCGCTCATTGGCCTGATGAAGGATATAATACCGTATCTCTTCCTTTCGGATTCCCTGGCCTGATAATAGCTCCTCAATGCATTCCGGCACTTTCTTAACTGCAAACTTAAACACTTCCTGGCCGTCCATGGAAAGGTATCCCATCTTTGGGGTTTTCCCCGTCAGGAAATTCCCTCCTGACCGAGCCAGGCAGGAAAGCACTGGACCTTTGCTTCCGTCAGATTTCATTATCCCGGAAAAAACGCCCTCTTCTGACGCCCGCACCACCGCAGCTCCCGCACCATCCCCGAAAAGCACACAGGTTTTTCGGTCATTCCAGTCGATGATCTTGCTTAAATCATCTGCCCCGATGACCAAGATCGTTTTAAAGCTTCCCGAAACGATAAAGCTGTTGGCCGTCTGAAGGGCAAAGATAAAACCGGAGCAGGCGGCACTTAAATCAAAGGCAGCCGCATTAACCGCTCCCAGCTCTTCCTGTACCTGGCAGGCTCCGTTGGGAAAGCAGTATTCAGGGGTTGACGTAGCTAACAGGATCAAATCCAGCTCCTTCGGATCTATCCCTCCGTTTTCACAAGCCAGCTTCGCGGCACTTGCCGCCATCCCTGAAGTTCCAGACAAGGTATTTAAATGCCTGTTTTTAATCCCTGTCCGGGGATAAATCCATTCATCGCTGGTTTCCACAATCTGTGCCAGATCCCCATTGGCAACTACGCGGTCGCCCGGGCAGGATCCGGTTCCTATGATTTTTGATACCATAATCCATCCTTATCATCCATATGCAGATACTTTTAAAATTAAATACTTTGAAATTCAAACTAATAGTAGTAGATTCATTTTCATTTGTCAATACCTTATTAATAAAAATGGAAAAAAAGTGAAAACTTTACGTTTATCATCTGCTGCTATCATCTGGAAGCACTTTCTTGTCTTTATTCGGAAAATATTGACTTTCCCTTACAATTTATGGTATTATGAAACTGCAGGGGGTGCACAACTAATCACTAGAAGGGGGTTTACTATATGAAAACCACAGGAGTTGTACGGAAACTTGATGAACTAGGTAGAATCACACTCCCTATCGAACTTCGCAGAAGCCTTGATCTGGATGTGAAGGACGGATTGGAGATTTCAGTCCAGGATAATTGCATTATCCTGCGAAAAGCCGAATCGGCTGATATTTTTGACGGAAGCACCGAAGACCTGATTGAATATGAGGGCCGGAAAGTTTCCAGAGAGTCAATTCGCAGACTTGCAAAAATTGCCGGCATGACCATTGTCGAGTAATCCCTATCAGCTAAAAAGGCGGCCAGAAGGCAGATGATGCTTCTGGCCGTTTTTCTGTTTGCTTCTTTTATTTATTTTTTTGCAGAAAATCTACCGCCATTCAGCCCGCGCCATTCGCAAAACCGCGCCTTACGGCGCTTTTTGCTGCTTACGCAGCTTTCTTTTGCTCATAAACGGGCGGTTCCCACTGGCTGAACTATTAGGTTACAATATATTTCCCCACCATCCCCATAAACCCTTCCTCATTTTCCTTCATCCACTGCTCAAAGTCTTTCCCTGACTGTTCCACCTTCTTTCCCAGCTCCACAAGGAATGCCGGAATATCCTTCTCCAGCATAACGCCTATCTCTTTCCCCATACGCTCCTCCCCCTGGGCATCGCAGCCATTTACCACTACTGTAAAGGAGGGATTGGGCACTTTGTCAATCATTTTCACCCCGCCCCGAAATCCGATGGTTCCCATCTGATGCATCCCGCAGGAGGACGGACAGCCGGAAATATTCAGCCGCGGAAGAGCTTTATCGGGAAGCTTCGCCTTCCTTACCGCTTCCACAATTAAACTTAGCAGCTTTTGGGAATCCCTTACCCCTACCTGGCAGATGCTGGCTCCGATGCAGGCCACGGATTCTTCCACAAGGGAGTTGGCTCCGTCTCTTGTCGCCTCCTCCACTTTTTTCGCCTCTGTCCCAGTCAGGTTGATGATATACATCGATTCATCCGGCGACAGCCGAATCTGAACCTGATCCATATCCTTCATTTCCTCATACAGCTCCCAAAGCTTGGAAGCCTTGACACAGCCCCCTATAGGATGGTAGCTGACCGCATACAGTCCTTCCTGCTTTTGCGGGATAATCCGCCTTCCTTCTGCAAAAGATCCATCTCCGAATTTGGAAATCTCATTGCATTTAACGGAAAGCTCCAAATGCTCCCCGGAGGCAAACACCTGATCCAGCTTTTCCTGAAATGCCTTCACATAACCTTCTTCCCCTAAAGTCTGCTGCATATAGCGGGTTCTGGCTTTCGCCCGGTTTTCATAATTTCCATAAGTTAAAAAGACCTCCCACATTGCCCGGATATAGAAAAGGATTTTTTCCGGCTCCACAGCTTCCCCTACCTTAAGGCCAAGCTTAGGGTTAGCCCCCAGGCCTCCTGCACTGTACACGTCAAACCTTCCATCGAGCCTTGCCACAAATCCTAAATCCCTGAACGTAGCGTGAGTAGTATTTGCCGGGCTATCGGAAAAGGATACTTTCAGCTTCCTGGGCATCTTTTCCTTCTGGATAAATCCCATCAGGTACTCGGCGGCTGCCAGCGCATAAGGGGAAACATCCATATAGCCTCCCTTCACTCCCGTAAGGGGAGACATGGTTACGTTCCTGGGATAGTCTCCGCCTCCTCCCATGGTGACAATCCCGTGATCAAGAGCCTGCTCCATGACTTCATAAACTTGGACAGGGGTTAAATTATGGAACTGAACCGTCTGGCAGGTGGTCAGATGGATTAAACTTACCTGATGCTTTTTCGCGGCATCGGCCACAAATTTAAGCTTGTCCTTATCCATCATCCCTCCGGTTATCCGAAGGCGAATCATATTCGCCTTTCCTCCTCTTTGGGCATAACTTCCATATTTTCCAGAAAATCCCTTGTACTCTTTTTTATCGATTTCCCCCGCATAAAATGCTTCCGTTTTTTCCCGAAAAGCATCCAGCTGATCCTTCCATATTTGATAACGCTCTTCCTTCATGCTCCGCACCATGCCTTTCTAATCATTTTTTAAGGAAAATCTGCCGTCTGTTCAGCCGCGCCCGTTCAGCAAATACTGGTATACCTCCCTTTTTCCCATGCCCCGATCCCGGGCCACCGCTTTCATTGCGCTTTTCCTGTCCATCCCCTGTTTCTCATACTGCTCCATATGTTCCTTAATGGAAATCCGCTCCCATGACCGGATTTGTTCCTTTTCCAATTCCTCCCAAGATTTTCCCCGGATTACCACCACATATTCCCCTTTTGGCTCATCCACAGAAAATTTCTCCAAGGCCTGGGAAAAGGTGGTCTGCCAGGCTTCCTCGTAACGCTTCGTCAATTCCCGGCAAAGGGTGATCTCCCTCTCCCCTAAAACCTCGTAAAGCTCCTCCAGCGTTTTCACCAAATGATGAGGCGCTTCATATAAGACGATCGTCCTGGTTTCCTCCTTTAGTTCCTTAAGGATCCTCTGCCTTTCCCGCTTATCCCAGGGAAGGAAGGCCTCAAAGCAAAACCGCCTGGTTTCCAGACCTGAAACCGTAAGGGCCGTAATGCAAGCGGCAGGGCCGGGAAGGGAAGTCACCTCAATTCCCGCTTCATAGCACTGCTTTACCAGCTCTTCCCCCGGATCGGAAATCCCTGGCGTCCCTGCGTCGGTAATCAGCGCCAGATTTATCCCTTTTTCCATCTGGCTTACCAGATATTTTGCCTTATCCACCTTATTATATTCATGGTAGCTGGTCATGGGGGTTTTTATTTGGAAATGGTTTAACAGCTTAATGCTGTGCCGTGTATCCTCAGCGGCAATCAACTCCACCTCCTTTAAGGTATTTAACACCCTTAAGGTAATATCCTCCAGATTTCCAATCGGTGTTGCACATAAGTATAATTTCCCGGCCATCCTGCCCTCCGCGCCTATTTTCCCGTTTCTAAATTTCCGTATATAGTTTTAATATCCGTACACATCCCGGATTTCTTCCGAATAAACTCCCGGCTCCCGAAAAACAATCACCGGCTTTTCCACCTTCATCATTGGCTTCCCTCCCCGGACGGCCTCCACCAAAACCATATTGGCATCCCTGTCGGCGAAGGGATGGACAAATTTTATCCGCTTCGGCTCCAGCTTATAGTGGGATAAGATATTGATCAGCTCAACCAGCCTGCGGGGACGGTGAACCAGATAAACCTTTCCCCCTGGCCTAACCAGCCTGGCGCCCTCCCGGATTACATCCTCCAAGGTGCACAGCACCTCATGCCTGGAGATGGCTTTCATTTCCCCCGGATTTTTCAGACCGTCAGCATTGTTCATATAAGGCGGGTTTGAAGTTACCACGTCAAAGGAAGCTGGCGCAAATAACCGGTCAGCTTCCTTAATATCTCCTGTTACAATATTGATCTTCTCCTCCAGGCCATTTAACCTTACGCTTCGCCTGGCCATATCCGCTATCTCTGCCTGGATTTCCAGGCCGGTAAAGGCTTTTCCTTTCGTCTTAGCCTCCAAAAGAATAGGGATAATGCCCGTCCCTGTCCCCAGATCCAAAACCTTTTCCCCAGGGAGCACATTTATAAACCCAGAAAGAAGGACTGCATCCATCCCAAAACAAAATCCATCCTTCTTCTGGATAATCCCGTAGCCGTTCCGTTCCAGATCATCTATGCGCTCATCCGCTTTTAGCTGCACATCCAAAAACCGTTTTCCTATCACAGCTTTGACTTTCCTTCTTTCTTCTCCAGGGCTTCCAATGCCTTTAACTCTGCATCCTGCCCGCCCTTCTCCCCGCCGTCCTTGCTGTTCTTCTTTCTCCTAGGCTTAAACTTTAGCTGATCCACCCGATATTCCCGAAGCTCTTTCTCATCATTATTTACCGTAACCAAAACTTTTACCAGCTGGCGCAGCACATTTACGCTGTGAACCTCCCCTTTAAGGCCGTCGCTTGTGGTTACATAATCCCCAGAATTTGGAAGTTTGCTGTTTAATACCTGGTACGTTTCCTCCTCATTCTTTAAGCAGCACATTAATCGGCCACAAACCCCGGAAATCTTCGTCGGGTTTAAGGAAAGATTCTGTTCCTTCGCCATCTTAATGGAAACAGGGATAAACTCAGAAAGATAAGAATGGCAGCAAAGGGCGCGCCCGCAGATGCCAATCCCACCTAAAATCTTCGTCTCATCCCGCACACCCACCTGGCGCAGCTCGATCCTGGTCTTAAATACCGCAGCCAAATCCTTTACCAGCTCCCGAAAATCAATCCTCCCGTCCGCTGTAAAATAAAACAGGACTTTATTATTGTCAAAGGTATACTCTGCATCGATTAACTTCATTTCCAGGCCTCTTTTGCGGATTTTTTCCAGGCAGATCCGAAAAGCTTCTTTTTCTTTTTCCTTATTCCTAGCTTCTATGGCCCGATCATCATCCGTAGCCATCCGGATCACTTGCTTTAAGGGCTGGATTACTTTATCGTCAGCCACTTCCCGGTTTCCCATCACCACATAACCGTACTCAATTCCCCTGGCTGTCTCCACAATCACATTATCGCCTGTCTTGATCTCCAGACCCGCCGGATCAAAATAATAAATTTTCCCGGCTGTTCGGAAACGGACTCCGATTACCTTAATCATAGTATCAATTCTCCTTCATCACCAAAAACATCAATTCCAAGACAAGTTCAGTATTCACATTTGCATCCAATCTTATCCTGGCCTTGTCAATGGCAGACAAAATATTTTCCAAGCCTTCATACCCGCTGTTGTTGCTCATCTCATTTACCGCGGCAAACTCATCCTTAAACATCAGAAGGTTTGCATCTTTTGTCACCTTAAACATCAGCACATCCCTGTACCAAAGCTGCATAAATTCCAGGCACTCATTCAGATCGATATTTTCCTCCCGCAGCCTGCGGATATAATTTAACATTTCCCCGATATCCATCTGCTTAATCTGCTTTAAGAGATACAAAAGCTCGCTGTAAAGCAGCTTAAAATCCTCGGAAGAGGCCAGGGAAATTGCCTTTCCTAAATTTCCCCTGGCAAAAGCCGCGTATACGTCCGCCTCCTGCTCCTTTACCTCCATCCTTCCAAGGAGGTACTCCTTAATCACAGAATCTTTAAGGGGCTTAAGGGACAGCTTAACGCACCGGGACAGGATGGTGGGAAGGAAAGCCTCCTGGCTTGTGGCAAGGAGAAGGATAACTGCGTAGCCCGGAGGATCCTCAATAGTTTTTAACAGCGCATTCTGGGCCTGTCCCGTCATCTTTTCCGCTTCATCGATAATATAAACCTTATATTCGCTGCTGTAAGGCCGGATGCCCACCGTGCCGTTAACCTGCTTGCGGATATCCTCCACCCCGATGCTTCCCGGCTTTTCATGGGTAACGTAGATGCAGTCCGGATGATTTTTGCTTAGCATCTGCTTACAGGCATGGCAGGCCATGCAGCCTTCCGTTCCTCCCTTTTCGCAAAGCAGGCTTAAGGCAAAGGCATCGGCAAGGGTTTTTTTCCCCATGCCCTCTTCCCCAACAATCAAATATCCATGGGAAACACGATTATACTTAATGGCCTTCTGCAAATTTATCTTTACGGCCTCATGGCCTAAAATCTCTGAAAATCCCAGCATAAGAAAACCTCCTGCTTACTCCCTGGCCAGGGCGCTGTCTAATAATTTTAAAATTTCCAGGACGCTGCAAAATGTCTCTTCCGCTTCCTCTTCCAACCAGATAAGCTTTCCCTGCCAGGTTGAATTCTGACGGAACTGCACATGGAGAATAAACGTCGCCTCTTTTCCCCTTGGCGTTAACATTTCCTGAGCCGTCTGCACCTGCTTTAAATTTTCTTCCCGCCTTCTCGGTTCCGTTTCCGATTTTTTCTTTTTTTGAAAACTGCGGTACTTAGTGGAAGCCTGGGGATGATTAATCCTATTGTAAAACTTATCCAAAATTGTGATCATCTGACCGCTTTCTGCGAAATTGATCTCCTCTTTTTCATATTTATGGTAAATCCTCCCGCCATACTCCCCATTTTCCACATGATCAATGCAGATATTCACCAAATTTGGCGCGGCGGTATTAATCCTGAACTGTCCCATAAATCTCTTTCTCTCTCCTTCTGCCGCAATCGGCTATGCCTTTGCAGCCATATATTATTGGAAGCCTGCATTTTGCAATGCCCTTTTCTATGTATTCCAAAGCATACCCTGCCTTACTGCCGGAATATTTTTTGTTTTCCCTTATTCCAGCAATTCTTGGAAGAACCGAAGGTAAGCCTGGATTTCTCATTCCTGATTTCCGCAATGGATGATACATAGTAACGCACCTGAACCTTCTGCCCCGGACATTTTTTCCGAAACCGGCTGACTATCCTCCCATAAGTCAAATCACAATCTTCCTGCTTGATCCCAATCAGCAAAACCAAGAATTGATTTAAACTGTAACGGGTAAACAAATCTCCCCTTCTTAAAGACATCCCTACTGCATTTCCCAAATTCATTGACTGCTCCGATAAAATCCCTTCTTTTTCCAAAAGATTTCCCCAGCCGTCTGTCAATGTGCACAGCATCAGGAACACCGACTGGCCGCTTCGCTCAATCATCCTGGCGACCACACGGTAAGTATCAATAAAACTGGGGTAACTGCAGTAGTAAGCCCCCGATGAAAACTCCTTTTCCTCCAGGCCGTCTTTTATTTCTGACAGATTTCCTGCCGCGTAATGGATCTGGCCGCTCATCGCCCTAAACTTAGACAGCATTTTCTCAGAAGGTGAATTGCCCATCTCCTCAAAAAATATGGAAGCGGCATTCTCGTACACATCCAAGGCTTCCTGATAACGATTCAGCGCCAAAAGGCAGTCAATCTGGATCAGCTGCCACTCCTCAAACGGATAATCCTTAACCGCCCTGTCGCAAAGCTTAAGGGCCTCCTCATACATTTTCCTTTCCTGCAATAGCTTGCAGCATTTCCTTAAGCATTCAAAATAAAGCTCCTTGTACCGGGTTCTTTCCATGGAAGCCCACTTCTCATCCGCCATCATCGGCAGAAATTCTCCCGTATACAAATGGCAGGCCTCCCATAATTTCTTAAGCCCCTCTTCTTTATCCTCCATCAAAAGGGCAAGGTTTCCCTGCTGTTCAAACGCATTCGCGTCAATCCAAACATCCAGATGGCCCCCCAACTGGTAAACTCCCTTTTCCACCTCAATATAATGATCATCCGGAAGGATTGTGTCCGCCAAAAGCTTCCGCAGACGAAATACCAGGATGCGAAAAGCATTTTTCGTATCCTGCGTTTCTCCATTCCCATATAAAGCTTCCAAAAGCTGAACCTTCAGCATTCCTTCTTTACCTGCTCGCAGCAGGAGAAGAAAAAGCTGCATTACCTTACTGGTATCATTGCATTTCATCTGAAAAGCTTCATCACCATAGCAAAACGAAAGTTTCCCCAGCATATTCGCCCGGAAAACTGCCCGGCCTTTTTCCATACCTATCCACCCCAAAGTTAAAAATCCGATAAAATGCAGCAAAATACGGTTTGTAACACGCTTTAAGCATTTCATCGGATAAAATATTATCGTAAGATTTCCCACCAATTTACTTTTCTGCAACATTAACCAGATGAATGATAAGGTTGTGTAACATTGATTATAAAGCATTTCATAGGGTTTTTCAATATTCTTTTCACAGATACCTTCTTAAATCCAATAAGTTTTAACTGTTTTTTCACCTTTTTTTATTTTACTGTTTTATTTTACCGGATCATTCCTACGGATATGCTCATAAAATACAATTAACCAGTGCTTTTTACTACCTTGAAAAATTCTCCCGATTTCCCCTTTAGTCCGTGAACCATAAGCCCGCTTTTCCGAAAAACATCCACCATGGAAACTATATCCTTAGACAAAACCTCCCCCAAAACCACGTATGGAATCCCCGGCGGGTATACGTAAATAAAATCTGCCGAAACCCTCCCCTCACATTCCTCTGCCCTGCACAGTTCCGTTTCCATCTCCGCCACTTCCCCAATCGTCCAGGCAGTCTCAGGAACAACCCATTTTCCATCTAAAATCCGCCTTTCCTCCCCCTTTTTTTCCTTCATCCTATCAATAACCCTATCCGCCCCATAAAGCCCCTTACAAAGCCGTTTAAGCCCCTCCTGGCTGTCCCACAGGCTGGCCAGCGCCAAAGCGTACCAGGGCATGCACATCTCCAGTTCTAAATGGCAGCGCTGCCGCAAATACCTTCCCAGCCACACCCCGTCCCTCCTTCCACATCCCATATGCAAAATAATCTTTGAATAATCCCTGGCATAAATCCCAGCTTTTCCCTCATACCCTTTTCCCAAAACCAAAATATTATTCAATCCCCTGCATTCCCCATAAAAATCATCCAATTCCCTGGAAAATTCCCCAAGCCTTTCCCTTCCCTCCCCATCCATATACCGTATGCATCGTTCAATCGCCGCCATAAACACATACGAAGGGCTGCTGCTTTGAAAAATCGACAAATACCTTTTTATCCCCTCTCTCGCTTCCTCCCTCAGATACTTTCCTTTCATATGGATAATTGCCGTCTGCGTTGGCGAAGGAAGGGTTTTATGAAGGCTCTGCACCACCACATCCGCCCCCTTATCCAATGCCGAAACCGGAAACCCTCCCTTTTCGCTAAAAGGAAAATGCGCTCCATGGGCCTCATCCACCAAAAGAGGAATGCCATGCCTGTGGACAATCTGCGCTATCTTTCCAATATCCGAAACCATCCCGTCATAAGTAGGTGAAACAATCATTACCGCCTGGATATCCGGAAATTCATCCAAGCATCTTTCCACATCCTCCGGCAATATTCCTCCCTGTATCCCCAAATCACCAATGACTTGTGGATAAACATACACCGCCCTAAGCCCCTTCAGCAAAATTCCATGATATACCGATTTATGGCAGTTCCGGCCAACTAAAATCCTTCCTCCCTGCTTTACGCACCCGCAGACGGCACTTAAAATCCCCGAGCTGCTTCCATTCACCAGGTATCTGCTTTCATCCGCCCCATAGCATTCGGCCGCCCATTCCATATAATCCTTCAAAATACCATCCGCATGATGCAGATCATCAAACCCATCAATTTCCGTAATATCCACGGAAAACAAACCGGAAAGCTCCGGCTCTCCCCCCATCATCTGCCGCTTATGTCCCGGCATATGGAAAGGATAATTATCCGAACCTGCATATTCCCTAAGCCTTTGAAACAAAGACTTCCCCTGCAAAATTTTTCCCATTTTCTTTGATCACCCCATTTTCCCCATAATTGCTAGTGTGCTGTCTTGATTATTATATTTATCCTTCCATTTTTCCTTATCATTACACCATGATTTTCCTTACCCATTTTTGCATTCATTAATTTTAAATAAGCCAAATTCACAATCATTAAAAGAGTGTGGACTTTTCCCCTGCCCCGAATTATAATAACCATAAACTGCCGCAAGCACAGACAATCTAAAATCGTACCCGCCGCCAAAATTCTCAGGAGGATTAACCTATGCGTGAAGAAACCTTTAAAATGGAACGCCCAAATCTGGTAAAAGCCGGGGAAAAAGTAAAAATTATCGAACGCCCTGGAGCCAGCGGCTACAGCTATATCATTGACCCTGCCATAGCCATGTCCGGCTGCTATAAGGCAAGAGAACGAATACAATCCGAATACGGAATTGTAAAAGAAATCCAAGAAAATGATCGTGGATTTTATGTTGTTGTTGAATTTGAAGAATAAACGAGGCCGTGTCAGCTAGGATATCTGACACGGCCTCGTTTATATCTGACGAAACTTTGCAGGATAGCGCGCCTCTCTTTATTGGATATATTCGTTCATCAGCCATAATGTTAAACGCTTATCATTGTCCCCCAGGCCCAATGTACTGCACAGAATCCTCCGGGCTTCCAGGTCTAATCGGCGCTCCCGGTGTATTGGATTCAGGATTTGCCTCTATGGTAGGCACTGTCCCCGAATTTCCAGCTCCCGGAGCCTCCTGCGCCTGGGCAGTAGGCGCAGAACCAGGCTCAGCCGGCCGTTCCGGTAAATTCGGTGCTGTCTGTGAAGTCTGCCCTTCCTGGTTATTTACCGGATTCCCCTGCTCCCTCTGGGTTTCCTGAGGACGGCTTCCTGTCCCCCTCTGGGTTTCCTGAGGACGGCTTCCTGTCCCCCCCTGGGTTTCCTGAGGACGGCTTCCTGTCCCCCCCTGGGTTTCCTGAGGACGGCTTCCTGTCCCCCTCTGGGTTTCCTGGGGACGGCTTCCTGTCCCTCTCTGGGTTTCCTGGGGACGGTTTCCTGTCTCCCCCTGAGTTTCCTGGGGACGGCTTCCCGGCCTTTCCTGGCTTTCCCTGGATTCCTGACGGCTCTGTGTCCCTTCCTCCTCTTCATCCTCAGAATTTTCCTCCGGCGAGCTTTCCTCTGTTTCCTCCTCCGTCCTCTGATCGGATGGCACATTCAAAAAGCTGTCCGCCACCTTAATCTGCATGGTATCCGCAAACTGGTAGGGTTTCTCTGACAGCATATTCCATGTCCTAACATCACTGCGATACTCACAAGTCTGCATATACGTAGTTACTGTATTTTCATTTACCATTACCAGCGACAGCAAATCATTTCGGCTCATATCTGAGCTGCCTCTGGAAAGGGAGTCGTCGATCAAGGTTACTGTCCCGTCAAAGGCGACCGTTACAATTTGTCCATAACAGCTCATCCAGCTAACAGGGGCATATTCCCCATATATTTTCCCTTTTCCTTCGTAGTAATATAACTTCAGGATATTCCCCTTAAATCTCGAACTGATTTTTTCCGCCTGCATACTGTCTGGCTTCATCCGATAAATTTCACTGTACCGCGTCCCATCCGTGCCCTGTTCTACAAAAGCGCTGTAATACAAATTATCCTGGGCAATGCAGAAACTGTTAATTCCCCATAAAGCCTGGGCAATCTTCACCTTCTCTCCTCCATCTTCCTGGCGGTAAATTGCCTGCCTGCCAGCATTTTCCGGATCTCCCTCCAGGGTAAAGATAAAATTCTCATATTTCTGCTGAGCCGGATTAACGTCAATAATTTTTCCTTCACTCAAACGATATTCCCGGCTTCCGATAATTTGAATCCCGCTGGCATCCCCAGTAACCAAATTTCCCATGGAATCCAAAAGATAACATCCATCGTCCCTAACCTGGACACGGTACTGATCATCCCCTGCAGAATACACTGTTCCAGCTTCCGCTTTCAGTATCTCACCAGATGAAGCATAATAAACTGTCCCGTCCTCTAAAACCAGGTATCCTGTGGCGTTTTCCGCTAAAAGCTCCTTTTGGCTTTCTCCAGGCTTCATCCGAAACAGCTTATTGCAAAGTATTTTTTCTTTCTCTCCCAAGCTGTTAAATACCTGACTGGAAACCTGGGGAAGATAATAAATATATCCATTATGAATCTGCAGGGAATTTTTCGTGGATTTTTCCGGGTTAACTTCACTGCCTAAAAACTTTTCCTTAGTCTCCGTAGTTTTCCGGTAGAGAATTGGTTTAAAAACTCCTGTACTGCCAGCATCAGATGATAAATACG
Source organism: Lachnospiraceae bacterium (assembly GCA_910575565.1). Taxonomy (GTDB): domain Bacteria; phylum Bacillota; class Clostridia; order Lachnospirales; family Lachnospiraceae; genus Caccovicinus. The sequence goes on along the minus strand of CAJTFL010000032.1, from coordinate 1,532 downwards.
CCCAAAACTCATAACCTTTTACCAAACTGTCTAAGCTTTGCAAATTATTTTCCCCAGTCAAACCTGCCCATTGAAAATCCTGCTGGATATCTGTTAAAGCCCCATCTGAAGCAAAAATAAAAATTTGCCCATCTTTCTTAATTTCCTCTGTAGCCATAAACCCATCTTCTTTTAAATAATATAATTTATCCTCCCAAATTTTCCAAGAATCCTTCGCAAAGCTTCCGTCATCCTCCCGATAACGGCTCCCCTGATTATCCGTAATCCAACCGTATGCTTCCTCCGCCTCAATGATTAACTCCGTAGAGCTTTCCTTTGTAGTTTCCACAATCCATTCCGATGAATCACCGGCTATTTTTTCATAAACTGTAATTACCACCCACATTGCTGCAAATAAAGCCGCCAAAGCGCACACCGCCATTACCGCAGCCCATGCATAAGAAACAGCCCGCAAGCTCTTGCTTTTTCGATATCGTTTATTATTTGGCATATTGTTCATTTTAATGCTCCACCTCAAATCTATTTCCCGTAAATTTATGGCTGCACCAGCGTGTCAAAGAAAATTCGGAATGCCCAGTAAAGCGGGGGACTTCCTTGATAGGTTAAACTTACGTTATCTGTTATCCTACCAAACATTATTATAATGCACAAGAAAAAAAAACTTACAAAATTCGATACAATTTTTAGGTAATCAAAAAAGCCGTTTTTCCAATCACCAGGAAAAACGACTTCTGATGAGCGTGCGGGGATTCGAACCCCGGACAACTTGATTAAAAGTCAAGTGCTCTACCGCCTGAGCTACACGCCCTTATTTATTTTGTCAAATGCCCAGAACCGGAATCGAACCAGTGACACGAGGATTTTCAGTCCTCTGCTCTACCAACTGAGCTATCTGGGCCTATCTTAAGCAGATTTCCAAAAAACCTTTTTTACATAAAAAAATTGCGGGGGCAGGATTTGAACCTACGACCTTCGGGTTATGAGCCCGACGAGCTTCCAGACTGCTCCACCCCGCGTCATTCATATTATATTTCCTTTCTTTACAATTATACACCATAATAGAAAAGAAATCAAGTGGATGGAGGTGGATTCGAACCACCGAAGCAATTTGCAGCAGATTTACAGTCTGTCCCCTTTGGCCACTCGGGAATCCATCCATATTAAATTTGAAGGGAAATGGGACCTACAGGGCTCGAACCTGTGACCCTCTGCTTGTAAGGCAGATGCTCTCCCAGCTGAGCTAAGATCCCGAAATAACTTAACCAATATAATAAAACCGATTATCTAACGTTTTCTATAGAAAAACGACCCGGAACGGATTCGAACCGTCGACCCCCGCCGTGACAGGGCGGTGCTCTAACCAGCTGAGCCACCGGGCCTTATTAGGATATTTTGCATATACCCTCAAAACCGCATACTGAACACATCCGCCTCTTCCCTTCCTAGCCAAACTCGCCTCTCTTGGCCAAGCCCTCGGCCTATTAGTGGCAGCCAACTCCATGCATTGCTGCACTTCCATCCCTGCCCTATCC
>CAJTFL010000031.1:40431-40770 GCA_910575565.1 Lachnospiraceae bacterium | reverse complement strand
GGCAGTGGCTTCTTGCAGTCGAACGCGCGCAGTATGAAGCCGACCGGGCGGAAAAGCAGTTCATGCTTGCCGACCCGGAAAACCGGCTCGTTGTCCGTTCCCTGGAAACGAACTGGAACCAAAAACTGAAAGAACTGGAAAAGATAAAACAGGATTACACTGTGTATCACTCAAAAAAGCCCTGGGTTCCTTCCAAAGAAGAAGAGCGGGATATCCTGGATCTCGCCCGTAAAATTCCCGAAGTCTGGAATGCGCCTTCTTCCACATCAAAGGAGAAAAAACGCATTATCCGTATTCTGATTGAAGATATCACCGTCCTTTCCGAAAAAAGGCATCCCG
>CAJTFL010000031.1:0-40083 GCA_910575565.1 Lachnospiraceae bacterium | reverse complement strand
CCCTGCGGACTGGGTTGGGTTTATATTTCCCTTCCCGTATCTTCCGGATTATTTCGCTCTGGTTTTCTTTCAGGTAGGGCAGAAGTCCATCTACCTGCATTCCGTCAATTCCGCCTTTGCCTTTGTTTGATTTCACTTTCTTGTAAGCCTTGTTCAGATTGTCTTTCCGTAAAATCAGTTCCAGTAGGTTGTCCGTCCAAAAGTCCGTGATGATGTCGTTGTTTTCAGTAATCCGCTGATAGACGGACACTCCTGCATGCTCTTTCTGTTCCGCAGATACCATTTGCAGGTAGTCTTCCATATGAAGTTGTCTGTCCTTAAACCCATCTTTGGTTACATTCATTTACTCACATCTCCTAAAGTTCAGTCCTTCCCACCACGTTTGCAACCGTAGTGGTACTATGACCTCTGCTGACTTCTCGTGGTAAATCTTGTTTCAACCGCTCCCGCGAATGTTCTATCGCTTTGGATGCGTCCACGAGACCTCCCCGGGTACTCACACGCCCTTTCCCTCTTATGCTCGCTCCATAACTACTAACTACAGTTCCGTGCAGTTATCGGACTTTGGTTTGTTTGGCAACCTTATCCCTGTATTTAGCCTCAAATGTAGCAAGCCAGAGTTTTGCCTAATCCTTTCTTCAGATTCCACCTCGCGGTGGACACCCTTGGCTTCAGCTGTATCCTTCCCACTGCCGGGCGGATTGGGGACTTTCACCCGTTAGAACGTATGCCCACCGGGCACACCAAATAAAAAGAGAGCGCAAAAATGCACTCCCTCTTTAAATATAAATACCGTTCATTCTTTAAGCCAATTTAATATATGATATTTCCCCGCTAGTGTAATTATAAATAATCCTACTAAAATTCCAGCTATTTGTAACATAAAATCATCAATATCAATCACATAATTGGGAAAGCCAGTAATCAAATTAATAAGCAACTGAATAGGTTCAATAAATATACCTGCTAAAATACTAATAATGCTGATTTTCTTTACAGATGCTCTCAAAATAATATAAATCAATATTGGTATAGGCATTGTTAATACTATATGTCCGGCTATACTTATAAATCCCAAATTTTTCAATGTTTTAAATGGGATAGTTTGTAAAGTCAGCCATGGGCTAATACTATCAATGCTTTTTCTTATAACTGTTGGAGAAAAATATATATCAATTAAAAAAAACAGTAGAAAGCAGTCAGAATATAACCTATCATATAAAAAGTGGATTTGTTTTTTTAACGAAAGATTATATTCCCTAGAACAATAAATAACATTATAAATATCTTTAAGTCAGGAATCTGTCTTATATATGTCCACATAATTACCTTCCTCGTCTTTATAAAAAGGGATACAGGTATCTTCCATCTGCATCCCTAAAAATATCACCTTTTTGTTATTCAGGCTTTGCAATGTATGTTACAACTTCTTAGAAGTTATAGCTAATATTTAACGTTCCTGTCACACGGTAGCCAGTAGCTTCTATTAATCTTAAATAAATTCGATATGTTCCACTTCCATCTCCAGTAAGTGTTACAGACCCTCCATCTTTTGCGGATACGTAAGCATAATCAGTAGCAGACCATTTATTTGTCACTGCTGATTTTTTTCCATTCCAGTCCTATATATAAATCTGAATCATCGCCCCCTGGATATCCATAGCTTTCTATCCATACATTAATATCAAAATTAGGTGTATCTGAAACTACCCAGTTTTGCTTCGTATAAATCCCACCGGTCATATCAAAGTCACCTCGATATGTACCGCTTCCTCTTACATCGGCGTTAATAATTATCGCCTCATAATTTGGATTGTTGTCATCAACAAAATCAAGATGTCTCCCATCGGTGGGGACCATCTGAACTGAAAAAGTATCTGCATATGCACTTATAGGTAAACAAACCATTAAAAATATTGAAATAAAAATCGAAAATATCTTTTTTATGAACATAACTTATCCTCCTTCCACATTTTTAATAGACACTGCTCTATTTATAATTCCCCATTGGAATCCACCTCTTTTCTCTAGCCGCTATCTCAGGAGACATACTTTCAATGGCATTATATTGAGACTGTTTATTTTAATATAGTTATGCTTCCGGTAATATGTATACTCTTTGACGTAGTACCCTCCAAGAATATTTTATAGCTTCCAGATTGCTCAATTGAAAATGTATGGTCAATCCATCCATTAGAAGTCTGGACATATATTCTCTTGCCTTTGGAATCCTCAAGTCCCGCCTTAAAACTGTCAGAACTACTATCTGATTGTAGTATAAAGGCCACTTTATTACCTGAGGTCAAAGAAAGACTATCTCCATACTTCACATTTTTTCCATCAATTGTTATATCAATTGACGTTACTCCCCTTGGATTTATTTGTATCGGGTATTCTATTACATCTTCCGAATAGTGACATTCCGTCTTCTCAGGTAATTCTGTAGATTCCTGCTGGACTTCAACTTCCGTAATCCAAACTTTCTTTACCACTAAATCCTGTAAATTTGACATCCCCCAAGAAGCAGCAAACACTGTAAGGTGACACATCAAAACCATTGACATTGCCAACACAGCAAATGATATTCTCTTTGTTTTTTCAGTCTTTTTCATGATATTTCTGATTCTCCTTTCCAAACCGTTTACCGTATGGCCGGTAAGCGACACCGTAGTTAAACCAAGCTCCTTTTCCTGTATTTGTAAAATTAGTTCCGCATACATAGTATGTCTTTTGATGGGCTGGCGATTAAGTACTTTCTCATCACAGGCCATTTCATTTACTTCAACAAAATAATCTGATAGTCTATAAATAAGCGGATTAAACCAATGCAAAGCGCATAAAATAAATACAAGTCTGCGAAAAAAATAATCCTGATTTTTGCAGTGAACCAACTCATGCTTTAACAGCAACCCCCATTCTTCCTGCGTGTAATTACTCTCCGGCAAGAAAATTTTCTGTTTAAATATTCCTGTCATAAAAGGAGACTGAATTATTTCATTCGATAATAACAACACCGGACCCTTCAGACCTAATTCATTCATTGCCTCTCTTTTTGTCTCTATTAGAAGTTTATCCTGAGTATACTTACTGCATTTTTCTAGTTTTTTGAGAATCCTTCTGTCATTTGCATATTTGAAGATACCATAATAGATAAATCCTAAAAACCAGGCGAGAAAAAGCAACAGAGCTATCCAGTGATTTCCCCAAGATGTTCCGTAGCTAATTGAACCTTTGTGAATGGTATCCATATAAAGCAAATCATCACTAACCAAATAAATTCTTTCCCCAAAAACGAATTTATACAAAATTACACCAGCCAATACGGGCATACCAAAGGCACTGAATACTAGAACCATTTTTAAAAATAAACTTAAATGCCACATATCCATTCTTCTTTCCAGATGTTTTCCGGAAAGGGATATAACCGATATTAAAATATTCAATGAGACAAATAGCGTTACTAACAGTGCCAAAATGTCACTTATCTTCCAGCCCATCTTCCAGCTCCTTTAAAAGATTTCTGGTTTTTTCTATCTGTGCTTTTGACAATGTCTTCCCACAGAAGGCAGCAACTAGGCGTTCAAAAGAAGTATTACCCAATACCCCCTCTATCTGTTGGCGAAGTAATGCCTGCTCATATTCTTCCTGTGTGACTAAAACCGTATAGAAATGATGAAGTCCACTTTGCTTTTTATCAACATAGCCCTTTTCAGAAAGATGATACAAAATCGTACTTTTTGTACCTCTTGCTTGCGGAAATGCCTGATAGATTTCCTCACTACTGACACCTTCTGGGTGTTTCCAAATAAATTTCATAAATTCAAACTCTGTAGCAGAAAGTTTTTTCTTTCCACCCAGATAATTTAAAGGTGCTTCAGCAGGTCTTGCCATAAATCCCCCTCCTTTCTGTATATTTGTTAATATAATTATATTTATATAATACCATATATTTGTATTTTTGTTAATACATAATCTTTTCATAATATTAAAAATCTTTGGACTACATATTAATCCATTAATCTTCTCTCTTTTTTGATTTCATACTTTTATAGTGCTATGAAGAGGAAAAGGGGAGAACCCTTTAGATAAGGAATCTCCCACAATTTCTTTTTTATGGTGCATTTTGTCTGAATTCTTTTTACGAGAAAAGGTACTATTTTAACAGTGACTTATCCAAACTAACCAACATCAGGACCAATCCCGACAGGAACAGCACGTGAAGGCGGCGTAGCTGTAAGATATTCATCTAAAACCCAGCCTGTGACTGACTTTCCGTTGATATCTTTTGCTGTGATATTTGTCCAGGAACGTCCCTCACTGTCAACTCTGCCGAAAATACTCCATCCATCAATTTTAGTTCCGTTGGCAAGTTTTCCAACGATTGCATATTCTGTACCTGCTCCTGAACGTACATTTAGATTTCCTCCATCTGTTTTTACATAAAGCGTGGTATATTCACGCCTATTTAAACGAACAACCGTTGACCCGGCATTTTCCAATGATGTTTCAGCAGCAAAAGCTAATGTACTAATCATCATAACTGTGCATATTGTAGAAAGTAAAAGGCTTATAATACGTTTCATTTTCTTCCCCCTTCGTTTCTTTGTACGTTATCCTCCTCGTAATTCATGTAATAAATACACCATTTTATGCAACGGTATACTGCTGTTTAAATGTTTTTTCGCTTTTCATCCAATGATTATAAACTATAAAAATGATAAAATAGATTGATTCAACTCCACCACTCCTCTTTGGGAACTGTATCATTCCAAAAACCTTCAACATACCAACCATTTGTCAAGTCTTTTTTTAAGTATATATATTTTTCATTTATACCTTGAAGCAAACCGCTATTTGGTAATGAATCAGAGGATATGATATACACTTTAAAACACGCTTTATCATTCGTGGTCTTTATTTCGTTACCACTTGCAGTTAATTGCAGAGCATTCCACTCTTTTTGTAATTCTTCCGAATATTCTATACCTTCAGATAATGCACAAATACCGGCATATTCACCATAATTTATCATAGTACAATAAGAGAATGCCAACGATGAGGCTGACTCCGCCCCCTCATTTACGAATTGTTCATAAAAAAAATCGTCTTGTCTTGAAAGCTCCGGCATAGTACAATTCTTGTCGCTGAATAATACCCACTCCTTGCCGCCTCTAATATATGATATTCCTGTAATTTTTTCATTTCTAACATTCAATATGCCATAACTCCCGTCAGTAAATAAAACTGATTTTTTACTACAACGATACGGTTTTACAGATAGTTGCTCAGGTGGGATGTCTTTTGTTAAAACAAAGTCTTCAAATATGTCTTTTTCAGAAATATCATTTGTTAAGTTTAAGTTTCTGGATATACGGTCATATTCGTATGGAAGCTCAGAGGATGTAGACCATATCCATATAGTGTCAGCATTTGGACTGACTGATATTCTACAGGAAGAATCATTACTAAAATCATATCCTAATGCCTGTAAGTCAATACTATCCTCTATTTCACCAGTGGTTAGATTATAAATAAATAACCCAAAATAATCATGCATTATAATAATGTTGTCATCCGCAAAGTCTAAAACTGGTATATCGGTTGCAATCTTTGTGTTTACAGACCACTTGGCAGGAGTGGCCTGTATATTAAAATTTGTCGGTGATTCTGATGTATGTACCTCAGTTTTTCCCGTACTATTTATTGCTGCCGCTATTTGCTCCTGTTTAAGTTTTCCAGAGTTTGAACATCCAACAACAATCATACTGAAAGCCAATGGTATAATTTTAAAAGATACAAATCTTGGCATTTTTGTAATAAACAATCAAATCTCCTCCCCTCCTTGTATTAAACTCCATCAATAATTATGAAAATATAATATAATTAAATAATATAATTATATTTATATAATACCACATATTTTGCTATTGTCAATATTTAATCATTTATCAGCCTTGAGTTATTTAACAATCTTCCAATTCTCCCCATTCTTCTCTAGCACAAGGACAAACTGCGACACCTGTGTTGTCATGGTCTGGTTATCCAGATATTTCACCGCAAGGGAAGCTGTCACCTGATTCCCTTTTCGGTTGTAAACCGGATTCACCAGTTCCGAAAAAATATACTCTTTTCCCACAGGTTTTAATACGCCCTCATTCACATAATAGGTCAGCTCCTTTGCAGTTGCCGTAGGGTACAGCTTGAAAAAAGTGGTGAGAAATTCGTTGATTTCCTCCGTAGTGATGGAATCCACCGTACCGTCACTTTGTACTGCTTTTGGAGTGTAGCCGGATTTTACGGGAACGCTGGTGATGGTAGGATTCTGAACAATTGTCAGATTTCCAGAGCCATCCACATAGACTGTCACCTGATAAGCGGAACGGACGGTTTTACTGGATTCCCCCTCTGTGATACGCTGTTCTACCGTATAGGTCACTTGATAATGCTGCTCCTTTTCGTCTATGATTTCCCATATCTGAAAGTCAGTCAGGGCAGACGATACAGGGATGTCCTTTCGGACGGTATCTACATTCAGGGCTTGCAGTTCTCCGGTGAGATACCCTTTTAAAGCATTTGTCCGGTTATCAATGGAAGCGGCGGACTGTTCCCATGAATAGTAGACTTCTGCGAAATTTTCCACAAAGTTTTCTATCTTGTGGGTGTCAATGATTTTTTCCTCAATCACTTTGGTTTCATGAACAGTGTGGATGTCTATCGCCGTGAAATTCTTATAGACGGCAAACAGGAAACTCACCGCCAGAAGCACCCACAGGGCAGTCATGGTTTTTTTGTGGGTATTGACTTTATAAACTTTCAGCTTCTTTTCTTTCTGCTTTTTCTGGTTTTCCTCTTTTCTAATCTGAATCATATCGGTTTATCCTAGTACTGCGTTGCGTATCCGCCCTCTGGAAATGGATGCCTGCCGGAAAGGATAAAACCATGAAATACCAAAAAGCTCTTATGATGCCATATGCACCGCTGCAAAGGATGACGCTGTTTCCGGACGTTCACTTCCAATCAGCGCACTCCGGATTCAACTGTATATCAAAACCTACTGGGAATATCTGGACAGCATACTGAGAGAACTGCATAAGGCTGTTGATAAGCTGGAAGGAACACCGTGAGCAGTATTTTGCAGGGAAAACCTGCGGCGGGGCTTCTTACCTGCCGGGGCAGGCGTCTGCAGTTTGTTTTTCAGTCTCAATTTGTGGACCTCCTTTAAATAAGATTTGGTTGTGGTATCAGAAAACGCGTCACTGGCGCGTTTTTGATATGCCGGGCAAGAAAAGACCATGCCACAGAGACGGGCACGGTCTTCTTTCTTTGGGCTGGCAGGCGGGAAAAGCCGGGTTATGCGGTAAGGAGCGCAAAAAAAAGCACCTCTCTGGAAAGATACCGTGCCAGCCCGGATTGCTTTGGATACAGTTTTAAGCATATTTAGTGTAACATATCCCTATTTACGGAGAAAGAGCAGAACCGTGCCAATTTTGTGCGGAATTGTGCCAATTTCGTGCCAGAAAGTAAAATCATCCAATTCATTAAATTTGACGATTTTATCTATAGAAAACATTTGAGATTATTAGGCATATATTGTAAAATAAAAGTAAAATTCAACTTATGGGCTGAAACTCTTGAATTTTTTGCTTGACAGAAGCTGCCTTTTGGAATATAACAATACGTTCATAGGAGGTGCGCCATGGCAAAAAATAAGTATTATGCTATCCGAAAAGGAATAAAAACGGGTATATTTGAAAATTGGAGTGACTGTCAGGCTGCCACTGCAGGATATAGCAATGCGGAGTTTAAAAGTTTTTCCACTTTGGAAGAAGCTGAAAATTATTTGGATAATGGCATGACACCTGAGACGAACAAACAGATGGATTCAATTGATATGGAACCAAATAAGTTTAATTTGAAAATGGAGAAAGTATTGCATCAGGCTGTCTACAATTTGAATCTTTCGGGGGATATGTTTGATGGAACATTTTTAGCACAGCCGGCCTTGAGAGTACTTGAAGGACATTTGAAGCGAATTGTCATTGAACGAAAAATAGTTCCAGATAATAAATATATAAAGAGAAATGGGTTTGATTTTTTTGAACCTAATGGATCTAAGTATCAGTTAAAAGCGGATTCAGTTGGAACAGCTACTTCGACAGAAATAACTTATTTGGGGCGATGCTATACATTTTACCACAATAATCGTCATGTGCTGGAACATTGGGACGATCCCACAGCACCACTTGATACAACTAAGTTACTTGATCGTGGCCAGGCTCATGATTTAATTAAAAGAACACTGGAAATCATAGACGATTTTTATACTCTTTAAAATATTTTTGAACAAATTTTTATGGAAAGGAGACAGGTAATAATGAAAGAATATGATTTTATTAAATTAGAAGATCAGAATATAATCCTAGTCTTAATTCAGACATGTGAGTCTCCTTTTGACTATTTAACGGAAATTGCTGATGATTTACGGAAACTGAATTATTCTGGTAAAATAATTTTTGATGAATTACTCCATAGTGGAAATACTGATGAACGTTTTATTAGTTGTATCTTTGAACACAAAGAATTTGTAAGGGAATCTTTTCGGTTTATGCCCGTGAAAAGGCAAGCTCATCTTCGCAAATTTATTTGTGAATATTTACAAAACGATAAAGACTATCTTTATGTTTCAGGGCTTACGTCTTATCAACAAAAACTAATAGAAAAGAAATGTGTAATTTAAAAGAGAATTTTTAAAAGCAGTCGTTTTCTTTTGCAAAAACGAACTGCTTTTAATTTGTTTCGAGAACAAAATCGTATATGCTTACAATATTTTCTAATTCGAATCTATAACTCTGGTTGAACAAGAATAATCTCATTAGGGGTAACATTCTTTTTGCTATATAATTTTGGCGTGGTTTCTTCGGGGATACCTTCTAGCATTAGTTCTGTTATTGCTTGATTAAATGCATTCTGCAAAGATTTACCAAAGCCAATGGAAGAATACAATTGGGCCGCAAATACATATGCTGCTTCGTCACCAATAGAATCTGACATACCGATTGCCGAATCAATATATTCTACAACATTTTTAGCTTGAGATTCTGAAAAGCGTGCGTTAAAAACTACAAGTCTAATTGTATCCGAGGCGGTTGCCATTGTTAATGTTATTGCTTCTTTTTTTACCAAAATTTCTTTTCCTTCTGGATTCAGAGGATGTCTTATTTTTTGTGCAACTTTTTATATTTGCTCATTTATAGTTTATAACCTGCTTTTAATCTTCCTCTTTCCAGCTGTTCTGCCACCAGTCATCTTCCCACGGTGTACCTTGCCATGTATCAGACCATAAATCTTTCCATTCCTCCGGGAAATTTGAGGAATCAAATGCGTCCGAAGTGTAAATTCCCATGATACCAGAGCCTTTTCTTGTCACATTGATCACATTGTTCCCCGTGCCATTCTTAAACGTATAGTTCCCGTTGCTTTCTGTAAAATTTTCCGGCGTATATATTTCTCCCCAATCTCCGCTATTGGTAATGGTTGTGGTAGTATTTTTAAAATCATCTTTGGAAATCAGCTGGAAATACCCACTATTTGCTACTGCGTTTAGTGAACCATTAAAACCCTCCGGCAGAGTCAAAAAAACAGATGCCATATTGAAATTGCCCGCAATGTTGCAAGACCTTATAAAATCACACGTTAAATGGGCGCTATCTGCGGTTAAACTCACTTCCCCATAATCAATATCCGGGATATATAGTTTTATGGTTTCATCATTTGTATTCGTGCTTGTTTTGCAGGAAACAGATACTTTTCGGCTATCATCTGATTCGTCAATCTTCACATCATAAACATTGCTGTTGTATTCAGCAGAAATTTTATTATCTGTTGCTGGCAGCACATTTACCGCACAACTGCTCACATCTAATGTCAATGAGGGTTTTCCCTCCGTGTCTAACTGTGGATTAGATAGAAGGGCTGCATGAGCATTTGCAGCACCAGAGTTTGTCGTATAGACACCAATAACAATAGCACTTATAACAAGAAACAGTGTCAATGCGTTTGTCAAAATAACAACGGCTTTATTCTTTTTCTTAAAATTCATAATAGCACCCAGCCTTTCTTTTAGCTGTTCTGCTCCCTCTGTCAAAGTGACGGAAGCTAAAGAACTTTTGTAGAGATTGTTTGACTTCAAAAAGGAAATCAATGTGTCCCCATATTCACGCTTTTCTTTGTCATCAAGCAAAGCTATGACTTTTTCATCACATGACAATTCACAAGATTTATTCACTTCCTTTTCCAGCAGATATACAAAAGGATTGAACCAATGGGCGCACACAACAATCTGTATCAGCCATTTGTAAAACATATCCCTCTGCTTGTAGTGGGTTAGCTCATGCACAAAAATATAAGACAACTCCTTATCTTCCAATTCACGGACAGGCAAAACAATTCTTGGTCGAAAGAATCCAATCATAATAGGGGAAGCAATCAACGAATTATAGGATAATTCAACCCTCGTCTTAATATTTAATTTTTCTTCACAATCAGATAGCAGATTCAAAATCTTTATATCCGATACCTCTGTGCTGCCTGCTTTGATGTATTGGAAAAATCCTTGATAAACCGTTATCTTACGAACAAATAAAACCAGTGCCAATGCTGACCAGATAAAAAACAGGCAGACATATTTGTTAAATGGTTCACGCATGGCAGCGGTGGTTATTTCCCGGTTTGTCTGTATCGGCTCCGCTTTTTTGTTACCCGTATCTACTGGAATGGGTGCATTAGGGCTTGTAGGGATTTCATTCGTTATTGCTGCTGTGCCGAACTTTTCAAACAGGCTCCCAACAATCGTAGTATCGGGAGTAAAGGGAAGCAAAAACCGCAATGCAACAACTATCCAGATATAATACTGCCAACGCTTGCTGAACCTGTTTTTATACAGCGGCTTCAATCCCAAAATGAGAAGCAGTAACAGTGCGCCGGAAACAGACAGCGACAATAATATTTTTACAAATTCATTCATTTTCTTTTCTCCAAAATGTTTCAATCTCTTTCAATTCGTCTGCCGAAAGAATATCCTGCCGCAACAAGGTTGATACTAAGTTTTTCACATTCCCGCCATAGACTTTATTAAGAAAGCTATGGGTTTGCATAGTCTGGTATTCTGCTTCTGTTACCGTAGCCACATACTCATTCCGTCTGCCAATTTTTTTCACTTTCAAGAACTTTTTTTCGCCCAGACGTGAGAGCAATGTAAGTACGGTGTTGTTCTTCCACTCGTTCTTGTCTTTTTCCAATTCCTCCATGATGAGAGAGTATAAAGCTGCCCCTCCATTCTTCCAGATGATTTTCATTAGTACCAGTTCGGATTCAGAAATTTGCTGCGCCATATTGTCCTCCTTTTATCTTAACATTTTGTAGGTGTATATTCATATTAACACTTTGTAGGTGATAATGCAATACCCTAAAAGAAATTTAAGAATTTGTAAAAAGATATGAAAGAAGAGGGTGGGATTTTGTAGTAGTCGGCTCTTAAAAAATAATCGTACCAGCCGGATGCAGTATAATTCATGATTTAGGAATAATATTGGTGACTGGGAGATCCCAGTCACCAATATCATTATGAATCGCCTCTATAAAAAAATCCCTTTATCTTGCAGGCATCTGAAAATCTTTCAATGCCTGGTTAAGAAAATCATTGAAGGGTTTCATAATCCGAAACAGCCGTACTGCCTCTGACAGAAACCATTTCCCGTCAGCGGCCATATCATCACTGACCGTATATTCCAGATACCAGCTTTTAAACTTCAAAAACTCCGCTTGCGGATGCTCTCTGTCATAACCGGCGGGCACATTTTTCAGCGCGGTTCCCCGCACGGAAAACTCCTTCTGGAACTCAGGGTCATGAAGGATGCTCTCCCATTCTCCGCCATTTGCCACGATATGATCCCGAACCATGGAAGTGGCATCTTTGAACGAAGCCGCGAACAGCCCTCCGCCAAGGAAGGACTGTCCCCCTGGTTTGATCATCAGATAGTATCCGACCGGCACAGGCAGTTTCCCTCCAGAACCGATATGCGCCCGGAATGCCGGATGATAAGGTGACTTGTCATGGCTGAAACGGGTATCCCTCACCAGCTTAAAAGTCAGTTCTTTCGCCTCTCCAGGCAAAATGCTTCTGTCAAATTTTCCAATCTGCAAAATCAATTCCTGCACCAGTGCCTCAAACTGGGCGTTTGCCTCTTTGTATTCTGCCTTATGTGCATGGTACCATTCCCGATTATTATTTTCACTTAAGCTTTTCAGATAGCTCAAAATCAACTGCGTATCCATAGATTCTCCTTCCTGCTTTGCAGGCTCTCTTCCAAAATGCACGGAGCCAGCACACTAGCTGTTCCCGACAACAAAAAACGAAGCCCCGTTTAAAAATTCCTTGATAAACTGTTTCAGGTTTTCCGGGGACTGGTAAGATCTGCAGAAGGAAAATTCCTGTGACAGGTCATCAATCTCTTCCATGGCTTCCTTTACATCCAGTATCACCTGGGCAGATGCGGCTGGCTGGAAATAGAGCTGTGCGGGATTGATCCGATGACTCTGAATGGCATAGTTTACCCTGTCTGCGCAGCGGCACTTTCCCTTCCCGTATTCCCCACAGTATTCTTTCAGAAAATCTGCCATCTTTTTGCGCACCCTTGACAGACGCTGACGGTAAGCCTCCGGCGTGATCCCCAGGATATCCCCGGCAATGCGGCTGTCCACATGGAACATGGTTCCAAGAATGAAAATACAACGGCTCTCGGTATCCAGGCACTGCAACATCACATTGGTACAGGACAGTTTCAATTCTTCCGCAAGGATTGCCTGCTCCACATTCTGGGTCAAATCCGGTACATCCTCTGTCCTGGCATTTTTGATGTCATCCCCATAGAATTCAAAGCTTAAAGGAAACTGGGCGAACATATGCTTTTTATAGTCCTTGAGATGATTAACCGCAATACGGAATACCCAGGTTGAGAATGAACTCTCCCCTTTAAAAGATGACAGATGGGTCATGACCTTTAAAAGAATGTCCTGAGAGGCATCCTCCGCATCAGGAAAGGTCCCCAGCATACGAAGGGACAGATTGAATACCAGATCCTGCACACTGAGCATCACCGTCTCCAGGGACGGCTTGTCTCCCGCGGTGGCTTTTTGAATCAGATCCAGTAATTCTTCGTTGGTGAATGGATTCATAGGTCCTCTTTTCTGAAGTGCGAATGAGATTTGCAACGGAATATTTACAGAAAATCTTATCATTCCTGTCCATAAATTTTGCGGCACTCCTGGGCAAAATTTTTTCCGTATGTTTAATTAGACTGTATGGTTCCCTCTGTGTGACAGAAAAATTTATTTTTTAATTCAAAGAACATTTGCCATATTTTCAACCTGTACCTCAGGTTCAATTGTGTTCGCACGAATTTTCCTTTATCGATTTCCACTGAGGAAGCGCCCGTTTATGAGCAAAAGGAGCTGCGCAAGCAGCGGAGAGTGCCACAGGCACGTTTTTGCGAATGGCGCGGCTGAACGGACGGTAGATTTTTGAGTACAATGAAAAAACATTATTAATATCAAAAAAAGCGGCGTTCCTATTCTCCCTGTTGGGATAAAGAAACGCCATATCGATAAAATATGCAGTTATCATTTTTCAATGCTGTGTGCTGCTGTTTAGACTTTCAGGATACTTGCAGGATATCTCCGTCAGCACATTTAAGATGCCGCAAAATTTAACTTCCCAACCATCCAAATCTGCCCTTTAAACCGTCTCCCAGCCTTTGGCTCTCCCAGCAAATCCTTTTTATTAATTCCCACATTAAAGATGATGTCGTTGCAGTCAACAGCTAAATTATAAATTTCTTCTTTCGTAATCCGGTTCACCATCACTCGGCAGTCCTTGATTTCCCCAATGATGGAGTATTGGTCACATTCTATTCCGTAAGGCATAAAACAAGTTTCAATAATAGAATACACATCTTCCTTAACCAAACGCCTGGAAACCTTGGAATATAAGTCAATATCTTCAATCGTTAAGGATTCCATGGCATCCTCATCCCCATGCTTTGCAGCCTCCAATAAACTGTTTCGGTTCATGGAAGCTACCTTTGCCATTTCAATTTGCTTCTCCGTCTTCTTAATAGGAAGAAGGATTTTCCCCTCTGCAGACAAGCCGGAAAGCATCACTGATTTTACTTTTTTTGGTTTTTCATTTAACTTCCTCTGCCGGTACTCCATGGAATTAGTGACGTAAAAAATCAGGGAGATTCCTACTTTATATTCATCGAGCATCCCTGCATACGTCTCCCTTTCCGTATGCCGCTGTATCATGCATTCTTCCTGGGAGCTGATATAATCTCCATCCAAATACGGGAAATAGTACTCTAAATGGAATGTCCCATCAGGACACTCTTCTCCCACTAAGCCGATTCCCATGCCAGGAGCCAATTCACATCGATATTCTGCAAACACTGCATCGCCAGGGATCACCAAACGCTCTGTCTTTACTCCCTCATTCAGCAGCATACTCAATAATTCTTCTTCCTCTTTTTTCGTTTGGCACGTTCGGAAACCTACTGACTTTAAAAATTTATGCATACATTCACCCGTTCTTTTTTGCATTGAAAATGGATTATTTTTCCTGTGATTATCCTATATCATTTTATATGTTTTGTTCTCTGTAAGAGTTCTATTGATTATACACTATTTTAAATAAAATTACTAGTATTACCTTGCACAAATTCCGGCAAGTTCATTAAACCAAGATATCCGATTTGTTTACCGAATATGACCTACGATAATCTGCATATTATCCAGTTTTCTTTAGTCGATATATTATGCAATAGATGGTTAGCCAAACATTTTCTTAATATCTATGAATAAAGCAGATTATCGGGATAGTATGCGCATTTGCCTATGTCAAATATGCAAGTAAAGAGGAACCATCAAGATAACCGGCTGCATTTGTCTATATTGAAAATAGGCGGGCATGGCAGATTATCAAAATAGACAACTGCATTTGCCTGTACACGACGTAAGCAAGTAAAATAAATCATTAACTTACTGAAAAAAAACTGACTTTTCCTTCGTTGAACTTTCGATTTATTATTCACGGAAATAGAAAGGAATGCCATATTAAGCAATCTTATCTAATTTCGCTTAATATGGCACTCCAAATAATTAATTTACTTTCCTATTCTTGGTATAAGGAAAAAATCACCAAATATATTTTCTTTTTTGCAGATTAAACAATCCCCTGGGCCATCATTGCGTCTACTACTTTTTCAAAGCCGGCAATATTCGCTCCCGCCACATAATTGCCCGGAACCCCATAACGCTTTGCAGCATCATCTGTCTTGGCAAAAATGTCAATCATAATGTCATGCAGCTTGCTGTCCACTTCCTCGAAAGTCCAGGATAACCGCTCACTGTTCTGGGTCATTTCCAAAGCGGAGGTTGCAACGCCGCCTGCATTTGCTGCCTTCCCAGGCATAAACAGCATACCACTCTCTAAGAAGAAATCCGTTGCTTCCCTGGTTGAAGGCATATTTGCGCCCTCTGCTACGGCAAAGCAGCCATTTGCCTTTAACGCCTTGGCATCCTCTAAATTCAGCTCATTCTGGGTAGCACAGGGAAGGGCAATATCGCATGGGATCGTCCAGATGCCTTTTCCTTCCGTATAAACTGCGCCGGGAACCTGATCGGCGTATTCTTTGATTCTGCCGCGGCGAACTTCCTTGATCTCCTTTACGATATCCAGCTTAATTCCATCCTTATCATAAACATAGCCGTTAGAATCGCTTAAAGCAACAACCTTTGCCCCTAACTGCTGTGCCTTTTCCGTAGCGTAAATTGCCACATTTCCAGAACCGGAAACCAGAACCGTCTTTCCTGCCAGCTCCTTGCCGTTCTTCTTTAGCATTTCATCAACAATATAAACCAGACCGTAACCTGTTGCCTGGGTACGTGCTAAGGAACCGCCATACGTTAACCCTTTTCCAGTTAAAACGCCTTCATATAAGCCGGTTAAACGCTTATACTGTCCATACAGGAAGCCAATTTCTCTTCCGCCTACGCCGATATCCCCAGCCGGAACATCCTGATCCGCACCAATATACTTGTGAAGCTCTGTCATCAGGCTTTGGCAAAATGCCATAACTTCCCGATCCGATTTGCCCTTTGGATCAAAATTGCTTCCGCCCTTGCCGCCGCCGATGGGAAGGCCTGTCAGCGAATTTTTAAACGTCTGCTCAAAACCCAAAAACTTTAAAATTCCCTGGTTTACTGAGGGATGGAAACGCATACCGCCCTTATAAGGCCCAATAGCGCTGTTAAACTGTACACGATAGCCTTTGTTTACCTGAACCTGCCCTTGATCATCAACCCACGGAATACGGAAAGAGATCACGCGCTCCGGCTCCGTCAAACGCTCTAAGAGAGCCATCTTCCGGTATTTTTCTTCATTCGCATCAATCACTAACCTTAAGGAATCAAGGACTTCCTTAACTGCCTGATGAAATTCATTTTCCCCAGGATTCTGAGCCACTACGCGCTCATATACTTCGTCAACATAAGACATATCAATTCCTCCTACCTATATAAAACTCTTCTAATTTAGCATTTTAACTTGCTAAAGAGCATTATATCAATTTCATAAAACGATGTCAATAAAATCCTTTTTACTTTTTCCCTTACTTTTTATCCTTTGGCTGAGAGTATTCTACATATCCCAAGGCTTGCTCCAAGGCCTCTCTTTCCTCACTTCCTAAAAGCACTTCCGTTTGTCCCATATCCACCCGCTTAAAGTACATATAGCAGCCTTCCCTGCTGTGAACAGAGTTTAATACAAACCCACTGTTTGTATAATCAAGCATAGCAATGGCAAAGCTTAAGTTTCCGCCCATTCCATTAAATGCGTTATACCGAACCACCCCAAATTTCTGGAAAGAAGCTCTCATGTTCCGGTTAATGCTTCTGATGTTTTCTTTATTTGTCTTATCCTCAATTTTTAAAATATTTACATCTTCAATCAGGTTAATCAGCAGTCCTTCTAATGTTTCCGCATCCTTTCCCCTCATAAATATATCATATCGGCGGTAAAGCTGATTCATTTTAATCAGGCTAATCATTACGGTAATAAACAAAATCAAGGTAATAATCGCCATCCCAAAAATAATATAACCAGGGTCAATTCCCCAATTATTAATTACGCTATTTTCCATAACGCTTTTATCACCCCTTGCTATCGTATAGATTCGATTAACTCAACGATTCGTTCTAATTCTGATGAAGAATAATATTCAATTTCAATTCTTCCTTTATTTTTGTCTTTCTGGTGGATCATAACTTTAGTCCCCATAATTCCTTTCATTCTTTCCTCTAAATCCTGGAAAATAAAACTTAAGTCCTTGTCCTCCTCTGCTGCCTTCTTTTCCTTTGGCGGCTTTGACAGCAATTTTACCATCTTTTCCACCTCACGGACACTTAATCCTTTCTCAGCAATTTGCTGGGCAATGGCATACTGCTGTTCCCCATCCTCTATTCCAAGTAAGGCTCTTGCATGGCCGCTGCTAATTTTTCCTTCAATCAAAAACCTTTGGACAGGTTCCGCTAATTTCAGCAATCGGATACTATTTGTAATCGTCGCCCTATTTTTTGAAACTCTCGCCGCAATTTCTTCCTGTTTTAATCCAAACTCCTGCATTAATAGCTGATAAGCAAAAGCTTCCTCAATTGGATTAAGATCTGCTCTCTGTACATTTTCAATCAAGGCAATTTCCACTGACTGCTGACGGTCATATTCCCTTATAATCACCGGTACTTCCTTTAAACCGGCTAATTTCGCCGCCCTCCATCGCCGCTCTCCCGCAATAATTTGATACGTATCCCCTGTTTTTTTTACCAACAATGGCTGCAGTACTCCATACTCCTTAATGGAATCCGCCAATTCCTGCAAAGCTTCCTCATCAAATTTTTTTCTTGGCTGCTCGCCGTTTGGCTCAATGCTGGTAAGCTTAACTAATGTTTCACGTGAAACATTGGGATTTCCCTCTTCTGAATTTTGACTTTTTCCAATATTTTCTCTGTCTTCCCTAACCTCACTAGTTTTATTTTCCCCATTTCCCTCAGCTTTGTTTAAAGAATGCTTTAAATTTTCTTCCCCTTCCCTATGGCTCTCTGCAGAATTTCCGCCTACAGTCCTAACCACATCGTCTCCAAAAAAGGCTCCAAGGCCTTTCCCCAATGCCGAACGTTTTGCCATCTTACAATTCTTCTCCTCTACTCATCACTTCTGCTGCCAGTAAACGGTAACTTTCTGCACCTGATGATTTGGAATCATACCGATTAATCGACATTCCATGGCTTGGTGCTTCCGCCAACCTTACATTTCTTGGAATAATTGTTTTATAAATATTTTGATTCAAATTGCTTTTTACGCTCTCCACAACTTCTAAAGAAAGATTCGTTCTGGCATTATACATGGTAAATACTACACCCTCCATCTCTAAAGATGGATTTAATTTTTTCTTTACCAGATTAATCGTCTTCATTACTTGTGTTAAACCCTCTAAAGCATAATACTCACATTGAATTGGGACTAAAACGGTATCAGCAGCCGTCAAAGCATTAATAGTTAATAGATTTAAAGAAGGGGGACAATCCACTAAAATGAAATCATATTGCTTCTTTATAGGCTCTAAATAAGTGCGCAGAAGCAATTCCTTATTTTCCACATCTAAAAGTTCAATTTCTGCACCTGCCAAATTAACATCTGAGGGAAGCACATCCAAATGCTCCTGGACACTTTCCGTAATGCATTCTTCTATAGAGCATTCCCCAATAAGCAATTCATATACCGTTTTATCAATATGTCCTTTCTCCAAACCCAAACCGCTAGTGCCATTTCCCTGAGGGTCAAAATCCACCATTAATACCTTCTGCCCTGCCTCAGCTAAACAAGCAGATAAATTAATGGCTGTTGTCGTCTTGCCAACCCCGCCTTTTTGATTTGCAATGGCTATTACTCTTCCCATTCAATAAAATCCTCTTTTCCTTATTTCCATAACCTACACAGTTACACAATATGAAAACCACTCGCTTCATCAAGTTTTTTCATTCATAAGTATAGCATATAATTTTCAATTTTCCTACGAAAATATAGCACAAAAATCGAAATGTTTCACGTGAAACATTAAAACCTATTGAAAAACTTACTTTATATAAAAATAGTTCGGCCAGTGGAAATCACATGAAAGAAAATTGTGCTGGCACAAATTTTCCTTTATCGATTTTCACTGAGGGAGCGCCCGTTTATGAGCAAAAGGAACTGCGCAAACAGCGAAGAATGCCGCAGGCACGGTTTCCCCTAAAAGGGACACTGTGCAGTGCAAATGGCACGGCCGAACGGACGGTAGATTTTGCTTTAAAAGTTATATCTAATTAGCATACCCTCAGTGGACAAGGGATCCATTAAAGTAGTCCCGACAGGAGCATATTCCATGAGGAACAAGAGTAGTTGTTGAAAAGAACAAGCATCAAAAGAGTCCCGACAGGAGCATATTCCATGAGGAACCCCTTTGGAAACGTTGGCGCTTAACGAGGTTTCTCACGAGTTTAGCGTCCATTACGTTGGAGACGGAGCTAATCGTAAGTGACGATGGAGTATCAATCTTGCAACTCTGCAGAGCAGCGGGGTATTTGACCCTCACGGCATTCGCCAACTGTCCGTGCAAGCACGGCCGCTTGTCTCATTGCTCACGGAAATAAAAGACTTGGATTTACCGTTGTATTCCATATATAATTGTATTATAATAACGTTATGGGGAATACCGTAAGACACGGTTTCTTCTAAAGGGATGCTGCGCAATGCGAATGGCGCGGCTGAACGGACGGTAAATTTTACATCAAAACTTAAAGGAGATATCTATGACAAATAAGAATAAAATCCTTACCTTGCTGATCCTTCAATCTGCTGGTGCTGTTTCTATCTCTCTTATTAATAAATACATTCAAGTATCTGCCACAAATAAGAATTTATTGGAAGAACCCCAATCTTTATGTTATAAATGGCGATTGGGAAATATTCATTACACAAAAACAGGAAATGGAAAACCACTGTTATTAATCCATGATATAACCCCTATTTCCAGCGGCTATGAATGGAACTCAGTGGTTCATCAGCTTAGTGAACAATATACCGTATACGTTATCGATCTGCTAGGATGCGGACGTTCAGAAAAGCCAAATATGACCTATACCAATTATCTATACGTACAGCTAATCTCCGATTTTATCCAAGCGGTAATTGGAAAACGTACCAGCGTAGCGGCATCGGGAAGTGCTGCCGCTGCCGCCATAATGGCTTGTGCCAGCAACAGTGAATTATTTGATCAGCTTTTTTTCATTAATCCTGATAGTCTCCTTACTTGCAGCCAAGTCCCTGGGAAATCTGCAAAGTTGTATAAGTTTATTTTAGATTTTCCTATATTAGGAACATTTATCTATCATATTTCCTCCAGCAAAAAGGCAATTTTTGAAACATTCCAGACAAAATATTTTGAAAACCCTTACTCAGCTAAGGGACACCTGATTAATGCTTATTACGAATCCGCCCATCTGGGTGAATCGCCAAAATCCGTTTATTCCAGTGTAATTTGTAACTACACGAAATGCAACATTGTAAACGCCTTAAAGAAAATTGACAACAGCATATATCTGGCAGGCTGTTCCTCTATCCCAGGAATGGGTGAACGGTTAAATGAGTTTAAAAAATATAATCCTTCCATTGAAACCATATTGTTAAAAGAAGGAAAGCACTTACCTCACTTAGAATGCCCTGAGCAAATGTTAACTGCAATGAAAACTTATTTGTACTAAAAATAAAACTGCTGCACACCTTAGTTCAAAAATATTTATGTTTTGAAACGATAAGGTTTGCAGCAGTTTAATTTCAAATCAATTGTTTAACCAATAGAAATCTCATAAAGGAAAATCATGCTTGCACAAATTTTCCTTTATCAATTTCCATTTAGAAAACGCCCATTTATGAACAAAAGTTTCACGTGAAACATTCCCACCCCTCTATAAAGATACCTTTCCATTCCCTTAACCTAATGGCTCTTTTGATGGAAGTCCTGCTTTCCTAGGATACTTTCCAGAAAGCTTTTTCATCTTTTCAATCGCAATCAAGCTTCTCCCCATATCTGTTTTCGGCAGCTTAAAGGATTGAATGGACTTAATCTTACCCCCTAACTGTTTTATAGCAGATTCCGCTCCTTTAATCTCCTCCCCCACTTCCTCCGACTTATAAGAAATAAACAATCCTCCTATCCTCACAAAAGGAAGGCAATATTCCGACAAAGTAGCCAAATTTGCTACCGCCCTGGAAACACACAAATCAAAAGCTTCACGAAAATTCTTATCCCTCCCGAAATCTTCCGCTCTTCCATGCACAGCACTAATCTTCTCTAATTCCAGCTGACTGCACACTTCCTGCAGAAAACACACCCTTTTCTTTAAGGAATCCAACAATGTCACCTGTAAATTCGGATAAACAATTTTTAAGGGAATTCCCGGAAAACCAGCACCCGTCCCCACATCAATAATTGAAAACTCTCTGCCTCCTTCCAATTCAGGAAATACCCTTACTAAAGATAAGCTGTCTACAAAATGCTTCGTAACTACCTCACGTTCCTCCGTTATGGCAGTAAGATTCATCACCTTATTTTTTTCTTCCAACAATTCAAAATACCGATAAAATTTTTTTAACTGCTCTTCTGTTAACTGCAAATGAAAAGCAGCCAATTCTTCATTCATCTGCTTCCAAAACGTATCTCTCAATTAAAATCCCCCTAAAATTTTCCTTTAAAATCTGCATCTACTTTCCACGCGCCATCCCACCGGAAAGATAAACCAGCAACACCGATATATCTGCCGGAGACACGCCGGATATCCGGGACGCCTGGCCGATGCTGACCGGCTTATAATGGCTTAGCTTCTGAATCGCTTCTCTCCTCAGATTCCCCACCTTAGTATAATCAAAATCCTTAGGAATCCTCTTCCCTTCTAATTTCTTAAACTGTGCCACTTGCTGCATCTGTCTTTTCAGATATCCCTCATACTTAATATTAATATTCACCTGAATCTGCACATCTTCCGGAAGCTCCGGACGGTTAGGATCCAAAACACCTAAGCTCTGATAATTTAACTCCGGGCGCTTTATCAATTCGGACAAAGCTGCCCCGGACTTTAAACAAGTGCTATTATTCCGCACTAAAAATTCCTGTACCTCTGCCCCAGTTCCCACGATTACCTGGCTAACCCTGATGATCTCCCGCTTAATCACTTGTTCTTTTTCCAATACCTCCCCGTACTCTTCTTCCGACACAAGGCCAATCTCATACCCGATTTTTCTTAGCCTTAAATCCGCATTATCCTGCCTGAGAAGGAGACGGTATTCCGCCCTGGAGGTCATCATCCGATAAGGCTCATGATTTTCTTTCGTTACTAAATCATCAATAAGCACGCCAATATAAGCCTGAGAGCGGTCAAGAACCACAGGCTCCCTCCCCATAATTTCCATTGCCGCATTTACCCCTGCCATAAAGCCTTGCACGGCAGCTTCCTCATAACCGGAACTTCCGTTAAACTGCCCGCCAGAAAAAAGCCCAGGAATAGCTTTAAACTCCAAAGAAGGGGTAAGCTGAAGGGAATTAATGCAGTCATATTCAATAGCATATGCATTCCGGACAATCTTAACATTTTCCAATCCGGGAACTGTCCTGTACATGGCGTACTGCACATCCTCCGGCAAAGAACTGGACATTCCTGCCAAATACATTTCATTGGTGGATAAACCCTCTGGCTCCACAAACACCTGATGGCGAGCCTTATCTGGAAATTTCACCACTTTATCTTCTATAGAGGGGCAATACCTGGGACCGGTTCCCTCGATTACTCCCGAAAACAAAGGAGAACGGCTTAAATTATCCCGGATAATCTTATGGGTTTCCTCGTTCGTATAGGTAAGCCAGCAGGAAACCTGCTCTTTCTGTACAGATTCCGGATCCGTAGAAAAAGAAAAAGGCACAACCCTTGGATCCCCAAACTGCTCTTCCATCTTGGAAAAATCAATGCTCCGTTTGTCTACCCTTGCCGGAGTTCCCGTTTTAAACCGAAACATTTCAATTCCGTGAGCCTTTAGGGAGTCTGTCAAATGATTAGCCGCCTGAAGCCCGTTTGGCCCGGTTGGATTGCTGACTTCCCCATAAATACATTTGGCCCTTAAATACGTTCCTGTGCAAAGCACCGCCGCTTTTACCCGGTAAAGAGCGCCGGAAACGGTTTTAACCCCAGTTAATTTTCCTTCATCTGTGACAATCTGGGATACCTCCGCCTGGCGAATCGTCAAATGATCCGTATTTTCCAAAGTTATGCGCATCTGGCGGGTATACTCCTGCTTATCCGCCTGGGCACGCAGAGAATGGACTGCCGGGCCTTTGGATTCATTTAACATTTTCGACTGAATAAAAGTCTTATCAATGTTTTTTCCCATCTCTCCGCCCAGGGCATCCAATTCACGCACCAAATGCCCCTTAGAGCTTCCGCCTATATTGGGATTGCAAGGCATCAGCGCTATGCTGTCAATGCTAACGGTAAATAATATCGTTTCCAGCCCCAACCTGGCACAAGCCAAAGCTGCCTCGCATCCGGCGTGCCCGGCTCCTACCACCGCAACATCATAATTTTCTTCTAAATAAGGCATTTCTATCACCTCAATTCTTTCAAGCTATAAGTAAAAAAGCAAAAACAATTCAAAAAATTCAGCTTTACTTTCCCATACAAAATTTTCCAAATATCTCATTCACTAAATCTTCCTCCACCGCTTCCCCAATAACCTCCCCTAAGCGCTGGTAAGCATCCATCAAGTCAATGGAATAAAAATCTTCCGGCATTCCGCCCGTGATGCTTTTTTCCACCATTTCTAAGCTTTCCAGGCTTTCCTCCAGGGCGATTTTCTGCCTTACGTTCGTTATGGTCACTTCATCATTAAAACTGACTTCTCCCTGGTAAAATAATTGCTTAATCTCCTGCTCCAGCTCCCTGATTCCCCATTCCTCCTTCGCTGAAATCGGAATCACATGATTTCTGGTTAATTTTTCCAATGCATCCATGGAAACTTCCGTTTCCAAATCCGTTTTATTTAACAGGATTACCGACTTCTTATCCCGGATAAACCGGATAATTTCCTGGTCATTTTGATCTAAGGGACAGGAGCCATCTGCAACATAAATCACTAAATCCGCTTCCTGGGCTGCTTTTTTTGCCCGATCTACCCCTATTTTCTCCACCAGATCTTTTGTATCCCGTATCCCGGCAGTATCAATGATATGCAAGGTAATCCCATCTAAAGAAAGCTTTTCCTCCAACGTATCCCTGGTTGTCCCGGCGATATCCGTGACAATCGCCCTCTCCTGCCCAAGCAGCACATTCATCAGGGAAGATTTTCCGGCATTTGGCTTCCCTAAAATCACAGTTTTAATTCCTTCCGTCATCACCCTTCCCTGTTCAAAAGATCGGATAAGGCTCTCTATCTCCTCTTTTATGGGCCTTATTTCCTGAAAAAGCTGTTTTCCATATCCTTCCAGAGAAATATGTTCCGGATCGTCAAGTGCCGATTCAATGTAAGCAATCTGATATAAAATCCCTTCACGGAGCACTCGGATTTTGTTGGAAACGGATCCCTTAAGCTGGCTAACGGAAGCTTTTAAGGCATAATCATTTTGAGCCTGGATCACATCCATCACAGCCTCCGCCTGGGATAAATCCATCCGCCCATTTAAAAACGCCCTTTTCGTAAATTCTCCCGGTTTAGCAGGCCTGGCCCCATGACGGAGAACCATTTCCAAAATCCGCTTCATCATCAGGCTTCCCCCGTGGCAGTCGATCTCCGCCGTATCTTCTGCCGTATAACTGTGAGGACCCTTCATCACCAAAACCAAAACCTCATCCAGAATCTCTTCCCCCTGGACAATCCATCCGTAATGAACCTGGTGGGATTTATCCCAGTCAATCTCTTTCCCGTTTTTCTTCCTGAAAATCCGCTCAACCACCGAAAAAGCCTCCGGGCCGCTAATGCGGATAATCCCTATCCCCGAATTAGAAAGAGGCGTTGCAATCGCCGCTATTGTATCCGTATCCACTTCCGCAAAACCTCCTTTTCTAAAAAATGAAAAAGAGGCCCAGGAAACTGCTGGCAGCCTTCCTGCTGCAAGTCCAGTTGCCTGCACCTCTTTTACCTTATATTTTACCTTTTACCCTTAACTGTTTCTCTCCACAAGATAGTTAGTGTACTAACACATTTACATTCTGCCAAATGACTTGCCTGGATTTTCATCTGCTGCTTTATTGTCGGTCAACAGCTTATTGATAAGTTAACAGCCTTCCTACTTCTCTTTGCCTTCCCCTGCTGCCTGCAGTCTCTCCCGATCCTTCCGTCCATGATCCCGCTTTAGCAGGATCACCACATGGCGGAAAGGCTCCTCGCCTTCGCTCCTGGTGGTTACGTACTTGTCGCTCTGGAGGGCCGCATGGATAATCCTTCTCTCATAAGGATTCATCGGCTCTAAGGAAACGGGACGCTTAGTCCGCTTAACCTTGTAAGCAATATTTTTAGCCAAAGTCTCCAAGGTTTCCTTCCTCCGGCTGCGGTAATTTTCCGTATCCAGCTTAACCCGGATATAGCCTTCGCTCCCCTTATTAATGACCATACTTACCAGATACTGAAGGGAATCCAAGGTCTGCCCTCTTTTCCCAATCAAAATCCCCATGTCATCCCCGGCCAGATTAATGCTCAGCTCCTTCTCCTCTTCGCTGTAGGACGTTTCAACTGTCACCGGAAGGTTCATCGCCCCAAACACCTGGCTTAAAAATTCCACCGCCTTATCCTCCAAGGTAACTTCCTTCCTTGCTCGGATAATGGCCGGTTTCGCACCAAGCCCCAAAAACCCGGCGCTTCCCTTATCCACCACTTCATAAACCAGCTTATCGCTGGTGGTTTCCAGCTCAATTAACGCTTTCGTAATGGCTTCATCTACCGTTTTTGCAGAAACCGTAATCATGTCCATAACCGAACCCCTCCTTACTTCTTACCGTTCCGTTCATTGTATTTCTGTACCATAGCGGCCTTTGAAGCCAGGCTGCCAGGCTTTGCATCCCGATTATAGTATTCCGTGGAATCCTTCACGATGGCTCTGGTCTTAGCCATCTTCTCCATCCGCTTCTCCTCTTCCTTATTCTCCCTCTCCTGCATCATCCGAATCGTCTCACTGGCGCTCCGGTTCATCTTCTCCGGGGGAAGGCCCCTCTTCGCCCGCTTTTTATTGGCCTTTTCTATATTTTTCTGGATCAGCACATCAATGTCTACCTTGTCAAAATACCGGTTTAACATAAATTGCTGCACAATCATAATCACGCTCTGGGCAATCCAGTAAATACCAATACCGGAAGCAAAGGTAAAGCAGAAAAATACGGACATCAAAGGCATCATCACATTCATCTGCTTCATCATTCCAGCCCCAGGGGCATCCGGATCCTGGCTGGGCTGCCCGGCCATCATAATTTTGCTGCTGAACCACTGCGTAAGGCCCGCCAAAATCGGGATGCTTAGAGCTGCCAAAGCCACCAGAATGGAGCCCTGCCCATTAAAGAAATCCATGATAATGGTCATAGGCGTATAAGCGATATTCACGCCGCAGAAATTCTGCAGGCGATGGATGGAATTGACCACATTCTCCCCGTTCTGGGTAGTAAGCTCCAAAAGGTTTGGGAAGGCGGAAGAAGCCGTAAGCTCTCCCCACTGCTTATCCGTAAGCTTGTACAGCAAATCGATAACCGTATTCACCTGGGTGAAATCAATCTTATCCCCCACCATATTATGAGCCTCAGCCAAGGCCTGGAAGGTTGCATTGGACTGGAAGCCTGCCGGAAGGGCATCTACCACCAGCTTAAAATACCATTTAACGGAAGTAACGTAAGCAGGGATATTGTAAATAACCCGGTACAAGGCAAACAAAATTGGCATCTGGATCAGCAGGGGAAGGCATCCGCCCATCATAGATGTGCCGTACTTTTCATAGACCGCCTTCGTCTCCGTCTGCATCATCATCATAGACTGCTGATCTTCTTTTCCTTTATATTTCTTTTGAATGGCATTCAGCTCTGGCTGCATGACACTCATTAATTTCGAAGTCTTCTGCTGTTTAATGGTAAGGGGAAACAACAGCAAACGGGTAACGATGGTAAACAGTATAATACAAAGGCCAATATTCAAAATCCCCAGCTTGCTGGTCATCAGAAACAAGAAATTCATTACATAACCGAATACATTGGCTATAGGCCCTAAAATCGAGCCTCCGGTTTTCGTCAAAACGATTAAGTTCAACTTAATACCTCCTCATACGTTACGGAACTGGATCATAACCGCCTTCTGCAAAAGGATGACACCTTAAGATCCTTTTGCAAGCCAACCAAGTACCTTTAAATGCACCATACTTCATCAGTGCTTCCAGGGCGTACTGGGAGCAGGTAGGTACATAAATACAGTGAGTTCTTACCTTTAAGGGGGATAAATACTTTTGGTAAAACTTTACCATTCCAATCAGTAATTTCGTAACCATTCTCTCACTTCGATTCATTTTTAATGTTATGCAGTCCGCACAGGTGCAGGTATGCACCTTCTAATTGATGATAATCTGAAAATTTCGCTGCCTTTCTGGCAACGACCACGATGTTTAACCCAGCCTGGATCTTGTGTTTGTTTAAACGAAAAATCTCCCGAATCAATCGGCAAAGGTGATGCCTGACCACGCTGTTGCCCACCTTTTTGCTTACGGAAATCCCTATCTTATTTTCCACGCCGCCTGCCCTTTCCACATACATCACTAACAGCCGGTTGGCATAAGATTTCCCGTCCCGGTATATCCTCTGAAAATCACTGTTTTTCTTAATTGATGGAAATCTCCTCATAAATTTTCCTTAACCCATAAAGCTAAAAAGATAAAGGACGGCTGCCTTAAGCCCGAAAACAAAAGGCCACAATTTCTTGCGGCCTGATGCGTCAGCTTGCTTAAGCTGTTAATTTTGCTCTTCCTTTTGCCCTTCTGGCAGCTAAAACCTTTCTTCCGCCTGCAGTCTTCATCCTGGCCCTGAAGCCATGAACCTTTGCCCTCTGCCTGGTTTTTGGCTGATAAGTCATCTTCATCTTGCACACACCTCCTCTTACTGCTGCATATTCCATAACCCTAATATCCCGCAAGGCCCGCCAAAAAGGCATCCTATACCTCTTCCCAGCTCTTTCCCTGCAGAAATAAAATATGAATACACATATTCCGACTATTTTAATTAAACATCTTCTCAATTATATAGAAAACATAAGGGTTCGTCAAGCATTAATTGCAAAAAATATTTGTGCATTACTCCACAGGTTACATAAAGTTATCCACAAATTGTGAATAACATGTGGATAACAAGAACAAACCTTTTCCTTTTTCCCCACATCTAACCAAAAAACCTTGTATTTTCTGGAAATTGTGCCGTGGACAAGATCACGCGAAGTTATGCACATTTTTGTGGAAGAATCCACCGTCCACAGTGGATAAACCGTCTTTCCGCAGCTTGTACACAAAGTTATCCACAGTAATTTTCCTCATTTTTATGATTTTCATTGAAAAATGTTCACAATTAAGGTAAAATATAGATAGATTGGGCTTTTATACACTTCTTCATTTTTACCTTATCAACCGTCAGGAGAATCGCTATGTTAGAAAAATTACAAGAAAATTGGGATGATATCTTATTATACTTAAAAGAAGAACATGATATCATGGACGTATCCTACCGAACCTGGCTCCTTCCCCTCCAGATTTATGACATGGACGGCGACAAGGCAGTCATCATCGTTCCGGACAGTGCAATGATCGGATATATCCGGAAAAAATACGGCCTGTTCCTAAAAGTGGCCATCGAAGAAAAAACTGGGATCGAATGTGAAGTTGACTTTATCTCAAAAGAAGAAGCTGAAAAAAGCGCCTCCTTGGGGAAAAAACAGGCATCCTCTGAAAAGCAGCCATCCGAAATCAGCCAGGAAGCATTGCAGAGCGCCAACTTAAATCCCAAATACACCTTCGACACCTTCGTCGTTGGCGCAAACAACAATTTAGCCCATGCCGCATCCCTGGCAGTGGCCGAATCACCGGGAGAGGTTTACAACCCCCTGTTTATTTACGGCGGCGTTGGCCTTGGGAAAACCCACCTGATGCACTCCATCGCCCACTTTATTTTAAAGAATAACGTCAATGCCAAAATCTTATACGTGACTTCCGAAAAATTTACCAATGAGCTGATCGACGCTATCCGGAACAAGAACAACATTACCACCACTGAATTTCGGGAAAAATATCGAAATAATGACGTTTTGCTGATCGACGATATCCAGTTCATTATCGGAAAAGAAAGCACCCAGGAGGAATTTTTCCATACCTTCAACACACTTTATGAGGCCAAGAAGCAGATTATTATCTCCTCCGATAAACCGCCTAAGGAAATCGAAACTTTAGAGGAGCGGCTCCGCTCCCGGTTTGAGTGGGGCCTTACCGTAGATATCCAATCTCCGGACTATGAAACCCGCATGGCAATTTTGCGCAAAAAGGAGGAAATGGAAGGCTACGACATCGACAATGAAGTGATCAAGTACATTGCCACCAATATCAAATCCAATATCCGGGAGCTGGAAGGGGCGCTGACCAAGATCGTAGCATTATCTAAGCTCGGTAAGGGCCACGAAACCATTACTATCGAACTGGCTGAGGAAGCACTAAAAGATCTGATCTCCCCCAATGCCGTCCGGGAGATCACTCCTGAATCCATTATCCAAACGGTATCCGACCACTTTGGGATCACGCCCTTGGACATTGCTTCCCAAAAACGGAACCGGGATATTGTGATCCCAAGGCAAATCGTAATGTACTTATGCCGAACCATGATTGATATTCCCTTGCAAACCATTGGAAAATATATGGGCGGCCGGGATCACACCACCATTATCCACGGAGCGGAAAAAATTACCAATGAGATGGCGAAGAATGATTCCCTCCGCAATACCGTAGAGATATTAAAGAAGAAAATCCGTCCACAATAAGCAGTTGATTTCCCGTGTACAGATTGTGGAAAACCGGAAGAAAAATTAAGGCGCACCCGGCTTGTGGATAACCTTCAGAATTTTCCTTAAGGAATTTTCCTTTTTCCACAGCCTTATTAAACCTTAAACTTCCCCTAAACCCTGGGATTTTCCCGGTTTTGCACAAACCCACAGCCCCTACGGCGATTACGACGAAAATCTCTTTATTATATAGATCATAATCTATCTTTTCAAGGAAAGGAAGTTATCAACAACATGAAACTGACATTTCAAAAAGATGCCCTGATTAACGGGATTAATATCGTTTTAAAGGCAGTTCCCTCCAAAACCACCATGCCTATCTTAGAATGCATCTTAATCGATGCCTCGGAAACAGAAATTAAACTTACCGGCAATGATATGGAACTGGGAATCGAGACAAAGGTAGAAGGAACCATCCTGGAAAAGGGAAAAATCGCCTTGGATGCAAAGCTGTTTTCCGAAATAATCCGAAAATTTTCCTCTCCTGATGCCATTATCACCATTGAATCCGATAGAATGCTTAATACCACCATCTCCAGCGAAAATTCTGTATTTAACAATATCCAGGGAAAGGACGGGGATGAATTTTCCTATCTTCCTTATATTGAAAAAGACCGTCAAATTACTTTATCCCAGTTTACGTTAAAGGAAATCATCCGCCAGACGCTGTTCTCCATCTCCCCCAACGACAGCAATAAGATGATGACGGGGGAGTTATTTTCCATTGACGGCAGCAAATTAGAAGTTGTTTCCCTGGACGGCCATCGAATTTCAATACGAAATATCGTCCTAAAAGAAAATTATGAGGCAGCGAAGGTGATTGTCCCGGGAAAAACCTTAAGTGAGATCAGTAAAATTTTAAATGGGGATAATGAAAGCGAAGTCCAGATATTTTTCAGCCAAAATCATATTCTATTTGAATTTAACGATACAATTGTGGTATCCAGGCTGATTGAAGGGGAATATTTCCGTATCAGCCAAATGCTTTCCAGTGATTACGAGACGAAAATCCAGGTAAATAAGAAAGAATTTTTGGATTGCATTGAGCGGGCTACTATCCTGATTCGGGAAAACGACAAAAAGCCTTTGATTTTAAAAATCGAAGATCAATCTATGGAATTAAAGTTAAATTCCAGCTTTGGATCCATGAACGCAGAAATTGGAATCCAAAAAACAGGAAAAGACATTATGATTGCCTTTAACCCTAAATTTTTGATCGATGCCCTCAGGGTAATCGATGACGAGGAAATCTCCCTGTATATGATGAACCCTAAGTCTCCCTGCTTTATCCGGGATGATGAGGAACGTTATATTTACTTGATTTTACCGGTTAACTTTAATGCGGCAAATGTTTAGCATACGTTAATCTGCATGGTTATGGAGGATAAGCGATGGAAGTGATTAAACTGAAAACCGAATATATTAAGCTTGGCCAGGCCCTTAAAGCAGCGGGCTTCGTGGAATCTGGGGTGGATGCCAAGCACGTTATCGAAGAGGGAAAAGTAACCGTAAACGGCCAAACCGCAACCCAGCGGGGGAAAAAGCTGACAGACGGCGATCAGGTGGGCTTTATGGGAAAAACCATCAATATTACAAAGTAAGGAACCGGAAATGATCATTGAATCCATGGAATTAAAGGCTTACCGAAATTACGGATCTTTGCAGGTTAGCTTTTGCCCCGGGACGAATATTTTTTACGGGGACAATGCCCAGGGAAAGACGAACGCTTTGGAGGCGGTCTACCTGTGCGCTACCACCAAGTCCCACAGAAATGCCAAGGATCGGGAAATTATCCAGTTTGGGCAGGAGGAAGCCCATATCAAGCTTCAGATCCGCAAGGAAGAAGTGCCTTACCGCATCGATATGCATTTAAAGAAAAATAAGGCCAAAGGAATTGCCATAAACGGCGTCCCCATCCGCAAGGCCAGCGAGCTGTTCGGAATCGTAAATGTAGTGTTTTTTTCCCCGGAGGACTTAAATATTATTAAAAACGGGCCTTCGGAGCGCCGGCGTTTCATGGATCTGGAACTGTGCCAGATTAGCAGGCTATACGTCCATGCCCTGGCAAATTACAATAAAACCGTGCTCCAGCGCAATAAGCTGTTAAAGGAGCTGCCCTTTCACCCAGAATATGAAAAGACTTTGGATGTGTGGGACGAGCAGCTGATCTATTACGGGATCCAGGTGATCCGGGAGCGGCAGCAGTTTGCCAGCCGGTTAAATTCCATTATCGGGGAGATTCACGCAAGCCTTACGGGAAAAAAGGAAAAATTGGAGCTAACCTATGAACCGAACACAGTTCCGGAAAAGTTCCGGGAAGACTTGGCAAAAAGCAGGGAGACGGATAAAAAGCAAAAGCTTACTCTTATAGGCCCTCACCGGGATGACATGAATTTCTTGGTAAACCAGGTGGATATCCGAAAATTCGGCTCCCAGGGGCAGCAGCGCTCGGCGGCTCTTTCCTTAAAGCTTTCGGAAATTGAGCTGGTAAAGCAGCTGATCCGGGATTATCCTATTCTTTTGCTGGACGATGTGCTGTCTGAATTGGACAGCAGCCGCCAGGAACATCTCTTAGGCAGCATCCGGCATATCCAGACCATGATCACCTGCACGGGCCTGGATGATTTTGTGGAGCACAGGTTTCCCCTTGACCGGGTTTTTCAGGTAGAGGGGGGAGCGGTTCTTCGGAAGGCAGACGGACAGAAATGATTAGATGCCAGGATCAAAAGGCCTTTTGACCCCAACATTATAATTTTGCAAAATTAATTTTATTTAGGAGGAACAGTATGGGTACTGAGTATGGAGCAGATCAAATCCAGATTTTGGAAGGTCTTGAGGCAGTGCGAAAAAGGCCTGGAATGTATATCGGCAGCACTTCCGTCAGGGGCCTGCACCACTTAGTTTATGAGATTGTAGACAATGCGGTGGACGAGGCTTTGGCTGGATTCTGTGACATTATAGACGTTACCATAAATGAAGATAATTCCGTTACGGTGGTGGATGACGGCCGGGGGATCCCTGTAGGGATCCAGAAAAAAGCCGGCAAGTCCGCCTTAGAGGTGGTGTTTACCATCCTCCACGCCGGAGGGAAATTCGGCGGCGGCGGATATAAGGTTTCCGGCGGCCTCCATGGGGTAGGCGCCTCGGTGGTAAATGCGTTGTCGGAATGGCTGGAGGTGGAAATCAGCCAGGAGGGGAAGGTTTACCGCCAAAGGTATGAGCGGGGCAAGGCAGTAAATTCCGTGGAAGTGATCGGGGAATGTGAGCCGGGCGAGCATGGGACGAAAGTATCCTTCCTTCCTGATAAGGAGATTTTTGAGGAAACGGTGTTTGATTATGATACCTTAAAGATCCGCCTGCGGGAGACAGCGTTTTTGACGAAAAATTTAAAGATTGTCCTGCGGGATGACCGGGAGGACAAGAGGGAGAAAACCTTCCACTATGAAGGGGGAATCCGGGAATTTGTAACTTACTTAAATAAAGGGAAAGCGCCCCTTTACGATCAGGTGCTCTACTGCGAAGGCTCCAAGGAAGGAGTTTACGTGGAGGTTTCCATGCAGCACAACGATTCCTACACGGAAAATATTTATTCCTTTGTCAATAACATTAACACGCCTGAAGGGGGAACCCATCTGGCAGGCTTTAAGAATGCCCTGACGAAAACCTTTAACGACTATGCCAGGAAGAATAAGCTGTTAAAGGACAGCGAGGCGAATTTAGCTGGGGAGGATATCCGGGAAGGGTTAACGGCCATAATCAGCGTTAAGATTGAGGAACCTCAGTTTGAGGGGCAGACGAAGCAGAAGCTGGGAAACAGCGAAGCCAGGGGCGCGGTGGACACGGTGGTCAGCGAGCAGCTGACGTATTTCTTAGAGCAGAACCCGGCGGTGGCAAAGGCGATGTGCGAAAAGTCTATCCTGGCACAGCGGGCCAGGGCGGCGGCCAGGAAAGCCAGGGATTTAACCAGGAGGAAGACGGCCTTAGACAGCATGACCCTTCCGGGGAAGCTTTCAGACTGCTCGGACAAGGATCCGGCCAACTGCGAGATCTATATCGTGGAGGGGGATTCCGCAGGCGGCTCCGCAAAGGACGCCAGGAATAAAGCAAACCAGGCAATCCTTCCCCTGCGGGGAAAGATTTTAAACGTGGAAAAGGCAAGGCTGGACAAGATCTACGCCAATGCGGAGATTAAAGCCATGATCACGGCCTTCGGCACGGGGATCCATGATGATTTTGATATTACCAAGCTGCGCTACCACAAGATTATCCTGATGACGGATGCCGATGTGGACGGAGCCCATATCAGCACCCTGCTGCTCACCTTCATTTACCGGTTTATGCCGGAGCTAATCAAGCAGGGATATGTGTATCTGGCCCAGCCGCCCTTGTTTAAGATTGAGAAAAACAAGCGGGTGTGGTACGTGTACAGCGAGGAGGAGCTAAACCTGCTGCTAAAAGAGATCGGCAGGGACAATAACAATAAGATCCAGCGGTACAAAGGCCTTGGGGAGATGGACGCGGAGCAGCTTTGGGAGACGACCATGGATCCGGAGCGGCGCATCCTTCTTCGGGTCACGGTGGACGAGGAGACCACCTCTGAGCTGGATGTAACCTTTACCACGCTGATGGGGGATCAGGTAGAGCCCAGAAGGGAATTTATTGAGGCAAACGCCAAGTATGGAACCCTTGATATATAGGAATATCCTTTAGGAGGAATGTATGGAACCAAATATTTTTGACAAAGTCCATGATAAAGATCTGAAGAAAACCATGGAAAAATTTTACATTGATTATGCCATGAGCGTAATCGCTTCCAGGGCTCTTCCGGATGTGCGGGACGGGTTAAAGCCTGTGCAGCGCCGTGTGCTGTTTTCCATGATTGAATTAAATAACGGCCCGGACAAACCCCACCGGAAATGCGCCCGTATCGTAGGCGATACCATGGGTAAATATCATCCCCATGGCGACAGTTCCATATACGGCGCACTGGTTAATATGGCTCAGAAATGGTCCACCCGCTATATGCTGGTGGACGGCCACGGAAATTTCGGCTCCATAGACGGGGACGGGGCGGCGGCCATGCGTTACACCGAAGCCAGGTTAAGCAAGATTTCCATGGAAATGTTGGCGGATATCAATAAAGATACCGTGGATTTCGTCCCTAACTTTGACGAGACGGAGCGGGAGCCGGTGGTGCTTCCCGCCAGATTCCCTAACCTTTTGTGCAACGGGACTTCCGGGATTGCGGTAGGCATGGCGACGAATATCCCGCCTCACAACCTGAGGGAAGTGATCGGAGCGGTGGTTAAGATTATCGATAACCGGGTGGAGGAAAACCGGGATACTTCCATAGAGGAGGTTATGGAGATCATTAAAGGCCCGGATTTCCCCACAGGCGCTACCATCCTAGGCCGTTCCGGCATTGAGGAGGCTTACCGCACAGGCAGGGGGAAGATCCGGGTAAGGGCAGTGACCGATATCGAGACCCTTCCCAGCGGGAAATCCCGGATTATTGTCACGGAGATTCCCTATCTGGTGAATAAGGCAAGGCTGATTGAAAAGATAGTGGAGCTGGTGAAGGAGAAGAAGGTAGACGGGATCACGGATATCCGGGATGAATCCAATCGGGAGGGCTTAAGGATCTGCATCGAGCTCCGCCGTGACGTAAATGCCAATGTGCTGTTAAACCAGCTGTTTAAGCATACCCAGCTCCAGGATACCTTCGGCGTGATTATGCTGGCCTTGGTGGACAACCAGCCGAAGGTGTTAAACCTTTTGCAGATGCTGGAGTTTTACTTAAAGCATCAGGAGGAGGTCGTCACCCGGAGGATCCGGTATGACTTAAACCGGGCGGAGGAACGGGCGCATATCTTGGAGGGCTTACTTAAGGCTCTGGATCATATCGATGAGGTGATCCGCATTATCCGTGGTTCTGCAAGCGTAGCCGAGGCAAAAAAACAGCTGATGGAGCGGTTTGCGCTGACGGATGTCCAGTCCCAGGCTATCGTGGATATGCGGCTTAGGGCTCTTACCGGCTTGGAAAGGGAAAAACTGGAAAATGAATACCGGGAGCTCCAGGAAAAGATTGCCCAGTTAAAGGAGATCCTTGCCGATGAAAAGAAGCTGTTAGGGGTGATTAAGGAAGAAATCCAGGTAATCGCTGACAAGTATGGGGACGATCGGCTGACGGGCATCGGGTACGATTACGATATGTCCATGGAGGATCTGATTCCTGATGATGATACGGTCATTGCCATGACGCATTTCGGATACATTAAGCGGATGGACATTGATAATTTTAAAGCCCAAAACCGGGGCGGGAAAGGGATCAAGGGAATGCAGACCATCGAGGAGGATTATATCGAGGATCTGTTTATGACCACCAACCATCATTACGTGATGTTCTTTACCGATATGGGAAGAGTGTACCGCTTAAAAGCTTATGAGATCCCGGAAGCAGGACGGACAGCCAGGGGAACGGCCATCGTTAACCTTCTCCAAATGATGCCGGGGGAGAGGATCACGGCGGTGATCCCTATGAAGGAATTTGATGACCGGAAGTACTTGGTGATGGCTACCAGCGGCGGCATGATCAAGAAAACCCCCATGCGGGAGTATGCCTATGTGCGAAAAACGGGCCTACAGGCAATTTTGCTCAAAGAGGAGGATCACTTAATTGAGGTAAAGGTGACGGACAGCAGGGAAGATATCTTCCTGGTGACGAAGAAGGGGATGTGCATCCGTTTTGACGAAAACGACGTGCGCATAACTGGGCGTGTTTCCATGGGCGTGATTGGGATGAAATTTGATGAAGATGATGAAGTGATTGGGATGCAGACCATCAGCCAGGGAGAATGCCTGTTAACCGCATCGGAAAAAGGCTATGGAAAACGCACCTATACCAGTGAATTCAAGCAGCAGCTAAGAGGCGGGAAAGGCGTGCTTTGCTATAAGGTAACGGATAAGACGGGCTGCCTTATCGGCGCAAAGCTGGTGGACGACCACAGGGAAGTGATGCTGATCACCAATGAAGGGATTATTATCCGCATGGCGGTCAATGATATCAGCATTATCGGAAGGAATACCTCAGGCGTTAAGCTGATGAACGTGGATCAGGATTCTGATGTGCGGGTGGCCAGCATCGCAAAAGTCAGGGACAGCGGCACGAAAGAGGAAGAAGACAGGGAGGAAGACACGGAAGGCGTACCGGAAAAAACAGAATAAGATGAATCGGATTGTATACATGGTATTACGGAATTGTTACCGGGTTCCTGCCTGGTTTTACCGGCTGTACAGGCTGAGCAGGCTCTCGGATCCCCATACAGATGAAGAAAAATACGGATTTTTGCAGAATGTGGTAAAAGAGGTAAACCGGACGGGGCGGGTAACGGTGAAATGCTCCGGAAGGGAACATATCCCGGAAAAAGACGGGTTTATCATGTTTCCCAACCATCAGGGATTTTTTGATTCCCTTGCGCTTTTGGAAACCTGTCCCCGGCCTTTCGGCGTGGTAATTAAGAAAGAGGCCCTAAATTGGATATTGGTCAAGCAGGTGATTGCCTTAATCAAAGGATTAGGCATCGACCGGAAGGATATCCGGGCGTCCATGGAAGTGATTAAGCAGGTAACGGAGGAGGTGAAGGGGGGAAGGAATTTCCTTATTTTCCCGGAAGGAACCAGGAGCCAGGCGGGAAACCAGCTGATGGAATTTAAGGGAGGAACGTTTAAAAGCGCGGTAAACGCAAAATGCCCTATCGTCCCCGTAGCCTTAATTGACTGCCATAAGCCCTTTGATTTTCCTTCCATCCGAAAGGAAACGGTACAGGTACATTATCTAGAGCCTCTTTATCCGGATCAATATCTTGGGTTAAAAACCCGGGAAATCGCAGATATAGTGCATGACAGGATACAGCAGGCAATTAATGAAAATGTAGGCTGAGAATCCTTTATTTTTAAAGGAAAATGCCGATATATCCAAGTAGACGCAGCTTTGATAATTTTCAGGGAAGAGAAATGATATGCTGTATATGTAATTAAAAAGAAGGAGGAATAATTATGGTAAATCAAGTAGCCCAGGACTTAACCGCCCGCCAGTATGCTCAGAATATCGGGCAGTATGCGACAACTAATGCTGCTGCAGCAAACGAGGCAGTAAAGAAACCGGAAAACCAGGGTGCGGAAGCCACCAATCCCAAAACCCCCGATACGGATCGGGTAGAGTTAAGCGGTGATACGAAGGTGATCACCAAGATGAGCGATTCCGAGCGTGCCGCTCTGGTAAAGAGCTTAAAGGATGATTTGGAGAACCAGATGACCCGGTTCACCAATATGATGGTACAGAATTTCCAGAAGCAGGGCATTACCGCTTCCATGGCGAAGGGCGATGATTTTTGGAAGATGATGGCCAGCGGCAACTACACGGTAGATGCCGAGACCAAGGCAGAAGCTGAGAAAGCCATCTCGGAAGACGGCTATTGGGGCGTTTCTAAAACATCCCAGAGGATTTTTGATTTTGTCCAGGCTTTGGCAGGGGATGATCCGGAGAAAATGAAGACCATGCAGGCAGCCGTAGAGAAAGGCTTTAAGCAGGCAGAGGAAGCATGGGGCGGAAAGCTTCCGTCCATCAGTGGCGAAACCCATGATGCCATCAATAAGTTGTTTGATGACTATTATGCTCAGAATGGAGTAGCTGCAGATAAGTAAGGTGAACGTTAGATGAAGATTGGAGCCGCAGGAGTGAATAGTAGTTGGATCACTTGGCGGCTCCGTTTTTGTGCTGGATTAAATGCTTTTTCTTGTAAGCATGATTTTATGGTGCTTTTTTGTTGGTCTGGATGATATTCCATTGCCATTCACTCCCCATATTTTCCGAAACAACCCAGCGTCAAAATAACCTTACCAGATATCCAAGTTGACAAAGCATTAATTCTCCCCTCATCTACCCAAGTAAACAAAGCCCTAATTTTCCTGCAAAAAACACAAAGAAAAAATGCAAAGAAAAAATGCAAAGAAAAAATAAAAAACAGGGTTGACAAATGAAAATGCTTTATGTATAATGATTTATGCGCTTGACAGCAAATATGCTGGAAGTGTTATCATATGGAAACAATGAACTCGGAGAAATACTCAAGAGGCCGAAGAGGCGCCCCTGCTAAGGGTGTAGGTCGGGTAACCGGCGCGAGGGTTCAAATCCCTCTTTCTCCGCTTTTCTTTCCAAATGATTATTTTTTTGACCTGATGAAAAGTCGAAAAATAAATAAAAAAACTGCTTGACAGGCAAGGTAAGCTGTGCTATGATTAGTCACGCTGCTGGAAAGCAGTGGAGGGCAAGCTCCTAAAGGCAAAATAAAAAGTTAAAAAAGTTGTTGACAAACCTGGAAAGATATGATACTATATCTAAGCTGTCTGCGAGAAGCAAAGAAGAAGCTGGCAGCAAGCTAAGTTTGAAAAACAAGAACGAACCTTGAAAATTAAAGATCGAACAATACACAAACCCTGAAGATTCTAAACACAAGGTCGGTTTTGGCCTTGGATTTGAGAAGAATTCAGAACAAAACCAAAGTAATGAAGGTTTAAAGCGATTAGCCAAGCTAATAGTCTAAACCAAGAGCAGACATTTCAATTTGAGAGTTTGATCCTGGCTCAGGATGAACGCTGGCGGCGTGCCTAACACATGCAAGTCGAGCGGAGCGATCTTGATGAAGTTTTCGGATGGAATCAGGATTGTCTTAGCGGCGGACGGGTGAGTAACACGTGGATAACCTGCCTTATACTGGGGGATAACAGCCAGAAATGGCTGCTAATACCGCATAAGCGCACGGCGCCGCATGGCGCAG
>CAJTFL010000030.1 GCA_910575565.1 Lachnospiraceae bacterium | reverse complement strand
CGCTCACTTTGTTCAATTAGGTCAAATCGAAAATGGTGTAAACGAAGGGGCAGTTCACTGGAATGCCAAAACTGCTTTTTCGTTTACCCCATCATCGATTCTAACCTAAAGAATTTGTCCGGCTGCGGATAAAATGGCCGTAATCATCAATCCAGCAGATCGCCCCGCTCTTTTGGATAATACGGTATTCCACATAGTCCAAATCATACTGGCTATGGGCAATTTGCTCTCGGATGCTTTCCTCCACCTTTTCCAGATCCTCCGGGTGCACCAGCCCCCGGAAAGTATTGCCGGTCAGCTCCGCAAATTCCTCAGCTGTTTCACAGCCAAACATCCTAAACAACGCCTTATTGGCATACAAGATTTCCTCATCGCCATCAGCCCGATAGATAAAAAAGCCCCCCGGCATTTCATCAAGAAATCTGCGGATAGATGCCGCCAGGGGAAGATCCTGGTTATCGGACAGCAAATATTCAATTAAGCCAGGGTCAAAATTCATCGGTTCCTTCAATATGGATCTCCCTTCAGGCAGCAGCAGCCAGATCAAAAGATCTTTTGCGCAGCATCATGCGATTATCGCTAACAATCAATTTCCTTCCAAACACGCTATAATGTGATCATAACATATTTGACGGGATATGTCATTAGCT
The DNA here is from genome assembly GCA_910575565.1 of Lachnospiraceae bacterium. Lineage (GTDB taxonomy): Bacteria > Bacillota > Clostridia > Lachnospirales > Lachnospiraceae > Caccovicinus. The sequence continues at coordinate 43,392 of CAJTFL010000030.1, read as the reverse complement.
GTTTTGATGGGATCTCCAAATTAACGCAGCCGTTTAAGCAAGTCATCTCCTTACCCGCTAACTGCATTCCAAAAGCTCATCCATTTCCTTTTTCGGCCCATAGCCCATAACCTCTATTTTAGGAAACAGATAGATATTGGACACAACCACTGCCACTGTGGGATCAAACCCGGCTTCCTTAATCTTTTCTAAGTCAAACTCCAATATTGGCTGGCCTTCCTCCACATGATCCCCGGCGGCTACAAGGGCAGTCATATGCTTCCCTTTAAGCTCTACCGTATTGATCCCCACATGGATCAGCACTTCCACGCCGCCGTCATCGCTAGTTAAGCCGATGGCGTGCTTCGTGTCAAAAAGGGCAGATACCTCCCCGGCAAAAGGAGCCACCGCCCTTCCCTTGGCCGGATGGATGCCTACGCCAGGCCCTAACATACCGTATGCCACGGAAGTGTCCGACACCTGGGACAGGGGAATCACTTCCCCCTCCACCGGGCAGGACACCGGATAAACCTTAAATTCTTCCATAACCAACCCAACCTCCTAATTTCATCCAAATGACCCTCCGCATCCCCTCCATCATAGACGAAATCCCCCAAAGATTCAAGCAAAATCTTCGGCTCCGGACTTTAAGGGTTGCAGCCGGCCAGCTCCGCAAGCTGCTCCAGCACATTTTTCCCGCCGTTTAAGGAAATGCTGCCTACCTTATCGCAGATCCTTTCCAAATATTCCATTTCCTTTAGCTTAAACAGCGTTTTATTCTCATCCATCAGCTTCGCCGTATTTAACAGGCTCCTGGTGGAAGCCACCTCCTCCCGGCGCATGATCACGTTAGCCTGAGCCTTCTTCTCTGCAACCAGAACCGTATTCATAATGCTGCGGATCTCCCCCGGCAGGATAATATCCTTGATCCCTCCGCTGATTACCTCCACGCACAGTTCCTTCTGCCGCTCCCTCATCTTTTCCAGGATATACCGGCCAATCTCCTCTTTCTGAGCCAGCAGCTCATCCAGACGATACCGGCCCACATACTCCCGGATCACCAGCTGGGCGCAGGTATACAGCTGAGAAGATACGCCCTCCACCTTTTTTACCAGCTCCTCCGGCTCCGTGATCCGGTAATTGCAGATCACATTCAGCCGGATTCCTACCTTGTCGGCGGTAAGCACTTCCTGGCCGGAAATCTCCAGCTGCTGTAGCTTCATATTGAAAATTTTGCAGGTCACTTCCGCCCCGTAATTCCAAAAATAGTAAGACCCTGCCTCCAGCCGCTTTTCCAGCCGCTGATCAAAGTACAACAGCCCCAGCTCCCCATCCTTTATGGTAATCTTCTTATAATATTTGGCCGGCATCAGATCCATATACATCCTGGGCAGGGTTCCCTCCATATACGGCTTGGTAATATCGATCACCTGGAATTCGTTGGATTCAAACACATTCCAGAAATACGTTTCCGCCTTAGTAAGCACCTCACAGTAAGCGCCGTTCACAAACCGAAGGGCGATAGAAGTGTCAGGAAGTTTAGCCTTTGCCACGCGGGACGCAAAATCCGGGCATTTCATCAGCACCTCAATGGGGATCCCGGATGTCTTTACCTCTCCCGTCATAGGAACCGTAAGCACCTCATAACCTAATTTTTTAAAATATGTATATTTTCCGGCAGGCAGCAGCTTCTGAAAGCGCCCGTTTTTCATCAAATAACCGCATTCCTGCTCTTTAATGATTACCTTCATCTTTTTCCTCCTTTAATGATTTCTTTATGATTTTCGCGGATGCGCCTGCATTTCTAAAGCGCAAACGCCGTAGCTTTCTTCTTTGGCAAAGGGCTTTCCCCCCGGCCTCGCCTTTTGGACGGGGATCAAGGGCTATTCTTTTGCTTTGCCTTCCTTATGCGCTGCCTTAACTGCGCCTGACTGCGCCAAGCGTACCCGGCATACCGGGACGCCAACGCGAACAGGACGCATAAGCGCGAACGCCTCCTGATAGGTTTTGCAAAATCATGGGCCGCCTGATGCAAGCCGCCAAAAGGCTGCCTCTCAGCCTGGCCGGGGCTTTCCCTTTCCCTTGGATGCTGGCTGCATTTACATACAGCAAATTCATTAACGATTGCTATACCCACTTAGCTACGCGTGTTGGTTAACACGGGCAGGATTTGAACCTGCGACACATCGCGCCTAAAACTATGCCCGGTATGCTGGACGGCAGAGCCGGCAGCACCCCAAAGGCTGCTTCTAAAAGCTACCCTTTAAGCTTAGAGCGTTTTTAACCACGCTCTGGAAGCATAATTTCCCTATCCTTCTATCCCTTCACCACGCCAACGGTTTTCAGGCGCTTTACCGGGACTACCAGGTCAGGCTGCTGAGCCATGACCGTTTCAATATCTTTATAGGCAAAACGGCTTTCCTCCGCCACATCCGCCCTTTTTTTCTTCCCCAGGATCACTCCCTGATCTGCTAAATCCCGGATCACCTGCTCACAGGAAAACGCCTCCATGGCTCCTTTCCTGGAATAACGCCGCCCGGCTCCGTGGGAAGAGGAGCAGAAGCTTTCCGGGTTCCCCTTTCCCATCACCACGTAGCTGTATGAACCCATGGCTCCCGGGATCACCGCCAGCTCGCCGCCTTGTGCCCGGACAGCGCCTTTCCGGTGCACCCATACATTTTCCCCATAATGGTTTTCCAGCGCCGCGTAATTGTGATGGCAGTTAATATCCCCGGAAAATTCCAGGTTAAGGGAGGTATATTTCCCAATCCATTTTTCCATCACTGCCTTTACCGCCAGCATGATCTTTTCCCGGTTTTCCCTGGCAAAATCCATGGAAAGTGTCATCCAGTTAATATACCGTTTTCCCTCCCCAGATTCCGTGGGCAAAAACGCCAGCCGGTACTCGTCGGGAACCTGGCTGTACCATCTTTGGTTCAGCTCCCTGGCCCGGTTATGGAAATAATCGCATACGCTTTTCCCGAAATGGCGGCTGCCGGAATGGATCATCACCGCCAGATATCCCCGTTCATCCTCCTGAAGCTCGATAAAATGGTTTCCTCCTCCAAGGGTTCCCACCTGGTAATACCCGTCTTCCAGCTGCCCTAAAAGCTCCTCATCCTCTTCATACCGCTCTATTTCCTCATACGCCCTGTCTAAAGTGTCACAGGGCATCATCGTCTTATGGTGGTTAAAGCCCACCGGAACATTCCGCATAATGTCGCCTATCATGGCCTGCACCAGGGAGCCATTCCCCGTCATGATGTCCCGGATTTCCTCCACCTGGATATTCGTCTCCGTATAGGCCATGCCGCAGCCGATATCCACGCCCACCGCATTGGGGATAATCACATCCTTCGCGGCAATCACCCCTCCGATGGGCATCCCCTTCCCCGCGTGGGTGTCCGGCATCAGGCAGACCCATTTATGGAGGAAGGGAAGCTCTGACAGATGATATGCCTGCTCCCTGCAGCTTTCCTCCAAATCCCTTTCGTCCTCCAGCCAAACCTTTATGGGCACTTTCGTCCGCCCCTTCTCGTACAATACAAACATCCCTTCACACCCTTCCTCTCTGTTTTTTCATCTCTTACGCTTACAGCCATAGTTTACCAAAAAAGGAAAGGGCGGTCATTTAAAAAAAGTTGCGAACTTAAAATTTATCCTCGTTTTTTCTCCCGCAGGCTGGTATGATGATACCAGGGACAAACGACCTTTTGCCCCCAACATATATGATAAAAGGAAGGCTTACCTTGAAAGATGGAGGACACTATGCCATGGAAAAATTTCAGGAATTAATTAAAAATTTTGACCGCATCCGCAATTATATGCGCCAATTTTTCGTCTACGGCTTTAAAAGCCGGGGAGATTACGGGGAAAAAAGCGCCAGAACCTACGACAATGAGCGACGGCGCATAGAAAGCTGGCTGTCTGGCTACATCCAGTCCGGCTATTCCCAAAAGGAAAAGCACGTCTACATCAGCGTGGACAGCAAAACCATCCCCCAAAATCCCCTTTATGCCGCATGGAAGTCCAAAAGCTTTACGGACAATGACATCCTTCTCCATTTTTTCCTTCTGGACATCCTTTGGGGGCAGGGAGAGGGGATGGCAGCAAAGGAATTGTGCGACAAGATTGCCCAAACCTACGGAACCGTTTTTGACCTCCAGACCCTGCGGCTGAAATTAAAAGAATACAAAGAGCTGGAGCTTTTTGAAGAACGGCAAAGGGGAAGAAGCTTATGCTACCGCCTCCTTCCCGGAACCGGCGCCCTGCCCGGCGATGCCTGGCAGCGTATGCTCTCCGCCATTTCCTTTTTCCAGGAGGCTGCGCCTTTTGGATTCATCGGCAGCACCATCTTAGACGGGGCGGACAGGGAAAACCGGTGGTTCCAATTTAAGCACCACTTTATCGTCCATACCTTGGAGGATGGAATCCTGATCCAAATCCTTACTGCCATGAATGAACACCGGGGAATCTGGTTTGAAAACAAAAGCAGCCGCAGCGGCCTTACCTCAAGGATCTGCGGCATCCCATTATCCATACAGGTAAGCACCCAGACCGGGCGGCGCTACGTCTGCCTGTACTTAGAAGACCGGCGGCGTTTCTCCAACTTCCGCCTGGATGCCATCACAAAAGTGTTCCTCAAGGAGCCTTACGCCGACTATGAGGATAAACGCCAAAAGCTTATGGCCAACCGTCCAAAATGCTGGGGCGTTTCCTTCGGGGGCAGCAGCCGGATAGAGGAACTCTGCTTAACCCTGCGCATCCGCCAGGAAACGGAAGGCTATATCTTAAACCGCCTGGCTCGTGAAGGAAGAGGCGGGAAGATTTTCGCCGTCCGCCCCGGGCAATACCTGTACAAGGGAACCTTTTTCGATACCAATGAAATGCTGTCCTGGGTAAAAACTTTCACCGGACGGGTGCTGGACATCCAGGGGACGAACCCATTCGCCATCGCCAAAGTCACCTGGGACTGGGATAAGCTGTACGAAATGTACTGCCTTCCGAGAGACGGGCAGGAAACTGCCATGAGCGAAGCCACAGAAAGCAACGCTGCCAGGAATGCCGCCAAGCGCATACTCCCGGCTCCTCTGACCCCTAAACCAAAAGCTCCCGAACCAAAAAACAGCCCGGAGCTGTTTGATAAAATTTACGGCGTATACTACCAGGCCGTCCGGCGGATTTTGGCCGAGGCCTTTAAGGCTCCCATTGACCGAAACCGGATCGATGAGCTTTCCGTGAAATACGGCTACTCCGAAAGTGGCTTAGTGATCGTCCAAAAACTTACCTCAGGAGAATGGCCGCTGTTAACGGACAAAGCTCCCCGATCCCTTCCCCCAAACACACCAGGGCATTTTCGGCCAAATCTTATTTCCCAGGAAGCCCTGATGCCAGGAAGCCTTCCGCTGACCAAGCTTCAGAAATCCTGGTTAAAAGCCCTCCTGGCCGATGAGCGCATCGCCCTTTTCCTTACTGACGGGCAGATAGATGCCATAAAAAGCTGGCTTTCCCCGGCCAAACCTCTATATCGGCAGGAGGATTTCCACTATTTCGACCAGTATCTGGACGGGGATGATTTTTCCTCCCCTGCCTACCGGGAGAATTTTCATACCATCCTAAAGGCTCTGGAAACGAAAAAGGCTCTGATCCTGGCCTATGAAAACCGATTCGGCGAAACCGCCGTCCTGGAAGCCGCCCCTTATCAGCTGCAGTACTCGGCCAAGGACAATAAATTCCGGCTTTGCTGCTTAAAATACTCCGGGCACACATTCCGCCACAACACCATTTTAAACGTAGGCCGCATCCACGGCTGCCATCTCTCCCGGAAAGATGCGCCCATCAATCTGCACACTTACGCCTTCCGCCCCATCTGCCGATGCGAAAGCCCGGTAGTAATGGAAATCAGCGGGGAACGCAATTCCCTGGAACGGTGTATGCTCCATTTTGCCAATTACGAAAAACATACCTCTTTTCAGGAAGAGACGAATACCTGGATTTGCTCCATCTACTACGATCTGGCCGATGAGCCGGAGCTGCTTATCGGCATCCTTTCCTTCGGCCCCGTTATCCGCATCCTCGGCCCGGAAAGCTTCCTTCGCCAAATCCGCGAACGGGTAGGACGGCAGCACCGGCTGCTTTGCCAGCGGCAAAATCCGCAGCCCAGCCAATCCCAGAGCGGCTAATTCCCAGGACAGCTAATCCCCAAGCTTTAAAGCCGGATTTCCCTAAACCCCCCGCCTGGCTTTAACACCGTAAGCCAGGTAAATCCGCACGCTAAGGCAAGCTTTCTGGCCTGGCCGAAAGCGAATCCGATAGTTTCTGCGCTGTGGCTGTCGGAATTAATCATAATCCGGCCGCCCATGGCAGAAAGCTCCTTCAGCAAAAAGCGGGACGGGTAAGGCTTGGTCCGATGGCCCCTTGACATGGCTCCGGTATTGATCTCAAAGGGAAGGCCTGCTTCGTTTAACCGGCGCATGGCCGCCAGAGCCGGCTCCCGGTATGCATCCTTCCTCTCGTCAAAATGCCGGAAGCCTTCGTTAAACTTTGTCAGCAGATCAAAATGCCCCACCCAGTCACAGCCCGTCCGCAAAAAAACCTGAGCCTCTAAGGCAAAGTACTCCTGGGCAAACCCATACCAGTCCCCGCCCCACAGGCGGCTCACCCATTCCTTCAGCTTTTCCTCCGAATCGTCCACAACCACTTTTTCTCCATTTTTTTCCAGGCAATGAACGGATCCAATGGCATACTCCGCCTTTTGAATCGGGCCTAAGGCATCCAGCTCAATCCCGATGTAAATATTCATCCTCCCGGCGTACTCCTCCCGCAGGGCATACAGCTCTTTCTTATATTCCCCCAGCGCCTTATCCGACATCCCAAATCCCGGCTCAACGCAGGAAAAATCTGCGTGGCCGGAAATCCCAAAATCCGTAAACCCCTTCCGGTATGCCGCCTCCACCATCTTTCTGGGAGTATCCTTCCCGTCGCAGTAGGTTGTGTGGGTATGGAAATCCGCTCTTACCATCTTTCTCCAATCCTCCTTATCATACAGCATGAAATGCAGCACAAAAACAAAAAACCCTTGAACATTCAAGGGTTTTAAGATGCCGGCGACCGGAATCGAACCGGTACGGGAGATTAGTCCCGCAGGATTTTAAGTCCTGTGCGTCTGCCAGTTCCGCCACGCCGGCTGACTGAATATACGATAAAAATGGGCGGAGGTGGATTCGAACCACCGAAGCGAATCGCAGCAGATTTACAGTCTGTCCCCTTTGGCCACTCGGGAATCCACCCATATCTGTAACTGCCCGCAAACTGTGCAGTTACTTTCCTTAGCTGCCTGCCAGCCCTGGCTGAACACCACACTAACAGGCAGCCATTATCATATCACATATACTTGGAAAAATCAAGAGGTTTTCTGGAAGCTTTCCTGCCTTTAACTGCCTTTTTTCTCCCTTTTTTCCGCTTCGCAGGTCGGTTTGCCGGCGTTTTTGGCTGCTCCTTCTTCTTCGGGCCGCCTGCCACGGAGAAAAACTCATCGGCATGGGTAATCACCAGAATGCTGCTCACCGGCTCCATCTTCAGACGCAGATACCCCTTGGAATGTTCCGCATTTGCGCCTCCTACATTATATCCCTTTTCCGTGGTTGCCATAATCCGCCACAGAAATTCATCATCCTCCACCCCAAGCTGCCAGATGGGAATCTCCTCTTCCCTCTCCTGTTCCCCGTTATTTACCGCCACCACAGCCTTGTACTTGCCGTACATCCGCCCGTATGCGATAAACTGCCGCCCGGCCAGCAGCTTTTTCACCGTCCCCCGCCGCAAGGCCGGAACCATCCTGTGAATGGCGCACATATAGCGGCAGTACTCCAAAAGCTCTAAGTTTTCCTTCCCCCAGGGATATGTCCTCCGGTTGTCCGGATCCGTCCAGCCGCACATCCCGGCCTCATCCCCATAGTAAATCGTAGGCGCTCCTGGCCAGGTCATCTGAACCATCACCGCTTCCCGGAAAATCCCGTAATTGATCCCTTCTGAGGCAGCCTCAGCCCCTGCGCTGGCTAACCGCCCCACCCTCCGGTTCGTCCTGGTAAGGAACCGGGAATGGTCATGGTTGGACAGCTCATTCATCGCCACCATAACCGACGGGGTCTGCATCCGGCTCATATGGTAATTCATGGCACGGAAAAAGCCTTCTCCGTCCCCATATAAGGTTTCGTCCCGCTCGTCGCTGTGTTTTTCCATCCCGGTCAAAAACCAGGTAAGCGGCTCCATAAAGGCATCGTAATTCATAATGCCGTCCCACTCATCCCCCTGCATCCAGGCGCTGGGATCGCCGTAGTGCTCCGCCAGGATTAAAGCGTCTGGGTTAACGGACTTTACCGCCTTCCTGAACTCCTTCCAGAAATAATGGTTAAACTCTCCGGTCTGCCCCAGATCCGCCGCCACATCCAGCCGCCAGCCGTCCACACAATAAGGCGGCGAAACCCACTTCTTAGCAATCTCCAGAATATACTCCTGCAGCTTTTTTGAACCCTCATAGTTTAGCTTCGGCAGCGTATCATGTCCCCACCAGCCGCTGTAGCTTCCATTATAAGGCCAGCTTCCCGGCTCCTCTGAATAAAACTTGAAAAACGAGCGGTAAGGGCTGTCCGAAGAAACATAAGCTCCCGGCTCATAGCCTTTGGCCTTCTCGTAAATCCCCTCCCGATCCATCCATTTATTAAAGGAACCGCAGTGGTTAAACACACCGTCCAGGATCACCCGCATCCCCCGCTTATGGACTTCCTCCACGAACCGGGCAAAAAAAGCATCGGAGGCTTCCAGGTTTGCGGGATCCGTCACCCGTGCCATATACTTCGTGGCATTCCGGTTCTCCTCCCGCCGATCCCCTCCGCCTTCCGGCTGGGGCTGCAAAACCTCCCCTCCGTCCCGGACAATCACGCCGTAATGAGGATCAATATGTTCATAATCCTGGCAGTCGTATTTGTGGTTGGATGGGGAGACAAAAATCGGATTAAAGTAAATCACTTCAATATGAAGTCTCTGAAGATAATCCAGCTTATCCCATACTCCCTGCAGATCCCCTCCGTAAAAACATCCCACGTCAAACGGCTCCAGAGGCTTATTCCAATCCTTCACCCGCCGCACTGGTGCGCCGATGTAAATGTATTCGCCGTCCTCCACATCATTGCTAGGATCCCCGTTGCAGAACCGATCCACGTAAATCTGGTACATAATGGCTCCCTTAGCCCACTCCGGCGTATGAAAGCCCGGGGTAATGCAGAAAGCAAACTGGAGAAGAGCTTCCTCCTGGACAGCCATCCGGTTATAATAACAGCAATCCTCCCCCTTCTTAATCTGAAAATAATACCGGAAAGGCTCTGTGCCAACCGTCACCTTGCACTTATAATAATCAAAATACGTATCCTGGGATACTTTTTCCATCGTCTGAGGAATTTCATTTCCCACTTCCCAGCAAAGAACCTGATCTGCACCGTCCCGCGCCGTGCGAAACCGCAGCGCCACCTGCTGGTTTTCCTCCGGCTCCGGCGGAATCCGGTAATCCTCCGTTTCTGATGAAAATAATGCTTCTCTATTTAGACAACAGACATCCATACCCGTCCGCTTTACCCTCCTGCATCTCATAGGATTTATCAATTTATAGCGCTCTTTGAGCCTTTTGCCGAAATTTGCCCTGCAAATTCTGATAAACTCCATTGTAAACCATCTCCCGCAAATATACAATGGAGAAATGTTACGAAAAGCTGCCTTCATTTTTACCAAAAATACCCATATGACAGGCAGTAAAAAGGCCAGCGGGGTAGCTGGCCTTTTTAGGAGAAGGTATTTCGTTTCTTATGGGGTGTAGCAAAAACTATATAATGTATTGGGGGGGTTACGTCTATTATAATAGCACAGCAGCAAAAATAAGTGTGCACAAACTTGCGTTTTTTTCATTTTTCTTTTTGTGCAATATATCTACTCAAATTTCCCCTTTCGTCAGAATGCCCAACACTCACAGGCTTTACCCGCCAACCCTTCATTCCTTTTGCCCACTGCCTGGGAACGGCAAAAACTTGCCCTTAAGTCCCTGCCACGGCTTCCTCTCCGCCTCCAAACAGCTGCTCAAATTCCTTCTGGCTGATCTTTTCCTTTTCCATCAGAAGACGGCTGCTGGCATGAAGGATGCTCTCATGCTCCATAATAATTGTCTTGGCTTTCTGGTAGCACTCGTCGATAATCCGCTTCACCTCTTCATCAATCATCGTAGCCACCGACTCCCCGTAAGCCTTCGTATGCGCCAGATCCCGGCCGATAAACACCTCATCATCATCGCTGCCGTAATTGATCATGCCGATCCGATCCGACATCCCGTACTGCGTCACCATAGCCTTAGCAATCCCAGTAGCCTGCTTAATATCCTGGGATGCCCCGGTAGTGATATCGTCAAAAATCAACTCCTCAGCTATACGGCCTCCCAGGGAAACCATAATATGCTGCAGCATACGGCCCTTCGTCATATAAGCCTCATCCTTTTCCGGCAGGGGCATGGTATAGCCCCCTGCGCCGTTGCCCGTAGGGATGATGGAAACGGTATGCACCGGGCCTACCTCGGGAAGCACATGGAACAGGATTGCATGGCCCGATTCATGGTAAGCCGTAATCCGCCGATCCTTCTCGGAAATCACCTTGCTGCGCTTCTCCGCGCCAATCCCTACCTTCACAAAGGCCTTATCAATATCCGCCTGCTGCAAAAACTTCCTGCCGTCCCTGGCCGTGACAATAGCCGCCTCATTCATCAGGTTTTCCAAATCCGCCCCGGTAAACCCGGCTGTGGTCTGAGCCACCCGCCGCAAATCCACGTCATCCCCAAGGGGCTTTTCCTTGCTGTGCACCTTAAGGATCTCCTCCCGGCCCTTTACGTCCGGCCTTCCCACATTAACCTTCCTATCGAAACGCCCCGGCCTTAAAATCGCCGGATCCAGAATATCCACCCGGTTCGTGGCCGCCATCACAATGATCCCTTCATTCACGCCGAAGCCGTCCATCTCCACCAAAAGCTGGTTTAAGGTCTGCTCGCGCTCATCATGGCCGCCGCCCATGCCGGTTCCCCTCCTCCTGGCTACCGCGTCAATCTCATCGATAAACACAATACAGGGAGAGTTCTTTTTTGCATCCTCAAACAAATCCCGGACGCGGGATGCCCCAACGCCCACAAACATTTCCACAAAATCCGATCCGGAAATAGAAAAGAAGGGAACCCCTGCCTCCCCGGCCACTGCCTTTGCCAAAAGGGTCTTGCCCGTTCCAGGAGGGCCTACCAGGAGAAGCCCTTTGGGGATCCTTGCGCCCACACTGGTATACTTCTGGGGATGGCGGAGGAAATCAACCACTTCCTCCAGCTCCTCCTTCTCTTCCTTCAGCCCGGCTACCCCGCTAAAGTTCACCTTGCCGTCCCGGCTGATCCTGGCGCGGCTTTTCCCAAAATTCATCATCTTGGCATTGGTTCCCCCGCCGGAAGCCCTGGCATTCATGATGCTGATCAGGATCACCACCACTACGGCGGAGAGGAGCACCGGGAACACCATGCTAAGAACCATATTCTCCTGGGGCACATCCATATTAATGTAATCGATGCCCTTTTCCTGGAGCAGGCGCTGCTCCAGCGTCACATCGGATGTGTAATACTCCCTTATCCCCCCGTCCTTAAGCCTCAGCTCTACCTCCCCGGTAGGCGTCTGCTGGTTCTGCCGGATAATCACCCGTTCCACGCTGCCATTATCCAGCGCCGCCAGGTATTCCTGGTAGCTGATATCGTCATTGGTAAACACCTGCCTGGAAAAAGTCATCACCACTAAAAGCATCATCACGATGATAAAGGCAAATCCCAGGCTCCTGTACTGCTGCTCTTTCAACTAGCCGCCTCCTTACTGCTCTACTACCCCAATATACGGAAGATTTCTGTATTTTTGATCGTAATCCAGGCCGTAACCCACTACAAACTCATCAGGAATGGTAAAACAGGTGTATGCCACCTGAACCTGCTTCTTTACCCGCCGCTCTGGCTTATCCAATAAAGTACACAGGCGGATGCTCTTCGGGTTCCTCTGCTTTAACACTTCCATCAGGTAAGCTAACGTCCGCCCGGAGTCAATGATATCCTCCACAATCAAAACCTCTTTCCCCTCCAGCGGCTCATCTAAATCCTTCACAATCTTTACCACTCCGCTGGACACAGTGCCGCTGCCGTAGCTGGACACCGACATGAAATCTAAGGACACCGGCACGGTCAGCCGCTTAGCCAGCTCGCAGGTAAAGAACACGCCGCCCTTTAATATGCAGATCAAATGCACCTGCTTCCCTTCATAATCCCTGCTGATCTGCCTTGCCACCTCGCTAATTTTCCCGTTTACCTCTTCCTCGGTTAACAGCACCCGAATCTTATCTGCCATCTTCATTTCCTCCGCTTACGTGTACTTGCAAAATTCTTTTTGTCCTGTCCGTAACCTTATACGCTTCACTGATCCGCCTGCCAATAACCCACAAAACATGGCTTCCCTCCGCTAAAAGGAATACGCCGTCCCGAAGCATGGCAGGGATTTTTTCGTCAATGAAATACGATTTAATCGTCTTGCGCCCGCCGCCCGGAAGGACAAAATAATCTCCCGCCTGCCGGGTGCGTACAGACAATCCACTCTTTATTTTATCATAATCAAACCATTTCGTATACCGGTTTTGCGGAATTTCCATTCCTTTTTCATAAGAAAATGTCTTAAATTCTGCCTTGGGCGGCTGAAAAGATTTCATCTGGCCTTTTTGCTCCACCCACAGATAGTCATACGTCCGCCTGGCCATCAGCCCGCAGGGCAAATCCGCCTGCTTGCCTGCCTGCTTTTCCAAAAGCTCCCTGGCGTTTTCCACATGAATGCTGGCAATATCCTTCCAGGAGCCAGCCATCCCCCGGATCAGCTGGCGAATCACATACGTCTGGATAATCGGCTCTTCCCTGGAAAGCTTTCCCGCATCCGCCCCCGCCCTGATTACCTGACCTTCGTCCTTTTCCCAGGCTCCATACTGCTTAAGCCATAAAAGCGCCCGCCCTTCCAAATACTCATCCGCCTGGCTCAGCCGCTGGGCCGCCTGAAGGATATGCTCCGGCGCACGCCCATTGATCTGGGAGCAGATCAGCGGCATCACCTGATGGCGCAGCTTATTCCTGGTATAATCTTCCGACGCATTGGTGGAATCCTCGCAATAGCTTAAGTGGTTTTCCTCTATATAGGATAAGATTTCCTTCCGGGTAACGGCAAGGAGAGGACGGATAATCTTCCCCCGCCGGGGCCGGATCCCCCCAAGCCCCTTTAAGCCGCTTCCCCGAAACAGATTATGGAGGATCGTCTCCACATTGTCATCCCCATGGTGGGCTACCGCAACCTTAACCGGTCCGCCCTCCTGCCTTTCCCAGCAGGAGGCCTCCTCCTCCAACGCCTCATAGCGCAGCTTCCTGGCTCCCTCCTCCAGGGAAAGCCTCTGTTCCCTGGCATAAGATACCACATCCACCCGGCAGACCTTGCAGGGAACAGAAAGCCTTTGGCAAAGCTTTTTGGTAAAGGCCTCATCCCGGCAGGCCTCTTCCCCACGGATCCCATGGTTTACGTGAAGGGCTCTAAGCTCCAACTCCCATTCTTCCCGGATCTGAGCCAATAAATACAGAAGGCAGACGGAATCAGCCCCGCCGGATACCGCTGCCAGTACCCGGCTTCCCCGGCCAAATAGCGCCTGCTTTCGGATAAATTCCTCCACCCGTCTTCTCATGTGCATTCCCTCCTTATCTTACCTGTGTATAACGGTTCATCTTGCGCTAAGGCTCCCTTTCCCATACCCCGGCCACCAGCACCGTCATGTCGTCTCTGGCATCTTCACCAAAGCTTAGGGCGAAGCCAAGGATCTGCTCCGCCATGTCCTTTGGCCTGCCTGGGGGAAGGGATGCCAGGAAGTCCTTCATCACCATCTCCTTCTCCTCTCCAGGCATCGCCTCCAAAACCCCATCGCTAACCATAATGATCCGGTCATCATCCCACAGCTTTTTGGACAGCAGCACCGGCTCTATGGGATTTAAGATCCCTATGGGCACATCTCCCGCCTCCAAAAGCTCCACGCCGTCTTTCCCCACCACAAACGAAGCCACCGCGCCCAGCTTCATGGCCTCCAGCACCCCCGTGTGCAAATCTATGCAAATAATGTCTACCGCTGCCGGATGCTGCTCTTTTCCGGCCAAAAGCAGCACCGTATTCACCAGCTTTAAGGAGGAGCGGGCACTGAATCCGGCTTCCACCAGCTGCTCTGTCAGCTCGATCACCTTCATGCTTTCCCGGCTGGCCGCCTCTCCGCTCCCCATCCCGTCCGCCAGGCTCATGATCGCCTGTCCGTCAAGGCTTTTAAAAAAAGTATAATTATCCCCTGACACTTCTTCCCCTGCCTTGGGCATCTTAGCGATCCCGTAAAGCATCTGGTATTTGCCTTCCTTGGCAAAACGAAGCGTGCCTGGCTGCCTTGTGACAATCGCCTTCGTGTCCCGGGCCGGGTTCCACTTCCCCCGCCCCATGGCCTGGCTCAAAACCCCCGCTGCCTCCCGGGCCGTAAAGCAGGCGTTATTGGTGGTGCGCAAGGTCAGATACGCTTCCTCCTGCCGGTTCCCGTAGTCCAGGATCAGCATTTTCTCCACCGCCATACGGTGTCTGCGAAAGGCCGCCCTTACCGCCAGCTCCCACTCTCCCGTAATGTCCACCGCCTGCTCCATCTGCCGGGAAAACTCCTCAATAATGTATGCCAGCTCCCGAAACTGCACGATCACCGCATCCCGGCTTTCCAAAAAGCGGTTCTTCCAGGACAGGTTCATAGTCGCTCTTCCCAGGCTTTTATTTAACTGGCTTAAATATTTTTCTTTATGATAACAGGCTTGGCGAAACAAAAGAGGCATATCCTCCAGCCGCACCGCCCCATTCATCTCGAAAGCCCTTAAAAGATAGTACAGATAATAGCTGTCTTCCTGGGCGGCGTCCTGGTAAAGGCTGCACCGGCTGCAGCCGCCGCACACCATTGCCGCCGCCGTCTGCAGCGCTGCCGCCCCATCTTCCCTAGTCAGATGCTGCCCGTCCATCTCCTCCGTAAAAGATTGGGCCAGACGCTTTAAGGAAGAGGCCATATCTCCCAGCCTGGCCGCCGTATATCCATTTACATCTGCCATATCCAGGCCTTTCCGGCTCCGTTTATGAAACAACAAAAATCCCTCCTATCCGCATATTCTCCTTTGTGTACTCAAAAAGATTATATGCGGGCCGGAGGGAAATCATTACTACAAAACGCTGCCGCCAAGCCCTACTGGACTTCTATTGGCTTAAGCAGGATCTCACCCGGGCTGACTAACCCCAGCTTCTCCTTCGCCACTTCCTCGATATACTGCTTTGTCTGGACATAGATCTCTCGTTCTTCCAGCTCAGTTTTCCTTTGGGATTCCTCCTCCATCTGCTTTTTCAGGCTTTCCTCCCGGATCTGGTACTCCAGATCCTTCGCCTTTAAAGCCGCGCCTTTTAAATTTACCACCACGGCCAGGCTGAGCACCACCAAAGTAACTCCTACTATCGCAATCCGGTTTCCCCACTTGTCCCTTTTTTTCAGCCGGGAATGCCTTACCATATTCCTCATCTGCATCACCACTTTTTATGCCGGGTTTTCTTTTCCTTCTTTTTATTTTAATACGTTTTGCCGCTTTTTGCAATAGCCTCATTACATTTCGGCTGATCAGGCGGTCATAGGCGAACATCCCAAGGAAAATGCACCCAATGACGTAGCCCCTTAACACCCCGTCATTCTGCCGGTAAAGGAGGGAAAATGCCGAAAGGCTTACATAAACCCAGTAAAGCAAATCCTCAAGGCCTACAAGCCAATATTTCCTGGGAAAAATAACCCGGCTGATCCGCAAAATATCATAGCAGAACATCAGCCAGCCCCCAAGCCCCAGGCAGCTTGCCAAAAGGGCTGCCTGTTCCCAAATCTCGCGGCTTACCATCCTGCCACCTTATTTAAACAGCCGGGCAAAAAGCGATTCCCCCGACTTGCGCAGAGCCTCGTTGGAGCTGTAAACCAGGCTGTCAGCCTGTCCATCTACATCCGCCTCTCCCTTATCCAGCGTCAGGCGGCTGACGCACAAATCCTTCCCCTTAATGGTAAGCAACCCTTTATCCGTATCCAGCACGACCTGGTTTTCATCAAAAGACACCACATCCACGATCCCAGTGATGCTAATCTTCCCCCGATCCTCCATCATCAAGCGATGGGGCCGTCCCATTACCCTTTCCTCCATAGCAAAAAGACCTCCTAATATACCAGCTTAATTCAGTATATTAGAAGGCCCGCCAAAATATGACTGCCGGGATGGATTTGTCAAAGGAAATTCGGAATCCGCTTCGCTACTTCCTTATCTCCCTACGCTGCTATCGCAGCTCGTCAGAAGGGGCTTGCACCCCACCTGACACAAGTAAGCCCCCACCCACTGCTTTCGTCTTTGCGACTTAGAAGCGGGGGACTTCCTTGATAGGTTAAAGATATTGATAAAGCTCCTTCGCCTCATCCTTTTTCACCGTCTCCTGCACATCCAGAACCCGGACCTTTACCGATTTCGTGCCGAACTGAATCTCGATCACATCCCCTTCTTTTACATTCAGGGAAGCTTTCGCCGTCTTGTCATTAACTAAAACCCGCCCTGCGTCGCAGGCCTCATTGGCCACCGTGCGCCGTTTAATCAGGCGGGAAACCTTAAGAAACTTATCCAGCCTCATAAATTACCCGTTCACCATATCCTTTAATGCTTTTCCGGCTTTAAACTTAGGACTCTTAGATGCCGCGATGGTCATCGGCTCACCGCTCTTGGGATTCCTCCCCTCCCGCTCAGCCCTCTCGGAAACCTCAAAGGTTCCGAAGCCAACTAACTGTACCTTCTCGCCCTTTACCAACTCATCTGTCACCACATCCGTGAACGCCTTCAGCGCCTTCTCTGCATCTTTCTTGGAAATTTCTGCCTTCTCGGCCACTGCCGCAATCAACTCGGTCTTGTTCATCAATCTTCCTCCTATATTTACAAATAAGGGCGCACCACTCTATACACATCGCTAACCCCCGGCTCCGCCCCGCTTTGAACGTGTACCTTATCATTTATATCTGTTTCTGCCTGGTTTGTCAAGGTTTTTCGCTATTTTGAACCCTCTTTTCTTTTTCCTTTTTTTCCTGCTCCTTAATCTGTTTCCACAGCCTTAAGCTCTCCTCAGGGGAAGAGGCTTTTGCATCCCCAAATACATGAGGATGGCGGCGCACCATTTTCCTGCAAAGGCCGCTAATCACGTCCTCAATGGTAAACAGCCCCTTCTCTGCGGCAATCTGGCTGTTCATCACTACCTGCAGCAGCACATCTCCCAACTCCTCGCACAAGTTTTCCATATCCTGGGCATCAATAGCCTGGAATACCTCCTCCGTCTCATCGGCCAGGCATTTCTTCAAGGACGCGAAGGTCTGCTCCCTGTCCCAAGGGCAGCCCTCCTTAGAGCGCAGCTTCGCCACGATCCTTACCAAATCATCGAATGTCTCCATCCCGCTTCCCTCCCCATTATAGCCGTTTTCCTGTATTTTATTCTCTCTCCCAAAAGCCAGAGCGTATTTGAAAATTCCTTCCTGTCGTTCGGAAAAATCGTATCCTTATTCTGCCATAAATCCATTGCGAAAGCAAGCCCTTTGGGATAAAATTTATTTGTCGGTTAAATACTTCCACCGTTTCCTGTATTACTTCATCTAACCTTGTGCTTGCTTTATTATCCCTGCTATAGTAAAATAGCAGTGGCTTACAAGCGATTCATGAATACATTTTAAGGAAGGGGTACAGGATCAGCATATGAAGAAGAGAACAGCAACATTTATTGCAGCAGCAGCAATTACAATTTCCATGGGCAGCACAGCGTTTGCGGCGGGCTGGCAGCAGGATGCGGCGGGCTGGTGGTGGCAGGAGGACAATGGGAGTTATCCGGTAAATACCTGGAAATGGATTGACGGAAACTTCGATGGCGTAGCAGAATGTTATTACTTCAACGAAAGCGGATATTGCCTGCAGAATACGGTTACGCCGGATATGAACACGGTTAATGCTCAGGGCGCTTGGATGGTGAACGGTATTGTACAGGTACAGTCAACACAGCCGCCGGTTCAGGAACAGCAGACCTCCCAGGCTGCAGGAACGGCTCTGGATATTGAAGGAACTTATAAAGGAATTGTTGACGGCAACGTGGAGTATGCCATAGTTGAAAACATCAATGGCCAGTACTTTATGGAGCTTACCTGGTGGGGAAAAGATTATGTGCCTTATATAGGCGGAGGCGTATTTGAGGATAGCCAAATTCGGCTTGTATTTAACGGGAATGTTATGACCTTCTCTTACGTACATGGCGGACAAAGCTATCAGCTGACGAAACAATAACGATTTGCAGACAATACGTCGATGAGGGAAAAGAGCTGCCTTTGCAGAATTGATTTTGCATGGCAGCTCTTTTTTATCAGGGCAAACGTCAGGTTATCGCCGTTTTCCCGTATTTTATTCCCTCTCCCAAAAGCCGGAGCGTATTTGAAAATTCCTTCCCGCCGTCCGAAGAAATCGTATCCTTATACCGCCATAAATCCGTTGCGAAACCAAGCCTTTTAGGGTAAAATATATTTGCTCCAAGGCCTGCCGCTAAACCGCGCAGCCTTTCGGTGCTTTTGTATGTCCCAAGACCAAAAATCTTTATGCTAGCAAGTTTGCACCAGATTTTCGGCCTTTTGACCCTGGTATCATCGCATATATAATAGGAAAGGAAATAAAAAACACCTATGGAAAAGCAAGGGATTCATAAAATATTAGAGATCGGCGTGCTGCTGTCTGCCCAGCGGGACATCAACCGCTTGTTGGAGCAGATCTTAACCTGCGTCATGGATCTGGCTCACTGCGACGGAGGGACGCTGTATCTGCTGGATCAGGATGTGCTGCGGTTTAAGATTATGCACAATAACACATTGGGAAAGTATTCCGGCGGGGACGGCAAAAGCCCCAATCTTCCCCCGGTAGCCCTGACCGTGAAAAATGTATGCACCCTGTCCTTACTGAAAAACCAGGCTATTCGGATTGATGACGTATACAACTGCCCGGAGCACGATTTTTCCGGCCCTAAGGAGTACGATGCCCGAACCGGATACCATACCAAATCCATGCTGGTTGTGCCTATGCGCAACCGGAAGGGCGAAAGCCTGGGAGTTTTGCAGCTAATCAACGCTTTAGACGAAGAGGGGTGCATCTGCCCGTTTTCCCAGGAAATGACCCTGGTTTTAGAATCTGTAGCCTCCCAGGCTGCCATCACCATTCAGAACGTGCGTTACCTCTGTGATATCCGGGAGCTGTTTTCCTCCTTCGTCCGGGTAATGTCCACGGCCATCGACCAGCTCACCCCTTATAATGCCAGCCATTCCCGGCGGATGGCTCTCTGCGGGGAGCGGTTTTTGGATTATTTAAACGGGCATTTAGAAGAAAAGGAACGCTTTTCGGCTGCCCGGAAGGAAGAGCTCCTGATGAGCATCTGGCTCCATGATATCGGAAAGCTGATCACCCCGCTATCGGTAATGAATAAATCAGAACGGCTTCTCCCAGAGCAGAAAGCCGCCTTCGCCCACCGCATGGAGATTATCCGCCTCCGCACCCAGATTGACTGCCTTAAAGGAAAGTTAAGCCAGGCTCAGTCAGAACAGCTAACCGCCAAAACCTACGAAGCTGAAAACCTGGTAAAGGAGATCAGCAATTCCAGCCGCCCCTTAACCGACAGCCAGCTGGATGCCATCCGCAATCTGGCCCGGCAAACCTACCAGGATAAGGACAATGTTTCCCATCCCTGGCTGGAGCCTGCGGAGCAGGCCATGCTTTCCATTCGGAAAGGAACCCTCTCCCAGAAAGAACGCCAGATCATGAATGCCCACGTTACCTTGACCGACTCCCTCCTGTCCCAGATCCACTTTACCAAGGAATTTTCCCATGTGCGCCAGTGGGCGGCCAGCCACCACGAGCTGCTGGACGGCTCCGGTTATCCTCAAGGCCTGTGCGGGGAAGCCATCCCCCGGGAAGTGCGGATTATCACGATTTTGGATGTCTTCGACGCCCTTGTCGCCGACGACCGCCCCTATAAGCCGGGGATACCCATCCCAAAAGCCCTGTCCATCCTGGCAGATGACGCCGCAAAGGGCAAGCTGGATCCGTGGCTGACCAGGCAGTTTGCCGAGAGCCGCTGCTGGGAGAAAATCTATCCTGTTTTTACTTAGAGGAATTTTAAAAAGAATGTTGAGAGGATTTTCCTTTGCAGGAGCCGATTTCTTTTTGCCGCCGTCTGCTCCTGTCACGCCATGCGTTGAGTGCCGCAAAGCGTATGGCGGTCTTGCAAAAGCCGTTGAACGTATACATGATATGTTCCTTGTATGCTTCTGTGCAAGGCATAGATGATTCCCCCCTTTCTCCCACATAGGGCGGTGCAAGGTTTACGGTTGCTTGTTTATAATTCAAAGTAACGACAACTCTATGCGCAGGTCTTAACTCGTTTCGCTACTTTAATTATCTTCTCCCGGTATCACATTTCACCATTCACAAAAAACAATTTCAGCATTTTCGTAAATAGGACATATATCGTTCAAGATACTCCTTTTGACAGTTTGTATTTTTTTATAATCAATGTTATTGGTAATATAAATGCAAACTTTTATGTGCATACCAATTTTATATATGTCACATTTTTGCAATGTCATAATACCGCTAAGATTCTTTTCCACAAATTGGAAAACTGTTCTTTTTAGTTCCTGATTCGTTGTCAACCCTCCTGACAATTCGCGGAAAGAAGATATGAAAACACTTATCGGTTCTTTTATTGCAGGCAAGACTATAATTGTCGTAATGAAAAAATCTCCAGTATAATGAAGGAAACCCAAACTTCCGTTAATATCTGTCAGTTTTATCAAGAACGCAGACAGTGCTACGCCCAAAGATAATATGCCGTCGATAAGATTTCCTTTCGATTCTGTTGCTAAAAGTGTGCTGGAATCATTAGTTTTACGGCTCTGACTTCTGTTAAAAAAAGACAGCCCAAAACATATGATACACATAAGTATCTCATAAGGAATTACAGGTTCAATCATCAAAGGGGTTCCAACGCCATATGCAAAATACCCCCATGCTGCTTTTGCAGTACGAGCAACAGAAGAAAACAGCAGCACCAATGTTAATAAAGTTCTAAAAATAGAATATAACGGCTCTAAAAAATAAAGACCGTCCGGGTAATTCTTTGTCTTTTTATTACTAATTTTTGAAATTTCCAATGCTGCCAAACAAGAGCAAGAAGCAATCATTGAAAAGGAACAGTCTAAAAACAGAGCTTGAATATTTGTTATCGAAAAAATCCAAAACCCACCTATTGCCATTATTAAGTTTACAATGCAGCTTACTATCAGCGATCTGCGTTCAATTTGTTTTTGTGTCATGGTTACCTCCATTGCCTTGGAATTTTATAGTATTCAGATTGACATATCCGCACAACGAGCAGTATACTATAATATGTGTCGTTTTTCTATCTTCAATTTTATCTATAATTGTTGCCTAAACGACACTGCTGCTCGAAACTGTTGTTTAAAGGAGAAAGAGTGAAAAATAAAGTGTATTTTTGAACGCACTTGTATAAGGATTCATAAAACCCCATTTTTACAAGTATAGAAAACAGAATAATGTTAGTTATCGTTGCGTTTTACTAACTTAGAACTATCGTAACCAAGGCTTTCAAGGTAAGCAAAAACATTGTTCTCATTCAGAACAACACGCGCTACATGTTCCTGGGGGTTCATCAATTCCTCATAGTCAGTAGGGGTAAAAGGTTTCTTTTCCGAAACCATGTGGTAAATACACACCATCATCATTCTTGCGATGGCAATGATTGCTTTCTTATGGCCACGACGCTTTTTGATCCGCCCATATTTGACCGCAAAATAAGGCTGCTTTTTGTTTTTGATTGCGGCAAGAGCACACTGTACCATCATTGGTTTTAAATAATTGCCTGCTTTTGCAATCCGGACAGCTTTTTCATCAATGGAATCAGCGGTATGCTCCGGCAGATAAGACATGATTTCCATCGCTGTCTTGCCGAAAGGGTCAGAAAGCACGCTGGCAATGCCCACATTGGAAACGGCCATACAGTTTTGGATGCGGTTCTTCTCAGAAGATTTCATGCAGACCAGCTTGAAGCGGTATCTGGCAAGTTCCCGGAGCTGGCGGAAATCCTTTGGAGGGATAAAGGAGCATCTGGCAAGGTCAAATTTGTAGAGGTCGGCAATCCATTTGGAGTCCTTTTTGTCCGTTTTTTTGCCTTTGATGGCTTTGACATATTTGGGATGTGTAAGGCAGACATCCATGTCATTTTCGAGATAATTAAAAATAGGAATCCAATACTTTCCTGTGGATTCCATACAAACACGATAACAATGATTCTCGATGAGCCAGTTGTGAAACCTTTGAATATCCGAGTTGATGGTTGAAAAAGATTTTTGTCTGTATTCGGATATCCCGTCCTTGTTAGTAATTACGATGGTTGCAACGATAACATTTTTGTGGACATCAAGTCCACAGCAGATGGGGTATTTTAACTTCATCATAAGTATCACCACCTTAATCAAAAAGGAATAGCAGCAGTGACTGTCATCCTGAGACTGAATAAACATGGTTTATTACCAATGATAAGAGTCCGGGCTCAAAGTCCCACTTGTTTGTGCTTGAAAGGATTACGGCACATATAACTATACGGGGTCGAAATAAATTCGCCATTCCTCCTTCCGTGCTCTGTAGTGTATTGCTATTCCTAAGGCTATTATAAACAAAATGGAGGGGTGACGCAACAAGCTTTTTCATGTCTTGTTTGTGCCTTGAGCGAAGCGAAAGGAATGATAAAAACTATGAATAAACATGACAGGCGGGTCAAAAAGACAATAAAAGCATTACAGTCTGCTCTTGCTGACGCAATGCTTGATAAGGAACTTCAAAAAATTACGGTACAGGAATTAGTCAACAAGGCAGACATACATAGAGCTACTTTTTATTCGCACTACCATGATGTGTATGACTTATATGAGCAAATGGAACATAACGCCATATCTGAGTTCACTAAATTCATTAACGATAATTCAGCAGGTCATTACGAAAATATTTATAATTCCATTATTGATTATATTTATGAAAATCCTGCCCTAAGCCGCCTGCTTTTTTTCGGAAAGGGAATTGACCACAAATTTCAAGAGCATATGTATGACATCATCGAAGAAAAATATCTTGAAATATGGATGCAAGAAGAAAATATATCTTCCGTTTCAGAAGAAATGCTCTATATGGCGACATATCATATTCAAGGCTGCCTCTCAATAATCTCACTTTGGATTAAGAATAATTTTTCTACCCCAAAGGAAAAAATAATCCAGCTTGTTCGTTTTATTGACGCAAGATGGAATATGTCATAAAAGAAATAATTTGTGTGGAGATAAAGAGGGATTCCGTAGCAGTCGGCACTGTGGAAAAATCCAAAAGTTTAGATTTTTCCATAAATCCAAACTTTTGGATTTTTCCACGGTGCTAGTCTTTTGCTCTTTGGTTCGGAATAGTGTGGTGCTGGCGGTCTATCTCTTGTTTTCGGTTGCTTGCTTCTTTACCGTACATGAGCATTATGACACCGGTTTAAGCATTAATTGATTCCATGGTTAAATATTAAATCGTTTCACTTCCTCCAAAGTAAGCTCCGCTAACTTTTTCCCACATTGCTTGGCATATCTTGATCCTTCCAATAAATTAATATGGCATGATGGTGCATTAGCATATGGATTGGGCTGCTCGTAATAATTCCTGTCAGCCGCCATACATAGCACCTTCGTATCCCCGTTTAATGGACTTATCTGCAGCTACCGCAAAAAGATGTCCACCCATTCCAATTAATATGCCATTCTTGCCCTATGCCTTATTTTATAGCGTTTCATGTTTCTATGCTATATATTTGAGCAAACAATCATTTTACAACACCCTCTCCTGATTTCTCCGACCAGCTTTTTGCCTCCCTGGATAATTTAGCGAATAAGATTCTATATCGAACCTCTCATTAAAATGAAACGGCAAGCAGCATTTTAAACCTCTCCTCCCCATATACCCCATGGGGAATATCCTTTGGCATAATCAGCGTCTCCCCTTCATTCAAGAGAAATACCTCACCGCCCACAGTCAGACGCCCGCATCCTTCCAGAACCGTTACCATCGCGTCCCCGCCTGACGCGTGGGTGGAAATTTCTTCTCCTTGATCAAAGGAGAACAACGTTACGCTGACCTTATCATTCTGCACAAGCGTCTTGCTGACTACCTGTCCGGGCTGGTAGTCAATCTGATCCTTTAGCTGTAATTTCGTCTGTTTTTCAATGTTTTTATACATACGGCTTTCCTTTCTTAATCCTCCAAAATCCTTCCGTCAATGGATACGGTTACAATCTGCCATGGGATGAACTTTCCGCTACCCTCCAGAGCCTTCTTTGCCGCCGCCACAAGACCTCCGCAGCAGGGCACTTCCATCCGCAGGATAGTGACGCTTTTTATGTCGTTATGCTTTATGATTTCCATTAACTTTTCGCTGTAATCAACGGCATCCAGCTTCGGGCAGCCGATCAGCGTAACCTTTCCCTTCATGAACTCCTCATGGATATTTGCATAAGCGTATGCGGTGCAGTCCGCGGCAACCAGCAGCTTTGCTCTGTTAAAATAAGGCGCGTTCACGGGAGCAAGCTTAATCTGGCAGGGCCACTGGCCAAGCTGGGATGCTGGCGTTGGCTGGGATGCCGGCATTTGCGGCGCTACTGCGGATAAAGGGCGGTTTTCCGTTTCTGGGCGCGCGATCTGGCGTGATTTCGTGCCGGGGCAGCCTGTATAGGGAATTGTCTCGCCTTGTTCTTTCATTTTCTTCTGTTTTGCGGCAAGAACTGCCGCCTCATCATATGCCGGCGCTTCCCTTTCCTCAAAATGAATCGCATCCACAGGGCACTCCGGCAGGCAGTCGCCCAGGCCGTCGCAGTAATCCTCGCGGGTCAGCACCGCTTTTCCGTCAATGATTTCGATCGCCCCTTCATGACAGGCCGCCGCGCAGGCGCCGCATCCGTTGCACTTGTCTTCATCAATTTTTATTATTTTCCTAAGCATTTTCTCATCCTCCTTGACCTTGTGCTCCCCATTATACTATGATTAAGGGAGAAGCTGCAAAACATAGGCAAAGCTTTTTGACGCTTACATTATACGACAATATTTGGGGAAAGTATGTGGTTATAACCACAAAGATGAGGTTTTCTTATGATGGATTTTATTTCCAAGGCTGCGCTTTTTCAAGGATGCTCAAAAGAAGACATCTCAGCGATCGCAAAACACCTGGATTTTCGGACAAACCGCTATAGAAAAGGAGAAGTGATCTTAAGTGCGGGAAGCATCGTAACGGATATCGGCCTTGTCCTTTCCGGAAGCGTGCGGATCGAGCATACCGATCTCTGGGGGAATAAAAGCATCCTTGGAATCACTCCCGCCGGAGGCGTATTTGCGGAATCCTATGCCTGCATCCCCAATGAGCCGATGCTGGTAGACGCGGCGGCCAATGAAGACTGTAAAATCCTGTTTGTAAGCGTCCCAAAGCTTTTTGCGCCCTGCCCGGCCAGCAGATGCCAAAGCAGGCTTATCCAAAACCTTCTTGCCATCAGCGCAGGAAAAAATCTGCTGCTTTCCAAACGCAGCCTTCATACCTCCCCCAAAACCATACGGGGGCGGCTGCTTTCTTATTTTTCACAGGAAGCTTTGGCACAGGAAAGCCGCAAAATCACCATTCCCTTTGACCGCCAGCAGTTAGCGGATTACCTGAACCTGGATCGCAGCGCCTTGTCAAAGGAGCTGGGGAAGATGAAAAGAGATGGCCTGATAGAATACCATAAGAATGTATTTGAATTGAACATTGATATGCTCCCGATAACGGGAACCGCCGCCGGTTAGGCGGCATCCATTCAAGACTTACTTTATATAGGTACGCCTTTTTGGTTCTTTCCCATTAAGACAAATCCATTTCCACATGATTCCTGTCGCAGCAAAGCCCGTCATCACAAACCACCAGCTCCGCCACCTGCAGGGACGAGCGCCTGTGCCGGTATTCCCATATAAATCCCGGGTCATTCCGCTCATCCTCGCTTACCTCGGGATGGGTAAAGTAAAAGATATAGGCCCGGCCTTTATGCACCAGCACATCGGCATGGGCGCCCATGGAGCCATCATCCGTCCGTTCTCCCGGCTCCCTTAAGATATTGGCACACCGCTTCCAGTTTTCCGCGTCATCACTTACATATACCCCAAGGCCATGCCAGGGATCTGTAACCATCCAGTACCGGCCTTTAAAAAAGAATACATTTGCCCCTTCATGGGGACAGTCGGTGATCTCTGCTTTCCCGGGAGTCCATGTATATAAATCTTCGCTGTACGCGGAGCAGGTAAAACTGTGCTCCCCCTCGTTTTTATACCACATTTTCCACCGCCCGTTCCCCAGGCGGATAACGCAGGCGTCAATCACCCGGTCAGAAGCCAGCTTAACCGGCGAAACCAGTTCCCAGTTCCACAAATCCCTGCTGGCATAATGGAGGATTGCCCTGGGATATTCCCAGTGGAAAGGAATGCCCCGCACATATGAGACAAACATATGGAATATTCCTTCATGCTCCACAACTTCCGGCGCCCAGTATGTATTTTTTCCCGGCTCATAAACCAATCCCTGGGCAGTGCCCCGGTAAACCCAGTTCTTTCCCCCATCGTCAGAACTGGCGATTCCGATATCCGAACCGTGCATATAGCTTACGCCAATCCCCGGGGAAAACGCCCGGCGGCTGGTATAAAAAATCCACCAGGCCTTTTCCATCGGATTCCAGATAACTGCCGGATCCGCCGCACCGTCATAAACCGGATCCCTGAACAGGGGGGCATTCGGTACAATTCCCATTGCTGTCTCTCCTTTTTCTTGTTCTTGATTATCATCTTTTATCGTCTCCAAAACCCGCGAAACAAAGGCCTATCGGTTCCACGCCTTCGCTTCACAGGATTGCCGCCGCAGGCAGCAGGCATATATCCACCGAAATTTACGCAGCGCCGGCATTTCGGCCTTTCGCCGCAAACTTACGCAGCGCCGGCATCTCAGCCTTTTACCGCGCCGCTGGTAATTCCGGCTACAATGTGTTTCTGCATAATCAGGTAAAAGATTACTACCGGGATCAGCACCAGAACCATTGTAGAAAGCATCATTGACCAGTCATTACTGAACTGCCCTACCCCTTTATACACCTGCATAACCAGGGTAAAGGACTTGTTGGAGCTTAAGAACAGGTACGGGTACAAAAAGTCATTCCATACCCACATTACTTCAAAAATCACAATGGTGGTGGTAATCGGTTTCAGCAGGGGGAATACAATCCGCCAGAAACATTTCCATGGGCTGCAGCCGTCAATCATCGCCGCTTCTTCAATATCCATAGGCAGCCCTTTAAAGAACCCCTGGTACAGGAACATGGCAAAATTGCACCAGCTGGAATATACCAGGATCAGGCCCGCGATATTGTTCATCAGATGGACTTTCTGCAGCAGCAGATATAAAGGAATCATGATCGTCTGCGCCGGAACCATATAGCCAATCAGGAAGTACATCAGGAAGCCTTTATACATTTTATGTTTCCGCCGCGCAATGGGATAGGCCGCCATTGCGCCCAGCAGCACAATCAGCGCCACGGAAACCACCGTAACCAGCAGGGAATTGGAAAAGCTGCGCATAAAATTCATATTATCAAAAGACTTGATGTAATTTTCAAAGGTAATGCTTTTGGGAAGAGCCAGCGGGGAAGCAGACATTTCCCTCGGCTCTTTGAAAGTATTCACCACCAGGTAATAAAATGGAATCAGGATAATCACGCACACCGCAAGCATTAACGCCTCGCCTGCTGCTTTTTTGGTTTTTTTCAGCTTCATTATTCAGCCCCCATTTTCTGTTGGATAACGGTAATAACCGCAACAAAAAGGAAAAAGATAATCGCGGCAGCCATAGAGCGCCCATACCTTTTATCAATAAAGCCCCGCTGGATAATTACCTGGGAAATCATCGTCGTCGCGTATCCCGGGCCGCCTCCGGTTAAGGCAAAGGGAAGATCAAACACCTTCAGGGAGGAAATCATCAAAAGCATAATGCTTGTCACCATCGCCGGCTTAAGCTGGGGCACAGTAATCTTAAAGAATAACTGCAAAGTGCTTGCCCCGTCGATTTTTGCCGCTTCATACAGATCTTCCGACACGCTCTGAAGCTGTGCCAGGTAAATGCAGGCGTGCCATCCTAACTGGCTCCATACCGTAACAATGATTACGGACACCATGGCCATCTTTGGCGACGCCAGCCAGAGGACGGGCTCAAAGCCAAGCTTCGTCACAAAGCGGTTTAACAGCCCGTAGTCAAGGGGCGACATAATATAAGACCATAAGAACCCTAATACCAGGGCGCTGGGCACGGAGGGGAAGAAAAACGCCGCCCTCTGGATATTGCAGGTTTTCATCTTGGAATTAAACACCACGGACAAGGGAATTGCCAGAACCGTTACAATTACCGGAACGACGATGGCATAAACGATGGTATTCGTAATGGAAGTCATCATCTGCTTATCGCCAAATACATCCACGTAATTTTTTAGGCCCACAAATTTCAGGTTATCAAAGCTGACGCCCTTCCAATTGGTAAAGGAAAGGCCTACCGCCTGAAGAAGCGGGTACATCATCAGCACCGTGTAAACCATGAACGCCGGAAAAACAAAACATAAGTACGGTAATTCTTTTTTTAATTTCATAAGGTTCCTTTCCAGAAAATGTCCGTTAATTTTCCTGCAATTCTTCAAATTTTTCATCCACGGCTTCCAGCGCTTCCTCAGGCGTCAGCATCCCTGCAATAACGCTCTGGCAGGAAGATGTATATACATTCAGGATTGAAGAGGAAGACGGCCATTCTACGGTCTGCCAGTATACATTCCCCTGGGCTACCTGGGATTTAAAATCTTCCATGCACGCGTCTACCGTGTACTCCACGCCCGCAATATTCATAAAATTGCCAAAAGTATCCGACCAGCACTTTACGCCGCCATCAGAAGAAATGTATTCCATGAACTTCTCTGCGCCTTCTTTATTTTTGGCTTCCTTGGCTATGCCGATCCCTACATTAGCCGCTCCCTGCAGCATCACCTCACCGTTAAAGCCAGGGATTCCAAAAGCGCCGAATTTCATCTCCGGGTTCTTTGCGGCAATGTCCGGAAGGCTCCATGGACCGCCGATCATCATGGCCGCCTGGCCGTTGGCAAACATCTCAATCTGCTGGTCATTGGTAAGGCTTAAGCATGACTGCCCCAGATAGCCTGGTTCGATAACGTCTTTATACCAGGCCTCCATGGACTCCCTGTACAGGTCGGAAAATTTCGCGCTTCCATTGGCAATTTTTGCTTCAACCGTCGGATCTTTGGACGCTTCATTGGAAGCAAACAGCCCCAGAAGAAGCCTTCCTGCGTCCTCAGACTGGGCAGTCATGGGCTCTACGCCCAGTTCCTTTAACTTTGCCATATCCTCTGCCAGTTCATCCCACGTCTTCGGCGTTTCCGTAATCCCCGCCTGCGCAAAAAGATCCTTATTATAGAACATAAAGCTTGCCCAGGAATCCATGGATAAGCCATATACCTTCCCGTCAACGCCCAGCGTCCGCTTCGCATTGTCACTCAGCTTTTCCATAACCGGGAGCCCGGACAAATCCTCCGCAAAATCCGTCGCCACAACGTCTTCCTTTACCTCCGGGCACATAAAAAATAAATCCGTAGGCTCATTTCCGTTCATCAGAAGCGTCAGCTTCTGGATATACTGCTCCGTGGGCGGCACAAACTGCACTTCCAGTTCCAGATCCGGGTTTGCTTCCTCAAATCCTTCCTTTAAGGGCATCATCTGCTCTTCGGTATACCAGGAAAGCAAGGTTACAACTCCTTTCGCTCCTTTCTCCGCCTGTTCTGTCTTTTCCTTGCTGCCCCTGCATCCGGCCAAGCCAAGTACCATTCCTGCACACAATAACGCTGCCACTCCTCTTTTTTTCATCTTTCTGACTCCTTCCTTGATTCCCTGTTTTTACAACTGCCCGGTGTTTTTCCTGTTGCTTTTTTCTGTATTTGTCTGGCGCATTTTCCGTTTTCTTCTGTGCTAACCGTTTTCATAGCTCTAGTTTACTCATCTTTCCGGGCAATGAAAATGCCTAAAGTCACGATTTTTTGCTCAAAATCACTCTGTTTCTCCCAGAAAAACGGCCTTGATTTTATTCGGCATATTTTCCCATAATCCAGTAGGGGAAGGCTTTTTCCCTACTCGCCGCGCCGGGGCGGGGCCGCATAAGCGGCCATACTCTTCTCCGCCCCGTGTGCATAAAAAAGAATCCTGCTTCACAGGATTCTCCGCTTGCTCCTAAAGGCTGCGATATTCATTTGGGGAAAGCTTATACATATTTTTAAACTTACGGCTGAAATGGTACTGGCTTTCATAGCCCACTTCCCTGCTGATCACATAAATGGTTTTGTCCGTATCCTTTAACAGCTTTTTTGCCCTTTCCATCCTTATCTTCGCCACATAATCTACAAAGGATATCTTCATTTCTTCCTTAAATACTTTCAGGAAATAGTTCCTGCTCAGATGTACGGCTTCCGCCGCTTCTCCTGCCGTAAACTCAGGATCAGAAAAGTGCTCCTGGATGTATTCCGCCGTTTTCCCCATCAGGGAGTAATTTCCCTTATCTTCCAGCATATTCTGCACGGCATCCGCCGTTTCCCTAAGAGACTCTTCCATCTTAGCCAAAAGCCTTGCTTTTGTCCGAACCTTATGAAGGTTCCAGATGTTCCTATGCCGCAGGATCATAAACGCCCTGTCCTTATACACTGCGGTAAGCTGGCTTTTTACCAAAAACAGCACTTCAATCATTTCGTCAATCAGGCCGTCAGGCCGGCTTCCCTTTTCCCTGGCATAGTCCGCCATCCTCCGAACCTGCTTTTCCATCTCCCCGCAGGAACCGTTATACAGAAGCTTCTGCAAAGGCTCGTCTCCACTTTCCCCGTATCGAAGATACTCCCTTACCTGGTTTTCCTCCACCGTCTCGCTGAAATAAAGGCCGCCCGCTTCTTCATAAAAACCATAGCTGCGCTTTTTAAATCCCTCCTGATACCCGTCAATAAACTCCTGCACATTCTGAAAGCAGGGATTTACCTGCAGATTATATTTCTTTTTCAGGCTGCTTTTCCTTAATGCCTCAAACGCCGCCAAAACCGCCGTTTTCTTTTCCTCCAGGGCTACAATATCGATATGATCGTAGCCGGGGAAACGGTATTTGACTTCCCAGTCCTTTGTCGCTTCCATCAAACAGCCTATCTTTTCCACAGGAGAAAACAATTCGCAAAACCACAGCCGCTGCCCTCGGATAACCCCTTCCAGGCCCGGGAGAGCGGTCGCCGCTATCGCTTCCTTTTTCAGGCAGCTTTCTTCCAGCCGGGAAAACGCAAAGGAAAAAATCCCGCTCTCATACTGCATATGAATAAAATTCGTTTCGCTTTCCTTCTTTTTTGCCTCGTCTAAATTCTGCCGGATTTCCTGAACCATAGGAATCAGCTCTTTCCGGGAAACCGGCTTAAGGAGATAATCCTTCACCCCAAGGGAAATAGCCTTCTTTGCATAAGAAAATTCATCATAAGCTGTTACAATAACGTATATTGCCTGTTTTTTCTCCTTCTGAAGCCGCTCAATCAGTTCCAGACCATTCATTTCCTCCATCCGGATATCCACAAACACCACGTCCGGCTCCGTTTCCTCAAAGACCTGAATCCCCTCCTCGCCGTCCAGGGCTATCCCGCAGACCCTGAATCCCATCTCCTCCCAGTCGATGATCTTCTCCATAAGGAACAGATTTTGTTCCTCATCATCCACGAACATAATCTTATACATTCTTTCCTCCTTTCTGGCGGCAGGAGTACCCCCACATTGATTATACTATATTCACTCGCGGCATCTGTTTCCCGGCGCTGTCAGCCTCAAACAGGCACGATTTGGGTATGGTAAAGGATATTTCGGTTGACTGATCCTCCACGCTTGTCATGGTAAACCGCGCATCCTCCCCATAGGTCAGCTTTACCCTCCTGTAGGCATTGCGCAGGCCAATGGATTCAAAG
Organism: Lachnospiraceae bacterium; assembly: GCA_910575565.1. Classification (GTDB taxonomy): domain Bacteria; phylum Bacillota; class Clostridia; order Lachnospirales; family Lachnospiraceae; genus Caccovicinus. The sequence continues at coordinate 11,010 of CAJTFL010000030.1, read as the reverse complement.
GCTTTATCCTCGCCGTTCTCAATATACGCCTTCAATTCTTCCAGCCTTTTTTCCTCTATCCCCTTTCCATTATCCTCCACCTTAATGCACACATTCTCCCCTTCCTGGCAGACCTTAACCCGGACGCGGCCTTCCCGCTTTAAGTTTTTAAATCCGTGCTTAATGCAGTTTTCCGCAATAGGCTGGATAATAAACTTTAACACCGGGCACATCTCCAGCTCTTTTTCCAGGAAAATTTCATAGGTAAACTTATGGCTGTAACGCTGCCGGTACAGTTCCAGGTAGCTTTCCACATAGCTGCACTCTTCCTTAAAGGTTACGATCCGTTCCCGGTTGCCCATCGTATAGCGCATCATCCGGCTGAGGGCGACTACGATTTCCTCGATTTCATAATTTTCCCTTAGTACTGCCTTTGCTTGGAGAAGCTGCAAAACATTATACATAAAATGCGGATTCATCTGGTTCACCAGGCTTTCGTATTCCATATTCTTCCGGTAAATTTCCCCCAAATACACTTTATGCACCAGTTCATTAATCTGATGGATCATCTCCTCAAAATGGTTTCGGATCAGCACCAGTTCCCCCGGCTGGTTAACCGTTTCCCCAATCTCTACCGGGTTAAAATCCTGCATTTCCACCTGCTGGATCCTATCAATAATTTCATCAATCGGCTTCTTCACCGACCGGGAAATCATCCGCGCGAAAATCACAATCAAAAAGCAGCCCAACACCATCACCAGGAAGCCTATTTTCTGCGCTTCCACGGCTGATGCCACGATGTCCCGGTAAAGATACACGGCTGCAATGTACCATTCACTGCTTTCCATCTTGGAATATACGATAAAATCACGATCCGCCCTTAAAAAATCGCTATCCTTATCTCCCACATAGCGGATAAAATCCTCTTCCCCTCCCTGGCAGTTTTCCTTCGTCTGAAAATCATAATATTCTTTTGTGGAATCATTCACCAGATATGCCCGCATATTGGCACTGCGGATAATCCCATCGGGAAGGGCTCCTGCCTTCTCCATCCGAAGATCGCAAACCACATAGCCCACTATATCCCCGCCTTTCCTTACCGGCAAAACGATAGATATGGCCTGGCTGGCTGGCCTTTTCCCCGTCTTATAGTAATCCACATCATGGGGCAGCACATATTGGAAGCCTTTCCTCCCAAAATCCACTCCCTGGGCAAACCACTCCTCTTCCAGAACCTTCCCGCCAAGCCCTTCCAGATAGTTATACTGATATCCGTTTTTTCCCAAAACCAGCACATCCTGAACATAACTTTTCATGGAAATCATAGAGCCCAGCAGACGTTTCATTTCCCGCTCGCACCGAAGAAGCTGCCCGTAATCAATGTTTTCTCTGTCCATTGTCATCAGCGTCCGCACGCTTTCATTCATGGAAAGGGTATTTAAAAGAGACTTCACATCTGTGGTACAGAAATCCATGTTCAGCTTAAATGTATCCGTCAGGTATTGGCTTCCCTCTTCGATATTGGCGATAAACCGCTCTTTATACATATAATTAACCAGCGCCGTAGTTGCCATCAATGCCACGCAAAATACCGGAACCATAAGAAAAATCATCTTCCTTCCGATATTCTGGTTCATCTTTTTACGGGCGTTTCTCCAAAGCTGTTTCATCCGCTCATCCCTCTTTTATCCCTTTATCTTGCCTTTCCGGCAAACAGGCAAGAATCCTTCTTTGAATACCGCACATCCTCCGGGCAGATTCCCGTTTCCGATTCAATCAGCTCCGCTATTTTCATTTCATAGAAACCGCCCTGACACCGCCCCATAGTCGCCCTCTTCCGGTTTTTAATTCCCGTCGCCGTATGTACGCCCAGCGGATTATGGATGGCTGCCCGGATTTCCGCCTTTGTTACGTTCTCGCAGAAGCAGATAATTTCCCTATATTCCAGGCTTCCGGCAGCCGCTTCCGCCTGCTCTTTGTATTCCCGCTACCCGCTCGCCTTATATTTCAGGATATTTTGTCCCGTTCCGTAAATCCTACCACCAGCTTCCCAGTCCGTTTAAACGGAACGCCAAGCTCCTTTGCCACCTGGCCAAACTCCTAGTACTGCATTGCGTAAATAACGGTGAATAGGCATCTGATGTCTGCGTTAGATGTGAATCCCGCGAAACGAAGGCGTAGTGGTGCTACGTCGAGTTTCGTGGGATTTACAGATGACGTAGACAGCGGGTGCATATTCACTGGAATTTACGCAACGCAGTACTAGTGTACTGTCTCGATTACATTTCGCTAAATGTGAAGCAGCCCTGTATTCCGGCTGGAATTGCCGCAGGCCACATCCGGTTCCTTCTCCAGAACGCAAATTTTCAGCGCATACCTGGACAGCTCCCTGGCCACCGCCGAACCAATCACCCCAGCGCCGATTATGACTGCATCATATCGTTTCATTTTACTCTCCTGTTTGATCATATAATAAACGCCAAAACAAAATTTTTGTTGTTCACTATAAATCCCCCAAATCCTTCGGTTCTTCTTTTTCTTTCATCCTTCATTATAATCGCCCCGTAAGGGGAAGTCAAATTCAGTGATTTAAGCCCGCATTACCCGCCAATCATCTCCATTGCCGCGATCATACGCAGCTTTTCAGGTTCGATTACATCCCGCCCATAAACATCAAGAAAACGGTTTGTGTACTTAAGCGTGCCGAGATTATAATTAAGCGTCCAAATCCCCCAGGCCACATCAATATGCCGATCTCCGATCCCGCCGCAGCCAAGATCAATATAACCCGAGAATTCCCAATGATTCAGGATAATATTCGGCAAACAGTAATCGCCATGAAGAAGAACCTCTCTTTTTAACAACAACAGCCCCTCCTCTGCCGCGCGTTTTGCATCTGCGAAAGAATCAAATTCCCAAATCCCTTTAAACAGATCCGGCTCATAACTGCTTTTATCAAATCCGCGTTTTACCGTTTCCCCATAGGCCATAGTCCTATCCTGCACCGGACAGCCTCTCCCATCCGTTTCGTGCAATTTCCGAAGCAGCGAAGCGATGGTATCACAAAGCCTTTCCGGTTCTGACAAATAATCCGGATGCGTGCAGTCTTCCCCCTGGATTTTTCTGCTTAACAGATAATCTTTTCCATGTGATGAATCATAATACAGCACTTCTTCAGATAATTTCAGAGAATACATATATCTGGCCATCAAAGCTTCTGTTTCCAGCGTCCCCTCAGCAGCCTCTTTTAAGAAATAGCCATCATCCTTATCGATAAAAACCACCCTGGCCTGGGGCGAACAGCTGCTATCATAAAGCACAGAATCCTTCATATAATCTGCCACCGCCTCCGGGTACGTTTCTATATCCAGCTTTATCGGCTTGCGCTCCATATTTTTACCATCCCCCTTTTCCATTCTTCTCCTTAATTTCGCCAATCTGCAATAATCTTTTTTGCCTGCCGCAAAATGGGCAATTCCCTGTTTGCAATAAGCCTTCCTATCTTTGTGTCAGAACACCGGATATATTCGCTGACCGCTTCTCCATACGTCAGCCTCAGCGCAGACAGATGGAAGTTTTCTCTCTCATCCCGCGTCAGATTCTTATTTCCAAATGAAAGAGCCCTGCAAAGGTAATAGTTGTTTAGATTATGCCGGTGAATTAAATGGTAATAATCGCTGACAAACCCAATTTTACATATAATCTCCACTTTAGCCCCTAACTCTTCCTTAAGCTCTCGCTTTATCGCAGACAAAAAATCTTCTCCATTTTCAACCCCGCCGCCAGGCGTCTCGATCAATGTTGCCCGGCCAAAATCATCGTCTCGCTGTGCCCTGACAAAATAATAATAGCCATCATCATCAAAAACAATTGCCCTTACAATTTCTCTGTCATGATCCACATATTCAAATGGCCATTCCGTATCCTGAAGCTCTATATTGATTTCCAATTTGCCATTCATCATTTACCCCCCTAAATAGTATAACACATTTTTTATCAAAATCTTATATGTTTCCAGTTGAATAGTTAATGAGAAGCCGCCCATTCAGCCCCGCTCATTACTCACAAAAATAAAACAAACCGGGAGATTTTCGCTGCAAAAACCTCCCGGCTACGTACTTCCACATCTTTTATTTTAAGCACTAAGCACTCATTACAGTGCCTTAATCTCCTCCCAAACGGAATCATCCACAAAGATGCCGTTCGCATCATGATCCTTATTAAACTGCACATAATCCTCGCCGGGAGCCATAATCCCATTGCTGTGCTCCGCCAGTTCTGCGCTCTTTAAATACTCGATGGCACGGCGGACAGTCTCACTCATCTTCTCTCCGTCAATAATCTTCTTCGGATCGATTACGATCATTACCTGGGAACAGCCTCCGCAGGAGCCCTTCACCGATGCGTCCAAATCAACCGCGCCTACGCCGTCGGTCAGGATAGATCCAAGGATATCCAGCATAAAGGAGAAGCTGGATCCCTTCCAGTAACCGATAGGCATAATCCGCATGGACTCTTCAATAGCGCCCGGATCATCCGTAATATTTCCGTCCTTGTCAAAGCCGCCGGGGAAGGGAAGCTTCTTGCCTGCCAGGCGAGTTACCTGAAGCTTGCCGTATGCGTACTGGCTGATAGCCATATCCAGCTGCATCGCCGGGCCGCCGTCAGGGCCTGGGCACGCCATAACGAAAGGATTATTGCCCAGGCGGCACTCCTTCGCGCCCCACGGCGGCATACAGGCCTCCGTGTTCGTCCACATAATGGCTACATAGCCTTTCCTTGCCACATACAAGCCGTAAGTGCCGCCGCGCATCCAGTGAGTCGTGTTCTTTAAGCCAACCATGCCGATGCCGTACTTGTCAGCCATCTCCATTGCCTGATCCGCGGAATACAGGGCATTCAGGATGCCGGGACCCATGTTGCCGTTAATCACCTTAATCGCACCGCAGTCCTTCTCGATGGAAGGATCTGCATTAACGTCTACCCAGCCCTTCTGGATGTAATCCACGAAACGGGCTACCCGGTTCGTCCCATGGGAATAAATTCCGTCATAGGTGGATTCTGTGTGGATCCTGGCACAGGTGTCTGCTTTTTCTTCGGTTAAGCCGTACTTCATAAATACGCGTTTGATCTCGCTCTGGATCTCGTCAAATGATAATCTCATCATGGCCTCCTTATGGTTTTTAATTTATTGTTTTTGATTTACGGTTCTTGGCTTTCGACTTTTAGCTTTCAGCTTTTGACTTTTGACTTTTGACTTTTGACTTTTTAACTTTCAGTTTTTCACTTTTGGCTATTCGTCGGAATATTTGGCATTTCGTTCTACTGATATGTTAGCATATTAGTATGCCAATGTCAATATGTATATTTTTACTAAATAAATTTTCATTTTTTGTTTATATTGCCGCCTGGTTTTTCGTTCCTCAATTCATTTCCGTATTCGCATTGCGTTTAATCATGCCATACAGAAACCAGCCAGCCGCAAAACAAAAAACAAATCGCCAAAAAATCAATAACCCCGCCGCAAGCAGCGGGCATGGAGCTTGATGTACCCCAAAGGGCGGGCATTGGCCCTTGCAGCATTAATGATAAAAGGAGGCAGGCTCTCGCCAAATGCCCATGCAGGCACGGCGCTTGGACTTATTGCCCATGAAAATAAAAGGAGCCTCAAAGGCACACTTATCCACGCGCCCTGAAACTCCAATCTATTTTATCCACAATCTTACGGCTTTTAGCCCATTATTGTTTCTGCCCCATTATTGTTTCTGGCTCATTAAAGCACACCAATCCGCCGCCCGCAATCCTTTTCCCCGGTGTCAAAATAATCCGGGTACGCTGCCACCAAGCCGGTTTTATCCACATCAAGCCTTTGTATATGGGAAATCAGCGCTTTACGGATACGCTCTTCCTCTCCCGCCTCCAAAAACCGGACGATCTCCCCATGCTGCCGGACAGAGCTCTCCACTGAGCCTTCCGTCTGGACGAACAGGATGCGGAGCCGGTTATAATGGCCGTTCCTGTCCGCGATAGCCGCCCACGCCATCTGCTGGCCTGTCACGTCGAACATAACCTTATGGAACTGATCATCGGCATCCAGAAAGCCTGCAAAATCCCCATCCCTGCCGCACTGCTCCTGGAGCCTGATCAGGCCGGACATTTTCCGGATCGCTTCCTTATCTTTTCTCTCCAAAAACGGATTAATTACGCCCAGCTCCAGGCACTCCCGGATAAACTTCTCCTGATCCACCCGCTTTACGTTAATCCTGGATACCATCGTCTCCCTTTGGGGGATCATTTCCACCAGGCCTTCTGCCTTAAGGCGCAGGAAAGCCTCCCTCACCGGCGTGCGGCTTACCTTAAGCCTTGTGGCAATATCCTGCGTGCTCATCACCTGCCCGGGTTTTAGCTTCATGGACATAATGCTTCTTTTCAATTCTTCATAAACCAATGCCTGTATTGACTTTTGTTCCATCCGTCTGCGACAACCTTTCAATGTTTTTAGCCGTTCACTTTTTTAACCACACCCACCGCTCTCCCCAATACCCGAAACCGTTCCTGCTTTACCATCATCGGCTCATATTCGTCTTCCAAGGTAAAAAAACGGAAAACCGGATACGTTCCTTGCTTGTCAATTAAAGACGGCTTTACGAAATTGTCATCACCCATAATTTCCCCATCCCCCTGGATCAGGCTGTAGGCAGCTTCCGCAATCTGCGTAGCCGTCCGGTAATTTTTCGCCAGAGAATTGCTTTTTCCGGTCATATCCAATCCGATGCTGGTAAAGCTCCTTCCCTTAATTAGCCATGATGCATCGTAAATGCTTTGAGCCGTATCCGCCACAAACAGGATGCTGCTGTAATCTTTCCCCGAACCTGCCACGCCCTTGATCAACGGCTGACCCATAACCATGCTATGAATCAATTTTTTCTGCTCCATATTCAACTGCATACGATTTCCTCCGTACCGTTAACGCCATTTATCCTGATTGAGCATCCAGCATCTGCACTTAATGCCTCTGCTCCGCATTCCCATACGTCTCGCAAAACCTTGCCGAAAACGAAGGCTTCGCCCCTCCGGCCAAAAGATGGTGCACATCCCCGAAACGCAGCCCCCGAAACATGGCGATCCCCTGTTCCCGTTCCTCCGTAACCACTTCCGTCACCGACGTAGGCGCCAGGGCTAGCCCGTGCCATAGGGAAAAGGGCGATACATTAAGCAAATGGGAAAGAAGGACGCAAGTAAGCCCAAAATGGCAGAAAAAGGTAACGGTATCCGTATTGGCTCTTTCCACGCGGTAAAACATCCCTTCCCGAATATAGCCGTATCCGGCCAGCAGCTTATCTAAACTCCCCGTCACTTCATCATACACCCGGATGATATCGCTGCATCTGGCAACCTCTGAAACCCGCCACGCCTCCCGATCCATGTATTCCGGATGGGTCAGGTAGTAAGAAGGCAGCATATCCCAGGCAATCCTTTCCTCATAAATCCCGTTTTTCTTTTCCGTGTCCGGGTATGCCCGGCGCAGCTCATCGGAATGGTTTACATCAAGCCTTGCGGGAAATTCCCGAAGCCAGCCTAACGTCCTGGCTGAACGGTTTAATTTTTTCAACGTATATTCCGCCGTTTCCCTCGCCCGGCCAAGAGGCGACACAAAGCAGTCCCCCAGGTTAAGGCTTCCCGCCTCCTTTGCCAGCAAAGCCGCCTCCCGCCTGCCAATCTCCGTAAGGGAATCGTGCTCATAGTCCGGATCTCCATGGCGTATCATTAAAATTCTCATTTATCCGCCTCTTTTCATCATAATCTTTCTCTATCCCCAGTATAACATACCGCTTTTTTCCCTGCAACCGCCTCTCCCGCCGTAATGTAAAAAACGCCGTACCCTCCTTTATTTTGTTTATTTTTTCTTTTCACCGTTCATTCTAAACTGTCAATCCAAGCCTGCACATCGGCTTCTGATGCACTGCCAAAGCGTTTTCCGCCGATCACCTTAATCCCCGGGTACAACGCCTGCAAATCCTGCACGCTTTTTCCATCCCGCTTCCGCCGGATGTGCAAAATGTGTATACGGCAGCTTTAGAAAGGCCATTGCTTTCCAAAAATGCTTGGATAATCCGCGGCGCCGCTCCCCGCCAAACAGGATAACCCAAGTATACCACGTCATAGCCAGACACCGTATGCAGATCGCTGCTGCTCGCCAGCCTTGCCGTATCGTCATTCATTTCCCTGTTTGCCCGGCAATTATCGTTTCGTTAATATTAAACCGTAATTAAATTGCCAAACGATTTCGTTTTCGCCTTTCATTCGCCTTTCATTTCCAATATTTGTTGAACACTTTGATTTTTTATGTTATGCTGTACAGTATATTTAGGTAAACGATACCGCCATTTCAGTACGCTGGTATGACCCGCACGAATTAACCATAGGTTTCGCGTAGGTCATATTAGTAAAATCGCAGCAAAAAACGTAAAGGAGAACGTAAAATGTCAAAGGTTCAGATCATGGATCATCCATTAATCCAGCACAAGATTAATTATATCCGCAGGGAAGAGGTCGGCTCCAAGGAATTCCGTGAAATTGTGAAAGAGATTGCGGCTCTGATGTGTTATGAAGCATCCCGTGATTTAAAGCTTAAGGATGTAGCCATCAAGACCCCTATCTGCGAAATGACCGGCAAAGAATTAAGCGGCAAGAAACTGGCGGTTGTCCCGATTCTGCGGGCAGGGCTTGGAATGGTAGACGGGATCCTGCAGATGATTCCGGCAGCCAAAGTAGGGCATATCGGCCTTTACCGGGATCCGAAGACCTTCGAGCCGGTGGAATATTACTGCAAGCTCCCGGCGGATTGTGATGAACGGGAAGTATTTGTGGTCGATCCCATGCTGGCTACAGGAGGATCCAGCTCGGCGGCAATTCAGATGCTGAAAGACAAAGGGGTAAAAGCAATCCGGTTTTTATGCATTATTGCCGCACCAGAGGGCGTAGCTCGGATGCAGAAAGAGCACCCCGATGTGGATTTATATATCGGGGCGCTAGACGACCATCTGAATGCGCATAAGTACATTGTCCCGGGCCTGGGAGATGCAGGGGATCGGATCTTTGGGACGAAATAAATGGATAAGGGCAAACGAAAAGGCTGCTGCAAACTCGGCGTTCTCTTCCCTTCCCCCACAATATATCACAGGGCTTATGGAGATATCCAGCATATATATTGCAGAGCGTTGCTGTTTTGCAGCAGCCTATTTCCAAATTATTTCTATTTCATGAAAGTGTCAGAATTTCCGTGTAAGTTTTTTCATAAATCCCATAAACCAGGCATTTGGTGAATGCTTACAATAAAATTTTGACACTCTCGATTTCATTCTTTTTCTGTCACTCGTCCATTTCATTTTGTGACTATGCCTCCCCGGCACAAACGGCCATGAACGTATTCCTTTCATCCTTAACATTAATCCTTATCTTTCTTGCCCTGCTTCATGTTTTGCCCTGCTTCATGTTTGGCGCTACTTCATGTTTTGCTCCGCTTCATATTTGGCTCTTCTCCATGTTTTGCTCCATTTCTTTATTTTCTTCAGATTGATTAGCATAATTTTCTATATCTTTAATTAATTGCGGCCTGTCAACAGTTGTTTTCAAGTCTTCTTTTCGTTTTTCTTTAGCAAATCTTCTCAAAGCAGGCATTGTAATGTAACTTTCATCTTCACTAGTGTACTGTCTTGATTACTTTCAGCTAAATGACGTAGGACAGCGTGCCCCGCTTTATCGGGCATGAATTTTCAGCCTGCAAGGCGGAAGAGGGAGGCGATACCCTCCCTTCGCTGGGGCAGGCCCTGCGGTGGCATCGTTGACCGATGGTGCTGTGTGCCAGCGGCACACGTTTAACTGTATGCGGAATGGAAAACATATAAAAACCTCCCTATTAAGTCAAGTCTTTTTTTATACCACATCAAAAAAGGAGGAACAGGAATTATGACACAGCAGTTTATCACCATGACAATCACCATCACCATAAAGATACCCGTGCCGCCCACGCCGCCACAATCCGGCGCTGGGCGAACGCCGACAAAAAGAAAGAGGAACCGCCTGCCCGGAACCGGGATTACAGCGTAAAGGAAGGAGAAACCATATGATAGAGATTACCGCAGAAGTCCGGGCAGCCATTGACCGGGCCGCCGGGGATATGGAACTTGCCGGGGACGAATACATAGAACCGGCTGACGGGCTTATCCACTGTAAGAAATGCCGTGGCAGCCGCCAGACTGTTGTGCCCAGGTTCGGAGGCTCCGGCTATTTCATGCCCCGCTGCCTTAAGCCCCTGCCAGCAAAAGGCGCAGGCGGAACGGAAAGCCATGGAGGAACAGAAGGAACGCATGGAGCGTATCAAGCGCCGGAAGGCACAGGGGCTTCAGGACAGATACCTTTATGATTACACTTTCTCCAACGATAACGGCCAGAATCCTATCATGGAGAAAGCCCACGCCTATGTGGAGCATTGGAAGGAGGCATACCGGGGCAATACCGGCCTTCTGCTCTTTGGTGACGTGGGAACCGGGAAATCCTTTTTTGCCGGCTGTATCGCCAATGCCCTGCTTGACCGTGACGTGCCGGTGTTGATGACAAATTTCCCGTCTATCCTGAACCGGCTGACCAGCGTGTTTGCCGAGGACAGGGCAGCCTTTATCGCCAGCCTGGACGATTACAGCCTGCTTGTCATTGACGATTTAGGGGTGGAAAGGAATACCGAGTATGCCATGGAGCAGATGTTCACCGTCATTGACAGCCGGTATCGGAGTAAGAAGCCGCTGATTGTCACGACAAACCTGAAACTGGAAGAAATCAAGAACCCGCCAGACCTTGCCCACGCAAGGATTTATGACCGCATACTGGAACGGTGTGCGCCGGTTCTCTTTTCCGGTAAGAACTTCCGGGAGGAAGGAGCCAGGGCGACCAAAGCGGCGGCGAAGGAGATTGTGAGTAAGGGATAACAAAGTTTGATTTCAAGAAAAGGAGAATTTATGAGCAGCGAGAAAA
>CAJTFL010000029.1 GCA_910575565.1 Lachnospiraceae bacterium | reverse complement strand
AAGAAGCAGCTCCAGAAACGGTTGCAGAAGCGGCGCATCAAGCGTGAGTACGCAAAGGCAAAGCGTGCGGGGCAGGCGGCGAAGAATACAAAGGAAGCGGCTGTAAAATCCGCCAGTTTCACCACAGCCGTAGCGAAGAAAGTGCAGGAGATAGCGGCAAAACACGCTTCCCTCCTTATTACAGTCGGGGCGTTTGCGCTCCTGCTCATTATGATTATGACTTCCGTGTCGTCCTGCGGGGCGATGTTCTCACAGGGGATGAGTGCTACGCTGGCAGGAAGCTATATGAGTGTTCCGGCAGAGATTGACGCTGCGGATTTAGCATTTTCGGAGCTGGAAATGGAATTGCAGAAAGAGATTGATTCCATAGAAACAGATTACCCGGATTATGATGAATATCGCTATAACCTTGCTCCAATCGGGCATGACCCGTTTGCGCTCATCAGTTACCTCTCCGCAGTCCATATGGAATTTACGGCGGCGGACGTGCAGGAGGAGATTGAAAGCCTGTTTGACGAAATGTATGAGCTGACCTTAAACCCGACAACGGAAACGAGGACAAGGACAGTGACCAAAACAGGCACGCACACTGTCACAGACCCGGTGACGGGGGAGGAAACAGAGGAGGAATATGAGTACGAGGAGGAAGAAGAATACACAGTAACCATACTGGAGGTCACGCTGACTGCCAAAGACTTAAACATGGTGGCTGCCGGACACATGGACAGCGAGCAGAAAGAAATCTATGCGCTTTATAATGAAACCCACGGTCTGACACAGCAGTTTTATACGCCATTAAATCTGTATTGGTACAATTATGTGAGCAGTTATTACGGCTACCGCATCAATCCGGTGACAGGGGTGGAACAGCTCCACCGGGGCGTTGACATAGCCGTGCCGACAGGAACCACCGTGCTTGCGGCAATGGACGGCACAGTCACAGCCGCTGCCTATGACAGCTATTACGGGAATTATATCGTGATCGAGGACAGCAACGGCTACTGTACCAAATATGCCCACATGGACACATTAAGCGTCAGTGCGGGGCAGACGGTGAAACATGGGGATACCATAGGCACAACGGGGAACACGGGGAGCAGCTCCGGAAGCCACCTGCATATCGAATGCCAGTATAACGGGGAGTATTATAACCCACTATTTTATTTTGAGGCGGGGGAGGGAACGCTCTACGGCGAAACCAATGCGCCGGGCAGCGGCGGGGGAAACGCCATACCGCCGGATTCCTATGATGACGCAACCGTGCAGGCGCTTATGGAGGAAGCCGCAAAGTATCTCGGCTTTCCGTATGTGTGGGGCGGCTCAAGCCCGTCCACAAGTTTTGATTGCTCAGGATTCGTTTGTTGGACTTTTACCAACAGCGGGGTGCATAACCTGCCACGGACTACCGCACAGGGCATCTATGACCAGTGTACTCCGGTTTCGGCGGCGGACGCAAAGGCGGGGGATATTATCTTTTTCACAGGTACTTACAATTCGGGCGGAGCAGTCAGCCATGTGGGGATTTACTGTGGGAATGGAACAATGATTCATTGTGGAGATCCGATCAAATACGCCAGCATCAATACGTCCTACTGGCAGAGTCATTTTTATGCGTTTGGCAGATTAAATTAAAAGATAAATGTTGAGTGACAATTATAACTGATAAAGTTGCAAAAAAGATTGATAATTTACAATTAAAAATGATAAAAGCTGTTTCAACTAAAAAAGTGACAAATGGCTTAATAAAAACAGTATGAAAAAGACAATTATGTTTGATAATGCAGGGCTGTTTCTGGAACGTATATCTACTTGCAACAAGTATTTTTGAGTGATTGCGTTTAAGGGCAGTCTTGCTTTTATGCCGGATGAAATCAAAAGGTATTTTATCAAGCATAATTGTAAAAATCGTGCGGGAAATTATCAGTTTTTATTGTAAACGGACAATAAATGGGAGGGACAGGAGGTGCAGATACAATACCAGTTTCGGAAGAATGACGAATATTTTACACCCTCTTATGCGGTCTACCCTATCATGAAACGCCTGAAAGCGGGCGCAACGGTATGGTGTCCTTTTGATAAGAAAGAAAGTGAGTATGTCAGGCTGCTTTCCCGGCATGGCTTTACGGTTGTTTACGGGCATATCCAGACAGGGCAGGATTTTTTCAATACCGCCGTACCGGATTGCGATTATATTGTCAGCAACCCGCCATACAGCCTGAAAAGCGAAGTGATCAAACGGCTGTATGAGATCGGGAAGCCGTTCGCCATGCTGGTAAATTTCCAGGGGATTTTTGACAGCAGAGAGCGTTTCCGGATGTTTAAGGAAAACCGGGTGGAGATGCTGTGGCTCAGCCCAAGGGTCAATTATCTGACAGGGAACGGGGAGCTGCCACAGAGAGCGCCATTCCAAAGCGGCTATCTTTGCAGCGGGATATGTGAGAGCCAGCTTGAATTTGAGTACCTTGATATCCAATCATAATCAATGCCCTTTTGCCGGGGCATGGAAAGGAGAGCAAATGTGACAAAGGAACGGATTGTAAAGGAGCTTTCCAAAGTCCGGAAGCAGCTTGCGGATTTACAGGAGAAGCAGAAGGACTTGGAGAGCCAGTTACAGATGGCAGAGGATGCGGAGAAGATGAAATTCATTGAGAAGAATAAAATCTCTCTGGAACACCTGATCTTGCTGAATAAAGTCAGCGAGGAAGAAATTTTAAGCCTGCTCCGGAAAAAGGAACAGGAGGAACAGTTACAACGAGAGCAGCAGACAGAAAGGGAGGCAGGAAGCCATGAACAGAAAAATGAAGTTACGTTATAGGGCGGTGTTATCGCTCATGTTATCCGCAGTATTATTCTGTATGCCCGTTTTGGCGTTTTCCATGAATGGGGAGAACGCCATTGACGCAAGGGCGGAGGAAACCGTGGAAAGCGGCACGGAGGAAGGAACAGGGGGAAACGCAGAGGAAAGCCCCGCAGATCAGGAAACCTCGGAAACAGAGGGAGAGGAAACCACGGAGCCGGCAACGGAAAGCGGAACAGAAGAAACGGAGGGAGGAAGCGTTTCGGGAAATGAAGTGCCGGAGCCGGAATGTACCTGTGAGAAAAAATGCAGCGCCTATGATTCTGACAAAGATTGTGCGGTATGCGCCGCCGATTATAAGGACTGTAAGTATAAAACACCGAATGTGGTAATCCAGATCAACAGTCCGGGCGGGTGGTACAACGAGAAAGCAACGGTGACATTTTCTGTGTCCGACACGGCGCATACGGGGAATTTTGAACTGGCGAAGATTCAGGCGAAAGTCGGGCAGAATGGGAGCTGGACGGACGTGACGGAAGATAAGAAGCTGGAGATTTCGGAGAACTGCACGGTCTATGTCCAGGCCACAGACCAGAAGGGCAATACATACGAGCGAAGCAGGGCTGTCCGGTGCTTTGACACCACGAAACCTACGCTCAATGCTGCGGTCAGTGACGGGCTGTTAAGCGTCCAGGTGCATGACACGGATTCCGGCGCAAAAGCGGTCTATGTGAACGGGTATGAGTTTACGGAGCTGACAAACGGCACATTGAATATCCGCTTACAGCAGTTTGACGCAGGCTATGAGTATTTCACCATTTCCGCTATGGACAATGCCGGGAATATGTCGGAAGTCTACAAGACCAAAAACCCGTATTACAAAGACCCTGCTGATGAGAGTGACGAGAACCCGGCGAAGCAGCTCCCGGTGAGCGCCGAAGCTACCAAGCCGGGAAACGCCACAGGCACGGTCACGGAGCATACCAGGACGGACAGTGAGGGGAACACGGTTTCCGGAAACAGCCTTGCGGAGCAGAAAAAGCAGGCGATGGCAGAAGCTGATGCTGCGGAGGAAAAGGAGAAAAGCGGGGAGAAAGAAAAAGAACCGTCTGAGCAGGGAAAAGAGTTTTACACGATACAGACCGCATCGGACAAGGTTTTCTACCTTATCATTGACCGTGACGGGGAGGAAGAAATGGTGTACTTCCTTACGGAAATCACAGAAAATGACCTCTTAAACGCAACTTCTGACAACAGCGAAACCCTGCCGAAAAATTCCGCAGCGTTGGAATCTGCAATCCCCCCGGAGGAAGGCGCACTGCCCAACAATAACGGGGAACAGCCAGAGGACACCGGACAGGCAGAGGAAAATGCCGGAGAAACGGAAAATGCGGAAGATACGGAAGATACCGAAAGCACGGAGGAAGCGGAGCCGGAGGAAAAGGCGGAGCCGAACCCTCTCGTTTCCTATATCCTCATGGGCGCACTTGCCATAGCTTTTATCGGCGGCGCTTATTATTTCAAGGTAGTCCGTAAAAAGAAAGAAGACTTCATTGAGGATGAAGATGAGGACGAGGAAGATGAGGAGGAATTAGAAAACGAAGATGAAGAACAGGAGGACGGTTCCAGAGATGAATTTTTTGAAAATGAGGAGGACGAGTAGCAGTACGGGGCAGGTACGGAGTGCAAACGGTGTCGAATAGTATCAAAATTTGCGGCGAGATTGCGTTGACTTATTGACATCTTATAGCATAAAATCTATAAGTAGAAAATTAACTATAAGAAGTTACACAAAAGAAAGGAAAAAAGATGAACAGGAAAATTGCAAGAAAGGCTATTGCACGAATAGCCAAAATGGAAGGGATTAAAGAAAGCGAGGTTAGGGAAGAAATGAGCAGGGCAATCATGGAAGGCTACAAGAACAAAGAAACACGGGGAAACTGGGATGCCATTTTTGGAGAAAATACAATCCCCTCTCCCGAAGAATTTATTACGGTGATAGGGGGGATTGTAGCAAAATAAAAGAACAATACACTTTGTAGGGCATTGTTCCTTTAGCGTGGCTTATATTCGAGCAGGTCTGAGATAGAGCAGTCCAGTGTATCGCATATCCGTATCAAAACATCAATGTCTAACCGGGTGATGGTATTGTTGAGATAACCATTAAGCTGTGAACGCTGTAATTCTGCTCTTTGGCAAAATTTGTTTTTGCTCAGCCCTGCCTTTTCAAGCAATTCTTTTAGATGGATTTCGATAGTACCACGTTCTCCGTTCAATGTAGACACCTCCTTATGTTTGTTATGTATATTATATCTTTTTTATTGCTGTAAAATCAGTTATAATATATTAACGGTAATATGATAAAGATAAGAAGTTATACAAAAAGAGGGATATTTATGGGAAAACAAGTATACATCACGGATGAAGAGAGGAAAAATGCCAGAATGTGACAAACACATTTAGGGAGCTTTACGAAATAAGACAGGATGGATAAAAACTGAATATTGTTTATTTTGGGTAGCGGTTTGTCTTAACGGAGAATCAGCTACCCTTTTCATTTTGTAATTATTGATACAGAAAAGAGCAAGGAGGAAACTTTTATGCAGTTAGTGGTAACGGAAAAGCCCAGCGTGGCACAGTCGATTGCCCGTGTGATCGGCGCTGGTGAAAGGAAAGACGGGTATATGGAGGGGAACGGCTATCTCGTTTCCTGGTGCATCGGGCATCTGGTGGAGCTTGCGCAACCGGATGCCTATTCTGACGCATGGAAAAAGTGGAGCTATGAGAGCCTGCCCATGATACCGGAACAGTGGCAGACGGAAGTAAAAAACGATACGGCGGCGCAGTACAAGGTGCTGAAAAACCTGATGCACGATGACAGGGTTGACACGGTTGTGGAGGCCACGGACGCAGGGCGGGAGGGAGAACTGATCTTCCGCCTTGTGTATGACCAGGCAGGGTGCAGGAAACCCATAAAGCGGCTCTGGATTTCCTCTATGGAGGAAAGCGCAATCCGTGAGGGCTTTGAGAACCTGCAGCCGGGAAGCGATTATGATAACCTCTACCACTCCGCATTGTGCAGGCAGAGGGCGGACTGGCTTGTGGGATTGAACGGCACAAGGCTCTTTACCGTCCTGTATGGCGGCAAGGTGCTGAAAGTCGGCAGGGTGCAGACGCCGACATTGGCCATGCTTGTGGAGCGTGAGGAAAAGATCAGGAATTTTAAGAAAGAGCCGTATTATACGGCGCATATCCTGGCGGGCGGCATGGATGCGGCAACGGAGAGGATGGAAGATAAGGCGCAGGCAGAGAGCGTTGCTGCAGCCTGCGAGGGCAAACCCGCCACGGTTGTTTCTGTCACAAAAGAGAAGAAAACCGTACAGCCGCCGAAACTCTATGACCTGACCACGTTACAGCGGGATGCGAACCGCTTATTCGGCTTTACCGCAAAACAGACCCTGGAATACACGCAGAGCCTTTATGAGAAAAAGCTGGTGACCTATCCCCGGACGGACAGCCAGTATTTGTCAGACGATATGGGGGATACCGCAAAGGGCGTGATTGGGGCGGTTTACAAAGCAATTCTTTTTGAAGAACCGTCCGGGATAGAGCCGGATGCACGGAGGGTAATGGACAGCAAAAAAGTGACAGACCACCACGCAATCATTCCCACAATGGAGATCGCAAAGTCTGACCTTTCCATCGTGCCGGAGGGGGAAATGAAAATCCTCTCCCTTGCCGCCAATCGCCTGCTCTGCGCCACAGGGGAAAAGCACGAGTATGAATCCGTCAGGGCGGAGCTTGACTGTGGCGGCGCTGTTTTTTCTGTTTCCGGAAAATCCGTAATAAGGAACGGGTGGAAAGATTTTGAAGCCGCCCTGAAGCGTTCTTATAAAACCACGGAAGATAAGGAAAAAGAGGACAGGAAGCTGCCGGAGCTTTCAGAGGGGATGGTCTTTGAGGGAGTGCAGACGAACGTAACGGAGCATTTCACGCAGCCGCCGAAACACTTTACGGAGGACAGTTTATTATCGGCAATGGAACGTGCCGGCGCAGAGGACATGGGCGATGATGTAGAACGGAAAGGGCTTGGCACACCTGCCACACGGGCGGACGTGATTGAAAAGTTAGTCAAGGACGGTTTCGTAAAGCGTGAGAAAAAGCAGATGCTCCCCACGGAGGATGGGATGAAGCTGATCACCGTGCTTCCTGACGTGGTAAAATCCCCACAGCTTACCGCCGATTGGGAAAATGCCCTTACCCTTGTGGCAAAGGGCGAATATCCCATGCGGGAGTTTATGGGTGGCATAGAAGATATGGTAAAAGGGCTTGTGCAGACCTACCACAGCGTCAGTGACGAGCAGAAATCCATGTTCGGGGGCAGTACGCAGGAATCCCTTGGGAAATGCCCGAAGTGCGGCGGCGATGTGGTAAAAGGGAAATTCGGCGCTTACTGTAAAAATAAATGCGGCATGAACGTGTCCAGGGCAATGGGGGCGGCGCTCACCGACAGCCAGGTAAAAAGCCTGCTGGACGGGAAAAAGACCCTCGTAAAAGGCTTGAAGGGGAAGAAGGGCAGCTATGATGCGTACCTGATACCGGAGGGCGTGGAGGACTTTTCCTATACCAAAGACGAGAAAGAAATCAAAGGCTCTCAGTATAAAGTGAAGCTGGAATTTCCCAAAAAGAAAAAATAAAAAAGGTTTTAAGCACGGGGCATACGGAAAATCTGTATGCCCTGAACCATATAGAAAATGGAGGACAAAGATATGAGCGAAAACAGGAATGAAGCGATGGAAAACGTAACAGAGAACACGCCTGCGGGAAAGGCAGAGGAAACGAAAGCGGAGAAATTTATCCGGCTTGGGGAGTACCGCATCAATAAGGCGATTGACGCAATCGGGCGGATTGAGAACCTCTCCAACAGATCGGTCTATGACTACACAGAGGAACAGGTGGAAGCCATGTTTTCCGTCCTGGAGGCAAAGGTGGTGGAAGTGAAAACAAAATTTACAGCTACAAAGGTGAAAGAAAACGCAGCTTTTTCTTTCGGCAGCAAAGCGGAATAGGAGGGATTGATGATGGGAACAGGGATTTTAAGCACAGGCGATAAGATTTTAAATGTGATGAAAGAGATGGATATGGGCATACCGGGGCTGGCGGCGCTTTCCGGCGTCCGTGAGAATACGCTCCTGGACATCATGGCGGGAATCCGTGAGGCGGACATAAACACGCTCTGCCAGGTTGCGGATGCGCTCGGTATTTGTGTGCGTGAGCTGTGTCCGGATGAGGAACGGTATTCAATCCCGGTAGAAAAGAATACCCTTGCGAAGCTGATCGTGGTCAGCGAGATAAACGGGGTGGAACTGGATGCGCTGGTGGCTTCCATTCTGGAAAAGGGCATTGAGGAAAACGGGTTCTATGATTAAGGAGGGTGCGGATGGACAGAGGATACCTTGTTTCAAAGAAATACCATGAAATCTCCATACTGGCGGGGGAAACCGCAAGGCAGGTGTCTAAGAACGGGAGGGAATGGGCAAAATACCTGACAACTGCCGCAAGGCTGTACCGATACCCGTTTGAGGATCAGATGCTGATCTACGCACAGAGGCCGGGGGCCACAGCCTGTGCCACTATGGAAACATGGAATGAAAAAATGTTCTGCTGGGTGAACCGTGGGGCAAAGGGGATCGCCCTTTTTGACCGGGACAGCGAGCGCCCCAGGCTGAAATATGTTTTTGACGTGTCGGACGTGCATAAGGCAAGGCGGATCGGGAAAGACCCGTATCTGTGGGAACTGCGGGAGGAACACAAGGGCGCTGTGCTGGCGCAGCTTGAGAAGACCTACGGTGAAACGAATAAAAATAATCCTTTTGAGGGCAGGCTCATAGAGATTGCCAGGAGGATTGCGGAAGATTATTACGGGGAGATTATGCAGGATATGTCCTACGCCAAGGAGGGCAGCTTCTTAGAGGAACTTGACGAGCTGAACGTGGGGCTGCGGCTTCGGGAAACACTCTCCGCAAGCATCGCATACACCCTGTTATCCCGGTGCGGCGCTGACATGGATTTCTGGAAGGACGAACTGAATTTTGACTATATCAGTGAGTTTAACACTTCAATGGCATTATCTGTCATTGGGAACGCAACTACGGATATGTGTAAGCCAGTCCTCATGGAGATCGGGAGGACGGTTGCCGCTTATGACCGCCAGATGGCACGGCAGAAAGCCGCAGATAAGGCGAGGGAGAGGACGGACGGGGCGCAGGCCGCCGCTGAAAAAAATCCTGAAAAAGTGCTTGCAAATGAACCGGAACCACGCTATAATGCTTTAAAGCGTGAAAGCGAAAACGAACCACAAATTGATACAGACACCAACCACATAGAAACGGAGGGCATTACGCATGGAACTGACATACGAGAAGAACGGGGATTACCTGATACCCAACCTAATTCCGGACAGCGAGCCGGAGGAGCCGCTGACCAAGTACGGGCTGATGCGGAAGAATTACCTGAAGGAACACCGGAGGGGGATTTACAGCGGGCTTCTGATGGAGGGCAGGCTGAAAGCGCACTGCCTGGAGATACAGAGGCAGGCGGAGGAAAGGATGGACTTCCTGACAGAGCAGATGGCGAAAGCCGAGGGAGTGGACGAAGCGCTGAAAGCGTCCGATCAGATGAAATGGGTGGCGAAGATGAACGGCATCAGGCACTCGGCAGAGGAAACCGTACTGACGGAGCTGGTCTACAGCCTTTAACCAGCGAAGCACAACCGAATAAGGAAACAGAAAAGCCGGATGATGGAGAGGATTCATTGTCCGGCTCTTTTTTGGATAACCTGGATTTTGCGGAAAAGGCGATGGAGGTTCAGAAAGGGGTTTTATGCTCTGACGATTTCCTTATCCATAAAAGGCCGGAGATAGCGGGATATTTCGCAGCAGAGCCGGACGCAAGCCTGCAAACGGAATATTTTAAGAACTGCTTCCATTTTAATACCTATTACGGGTATGAGGCGGCGGGCATTCCTGTCGGTTTTTATGCCAATGAGGAAGGGATTCACATCAACATGACCGGAAAACCGGGTGTGGAGAATGAAACCCATATATCATGGGAGGATGCCCGTTTCTTTGTCAATTCCTATATGGAGGATGATGTATACCTGCTTCCGGGGGAAAAGGCGGAACAGATTGATACGAATGGGATGTATCAGCAGCTTGATTTATTTTCCCTGTTCTCGGAGCAGGTGGGCAGTATCGCCATGAAGGAGGCGGAGGAAGGCATTCTTCCGGCAGAGAAGGCAGGCCCCGGACAGCCAAAGGCAGCGTTTCCACAGGAGCAGGTTGACACAATCCTGCGCAGCGGGGGCGGCAGGGATGACAGCCGCAAGCGCATTTATGCCAAGTACCAGCAGGGCAAGATGCCGGAGGAAATGGCGGAATTTCTCAAAAAGGAATACGGCACTACCGGGAAAGGCTTTGAGTTTGAGGGAAAACAGGTAGCTGTGTGGTTTGACGGCCAGGGAATGCGTGTCGGAAAGGGTACGTCTGCGATGGAGAATCCGGCGCTTACAATGGACTGGAAAGAGATTGAAGCACAGATACGCTCCCAGGTGGAAAACGGCTCTTATATGGGCGCAAATGAAGCCTACCTTGTGGACGAGGTGGAGCGTGGGCGGATTGCCAATTTTACGGCATATTTTTTCTATGATGGCATGGGGGAAATGCCGGAGGAAATCTTTGAGAAAGTCGGGAACCGCTCGGATGCCCATGAAAGAATGGTGGAGCTTTTATCCTCGCCAGAGGGGATTGACCTTGTTGCTTCCCACATGGATAAAGCACTGGAGCAGCTTGAAAGCGGCGAGAAAAAGCTGCGTTTCCGTTCTGTTATGCCCAAAGAGGAACTCAGGGCAGAGCTTGACAACCTGCTTTTACAGAAGAAAACATTCCCGGTATCTGACCATGTGGAAGTGAAGAAAGAGGATTTTATCACGCAGGACGAGATAGACCACAGGCTCGGCAGGGGGAGCAGCTTTGAACACGGCTCTTTCCGTATCTATGACTATTTCATGGAGGGGCATGGCAGCAAGGAAGCGGCGGCTTTTTTGAAAAAGGAATACGGGATCGGCGGCAGTACCCATGCGCTCGCCGGGGCTGACCACAGTTATGAGAACCATGACGGGAAAGGCATCCGCCTGGAAAAAGGCAGCATCATGGAGCCTTACACAAAGGTGCTGTTGCCGTGGAAAGCGGTAGAGAAGCGTATCCGCAAACTTATCCAGGAAGATAAATATTTATCCCCAAAGGGCAAGGAAGCCTATGCAGAATACAAAGAGGAACAGGCGCAAAAAGAGCTTGAAAAAGCGCTGGCAAAGATAGAGCGTGACACAAAGGTTTCCTGCAAGGATGCCATTGACAGGGCTATCGCAGAGAATTTTGACGGACACCGTCTGCCAAAGGCAACGGCGGAGGGCGTTATCCGGGAATATGGCATAGAGCGTGTAAGCTATGTGCTTGCGAATACCGTCATGCACCGTAGTCAGGAAGAACGCATTTCCCCGGAGAATAAGGAATGGGCAAAGTCCATTGAACCGTATGCTATGTATGAGAGCCGGGATATAGTCGCCGCTTCCCACCCTGCCGTGCTGAACGGCTTCATCAACCAGGCAAGGAGATATATTGAGCGTGAGAAAGCGCTTGCGGCTCAGATCGAAGCAGAACGGGAGCAGACGCAGGAGGATGTGCTGGAGATTGCGGAAGGAGAATTAGAGTGGCACATCATACATGAGGCGGATGACGATAACGGACAGCCGGCACAGTGGAGCGCAAAGCTGCCGAATGGGGATTTTCTTTGGATTGACAAAGAAACGGAAGGGTATGCCCTGTATGACACCCACGATACGGACGCAAGCCCGGTTTCCGTTTCGGAAACACTGGACGGGGCAAAGGAAAGTGGGGAAGATTACGCTTTAGATTCTGCCAATGCGGAAGAAATGGAGAAAACCACGGTTGCGTTGGAATCCTCAGAGGATTTTGCAGAACCGGCGATAGGATTTTATACCCACCAGTATGCGGACGGAAGGGAGGGAGTGCGTTACCGGCTTGTGACAACGGCGGAGGACGGGCTTCTGATACCTTATCCGGAGCATGGCCGATTTTTTATCAACCGGGAGTTGGCGCAGGAGTACATAGAGAATCACATAGATTTGATTGATGTGATTGGATATGATGATATGGTATTCCAGTCCATGCAGAAGCAGAGCCAGTATAAAAGAGAACAGACACAGAAAGAAACTTCTGGACATGATGTCCAGAAGTCCGGCGAACCGATTTCCATTGACGGACAGGAGTGCGTAAAGGTGGATGAATGGAATGCCGGGGATAACGTATATGTCGTTGGCAATTCCGTGGAGGACAGCGATTTCTTCTATGCGTCGGTAAATGGGAAGGACTTTTTTGAGTATGACCATAAGCCGTACCGGGATGAAGTGGAAGATGATTACATTGACCTGGAAGCCATGCGGGATATTGACCGCCACGAAGCGGAGGTATATGCCCATTTTGAAGGCGGGGCGGAGCCGGGGTTTTATTATGCCATTTCCCTTACATCAGATGCCTTTGCTGACAGCTATTATATTTCCGTTATGGACGGAAGCACAGGGGAGGAAATACAGAGCTACCGTGACAGCCACGGGGATATGCCCGCATTTGAAACGGTTGACGAGGCGGTAGAATACTGCCGCAAGAATGGCATTGATTTCGAGAATGCGGCAGAGGTGGATCAGTGGCATACCATTGAGATTGAACGTGCAAACGATATTGACCACCGGGGGCAGGGCAGGCAAGAACCGGAAACTTCTGGACACGATGTCCAAAAGTCAGGAACTAAGCCGGAATATCTTTACAAGATGGAAGCCAATCCCCGCAGCGAGAGCGTCAATGACCGCTTTTTCTTGCAGGCATATGAGAGAGAGGGAAATGGAAGGGCAATCCCCCGTGACGTGCTTTTTGTGGGAACGGCGGAACAGTGCCGGGAACTGTTGGGGAAGCTGGAAACCGGGGAGCTGACGCAGGAACAGGTAAAGGGGATATTGGCGCAGGGGCAGGAGCCGGAAACTTCTGGACATGATGTCCAGAAGCGGAATTACCGGATTGGGAATAAAGTATATCTGGACAATAAGTTCTATGAGATTACCCGAATCGATGATTGGAATGTGGAGATCATGGATCGCTCCCTGACCAATCCCCCTCGCCGTTTGGAGAGTAAGGAAAACTTTGAGAAGCTGCTGCGGCAGGATGAACGGAACTCGTACTTGTTTGCGTCAGAAGAAAAGGAGCCTGAGCAGACGGGATACACAACGGAAACCGTAAAGGTCTATCCGGGCGAAAAGAACAATCTGCCCTATGATGTGGTTATTGAAAAGCTGCACTTCGGGGAGCCGGAGAAAGCCGAACCGGACAAATTAAAGAGGGAAAAGCCTGAACCGGAAAAGCCGGATTATAAAGTTGGCGATACTGTCACCATTGAGGGAACGGAGTTTATCATTGAGAATATTTCCGACAGGGAAGTGCAGCTCCGTGACCCGAAACTGCTTTACCCGATCTTCCGGGCAGAGAGTAAGGAAAATTTTGAACGGCTGTTAGCGGAGGAAACAGGAAATGCCCTGCCGGAGCCGGAGACTAGGATTCCCACAAAACAGGCAGAACCTGAGACCAACAAGTCCGGAGCCGTTAATTTCCATATCACAGAAGATTCTCCCGGAATGGATGGGGCAAAGGTGGGAGCAGGATTCTCACCGAAGGAAAAATTCAGGAAAAACATAGAAGCAATCCGCACCCTCGAAAAGATTGAGGGAGAAAACCGCATAGCCACACCGGAGGAACAGAAGATTTTAGCGCAGTATGTGGGGTGGGGCGGCCTTGCGGATGCCTTTGACGAAAGCAAAAGCGCATGGGCGGGGGAATACCGGGAATTAAAGAGCCTTTTGTCGGATGCGGAATACGCTTCCGCAAGGGAGAGTACCTTAAATGCCCATTACACAAGCCCCGTGATTATCCGCAGTATCTATGAAGCCCTGGAACATATGGGGTTTGAAAAGGGAAATGTATTGGAGCCTGCAATGGGCATCGGCAATTTCTTCGGTATGCTGCCGGAGAATATGCAGGAGAGCAGGCTGTACGGTGTGGAACTGGACGGGATCACCGGGCGGATTGCGAAACAGCTTTACCCGAAAGCCAACATTAAAATCTCCGGCTTTGAAAAGACGGACTACCCGAATGATTTCTTTGACGTGGCGGTGGGAAATGTGCCTTTCGGACAATATAAAGTGTCTGACAGGCAGTATGATAAAAATAATTTCCTCATTCACGATTACTTTTTCGCAAAGGCTTTGGATAAAGTGCGTCCGGGCGGCGTGGTCGCTTTCGTGACGAGCAAGGGGACAATGGATAAGAAAAGCCCGGAAGTGCGGAAATACCTTGCGCAGAGGGCGGAGCTTTTGGGGGCGGTCAGACTGCCGAACACTGCTTTTAAGGAGAACGCAGGAACGGAAGTCACTTCCGATATTTTATTCTTAAAGAAGCGTGATCGGGTTATAGATCTGGAGCCGGATTGGGTACACCTTTCAGAAGATGAAAACGGCATCGCCATGAACAGCTATTTTGCCGAACACCCGGAGATGATCGTGGGGAAAATGGAGATGGTTTCCGGCCCGTATGGGATGGAAAGCACCTGCCAGCCCGACACATCAAGGCCATTTGCGGAGCAGCTTGCGGAAGCCATAAGCCGCATTGACGGGGAGATTGAGGAAGCAGAGCTTGACGGGCTGGACGATGAACTGTCAGACCAGACAATCCCGGCAGACCCGGAGGTAAAGAATTACAGTTATACGCTTGTGGAGGATAAGGTCTATTACCGGGAAAACTCCGTTATGAAGCCTGTGGACATGAAAGATTCCATGCTGGAGCGTATTAAGGGCATGGTGGGTATCCGGGATTGTACGCAGGAACTGATTAACGTGCAGCTTCAGGAATACCCGGATACCGTCATTAAGGAGAAGCAGGCGGAGTTAAACCGGCTGTACGATGATTTCTCCAAAAAGTACGGGCTTATCAATTCCCAGACCAACAAGAGGGCGTTTAACCAGGACAGCAGCTATTGTCTGCTATGCTCCCTTGAAAAGACGGACGAGGAAGGCAAATTTGTGGGCAAGGCGGATATGTTCACGAAGCGTACCATTAAGAAAGCGGAGGTTGTCACAAGCGTTGACACGGCAACCGAAGCCCTTGCGGTGTCGCTGTCGGAGAAGGCGAGGGTTGACCTTGACTATATGGCGGAGCTGTCCGGGAAAAGCGTTGACAGGATAAAAGAGGAACTGACGGGTATTATCTTCCAGAATCCCGTGACGGATAAATGGGAAACGGCGGACGAGTATCTGAGCGGCAATGTCCGTGACAAGCTGGAAACGGCGAAAACCTATGCGGAGAACCACCCGGAATATACCGTGAACGTGCAGGCGCTCACGCAGGTGCAGCCCAAAGAGCTTGACGCAAGCGAGATCGAGGTGCGTATCGGCGCAACATGGGTGAAGCCGGAATACCTGGAGGATTTCATGCGTGACACCTTTGAAACGCCGCAGCATTTGCTTGACAGGAACGTCATGGGCATACAGTTTTCCGGCGTGACCGGACAGTGGAACGTCAAGGGTAAAAATGCGGACTACGGAAATTCCCTCGTGAACATGACTTACGGAACGAGCCGCAGGAACGCCTACCAGATTTTGGAGGATTCCCTGAATTTAAAGGACAGCCGGGTGTATGACACAATCACGGAGGAAGGGAAAGAAAAGCGGGTTTTGAATAAAAAGGAAACCACTCTTGCGGCGCAGAAGCAGGACACCATACGGGAAGCCTTTAAGGACTGGGTATTCCGTGACCCGGACAGGCGGCAGGACTTGGTGGCGAAATACAATAAGCTGTTCAATTCCACAAGGCCGAGGGAGTATGACGGCGAGCATCTGAAATTCCCTGGCATGACACCGGATATTGAATTGAAGCCCCACCAGAAAAGCGCAGTCGCACACGTTTTATACGGGGATAATACCTTACTGGCGCATTGTGTCGGGGCGGGCAAGACCTTTGAGATGACAGCGGCGGCGATGGAGAGCAAGCGGTTAGGCTTATGCCAAAAGAGCCTGTTTGTGGTTCCGAACCATTTGACGGAGCAGTGGGCGAGTGATTTTCTCCGTTTATATCCCGGCGCAAATATCCTTGCGGCAACAAAGAAAGATTTTGAGCCTGCCAACCGGAAGAAGTTCTGTTCCCGGATAGCGACAGGTGACTATGATGCGGTGATTATCGGGCATTCGCAGTTTGAGAAAATCCCGCTGTCAGTTGAGCGACAGGAAGCCATGATCGAGCGCCAGATCAGCGAGATAGAGCTTGCCATAGAGCAGGCGAAAGCCGACAACGGGGAACGCTATACCATTAAGCAGATGGAGAAAACAAGGAAATCTCTTGAGGCAAGGCTTGAAAAGCTGAACGATACATCGAGGAAAGATAACGTCGTGACCTTTGAGCAGCTTGGCGTTGACAGGCTTTTCGTGGACGAAAGCCATTTTTACAAAAATCTTTTCCTATACACAAAGATGCGGAACGTGGCGGGCATCGCACAGACGGAGGCGCAGAAGTCCTCGGATATGTTCGCAAAGTGCCAGTACCTGGATGAACTGACGGGCGGCAAGGGCGTGACTTTCGCAACCGGAACGCCGATCAGCAACAGTATGACGGAATTATATACGAATATGCGCTATCTCCAGTACGGCACGTTGCAGAAGTTAGGGCTTGGGCATTTTGACAGTTGGGCTTCCTCTTTTGGAGAAACTCAGACAGCGATAGAATTAGCCCCGGAGGGAACCGGATACCGTGCAAAGACAAGATTTGCGAAATTCTTCAACCTGCCGGAACTGATCTCCCTGTTCAAAGAGAGTGCCGACATTCAGACACCAGATATGCTAAAGCTGCCCGTGCCGGAGGCGGAGTATGAAAATGTGGTATTAAAGCCCAGCGAATACCAGCAGGATATGGTTTCCTCACTGGCTGACAGGGCGGAAGCGGTGCGTGACCGCAAGGTGGACGCATCGGTCGATAATATGCTGAAAATCACAAACGATGGAAGGAAGCTGGCCCTGGATCAGCGCCTTATCAACGATATGCTGCCGGACAATGAAACTTCCAAAGCGGCAACCTGTGTCGGAAAGGCATTTGAGATATGGGAGCAGACAAAGGAGCAGAAGTCCACCCAGCTAATTTTTTGTGATTTATCGACACCGAAAGGGGATGGTACATTTAATGTTTACGAGGATATAAAAAACAAGCTGGTGGAGAAGGGAGTGCCGCCGGAGGAAATAGCGTTTATCCATGAAGCGAATACGGAATTGAGGAAAGCGGAGCTGTTTGGCAAGGTAAGAAGCGGGCAGGTTCGTTTTTTATTGGGTTCCACGCAGAAAATGGGGGCAGGAACCAACGTGCAGGACAGGTTGATTGCTTTACATCACCTGGATGTGCCGTGGCGCCCGTCCGACATTGAACAGCAGGAGGGGCGCATTTTAAGGCAGGGCAACCTCAATCCAAAGGTTAAGATTTTCCGGTATGTGACGGAAGGCACATTCGATTCGTACAGTTGGCAGCTCATTGAGAATAAGCAGAAATTCATCGGGCAGATCATGACGAGCAAATCCCCGGTGCGTAGCTGTGAGGACGTGGATGAGGCGGCGCTCACTTATGCAGAGGTGAAAGCCCTGGCTACCGGGAATCCATATATCAAGCAGAAGATGGACTTGGATATTCAGGTGTCAAGGCTGAAGCTGATGAAAGCGAACCACACCAGCCAGAAATACCGCCTTGAGGACAATATTGCAAAGCACTACCCACAGCAGATCGCCATTCTGAAGGAGAGGATAGAGGGCATGGAGGCGGATATTCAGACCGCAAAAGCAAATCTCCCGGCAGACAAGGAGCAGTTTTTGATGAAGGTCGGGGATAAGGTTTATACGGACAAAAAGGAAGCCGGGGCAGCGCTTGTGGAGATGTGCAAGGAGATGAAAACCGTCAATGTGACTGCCACGGTCGGGGAGTATGCCGGGTTTAAGATGGCGGTGTCCTTTGATTCGTTCAACCACAAATTTGTAATGAATTTAAAAGGGCAGCTTTCCCATAACCTGGAGGTCGGCTCTGACCCTCTCGGCAACATTGCCCGTATCAACCATGCACTGGAATCCATGCCGAAGCAGCTTTCCGAAGCACAGACGAAACTGGAAACTGTGGAGCGACAGCTTGAAACCGCAAAAGTGGAGGTCACAAAGCCATTTGTACAGGAAGCGGAGCTTGCGGAAAAACTGGAACGGCTGTCCGCCTTAAATGCTTTGCTCAACATGGACGAAAAGGGCGATGATGCGCTTGGCATGGACGATGGGCCGGAGGAAGAAAACGGAGGGCAGGAAACTTCTGGACATGATGTCCAGAAGTCAGCACAGACGGAAAAGACTTCCGAAAGACCGGAAACAGGCGAAAGAGCTGCCAATACACCGATACCGTACCCGGTAGAAAACGCAAGGCATGATTACACAATAGGCAGTGGAGGGCTGAAAGCTGCGGCGGCAATGGCTGACAAACCTGCGCAGAAGACATCGTTAAAAGAGAAATTGGCAGCATACAAAGCTCAAGTGTCCGGGGCAGACCGGGCAGATATTGAAAAAGCGAAAAGGAAGGAGGAAACGCTGTAACAAACATAAAACCAATCAAATATCAATCATTGTCCGGACTGGCAATTATAAAGTTCCGATTGATTTAGCCGGGATTTCGGGGTATAATGGCATTGAGGTCATATACCTTTTGGGAATGGCTTTTGCGTTTCCACCATACAAAAAGGAGGTTTATGGCTGATGGATACGGAAATAAAAAATGCGGTCAGCGCAACAGACCAGGACGCACAGTATGATGATAAGGCAAAACGTCTGTTGGGAAATAAGATTATTCTGGCGCATATCCTGGTAAAGACGGTTGATGAGTTTAAGGGAATGAACCCGAAAGATGTGGTATCCTATATTGAGGGAGAACCATTTATCAGCGTGGTTCCGGTAGAGCCGGGGCTGACCAATATTGAAAAAATACCGTCTAACGACGGCTTGGAAAACGGGCAGCGCATTGTCGGGATGAATACGGAGAATGCGGAGATTAACGAGGGGCTTGTAAGGTTTGACATTATCTTTTATGTGCGGATGAAAGATGGTATCTCGCAGGTTATCGTGAATGTCGAAGCACAAAAAGATGAACCGTCAGGCTACCATATCCTAAACAGGGCAGTATTTTATGTGAGCCGCCTTGTTTCCTCGCAGAAGGAACGGGATTTTGTCAAGACAAACTATAACGACATCAGGCGTGTCTTTTCGATTTGGGGATGTATGGGCATGGACGAAAGTAGTATGGCTTATGTGCATCTTGCGAAAGACGATCTGCTCGGTTCCTATCCGTGGAAAGGCAGGCTTGACCTGCTGAATATTGTCCTGATCGGTATATCAAATGAACTTCCGGAGCATGATGAGAAGTATGAGCTTCACCGTCTGCTGAGTACGCTGCTTTCAATGGAGCTGACCGTTGATGAAAAATTAGGAATCATTGAAAAAGAGTATAGTATTGTAGTAGATGGTAGAATAAGAGAGGACGTGAGCGCCATGTGTAATTTGTCACAGGGAATCAAGGATAATACTTTAGCAGAAGTGATTATGACTATGCATGAGAAGGGATATGATTCTGCTCAGATTGCAGAGATTGTAAAAAAGACGATTGAGGAAGTGGAGGCTATCATCAAAAAGCGTGAGCCTGTACTGGCATAATTACAGCAACTTAATAACACAAGTAGTAAAGCAGTGAATTTGTTTTTGCATTATATAAAACAATTCGCTGCTTTTTTTGTTTTCGGGAAGAAAGACAGTCATAACAGATTGTCTTTTTTTCATGCAAAGAAAGGAAAATCAAATATGGCAGACGCAAAAACAGAAAAGCAGAAAGTAAAAGAGATCACTGATAAACTAGAGGAAGGCTTAAAAGAGCTTTTCGAGAGCGAGAAATACAAAAGCTATCTCTCAACTATGTCAAAATTCCATAATTACAGTTTCAACAACACGCTCCTGATAGCTTTACAGCGCCCTGACGCAACCTTAGTGGCAGGCTACCAGGCGTGGCAGAAGAATTTCAACCGCCATGTAAATAAGGGGGAGAGGGGAATCCGTATCCTTGCTCCCGCCCCTTATAAGATCAAAGAGGAACGGGATAAGTTAGACCCTGTGACCGGGGAGGTCATGCTGGATAAGGACGGTATGCCGCAGACGGAAGAAGTCGAGGTTAAAATTCCCGCTTTCCGTACCGTGTCCGTGTTTGACGTATCGCAGACGGACGGTGAGCCGATCCCGGAACTGGAGGCAAAAGAACTTCTGTCCACAGTGGAGGACTATGAGGACTTTGTTAAGGCAGTCACTTTTATTGCGCCGGTTCCGGTCAGCTTTGAGGACATTCCCGGCGATTCCAAAGGATTCTTCAGCCCGGCAGAAAAGCGGATTGCGGTGCAGGAGGGCATGAGCGAGAGCCAGACTTTAAAGACGATGGTGCATGAAACTGCCCATTCCATGCTGCATGATAAGGAGGTCAACAAGGATATTCTTGCGCCCGCAAAGGACAGGAACACCAAAGAGGTGGAAGCCGAGAGCATTGCCTACACCGTGTGCCAGCATTTCGGCATAGATACTTCGGATTATTCCTTTGGGTATATTGCCGGGTGGTCAACAGGGCGTGATATGAGGGAACTGAAATCTTCCCTTGACACAATCCGCAGGACGGCATCGGAGCTTATCACGGGGATTGAGGGGCAGCTTCAGGAATTGCGGCGTGACCGGGAACTGATGCAGGAGCAGGAGAAAGAGAGCCTTTTGCTGATACAGAACAGCGATCTGTCCGAGTACAGCCTTGTGAATGTCCGGGGAATGGATGCGGCAGAGATTGTGGAGACCCTGTCCGCCATGAATGACAATGACAGGCTGAATATTGCCGCATACCTGGAGAGCAGGGGCGCATGGACTACGGAGATTGCCAATCAGGATACAAAAGAGTTTGGGGAACACCATTTGGATGTCCGGTATAATACCGACACAAACGAAGTCATTAACATAAAGGCGGAAATGGAACTGAACGAGAGGGCAAAGGAGCCGATTAGTGCGGATGATGTAATTTTGAAAATCACACATTCGCACGGTTTTGAGGTGGAGCGCATTACCAACAAGACACCGGAAGGAGTGCAGGAGATCATGGCTGCGCTTACAAAGCTGGAAGATAAGAACGCACAGAATATCCGTGACTGTCTGAAAAGCTGTGGGGCTGACTATATCCCTATCATTGTGGGCGGCGGCAGAAATTCCGGTATGCCGCAGTTTAATGACTTTGAGATTGACCTGGTTAAAAAAGAGATAACCATGATGCGCCACCTTTCTCCGGCAAAGCAGGCGGAGGGCATCATCAACCGGTTAGAGTTTGCCAAGACTGCTTTTTCCGATGATGAGCGCAATCTTATCGTGAATTACGCCTTTAAGCTGAATGACATGGAAAAGACAAGGGAGCTTGCGGAGCGTATCTATTATGAGGAAACGGAAGGAAACCAGGGAGCTGCCCTTGCGGTTATTGACGCACAGGCAGAGATTGACGCACTTCCTGACCCGATGATCGGTTTATGGGAGATGGAGGAATACGGCTATTTGGCGGAGGGAATGCTGCCGCTTACAAAGGAAACCGCATTAGAATTGTTTGACCGTGATTTACCCGTGTACCAGCTTCACAAGGACGGTTCGGAAACCTTGATACAGGGCAGGGAGCAGGTTACAGAGTATGAGGGTATTTTCGGCATTGAAAAAGCGGATTGGGAGAATGAAAAGAGCCTGCGGGCGTTGCAGGAGGAACTTGCGGAAGGCCGGGCAAATAAGGAAGCGCAGCTTTTATATGGAGATTCTGATAAGTATGGCATTTATCAGTTGAAGGACATTCCTGAAATGCGGCAATTCCAGTTTTCCGGCACGGAATCTTTAAAGCGCAGGGGAATTATAAAAGACAATCTCGATGCCATTAAGCCGGAGAATTACAACCTTGTCTATGTGGGCGAACTTTCCGGGCTGCAAGGGCGGACGCAGAGCGCAACGCTGGAAGCAGTCTATGAGAAATTCAACATAGACCACCCGGCAGATTATAAGGGGCATTCCCTTTCGGTCAGCGATATTGTGGTGCTGCATGAGGACGGAAAGAACAGCGCACACTTTGTAGATTCGTTCGGCTTTACCGGGCTTCCTGATTTCATGCGTGAACTGGAAGGCATAGAGGAACCGGAAAAGGGAGAAGCAGAGCCGGAAGCGCCGCAGGAGGAAACGCTGGACACTTCTGGACATAATGTCCAGAAGTCGGATGTTGAAAAGACAGAACAGAAAAGCTATCCGGCTTTCTACGGGCATACCCTGGTATATGCGATGGAACATGGGGAAGTGGACAAGTATTTGGATTCCCGGAAATTTGACAGGGAGTGCAAAGAGGCGATTGAGGGAACAATCCGGCAGAATTTTGACGGTATGCACTTAAATCATGATATTGTGAAGCCTTTAGCGGAGCAGTACGGTTCAGACCGTATCGCCTTTGTCCTTGCCAACACGCTCCAGCAGGAATCATGGGATGGGCGCTTTTCGAGGGATAACAAAGCGTGGGCGGCGGAGTTTTACATTCCGGAAAATCTTGTGCATGGGATAGATGTAAACCGTCAACTGATCGTAAGCAGCCACCCGGCAGTATTGGACGGTTTTATTGATATGTTCCGCAGGGAAGTTTTGGAGAAGGAAAAAGAAATGTCTGCCGCACAGGAGAAAGAGCCGGACACTTCTGGACATGATGTCCAGAAGTCGGAGCCGGGGCAGGCAGAAATGGAA
This sequence comes from Lachnospiraceae bacterium, assembly GCA_910575565.1. Taxonomy (GTDB): domain Bacteria; phylum Bacillota; class Clostridia; order Lachnospirales; family Lachnospiraceae; genus Caccovicinus. The sequence continues at coordinate 23,008 of CAJTFL010000029.1, read as the reverse complement.
CAGCCGAAGCCAGAGCCAGCGCAAACAGAACAGCCCAAACCGGAGAAGGAAGAACACCAGGAAACAGAACGGCCAGAGCCAGAGCAGGAAGAAACGCCGGATGCAAAGCAGGCAGAGCCACAATCCGAACAGAATAAGCCGGAGAAAACGGATAAAATACAGTTATTTGAGGATATGGAGGATGAGGACGAGATCATTGACCTCGGAGATGAAAAAGACCAGGTGCTTGCGCAGATGAAGAAATCCTTAAAAGGGGAGCAGGAAACAGAGCTTGCTTTCCAGATGGCAGACCGCTTCATCAGTATTCAGGAGGTTGACGGGGGCTATGACTATTCCATTATGGGAGCAGATTATAAGGAGATAGACGGGGGCGTGTATGACAATCCCGATGTCAGTATCAGAGAAGCCCTTGACGATATTCTGACGGATTTGAAAGACAATCCCTTTGACAATGGCGCAAGGGGAAATATCCGTGACAATGATGAGCTGATACCGATTGATTATGATGGATTGATGGAAAAAGCGGAAGCGGCAAACGCAATCGAACCGCAGGCACAGGGAAACGTGGTGGAAAACTTTAAGGCAAAGACCAATGAGCTGTTCCATGAAATTAGTGAAATGAACCCGGCAGAGATTGAAGAAACCGTAAAATGCCATGTGCAGGCGCAGTTAGACGAATCCGGCATTGATGCGGAGATTGTGGACGTGGCAGTAGTGGGGAGCCGCTGCCGGGGATTGGAGCAGGAAGGCTCAGACCTTGACGTAGCAGTGGAGCTTTCCACAAGTGAGCGTGAAGATGTCCTGTTTGATACATTTAACGGGGATGCGCTCCATATCGGCGACGTGAAAGTGGATATAAACCCGATCACCGCACAGCGGACGGGAACGCTTGAAACTTATCTCCCGCAGGTGGAGGACTATCTGGAGGGAGTGCGTGAGGCCAGGGAAAAAGAGCCGGTGTCCTTATCCCAGGAGCAGGCGGAAACAGAAGTGACGCTGACGGTTGCGGAATGTGGGGAGTTTCATAACCTGGGCGAGTTCTATGAGAATATCCCTACCGTGGAGGAAGCAGTGGCTATCTGGAAACAGATACCGCCGGAGCGCATGAACGGAATCCCCGCAATCGGCATCAATATCCATACGCCGGGAACGGAAGCATTCGAGGATGTGGGGATGGATATTTTAACCGGGAACAGGATTGACCTTGACATTTTAGAGTATATCCCTGACATAAAGGGGAATCCGAAGGCGATGGAAATGATTGCGGAGCTTGTGGCCAAGCTGCCGGAAATGGAGATAGACGGCAACATGAGTGAGGAAATGGAGGCAAGGGTATGGGAGAAGCGTATGCCCGATCTGACACCTGCAGAACAGCTTGCGGTGGAGATTGACCGTTTTATCTACGGTTATGACACGGCCCTTTACCGTGACAATAACCAGAGCATGACGGAGAACGTATCCGAGATTGCGGAAGTCTTAAAACAGAGAGATACCCGTGATATGGCAATGTGGTTTGCTGATATAGCTTCGGACGGAACGGAGCCAGAGGAGCGAAAGCGGGCTATGGAGTTTCTTGGAAAGCTGGTGGAGTATAAGCCCCTTGCCAAGATCGAGGAAATGGAAGAACAGAATTACAACATGGTGGATAATGTGCTGAATAACGGCGCAGGGGAGAAAGCGCAGAAAGAGGAAAATAAAAAGGCACAGGACAGACCAGCCGCAAAACCGTCCTTAAAAGCCCGCCTTGCGGAGAAAAAGGCGCAGGTGGCAGGACAGGGCAGGGAGCAGGAAGAAAACATAAAAAATAAGCAGAGGGAGATGTAAGGATATGGATACAAGGTTTACCGTGGAAGAAAGCAATTTAATCTGCATTTTTGCAAGGGAGAGCAGGAGCGAGGTCATAGAGGATATTGAGAGGGCTTTGCCGTATCTGGAGGATACGGATATGCTGGAGCTGTCCGGCAGGGTGATCGGAAAGCTGCGGGATATGACCGATGAAGAATTTGAACAGCTTGAGTTGACAGAAGCGGAATAGAATATAATAGAAACAGGCTTTCTTCCCACAAAAATGTGGGGAGGAAAAGCCTGTTTTTTGTTTATTTTCCGGAAAATGTAAATTTGGAAAGTCTAGCTGACATGAAGTGATTTGTAATAATCTGGAAGTTTTATTTACAGAGATAGACTAATATTTGTACTATATTTTACAAACCGACACAAAACGCCTCTTGTATGACAGACAAATTTCTGCTATAATTGACCTGTTGTATTTTTGCAAAATTTATAGAAAGAGGGCTTGACAAACATGATATTTTGTGCCATTCTCAAGCAAGCAAGCAAGCAAGCAAGCAAGCAAGCAAGCAAGCAAGCAAGCAAGGCGGAACTATAACTTTATAGCACCGCAGTTTTGTCATGCCCAATTTTATACCGTCAAAAATGGCGCTCTTATGCTCGCAGGAAACTGTGTGGCGGGGAGCGTTTTTTGTTTTTAAGGCAATAAAAGGTGAGTTGGGGTGAAAAATAAGAGAGAGATTTTCGGCCTTTTTTTAATTTGTGCTGTTATGGTTTCATTGGGGGTGGCATATAACCCAGAGGAAGATTTAGATTATCTGCCTTTTTTGGTAGTTATGGCTTTTGTGACGTTGATGTTCTTCATTATGAAGATTAGCCAGTCCAACTTGAAAAAGCAATATAAAACAATTTTGTTTTTCTTTGTTTCACTGGTGGAAATGCTGTGGCTTGGATGGGTGGGCATAACATTAAATGGGTGGTTTACTCTGGGTTTTATGGGTACGGTCTGTGTCGCATGGTTTTTAATCAATCTCGTTTACGTTTATTTACACCAACGGCGAGTGGTATCAAGGTGGAACATAGCTTATACAGCTTGGAAATCTGGGGGTAGCGCAGAGGACTATATGAAAGAGATGGAACAGTGTGAGGCAGAGATAAAAAACGATACTGGCATTATGCTTGTATACGGTGGTATTCCCCTAAATGATTATATTTTGGTACATAAAATCTACTTGCTGAAAGAAATGCGACGGAATCAGGAGTGTCTTGCCCTGCTGAAAGGTATTCAGCCAAAAATCAAAAATCCGGAAGTACAGAAAGCCCTTTCGGAAGTAGAAGCAGAAATAACAAAGACGGAGGCTGAACTACATGGATAAAATAGGACAGCTCTTAGAGAGAGGCTTTTGGGGTGGGATTGTAATTGCAGCTACGTTTGTGGGCTTTGCTGTTTTTCTTTATCTGGTTTATCGGTTGATAAAATTCTTACAACCCAAAACGGTACGACAGGAAGAACAGTGGGTTTATTCTCACCCTTTTTATAAGGTTTCTGGGCGTGGCCGGGTTGCTTATCTCATACTTTGCCTGGAAGAAGTCTTGCTGTTTTATGGGCAAGATTTTTCTGCCTGGGAACGGATATTGCGGGAACTATGGTCAATTACGAATGGTTCAGAAGGGGATTGGATTGGAACCTGGTTAGATTCTGTTTTGGAATTGCTGCCCAGCCAGATACTGGCAAACAAAACAGACCAGTTATCCTCGGATGATAAGAGAGAAATTCCAAACCTTTATGCCCAGTCTGGCCTAGTGATGATCCTTGTGAATACATTGATGGAAAACGCTTATACAATGGTCTGCGAATGGTCGCCTGATATAGTGGCTCATGACCCAGACGCACTTCATTACATAGACAAAGCAGAGGAAATGCTGAAAAAATTCGGTGTGCCACTTCCAGCGAATGAGGCTGTTCAATTTCTTGCATCTCAAAAGGACAGTTCTCTTGGGAGGTCTTTTGAGGGGTTGCGTCTTTCGTATTTGTCAAAAAACTGTAAGTAATAGTGAAAGGCTGTAAATATGAAAAAATGTACAATAGGACTGTTTTCAAAAATCATTACATTTTTGGTCTTTGTGGTTTTCTTCATTCCGCTGACGGGTATTGCCTTTTATTTTGTGTTTATCTATCCGCAGACACACCATGAGGAACGGCTGATATTTCTGGCTGGTTTAATCATGTGTGTTGACCTTTTGGGCTATGCCATTTACCGTGTGTTTTATTTGGGTCTGGTTTGGACGGAATATGATATGGAAAATGTGGTTTTCCACTATTCACGTAAGGAAGAATATCGGTTCCGGTGGGAGGAAATACCGGGGAGCCGGGTGCAGGTTGAACGGGCAGGCGGCGGATACGTTTTCTGTATCCAGGAGAATGGGCGGCAGAGAAAAATTCCTCTGACCCGTCTTTCAAAAGGCTATAAAGATTTTGAAAAAACAATGGAGCTGACAGGGGTGCTGCACCGGATCGGCGTAAAGACGCAGGAAGAATTCAAAAGGGATGCGGAACGGGTATTTGGACAGTATCAGAAGTACCGTGAGACCCATCCGGGTTCCACACCGCCAAAGCCGGAAGGAGACTGCATGATCTGTCCGGACTGCCAGGGAAAAGGGCTGCACCTTAAAAAACTCCCGCTGCTGAAGGTGGATGTGGGAAAGGTTTGTAAGACCTGCGGCGGCTCTGGTTATTTGCCCAAGTAATTACCATATTAAAAATAAAGGAGATTGAATCATGGGAATTTTTGACAAGTTCAAAAAGAAAAAGGAAGAAAAAAGACCAAACTTGATTGTCTTTGAAAAAGAAAATGTTGATAATGAGTATGCGAATTTTGAATTGAAGATAAAGCCCAGAATTTCTATTGATGATGGTTTTACACAAGAAGCATATCAGCGCCTTGCAGGGAGACGGAAGGAAATACTGGAGCAGATTGAAGAGATTATTTTCAGAAATTATCTTGATGAAACCAGTGAAGACCTTTCCTCGGAGGTTGGCAGTTTCCCCGATATCCGTTATTTTACGGGGAATTATTATGTTGTGTATGAGAGTTACGGTTTCACTTACCGGGACAATAATCATCGTCCTTACCACATTAAAAACGGACAATATAGAAATGTAAGCTATAAAGGAAATGAACGACAGGAAAACTATCTCCCCTTGGACAGCGCTGGAATCACAAAGTATTATAACATTTTTATCCAGGTTGGGCTGACTGGAATTGAAAGCGGACAGGAAGAAGATTATATGAGCCTTGACCTGGTTGCGGAAATTGCTTCGCTGGATGATAAGATTGAGTTTGAGGTATTATCTCATGGTGTGATGTAAACCGGAATATTTGAGGAGCAGGTGAAAGGAATGGAAACAGCAGAATGGATATAAAAAATGAGACATACAGGCAAAGGCCATTTTTACGGACTGGGATGCCTCTGTTTGGAGCAGCGCTGTTGTTCCTGATCCCGGCTATCTGTTTTTGCCTTAGCAGGAACACTCTTTTATTAGCGGTGGCCCTGCTTATGATTGGACTTTTGTTTATCATGTTGGGAGTGGAAAGGATAAAAGGAGAAGCAAAACATATTCTGAGGTTTGTTCAGGAAAAGTCCAATTTTTACCACAAATACAATCCGCCTCTGACAGTATCCGGACTTCTGGACTGCTTAAAAAAAGAAGGCTTTGAAGTGACAGAATATCCTTATGGCAATTATTACTGCCATCAGTATATCGGCCAGAAATACTCCGTCCATTTCTTTGTAGCAAACAATGACACACCAGACTGCCCGGAGGCAGAAAGCTATTCTAAGCTGTTCATTCAGACTGTCTATGGAGCAGGCAGGGCAGTCGGCAGTCAGTATCTGCTGGATTTAGAGTATGGAGCCGGATTGGAACAGAAATCGCCGGAATATATCCAGGCTGTGCGGGAAGGACTGATGCATGATAAAAATGGATTTTTCTTTGGATTCCGGCTTGCTTATGATACCCAGGATAATAGCTTGTACTGTGCGGAGGCAGTTACCCGTATTATCTGGCATAAAAGTGAAGCACTTGCAATCTATTCCAGTAAGCTGCTGAAAAAGCTGTTTTTTGATTAAGGCAGATAGCGAGATATTCTCTTAAACAAGGTTTCTGCTAATGGTATTCATCAGAGACGGACACAAATAGAAAGCTGTTATCATCTAAAAAGCGGCTAATCAATAGAGCAACTGTGGAGGCAATTTCATGGATACAGCAAACTTCAAAAAAAGGTGTATATTGATTTTTTTGCTGACCCTTTGTGTGTTACTTTGCGGCTGTCATGGAAATATCATCGGGAACCTTATGACATCTGAACACACAGAGCTGCTTGTGGACGGGGAATATAAGCCATTCAATGTTCCAAGGAACACAATGGAGGCGTTAATGAAACTGGTAGAGGCAGAGGATGTTGATACCATTTATGAGGTGTTTTCTCCGGCTGTACGGGAAAATGCAGAAGGACTTTATGAGCAGATCCAAGAGTTTATCCGATTTGCAGAAGAAAATGTAACGGCATGGGATTTTTCTTCGGGAACTGGTAAGGGAGACCGAAAGGATGGCGATGCTGTTATGACACGGGCCTCGTTCTATGAGTTCAGCACGGATAGTGGAATGTATCGGTGTGACATTGGCGAGGTGTTGAAAAACACGGTACAGCCAGACTTAGTGGGCTTTTCTGATATAACGGTTTATCCAAATGAATTATCTTGGGAATATGCGCCTAAAAAGCCAGTGGGTATTTACATTGTATATCGGGTGGAAGATCAGCCGCAGGAAACCATCGAGGGGTCGTATACAATGGAAAGACTGATAGAGCTTGCCCAGGCAGGAAACACAGACGGCCTTTGTGAATGCTTTTCCCTGGCGACAAAGGGAGATGCGGAGGACATACCAGAGAAAGCGCAGGAGCTGGTGGAATTTCTGTGCGAGCAGATGGTTTCCTGGGAGTTTTATACTTGGACGGAAAATATAGAAATGATAGGTGGCTCAAAGGTTACAACAAGGGAAATGTTTTTTTATCTGCATATGGATAACGGGCTGTACCGCTGCGATATTCGGGAGGTGCTGGAAAGCAGAGATCCGGCGGAAGTTGGTGTTTCCAGTGTTTCCGTTTTCCCTGCGCTGTACCCTGGAGAAGACCCGGAATACGAGGACGAGATATATAAAGGATACTGTACCTGGGGGCGGGATAATGCAGGTATTTCCATTGTGTACTCGCAAGATGACTAGGGGGCTGTTATATGTCAAACTATTACAATACATCTCACAATGAAGTCAGCCCTGAATTACAGGGAAGCATTCTGTGGGGCATTTTAGGAGGTGTCGCCGGAATGATTGTTTGTATTCTGGTTATGCTATTATGCTCTCTGTTCCGGATGAGCAGTTTCAGTACTATGCTCCAGCTTTTTGTGGGACTGGTGATTGGGTGGTTTTACCGTCTGTTTCATGGGCGGCGTTCTAAAACTGCCGCCTATGTTACTGTGGGGAGCTGTACCGTATCGGCCAGTGTCCTCTGGGTAGTGCTGCTGGCTCTTTTGTCTGTTCTCGTTTCTCCTGTTCCATTCACGGCAGCGGATTGGGGCAGGTTGTGGGGGGAGATATGGGAATTGCTGCTTTTGTGTGCGGGTCTGGGGATGATTGGCTTTTTCCTTACCAGAAAAAGTTTGCTGGCTTATGCGGACTGGAAAAGAGGCCCCTGGCATGTCGCATACGCAGGGGGGAATGGGTACTCCTACAACTTGCTCCCGGAAAAACTTCCCGCTGTCAATCCGCCGGCGTACTTTGCCTTACACAGCCGCTTTGCACCGGGAACCCGGCTCATCGTGGAGGGCAGTAGCCTCCGGTGGCGGAGGCGGCTCCGGAAAGACCGTGTGTTTTCCATTCATGATATTGCCGGTGTGGTGCTGGGGCCGGGGAATGGCTGTAATGTACTCTATGATAAGAATTATCAGGTATTGGCTAAGTTTGCAGGCAGTATGGAACACGCAGATTTGATGTTCCTCTGGTTGCTCCAAAGGGAGATTCCCATAGTCAATGCGCCTGCCGGATGGCATTCCCCGGATAAGGACAACCCAGAGCCGGAACCAGTGAAATCCTCTGTTCTTCGGCGGCAATTCGTTCTTCGTATGAAGCGCTCTACCGGGATTGGATTTGCAGTGATTGGATGTTTTATGCTGTTGCTAGGACTGGCTCTTTTCCTGGCGGTTTTCCTGTTGACTGACGTTTCGGCTTTGCCTATGGTAGATCGGTGTGCTTTGGTTTTCCTTGAACTGGCTGAAATGGGAATGGGCATTGTTTTTTTGCGGATTGGGAAAGTCAGCCGGGTGGAAGTAGACGGAGAACAGATGCGTGTGGTTTCCCGGTTTGGACGGGCCGCAGAGTTTTCAGTAAGGGACGTGTCCTCTGTTTCCAGAAGCCTGGGCTGGATCGTGCTGTATAACAGGGAGTTTAAAACACTGGCAAAAGTGGATTCCTACCTGGAAGATATGGAGAGGTTAAAAGAGTATATGGCGTCTTATGGGATAAAGATGTGATTCGGGATTTTATATAGCATTTCTGGTGGAGGTGAAAAATGTACAATCGGTATCATGATATCAAGAAATTCGTAACTGATCCGGAAAAGTTGCAAATTGTGAATGGCTCGGAAGTCTATATTTCGAGTGAGGAAGATTATGATATTGTGGTGGATTTGAAGGAACACAAAGAGGAATTTGAAAGTCTGAAACCTTTTATTGCTTTTATTGCCCGAAATATTTGTGAACTGGACAATACCGCCCAGAAATTTAACAGGCTGCACAGTGGAGAAAGCCGGTTTCCCTTTGACCTGGAGCTTATTTTCATTGACGTTTCTCATGTGATTCTTGAGTATTGGGGAACAGAAGTAAATACGCAGTTTGGTGTTGTTTTTGAGTACAGCAAGGACAAATTCACACTCAAAAAGTTTGGAATGATACAGGATATTCCGGCAGACTGGGAGCAGGCTCCTATTTTGAAAGGAAATAAAAGTAAGCAGGATAAAAAGAAAAGTTTTTTGCATGGGATAATACATTGGATGTAATCTTACACTGAAAAAATTACAGTACAATCCAACAGAGGGGTGGGCAGTATGTATTCCTATCTTGGGATAGTGAATGATTTATTAAAAGAATTTCCGGAAATAAGCAAAAATTACGCAAAGGAAATAGCATGGATTAAGGACACGTTCAAAGGACAGGAAACCGGAGGCCAGGCAATCTATTTTGACCGCTGTTTCTGTGACTACATTGGACAACTGCTGATGGACGAGTGCCAGGATAAGATTCAGATAGAAAAGGTATTTACTTTTTTAGAGGATATGGCTGTAAGTGAAGATCAGGAAGTCAGAAATCTGTTGCAGGTAACCGTTTTAGAATATCTCCGCAGCTGGTATCTGTTACAAAACAGGTCGGAGAAGCTTATGCTGCCGGAAACAAAGAAGATATTTGCTCATGTAAAGAGCTACCTGCAGGAACCGGCGCAGGATGTCCTACCCTGTTTCTATATATGACAGGATGTGTGAAAAGCATTTTGTAAAGTTGGCAGAAAGGAAAACGGGCAGACAATGATAATAGGAGATCCTTATAAATTTGCTATCCTGAGCGGGGTAATCAATGAGTGGAATATGGATGACACGTTTTGTAATGGAGTTCTGCTTTTTTGTGTAAATGGTGACATTTACCCCAAAGAGGTCGCAACAGCCACTCTTCGGTGTGAAATTGAATACTTGAAACAGAAGTTAAGGAACCTTACAACAGACAAACGGTTATATATTCTGCCTCCACAACAGGCTTTTGCAGAAATCTATGGTATTACCTTTCCGGAAGATATGGACAGTGACAATGGGGATTGTTTTGATATAACTCCAGCTTCATTGTCCGATCATAACTGCTTTGTTTTTGCGGTATGTGATGGTGTAAATATCAGGATTTTAGCAAGTGAGTTGGCTTATGAAAGGGAAAACTCCAGGCATAGATTAGAAAACATAATTATAAGTGAAACTTTTCTTACGGTTAGCGAGTTGAGGGAAATTATAGCAGTCCTGGAAGGATTTACTTTCTGATAAGTCAAAAAATTGTGTTATTGATGTGATTTATTGATGCGAGGATAGGATTTTGGATAGAAAGGATGTTTGAAAAATGGAAGATCAATATACCCGTTGGCAAACAAGAAGGAGAAGTCTCCCGGATCAAAAGAAAAGTGGGAATGGCTGGATACTTGGAAAGTCATGTTTAACATTGCACTTAACATATCAAATATATAATCTTGCTGAGGAGGCAGAACAGCAAAAAGCTATTCTTCGGCTGATTATTCCCCGGAAATGCAAATTAAGTCCGGAGTTAAAAGACTTTTTGAATAAACATAAATATGTAAAGGTAATTAGGAGGGATTAACTGGAATGGGGCTATATTTATGTATATTTGATGAAGATGGAGAAGATATTTGTGGAGTAGAAGTTGGGCTATATAGATATTTTGAGGAATTTAGGAATTTAATTTCCAAATATACAAATAAAGGTTTAGGCTCCAAAATTCTTAAGCGCAAGAGCAAATTTACATTACCAATGACAACTTTGCTAAATCATTCAGATTGCGATGGCAGTTGGAATGTTGATGAGTGCGTTCAGTTAAAGATGGAATTACAGGAAATTAAACAAGTATTTATGAATGAACTACCCGATTTATCAATAATCGAATTAAAGCAGGATATTTTTAAATTTTATGGAATAAAGCCTGAAAATTTGTTTGAATGCTTTATTGATTCTGATTGTGAGTTTCTAATCGACAGGTTAATTGAATTATGCGATTTGGCAATTCAAGAAAACAGGCCGATTATGTTTCAATAACACGAAAGGGCCAGAAACAAGCATAACCATCAAGAGCATCAAAAGGAGTATTTGACGATGAAAAAATGTATACCTCGTACATCTGACCGTATCATTACGGTTTTGGTAGCCATTGTCTGTGCAATAGCAGCATTTTTCGCTTTTCGGGAATTGCTCTATGGCGGACAGTCTCCAGTAGTATTTTTTGCAATGGGCATTTTATTAGGCGGTATTGCCATACATACAATCTGGCGCATGATCTATATGGGCAACTGGGGATTCTTCTACGATGATGAAAAAATCATTTTTGCCCTGTCTCGTAAAGACCGGCGGGAGTTTCGATGGGAAGAACTTCAAAATTCAAAGACGAACATAGTTTATCCCTCATCTCCTGCCGCATGGTATTTTTACTTTCAGGATGAAAAGAAAACAAGAAAGATTGCCGTTACGCCCCGCATGGCAGGCTACAATGAATTTGTAGACATGCTTAAGAAAAAAGGATTTCCCGCCCAAAGTCCTGGTGCTTTCAATTTTGATAAAAATGCCGAGGATATTTTCCATGAGGTATTTGGAGAGGATTTTGGCAAAGGCAGCAAGAATGAGAGCAAATAGATATAGTTAAATGTAAATCGGAAGTAGTTGGGGGAAAGTATGGAAAAAATTTTAGTGTTGTTAATTTCTGTGCCGCTAATGATAGCAGCTATCATGTGTACATTACTTGCTGATAGAATAGATACGGTTGTTAAAGGAAATAAAAAGGTTAAAAAAGTGATAGTCGTATTTGGGGTGGGGATATTTTTAATTTGTGCGCTTGCTATTGTTGTAAGTATCTTAATATAAACATTCAAATCGGAAGTTGAAAAGAAAAAAAGAGGTGAAGTGTGTGGAATATGTAAGAGAAATATTTGCACAATATGACAGGCAATGTATTCGAGTTTATCAAGCATATAATCCTATAATCGCAAAAGAAGCAATTTCTTTGCAGACATTTGGAGAAAATTTTGATGTTAATCGCATGACATGGATAAAGCCATCTTTTTTATGGCTCATGCATCGCTCTAACTGGGGAACTAAAAAAAATCAGGAATGTATTTTAGCCATAGACGTATATCAGTCAAAGTTTAATGAAATACTGCAAAAAGCAGTGCTGACATCGCCGGACTCTAAAAGTTATACCGGTATACAGTGGGAAAAAGCTTTTGATGAAACAACAGTATACTGCCAATGGGATTCAGATCGAAATATAAATGGAAATGCAATCAATCGTGCGGCAATCCAAATAGGGTTAAAAAGAAATACATTAAGAGAGTTTTTAGATACAGGTATTTGCAGAATAGAGGACTTAACACCGCTGGTGAAAAAATGGAATGAACAAAGAAAAAACGGAAAACTAAACTCTAAAAATCTGCCAGTAGAGAGGATATATCCGGTCAAAGATAAAACAATCAGAAACAGGCTGAATATGACATATGGAAGTGTTAAAAAAGCTTAATACTTTTCAAGCGCAGTATGAAATAGAACCACCATATCCGTATATTGAACTTATGAAACAAGGGGGAAAAGATGTCACATAGCAAACATACAAAGCGGGGTTATTCTTTATATATCGAAAATTGGAACCGATCTGCTAAAAAGTACATAAATATTTGTTGTATATGTGGACATAAAGGCTATAGTCCTGTAATAGAACAGGGTGATTTTTGCAGTACTCTTGAAAATAAAGCGATTTACAGAGAACTATCAAAAACACTTTGTAAACTGGAATTAGATGAGTTAGGGCGTTGTAAAGACTGTGCAAGGGTGCAAGATAAACATATGAGTTGATAAAGCAAATTTGACGAAGAGGAATTTTTATGGAAAAAGAAAGGATTGCAAGGAGGAACCTATGAAATACACTCTCGATACAGATTTTTCATCACTGAACGGGCCAAAGGCAGCCAACTGGATCATGGGCTTTCAGGATATGGCTGAGGATGCTTTTGCGGACAGCAGCAGCCATTCACGGCTTTTGGGGAATCTTCTGATTCTGGAACCATATTTACATACGATTCGCCAGGGGCTGGCAGACAGGTGCAGGACGGTTCCGGCCATTCTTCAGGAGGCTCTTGACATACTTTGGGATTATCTGGAAGGCAGGAAAGCACCGTCCGATTTTCAGGATTTTGCCAATAATCTCTATGCTGCTACCCTCAATTATAATGTAGGGGAAGAAATAACCGATGCACAGGCGGAATTTTATGAAAAACATATAGATATTCCCTGGGGAAGCACCTGTGAATGGCAGATACTCACATGGCTTTCTGTTCTTTTGATGGAAGTGGTTGCAATCAGCGGTGGGAGGCTGGATTTTGAAGAATATGAGGAATATGAACAGGACGTGGATTTTGCGGAAATGGAGGAAATGCTGAATATGCTGGCGGATGCCTTTATTGATCTTACCAATACGCCGCTCCCATCCAATAAAGCATCAGACGTAATGAACGCACAGGAACAGGTTTACCAGACACCGCTGTTCCGGCAGTTTATAGAACGCATTCAAAATGGGCTGAAAGCTGCGCTGTCTGCTACACCGGAGCAGTATCCGGCTCTCCAGGAAGAATATCGTCAGTATGCGATCCTCCCGGAAGAATATGCTGCAAAACTGTTAGGATGTTTGTGATCTTTAAAAATATATGAGGGAGAGTTGGACTATGTTTTTGAAAAAAGAAAAACCTGAATTTGAAATACGCCCATTATACTCCATCCGTGAAGAATTGGAACTGATAAAGGCGTTCTGCTGGCAGCCTAAACTGGCCGCAGGCAAGATTTACACGGAGGAAGAAATAGATGCAGTGGAGCAGCGGCTGAACTATAAGCTGCCACAGCCTCTAAGAGAGCTTTATCTGGTGCTGGGCGACTATGCATGTGAAAAGAAAGACACCTATTTCTGCCGCCTGGAGGAACTCCACTGGAGCGGACAGTACCTGCTGGTGGAGGCCATGGAAAGAACCCGTCGGGGATGTGGGATCTACCGAAAAGACCCCTATGCGTCGGTTTATAGCTGGGAGCGGAACGGGGTCAACATTTACGGCGAAGTGCAGGATGAAAAGCCGAAATCAGAGGTGATAAGAAAAAGCGCACGTGATCAGTATTTCTCGAAACAATGCTTTTATTGGGATATTGTTATTATCCAACATGTGCTGGATAAGGTAATGAGGGATTGGTGGGAGCTGCATCAGACCCGGATGACAGAGGAACTTTCTCCTTTTTATATCGGCTGCTCTCTGCCGAGGAAACTGGACGAACTGCGGAAAGTCCGTCAAAGAATGGAGGAGTGGCTGGTTCCCATCTCGTCAAAAGCAGAGCTTTTAAGGGTAGAGATGTCCGGAAAGAATGCAGGGCCAGAGAATTATGTGGTTTATGCTTATACGAATCCGGAGAAGACCCTGCTGGTTCTATCTTTCAGCGCCCAGCAGAAATATGGACTGATCACGAAGGAGCCGGTTCCCTACTCCTTTGCAGAACGGGTGGAAGAAAAAACCGGGATGCTGTTCTGGTCATGGAACGGGCAGGGCAGGAAACGGATGGAAGAAAAAGAAAAGGAAATGCGGGCAGCGGGCCTGTTTAAAAGGTGAAAACTATGTATGCAACCGAAAAGGAACTGAGGATACTCCGGCAATTTATCAGCCCGAAGCATATGGAAGGCTTGAAAAAGTGGAAATGTTATTCAGAGGATGAAATTCTGGCGGCAGAGAAGCGGCTTCATGTAAAGCTTCCATCTCCTATTCGGGATATTTACCGGCACATGGCAGACCTGTTAGTCACCAGCGGTTATCTGCGGCCATTGGAGCTTCTTCATTGGGAGGGAAGATATCTGGGATTTTTTCTTGCTCCCGGAGAAGGGGATATCATCGGGATTAAAAAAGGTTCATCTTCCGGTGACTTATATGCGTGGGAAGAAAATGATCCAAAAGACATAGCCTGGGAATATGAGGATGAACTGGCAGATGCCTGTGAGGAGGGGGATGAGGAGGGAAAGCAAAAGGCTGTGGCAGCTTACCAGAAATACTGGAAAAAGCTGAATATTCCTTTGATTCATGCTCCCCTGAACATTCATAAGCTGGAACATGAACCCAGGTTTAACCATGCCCTGGACGCATATGGGCTGTTCCTGGTGATCCATGCCATCCGTGAATGGGAAGAGATGTCATGGCATGAGCACGCCGATGATCGAACCTGCCTGTTCAGTGATTTTTTCCCCGCAAAGTTTTCGATGGAGTATTTCCAAAAGATAGCTGACCGGATAAAGGATGATTTTAAGCCCCTTTCAGACCATCTGGAACTGACCAGTCTGGGCGATTTTCCTTTGCAGATGGCATATGTCCACAAAAATCAGGAAGCCCTGCTGGTTCTGGGGCAGGAGCCCGTCTGTTTTATGGTGCTGACAAAGACGGATGCAAAGGGTGACCTCCTTGAAAAGCTTCAGGAACAGACTGGCCTGGCTTTTCATGTGGGATTTTAGAAAAAGGCCGGCCGGACAGAAAATAAGAGAGCCGGTGAGGAAACAGATTATGAGAAAAAAGAACAGAACAGGAAAACGGCTGCGGCTGACACCTCTTATATTGGGAGGCTATGCTGCGTTTCTGGGGTTTGGTCTGATAGTGATCGGACTTACTGAAATGAAAGAAGGAATCGGCATTGTCCGGCTCTTGATCGGGCTTGGCATGGCGGGCTTTGGCTTGCTGGGAATATGGGATGGAGTGCGTGATCTGGTGGGGCTAGATAAAAAACCGGAGCAGCCGCCGGCCAGCCAGTTTATCCTTACAGATACATCTGGAAACAGAACCTCCAATGTTACAGTGGAGATTTTACAAAAACAGTTGGAAAGCCTGATGGAAAGTGATAAAGGGGGCGTTTTCAAACTCCAGATCCTGCCGCCTTTTCCCGTACAGGAGATAGGGAATATAAGCCAGATTTTCTGTATATTCCATGAGGTCTTTCGGTTGACGCTATTTTTGGAAGAATCTAAAGGCGGATATGAATCGTACCATAAAAGCGCAGAGTTTGACGAGGCGAAGAACTGGCTTGAAAAACTCCTGACTGGCAGTGCTGATCTTTCGGGGTGGAAAAAAATAGAGAATGGATATGACGATGAAGATGAGAGCAGCGAGGAAGAGGACACCGAATGGGAGGAAAGCAGCGCTTGCCCAGGCGAAGCTGAGGATACCGGAGACGAGAACCGCCTGGAAGATACAAATGAGACAGCGGAGGCAGTTACTGGTTTTGACAAACCAGATGCTTTGATAGATACAGAAGAAGCCACGGCAGGGAAGAGCGAAACGGATACCCGGCAGACTGAGGAAAACATAAAATCTTTCTGGCAGCAGCTTCAAAGAGAACAGAAAGGCCAAATGCGGAACTGGCGTCAGCTTCTGGTGATTTTTGGAGAGAGCTGGCATGATGAACACACATTTTTCTCCGCCAGAGATGTGGAACTGGCCATTGACGGCATCTATGAAGGAACATACACAAAGGTATTCCTGGAATGGGGAACGCAGGCACTTGATTTCTTCCCCGGCGTTCAAAATGACTTGATGGTGATTTGGTGTACCAATAACACAGGAAAAGGGAATACCAGGTTTCTGGCGAAAGAAGGAACTGTAACACAGGTGAAATTCTGGCTGGTTAATTATTTGAAGTCCGGTGTTTTTGAAGAAATGAGCGGTTGGGCTGATGTTACTGCCCAGATAGAAAAAGCAAATAGAAAGGGAAAAAAGAAACATGGGTAAGTATTTTAGCGATGTGGTGGATCAGGCTATTGAGGATCTTTATTACTGTTGTGATAACGATAAGGCAAAGGCGGCTGCGGACGCATTATTGCTTGCGGCAAAGGAAGATGATGGGGATGCCTGCTATATCCTCTCCCGCTGCTTTTCCGGCTCCTGTTACAGTTGGGAATACCACCCATTTGAAGAAAATGAAGCGGCAGCCTATGCCATGCTTCATCAGGCGATTTCATTAGGCAGTGCTGCTGCGGTTCTGGGAGCGCTGCGTATGGATATGCTGACACCGGAGCTGCGGGAGATCATGCCTTTTGAGAGCATAAAAGAAGCATGGGATGTCATCTATGAAAAAGCCGAAAATGGCTGTGCTTTCTGCCAGTACATGATTGGGAACACCTATTATTTTCTGGACATCATAGAGATCGAAGATCACAAGGAAAGTGACTTTGCGAATAAGGGAGCCTGGAACGAATGGAAACGCCTGCAGATAAAACAGTGCCTCCCCTGGTTTGAGAAAGCATTTTCCGGCGGCATGATACTGGCGGGGCGGAATTACGGTCAATATTACCAGTATGGACGGGGAGAGTACATTCCGGCAGAGCCGGGAAAAGAAGTTCCCATTATGCGCCAGGGCGCAGAACGGGGCTACCCGGAGTGGATGTATGCCTATGCCCATTATCTGGCCTATACAGAGGATAACGATAAAGAAGCTCTTCCCTGGGCGCTGAAAGCGGCAGAGGCAGGACATCTCTGGAGCTGGCATATCATAGGGGATATTTATTGGAACGGCAGGGCGGTGGAGCGCAATCTGCCCTATGCCTTAGAGTGCTACAAAAAGACTGCCAGCTATGGTAACGACAGCTATGCCTGCCGACAGTTGGGACGTTTGTATTTCAACGGCTGGGGTACGGCTGTGGACTATGCGCAGGCGGTTCAATGGCTGGAGAGAGATAAGGAGTCGGAAGGTATCAAATATGATCTGCTGGGAATCTGTTATCTGCTGGGGCATGGCTGCAGACAAGATCCGGCGAGAGGGAAGGCGTTATTGGAGAGAAGTGAAAAATCCTGCTATAAAAGTTATGGTCTGGGGATGATGTATGCTGAGGGAATCGGTGTACGGGAGGATATAGAAAAAGGTGTTGAGTATCTGAAAGCGGCAGGAAATTACGGGCCAGCAATCGAGGCTCTGAAACATTACAAGAAAAGCCTGTTTGGGGTATGGCGGAGAAAATAAGAACATTTGGAAAAGGAGTGTGACGGTTTATGGGATATTCCCTGATGATTGCGCCTTTCGATTTTGCTAACCATAATAAAATTGCAGCGCAGCAGTTTTTTGATAATTATGCTTTTTTTGAGCTGACACCCAAACGAGCTAAGGAATATTTTTTGTGGTTTAAGAATGAAATCCCTAACCGGATCACTATGCTCTGGGAATATATGAAGGAGGAACGTCCAGAAAGCCAGCCCTTTGACTATTCTCCGGAATCGTTGATTCCGTTATGGGATTGGTATGAAACAAAGATCAAACAGGTTCCCAAGACCAAGAAAGAAATCGAGTATAGTGTTTCCAAATATCCGAAGTGGATGGAGGAGAATATACGAAAAATAACCATGAAATATACAGATGAAACACTATCTCTTGCGTTGGATATTTCCATATATTATGGAGAAACGATCATTAAAAATTATCCCAATATGTATTGGGGGCATTTTACAAGGCCAAAGCGTGAACTCTTTGCCAATAAACCTGTGATACTGAAGTTAAATAACAAGAAGAAGTATGTTGCAGCCAGTCAGGTAGTATTTGTATGTATGATAAAATCCAGTGAAAGACCTGACAAGAATCGGTTGTATGACCTGTACCGCTTTAGTGAAGATGAGTTTGATCCAATAAAGCCAAGTTATTGGGACAGTTGGTAACCATGATTTGTCAAAGGAGGCTTTTATGACAACAGCAAAAAAGTATTTAGAGATATTGAGAGAACGTGAACCGCAGTTATGGAAAGAGCCATTAAAAGAATCCGGTTTTACAGAGAAAGATTTATCAGATATTGAGAAAGGGCTTGGATATAAGCTGCCAGTGCCATACCGTGAATTTTTGTTAAGTTATGAAATGCCGAAGGATATTACTGTACTTGTTTCCTTTTGCGGCGATTCCTTTGCGTGTTCATGGAGTGAAACCTTTTCCCGTGAGAAAAATGGCTATATCCCCCGGCCTGAATTTGACATTGGCCCAACGGTTGAGTTTGAGTGGCACAATATGCAAGGACACAGTGGGGCAGATTTTTTGAAGAATCTCCAGCAGGAACAGAAAACGCAGGATTACTGCCCCTGCTTTTTGGAGGCAGGGTTTATCAGGATCGGAAATGTATATGGGTATTTGGTGTATCTGGATTTAGTAAGCGGCGGCATCGTCACAATACATGAAGAGGGCGTATATGACATGATGGGCGCCGGGGTAGATTGGGCCAGCAAATCAGAAGTAAGGAAATATATGGAGACACGAGAGCTTTATATCTGTAAGGACTTTAATGATTTTCTTCGTTTTGCTTGCACTGGTGACTTTCTTGATGAGAATGAAGCAAGATTCCCTACACAGGAGGAACTGGAGCAGGATTATTCTTATTAACTCTTATCTTAATAAGGATTGTTTTAAGATAGAACAAACAGATAAAAGGAGATTGTATTATGATAAGTGGAATAATTTTTATACTAATTATTGTAGGTGGGATAGCGCTGATCGTTTGGTATTTGAAATCATTTTATGCCGAACGTGAAAACCGGGCAAAAAAGGCGGAGGAACACCGGAGCAAACATGGTGGAGAATGTATTCTGGAATGGAGTGGAAGTCTTTCAAGCGGTGCGCCGGATGCAGAATTTGGAAAGTTGATTGTAGAGGTTCCAAAGAAACGTGGAGGCGGTGCAGCATGTTTTTATGAAAAAGGACTGGTACTGGAAAAAAAGCGTCTGCCCTATTCAGAAATTAAAGATGTTCTGTTTGTAGCTGCCACATCAAATAAAAAATACACTTTGAAACAAGCTGCAAGGGATATGGGTGTTTTATGGATATACCCCAAAAAAGGAGCTACGATAGGGCTGAGGGAAATGAGC
Source organism: Lachnospiraceae bacterium (assembly GCA_910575565.1). Taxonomy (GTDB): domain Bacteria; phylum Bacillota; class Clostridia; order Lachnospirales; family Lachnospiraceae; genus Caccovicinus. The sequence goes on along the minus strand of CAJTFL010000029.1, from coordinate 3,453 downwards.
TATCAGTTTGATAATGAAATAATGGAGAAAATCAAACAAGGACTTGGCTTTTAAGCAATATTTTATCAAAGTTCAACAGTTGCCAATGTAAATGCCATTCAGAAAATCGTTGGATGGGCGGCTGTTCTAAATCGGACAGGCAGTTAATTTAGAACAAGCCAGAAATTGGCTGTAGAAGTTCCGAAAAATGGAAAAGAGAATAAGACAGTAATAGGAAAGTATATTTTGAGGGGTGTACTGCGTTTCATTAAAATGTGCGATTGCAGTATGCCTTTCAATATATGAGAAGTATTAAGAGAGTAAAGACTGTTGATTGACATGGGAACCCGTCAATAGTTTTAAGATGCAAATGGAGAGTATTATGATAAAAAAGTATGGGAATGTACGAAAGCGTACAAATAAAAACGTTGAAGGATTGCCGTATAGTAAAAGGTGTATCGTGATGAAGTGAGAGCTTCTAAGCGATGCACCTTTTTTAATGTCGAATTTAGAGAGATTGCGTATCTTTATCAATTTTTTTGTCAACAACCTGATGTCCTGGAGTGCGGGCAAGATATTGGTTGAGAGTATCCAGTTTCCGGTTAAGATCGGCAGTTTCTTTCTCAGCAGCTTTATAAGTTTTCTGTAGAGCCTGCTTTTTGGAGTAAAGTGCATTGTAATCGCTGCGGAGTTTTTCAACGTCAATATTCTTCGGATTGATGCCAAAACGCTTCAGCATATTTTCAGCACCGTCGTGAAGAATAAGCTCTGTTTCATGGCGGCGTAGGTAAGCGTCTTTGTCCTTGGACTTCTGGTAGCGCACATGATAGATATGGTTGGCTTTATACTGCTCTGCATACTTCAAAACCTGCCCGAAATCCTTTAGCTGGCGCTCGGTTTCCACAAGGCTCTCACGGGCTGTTTTTGCCAGTGTGGACTTGGCGGCAACCTGCTTTTCAAGCTCTGTTATAGAGCCTGCCTGACTGTAGCTTGCGGCGGCAATTTTAAGGTTTTGGATGTCTGCCCAATGTTTCAAACCGGGGCTTTGTGTGAATTTATCCTCGGTGGTGTCAATGAGATTTTTCCTTGAATAATCTTTGACAATGGGCTTTTTTCTGACAGGGAATGGAACACGCTTTTTATCCTTTACAAGTGCTTTTTCCTCAATGCGCTCCTTGATCCGTTCTTTGGTGTACTCCATACCTAAAGACTTTGCGCTGCCACGGATAAAACGCTCCCTGTCCAGAGGACGGAATGAGATAAATTTATGAGCTTTTTCCCCGAAGTCCTCGCCTTTGATTTCGTAGCCTTTTGCCCGGATCAGTTCAATGCAGTCCTCGTAAGTTTCAGCGTTTTTTATTGCTTCATCAATGTCGGCTTTTAACTGTTCTTTCCATGCCGAACCATTTTTGCCAGCCTGCCATTCCTTGTAAGTTTTTCCCCGCTTTTCCCCCGGAGTGATAACAGATAATTCATGTTCCCTGCAGAGGGTATCGCTCAGATTGCGGATGTTGTAATAGGTCTTTTTACAGTCGTGATATTTCTCATGGTTTATGTTATCAGCAGCGCAGAAAATGATGTGGTTATGGACGTGCCCTTTGTCAATGTGCGTAGTGACAACATAGGAATATTTGCCCTCTAAAAGTTTGTCGGCAAGCTCCACGCCTATCTGGTGGGCTTCCTTATAAGAAACTTCACCAGGGAGAAAAGACTGTATCAGATGATAGGCTTTGTTTGGATTGGACTGGCTGGTTTTTGACAGCGCAAATTTGAAATCATAGGCGGCGGTTTCAGGGCTGCAACCATAAGAAGAAATCAGTATGCCCTCATCAGTTTTGGCAGGGTTGCAGATGTAGTCTACTGCTTTATTGACGGTTGCCGTGATAGCATGGATTTTTGTGTATGCCATACCTTTTGCATCAGCTCCTTTACTTCTTTTACATCGGCTTTATATACGTTACCTGTGGCATTCATGCGCTTTGCAATCTGGTTTAAATTGTTCCCGATTTTAGCAAGTGCAGCATTGTACTCCCGAAGCTCGGAATAGTCAATGTCATAAACATAGCCGTAAATGATTAGGTGCCGTAGGAAAGAGGATTTGTCTTTCATATTGGAGGCTTTGAATTTCTGTTCCAGTATGTAAAGTTCATCATCGCTCAGACGTAAGGTTAAGCGGTTTTGGCGCACTCTGTTCTCCATTGTTTGGTAAGCTCCTTTCATTAAAACTGATTTGTTTTTTGTAATATGCCGTATCCGGCAGGGAGGTTTTTCAAGCGTAAAAATTCAGAAATTCCGCAGAGGTAATTTCCGGATTTTGTAGCGCAAAGGGGGTCAGGGGGATGTGCCCTCTGCAAGCCGATTTTCTCAAGTTTCCACTTGGAGAAACTTGGGCAAATCGAAGCCTATGGACGTCCATAGGCAGTGCTTGCTATTCGTGGCAAATTACCCGTAGGGAATTTGCGTGTTGTGCGAGCTTAGGCGAGCATCTTACAACACATATGGGCGTTACCGCCCGGTCTTTTGTAAAGCCTTTCGGTATCTGGCTTTCAGAGGATAGTTTTGATAAATAAAAAACTGCTACAACCAGAGCAGGGCATAGCTACCCTGTTCCGGCTCATAGCAGTTTGAGTGTACGTTTATGAATTTATGATTTTATCCATTAAAGATTTTACCAAGCGGCAGGGGAAAAGTCAATTAGAGATACAAACGAAAAGCAGAAAAAGAAAGCGTGATTTTCAGCATGGGAAAAGAACTGGAAGCGGCTGGGAAATTTTCTTGAAATAATTTTGTGTATAGGAAAGGTATTTTCCTATATGTTTTGTAGACTATGATTGGAACTTATTAAAGGAGGTGAAGCATGAATACCACTGACCGCAGAATGGAAATCATTAACATTCTGATTGTCCGGCGGCGTACAACAGCAAAAGAACTGGCAGAAGAATTTGGAGTTACCACCCGCACGATACGAAATGATATTCAGGCTTTATCTCCGGGGTATCCTATTTACACACAGCAGGGTGGGGCTGGAGGAATTTTCATGGGGGATGATTACAAGCCATACATAAATACCCTTTCTTCTGATGAGCTAGATACTTTGTGCGAGATATACAGACAAGCAGAAGGACCACAAAAGATGACTCTATTACAGATTTTGAATAAGTACGGCCCAGATAAACTGGAGATATAAACTTGTCATTCCGCTAAAGCACATAATCTTTACAAGAACCGTTCATAGCAGACGGAGAGTGCTTATGTGCTTTTTGGGCTGACAAGTCCAGAGATGATTTTATCCAAAACAGGCGGAGGTTTTCTGCCAGGGCGTACCTTGCTACGAAAATAAAACTCGTAGCCAAGAACTGAACCTTGACAACAAATGTTTTCAACAATCATGGAAGCATCATGATAAAGCAGTCATAAAAATGGCTGCCGTCAGTGAAATATTGGTATTACAAAAAATCAGGCTTGCGCTTCCAC
>CAJTFL010000028.1 GCA_910575565.1 Lachnospiraceae bacterium | reverse complement strand
TTGGCGTAAGTGTATGTTTTTTGTTTGACAGCTTAAACATAACACATTTTACTTCAAAATGTTATCTTTTTTTATTTTAAATCAGTGAAGAACTTTTAACTCTCTAGTAAAATTATATTAAAATGATTTATCAGATAAACAATATTGCAAATTGAATTTACATAGCCGAGAGGTTTTCAAACTCACAGCTCATCGGCTCTGTTTGTCAGAAAGATAAAAATTTAGTCGTTGTCTTTCGTGCTTATTTCAGCAGTTTTTCTCTGCATCTCATTCAGCTTTTTATGGAGCGGTATTGCCATGAATGCCGTTATGGCTGCGGAAAGCACATCGGCAATCGGCTGGGCATACATAATTCCATTTAGCCCCCAGACCATCGGAAGAAGCAGGATAACGGGGATAAAACAAATCCCTTGCCTGCAAGCTCCGAGGATAAAGCCCTCTCTGCCTTTTCCCAGGGCAAGGAACAGGGAAGAATACACTGTATAAAATCCAAAGAGCATAATGGAAATGCCGTTTGCTCTCAAAGATGCTGCCCCAATGCGAATCATCTCAGTATCGCCCTTTGTGAACCTCGAAACGATAGCCGTAGGGAACAGAGCCAGTATCATGCCAAAAATCACACAGAAAACCGTAGACCATAGGATGGAAGTCTTGATTGCTTCACGCAGACGGTCAAACTTTTTCGCACCATAACTGTACCCTGCAATGGGCTGAAAGCCTTTGATGAACCCGAATACGGACAAGCTGCCCATTGAAATAAGGCGGGTAACAACGCCCATGCCTGCTATGGCAGAGTCCCCGTAATCGCCAGCGGCATTGTTGATTAAGGAAATGGACACACTCGTTAAAATCTGGAATACCAATGTCGGGATGCCGATTTTGAAAATCTCAGACATGGTTTCCTTAGTGCTGACGAATGTCATAGAGGTATCCTCGGAGAGGGTTTCTTTTGTATATGTGCAGTCCTTAACCCGAAAATGGAATACGCTTTTTTTCCGAAAAATATAGGTCAGATATACGCAGGTTGAAACGACTTGTGAGATTGCGGTCGCTATCGCCGCTCCCGCCACGCCTAAATCAAACACATAGATAAACAGCGGGTCTAAGGCGATATTGAGTACTGCACCCGTCAGCAAGGCACACATGGTTGTTTTAGCAGCCCCCTCGCTAGTCACAATGTTATTCATCGTGACATTGAATACATTGAAGATGCAGGAAACAATGTAAATGCCTGCGTATGTGGCGGCAAAGGGGAGGATGCTGTCGGTTGCCCCTAAGAGCTTCAGTATGGGATGCAGGAACACCATAGAAATGATAATGATGACCGCCCCTACGGATACGCTGCTGTATAAAGCGGTACTTGCCACTTTATCCGCATTTTCCTTATCCCCACGACCTAACAATCGGGAAATGTAAGAAGCCGCACCGTTTCCGAACAGCAGACCAAGACCGACAACGACCTGTCCGAGCGGATAGACCACGGAGATTGCCCCCATCTGGCTCTCCCCTAGCCCGCCGACAAAATAAGCGTCAACAAGGTTGTAGAAAGCATTTACCAACATGCCAATCATTGTTGGGATGCCCATTGCTAAAAGTGCTTTTGGTATGGATGTGCTGCCGAGCAGCTCCATCTTTTTGCTTTGACTGTTCATTTTGAACTCCTTTCTCTTGACAAATGGTATTATTTATACTACTATAAAATACAGTAATTGCATTGTGGGAATTATAATACTATAATTTATAGTGGTTGTCAATAGAAAAAGGAGGGATTTTAAATGGCGACCATTGACTTAATTGTATTGGGAATGTTGAAGCGGGAATCCTTGAGTGCATACGATATTCAGAAACTGGTGGAATACCGCAACATTTCAAAATGGGTAAAAATCAGCACACCATCCATCTATAAAAAGGTTATCCAGTTGGAAGAAAAGGGGCTTATCACAAGCCGCACGGAGAAAGAGGGAAAAATGCCTGAAAAGGCAGTATATTCCTTGACGGATGCAGGAAATGAGGAATTTGAGAAACTGATGCTCGAAATATCCTGCAAGCCGATTAACATATTCTTGGATTTTAATGCGGTTATCGTTAATTTAGAAAGCATGGAAAAGGAACAACAGAGGGAATGTCTGGATAACATTGAGAGTAATATCAATGTGCTGAAATCCTATCTTGAGGAGAACGTAGATTTAAAAGAAAATGCCCCCGATATTCCTGCCACGGGCATGGCGGTTCTGCATCAGCAATTTCGATTAGTGCAGGCAATCGAAGAATGGATAAGGGCATTGAAAGAAGAACTGCTGTAAATGTGGATGGTTTAAAACATAGCAAGAATGATGAAAAGATAGAAAACTCCTTGTGCTACAATATCTCATTGAACCCCTGCTTTGACATTTCGTAATGTTAAAAAATGAGGGTGAAAACGAGGAAACACCGCAAGGGTGTACCTCTATGCCCATAAAGCATGGGTGAGAATGAAGAAAGGAGGTCGCAAAATGCAAGGTCAGACAGTACGCATTGTTTCACAGGCTATCCGCTATATCGAAGAACATTTGCATGAAAAGATGGATTTAGATATGGTGGCATCGGCACTGCACTATTCCAAATATCATCTGCATCGGATTTTTACAAAGACCGTTGGCTTGACTATCCATGATTACGCAAAACGGCGGCAGCTTACAGAAGCGGCAAAACTTCTGGTGTTTTCTGCAAAACCGATTATCGAGATTGCCCTTATGAGCGGGTATGAAAGCCAGCAGGCATTTACGGATATTTTTAAGGCGATGTATAAAACTTCCCCTGCGGAATTTCGGGAAACGGAAAACTTCTACCCGTTACAGCTTGAAATTTATCTGAAGGAGGAGCTTGTAAAAATGGATTTGACAAAAGACAATATAAAATTTGCCACGCCCGAAGATGCGGATGACTGGATGGAACTGGTAAGCCTTACAATTGACGGCTATCCATGTCTGGATAAGGAAGATTACGCCGCAAACCTGCATCGGTATATTGCGGATAAAAAGGCTTTGATTTTACGGGATGACGATATGGCTATTGGCGTGATGGGATTTTCGCAAGGCACAGGCAGTATAGACTTTCTGGCTGTCCATCCGCAGTATCGGCATCTCGGCATTACAAAGCTGTTCCTTGATAAGCTGGCAGACGAGCTGCTCTATGGGAAAGAGATTACGTTGACGACATACCGTGCAGGCGATAAGGCAGATACGGGCTGGCGGGAAGAATACCGCCGTCTTGGATTTGCAGAACGGGAACTGCTTGTGGAATATGGCTATCCGACGCAGCGTTTCGTGCTTCCACCGAAAAACAAGGAGGAACCCCCCTTCGGGGATACCTCTATGCCATTCGGCAGTAAAGAGGAAATACCGCAAGGGTATACCTCTATGCCCGAAAACACGGGCAGGAAAGGGGAAACAAGGAATGACCGAAACACAGAAAAACCCGTTGGCAGAGAGCTTTAACGCCCTATCCCTTATCAGATTTGCTTTCCCAAGCATGGTGATGATGCTATTTATGGGATTATACACCATTGTAGACACAATTTTCGTCGCACGGTTTGTAGACACGAACGCCTTGTCGTCCATCAATATCGTCTGCCCCGTCATCAATCTGATTGTCGGTCTGGGGACGATGCTTGCGACAGGAGGAAGTGCGGTCGTTGCGAAGAAAATGGGGAATGGAAACACAGAGGAAGCCAGAAGCAATTTTACGTTGATTGTCGTGGCAGGGGCGGTTATCGGTCTGCTGATTACAGCGGCAGGGCTTCTCTTTTTGGATGAAATCATCTGGGGATTGGGTGCAAGTGAAATCTTGTTCCCATATTGCAGGGATTATCTGACCATACAGCTCATTTTCGCCGCCTTTAACATGATGCAGGTGCTATATCAGAATCTGTTTGTGACGGCGGGGAAACCGACATTAGGCTTAGTGCTTGCTGTTTTGGCGGGGATTGCCAATATTGTTTTTGATTATGTCTTTATCGTTTTACTGCAAATGGGAATCAAGGGAGCTGCTATTGGGACAGGCATCGGATATATGATACCGTCAATTATCGGTACAATATTTTTTCTGAGAGGAAGTCGCTTTGGCGCAGCCAAATTGGAATGCGGCGACCGACTTGCCGCTGACCGAAGGGAGGGGGCGTTACCGCCAGAAAGAAGTGAATTGCACTTTTGCAAGCCTAATATGGACGCATCTGTTCTGCTGAAAAGCTGCTCCAACGGTGTGTCGGAACTGGTAAGCCAGTGTTCGGCTGCCGTAACGACATTTCTGTTTAATGTAACAATGATGAAGCTGCTAGGCGAGGACGGCGTAGCTGCGATTACAGTACTCATCTATTCGCAGTTCCTCTTAACAACGCTTTATATTGGCTTTTCTATGGGAACAGCCCCCGTTGTAAGCTATAACTATGGGAGCGGGAATATAAAACAGCTAAAAAAGACCGTCCGTATTTGTTTCAGCTTTATAGCGGGGATTTCCATATTTGTATTTTTATTTTCCTTGTTTAGCGGAGAAAGTATTGCAAAGGTATTTGCAGAGAACAATAGGAATGTTTTTGAAATTACAAAGAATGGATTTAGCATTTTTTCATTCAGCTTTCTGTTCTCTGGGTGCAATATTTTTTCATCCGCATTATTTACGGCATTATCCAATGGGAAAGCATCTGCAGCCATATCTTTCCTGCGGACATTTGGATTTATTATGGTGTTCCTTTTGGCATTGCCGAGATTTTTAGAGGTAACGGGCGTGTGGCTTGCAGTACCGCTTGCGGAGCTTTTCACACTTATGCTGACGGTATATCTGCTATGCAGGCATCAAAAACAATACCATTATTTTTGAAAGAAAGGCAGGCAAGAAATTGAAACAGACAGAATGGATATTATGCCCTGTCTGCGGAAGCAAAACCCGCAACAGAATTAGGGAGGATACTATTCTGATAAATTATCCTCTTTACTGCCCGAAATGCAGGCAGGAAAGATTGATAGAAGTGAAAAATCTGTATGTGACAGTGGTTGGGAATGAATGGAAAAACGATATTTAGGAGAAAGAAATGATACGACCATTAGAAGAAAAGGACTTTGATACGGTATGTGGAATTGTAAATGAGAACTGGAAAAATGTTTATTCTGGATATGTCAATCCGCTGCTGCTAAATTCAGATGGATGTGCAGCAAGGACACGTCGATTAAAGACAGATTTTGCCGCTCGCAGACTGTCAGAGTATGTGTGGGAGGAAGAAAACCGAGTGTCGGCAATGTTGTCTTTTGGAGATACGGCAGATGCGGATATGGCAGGGGCATTTGAAATCTGGCGTATTTATGTTGCTTCCCAATTTCAAGGGAAAGGAATTGGGAAAATGCTGATGGATTTTGCCGAGCAAGAGGCGGAGGAACAAGGGTATAAAGAAATTGTGATATGGGCATTTAAAAATAACCATCATGCGGTTTCCTTTTATAAAAAAAGAGGATACAGGATTGACAAAGAAGAATATTTAAGTGAACCGTATTTTTCAATGGGAATACGGTTAAAGAAGAATATAGGATAGAGCCAGACACATAGATGCAGAGCCAATGAACGTGTGGGAACCCATAGTTTGTTGGCTCTGTTTTTATACAAGCGTAACATCTAATTTAATTATGCAATACCTCTTATATAAGATATAAAATTTCCTGTTATGAGAGATAAAAACTGAAAATTTCATAAAAATAGGATTTGACAAACTGCTGGTTTTCATGCTAGAATAATTTGTAGATACCAGGGTCAAAAGGTCTAAAATCCGATGCAAGCTTGCTTGCAAGAGGATTTTTGAACTTGGGATCCGCCAAAAACATGAAAAAGCAGCCCGATTAGGGCGGATTTTGAATGTTTTTGAGAATTGCGAGAGCACAGAGTGTGGAGCAATTTGGTATCAGAGGGGGCAAAAGACCTTTTGACCCCAACATCATTTGTACTAATTTTAAAGGAGAACAGTTTTATGAGCTTTTACATTACAAACGAACTTCCGCCTAAAAAGAAAATCAGCTCTGTACAATCAAATCCGATGAAACATTGTACAGAGTATAGCGTAATATAACACGTTAGGATTTCATCGGGAAATACAGCAGTACATGAGAGGGATTTTATATCTTTTTCATATATTGTTTCTTTTCCCGTACAAATTTGTGTTCAGCAGGCTATGGACAGTGTTTTGTCCGTAGCCTTTTGTTGTATATGGGCTGTTTCCTAAAAGCGGTTTGTGATGGAACGGATATAGCAGAAGGCGTGATACCAAGAGTATCTGACTTCTGCTATTTTTTTGCCCATTTTGGAAAATCAGACAGGAAAAAGAGAGGACAATGATTATGAGTTTATTAGAAGTTACGGGATTAACACATTCTTTTGGAGAAAATTATCTGTTTAAAAATGCGGAGTTTACATTGAACAAAGGGGAGCATATCGGAATTGTCGGTCAGAACGGGGCGGGAAAAAGCACGTTCATAAAGATTTGCACAGAGCAGCTTATCCCCGACTCTGGCAGGATAGTATGGCAGCCAAACACAAAAATAGGGTATCTCGACCAATACGCCCAAATTGTAAAAAGCGTGACAATGAGGGAGTTCCTACAATCCGCATTTTCTGGGCTGTATGAGATAGAAAACAGGATGAATGAGCTGTACTGCCAGTCTGTGGATGGGGATATGGCGAAGCTAAGCACGGCGGCAAGGTATCAGGAAGAATTGGAGCGTAAGGAGTTTTATTTGATTGACACAAAGATAGAACAGGTGGCAACAGGTCTGGGCTTGACGGCAGTCGGGTTAGACAGACCGATTGAGCAGATGAGCGGTGGGCAGAGGGCAAAGGTCATACTGGCAAAATTACTGCTTGAGAAGCCAGATATTTTGCTTTTGGACGAGCCGACAAACTTCTTGGACAAGGAACATGTTACATGGCTTGCCGAATATCTTTCCAGCCTGCCAAACGCTTTTCTGGTAGTATCGCATGACTATGACTTTTTAGAGAAAATATCCACAAGGATATGCGATATTGACAACGAGAAAATCACGAAATATTTTGGCACTTATTCAGAGTTCACGAGAAAAAAGGCACTGCTCCGTGAGGATTATATCAGACAGTATGCCGCACAGCAGAAAACAATCAAAAAGACGGAAGAATTTATCCGCAGGAATATTGCAGGGAGAAAGTCAAAAATGGCTCGTGGCAGACAGAAACAGCTTGACCGAATGGATAAGATGGAAGCTCTGGAACAGAAAGAAATCAAGCCGCATTTTCGGTTTGCAGCTCTCCCGCTGACTACGACAGAGCATCTAAAAGTAAAACATCTGGATGTAGGCTACCACTATCCTGTTTTGTCAGATATCAGTTTTTCCATAAAAGGGGGAGAAAAAATTGTTATGACGGGATTTAACGGTATCGGCAAATCTACCCTGCTAAAAACACTTATCAGCCAAATACCCTCATTAAGTGGGAGTTTCCGTTTTTCGGAGCAGGTAAAGATTGGGTATTTTGAGCAGGAGCTGGCATGGGCGGATATAGAAAAAACGCCCATTCAGATTGTTTCCGATGCTTACCCGTCACTTGCGATAAAAGACGTGAGAAAGCGTCTTGCAGGCTGCGGCATCTCAAGCAAACACGCCATGCAGGAAATCGGGACTTTGAGCGGAGGAGAACAGGCAAAGGTTAAAATGTGCCTGCTTATGATGAAGCCGTGCAATTTCCTTATCATGGACGAGCCGACAAACCACCTTGATGCGCTTGCGAAAGAATCGTTGAAAACCGCATTGGAGGAATTTGAGGGAACAGTGCTATTGGTGTCACATGAAGAAGCGTTTTACCGTGAGTGGACGCAGAAAGTGATAAATATAGAGAAGAAAATATAGGTCAAAAGCACATTTTGTAAATAGTGCCAGAGGTAAGGGGAAGCCCGCCAAATAAAAATAGCCTTTGCGGTTTTTCTTTTGTCGTTTTTTGTTAGAACAAGTAGTAAGGCGGTTTCTGGGATTGGATGCCGTTTTCCGCCCGTCAATCTGGATTTCCAAAAAAATTCAGATTGATTGGAGGAAATTACAATGCTTGAAAAGCATCCAAACCGAAAAAAGTACAAGTATAATCCGTACACTTTGACGATAACCGAGGGGCATTATTCTTTCTCTTTTAAGGATGGACGTGGAAAGCAGTAGAATATTGAGATTGATGAAATGCTGTACCAGACATTTGACAGGTTTGAGCTTGAGGACATATCCCATCTGAACAGGGTGAGCAGGCATATTGAACACTCCGAGCTGACCGAAGAAACGCTGAATGACAGAGCTTTTTATAAGCCAGAACGGATTGAGGATATTGTTTCAGAGAGCATCGAATACGAGCAGCTACATAGGGCGGTTTCCGAACTTTCAGAAGTGCAGCGTCGCAGGCTGAAGCTGTACTTTTTCGGGGAGCTGACCTATGAGCAGATTGCGAAGCTGGAGGGCTGCAAATATCAAGCTGTCCAGTGTTCTGTAAAAGCGGCATTAAAGGCGATAAAAAAATTAATGAAATAATTGCCTTGTGTTGTGGCGGTTGAGTGAGCAAACAGGTGAAGGGGTTTAAAAATCCTTTCACCTGTTTTCCTTTATGGCAAAAACGGGACGGCTCTTTGACAAGGGAATAGCCATTCACCAAATACATTCTCTTTGTGACTGTAATAAGCATAAGCGTGTGCAGCGGTACGCCATGACCCGCCGAAAGGCAGTAAGCGAAAAAATACCGACTGAAAATATCGGGCAGTTCCCGATTCCGCCAAGACCCACAAAGAGGACAATGATACTCCCGTCCAGCCACAGTCCGAGCGGTAACCAGTCCGCCGCAGGCAATGGGGGCGGCTCTGTCAGACCGACAGTTGGGGTGCAACTCCCGTGGCGTCAGTTCGCTGCTGACCGTTTGGTGATTTCCCTTGCGTAATCACGCATCAGCATTTTCGGGATGTGGGGGACAAATAGAAAATGCTTTTTATATAAAGCCAGATACAGGGCGGCATACGACCCGTACTTATCATTTCTAATGATATAGGAAATAGCCACAGCCCGACAGTCATTATCGCTGCCATAACAGGTAAAACACAGACAAAGGCAAAATTACCGACGCATACCGAAGTAAAGGATGTTGAGGGGCTTGACAGGGACTCTATCATCCTGCTTGAACAGATACGGACGATTGATAAGCGACGTTTGCGGGAGTATATGGGAACTCTTGACAAGCGTTTTCTTCCTGTAATGGACAAAGCATTGGCAATTAGTATTGGTTTAAACGGATATTCGCAATGCCCGATGAAGCGGGGCAGGCTCTCGTCTTCTTTGCCTGCTCATGAATGTTGTCCGCTGCATGATGACAGCGTTCAAAAAAAGGATTAGCCCTCTCGTTATATGGTACAATCATTCGCTCATACATTGAGAATGAGGGAGGTGCTGCCTGTTGGAGCATAGAGAATTTAGGTATGTTGGCGAGCCTGTCCCAGAATTGAATGAGCAGGAACACGCAGCATTTCTTATGAATTTTCAAAGGTCAATCCTTTTATCATTAGAAAACCGGAATCTGTTGACCGCATCACAGCGGGAACGCTGCCTGCTTGAGCTTGAAAAACAATATCGTCTAAATTAGAAAAGAGCAACGTCAGGCATAACCGCTTGACGTTTTTACATAGTCAAGTGTGAGAAGTGCAAATTTGCACATTCGACATACCATTTTCAATTAACTATACTGAAAATACGGCAAGGGATTGTCGGGAAACACCGCAAGGGTATACCTTTATGCCCTGAAAAAATGGGCAAAATTAAGGAAAGGAGATATTCTTATGTCAATAGATAAATACGAAACCCTAAACCAAGAAAGGAAGATACAGCACACAAAGAGAAAGGTTGCCGCATACTGCCGTGTGTCTACGGACAATGAAGACCAGGCAAATTCATTTGAAAGCCAGCAGCGTTATTTCAGACAGTATATAGAATGTAATCCCGATTGGGAGCTTTACGAAGTGTTCGCAGATGAAGGCATCTCTGGTACGAATACGAAAAAAAGGAAAGAATTTAACCGCATGATTGCGTGTGCGAAAAACGGTGATTTTGATTTGATTGTAACAAAAGAAATCTCCCGTTTTGCGAGGAATACCCTTGATAGTATATTCTATACCCGTGACCTCAAGAAGCACGGCGTGGGTGTTATCTTTATGAATGATAACATCAACACTTTAGACGGCGATGCCGAGCTTCGCCTTGCCATTATGTCCTCGATTGCACAGGAGGAAAGCCGTAAGACTTCCGAGCGTGTGAAATGGGGGCAGAAACGCCAGATGGAGCAGGGAGTTGTGTTTGGGCGGAGTATGCTTGGCTACGATGTGAAAGACGGCAAAATGTATATTAATGAGGATGGGGCGAAAGTTGTCCGTCTTATCTTTCACAAGTTTGTAAATGAAGGGAAAGGAACTCATGTGATCGCCCGTGAATTTCGGGAGGAGGGCATTAAGCCCATGCGGGTAAAAGAATGGCAAAACACAGTTATTCTTCGTGTTATCCGCAATGAAAAATACTGCGGTGATTTGGTGCAGAAGAAAACCTATACACCAGATTTTTTATCCCATGAAAAGAAAGTAAACCTTGGGCAAGAGGAATTTGTGATTATCAAAGACCATCATGAGCCGATTATCTCCCGTGAGCTTTTCGATAAGGCAAACCGCATTTTGGATGAAAAGTCTCTTTCACAGGAGGGAAAAGCGAAACACAGCAACCGTTATCCATTTTCTGGGAAAATCAAATGCGGATGCTGCGGTTCAAGTTATGTGGCGAGATATAAAACCCGAAAAAATGGAAGCCGCTATAAGGCGTGGCGGTGTCTTGAAGCTGCAAGGCATGGAAGCCCTCATGTGGACAAAGCAGGGAATCAAGTTGGATGCAGTGGACTTAGCATACGCAACGAAGATGCAACCCACATCATGTATCTTGTCACGAATAGTTTAAAGTATAATAAAGAAAGAATCACTAACAATTTGCTTGCTATTATCAAGTCTATTATCGCAATGGATACCACAGGTACAGACAGTGAGAAACTAAAATCACAGATAAAAGCCACCCTGCAAAAACGCACAAACCTCATTGACCTTTATACATCTGGTGATATTACCAGAGATGAATTTTCAGCAGCAAGGGCAAAATGTGAGAATGAGATTGCCGAACTGCAATCCGTGATAGATAGCATAGACAAACAAAAGGAGATGATTGAAAAACAGCAAGAGCTTATTGCTGAAATTACAGAAGCAATGAATGAGCTTATAAATGGTGTAGAATACGAAGATGATTTTTACAAAGAAATCTTAGACAAAATGGTTGTGAATGATAAAGCCCATATTGATGTGCATTTGAATCTGCTCCCCCTCAAATGGAGCTACACGGTTGCAAAAAGCGTAAACTGTCCGCAGGGTAAACCGCTAAAAAAAGCTGGGGCCCCTGAGATGGAACATTTCAGGGGCTTCTCTACCTATATCGATATCAAAATGCTCCCAATGATAAATGTGTTTCTGCCGTTAACTGCTTCCTATACTCGGTAGGAGAGACCCCGCACTGTTTTTTGAACAGGCGGCTGAAGTATAAAGGATTGTTGTAGCCCACAATCTCCGCGATCTCCATGACATTATAAGAGGTGGACTCCAGCAGGCTCTGGGCATTGGAGATCCGAAGGGAAAGAAGGTACTGGGCAGGGGTTGAACCGGCATAATCCTTGAAATTCCGGATAAACCAGCTGACGCTCATGCCCCGGCTTCTGGCGTATTCTTCAATGCTAATGGGATGGTTGTAGCAGGAATGGAAATGGGTGACGGCCAAGTCCATCTCGTCAATGAGAAAAACATTCTTGCTCCTGGGCTTTTTTTCCTGAAGCCGGCTGATCATCACAAGCAGCAATTCAAGATAATACACAAGAACCGCCTCGTAGTGAGGCTTGGTGAGCTTCAGCTCCTGAATCATGTGCAGGTAAATCTTCTTATAATCTAAAGAGGTTCCGGTGTGAATCACATGGGCATCGTCAGGGATGCCATATTTTCTCAAGATATTTTTCACGTTATTTCCCGTAAAATGAACCCAATAGGCTTCTGTGCGGTCAACCCCGTAATAGTAGTAGCGCTGTTCCTCCTTAGGCCGGTACAGAACCATGTTTCCTGCGGGCACGATTTCTTCCCGGCCATGGAAATAGAAATGAGCCTTTCCGGAGGCGATATAAAGCAGCTGGTAATCGAGACGTCCCCTGGGCCTGTGGGTGGGAAGCCTGGGCCTGGTAAACAATTGATATACGCCGGCGCTTCCCACAAAGAGGGGATGCTTCTTATCCTTGAAATCCAGGTGCTTATTGTGCCAGTAGGCATTGTCTGTATACATGGCTGGCTGCCTCCTCTCCCGAACTGTCTTACGCGCAAGCGCGACGCCTGTTTACGCCCGCTATTCTGCCCTGTGAATTGTAGTTGGCTTACAGGGGCGTCTTCTTGCCCAGCTTGCGCCGGACAAGAAGCATCGGGCGTTCGCCCGATGTGGAAAAGCGGCCGCAAACTGTCTTACGCGCAAGCGCGACGCCTGTTTACGTCCGCTTTTCCCCGCCCTGTGAACTGTAGTTGGCTTACAGGGGCGTCTTCTTGTCCAGCTTGCGCCGGACAAGAAGCATCGGGCGTTCGCCCGATGTGGAAAAGCGGCCGCAAACTGTCTTACGCGCAAGCGCGACACCTGTTTACGTCCGCTTTTCCCCGCCCTGTGAACTGTAATACCTGTATTATATCATTTTGTGCATATTTTGTCTATTCCTCTTTATGTCAAAAACAGCAAAAATACCTTATAATATTTGCAAACACAGGCCTGTGTGGGGAGCAAGATACAGTCAAAAATAATGTATATGAGGAGAAGAATGCCATGATCGTACCGCGCTATTACGAGGATCTGCATATGCTTCATGAGAACACCATGCCGGATCGTTCCTATTACGTGCCGGCGGGAGTTAAAATGGATGGGTTAATCGAACACAGAGAAGAGTCGGATCGGATCCAAATGCTCAATGGCTGCTGGAAATTTAAATACTATGACAGCATCTATGAGCTCAACCAATTATTCTATGAAGAAGGCTTTGACACACAGGGATATGAGCTTGTGCCGGTTCCCGGTGTGTGGCAGAACTATGGCCATGACAGCCACCAGTATACCAATTTCCGGTATCCCTTTC
Organism: Lachnospiraceae bacterium; assembly: GCA_910575565.1. Classification (GTDB taxonomy): domain Bacteria; phylum Bacillota; class Clostridia; order Lachnospirales; family Lachnospiraceae; genus Caccovicinus. The sequence continues at coordinate 36,025 of CAJTFL010000028.1, read as the reverse complement.
CCGTAGATCCTCCCTATGTGCCCCAGGATAATCCCTGCGGCGCCTATATCCATTCCTTTACCTATCAGAAGGAGGAAAAAGCACCCAGGGCGTTTCTGGAATTTGAAGGGGTGGATTCCTGCTTTTATGTGTGGCTTAACGGAGAATATGTGGGCTACAGCCAGGTTTCCCACGCACTCAGTGAGTTTGACGTGACCGACAAGATCAGGGAAGGGGAGAATCTTCTCGGGGTGCTGGTCTTGAAATGGTGCGATGGAAGCTACCTGGAAGATCAGGACAAATTCCGCATGAGCGGCATTTTCCGGGATGTGTACTTGATGAAAAGGCCCCAGCAGTGCATTTACGACTACTTTATCAATACCAGGATAGAAGGCGGCCAGGCCTTTGTGAGCATCCGGACAAAATACCTGGATGAAGTGATCCCGGTGAAGGCTTCGGTTTATGATGAGGACGGGGAGGCGGTGGCTGACTTTGTGTATAAAGGAGATACGGAATTCATTGTCAAAAATCCTCGCTTGTGGAACAGCGAAGAACCTTATTTGTATACCCTGGTGCTGGAGACGGAGCACGAGGTGATCACGGAACAGGTGGGCATCCGTGAGATCCATGTGGAGGGCAATGTGGTGTACGTAAACGGCTCTCCGGTAAAATTCAGGGGCGTGAACCGGCACGATTCAGACCCAGCCACGGGATTTGTCATTACTGTGGAGCAGATGAAACAGGATCTGAGCATGATGAAGCGGCATAATTTCAACGCTATCCGTACCAGCCATTATCCTAACCAGCCCATGTTTTACCAGATGTGTGACCAATATGGTTTTTTCGTCATCGACGAGGCGGACAATGAAAGCCACGGGCCCTGGATGCTGTGCTATTCCAATGATACCGATGAGGAGCGGGCCGGCAGATGGAACGAGCTGATCTCGGACAATCCCGAGTTTGACGAGGCCACTCTTGACCGGGTGAGAAAGCTTGTGGAGCGGGACAAGAACCGTCCCTGCGTGGTCATTTGGTCCATGGGAAATGAATGCGGGTATGGCTGTACTTTCGAGAAGGCCCTGGCGTGGACAAAGCAGGTTGACCCTGGCAGGCTGACCCACTACGAGAGCGCGTACTACAGGGGGCGGAAGCGAAAATACGATTACCGCAATATTGATCTCTACAGCCGTATGTACCCTGGCTTTCAGGAGGTTTCCGACTACGTGGAATCGAATCCGGACAAGCCCTACATCATGTGTGAATATTGCCATTCCATGGGAAACGGAGCGGGAGACTACGAGGATTATTTTGAATTGATTGAACGGTACGACTGTATCTGCGGAGGTTTCGTGTGGGAGTGGTGTGACCATGCCGTATATAAAGGGAAAACGGAAGAGGGCAGGGATATGTACTTTTACGGCGGAGACCACGGAGAGTACCCCCAGGACGGAAATTTCTGCATGGATGGGCTGGTATATCCGGACAGAACCCCTCATATGGGGCTTTTGGAATACAAAAACGTCCATAGGCCTGCCAGAGTCCGCTCTTATGACCAGGACACCGGGGCTCTTGTTCTGAAAAATGAGATGAATTTTGTGGATCTTCGGGACTACCTGGATATCTCCTATGAGGTAAGCAGTGACGGCAAGGCCACGGCTTCGGGGAAAATAGACGAGGCCAATATTCCGGAGATTCCTCCGGGCCGGGAGGGGAAGATCGCTCTTCCCGTGGCAGTGCCGGACAAGGGAAGGTCTTATCTGAAAGTGTTCTACACCTTGAAATCTCCAGACCTATTCCGGGAACAAGGCCATATGCTGGGGTTTGACGAGATCGCCCTTGAAAACCAGGATCCCAGGAACCAGACCTGTCTGGCATGGCAGGCTCAGGGAGAGGAGGCGGAGGAAAAGCAGCCAAGGCTTCAGGTATCGGAAACTTTAAGACAGCTGACGGTGAAGGGCAGTACCTTTACTTATGTGTACAATAAGCTATATGGCGTCTTCGATCAGCTGACAGAGGGAGGCAAGGAATTCCTTGACCGGCCAATGGAGCTGAATGTGTGGAGGGCTCCTACGGATAATGATATGTACATTAAAACAGAATGGAAAAAAGCCATGTATGACCGGGCAGTGTCCAGGGCGTATGTGACAAATTACACCCTGACGGCACAGTATCTGGAGATCCATAGCAAGATGGCCATGACGGCAGTGACGGTTCAGAGGATGATGGACATTGACACGGTTTGGAGGATCGATAATTCAGGGCAGATTTTCGTGAAAATGGATGTGACGAGAAATCCTGATTTCCCGGAGCTGCCCAGATTTGGGCTTCGCCTCTTCCTTCCAAAGGAGATGGATCAGGTTGTTTACTTTGGCCTGGGGCCGGAAGAAAGTTATGTGGATAAGCGCAGAGCCGCCAGCCATGGAATCTATTCCTCCGACGTGGCCGGACTTCACGAGGATTACTTAAGACCCCAGGAAAACGGCAGCCACTGGGACTGTGATTATGTGGTGGTCAGCGGCCCGGGCATCAGGATCAAAGCCTATGGACAGACGCCGTTTTCCTTCAACGCTTCGGCTTTCACACAGGAAGAGCTGGCGGAAAAAAACCATAATTTTGAGCTGGTTCCCTGCGGGAGTACGGTGTGGAACCTTGATTTCCGGCAAAACGGGATCGGCTCCAACAGCTGCGGCCCAAGGCTTTTGGAAAAGTACAGGCTGGCAGAGGAAGCTTTTACGTTTTCGCTGAATCTTAAACCGGAACACATAAAGAAAGGATAAACAGGGAAAATATGGGAGAAAAAACTTATTTAAAATGGCACAATAAGATCGGCTACGGTTCTGGAGACATCGCGGGCAATGTGGTGTACGCGCTTTTGTCAGCCTTTGTCATGATCTTTCTGACCGATACGGTTGGACTGAACGCAGGGATCGTAGGAACCTTGATCGCTGTTTCAAAGCTGTTTGACGGAGTCAGCGATATTTTCTTTGGCTCTTTGATTGACAAGACCCACAGCAGGATGGGGAAGGCTCGCCCGTGGATGCTTTACGGATACTTCGGCTGCGCGGCCTGCCTGGTGGCAATCTTTGTGATTCCCGCGGATATCAGCCAGTTTGCCCAGTACGCGTGGTTTTTTATCGCTTACACCCTTCTCAATGCTGGGTTTTACACGGCCAATAATATCGCCTACTCCGCCTTGACTGCTCTGATCACCAAGAATAACCATGAGCGGGTGCAAATGGGCTCGATCCGGTTTATGTTTGCTTTTGGGACCAGTATGCTGATCCAGACGATCACGGTGGGCTGTGTGGCCTATTTCGGCGGCGGAGCCAGCGCCTGGAGAACCGTGGCCGTCATCTACGCCATTGTGGGTGTCATATCCAACACCTTGTCTGTGTGGTCCGTGAAGGAACTGCCTCCGGAGGAACTGGCCGATAAAGAGGGAGGCCAAAAAAACCAGGGAAAAGAGGAGACCTACCGCCTCAGCCAGGCCTTTGGGCTTCTGGTCCACAACAAATATTATCTGATGATCTGCGGCGCTTATATTTTGATGCAGATTTATTCCGCTACGCTGAACATGGGAATCTATTTCATGACCTATGTGCTGAAAAACGCCAATCTTTTGGGCGTGTTTTCCTGGGCGATCAATATTCCCATGATCGTGGGACTTTTGTTTACGCCGGCGCTGGTTGCCAGGTGGAAGGGGATGTACAGGCTGAATTTATATGGCTATGCCCTGGGAACCATCGGACGCCTGGGAGTGGTAGCTGCCGGATACATGGGAAGCGTTCCGCTGATGCTTGTGTGTACTGCGGTGGCGGCAATGGGGATGAGTCCTCTTCAGGGAGATATGAATGCCCTCATCGCCACTTGTTCGGAATATACCTTTTTGAAAACCGGCAGGCGGGTGGACGGCACGATGTATTCCTGCACTTCCCTTGGGACAAAGCTTGGGGGCGGCATCGGAACCGCTGTGGCGGGATGGCTTTTGGCATACAGCGGATATGTGGGAGGAGCCCCGGAACAGTCGGCTTCCTGTATCAATATGCTCCATATCATGTATCTGTGGCTGCCTATGATCTTCAATCTTCTGATTACGCTGATTCTTACAAGGCTGAATGTGGAAAAGGCCAATGAGGAGCTGCGGGCGAAGGCTTGCCCGGCTCGGTAAGGCGCCAGGAGCCTGCTCTGCCGAATAAGCTGGGCAGGGCGTGGCCGCCGGAAGTGCCATGACGGAACGCGTCGATTTAAAGTGTGTTTGAACATCTGTTCCTGTTCCGCTTACATAAAAAGGGGATGCTGCAAAGTACAGTGTTTCTGTAATATACGGCATATGCATTTTGAGATATCATGCAATATATTGCGCAAGCAGACTGTTGGGCAGTATCTCCTTTGATTTATGTTCTATTAAGCAAGGCAAAAAGAAAAAGTGCTTGACGAATCTGCAAAATATCAGTATAATGAATCTCGCATAATCAGTAAGGGCATCACAAGTGGTGGGAATCAGAAGATGCCAAACAGTTACCGGGAAACAAAAATTGAAGATTGGGCTATCGCCAAATGGTAAGGCAACGGACTCTGACTCCGTCATTGTGAAGGTTCGAATCCTTCTAGCCCAGCTGAAGAGCCTTCTGTTCAGCAGAAGGCTTTTTTGTGGAAAAGCAGTAAAATTTGCGTGCCTGCGCAGATTCACGATCTGCAGTTATCAAACTTCTTTGATAGCGGTTCTGGCAGGCACATTCAGGATTAGTTTCGATAGGCGGCTAATTGAGCTTTTAATGCGGCAATTTCCTGATCCTTTTGAGAAAGCTTTGCATTAGCGTGTGAGAGCTCATCGCTGGTTTGAGAAAGCTTTGCATTAGCGTGTGAGAGCTCATCGCTGGTTTGAGAAAGCTTTGCATTAGCGTGTGAGAGCTCATCGCTGGTTTGAGAAAGCTCTTGATTAACGTGTGAAAGCTCTTGGTTCACGTGGAAAAGCTCATCATTGGTTTGTGACAGTTCCTGCCGCATATCATTTAATTCCTGTTTTTTGGAATCAATCTGTTCCTGCAGTTCATCGATCATGTACAGTACGGTATTGCGATCCAGTTGTTCAAGTTCTTTGGAATACATAGTCATCACCTTTTCTGTATTGAGACACAGTTCATAGATGTCCTGATACATGGCTATAAATTGGGGATAGCGGGTGATCAGCTCCTCGATCCGGCTGGGGGAAGTGAAGCTTAAAAAAGCAAGCCATGCTTCAAGAACGGTATCAATGGTTTTATTTTCCATGGTTTTTCGGAAAATGTCAAGAGGGATGAAAAAATATTCTTGGAGAAGCTCCATCATTAATCCGGTATCTGAGGCCTGGCTGAATTTATGGATCCAGTTATTGGGAAATTGGTGAAAGGGGACAGGGGATTTTTCGAAAAAGACAAGTGTGTAAACCCGCTTGATATCCCGGTAATTGAAATTTTTGCCGCTGCTGCCGCGGACTCGTTTATACTGGCGGAGAAGATGGTCGGCAGAGTAGCAGGCGCATCGTTCTCCGGGGAAAGCGTAGCCGATTTTTTGGATTTCGATGTTTGCCAGGCTGCCGTCCTCTAATTCCACAATAATGTCGGTATACAGCAGGGAAGATTCCGCGCCCAGGCGGACGGAATCGTTGGGAAGGACAGCCTTGACGGCGGCTTTGCGATCCAAAATCAAAGATAATAATTGGGAAAGCCTTTGGGGGGAGTGTTCGGGATTGAAAATTTCTTTAAAGATCCCGTCATACAGAACCGTCATCCCTTTGTTCCCAGAGCAGCTGTCCAGGAAATCTTCCTGGTAAAATGGCTCCCAGGCAGAAAAGATTTCGTTTAAGATAGGCTGGCTGGAAATGTCCTGGAGAATCTCCTGTCGGCTTCTAATTTTTGGAAAATATTTAGCTAACAGCAATGGGTTTGCGGCAGGGAGATCGTTTGGGTGCTTGGAAAATTGTTTCATGTGCGTAAACCTCCTTTGGAATTTGGCTAAGTTCGTTTTCGCGCAGCTTTTCTGGGGCATAACGCTGAGTAGCGTTAATAACACTATACCATATATGGAAATAATTGTAAATACAAATGTTAAAATTAGTAAAAATTTAAAAATTTGATCCATTATATGATACCAGGGTCAAAAGGTCTAAAATCCGATGCAAGCTTGCTTGCAAGAGGATTTTTGAACTTGGGACCCGCCAAAAACATGAAAAAGCAGCCCGATTAGGGCGGATTTTGAATGTTTTTGAGGGCACTAAACGTCCGGTGGACGTTTGTTCAGCGCCGACCGCAACGGAGTGAAGAAGCAAGAGCACAGAGTACGGAGCAATCCGGTATCAGAGGGGACAAAAGACCGTTTGGCCCCAACATCATTATATGTGATTAACAGAAATCAATGGAAGTTTGAAAATAGGTAGACATTATTTCCTGGCTGCGATATAATAAAAAAAATACTTTTTATAAAAGGGGGAAAGATTGCGTTTTTGAGTGTGCTTATTGTGGGGGGATATAAAGGTTATGATCCCTGCTGCCAGATAGGATGAGGTGAAGGATATGGAGGCAGTGGATAGCAAGGAAGAGAAGATAATTAAGATTAATATGTTTGGCGGTTTTTCCATAAAATATGGGGATATTCCGTTCACATTTGGGCGGGCTTATCGTTCCCGGTATATCCAATTATTTCAAATCCTATTATTAAACCAGGCGAATGGGATTGCAAAGGATGTGCTTTTGGAAAATTTATACGGTATGCGGGAAGGGGCAAATCAGAACAATAGCCTGAATAATTTGATTTTCCGGCTGAGGAAGCATCTTTTAGCGTTAGGGTGCTCCCAATCGGATGATATTGTGATTAAAAACGGCAGATGCTGGCTGATCAGCAAGGAAAAGATCTGCCTGGATGTGCTGGAATTTAAGAAGCTTTTAGGGATGGCGGAGCCTGCCATGGGGGAGGAAAAGGAAAAGCTTTTGGTGCAGGCGCTGGCGCTGTATCAGGGGGAACTTCTGCCCCAGATCTCCACGGAAATGTGGGTGATGGCGGAGAGCTTAGAGTTAAAGCAATATTTTGAGCGGGCCGTAAATACCTTAGGGAAGCTTTGGGGGAACCAGAAAAAGTACCGCCAGCTTCTTCCAGTTTACACAAAAGCCGCACAGATTTATCCTTTTGAAAATTGGCAGGAAAAGGAAATCGAGTGTTTGGTAAAGCTGAATTTAAACCAGGAGGCCCACCAGCTTTATCAGAATACGGTGAAGCTTTACGTGGAAGAGATGGGCGTTCCGCCTTCCGGGGAGTACTTAAGAAGGTTTCAGGATATGGGCAGGCAGCTGTCACGCCATTCGGAAAATCTGGCGGCCATTCAGGAAGAGCTGCAGGAGCCGCTCCAGGATTCGGGGGCGTATTACTGCAATTATCCCAGCTTCATCGACAGCTACCGGCTGATGGTGCGGCTGATGGAGCGCAGCGGGCAGTCGAATTTTTTGATGCTTTGCACGCTGGTGGATTCAAAGGGAGAACCTTTGGACGGGCAGAAAGTCCTTTCCCGGAAGATGGAATGGCTTTGCGAGGCCATCCGCAGGACTATGCGGAGAGGGGATTTATTTACGAAGTACAGTTCCTGCCAGTACCTGGCGCTGCTTTTGGGAACCAGCAGGGAGGACTGCACCGCGATTTCCGGCCGCATTGACCGGAAGTATCAGCAGCTAAGCGGGGGGATGCGTAAGGAGATCCGGTATTACGTCACGTCATTGGCCGTATTTCCGGAACGCCCTGCCAAGCCGGGATTTCAGGCGGAGCTGTCTGTGTGGAGGAAGTAGAGGAAAAATTACATTGGATTGGAAATCGTTAGGCCAAGGCTTACAGGGAAACCTGTAGGCCTTGGCTTTTCTTATTCATTATGGCCGTCCCAGACGGCAGCCATGGGACGGTCATGCTTGCATGAGCCGGCCATGGATATCGGATGGGCAAGCCGGTATGAGCAAGCAGGCCGATAGGCCGGATTGCGAATACTGGCGGCGATTGCGGGAGGGCGTAGCCCGGAGCAATCGACTTTCATAGGGTGGCTGGCGCAACGAAAAAGATCCCATGGAAGTTTATAGGAAAGAGGCCTTTAATAAGAAAGTGCGTCCGATAAAGCAAAAGCCTCCGAGTGCTGCTGAGTGCCAGCAGCACTCGTTTGGCAATGGCCGAAGGGAAGCGCAGAGTGCACTCCGCGCTCAAGGGATATGGCTGTCAAAGCAGCCGCGCTTCAGCGCGGGAGTACGGTATGCCGGCTCTTTGTTCTTGGCGGGCGATTATCAAAATCATCAGAAAAAAATGAAAATGTGATAATTTTCGTGATAGGGGGTTTGGTAGAGTTAAGCTGTACGGATAGGATGCCCATGCAGGCGTTTGCGCACAGGCGGCAAGATCTTAGCCGCATAAACGCAGAGGCCATTGGCAAGCCAAGGGATAATCATTTATTTCCGCGAATGAGCCAAGTGCCGTGCTTGCACGAGCATTTGGCGCAAGCCGCGAGGGTCAAATACCCCGCGGCTTGCGGCGGGGTATTTGACTTGACGTTTGCTTGACGGGAGCCTGCCGTGGGAAAGAAGGAGAGATGGTGTGAGAGAAAACAGTAGTGTAATGGGGAATGCGGGGAAGCTGGCGACGTTTATCGTGCACGTGCAGTACTGCCAAAACGCAACGTGGCAGGGGACGATCGTCTGGGCGGATGAAAAACAAACCTCTAATTTCCGAAGCGCACTGGAGATGCTGAAGCTGATGGACAGCGCAGTGGAACAGTCCGATGAAAGACGGGATCGGTTCGGGGAAGATGAGAGGCAGTGGGGCGATGACAGAAAGCCGGATGATGAGGCGCAGGACAGGATGGCGTCTGACGGGAAGAAATGACAGGAAGCGTTATGTCCCGCAGGATTTAGGTTTTGCGGATGGCATAAAGGGCGTTTCGGAAGCTGGCCAATGACTGGCAGGCTGGGGTGTGAGAGAAATTTTAAACACGCTCTGGGAACGCTCAGGAAAAAGGCATTTTGGGAGGGAGGGGGTCTATGGAAATGAATTGTGCGGACAGGGTGCATCCGCCAGGCATATGACTCCGCAGTGGAGGAAAGGCTCTGGGTCAGGGCGCGTGGACAGGGAAGTCCTTTGCGGGATACCTTGGCCGCAATCAGCAAACTGCCGGAAACGACAGGACGCAAAGCCAGGGGGCTAAAGCGCATATGTGCTGTGCCAGCCGGCCATGTAACCGCCGGCAAACCATAGGAAGCATCGGTAAGCAGGGCTAAGGGACAAACGTGCTATGCCAGCCCGGCCGCCGGAGACTTTGCATCCGAGATTACAGCAAAGAAAGGAAGAAAAAAGTGGAAAAGTTGAAAACCAGAAGCTTTGGAAGCCGGAATGCCAGGCGGCAGCTAAGCGGATTTTTAGCGTCGGTTTTGGTGTTCGTGTTTGTGTTTGAACAGTTTTTCGTTTCACTGTCTTATGGAGCCACGGCAGGAAATCTGGCCAGCGCGTCGGACGCGGTGAGAAGCGGGAAGGTGTCCTGGAAAAACAGCGGGGCAGGGGAAGTGCAGATCGCGGTACTGTCCGATGAGCCGCTGTATGAGGCAGGGGATCAGGTCTGCCTGGACGTGTACATCAAGAATAACACGGACAGGGAAATTGATGACGGCCTGTTAAAGTTTAAGGCCGGAGGGATTTTGGAAGACAGCGTATACTTTGAGGACATCGGCACGGTTTACCAGGAACGCCAGGAAGACGGAGAAGGCGAAGCTGCCGGGGATGAAGCGTCAAATGAGGAAAAAGCCGAGGACGGAAAGGAATCCGCGGATAAAACCTCCGAAGACGGGGCGGCTTCTGAAGAAGAAGGCAAGGATTGGGGTGAACTGTCCTATACGGTCAGCAAGCCTTTAACGAAAGAGGATGCCGACGGCGCAGATGAGGAAGTGATGGATGGCGGCGAGGAAGAGGAAGTGGATTTAAGCCGCGTAACCGATCTGATCCTTGAGCCGGGGGAGATCCGTTATGTACAGTTCTATTTCACCATTGACGATGAGATCGAAGGGAATAAGAGCCAGACCATTAAATTCACCTTCAGCGGCAAGGCCGAGGATAAGCCGGTCAGCGCCAAGGAAACCTTCCGCTACGTGGTAGGAGCCATGAACCTGCTCCCCATAGGAGTGGGGAACGAAGGCAATGTGGCAGCCGGAGAGACCGCCCGGATGCAGCTGGATTTTGAGCTGGGCGACATCGAAGACGAAATTATTGAGCGGGAAATGGAATTAGGGGTTTCCCACAAGGCGGCCAACGCCAAAATCGACTGGGCCAGCGCCTCCGACGCCAGCGCGTCTGACGCGGACAGGGAAGATGATAGCGATGATGCCAGCGGCAATAAGCTGATCAAGTGGGACGGCGAAAAGGCGGACAGCGGCAAGAAGGAAGATCAGCCGATCATCAAGAACCTAAAATGCACCATTGACACCCCAGGGCTGAAGCTCAATGGGTTCAAGGTGGAGAGACGGGGGGATGATGAATACGGCACGTCTACCGTATGCACCTTTGAAGTGGATGAAAATGCAGAACCCGGCGTTTACTTCGGACAGGTGACGGCAAGCTACCAGATCAAAAGCAAGAAGTTCCAGACCAGCCAGAGCGTGATGCTGACGGTCAGCAATGACAGGGAAGTGGAAATGGAAGGGCTGACGGATGATCCGGATGTGTTGGAAGTGATTCGGTTGATTGATGGGCTGCCGGAGCTGGAAGAAGTGGCGGCGAAGCTTGGGGCTTTAGAAGATGCCGAGGATGATGAAGGGTATTTTCAGTATATTGTAGAAATATGCGAGTTGGCGATGCCAGTTTGGGAACTATATCAGCTTTTGTCAGAAGAACAAAAGGAGCAGGTTACAAACCGGGAGAAATTGGAAGCCTATTCAGTTCTTTGGGAAGTGATGCTACTTATTGATGAAAACAGCATTACGATGATAACTCTCCCAAGAAGTGATTGGGGAATAAGCCAAGACGAAGCAAAAAAATGGACAGCCAGGACATCACTGAAGTTTTTAGGCGGTTGGAGCAATTCGTGGCCGACGAATGGGGGATTTACTGCTCATGTGGTTGGTACATATAGTGATAATGTAGTAGCTTATTGTATTGAACCAGGCGTTTCTCTTCCATCAAAGCCATTTCAGCCAGGTGATGGATATAATGAAACCAGCGAAAATAGTTTGAATACGTTAACGCCAGATAAAAAAAATCTGATTGGCAGGATTATCAGTGCAGATGCTGCTTTTAAGGGAACCGTTGATGCGGGTTGGAAATATACAGCTGCGAATCGAAAGAAGACTTGTAAAATAATTGCTACTCAGTTACTAGTTTGGGAAGTGGTAGTTGGAGAAAGGAATGCAGATTTTTCGTATCATAATCCAAAGCCTGGGAATCATGCGGTTTTGGATATCATTCAAAACCATCCTTGGAAAGATAAAACTTCAACAGTGCCCCAAGATGAATCAATTATGTACTATTACAATCAAATTGTAGAGAGCGTAACAGCCCGCAGCAAAGCACCAAAGTTTACTGGTAGTACTACTTTGAGCTGGGATGAAGCAAGCCAGACGTATAAAACAACTTTAACGGATAGTAATAAGGTGCTGTCTTCGATTGACAGCAATGGCATCAAGGTTAATGACAAGGCGCTGAAAAGTGAAATGACAATAGGGGGAACAAAATTTAATTTCACGAAAAGCGGCAATCAAATCACGATTTCAACCAAAACGCGTCCGGCAGAAAAAACGGAGCTTAATATTGTTGTAGAGAAGAATTATGGCAAGCGGTACGGTTTAGTGGTATACTCTGATGGAAAGAATGGCAAGCAAGATATTGTAAAGCATTCAGCAAAAATGGGTACAGATGATATAGCAAGAGCTGAGGTGAAAATTTCTATTGGAGCAGCCAAAAAGATCGGCATTACCTTAAAGAAAACGGATGAAGATGGTAAGGTTTTAGAAAAGGCGCAATTTAAATTAACAAAAACTGATGGCGGGAATTTCCAGGCACAAAATGGGACAACGAATGCTCAAGGGAAGATTTCATTTACAAACCTTGTTGTCGGATCATACAAGTTAGAGGAAACCAAAGCCCCGGCTGGATACCTAAAGATAGACACGCCGATAACGTTTTCGATAAAGGAAAATGCCCAGGGTTTGTATATCGATGGGTTAACAGGCGGGAGTCTATACAACAAAACAATCACTGTTTCCAATAAACGGGAAAAAGCTAGTTTATCCATCACGAAAGAAGTGACATCGAATGCTGGGCAAAGTCTTGCCCCTGGTAAGGACAGTTTCACTATTCATGTGAAATTTGGAGCGGGATCTCCAGATAAAGGAGCCAATACACAATGTGATCCTACAGGCAATAGTACACACACATTTACAATAAAAGCTGGGGAAACCGTTACGATTGCCAATATTCCGGTAGGCACAACGTATGTGATTACGGAAGACGACGCCGATGGGTATGAGTTAGTTACAAATGATCCAACTAATCCATTAAATGGGACAATAGCAGGTGATGGAACAAATGGTAGTGTCAAATTGGTTACAGTAACAAACCACTACTTCAAATCCAAAACCACCCCAATCAGCGTTAGAAAAACCTGGGGTGATGAGAATAGCAGCAACTTTATTAAACCTGAATCCATTACCGTTCAATTATGGAGAAAAACTGCCGATGCCGGAAGTGACCGTAATGTTGGTACAGTAGTGTTGGATAAGGGCAATAACTGGAGCCATAATTTTGGCGAAAGGGATGCATTTGCAGCAGAAAATAAGCCATATACATACTATATCAAGGAAACTGATATTGATTATAGCAATGTATCAGGCTATTCTGTAGAGCCAATAGGCAATGGCGGGAACCTGTTTAAGATTCTGAAAGAGGATTCATCGGTTAAAGAAGTCAAGGCTTTATCAGATAAAGAGGTCGTAGGCGTATTTAAAGCCGAAGAAACAATAGACGGCAATACCCGCATCCTTAACAATACGTGGATGCCTGCCACGAATTCCGGAAACCTTACATTCTCCATTAAGAAAATTAATGAGAAAGGCGAGGTGATTGAAAACGGAGCAGACTTTGAACTGTATAAAGATGAAGCTTGTACGGAAAAGGCAATTTATACAAAAGCAGCTCCATCCGAAGAGAATCCTAACGGTATCACGCAGTTTACGTTTGTCCATGAAAATCTAGAAATAGGCAGCTATTATCTGCGTGAGGAAAAAGCGCCGGACGGCTACCAAAAGCTTTCCAAGCCTTTGGAGGTAAGGGTAAGCCAAGAATTTGACGAGGCTTCTTCAAGTGATAATATTTCCTGGGAAAATAAATGGAAATGGACGGCAACGATAGTTGATGAAAATCAATTAGAATCTGATTTAAAGGAAATCTATGAATTAGAAAATAGCCGTACCAAGATCAGCATCGCCAAAACGCTTAAGTTTGATCGCCAGCCCCAAGAAGATTCCAAAAAGGAATATCAAAACAAAGAATACGTGTTTGATATCTACGAGGGAACGGATATTAGCAGTGAGGGAACGATTGTAGATACCCTGACGGTAATAGCCGACGGAACTCCGGTATCCACCACCAAGCTGTTAAAGAATGGCCGTTACACCATAGTTGAGAGAACGGAGAATACCGATATTCCTAACTATAACTGGGACGGCGTAACCTTTAGCGTAACAGATGCGGATGCTGCCAGTGAAGGCTTCCAAGTGGATGTGGATGAACGTACTGGTGAGATTCAGTTCACCGCTACCAACAGCTACACCCATAACTTAGCCGATCTGCTGATTGCCAAGCAGGTAGATTACAACGATACCACCAGCTACAAGCCGGATCCTGACAAGGAATTTATCGTTGACGTTTGGTTAGGCGCAAAAGACGTTGAAAAGCCTGTGATCGTAGGCAAAGGCGAGGAACACTTAAGCGAAATCAAATGGCAGGGAGAAGGCTCTTACACCTTGTACGTAAAGGAAGGCGCAACAGCAAAGATCACCGACATTCCGGTTGATATGGAATATTTGATTGTGGAGCGGCCTGTACTTGACGGCTCCAAACCGGATACCCGCTATACCTTTGGCGGCATTGTCCTTAAGAAGGAGACGGATACCGGCAATCCGGAGGAGACGCTTCCAGATTCTACGCCAGAGTCGTCAGAGGGAGAAACGTTGCCGGAAGAAACATCTGTGCCGGAAGAATCCGTTGCTTCCACAGAGCCATCGGCGGCAGACGGAGTAGAAGGCGATCCGCTTGATCAGGCTCTGGGTAATGGGGAAGGCAGCGGCGAACAGCCAAGTCCGGACGAGACAGAAGATAATCCTCCGGCGGAAGTTCCGGTGGAGAAGGTTGAACCGCTCTTCCAGGAATTAAGCGGCAGGATTACGGATCACGGCTCAGAAAAATGGAGTGAAGAAATCACCGTAATCAACCACTTCCACGACCGCAAAAAGATCACCATCGAAGGCGAAAAGACCTGGGATTTAAGCAAGCTAGATGAGGAAAGAGGCTTAATGCCCCAGTCTATCCAGATTGATCTGGTGCGGAAGGCGGCCAATGCACCGGCGGATGATGAGCCTGCAGGACAGGCGGAAGAGGAATCCGCAGGGCAGGAAAAACCCGAAGCAGAAGCAGAGGTGGTAGCCAGCGTAGAAATTACCGCTGCCGACGACTGGAAGTACAGCTTCCAAGACCTGGATCTGTACGCGGGCAAGGACGCTGAAAACCCATATGAGTATTCCGTTGTTGAGCGGGAAATCCGGTATGGCGCAGAGGATTCCCAGGAGGTTTCCTACCTGGTGGAGCGCATCGAAGGCAAGGATATGTTTAAGGTTTCCAAGAAGGAGCCGACGGACGGCTTTAATGAGGTTCTGGGCGTGTTCCGGGTAGCTTACGATGCGAAGGATGCCGTGCTTGGGGAAGACGGCAAGACGACCGTACAGGAGATTGTGATTGACAATATCTGGGAGATTGCTTCTGCCATTAACGGCGGAAACGCATTCTTAGAAGTTGCCAAGAATGACACCGCGGATAAGAAGCCATTGGCTAATGCCACTTTTGAGCTAAAGGTGGGGGATGTGACCATGATCCGCACCAGTGACGAGGAAGGAAACTTAAACTTCGGCAAGGCTTATGACGGGGAAGGCAATCTGCTCCATGGGGATCTGCCGGCGGGCACATACACCATGACGGAGACCAAGGCTCCCGAGGGATACCAGAAGCTGGATACCGTATGGACTGTAACCGTGTCGAAGAAGCTGGTGGACGTAAGGCCGCTGGATGAAGAGAATCCGTCCCGCTGGGTGAATGTATGGGAATGGATGACGGATGTGGAAGGCGATGAGGAGATTGGCAACCAGCTTACCGTAGGAAACGATAGGATCCAAGGTTCCATCAGCATCACGAAGGAACTGCGCCTGGATGATGCGCCTAATGCCATCCCTGCCAACCGGGATAAGGAATACGCCTTCGGCATTTATCCGGGAACCGTATTTACGGGAACGCCTGTGGAAACCATAGTGGTTAAGGCAGACGGCATCGCCGTATCTTCCGGCCTGCTGGACTACGGGGTATATACCATCGCCGAGATCAGGCGGTCGGATATCGATGGTTTCGATTGGGCCGGCGTAACCTTTGGCGGCGCGGAAGACGCCGATAAGGATGCGGCAGGCTTCCAGGTAATGATTGCCGGGCAGGATGAAACCTTAGCCGTTACGGCGACGAACTGGTACAGCCCCAAGGAAGAAGAGTCCACTACTCCAAGGGAAGAGGAAACCACTACTGCTCCGGAAGAAAGCTCTTCTGAGGAAGAGACCACCGCCCCGGCGGAAAGCTCTTCTGAGGAGACCACCACCCTGGAAGAAACCACGACCCAGCCGGAGAGCAGCAGCGCTGAGGAGACTACGGCGCCTACGCCTTTTAGAGGCGGCGGAAACGGCGGTGGCGGCGGTGGCGGCACTGGAAGAGACCGTGAACGTACAGTTACGGAAAATATTGGCGACGAGGATGTGCCGTTAGTGAATATTAATCCGGAGGACGTACCGCTGGCGAATCTTCCCAATGAGCCGGTAGCCCAGGCTCCGCTGGAAATCCTGGATGAGGATGTGCCCTTGGTGGGCCTTGCCAAGACAGGCGACCGCAGCGTACCCATTGGCGTTTTAGTGGGGCTGATGATGGTTTCCCTCCTTGGCGCGCTGGGCGTTTCCAGGAAGCGGAAAGAGGATGAAAATTCCTAAGAAGGAAGAGGATTCCCGGAAGCCGGGGAAAGGCCGTTAAGGCGGATAAACATTCCTGAATAGGAAGGGACAAAAGAGAGGGGCAGGAAATTAAGCCCCTAAGGGAGAAAAGCGGTTCACGGATGGAATTTTCGTGAGCCGCTTTTTATGATGCCCTGAGATTATGTGGATTCATGTCGTTTTTTGCATGATTACAAAAATATTCATGTATTTTAATGTGAAAATAAATGGGTATTTCGTTGAAATAAGCATGAATATCTGCCATACCATAATTAATACTTTTAAGGGGGACAAATTTTTGTATAGAAAGATTATGCGTTTTTTGGAATCGTGGAAAGAAAGCAAATATCGCAAGCCCCTTATTTTGCAGGGGGCAAGGCAGGGTGGCAAAACCTATTCTATTCTGGAGTTTGGGCGTACTTATTATGAAAATGTGGCATATTTCAACTTTGAAACCAATCCAAAGCTGAACGAAACCTTTGAAGAAAACATCAGCCCCGATTATCTGATCCCGATTTTATCCCACATTGCGGGGCAAACGATTGTCAGAGAAAAAACGCTGATTGTCTTTGATGAAGTACAGCTTTGCGAAAGAGCGCTGACTTCGCTGAAATATTTTTGTGAGGACGCTCCTGGCTACCATATCATTGCAGCAGGCAGTTTGCTTTTCGTAGCGGCAGGCAGGGCAAGATTCTCTTTCCCTGTGGGAAAAGCGGATATGAAAATCCTGTACCCGATGGATATGGAAGAATTTATGCTTGCCATGGGCGAAGGCTCCCTTGTGGAACAGATAAAAAAATGTTTTGCTGCCGACGTACCGCTGCCGTCTGCCCTTCATCATGCGGCAATGGGGCTCTACCGCCAGTATCTCGTCGTGGGCGGTATGGCGGAAAACTATGTCAATGTGCAGCTTTCGATTAACGGATATTCTACCTATTATTGGGAGTCCGACCGTGGAGCAGAAATTGATTTTGTTATTCAGCGGGAAGGGAAGCTGATTCCCATTGAGGTCAAATCCGCTGACAACACCAAGGCGAAAAGCCTGAAAGTATATATGGAAACCTACAAGCCGGATTATGCCATTAAGCTCTCTGCAAAAAATTTTGGCTTTGAGGACGGAAAAAAGACTGTTCCCCTTTATGCTGCATTTTGCATCTGACCAGATTACCGGATCAGGATATGCAGCGTCTTTTTGTGTTTATGGATGTTGCTTCCCTGATCAGGAAGATGAAAGGATGATATCGTACAACCCTGTCTGCATACATTCCTTTAGGGAGGCGTTGTTGATGAAAAATAGGGAATATGTCCTTGAAACTACAAAACAGCCGGATATTGACAAACTGGATTGCAAGGATTTTAAGATTAATTTTCAGCGGGCAATCTTACTTTCTCTGTTGGAAAGCCGTAAGCTGACGCAGGCCCAATTTGAGGCTTGCATGGATAAAGTAGTTCAAAAGTATTCGGCTCCTTTCTCTTAAAATCCGCATCATTGCCAGATTTAAGCATTGCCAAGTAGGATAAGATCAAAGCCGGATAAACATGATTTTTTGAAGAGAGGTTGATTTTATGCTGAAGGTAGGCGCCTACTGCCGTGTATCCACAGACAAGGACGATCAGGCAAACTCCTTTGAGAGCCAGCAAACGTATTTCCGTGAATATATTAACCGGAATCCTGAGTGGGAACTGGTGCAGATTTTTGCGGATGAAGGGATATCAGGAACCGATACGAAAAGGCGGAACGAATTTAACCGCATGATCCGGCTGGCCAAAGCTGGCGAAGTGGATCTGATTATCACAAAAGAGGTGAGCCGGTTCGCACGAAATACGGTGGATACGCTGCAATACACCCGCGATTTAAAAAAGATCGGCGTCTATGTCCTTTTTATGAATGACAATATCAACACAAAAGACCCCGATGCGGAATTGCGCTTGACGATCATGGCTTCTATCGCCCAGGAGGAAAGCCGCAAGACTTCCGAACGTGTGAAATGGGGGCAGAAGCGCCGGATGGAGCAGGGAGTAGTGTTTGGCCGCGATATGCTGGGATATGACGTTCGCGGCGGAAAGCTCTATATCAATGAGGATGGCGCAAAAACGGTACGGCTGATCTACCATAAGTTTTTAGAAGAAGGAAAAGGCACGTGCACAATCGCCCGTGAGCTGCGGGAGGCCGGTATCGGGACTTCTGCCCATATGAAGGAATGGTCAGCTACAGTGATTCTCCGTGTGTTAAGAAACGAGAAGTATTGCGGCGATCTGATCCAGAAAAAGACGTACACGCCTGATTATCTGAGCCATGAGAAGAAGGCAAACCGCGGCCAGGAGGAATACGTCATCCTGCGGCATCACCATGAACCGATTATCAGCAGAGAAACATTTGAGAAGGCGCAAAAGGAGCTGGAACGCCGTTCTCCTTCAAAAGAACAAAAAGCAAAGCATAGCAGCCGATATTGCCTTTCCGGTAAGATTCGGTGCGGCTGCTGTGGCTGCCGGTTCGTTTCAAGGGCAAAAAAGCGGAAAGACGGAAGCCAGTATAAGGCATGGCGCTGTTATGAGGCGGCTTTGCATGGACTTCCCAAAACAGATAAGGCGGGAAATCAGATTGGCTGTGCAGTCAGCCGGCAGATCCGTGACGAGGAGTTTATGCGGATGCTTCAAATGGTTATCAGGCATTTACAGACTAATAAGAAACGGCTTATTTCTGATCTGGCTGAAATCGTCAAGGTGGTTTTGTCAGCTTCTGAAGGCGGGGAAATGGACGTTAACAAGCTGGAGCAAAAATTTGAAACGATTGCGGAGAAAAAGGAGCGGCTCCTTGATCTGTACCTGGGGCAGGATATTTCCAAAGACGAATACCGCCGGACGCTTAAGCGTTATGATGCGGACGTGGAGAACTTGAAGCAGCGGATCAAAGAGGCTAAAAAGCAGAAAGAGATTACTGCCAATCAGGAAGAAATGATGGCGGATATCGCCGCCGCAATCCGCGCCCTGGCATTGGGAGAAAAGCAGGACGATACCTTTTACCGGAACATTGTGGAAAGGATTGTTGTCCACAGCAGGGAGCATATCGAGGTTTACTTAAATCATCTCCCTTGCAAATGGTCTTATATGCTGGCAGAATTACCGGGAAATCCCGGAAAATTCCGGTAAAAACGGCGGCAGACAGGAGCATTTTGCTGCCTCACTGCCGATATCGGTTAACGTTCCCTTTGCCGCCTTGTAGGGCATGGCAAAGCGCTGGGACAGATAGCGCATGGAAGCGCCCATTTCGCCGTCTGGGCCGCCGTACTGGCTGATGATAAACTGTGCCAGCTTCGGGTTAGGCTGGCTGATGTTCACCGGGTATTGGAGCCGTTTTTCATATTTCCACATCTATCTGCACCTTCCTTCCCAGGGCCACGGATCATTGATCCAGGTCCAATAGTTTTGGTCATTGACATCGGTCATAAAGAGGGGGCCGCACTGGTTTTCATAAGCCTGGACGGCGTTCTGGTACAGGGCGCGTACCTGCTGGTAGTAGGCCAGGGCCATGGGATCCGTAGGATGGGTATCCAGGAAGAGATGGGCGTCGTCCACGGCGAAGCCGGCCTGGTAAACCTGGTTTAACAGGGAATTGCAGCAAAGCCGGTTAGTTGTCTGGTTCATTCCTTGCACCTCCCGTAATAGAATCGGTAATCCAAAGCCGGGAAGATGGTTCCTGCCATAAAAGCGCGATCCAGGGGATAGGTTTGGCCCCAGGACTGCCAGGGGATATAGCCCATCCCCACAGGGAACTGCTGCTCGAAGCAGCCGTTTGGGGCAGCTGGGCGGGAGTAAGGCGTATTACAGTTGCAAGCCATAATGGAAACTCCTTTTTGTTTCGTTCTAATCATAGTCTATGTGGAAAAAGGTTCTAAGTGACAGGAATTGGGCATATATGCCCGGGGAAGATCGGTTAGAAAAGATAGGCCGTAAGTTTAGAAAAGGGAGGCCGTAAGCTTAGAAAGGGTAGGCCGTAAGTTTAGAAAAGGGAGGCCGTAAGCTTAGAAAGGATAGGCCGTAAACTTAGAAAAGATAGGCCATAAAAGGGAGGAGGCCGGTCAGGATTGCTCCCACCGGCCAGGTATTATGAAAAAAAGTTTTCGCTTTCGCTTCTTACAAGGATAAGTATATCCATGAAATATGGAAAAAGTTTGAGCGGTTTGTAACAAAATCGTGAACGATTTGTAGAAATTATGTGAATCGGCCTTGTTAAAAAAATAACTTTTAAATTACCGGAAAAAGGGATTGCAATGTGAAGAAAATTATGCTAATATAAGTGTATACAAAATAAAAAGTTTGTATACAAATATGGAACGGAACGATACAAACGGCAGAAAAGCAAAAGGCAAAAAGAGAAAAAGAAAGAAAAGGAGAAGAAGAATGAACAGCATGAATGATTTTTCCCTTCAGGGAAAAGTGGCGTTGATCACCGGGGCATCTTACGGAATCGGCTTTGCCATTGCAAAAGCGATGGCTTGTGCCGGAGCAACCATTGTCTTTAACGATCTGAAGCAGGAATTAGTGGACAAGGGTCTGGCCGCTTACGAGGCGGAGGGGATCAAGGCCCATGGCTATGTGTGTAACGTGTGCGACGAGGACGCGGTAAATGCCATGGTTGCCCAGATTGAAAAGGAAGTAGGCGTGATCGACATCCTGGTGAACAATGCAGGCATTATTAAGCGTATCCCCATGGTAGAGATGAGCGCCCAGGAGTTCCGCCAGGTAATCGACGTGGACTTAAACGCCCCCTTTATCGTGGCGAAGGCAGTGATCCCGTCCATGATTAAGAAGGGCCACGGGAAGATTATCAACATCTGCTCCATGATGTCCGAGTTTGGCCGTGAGACGGTCTCCGCTTACGCGGCAGCGAAGGGCGGCTTAAAGATGCTGACCAGGAATATTGCTTCCGAGTACGGCGGGTACAATATCCAGTGCAACGGCATTGGGCCTGGCTATATTGCCACGCCTCAGACTGCGCCTTTGCGGGAAACCCAGCCAGACGGTTCCAGGCATCCCTTTGACCAGTTCATCATTGCCAAGACCCCTGCAGGGCGCTGGGGCGAGGCGGATGATTTAGGCGGTCCGGCAGTATTTTTGGCTTCCGACGCCTCCAATTTTGTCAATGGCCTGATCCTGTACGTGGACGGCGGCATCCATGCGTATATTGGGAAGCAGCCTTCATAAAATTTTAGATTATTAGATTAACGAAAAAGAACAAAAGGGATGCGGCAAAACTTTGTTTCCACATACTATGGTAGAAACGGTTTGCCCCATCTCTTTTTGTTTATTGCCGTTTTCGTTTTCCGGCTATTCCAGTTTTTTATTTATCCCTGATATCGATTTTCATTTTCCGCTTATCCCAGTTCCCCACTCATCCCCGATACCGGTTTAAGCAGGCGAAAATTTCCTGTCTTCTGGGCATGCATAAGCCCATGGCGGCGTAGGAAGAGTCACTGATGGAGGGAAGGCCGCCCCGCTCAATCTGGCTGGCAAGGAGATCGGCGATCTGCTTTACGCTGTACCGGGCAAACAGCTGCTTTTCCACGCAGTACCTGACCATCTGGGCCAGGGCTGCCGTCTGTTCGCTGTGGATCAGCTGCTCCACGAAACGCAGCTCCACCTGCTCACGGCCTACCTGGAGGGAATCCTTGCCGTGAACCTTCGTCTTAATCCGGTCGTCCCGCCCGAAGCCGCGCCCGCCAGGCGCCGGCTGTCCGCTTCCCCGTCCGCCGAAATCTCCCCTGCCGCTGTGCCCGTCCCGCCGGTTTGGGCGGCTGTCTGAGCTGCCGGATGGGTTTAGGAGCTTCCGGCCGGGGGCGGGCAGCTTAAAGCCTGGGGCATTGGCGGTAGGATCTTCGCCAAAGCAAGCGCAGGCCTCCTTAGTGCGCCGAGTGATATCAAAGGGCCGGTAGCAGTCCATTTGGATAATGGTATCGGCGATATAAAAATAGGCTCCGGAGCTCCCGGCCACCATTACCGTAGAGATCCCGGCTTTTTCAAACAAATCCCTGGCCCGCTCGATAAAGGGGGTGATGGGTTCCTTGTCCCGGCTGATAATCTGCTGCATCAGCTCGTCCCGTAGCATAAAGTTCGTGGCGGAGGTATCTTCATCAATCAGGAAGGCGCGGCTTCCGGCTTCCCAGCCTTCGATTACTGCCGCCGCCTGGGAGGTGCTGCCGCTGGCATCGGCGGTGGAAAAGCTGTGGGTATCCTTTTTGTTGGGCAGATCGTTAATGAACAGGGAAATATCTACATTGTTGATGCTGCGCCCGTCCTCGGCGCGAAGCTTCATGGCGGTGTCGTCGGTGATTACGTACTCCCGCCCATCTCCGGCGATGTGGTTGTATACGCCGAGCTCCAAGGCCTTTAGGAGGGTGGATTTGCCGTGGTAGCCTCCTCCCACGATCAGCGTGATGCCTTCTTTAATGCCCATGCCGGTAAGCGTGCCCTTATGGGGAAGCTCTAGCGTTACCTTGAGGGTTTCTGGGGAAAGGAAAGGAACGCAGTTTTTCATGGGGCGGCTGGATACGCCGCTTTCCCGGGCAAGGATGGCTCCGTCCGCCACAAAGGAAACCAGATTAAGGCGTTTTAGCTCTTCCCGGATAGCCTGCTGGTCTTCTGCCAGATGGATGACTGCCTGTACCTCCTTCGGGCTGCGGCTGCGGTAAAAGAATACGCTGCGGACGCATTTAGGCAGGAAATCAAAGAGGATGCGGATCAGCTCGCCGGAATTGATGGTTCGCCCGTTGGCAGGGAAGCCTACCTCGAACCGGGCGGTAATCCCTGTGTCCGTGCAGTCGCAGGCCGTCCGGGACAAAATTTCCGGGCCGGGATTGCTGATGGCGATCAGGCCGCTTTTGCCGGAGCCTTTCGCTTTAAAGTTAAATTGGGAAATTTCGCGGCCAAACTGCCGTACCAGGTAATCCTCCAAGGCGGTTTTCTTCCAGGGACGGTCAAAATAGGCGGCAGGATACCCTGCTTTTGCGTGGGATACGGTAATGCTTACCTTGGAGGGGGAAGCAAAAGGATCACCTTGTACGTGGTCGATAGATAAGGTAAACTCGCCAAAATCATAAGCGCCTTGGGCGGATTTGTAGGCGGGATAGCTTTTGCGGTCAATGGATTCCAGCAGACGGCGCAGGTCTTCGGATCGTTTCATAATTTCGCACCAAGCCTTGCAGGAAGATGCAGGCATTTTCCCGTAAGGCGCAAACATAAGGGTGAAAGTGGCATATGCGTAACGGCCAAGGCATTGAACCGCTGCATATGTGTTTGCATTTTATCCTTTCTTCGTTTTTCTTTCATCCTTCTTTGCGGTTAAGCAGGCGTAAGGCTTTCGCCTGCCAAAGTCTCGTTAAATCTGGTTAATCTCGTTAAGCTTTGTAAATCTCGTTAAATTTTATTAATCTTGTCAAATTAAATCTTGCTAATCTTGTCAAATCCGTTAATCGCCATGACGCCGCGCAGGCAGGGTGGATTTGCAAAATGTTCCTGTCCTCCCGCAGATCCTGTGGATGGCCCAGGCTCCTAAGCAGGAAGCAAAAAGATAGGCCAGGTGTCCCCAAAGATTTCCAAACATCAGGGAAATCTGCCGGAAAACAGGCTGTTCCGAGGGGAAAAAGCAGTTAATGTAAAATAAGTCGGCATAAGCGTGCTGGCCAGGGAGAAATTGGATGATCGTGTTAAGAACCGAGGCCAGGGCGCAGCAGAAAAAATACAGGGGGAGCATTCTTAAAAAGCCGTTTGCTAAAGGATCCGCAAGGTTTTTTTGGCGGCAGTAAAGGCCTAAAAAAATCAGCATGAAATGCCAGAAAAAGCCATGCAGGGTCAAGGCCCAGTAAGGGTGGAGCAGGCCGTCGGGGACAGCCAGGGCCATAATCCCTCCCAGGAGCCCGAAATCCTGCAGGAAGGTGGCAAAGCGCTTCTGCCTGCCAGGGAAAAAGGGATAAAGCAGGCATAAATACATGGGGACGCTGCAAAGCTGGAAAGGGAAATACCACCAGTTATAGGTGTGGCGGAATACGATTTCCCATAAGAACCCTTGTTTGTACAGTTCCAAAAGAGCCAGGCTAAGGCCGCAGGAGGCAAGGAGCCGGCTTGGCCGGATACGCGGCGAGCTGGCGCACCAAAGGGCACAGGAAACGGCCAGGGCACACCCTGCGGCGGTAAGGATCAGATGGAAAGGCGAATAGGGGAGCTTTGCCTCCATGGGCCAGGCAGTCGCCGAAAAAAACCAGGCTAGCATAGGCTTTTTTTGGCAGGAGCCAATTTCGGGGAAAAGGTTAAAGGATACATGGGAAGCCTCCTGTCATTTTTCTTCAATGGATGATTATACACGAAAAAGATTCAGAATTCAATGGGAAAGGAGCGCAGGCCGCAATGAATCGATGGGAAGCGCCGGGATATTTGACTTTCCGGGTTTTCAAATGAACGCTTTTTTTGTATAATGGTGTGGTGCGAGTTAGAGCACAGAATTTGGGAGGTTTGCCATGGCATATTTTCCGGTGTTTATCCAATTAGAAGGCAAGCGATGCCTGGTGGCGGGGGGCGGAAGGGTGGCCTTGCGCAAATGCCGGATCCTGGCCGGATTTGGAGCCAGGGTTTTGGTGGTGGCAAGGGAAGCCTGCCGGGAGCTTAAGGATTTTTCCGAGGAAAGCCCGGCGGTAGAGCTTTTGTGCCGTAAGGCGCGGGCGGAGGATGCGGACGGGATGGATCTGGTGGTCTGTGCCGTTGACGATAAGGCATTCTGCAAAGGTCTTGCAAAATACTGCCGCAAACGGCATATTCCAGTAAATACGGCGGATGGGGAAGAGGGAAGCACGTTTTTTTTCCCGGCCATTGTCCGCCAGGAAGATATGGTTATTGGGATTTCCACCGGAGGGAAAAGCCCGGCGGCGGCCAGGTATTTAAGGCAGAGGCTGGAAGAATGCCTTCCCAGGCATTTAGGAAAGCTTATTGATCGCTTAGGGAGCTTCAGGCTCTTAGTAAAAAAGAGCCTTTCTAAACAGCAGGATCGGGAAAAGGCGTTTGCCCGGCTGCTGCAGATTGGCTTAAGCCGTGAGGGGGAAATTCCCCGGGAAGCAGTGGATGAAGTGCTAAAGAAGGTTAGGGAACAGTCGCCGGAAGGGAAGAGAACAAAGAGGAATGGGAGAACAGATTCGGATCGGAACCAGGGACAGCAAGCTGTCCCTGGCGCAGGCAATGTTAGTGATCCAGGCCATAGAAAAAGCCTGCCCGGGCAGCAGGCCCCAGCTGGTTTGCCGGAAAACGGCAGGTGATAAATTGTTGGATCGGCCCCTGGTAGATTTTGGGGGGAAGGGGGCGTTTGTCTCAGAGTTTGAGGAAGGGCTTTTGCGGGGGGAGATTGATTTTGCCGTCCACAGCGCAAAGGATCTTCCCATGGAGCTGGCGGATGGCCTTGGGATCCTTGGCGTCCTTCCCAGGGAGGACAGGCGGGACGTGCTGGTGACGCTAAAAGGGAAAAAGGCGAAAGGGACGGTCTCCATCGGAACCGCCAGCTTAAGGAGGAGCCTTCAGATAAAGGAGCTGGGAAAGGCGCTGTGGCCCGGATGCCAGGTGTGTCCCAGGCTGTTGCGGGGAAATGTGCTGACCCGCTTAGATAAGCTGGAGCAGGGGCTTTACGACGGGATTGTCCTGGCGGCAGCCGGGTTAAAGCGGCTTGATATCCAAGGGATCCGGGAAGGGCGGTATGAATACCGGGTATTTTCGGAGGAGGAGATGATTCCGGCAGGAGGGCAGGGAATTATCGCCGTGGAAGGCCGCAGGGATGATCGTTTAAACTGGATAATCCGTAAAATCAGCCACCAGGAAACCATGGAAGAGCTTTTGGTGGAGCGTATGGCGCTAAAGTGGCTGAATGCCGGATGCCATGAGCCGGTAGGCGTATCCTGCCGCAGGGATGAGGGCGGCTTTTTGGTGCTGGATGGCTTTTACGGGAAGGGCGGCGTCCTTTTAAGGGCCAGGGCGGAGGAAAAAGAATGCCTGGAGAGCACTGGTAAAGAGCGGATGGAGCAAATGGCGCTTTTACTGGCGGGCAGGCTGGGTGCGGCGAATTTGGCTTAGGCAGGGGAGGGAAGGCAGATGAAGGAGCCGGGATGGGTATATTTAGTAGGCGCGGGGCCGGGGGATCCAGGGCTGATTACGGCAAGGGGGGCATTTTTGCTTGGCTGCTGTGACTGTATTATTTATGATCATCTGGCATCGGAGGAGCTTTTGGCTTACGGGAGGCAGGGCTGCGAAAGGCTGTATGTGGGGAAGCAGAAAGGCGTCCACGCAAAAAGCCAGGA
Source organism: Lachnospiraceae bacterium (assembly GCA_910575565.1). Classification (GTDB taxonomy): domain Bacteria; phylum Bacillota; class Clostridia; order Lachnospirales; family Lachnospiraceae; genus Caccovicinus. Next base: position 9,441 of record CAJTFL010000028.1, on the reverse strand, counting down.
GGAGATTAACCGGCTGCTGGTGGAAAAGGCCTGGGAGCATTCGGCAGTGGTGCGCCTAAAGGGCGGGGATCCGTATATTTTTGGGCGGGGAGGAGAAGAAGCCCTGGCTCTTATGGCGGCGGGAATTCCTTTCGAGACAGTGCCGGGGGTGACTTCCGCCTCTGCTGTTTTGGCGGCGGCGGGGATTCCCCTTACCCACCGGGGGGTAAGCCGCAGCTTCCATGTGGTTACGGGCCATGGGGAGGAAGGCGGCGGGCTGCCGGAGGATTTTTACCGCTTAAAGGGCTGCGGGGGAACCGTGGTCGTGTTAATGGGAGCCAGCCGCCTGGAAGAAATCTGCCAGGGGCTTAAACGGCAGGGGTGGGCGGCAAAAACCCCTGCCGCAGTGATCCAGGACGGCACGCTTCCCGCCCAGCGCAGGATATCCGGCACACTGGAGGATATCGGGGAAAAGGCCAAGGCGGCAGGGATCGGTGCGCCTGCGGTGTTTGTGGCGGGGGAGACGGCCGCCTTTAGGCTGCTTTCTGAGGCTGGCCGCCCTTTGGCAGGGGTGCGGGTAGGCATGGTAGGGACGCCGTGGTTTACCGGCCGGTTAAAGGGGCTTTTGGAAAGCAAGGGAGCCGGGGCAAAGGAAGTGTGCAGGATGGAGCTTATCCCCTGCCGGGATACGGGGGTGGAGGAAAGCTTTGGCAAATTGTCTTCGTATACCTGGCTGGTGTTTACCAGCGGCAACGGGGTAAGGCTTTATTTCGATCAGCTTTTGGAGAGCCGGGATTGGGCAAGCGGTCGGAAGAGGGATCTGCGCAGCCTGGGAGGCATTAAGATTGCCGCCATGGGGAAGGGGACAAGCGGGGCGCTTAAGGAGTACTGCATCAGGGCGGATTATGTGCCGGATGCCTTTAACAGCGAAAGCCTGACGGAGGGGCTTTTGGCGCGGTTAAGCACAAAAGACCGGGTGCTGATTCCCAGGGCCGGGAAAGGAAGCCGCAAGCTTCCCGATGGTCTTAGGAAAGCAGGAATTCCTTTTTTCGATCTGCCTCTTTACCAGCTCAGGCCGGCATTTGCCTGGGGGGGAGCGCCTGGAGCGGGCGCTTCTCTATGGCCTGGGGCAAAAGGACTGGGCATGGCGGAGGGAAAAGGGAGGCAGGAGTATGATTTCCTGGTGTTTGCCAGCGCTTCTGGGGTGGATGCTTTTTTTTCCGCCGGCCTTTCGCCGGGCAATGCCAAAGTGTGCTGCATTGGGGAGGCCACGGCCTTGGCGCTGGCTTCCCATGGCTTTCGGGCAGACGGGATCCCTAAGGAAGCCAGCGCAGAAGGAATAGTAGAAGAAATTACACGAATGGTGTCACATTAAGCCGATTTTGAACGTCTAAGTAATATTAAGGGTAAGTTTAGCCTTTTGGTTCGGGTTAGATGAAGCTAATCAAGGATAAGGGGGAAGGGGCTGCTGCGTTAAGCAAACAGCCGCGGCGGCTTTACAGACAGTGATGAATCGGGAATTAATCAGGCAATTAAGCGCGATCACGGAAGAAGAGAAGGAAATCCTGAAAGGGAAAAAAGAAACTGGCGATTCCAGGCATCTGGAAAAGGAGAGCCTGGAAGAGGGCTTAAGCAGGATGCCGGAGGGGGGGAGGCTGGTTCAGATTAGGCTCCATACCCGGTTTATGCACGTCCCGAAGCACAGGCATGATTACATTGAAGCCATTTATATGTGCCAGGGGCAGACGATCCATAAGATTGACGGCTATAAAATGGTTTTGGATGAGGGTGAGCTGCTGTTTTTAAATCCCTATGCGGAGCATGAGGTTTTCCCGGCAGGGGAAAGGGATCTGGCGGTCAGCTTCGCCCTGCTTCCCCAGTTCTTTGATATAGTCGTTAAGTCGGCCATAAAGGAAGAAAATAAGCTTAGGGATTTTCTTATCGGCTGTTTATGCAGTGTCCAAAAGGAGCGCAATTACCTGCATTTCCAGGTGGCGGATGTGCTGCCCGTCCAGAACCTGGTGGAAAATATGGTGTGGACCATGTTCAATAATCTGCCCAATAAGCAGATGGCTAACCAGATTTCCATGGGGCTTTTGTTTACCCATCTGATGAACTGCACGGAAAGGCTTAATCAGAGCGCCCAGTCCTTTGAGCAGAACCTGGTTTTCCAGGTGCTGCGGTACATAGAAGCAAACTACCGGGACGGCCAGCTTGGCCAGCTTTGCGGGATGTTAGGCTACGATATTTACTGGCTGTCCAGGATGATTAAGCGTTTGACCGGGCAGAATTACAAGGATCTTTTGCAAATTAAGCGGTTAAACCAGGCGGCATATCTGCTGTCCCATACCCGGGCAGCGGTTTCGGAAATCAGCGTGGCCGTGGGCTATGACAATACCAGCTATTTCCATCGGATTTTCCGGGAATATTATAAAATGTCGCCGAAAGAATACAGGAGAGAATTACAGGCGTCCCAGAGGGGAAATGCTTAAGGCTGCCAGGCAGGCTGGCAAGGGGTGGGCCTTGGCAGGATGGCCAGCCAGGCAGGGGGTGGGCAGCGGGAAAGAATGAAATGCGAGGATAAGCGTTATGGAAAAGGAAAGAATAGAGCACCAGGCGATTGGCGGTAAAGAAGGCCTGGAACAGGGCTTGGAAGATAAGGAAGGCAAGGAAGATAAGGAAGATGAAGGCAAGGAGGCGGGCATTGGCTGCCGAAAAGAGGCGGGCAGAGAGCCGAGCCGCCTGGAAAAGGCAAAGCTTGTGCAGGGGAAAATCGCTTCGGCCAAGAAGGTTTTGATCGGGATTGGCCAGGAGTGGAAGGCCGGCGGTCGTCTTTCAGCCGGGGAAAACGACCGGGTGAGAAAAGCCTATGAAGGGCTGCGCTGCCTGGTAAAGGATAAGGATTACTTTATTGTGACAACGCTGACAGACGGGGCGGTTTATGAGGCCGGTTTTGACCGTGACCGTATCGTGGCGCCCTGCGGCAATGAACATTGGCTCCAGTGCGCGAAGGCCTGTACCAAGGATATCTGGGAAGAGGGGGAGGCAGAGGGCTTATCCTGCCCCCACTGCGGCGGGCCTTTGACGGCGAATACCATTAAGGCGGAGCATTACATAGAGGAAGGCTATCTTCCCATGTGGAGGGCCTACCAGGCTTGGCTGGCGGGCACGCTGAACCGGGAGCTGGCGGTGCTGGAGCTGGGAGAAGGGTTTAACGCGCCTACGGTGATCCGCTGGCCTTTTGAAAAGACCGTGTTTTTTAACCGGAAGGCATGGATGTTCAGGGTTCACCGGGAATTCTTCCAGGTGGCGGCGGAGATTCGCGAACGTTCCACGCCGGTGGCGGAGGATTCGGCGGAGTGGATTGCCTTTGCAGCGGGGCATGAAGCTTAGGGCAATTGGGTTTGGTCTTACGCTTAAGGCAATGGCGTTAAATTTATGTTTAGGGCGTCCCTGAAATTTTGGGGGCGCCGTTTTTGCAAGCTTTCCCGGAAAGATTTTTTGCAAATATGGATTGTGCGAGAGAAAATCCTATGATAAAATGGAGTCGAATCTTTGGTGTTTTGCGCCCGGGGCGGACGTTTTTAGAGGGGAAGGAAACGCGCCGGGGACAGAAAGGGATGGCCCATGACAGCGATAATTGATTATGATGCAGGAAATTTAAAAAGCGTGGAAAAAGCCTTGGCTGCCCTGGGGGAAGAGGCAGTGATCAGCCGGGATCCGGAAGTGGTAACTGGGGCGGATCGGGTGATTCTTCCAGGCGTAGGGGCTTTTGGGGACGCGATGGGAAAGATCCGCCAGTACGGCTTGGAAGAGGTAATCCATCAGGTGGCAGAGGCAGGCACGCCTTTTTTAGGCATCTGCCTGGGGCTGCAGCTTTTGTTTGAAAGCAGCGAGGAAAGCCCGGGCACGCCAGGGCTTGGCATCCTTTCCGGAAGCATATTAAGGATACCGGATGAGCCGGGGCTTAAGATTCCTCATATGGGCTGGAATTCCCTGGATATCCAGCCGGGAGCCAGGCTGTTTTCCGGGATTGGCCAGGGGGCATATGTGTATTTTGTCCATTCTTATTACTTAAAGGCATCGGATCCTTCCATTGTGGCAGCGTCCGCAGAGTATGGGGTCAGGATCCATGCATCCGTAGAGAAGGGGAATGTGTTTGCCTGCCAGTTCCATCCGGAGAAAAGCAGCCAGGTGGGGCTTAAGATTTTGGCGAATTTTTTGGCGTTAAACTAAGTGCGGGGGATTGACATATGTTTACAAAGCGAATTATTCCATGTTTGGATGTAAACCGGGGCCGGGTGGTAAAGGGCGTTAATTTCGTCAATCTTAAGGATGCCGGGGATCCGGTGGAAATCGCCGCTGCCTATGACCGGGCGGGGGCGGACGAGCTGGTGTTTTTGGATATTACGGCCACCTCCGATGCCAGGGGCATGGTGGTGGACATGGTTAGGCGGGTGGCGGAGACGGTGTTTATCCCCTTTACCGTAGGCGGAGGGATCCGCACGGTGGAGGATTTTCGGATGCTTCTGCGGGAAGGAGCCGATAAGATTTCTGTTAATTCCGCCGCAGTCAATGATCCGGCGCTGATTTCTAGGGCGGCGGATAAATTCGGCAGCCAGTGCGTGGTGGTAGCCATTGACGCAAAGCGCAGGGATGACGGGAAGGGCTTTAACGTTTACAAAAACGGAGGCAGGATTGACACAGGCCTTGACGCAGTAGAGTGGGCCATGAGGGCCGAGCGCCTGGGAGCCGGGGAAATTTTGCTTACCAGCATGGACTGTGACGGCACGAAGGCCGGATATGACAATGAATTGACGGCAAGGATCGGGGAGAATGTTTCCATCCCGGTGATTGCCTCCGGCGGCGCAGGGAAACCGGAGCATTTTTATGATGCGCTGGTGGAGGGAAAGGCGGATGCGGTGCTGGCGGCATCCTTATTCCATTATAAAGAGCTGGAAATCATTGATTTAAAGCATTACCTGGCAGGGCGGGGGATTTCCGTCCGGCTGTGATCGCGGCAGATGCCCACGGAGGGCATTCCTGTGCCGGCACGACAAGTTCCAGCACAGGATTTCATGGCAGACCGCGCCCAATGGAGTCCTGTGCCGGCATGGCTGCTTTCGGCATAATGCAGCCGTGCCGGCACGTAGGGGCCGTTATGATACGATAAGGAGAAGGGTGAAAGAAAAAAGAGGAAAGGGTAAAATGCAAACACATAGTTATCACCCTTTGTGTTTGCGCCTTCAAGGAAGATGCTGCATTTTTCTTGGGGCTTGGTGCAGATTATGGCAGCAATAGATAATGATTGGCTGGAGCCGTTAAGCGGCGAGTTTAAGAAACCGTATTACCGCAAGCTTTACGATACGGTAAAGAAAGAATATGAGAGCAGGCAGATTTTTCCAGCGGCGGACGATGTTTTTAATGCATTTGCCTTTACCCCGCTGCATAAGGTGAAAGTAGTGATACTGGGGCAGGATCCTTACCATGGCGACGGCCAGGCCCACGGCCTTTGTTTTTCCGTAAAGCCGGATGTGGCTATCCCGCCGTCTTTAGTAAATATTTACCAGGAGCTTAAGGATGATTTAGGCTGCTATGTCCCCGATAACGGCTTCCTGAAAAAATGGGCGGATCAGGGAGTGCTTATGCTGAATACTGTCCTTACCGTCCGGGCCCATGCGGCCAATTCCCACCGGAATTTGGGCTGGGAGGAATTCACGGATGCGGCTATCCGTGTGCTGAGTGAGCAGGATCGCCCTATTGTCTACCTGCTTTGGGGAAGGCCTGCCCAGATGAAGAAGGCCATGTTAAGGAATCCTAAGCATTTGATTCTGGAGGCGCCTCATCCCAGCCCCCTTTCTGCTTACCGGGGATTTTTTGGCTGCCGTCATTTCAGCAAGACGAATGAATTCCTGACGGAACATGGATTAGAGCCGATTGACTGGCAGATTGAGAATATCAGATAGAGGTTAGATGGCAATGAGTGTTGTGGAAATATTAAAGGTGATTGTGCAGGGGATCGTGGAAGGGTTTACGGAATGGCTGCCCATCAGCAGCACCGGACATATGATCCTGGTGGATGAGATCATCCATATGGATCAGCCGAAAGCTTACCTGGACGTGTTCTTTGTGGTGATCCAGCTGGGGGCGATCCTGGCGGTGGTGCTCCTGTATTTTGATAAGCTGAATCCGTTTTCCCGAAGGAAAAAGCCCTCTGCCAAACGGATGGCTATACTGCTTTGGTTTAAGATTGTGGTGGCGTGCCTGCCTGCGGCGGTTGTGGGGCTTTTGCTGAATGACTGGATGGAAGAGCATTTGATGAATGCGTATGTTGTGGCGGCAATGCTGATTATCTATGGTTTCCTGTTTATTATCCTGGAAACGCGGAATGAACATACGAATTTCCCTGTCCAGAAAACAAGCCAGCTTACCTTCCTGACGGCATTTTATATCGGACTATTCCAGCTGTTAAGCTTGATTCCGGGCACTTCCCGGTCGGGGGCGACCATCCTGGGCGCTATGCTTTTAGGGTGTTCCAGGAGCGTGGCGGCGGAGTTTTCGTTTTTCTTAGGGATCCCGGTAATGTTTGGGGCATCCCTGCTAAGGCTTGTGGCTTACTTTGTAGACGGGAACAGCTTTACCGGCCCCCAGGTGGTGTATATGCTTTTGGGGATGGTGATTGCGTTTTTTGTGTCGGTGTATTCCATCCGGTTTTTGATGGGATATATCCGCAATCATGATTTTAAATTTTTCGGATATTACCGGATTGTGCTGGGCATTATCGTGATCGCTTATTTTGGGATTACGGCTTTGGCGGGAGGCGGGGTTTGATCCTGTGCCCTTTGCATCTATTTCCGCGAGCAATGATAAGAGCCGTGTTTGCGCCAGCTTTTAGCCAAGAGCCGTGCTTGCGCCAGCTTTTGTCGGGGTCCTGCCCCGCTTTGCCGCCAACGCTTTGAAATAATGTGGACGCAATCCCATTAGCTTTAGGCAGTGGGTGGTTCGCCTGCAGTTCGCCTGTAGGTGAGCCGCGATAAAAAAGCTAACAAAAATAAATCATATAGAGAGAATTTTTTGGCAAAAACGGCATTTGACAGATTGCCTGTGTTGTGCCATAATATGGTTCATTAGGAATGGCACAGACTTCTTTAAGAACAGCATAGCAGTTTTTAATGAAGGCGCGGCAGTTTCTAAAATTATAAAGCTAAACGAGACGAGGGCGTTTCCGCAGGGGAAGCGCCTTCTTTTTGTTTAGGGGTAAAAGGAGGAGCACTGTATGAAAAAACTGGAAATCATTATCAAGTCAGAAAAGCTGGAAAGCCTGAAAAAGATTCTGGAAGGCTGCCAGGCCAGCGGGATTATGATTACCAATATCATGGGCTATGGGAATCAGAAGGGTTATACCCAGATGTACCGGGGAACCACTTATGTGGTGAACCTGCTTCCTAAGGTGAAGGTGGAAACCGTAGTGCCGGAAGAGATGGCAGAGCAGATTATTGACCAGGTGGTAAAAGAGGTTAATACGGGCAATTACGGCGACGGGAAAATTTTCGTTTATGATGTGCAGGATGCTATCCGGATCCGTACAGGGGAGCATGGGGAAAAGGCGCTGTAAAGGCATTGTAAGCAGTTTGGGAATGATGGCGCGGCATAGGGATTTGCCTATCGCCAGCAAGATTAATTTCATACAGGAATCCAATAATCGAAGGAGATAGCAGCGGGGAAGTTAACGCTTGTTGTCTCTTTTTTGTTTTGCGGGCAGCCGGCTGGCTGTGCCTTCATGGGGGGCATGGACGCTTTCTATGGGCACTTTCCATGGGCATTTTCTATGGGTGTTTTGCAGGAAAAGCCTATCTGCCGGACATCAGCCTGGCCGCCAATCTTCTTCGTTATTGGGAAATGTCTGGGAGAACAGGGAGGAAAATCTATGGAAGCAATGTTAAGTGAAATCTTTGGCATCTGGTATTTAATCGGAGCGGCCCTGGTGTTTTTTATGCAGGCGGGTTTTGCCATGGTGGAGACAGGGTTTACCAGGGCGAAAAATGCGGGAAACATCATTATGAAAAACCTGATGGATTTCTGCATTGGAACGATTGTGTTTATGTTTTTAGGCTTTGGCCTTCTGTTAGGCGAAGATGCCCTGGGGGGCTTTATCGGGATCCCCACACTGGGGATTATTACGGATTACGCCCATTTTGACTGGTCGAATTTCGTGTTTAACCTGGTATTCTGCGCTACCACGGCGACGATTGTATCCGGCGCTATGGCGGAGCGGACGAAGTTTATTTCCTATTGCATTTATTCAGCGGTGATTTCCCTGGTGGTGTATCCCATTGAGGCTCACTGGATCTGGGGCGGCGGCTGGCTGGCAGCCAGGGGCTTCCATGATTTTGCAGGATCCTGCGCCATCCATATGGTAGGCGGGACGGCAGCGCTGATCGGGGCATTTCTTTTGGGGCCGAGAATCGGCAAGTATAATGAGGATGGGACGCCAAATGCCATCCCGGGACATAATATTGTCATCGGCGCTTTAGGGTGCTTTATCTTATGGTTTGGCTGGTACGGGTTTAACGGCGCTGCCGCCACCTCCGGCCCGCAGCTGGCTTCAATTTTTGCCACAACCACCATCGCTCCGGCAGTGGCAACGGTAGTTTGCATGATCTTTACCTGGATCAAGTATAAAAAGCCGGATGTTTCCATGTGCCTGAACGCTTCTTTAGCCGGACTGGTGGCGATAACGGCAGGCTGCGACGTGACCGATGCCTTGGGGGCGTTTTTCATTGGAACGGTGTCCGGCATTCTGGTAGTGTTTGGCGTATGGTTCTGCGATTATGTGATTCATGTGGATGATCCGGTAGGTGCGGTGGCCGTTCATTTCTGTAATGGAATCTGGGGAACCATCGCCGTAGGGCTGTTTGCCACGCCGGCGGCTCCTGGCAATGAAATAGCAGGCCTATTTTATGGGGGAGGTTTTGGGCAGCTAGTGATCCAGCTTTTGGGCATGGCGGCCGTGCTGGGATGGACAGTGGTTACGATGTTTATTGTGTTTAAGGTGATTGATAAGACTGCTGGGCTGCGGGTTACGGATCAGGAACAGTTAGACGGGCTGGATATCCACGAGCATGGGATTGATGCTTATGCAGGGTTTAGGTATAATAAGTAGGAGAGGGGGCAGAAAACGAAGGCAGTAAAAAGAGAAGAGGCGCACGGGATTGAAGGGGGCGCCTCTTTTTTGATATGTTTTGGGTAACAAAATTTTTTGAGGAAAATTTGAGGAAATTTCTGCGAGTTGCTGTACCATGAAAATTGGAAAGAAATGGTGGGATAATAAAAAAATCCCGAAAAATGAAAAAATTTGAAAAAACCTGTTGACAAGCCTGGAAAGATATGCTATCCTATCAAAGCTGTCCGCGAGAGATAAGGAACAGGCTGGCAGCAAGTAAGCTAAGTATTAACAACAAA
>CAJTFL010000027.1 GCA_910575565.1 Lachnospiraceae bacterium | reverse complement strand
CCTCCAAGGTTCGTCCAAACTTAATCCTGCCTAAAACTATTATAAATCAAGACAGGAAGCTAAAACAGTAGTGGAGCCAGCCCCTCTTATTTTCATTATAGGCTGTGATAACCCTTCATGATTCGTTGAAAATTGAATATATAAATACATACAGGACGTGTGGGATGTGCGGAGCCGCTATGCGGACACGCCAAGAGCTGCCTGCTCTCTTTTTGTGTGGGAGTGTATACGAAGGAATACTGTAATCTGGTATTGAAGTTAAGGCGGTGAGCGATGAATGTCTGGCGAAAAGTGCAGCAGTTGCATGAGGCAATGAGGCATATCTTTGATAATGATACTTCCGGATTTTTCCGGTCAATTTAGAATGACGGTGCGATACCGATGTGGGCAGTGTAATGAGCTGCCACTTGTATGTGTTTTTTTGATAGAGATTAAGAGAAATTTTGTCTGCTGATGAGAGCCGGGAAAGGGTTTCGTGGTTGTCATGGGCAGATAAAATCTTATTGTAATGTTTGGAGGTGATTTTTTGGGTAAAAAAGAGGAAATAAACCTTATTATGGGGCATGATGAAGAAATTATCATGGCGCTTGCAATGATACGGCATATGTATCATAAAGGAGAAATTTCCGAGATTGTGTATAAGAATATCCGAAAAGATTATTTGCCTAAGATAAAAAGTGTTGCACTTAGAGAAAAATTGTGATATTATGAATGTGTGGTAACAAAGTAGGAAGCTAAGAGGGCAAAAATAATGGAAAGAACTGTAGCGATTTATGCGAGAGTTTCAACCGAACATGAAGCGCAACTTTCAGCCTTAGAAAATCAAGTTCAGTATTATGATGATCTTCTTGCAAAGCATCCAGACTGGACACTATATGAAAGATATATAGATGAAGGGATAACGGGTACTTCTGTAAAAAAGCGGCAGAGTTTTTTAAGAATGATGGAAGATGCAGAAGATAGGAAATTTGACCTGATTATTACAAGAGAGGTTTCGAGGTTTGCGAGGAATACAGTTGATACTTTGCAACAAACAAGAATATTAAAAAAGTATGGTGTGGAGGTGTATTTTACAGAGGATAATATTTGGACAATGAATGACGAGGACGGAGAGCTACGTTTGACAATCATGGCAACTCTGGCGCAGAATGAAAGTAAAAAGACTTCGATTAGGGTAAAGGCCGGACAGAAAGTTTCATTTCAGAATGCTGTGCCGTATGGAACAGGAAATATACTCGGTTATGACAGAGCTGGAAAAGAATTTGTTATCAACGAGGAACAGGCAAAAACAGTTCGCATGATCTTTGATATGTATCTTGACGGAATGGGGCTAAGGCAGATACAATTTGCTTTGGAAGGTGCAGGGAGGCTAACCGCTACTGGACTGAAGAATTGGAGTTGTTCTACTATCAGCAGGGTACTTAATAATGCTTTCTATTGTGGAACGATTGTATATAGGAAAGAATATGTACCTGATTATCTGGAGCAAAAGAAAATCAAAAATCACGGAGAGATAGAAAATATAGTGGCAGAAGGTTCGCATATTCCTATTGTTACTAAGGAAGAATATGCCAGAGTGAAAAAGAAGATGGATGCTAAAACACAATCTGTCGATAATCGTGGCAAGAGGGGGAAACACGCATCAGGAGATGTGTGGACAAAAAAATTGAAGTGTAGCTGTTCGGGTGGCAGCTTTAACCGGAGAGTGTGGCATAGGGTAGCGTCAGGAGAACCACAATACGCATATCAGTGTTACAGACAGATTACCACAGGTACTATTGCTACAAGAACAAAGAAAGGTCTTAGTCTGGAGGGCATTTGTGAGGCTCCAATGGTTCCGAGATGGAAATTAGAGGTTATGGCAAAAGTAATTTTTCAAAATTTTTGGAAAGACCGGACGACGGTAAGGCTGATTGCCGAGGAAATGCTTGAAAAACATATCCAAGATGACCGATACATAAATTTTGAAAAAGAAATTAAAGAGTTAAAAACTAAGATTGCCAAAACTGATAAAAAGTACGAAAATCTTGTTGATCTACGGGTAAATGGCGAAATTGACAAAGCCATGTTTGACCTAAAGAAAAAGGAACTGTTGGAAGATAAGGAAAGACTTGAAAAGCAGTTAGAAGGTTATCAAGTAGACGAGGATATGTCGGATGAGGACTATAATCGCAGACTGGAGGTATTAAAATGCGGGCTGGAAAATAATTTTGATTTTTCAGTTTATGACATTCCAGAGGAAATAATAGATGATTTTGTGGATGAGATAATTGTTTATAAAGACTGTTTCTTATGGAAATTGAGTATGTTTGGCGATGAAACACGGATGAAACTTTGTGTAAACAAGGATAAGTCCGTAGAAATTGAAAAAACCCCTAACGTTGATACACGCTGCACAGGCGGCGATTAACGAGGCGTAATCCTATAGTGGTTTGGGAGTGTAATGGCTACCAAATATAGCGTAATGTAAGATTTGAGAGATATCTGACAGTAAAGGTTGGGTATCTCTCTTTTTAATGTGGAAATAAAGATAAGGTTTTTGTAAATGTAGTGATCTGTATTGATTTTTAATTGATATTGATATATAATTTAAGAAAAAGTGAGGTGAAAGTATGGCAAATGTATCAATTCGTGTTGATGATGTAGTAAAACAGAGAGCAGAAAGTATATGCTCTGATTTAGGTATGAGTTTATCTACAGCTACAAATTTATTTTACAAAAAATTGATAAGCTATGGTGGGATTCCTTTTGAATTGAGGGTAGATCCCTTTTATAGTGAGGAGAATCAGGCACATTTGGAAAAAGTAATTAATAATTATAACCACGGAAAATCAAATCCTGTTTATAAGAAGATAGAAGAATTGGAGGAAATGGAGGGTTGATATAATGAACCTTATATTTCTTCCAGAGGCATGGGAAGATTATTTGTATTGGCAAGGGCAAGATAAAAAAACCTTGAAAAGAATTAATACATTGATAAGAGATATCATGAGAGATCATTATCACGGATTAGGAAAACCAGAACCTCTAAAAGGAAATTTATCAGGATGGTGGAGCAGGAGGATTGATGAAAGCAACAGAATGGTTTATAAGATAGAAAACGGTATGCTGCTTGTGGCTGAATGCAGGAGTCATTATTCTGATAAATAACTAAATTGTCAGATGATAATAAAAGATAGCTATTCCAAGGCGGCAACGGCTCAGGCGGCTATCACCCTTGGATAGGTAATCATATAGTGGTGTAGAAGGATAACGACTACTAGATATAGTATGAAGTAAAAAATGAGAGATATTCAATCGTAAAATATTGGGTATCTCTCTTTTTTGTGGGAAAAATAGAGGTAGGGATTTTATGAATAAATAGTTGGTTACAAAGAGAAAAGAATGTGTTATGATAATAATAAGATAAATAAGGAGGCTGGTAGAGGATATGTCGATTGTAGGATATTATGATGGAACGGCTGTACGAGTAAATGAACCATTACCAATAAATCAAAAAGTCATAGTGATTCCTGTGGAAAATGAGATGGAATGGGAAGAATCAGCAGCGGGTGTACTTCATCAGTATGCAAATACATCTCTGATTGAACAAGAAAAAGATGCTTGGAGGAAAGCGGTGGTAGAAAAGCATGGAAGGAAATAAAGCTTTATTAGATGCAAATGCTGTTCTAAGGTTTTTACTGAGAGATAATGAAGAACAGTTTATCTATATAAGGAAAATGGTAAGAACTAAAAGTTGCTATGTAACATTAGAAGTGATGGCAGAAGTTTGTTATGTATTAGAAGGGCTTTACCAGGTTTCCAGGGAGGATATTATAAGCTGTTTTCGTAAATTGAATAATGATATTATTATTTTATATGCAGATGTGTTGCTTCGGGTGTTGGAAATTTTTGATAAAACTCCAAAACTTGATTTTGTAGATTGTCTTTTATATGGTTATAAGAAGGAAAAAGGAATTAATATCATAACCTTTGATAAAAAATTACAAAAGAAATTGGAAGATATTTAATTATAAAAGAGATATTCAATCGTAAAACATTGGGTATCTCTCTTCTTTTGTTATTTTTTGGGTTTGGTGGTTAGGACAATTAAAAGGGGTTCCAGGGGGTTTTTACTGGTGCGGTTGGAAAATGTATGGGGTATGAGTTGAAAAGGGTTCCAAAGGGTTATAAAAGGGTTTAGTGGGGGTCAGGGATATGGGGATAAGGACAAAATAAATTGGAAATAGAAAAAAAGAAAACTGTTAGAATGTCATAATCAGGGTGGCTCATTTCTGGTGGGTATCACTCTTTTCTTTTTGTGCGTCCGGCGTTACAATCCCCCGACTTTATAAGGAAAGGGGGCAGGTGCTATGGGTGAGATGGTAAAACCATTGTGTATGATTATCATGGTTTCGGTTTACTGCGTTTCTATGGTGATCGTGGTTAGGTGCATGAAGGAAATTACAAGCACGACTATCAACAAAATATGCAGGCTGGCAGAGGCAGCAGAAAAAGAAGAAAGTGAGGATTAAGTGTGATTCGTTTTGAGAAATTTATTGAAACAGTAAAAACAGAAATCCGGTTGCTTTGTGGGGATGGCTATCAGATTATCATTGAACCGATTCCGCGGAACAATGGGACAGAGCATACAGGGATTGACATCAGGAAGGAGCATGGGGAAGAAATGGCACATTTAAGCTTAGATTCTTATTATGAGCAGTATCTGGCAGGGATGGATATTGAAGAAATTGTAAAAGATATTTGGGATATTTTCAACAGTTTTGAACAGAAGGAACTGCCAAGAAGTTTATTGGAAGATTTTGAGAAAGCAAAAGATAAAATTGTATTCTCTCTGGTAAATTATGAAATGAATAAGAAACGGCTGGAATCCATGCCTTATGTGCCATTTTGGGATTTGGCGATTATCTTTGATGTATTGTTGGAACGGACAGAAAGTGGGCAAAGGACAGTTGATGTTACCAATAAGGAATTGACAGCATGGGGAACAACGAAAGAGGAACTTCTCTTTTGGGCAAAGAAAAACACTCCAAGGCTGTATATGGCAGAAATCAGTTTATTGGATGATGTAGTAAAATCATTCTCTGACGGCATAGCATGGGATGGGTATTTTGATGGGTTTATGAAAGAAAAAGAACATGATTTCTATGTGCTGGGCAATAGAAATGGGATAAAGGGCGCAGCGGTTATTTTATATGAGGGGCTGTTAAAAGAAATGGCAAAGAGTTTAGAAAGTGATTTGCTTATCCTCCCATCAAGTATCCATGAAATTTTAGTAATGGCTTATGATAATGAAGTGGATCTGTTTTTGGTAAAAGATATGGTTGAGCGTATCAATCAGTCAGAAATACCTTTGTGTGATGTGCTGTCCAATGAAATTTATCGGTATAGCAGGGAAAAAGAAGAAATATCCATGATTCGGTTTGGTATGGAATCTTAGGTTTGAAAATGGAAGTGGCATAGCTGGAAAAACTGTTTATTTCGTACATTCCGGCTATGCCATTTCCGGCACTTACACCACAGACAAAAAGGAAACCAGGCGTTAAGATATATGCATAGTAATTGATAGAGATTACAAAAATAAATGAGAAAAAGGAGAAAAAAACATGAGTAAAATGGTAAGGACATTAAGCGAGGAAGCAAAGAACATCATCAGAAGTTTTGTGGAATTTGGCAGGGAATATGACAGAAAGGAACTGGTAGCAGAGATTAAGGAGAAGGCAGAGAGAAAGGAAGAAATGACAGATGGTGTGATCGCCGGAGCAATTAAAATGCTGACAGCTTCTAATGAGATTATGGTTGTGGCAAGGGGGAAATACAGAAAGGGGAACCCGGCAGGAAACCAGAATATGCAGGAAAAGGTGGTGGCGCTGTTTCAGAAATTTAAAGGGGATTTGGATAAGATTTGTATGGTGAACGCGCTGAACCTGAAGGAAGAAGATTTCCGGTTCATCAGTATGCTGAATGAGATTAGCAATAACCTGGAATCCTCGATCTGGACATTGGAGGATTTTGGAAAGGAAGGGGCTGGTGCTGATGAAGCACCAGCCAATGAAGGAGAAACGGAAGTAAAGGACTTGGGCAAGGCAAATGAGAAAAAGGAGAAGAAAGAGAAAAAGCAAGCAGAGGAACCAATGAAGGAAGCTGTCTGAAAAGACAGCTTTTTTTGTGGGAGCAGGAAAAAATTACGAAATTACGCAAATTACGTTTTTTCAGAGCATTTTGAAAAGGGATAGCATAAGAATGGGGATAGGGGGATGGGCTGGGATTGGGAAAGTTTGGATATTTCATGGGGGCAGGTGAAAATTACGGAATTACGCAAATTACGCTTTTTTAGCGTATGTAAAATAGATAGGCATAGGAATTAGGGGATAGAAAAACGGGTGGGGATTGGGACTGGATAATTTGTGGGGCTGAAAAATGAGGGATTGAAAAAAATAGTAAAAATATCTTTTTGACTTTTGAAAAAATGGATATACAGTAAGGGAAAAATTTGGGGATGCATTGGGCTGAAAAAATGGGGGTGTAAAAAGTAATGGAAAGGATAATAAAAAGATGGATACATAGGAATAAAAAATCAGTTTGAGAGAATCATGTAAGATATATTTGTGGATACATGAGGAAAAGATTTTGATGGGATATGGGGATAAAATAAAAAGGTTTTGGTGATTTGGTAATGATAATATGTTTATGTGAAAATTATAATTTACATCATGTAATAATAATTGAACATATGTAAAATAGAAATTCTCTTATTTTTTACAATTATTCATAGGAAACGGATATACTTATAGGAAAGGAAATGGATATTGATAATTATGAGTATGATATTTATTTGGATTTGGGTGTGGAACTGGATTTTAACAGTGGTGCAGTGATAGAAGAAGAAAAAGAAATAAAGACAAAGCGATTCAGTTCAGATAGCGTGGAGATTAAAAAAGAGAAACACATTAAATTATTTGATTTGAAAATCAATTTTGAAGAAGCAAGAGCATATAGAAAAATGTTCGGAAAATATTTGAGAGAAAATCAGTGGAATAATTTAGTGGCTCATGTGTATCTGTAGAAAAATATAGAAAAAAAGAGATATTCGTCAGAAAATGACTGGATATCTCTTTTTTGATACAAATTTAAAATACTATTGACAATGAAAGAATTTTATGATAAGAATAATACATAAAATATACAAATAATTGCAAAATTGTCAGACAACAGTAAAAAGATAGCTCTTCCAAGGCGGCAACGGCTCAGGCGGCGATAAACAATGTAGGAAAGTAGATTACAAATATATGTACTTTACGGAGTATCTGATAACCAGAGCTGATGTGAATGATTTCATGGCACATCGTCCGGAGTACACAAAGGCGAACCGCTTTGAGGATTTCGTTTGTAAAATCTATCTTTAACGATTAGGGGAAAATTCATTTGAGAGTTTTCCCCTTTTTTCGTGGTTTTTTCAAAGGATTCTATCCCAAACAAAGGATAGAGTCCTTTTTATATACACAAACAAAATAATCAAAGGAGGCTCACACATGAACAACACAGCGTTAAGAGCAGGGGCGCAGAGCGCCAACAACACACACATGGTTTTTGCAAACGAGGAACATGAGAAGTTTTATTTTGAGAAATTGGAACAGGCGAGGTATCAGGACTGCTACCACAAGGCGTTGATTTACATTCTCGGCATATCTGAGGAGGACACAAGGAATCATTTCAGCCAGATTTACGATATCAAGTCCGGGTACATCAAAACAGAGTGTCTGCATCAGGGCTGGCAGACAAGCGGCAGTGTCCGGGTGGTTGATTTTGTCAATATTAGTTGACACATTTTCCACAAGGATTTTGTATCCTAGGCAGCCTCTTTCTTTTTCAGGGAATTATAGTATTGCTGTCGTTTGACCATCGGAGGAAGTCCTCCATTGGCCGGGCAGATTCTACGATTATTCCAATAGCTGATGAAATATCTCCAAATAACCGTCTTAAGTTCCTCTGTGGTCATCTTCCCTGTCTCATAACGGCCATATAGCAGCTCTGATTTCATTCTCGCCCACATGATTTCACAACGGGCGTTGTCATGGCATCTCCCTCCCGCGCTGTTCATGCTTTGCCTTATGTCATATTTGCAGACCGCATCCCGGTAAGCCTGACTGGTATACTGGCTCCCCCTGTCGCTGTGGATAATTGCCCCACGGAGGCTTGGCTCCGCTTTAACGGCGTTTTCCAGCGTTTGTACACATAATGGAGCTTTCATGTTCGTGTCCATCGCCAGCCCGACTACGCTGGAATCAAAACAGTCAAAAACAGCAGAAACATACAGCTTTCCATTATTGGCTTTGATCTGCGTTATATCTGTTACGCATTTGGACAATGGTTTTTCTGCCTGGAAATCCCGTTTTAGGAGATCCTCTGATTTTCTGGCTTCCCGGTCTGCCTTCGTGATCCCATTCGGTTTGCGTCCGGGATGATGGCTGATCCCGATTTCCTCCATAATACGGTAAAATGGAGGATTCTACAGCAGAAGGCGGTATCTCCTTTCAATTCGCCGTCTTTTGTCTTAAGGGCAATGAACTTCATTCTTTCGTTTTTGCTGGCTTCAGACGGCTCGCGGCGAAAAAAGCGCTGGCTTCCTCCAGAAAATCGTTTTCTTTTTTCAAACGGCGGATTTCCTTTTCCTGTTCCTTAACCTGCTGGCGGAGCCGGAGCAGTTCTTCATTAAGTGTCATGGCACTTTGTGGGGGTTGTGAGCCTGCACCAAGGTCAAGACTGCCAAGTCGGTGGACCCTTACCCAGCCATACATGGTATTCTTGGGCATCCCCAATTCCTTTGCGGCTTTTGCTTGTCCGATCTCTTTAGCAAGCCTGACTGCCTGTACTTTGTATTCATGGTCGTATTGTCTGTTTTCTGCCATTTTTGTCCACTCCTTATTCTCTTGATTATATACCCAATCCTTGAGAATGGGGGGTCAACTTTTTTATACCACATCAGAGCGTCAGCTTGAAACCGCAAAAGTGGAGGTTACAAAGCCATTCGCACAGGAAGCGGAACTTGCGGAGAAGCTGGAACGCTTATCCGCCTTAAATGCCCTGCTCAATATGGACGAAAAGAGTGATGACGCACTCGGCATGGATGATGCGCCGGAGGAAGAAAACGAAGGACAGGAAACTTCTGGACATGATGTCCAGAAGCCGGGGCAGGAGGAAGAGGCTTCCATAAAGCCGGAAACAGGAGAAAGCTCTATGGATATGCCGATTCCATACCCGGTAGAAAACGCAAGGCATAATTACGCAGTGGACAATGGAAAACCGCAGGGGGCGAAACTGGCGGCGGCAATGGCTGACAAGCCTGTGCAGCGGACATCGCTGAGAGAGAAATTGGAAACGTTCAAAGCGAAAGTGTCTGGAACAGACAAATTGAGTATTGAAAAAGCGAAGGGGAAGGAGGAAACGCTATAACGATTTTATAATATTTGAGATACCAACTGTTTCTGACATGTCATCTAAAAAGTTCCGATTGATTTAGCGGGAATTTCAAGGTATAATGATTTAGAGGTCATATACCTTTGGGGAATGGTTTTTACATTTCCTGCAAGTGAGCAAAAGGAGGTTATGGCTGTGGATATGTCAATAGACACTGAAATTAAAAATGCGGTCAGCGCAGCAGACCAGGACGCACAATATGATGATAAGGCAAAACGCCTGTTGGGTAATAAGATCATTCTGGCGCATATCCTGGTAAAGACCGTTGATGAGTTTAAGGGAATGAACCCGAAAGAAGTGGTGTCCTATATCGAGGGAGAGCCATTGATCGGTGTGGTTCCAGTAGAGCCAGGTCTGACCAATGCCGGAAAGGAAGAAAACGGCCAGCGCATTGTTGGAATGAATACGGAAAATGCGGAGATTAACGAGGGGCTTGTAAGGTTTGACATTATCTTTTATGTGCGGATGAAAGACGGTATCTCACAGGTTATTGTGAACGTGGAAGCACAGAAGGATGAACCGACAAGTTACCATATCCTGAACAGGGCAGTTTTCTATGTGAGCCGCCTTGTTTCCTTGCAAAAGGAAAGGGATTTTGTCAAGACAAACTATAATGACATCAGGCGTGTATTCAGTATTTGGGTGTGTATGGGCATGGATGAAAGCAGTATGGCTTATGTGCATCTTGCGAAAGACGATCTGCTTGGTTCCTATCCGTGGAAAGGCGGGCTTGACCTACTGAATATTGTCCTGATTGGTATAGCAAATGAACTTCCAGAGCATGATGAGAAGTATGAGCTGCACCGTCTGCTGAGTACGTTGCTTTCAATGGAGTTGACCGTTGATGAAAAATTAGGAATTATAAGAACAGAGTATAGTATTCCGGTAGATGACAAATTGAGAAAGGATATGAGCGCTATGTGTAATCTTTCACAGGGAATCAGGGAAAATGCAACAGATAATGCCATAGCAGGCGTAATAATGAATATGCACAGGAAAGGCTATACATTAGAGCAGATAGCAGAATGTGTAGAAAAGACTATTGAAGAAGTAGAGGCTGTCATTAGAAAAAGAGAGCCTGTGCTGGCATAATCACAGTAACGAAATAACACAGACAGTAAAGCAGTGAATTTGTTTTCAGATCAGAGAACAGTTCGCTGCTTTTTTGTTTTCAGGGAGAAAGACAGTCACATCAGATTGTCTTTTTTTCATGCAAAGAAAGGATTAAAAATATGGCAGACGCAAAAACAGAAAAACGGAAAGTAAAGGAGATTACGGACAAGCTGGAGGAAGGGTTAAAAGAACTTTTTGAGAGCGGGAAGTACAAAAACTACCTCTCCACCATGTCTAAATTCCATAATTACAGTGTCAACAACACGCTCCTGATAGCCTTACAGCGCCCTGACGCCAGTCTGGTCGCAGGCTACCAGGCATGGCAGAAAAATTTCAACCGCCATGTAAACAAGGGGGAGAAGGGAATCCGTATCCTTGCCCCTGCCCCTTACAAAATCAAAGAGGAACGGGATAAGTTAGACCCTGTGACCGGGGAAATCATGCTTGACCAGGACGGGATGCCACAGACGGAGGAAGTGGAGATTAAAATCCCCGCTTTCCGTGCGGTATCAGTGTTTGATGTCAAGCAAACATCAGGAGAGCCAATCCCGGAACTGGAGGCAAAAGAGCTTCTCTCCACAGTGGAGGGGTATGAGGACTTTGTTAAGGCAGTCACCTATGTTGCCCCGGTTCCAATCAGCTTTGAGGATATACCCGGAGATTCCAAAGGTTTCTTCAGCCCCACAGAAAAACGGATTGCGGTGCAGGAGGGCATGAGCGAGAGCCAGACTTTAAAGACGATGGTGCATGAAACCGCCCATTCCATGCTGCATGATAAGGAAATCAATAAGGATATTCTTGCGCCTGCAAAAGACAGGAATACCAAAGAGCTTCCTGTATAATACAAATATAGGAAATTCCAAGAAAGAAGGTTGAGAAAAAAATACCTCAGAGTAAAATAACTTAACAGTTAAAAGTTTGCTCAACTAACAAGCCGGTCAAAATCCTCTTGTTTAGCTGGGATTTGCCTGCTGAAAATTATTTTTGTTATGGTTAATCCATCCTGCTGCGCCATAAAACGAAATAAATTCCTGCCCAGATACTTTACCATGCTGGCTTCTGCCATTACTTGTTGGGAAGATGTCCGAAGATACCGGAAACTGGATACTGATAGTTTATCTCCATAATTCAGACACAGCATCTGGATAATTCCCATATGAATGAGTTTTAATAGGAACACTGTAATATCAAGGCTTTTCGGAGCCTACACCCACAAAAAAATATTATTTGAGCTATCACATTACGCAGAAAGCCGTCCGGCATGAAAAAACGGGCGGCTTTTTTGCGTGGATAGCCGGGAGGGAGGTGAAAAAATAGTAACAAACTTTTAGCGCAAGATTTGTGCAACATTCACGAAATCAAAAAAGGAGGTAACGAATGGCAGACGAAAAATTAAACGTGAGCCCGGAGGAAAATCCCCAGCCCAGCTTGTTCGATGCTGGCCCGGCGGATGCTCCTGCCCCGGAAACACCCACCCCGGAGCCCCCGGCCCCGGAGAACGCCCCCGAGCAGGCCGCCGGGGATGCGCCCGCCCAGGATGCCCCGGCTGGGGCTCCCGGCGCGGTGAACGTCTCCGCTGACCAGATTGAAAAGCTGATGGCGGAGCGGCGGGCGGCGGAACGTGCGGAGGTGGAAAAGAACGAGCCGCCCGAACCGGAACAGCCGCCCACCCCGGCCCCGGAGGAAAAGGCCACCGGGGAAAAGGGGCCCGCCAAAAAGGACAAGGCCGCCAAAGAAAAAACGCCCGAGCCAGATAAACCCAAGGGTAGGCGGGGCCGCAAGCCCAAGGAAGAAAAGGCGGGGCCCGGTGAACCGGGAGGGACGGGGGCCCGCCGTGGCCGCCCGGCCAAGGCTGACAAGGCGGCCACGGACAAGCCTCCGGCCCAACCTCGAGACAAAATGTCCCAAAGTAGAAACGACAAGAAACGACAACGCCCGCACAGCGTTGTACTGTGCGGGCGCATGAAATGACGCAGTTCTTTATGTACTTGCAAATTTCGTGTTGCTGGCCAGAGTAACCCGGTGGAGGGGCTAAACTTTTTTTGACAAGTCAAGTGGGACAAATATAGAAAGAAACATAGCGACATCTCCTAAATACCGCCATGTCTCAAATAATTCAGTCCATATTACAGAAAAATGACGGTTATTTCAAAACCGTCACTCGCCAAAACAACTTGAAATGGGCATAGCAAATCACCCTGCCGATTTACGGTTTTTTTTAATCGCCAGGGTGACTGCCAGTACAAATTATTTTTTCAACAAAACTGCAAGAGTTGAACTGTGTTCGCTGTATGTGCTACCAGATACATCACCAAAATATTCGCATATTTTGAAACCGCTACCAACTGCCTCCTCTTCCAGTGCTTTTTTAGAAAAGTAAGTATCCCACAAATAGTAATTGCTTACTTTCTTCTTTGCGATAACCAATGTTTGGCGAAGTGTTACATTATCGGGGTATTTACAAGCCCTGTTTAATGCGATGTAGTTTTCTGGATACCAAAAGCCGCCGTCAGGACAGACTTCCCATGTTTGGCTTTCTTGAAAATTTTCAAGCTGGGTGAGAGAAAATACATCCAGCAAAAACCTTCCGCCGGGTTTGAGATGTTGGTAAATGATTTTCAATAATTGTTTTCGGTCATTTGTCGATAATGCCCCAAAGTCGCAGTAAATCATTGTTGCGAAGTCAAATTTTTTATCTAAAGATAAGTTCAGATAGTCTTGATAAAAATAGTCAATAGGTAGTCCTTTTCTCTTTGCGCTCATCTGAGCATAATTTATAGAACGGTGTGAAAAATCAACACCTACAACCCTATACCCCTTTTTTGCATACCGCTCAGTATAAAGACCGGGGCCACATCCAATGTCAAGTACTGATGGATAGTGTTCTGAGGGAAGTATTTTGCTGATCCAATCAACTGATTTTTCAATAAACTCCAATTTTCTACTTGCTCCATCATAGTTTGGATTTAGATGGGCGTTAAGCATCTGTAGTGAAATGTGTTCATCATCCCAAAAAGGTATCTCTGTTTTAGTATAGAGAGGGGGCTTTTTGAAAAGCGGTGTTAATTCTGTTAGCATACGAGCTCTCCTTTCGTAATTGGACAAAATAAAAAGCCGTAGATTTTACTCTACGGCTAACTTCCTTAAAAAGATGAAAGATAGATAAGAGTAAAATAAAATCAAACAGTAGGCGCAGAAACAAAACTGTAAAAACAGTTGTTTCTTAACCTATTTAGTTGATTTTATCTACTCTTTTCCAGTCACGCCCATGCCACTGATTATGTGACATCTGATGTGCCGGACTTCATCACCTTTTCTTTTTTAATTTTATTGTTTTATTCTATCAGATGGATTTTCTTTTGTCAATGGTATATCCAAAAAAGTGAAATTAAATGCTACTTAAAAATAAAATTGTGTTTCGTTCTCATATCCCACCCCGAAATGTAAAATAATATAACGGTCGCCGTATCTTTCAAATGGAAAGAGCCGATAACCGCATTTTTAATTTGCGTGTTACCGGCTCTGCGTCTATGCGTCTGGCTCTTTTGATATTTATTTGGACATTAGGCTACTCAAGCGAACAACAGATAGATTTCCTTTTTTTACATTTACTAAAGTCTCCTGCTTACATTTCGGACAATACAGCGGGAAATTGACAAGCTCTGTGTCTGGACGCACTTTAAGTCTGGCCTTATTTCCGCATACGGGGCATAGAAGCCATATCATCTGACCCATCAAAGGCTTTCCTCCTTGTAACATTTTTGAATTAGCTTTTTTTGCTCCCACTTTCTACTTTTGAAATAGAGCAAGCCCACAATAGCAGGCAGGACTGGCGAGAGTGCCTGCCCATAAAAAATGCCAGGAAATCCCATACAAAGAGTAAAAGCTAAAAACCAGCTTACTGGCAAACGAATGATAACTGCATCCAATAAGGCGTTAAACATGGCAACATTTGCCGCACCTACCCCGATGGAAAAGGAATCCAGCGTATACATAGCCGCATAAATCAAACTATTGATACCGCAACAAATACGCAGGTAATAAACACCATCGTTTACTACTTCTGGGCTGGTACTACCGAACAGTAAAATCAATGGTTCCGCAAAAAGTTGCACGCCAATTACAACAATGAGCGTAACAGCAATATTCATCACTAAACTGATTTTTACCACCTTTCTGGCTCGCTCGATTTGTCTTGCGCCCATGCACTGGCCAACCATCGCCGTTACTGCCTGTCCAATAGCCCAGCAGGGCATACCAGCAAAGGTATTGATCTGCAAGCCTACGCCAGATGCGGCGGAAACAGATGTACCAAATTGATTGAGCATACCTGTTACCAGCAGATAGGCTGTGTTGACTACTACCATCTGAATTGCTGTGGGTAGACCGATTTTTATAATGGCGGTCAGCTTATCCCATTGAAGTGTAAATTTCCCGTGTTCCGCCGCAGAGAAAAACACCTTGTGTCGTTGTAGATAGAGCAAAGAAATCACAAAGGAAATTCCCTGTGCCGTGATTGTTGCGTAAGCGGCTCCTACTGTCCCCATTTCAAAGGAGCCTACCAATATAATATCTAAAATGACATTGATGATGGTGGCAATCCCAACAAAGCAGAGGGGGGATTTTGCATCCCCCAGTCCCTTGAGTACGGAGCAAACAGCATTATAGCCAAACACAAAGACCGTCCCACAACAAATAGTTTTCATATAATCACAGGCATCTTGATACGCATCTGCCGGAACATTTAGTGCCTGAAACAGAGGACGGTAAATTGCCAGGCTCACAACAGTCACAAGGAAAGAAGATACCAGCGAAAGCAACGCCAACATTTGAAAAGACTCCGCTTGCCCCTTTGCATCGTCTGCCCCTTTGTATTGAGCAATCAATACAGCTCCACCCATTGTCATACCAATACAAATTGAGTTAATGATATAACACAGTTTAGAAGCGTTACTAATCGCCGCAAGGCCCACATCTCCTACAATCTGGCCGATCACAAGCATATCTACCACATTGTAGAAAGATTGCAGCATATTCGCCAGAAGTAACGGGAGCGCGAAAACGGCCAGCTTTCTTGGCACACTACCGGTCAATAAGTTATGTTTTTCTATCATATCCATTCCTCCAAAAAGAAAAGGGCACACCATATCGTGTACCCTTTGCACATTCATAAATAAGCATAACAAAAGGCCACAAACAAAACATTGTCTGTGGCCTAAACAGTCGATTGTCTATCGTTGGTTGGATAAAAGGGTACAAAAACCAAAGGCAGTCTATATCCGCCTTGGCCTTTTCACCATATCAATCAACTTTCCGAAAAGGCTCCGCACAATGTTTCGTGGTATAAACTTGTGTGGAGCCGAATCCAATACAGAACTTCCCGAACAACATTGTGTTCACCTCACTTGTTAATTTGTATAAATTATACACAGTTTGCACTTTCTTGTCAAGTCAAATCCGTAGACTCTTATATAGTTAGAGACTTTGATTTACGAAAAAAGATACTACTAAAATATAAAATTGTATTTCGTTCTCATACCCGCCCCTGAAATGTAAAATAATATAGGGGTGATGTGAGAATGTACCAATACGAAAAACGCCTGGACTGTCATGCCCTGGGCCAAGAAATCAAGCGCAGACGTAAAGCCAAAGGCTGGACGCAGGAGCACCTGGCCCAGCTTGTAGACCTCACCCCGCACTCCATCATGTATATTGAGAACCGGGGCCAGCATACCAGCCTCAACGCCTTTTACAAACTCGTCACCCTTTTTGATATTTCCGTAGATGAATTTTTCTACCCGGACAAGCTGAGCGGCGAGAGTGAGCGCCGGAAACACATTGACCGGATGCTGAACGGAATGGACGAAAAGGAGCTTATCATCATAGAGGGAGCCGCAGAGGGTATCAGAAAAGCCAGAGAAACGGAGGGAGCGTAAGGAAAAGCGCGGCCTCCGTTTTTCGCGCCATGTATAGGGGAGCGCATAAACGGCAAGCAATTCGGGTGTGGCCACACTCCGAAATTTTTACTGGGCCGCAGACCCGCAAAAATGCTTGTTGGGGAGCCTCCCCAAACCCGGCTCTTTGGGACAAAATGTCCAGAGGCGGCAAAAAAACAGAGCGGTTTATTCTTTCGTCTGCTCTGTATCCGGTGTAAATTCAGCGATGTCATTCAGGGAAAAGCCCTCGCCTAAGATATTCAGTATCATGTTCAGTGTGTGGGTGGTAACGGACTGGTTATTTTTCAGCCGCTGGATCTGTGACCGGCTGACACCGTAGCGGGTATAAAGACTGTACTGGCTGATTCCGTTTTTCTTCAATGTTTGGAAAAGTTTGTCGAATTTAATCATAATATGCGATATTTCCCTCCGTTTCCTGCTTGAATATGTTTTATTATGCTCCTATAATGGAGATGGTTATAGTTGCTAAAAATGGAGATGAAGTATAAAGGAGTACATGGAGATGGACAAAAAAAGAGCTGCGGAAAAGATATGACAAACTGGACGGAATGGGAAAAGCATTGCTATTGGAAAAGCTGGCTTTCTGTAAATTTGCAGACCACTACGATTTTGGGAATTATTTCAGGATAGGGGAATTAAAGGACAGTGAACTGCTCTGCCTTGCCAGTTTCCTCTATCATCATGAATGTTTCCTGATGCTGATGGATATTATGAACCATTATAAAGAGAGGTTTATCTTCGCTGATACTTCCCATTTACGGGAGTTTGAACTGGATGATACCCTTATGGAAAGGATTTCAAGGATTGAGATTTTAAAAGATGTATAAAAAAATAGGTATAAGGAGATGCAGGGGCTAATGGAGAAAAAAACATACATTACAGTGGAAGAACAGAAAAAATGCCGGAAGGTGGCGGATGCCTTTGCAGAGCTTGAAGATGTGGACATCGTGGTAGTTGATGCTGGCAGGTATGGTTTTGTAAAGCTGCAATATTACACGCCGCCGACAGGCTTTGAGAATGATTCTACTTTCACGGACAGCAAAGAAATGTTTGAAGATTTGTGGGAGGAATGGCTTCATACACAGATCATTGTGCTTGCAAGGGAAATGGGCGCAGGTGATATTGACTACGATAATTTTTTCAAACGATTGCCAGAAGAAAAGCAGAATGAGCTTATGGGCAGGAAACAGATTTTCGCAGAAACAGCGGGAATAGAAATATGATGGGCCTGACAAAGTGTGGCGGGCGGCATTTTCAGTTCAATATCTTTTGCGTTGCCCCATGAAGCGTTTTGTCAAGTGCTTTTTTGAGTTATTGACGCAAGCCCTTGTTAGTGCGGCGGGGAAACGGGACAGGAAAAGGGGCGCAAAACGTGCCTGTGGGCGTTTAGAAGCCGTTTTCGCGGGTGGGTGGTAAAAACCCTTACCCGGTGGGTTTTCGTGTCTGAAACGCCTTGAAAAAATTCCTGATACAAGTTGCAAGGAGTGATTTTGTCAATATTAGTTGACACATTTTCCACAAGGATTTTGTATCCTAGGCAGCCTCTTTCTTTTTCAGGGAATTATAGTATTGCTGTCGTTTGACCATCGGAGGAAGCCCTCCATTGGCCGGGCAGATTCTACGATTATTCCAATAGCTGATGAAATATCTCCAAATAACCGTCTTAAGTTCCTCTATGGTCATCTTCCCTGTCTCATAACGGCCATATAGCGGCCCTGATTTCATTCTCGCCCACATGATTTCACAACGGGCGTTGTCATGGCATCTCCCTCCCGCGCCGTTCATGCTTTGCCTTATGTCATATTTGCAGACCGCATCCCGGTAAGCCTGACTGGTATACTGGCTCCCCCTGTCGCTGTGGATAATTGCCCCACGGAGGCTTGGCTCCGCTTTAACGGCGTTTTCCAGCGTTTGTACACATAATGGAGCTTTCATGTCCGTGTCCATCGCCAGCCCGACTACGCTGGAATCAAAACAGTCAAAAACAGCAGAAACATACAGCTTTCCATTATTGGCTTTGATCTGCGTTATATCTGTTACGCATTTGGACAATGGTTTTTCTGCCTGGAAATCCCGTTCTAGGAGATCCTCTGATTTTCTGGCTTCCCGGTCTGCCTTCGTGCTCCCATTCGGTTTGCGTCCGGGATGATGGCTGATCCCGATTTCCTCCATAATACGGTAAACCGTGCGTTCGCTAGGGATATCCGTGTTTTCCGGATACTTCAAAGTTAATGCCTGATCCATCCGAATACGTCCGTAAGTGTCATTGCATTCGTCTTCCATAAGCATTTCCATCATGGCGTCTGCCAAATGCTGATACTTCCATGGGCGCTCTTTATTCACAAGATATTGATAAAATCCCTGCCTGCTGACATGGAGGATTCTACAGCAGAAGGCGGTATCTCCTTTCAATTCGCCGTCTTTTGTCTTAAGGGCAATGAACTTCATTCTTTCGTTTTTGCTGGCTTCAGACGGCTCGCGGCGAAAAAAGCGCTGGCTTCCTCCAGAAAATCGTTTTCTTTTTTCAAACGGCGGATTTCCTTTTCCTGTTCCTTAACCTGCTGGCGGAGCCGGAGCAGTTCTTCATTAAGTGTCATGGCACTTTGTGGGGTTTGTGAGCCTGCCCCAAGGTCAAGACTGCCAAGTCGGTGGGCCCTTACCCAGCCATACATGGTATTCTTGGGCACCCCCAATTCCTTTGCGGCTTTTGCTTGTCCGATCTCTTTAGCAAGCCTGACTGCCTGTACTTTGTATTCATGGTCGTATTGTCTGTTTTCTGCCATTTTTGTCCACTCCTTATTCTCTTGATTATATACCCAATCCTTGAGAATGGGGGGTCAACTTTTTTTATACCACATCAGAAACTGTCGGCAAAGTTTTTTGAGAAAGAAGCGGTACAGACGGTTACAGAACCAAGCGAGGAAAGAACGCTAGAAAAAATACCACAAACGGATAAAACGCCAAAGCAGGAGCATAATCTCCTTAAAGAATTGATTGCTAATCCGTCAGCACAAAAACAGGAGTTACAGTCACAAACACAGGTAACAGAACAGGAAACACCGCAGATACCGCCAAAGCCTGTCGTGTCCGCTGAAGCCGCCGCATATCCAAAACTGCTGAAGATTTATAAGGAACTGAACCGCCAAAACGGAATTATCTTTGACGCAGAGAGGGAATGCAATGAGTTGGAACTGGAACGTGACAGCCTGAAAGGATTTGCGAAACTGACGAAAAAAGGGGAACTGCAAAGTAGGATTGACCGTAAAAACGAGGAAATAGACCTTTTGAAAGTTGGTTTGTCGGGTATCATCAAAAAATACGGTTATCAAAATGTGCAGGAATTTTACCAGATTTATCGCAAATCTTACAACGCCTATATCGTATGTAAGGAACAAGTGACTAAATGGGAAAAAACTTATGGGGATGATAATCAAAAGAAAAGTAAGGAAAGTGTGCTTGAGCGGTTGAGGAATCCGCCAAAGAAAACCGCAGATTACCAACAACAAGGCATTCTTAAGGGAAAAGACCGAGGGGCGAGATAGTCCGTTGGTCTTTGTTAAATATAATAACTTTTTGATGATGAACACCCCAAAATATGATATAATAGATTTGTAACTGATTATTACAAGAACCGAAATGGGGTTGTTATGAAAACTTTGATATTGAATGGTTCTCCAAGAATAAATGGTGATACAAATAGTCTTATTAAGAAATTTACCGAAAAAAAGATAGATGAATATAAAATTGTTGATGCATATAGATGTAATATTTCGGCTTGCCTTGATTGTCGGAACTGCTGGAAAAATAATGGCTGCTCAATAAATGATGAAATGCAGGAAATATATAAATACATACAGGAATGCGATAACATTTTAATTGCTTCACCGCTCTATTTTTCGGAGTTGACTGGAAAATTATTAGATGTTGGGAGCAGACTTCAAACATATTTTTGCACTAGATTTTTCAGGAATGAAGAACCTATTGCAAAATCTAAGAAAGGAGCAGTTATATTAGTTGGGGGTGGTGACGGTCATATAGACAAAGCATACAGTACGGCATATACGCTTTTACATCATATGAACTGCAGTAACATTCATGAAGTTGTATATAGCCATAACACTAATACAAGACCTGCAATAAATGACAAAAACACACTTATGGGATTAAATAGTATATATGATTTTTTTAAGAATAACGAATAAGCCAAGTTGTTTTTTACAGAGTGGATTCAAGAAGGATAAACTTATGAAAGTAGAAGATTATAAAATGCGTATTTTATTTGAAATGGACAAAAAAGATTATGTTCCTGACGGAAGCGTTTATAGCAGACCTTCTGCAAGGGCTGTCATCATTAAGGATGGAAAAATAGCAATGGTATATAGTAAGAAATATAATTATTATAAATTTCCGGGTGGAGGCATAGAAGCTGATGAATGTATGGAAGATGCATTGATAAGAGAAGTATTAGAGGAAACGGGGTTATGTGTTATCAGGGATTCCATTCAGGAATATGGGCAGGTTCATCGAATTCAGAAAGGTACAAAAGAGGATATTTTTATACAGGATAATTATTATTTCCTGTGTAGCGTGAAAAAGGATATAGAACAACAAAATTTGGACAAGTATGAAGCGGACGAAGGCTTTACGCTTGAATTCCTGAAGCCGCAGCTTGCGATAGATGTAAACAGGAAAACGATACTGGATGATTTCACTCAGGTAATGTTGGAACGAGAGGCGCTTGTATTGGAATTACTGATACAAGAAGGATATTTTGAATATGGAGGTAAATTACATGAAAATACCTAAAATGGTATTGTTTGATTATGGCCAGACACTTATTGCAGAAAAATTTGACGGCTTAAAGGGAACAGAGGCTGTCTTACAGTATGCTAAAAGAAATAAGTATCATTTGTCGGCAGAGCAGGTGCAGGCTAAAGCAAATGAAATCAATCAGGAATTCGGGAGATTTGATCCTGAAAAAAGACACTTATTTCAGATAGAAATACCCAATACCATGTTTACGCCTTACCTTTATGAATCGCAGGGAATAGAGATTGCATTAAGCAACTCTGAAATTGATACCGTATTCTGGAATGCCGCTGCTCCGGGAATGCCGACAGAGGGTATCAAAGAATTTTTGGGATATTTGAAAAACAAAGGTATCCGCACAGGCGTAATCAGCAATATTTGTTATGATTTTTCTGTGGTTGCAGAACGTATCAACAGGCTGCTTCCGGAAAATGCTTTTGAATTTATCATTACCTCAAGCAATTACATCTTCCGCAAGCCAAACAAAAGGATATTCGATCTGGCTTTGGAAAAAGCTGGATTAGAGCCGGACGAAGTTTGGTATATCGGGGATCAGTATGAATGCGATGTAAAAGGCGCCTTGAATGCCGGCCTGTTTCCGGTATGGTATATAGGGGCGATCGATCTGCCCTACACAGAAGATACAAATATCTTGACGGTAAAGACTTGGAATGAAATAGAGCGGTACATGGAGGGATAGCGTGTGCAGAGAACAGAAAATGTCGAATTAACGGTTTTATGCCTGATTCATCAAAATGATAAATACCTTCTGCAGAACAGATTAAAAGAGGATTGGAAAGGTTTGACTCTGCCCGGAGGACATATTGAGAAAAATGAATCTATCATAGATGCTGTTATTCGGGAAATGAAAGAGGAAACGGGACTTGATATTCAGAATCCAAGATTATGTGGAATCAAGCAATTTCCCATTGAGAATGGGCGGTACATTGTATTTTTATTTCATACAGACGAATTTCTCGGAGAAGTAACATCATCAGAGGAGGGAGAAATGATTTGGGTAAAAAAGGCAGACCTGTCAAAGATGAATACTGTAAATGACCTACCGCCACTTCTTCAAGTGATGGAAGATGATAATTTAACGGAATTTCAATATGTAATTGAAAACGGTAAATGGAATATGATTATTAAATGAAAGGAATCTTCTTATGGGAAAACTAAATGTTGACGGAACAGAGATACAAGTCTTACAGATTGAAGAAGACGATTATATTTCTTTAACGGATATGGTAAGGAAAATTGACAACGGACCTGCCCTGATAGAAAAATGGCTGCGCAACAAGAATACAATAGAATTTCTTGGCATATGAGAAGAAATGTATAATGCAGATTTCAATGCTGCCGCCTATGAAGAAATCATGCTGGAGGCAGGATTAAACCGTTTTATTATGTCGGTTAAGCAATGGGTATCTCCGCAATTCAAATTATATCTTATCAAAGAATTTGAACGGCTAAAGAAAGAAGAACAGGCTTTACTTGGATGGAGCGCGAAGAGGGAATTGGCAAAAATAAATTACCGGATACATACGGATGCGATCAAAGTCAATCTCATTCCGCCGGAACTCACACCACAGCAGACTTTAGTCATATACGCATCAGAGGCTGATGTGCTGAATATGGCATTATTTGGCATGACAGCGAAGCAATGGCGGGATAAGAATCCTGATAAAAAGGGCAATATCAGGGATTATGCGAGCATAAATGAATTGATATGCCTGTCAAATATGGAAAACATTAACGCAGTGTTGATTGAAGATGGGCTGAACC
The DNA here is from genome assembly GCA_910575565.1 of Lachnospiraceae bacterium. Taxonomy (GTDB): domain Bacteria; phylum Bacillota; class Clostridia; order Lachnospirales; family Lachnospiraceae; genus Caccovicinus. The sequence goes on along the minus strand of CAJTFL010000027.1, from coordinate 31,242 downwards.
AGAAAGAACGCTTAATAAAGCTTAACAAGATTGCCATACATCAGATGTCTATTTTGGAAGAACAGACTACAAAGATTTTGAAGTGATTTAATTCCCCCGAATTCGGGGGAATTAAAATTATCACAGTTCAAGACTGTCTTCCGCATCCACCCACATCTGCATACTTCCCTCAAGATACGGTCTTGCATATTCCAGTGGTTCATCTATTGCCAGAGCATTTAAGGCACATTCAGAGCAGGGAGTAGTTTTCAATCCTTCTTCTGCTTTATTACAGTCTATCCGTAAAAAGTAGCCTGCATAGGTAAATACGTCAATGCTGTTATGGCGGATATTGTATGTTGCATAAATCATATTCATTTTATCTGTCCTCTTTTCATTGATTTTTTGAAAGCATTTCAATCAGTTTACCAATTCCCGTATATTATGTGTTATATGTTTTATATGATTTTGTTTCCCTTATTTTTTCCCTTATCAGGGTTTGTAATGCCTTGTGGGAAGATATAACACAAGGGAAACTTTAAGGGAAAGCTCACCTGCGACAAACTTAGTGTTTTCAAGGGTTAGCGGAGAATTTATTAATAAAATATAACAGCTAATGTTTCCCTTAAAAATCATCAAACCACAATCGGGATTTTCTACACTAAGTCTAAAGGGAGAATCAGATGGCACATTATATTGTTTATTGGCCCCAGGATTGGGTGCAGGAACTGAAAAAAGCAGAAGATATGGGACCAATCAAGGTGGTGTTTGGCAGCATTCATTCCCGAATGCCCTCTATTGTTTCGATTAAAGTCGGGGATGTGGTGTTTCCTGTCACCCTAATTAAAAAGAAGCTGTATGTCATGGCCAGACTGCCGGTGACCCACAGGGAGCGCGCTTTCGACTACTGTATGCGGGAACTGGGGCGTGAACACGGCGCGTTAACTCCGGAGGGGATTGTGGTAAAGGCCGAAAAGGAGGAGTTCTACTGGACACGGGGGCAAAGCTTTCGCTGTGCGGACGCCATCCCCGACGGAATGACGCTGATGGTGGAATCGGACAAACCCCATACAAAGCACCAGGAACCCTTTAATTGTTGTTCCGAATGGGCGGTCTGGGGTGAGGGTGGTAGCAGCATCGAACCCCGGCTCATGCCCGATGAGGCGATACCTCTTTTGCGTTTCGGTTATCCGAAGAGCAAGGAGAAACCCCTTCGTCTGGACAAAAACGGAAATGTACTGTCCATGAGCCTTACGGCTACTCGGCGTATGTCGGAAGAAACCGCTAAAATTTTTGAAGAACTCTTCTAATTCCAGTTTATCGGTCTAATAAAAGTCCAAAAGGGGGCGGCGGGACAGAATTGACTATCCCGCCGCCCTGTCTGTTATCGCTCCATATCCTGCTTTCTGTGGGGCTGTTGTTCCCGCTGTTCCTGCCGCAAGATACTGTAAACGCTCTTTCTGATTTTCTCGGCTTCTTTCCCTTGCACTTGAAATAAATGTCGGCTTGCTCTAAGTGCTTTTTCAGAGTGGCAAGCCGCCGTTCAACGGTTTTCAGTTTTCCTTGAATATCCAGTTGTTCCCCTATCATGGACTTGAATTTTTCATCAAGCCCCGCCATATCCATGATGTTATTGGTTTGCAGGAAATTCAGCATTTTTGCCGCGTCCTTGAGATTATACAGCGATTGGGAATATCCCGATTTTCCCGTCTGTGCCTTGCGTGACAGTATGCCTTGAATGTAGTCGGCAAGGGTGGGCGGCTCGGTGTTCCCGGCTTCTTCTTTCAACCAGTTTTGCAGTTTGGAGATACGCGCCTTTAACTGCCGCAACTTCTGGTTCGTCACTTCGATTTCCCGGTTAAGGTCGCCGCGTTCGGTGCGGATGCCGCGCTTCTCCATAGCGGAAGCAGCAACGCCTAAATGGACGGTGGGGATTTGGCCTATTCCCTGCCGTTCATAACTGCGGTGGTCGATACGCTCGGCGTGTCCTTTCTAATCTGTATTTTCCAAGCGGTACTGTTCTTGTCTGCCTGCCATTCATTGTATTTTTTTCCACGTTTCCCACCGGGGATAATGACGGAAAGGTTATGCTCGCTGCATAGTTCGTCACTTAATTTTCGTATGCGGTAATAGCTTTGCTTACAGTCATGGTATTTGTTGTGTTCCATGTTGTCGGCGGCACAGAAAATAATATGGTTATGGACGTGACCTTTATCAATGTGGGTAGTGACAACGTAAGAATATTTCCCCTCTAAAACCTTGTCCGCAAGCTCCTTCCCAATCTGGTGCGCTTCCTCAAAACTAACCTCACCGGGAGCGAAAGCCTGTATCAGATGATAGGCTTTATTGGGGCTGTTTTCCCGGCAGTGGTCTAAGGTATATTTGAAGTCAATCGCTGCGGTTTCCGGCGCACAGGCATAGGAAGAAATGTAGATGCTTTCGTCCGTTTTGTCTGGTTTACAACAGTCTGGTTTTGTGTCTGTTCAATTGTTTTGGATAGACTTATCCATGTGTTATTGTAGCAAATCTGCGGATAAAGGTCAAGGACTGGCAGAGAAAAAGAGGAAAGAAAAGCAAAGAGGGTTAGGGATACTTCCCTATGAAAATTTCATCATACGGACGGTAGGGAAGTATGGGGAATTTCGCCCATGTGTCCGGACATGGGCAGTGCTTGCTATTCTACCCACGACACTCCCGGAGGGTGTGTCGCAAATTATTAAATTTTTAGAAAAAATGAGTTTCTACTTGATATTAGACGTTTAAACGTCTAATATTGGATAAAAGATGGAGGGATAGAAATGGAATATATATCGGTAAGAGAAGCATCTTTAAAATGGGGAATTTCGGAACGGAGAATACAACGCTTATGTTTAGAGGAAAGGGTAGCCGGAGCAATTAGGTTTAGCAGGGTTTGGATGATACCAAAAGATGCAGAGAAACCAGCGGATGCCCGTATAAGAGAAGAGAGGATGAAAAGACATAGAATATTGTGAATTTTAGAAAAGGGTAAAAATGGTATGGATATATTATATGTAAAGAAGCCAACGAATGGGTAGGTGGGAAAAAGAAAGGAGCAGGATTATGAGTAATATATTATTGCTGGAAGATGATTTAAGCCTGATTAACGGGCTTTCCTTCGCACTCCGCAAGCAAGGCTATGGATTGGATGTGGCAAGGACTATAAAAGAAGTGGATACTGTCTGGGCAGAGGGGAAGTATGACTTGTTAATCTTAGATGTTTCACTTCCTGACGGTTCCGGTTTTGAAATATGCGAAAAAGTCCGCCAGATTTCAAAAGTACCTATTATTTTTCTGACAGCATCAGATGAAGAAGTCAATATTATTATGGGGCTGGATATGGGTGGTGATGACTATATTACAAAGCCTTTTAAATTGGGAGTGCTGTTATCCCGGATCAATGCGCTGTTAAGACGTGCAGGTGATTTTAGCCAGACAGAAACAGAAATTCATTCTAATGGTTTAAAGGCGATTTTGACACAGGGAAAGGTTTATAAAAATGGAGAGTTTTTGGATTTGACGGCAGGAGAGTATAAGCTGCTGTGCCTGTTTATGCAAAATCCGGGTACAGTGCTTTCTAAAGAGCAGATTTTAGAAAAACTGTGGGATCAAGAAGGAAATTATATAGATAACAATACGCTGAATGTCTATATTCGCAGACTGCGGACAAAAGTTGAGAACAACCCCAGCGATCCGCAAATGATTTTGACTGTAAGACGTATGGGATATAAATGGAATATTATTTGATGGGGTATTTTTATGAGGATATTTACAAATAAAAATATTAAGGCACTATTTATCGGAATGTCCCTGTTTTTATTTTGCAATACGATCCTGTCACAGGTTATATTGTGGAGATTTCACGGAAATTGCCAGCTTGCACTCCTTATTCTTTCTCTGCTTGTGGGATGTGGGATTTTGTTTCTCTGCGTATGCTACTTTCATAAGCAGCATAAAATCATGGAAACAGCAGTGGCAGAAATAGATGATTACCTTATAGGAGATACGGATGCCCGCATTGAATGTGATGATGAGGGTGAAATGTACAGGCTTTTCCATTCGGTTAATACGTTGGTGTCGGTATTGAACGCACATATAGAGAACGAGTTTCGGACAAAGGAATTTCTGAAGGATACCATATCGGATATTTCCCACCAGTTGAAAACACCGCTTGCTGCTCTTAATATTTATAACGGCATTTTACAAAGTGAAACAGAAGATCTTCCGGACTTAAAGGAATTTACCATTTTGTCAGAGAAGGAACTTGACCGTATTGAAAGCCTGATACAAAACCTGCTGAAAATTACCAGATTAGATGCAGGAACGATTATACTTGAGAAAAATTTTGAGAATGTGTCTGACATGATGCATGATATTGAACAGCATTTCGCATATCGTGCAAAACAGGAGCAGAAAGAACTTATCCTTTCCGGAGATGATGATATTACGCTTTTTTGCGACCGTGAATGGATGATAGAAGCGGTCAGCAACCTTGTAAAAAATGCTTTTGACCATACGGATGCAGGAAAACATATCTGTGTTGAATGGAAACAGATGCCGGATATGTTACAGATTGTAGTGGAAGATAATGGGTGCGGCATACATTCCGAGGATGTCTATCATATTTTTAAGCGTTTTTACCGCAGCCGTTTTTCTAAAGATACACAGGGGATTGGACTTGGACTGCCTCTGGCAAAGACGATTGTTGAACTGCATGGCGGCAATATTAAAGTAGACAGTGTTTTGGGAAAGGGGAGCGTTTTTATTATCAATATCTGAGAAATATGTTTGTTTTGGAGGAGAACATTACAGAATTGTCGGTTTAGAGAAATATCAGAGTAAGGATTGGGTGTTATACTTCTTTGCGGAAGGAGGGATAACACCCATGACTTTATCAGAACAAAAAAGTAACAGGAGGCATAGCATGAATTTATTGGAAGTGAATGGAATTTCAAAAACATATGGATCAGGGGAAACTGCTGTCCATGCTTTGAAAAATGTAAGTTTTTCAGTTCCGAAGGGAGAATTTGTTGCGGTAGTAGGAGAATCCGGTTCCGGAAAAAGTACGCTGCTTAATATGCTAGGCGCATTGGATGTGCCTACTTCCGGCAAAGTAATGATTGATGGAAAAGATACATTTTCCATGAGAGAAAGGCATCTTACCGTGTTCCGCCGCCGGAATATTGGATTTATCTTTCAGGCATTTAACCTTGTTCCCGAACTGACAGTGGAGCAGAATATTATCTTTCCGGTACTTTTGGACTACCAGAAGCCAAACAAAAAATATCTGGAGGATTTACTGGATGTATTGAATTTGAAAGAGCGCCGGAATCATCTGCCCAGCCAGCTGTCCGGCGGACAGCAGCAGAGAGTGGCGATTGGGCGAGCTTTGTTTACCCGCCCGGCTTTAATCCTTGCAGATGAGCCGACGGGGAATTTGGACTCGCAGAATACCAGCGAAGTGATTGCGCTGTTAAAAGAAGCATCAAAGAAGTATGAACAGACAATTATTATGATCACACACAGCCGCAGTATTGCACAGACGGCAGACCGTATCCTGCAGGTGTCAGACGGGGAACTTACTGATTTAGGGAGGTGCAGGGAATGAAAAGTTATTTAAGCCTTGTGCCTATCTCGGGAAAGGTGCGGAAACGGCAGAACCGGATGACGATTTTCTGTGTTATTATTTCCGTGCTGCTTGTGACTGCGATTTTCAGTGTGGCGGATATGTGGATTCGGTCATCAAGTGAGAGGCTGCAGCAGAAACATGGAAACTGGCATATCCGGTTGGAAAATATCTCTCAGGACACAGCGGAAGAAATAAGCCGGCGCCAGGATGTTGCCGCCGTCGGATGGTCGGAAACATTTAACACGGATGGAGACCAGCCTTTCTATATCGGGGAGAAAAAAGCTGCATTATACGGCGCTGACAGTATTTATCTGGCAGAGCTTGTGAATGCCCTTGAAGAAGGCAGTCTGCCGCAGGGCGACAATGACGTTATGCTTAGTTCCAATGCGCGCCTTGCGTTAGATGTAAAGATTGGTGACCATGTGACAGTAAAGACACCTTCGGGGGATACGGATTTTACGGTATGCGGTTTTGGGGCGGATGACGCGGAATATTATCAGGGGCAGACCTATATGGTTGCTGTATATATGATGCGGGATGTGTATATCGGGGTCATGGAACAAAACAATATTCCGATTAACCCAACCTGTTATATTCAATTTCAGGATGTGTCAAAGGCATCCGGTATCACCTCGGAAATCAGGCAGCAGTATAATCTGCCGGAGGAAGATATTTCGGAAAATACAGCAATTATGGGTCTTGCCGGGCAAAGCAGCAATGAATCTATGAAGAATATTTACGGAATAGCGGCAATCTTGTTCGTTATAGTATTATTGGCCGGCGTATTGATGATTTCCGGCAGTATGAACAGCAATGTAGCGCAGCGGACAAAATTTTTTGGAATGATGCGCTGTATTGGCGCAAGCCGCCAGCAGATTATCCGGTATGTACGGCTGGAGGCGTTAAACTGGTGCAAAACGGCTGTCCCTGTTGGGTTGGTCACAGGTACGGCAATTGAATGGGGGATTTGTGCATTCTTACGTTATGGAATTGGCGGTGAATTTGCAGCTATGCCGGTATTTGCCTTAAGCCCTGTCGGGCTGCTCAGCGGGGCGACGGTTGGAATTGTAACTGTCCTGCTGGCGGCGCAGTCTCCTGCAAAACGTGCGTCTAAAGTTCCCCCGATGGCAGCGGTTTCCGGAAATTCGGATACGGCGCTTTCGGTACGACATACAACAAAACGGAAGATCAGAAAGGTTGAAAGGACACTGGGTATCCACCATGCAACAGCATCTAAGAAAAACTGGTTTTTATTGACAGCCAGCTTTTCACTCAGTATTATACTGTTTCTCTGTATTTCCGTAGGGTTGGATTTTGCGCATGAGCTGCTTCCCGTAACGCGGTCATGGCAGGCAGATACGGATATTACCCTTACAGGCTATGCAAATGAGCGTGTACTGGCTCAGGGTTTAAGCGATGAAATCAGCGGGATTACCGGTGTAGAGCATGTTTGGGGCAGTTCCTATACAGAGCATATTCCGGCTGCTTCTTCGCGGCAGGAGATTGACCATGTCAATATAACGTCATACAGCGAGTATATGCTGGACTGTGCAGAGGAGAGTCTTGTACAGGGAAATTTATCGGAAGTGTATGGGGACAGCGGCAAGGCTATGACAGTTTTGAATAAAGATAATCCGATAAAAGTGGGAGACATCATTCAGGTAGCGGGACAGGAAATCGAGGTGGTATGCGGCATATCCAGCGGGCTGTATCCCGACGAATACAGCATCATCTGCTCACAGGAAACTTTTGCCCGGCTGACAGGGGAAGAAAATTACAGTATGATAGGGATACAATTAAGCAGACAGGCTACGGATGAAACGGTAAAACAAATAAACAGTCTTGCGGGAAGCAATGTTATTTTTACGGATGAGCGTCAGCGTAATCAGGAAGATGCCAATACCTGGCTGGCTACGAAATTTCTGCTGTATAGTTTTATGGCAATCATTGCGATGATTACGCTGTTTAACATAATCAACAGCATTTCTATGAGCGTAACTGCCCGGATAAAGCAGTATGGAGCGATGAGGGCGGTTGGTATGGATGGGGAACAGCTTACCCGGATGATTGCTGCGGAAGCCTTTACTTACGCTGTCTCCGGTCTTATCGTTGGCAGTGGTATCGGAATTGTTCTAAGCCGTTTTTTGTATGTGAAACTGGTTACACGATATTTTGGAAGCCAGTGGAGCCTGCCGGTCGTTTTGCTTGCTATTATTGTTGTATTCGATACAGTTTCTGCTGCGGCAGCAGTATATGCACCTGCAAAGCGGATTAGAAATATGCCAATTACAGCAACGATCAATGAATTGTAACAGGAATAAATTATAAAAATTTGCTGCACGATGGAAAAGCCCTCGTGCAGCAGAAAATAGCAAAGCATAGATATGGGGGCTGTTATGTGTCAGTTTGCGTTTCTTTTATTTTTTGTGTTAGTCTGCATATTTGCGGGAATTATGATGCATGATGCCAGAACATTATGGAGTGGAGCCTCATTTTTGATTATGGTGGTATGCCTTTCGGTATTTCTGCTTATGGTCTTATACCAATATTCAGAATGGTTGGCAGAGCATGATTTAGTGATTGGTTGTCAGTTGTATAGCAGTATATGTATTATCGTTACTGGCAGTGTATTCACTTTCCAGACAATGCAAAGCTCTGCCTCCAATGTAGGGAAAAGCGGCTTGAAACATAAATTGTTGTCCCCGGTCGTGTTAATCAGTCTGTCCAATCCAATCACATATCCAAAGCCCTTTTTGACAAACTGTGCGGCGTTGTAAATCAAATCATAGGTTGCAACAATATTGAGCTTGGAAATATCAGACCTTAACCAGCGGAACATTTCTGTATTGTCCGATGCCTGATGAGATATAATCAAGGGCTTATCCCACAAATCCTCTGCACAGATCGTTTCCTTTTCCGCTAACAGACTGTCTTTTCGCATCAACACGCCCCATAAATCTTTTTGTGAAAGTTTGAGGTAATCATATTTGCTGATGTCTGCTTCTCCAACCAACAATCTTTTACTTCCGCGAATCAATAGCTGTTTCCCTAATTCTTCTTCCAAGTCCTTTAACTGTCTGGAAAGCGGCTGCTGCGTCATGCGCAGGGCTTTTGCTGCCTTTGTGATGCTTTCCTCTCTTGCAACCGCAAGAAAATACTGTAATACCCGAATATCCAAGTGCCAAACCTCCTTCTTTCATTAAATAAAGAATAACAAAAGTATGCGTCAACCGGGGCAGCATATCCGGCATAAAGAATTTCTAAAATAACCCGCAGCTATCTTTGAAGTTTTAGCGGTTCACTGTATAATAGGTGCAGGAACGGAGGAATCTGCGATGTCAAAGAAGAAAATCCCGTTTAAGCGCTGCGGAGAAAGCGGCGGCAATGGATATAAACAGGCTGATGAATTTCCCGATGCGTCGGCTTTCAGAGAGCGAGAAGAAATGACTGAAAGCTAAAATGAAAGATGACTGCCCGGAAGTGGCGGACATGGCCAGGGAGATTTATAATGTATGCTTTCCCCATGCGGAGCGCAATGCCATGAAAAAGCAGCTTGTCATCTGTTCTATTGCAGACAGTTGGGAGTGATGAAGCACTGTCATAAAAAAAGCGGTTGAAAAGCGCTCTGAAAAGCAGGAAATTGACCACTTTTTGACTTATTTGCAGTATCATATTCTGGGAGAGGAGGTTACTATGGCATACAAAATACTCATTGTTGATGATGAAAAAATGCTGACAGAGTTATTGTCAAGTCACTTACAGAAGTGTGGATATGAGGCTTTTGTAGCGGAAAATGCACAGCAGACAATATCCATGCTGAATGTCTATCCGGATTTGATTCTGCTTGACATCAATATGCCGGAAATAGACGGATTGGAGTTATGTAAAATGATCCGTCAGAATGTGGTCTGCCCCATTTTGTTTCTGACAGCCCGGATTACGGAACAGGACAAAATAAACGGCCTGCAGGCTGGCGGTGATGATTACATAACCAAGCCGTTCAGCCTGAAAGAGCTGACCGCAAGAGTGGCGGCTCATCTGCGAAGGGATGAACGAAGCAAGGCTGCGCCTAAAATCGTTTCTTCTCAGGGCTTGATTGTAAATCTTGCAGAACGTACTTGTTTTTATGGGGAAAAGCCGCTGAGCCTGTCAAACCGTGAGTTTGATATTGTAGAGTTTCTGATGCGTAACGCCAATCAGATATTCGACAGGGAGCGGATTTATGAAGCCGTGTGGGGGCTGAATGCCGAAGGAGATAGTGGAGTCATAAAAGAGCATATCCGAAAGATCAGGAATAAACTGAAGGAAGCTACGGGTAGGGAATATATCGAAACAGTCTGGGGGATGGGTTACAGATGGAAAAAATGAGGAAACCCGGATCAATGAAAAGAGCTTTTATCTGTGCGGTAGCTGCTGCAATGTTTCTTGTTTTTGCGGCATCTGTCCTGACGATTTATGGATGCTACCGTATACAGAAAGTGATACTTCCCGATTCTCAGGAAGTCTGGCTGAATACACGGACGGTCACAGCGGACGGGAGGGTATTAGAGGGAGGGCAGAGGGTTATCCTTGACGAACCTGCCCAGGTGGGTATGCTCGTTCCTGCCGGGGTGGATGTAACTTTGGAGAATACGGAATTCATAATAGAGAAAATTGAGTCTGGCTTCGTGGCGCTTCGCCCAAAGCAAAAGTTCGTATACAGAATGGCAGGCATTTCTATGGTGCTGTTTCCTTTTGTCTATTCCATTACAGGTATCATGCTGTGCGCATGGTGGTTTTACAGGAAAGAACTGTCACCGCCCATTCAGGTTCTTGCCGATGCAACAAAACATATCCGGGAGCAAGACCTTGATTTTACGGTGGATTATAACAGGAATGATGAATTCGGAAGGCTCTGTACCGCTTTTGAAGAAATGCGGCAGGCGCTCTATGATAATAACCGTCAGCTATGGAACATGACCAGGCAGCGCAGAATCCTGCAGGCGTCAGTGGCACATGACTTAAGAAATCCCATTGCGATTGTTGAGGGATATGTGGAATATATGCAGCAATGCCTGGCAGATGGAAATCTGAATGACGAAGAATTACGGCATACACTGTCTAATCTTGCGGTAACGGCAAAACGGCTTGAACATTATACCGATTATATCCGTGACCTGAATGCCATTGAAGAAACGGAAACAAAGTATTCCGTAGTTCAATTACCGGACTTTTTAGGAAGAGCTACGGAAAGTCTTTCGTTTCTTGCCAAACAACATAGCCTGGAGATTGCATACCATTCTGCCATATCCGAATGCCAGGTGAAATTAGACGAGCAGATTTTTTACCGTATTGTGGAGAATATCTTTTCCAATGCCATTCGATATGCCAAAAGCAGGGTGGATTTTGGGTACTCCCTTACCGATGGTATGCTTATGATAACCATATCAGACGACGGCAAAGGTTTTTCAAGGGCAATGCTCCGTAAAAAGAACACCTTTCTTTATTCTGAGGATAAAACGGGAGAGCATATGGGCCTGGGATTGGCTACAAGCCGTGTCCTTAGCCAGAAACACGGAGGAAGTTTAGAGCTTTCAAATATTGCTTCCGGTGGAGCTTGTGTAACAATTAAACTTGCAGTCCACAAAATGGCGGCAGGATTATTCTGTCGCTTTTCTGGTTTCTAATCAGGGCAATTTCTATTAAGATAATTTTAAAAAGTTATGTTATATTGTACTCGTGCAGACGGCAAACGATTACGTTTGTGGGTATAAATATGGAAAGGAGTGTCATATATGAACAATAGTACAGTTGTAGAAAAAATAGTAGACTATATAGAAACGCACATTGACGAGGATTTGCCCCTTGATAAAATAGCAAATGCATTAAATTATTCAAAATTCTATATAGCCAGAATTTTTACCGAAGAAACAAAATGTACGGTTTATAAATACATACAGGGGCGCAGGCTGACGTTGTCTGCTCAAAAACTGGTAGAAACAGAGCAGCCCATTGTTGAAATTGCTTATGAAGCACATTATGATTCACAGCAGGCATTCACATTAGCTTTTAAACAGTTATATGAATGCACGCCGAATATTTATCGAAAAAATGGTGTGTTCTACCCTAAACAATCGAAGATATGCATGATGGGTTCGGTTAATGGATACTCATTTATGTATTATTTAGCAGGAGGTAAATTGGCAGCATGAGTACAATTCCGTATGTTATTGAACAGACAAGCCGGGGAGAACGAAGTTATGATATTTTTTCGAGGCTATTGTCCGATAGAATTGTTTTTTTAGGAGAAGAAGTAAGTGATGTTTCAGCAAGTTTGATTATAGCGCAAATGCTGTTTTTGGAATCCCAAGACCCAGGAAAAGACATTCAATTATATATAAATAGTCCAGGCGGCTCTGTTTCGGCGGGTTTTGCTATTTATGACACAATGCAATATATCAAATGTGATGTATCAACCATATGTATAGGTCTTGCCGCAAGTTTTGGAGCCTTTTTATTGGCAGGAGGTACAAAGGGAAAACGTCTTGCTTTGCCTAATGCAGAAATTATGATACATCAGCCTGCCATTCATGGAAACGGAATTCAAGGACAGGCAACCGATATAAAAATTACATCTGACCATATACAAAAAAGTAAAAAACGATTAAACGCCATTTTAGCAGAAAATACAGGAAAAAGTATTGAGGAAGTTGCTATTGCAACCGAACGTGATAATTATATGACAGCAAAAGAAGCAATGGATTTTGGCCTGATTGATAAAATATTAAAGAAGCGTTGATTTTGCTGGTACCGCCGCTTGAAAAGAAGCGGCTCAAAGAGCCAACAGACTTGTGAGAAATCACAGTTTGTTGGTTTTTCTTATGTAATTTTTTATTCCTTGACCACATTTTGACTTTTGGTTTTTATAATGAAAGTCGAATCTAAAACAAGTAGGAGGATAGACGATGCGAAAGCGATTCGTATCATTAGCTGTGATTTTTGTTTTGCCCTTTGCTGTGGCGGCCTGCGGAAGTGATACTTTATCGGACGGCGAAAGCTGTTCGACCGCCCGTAAGGGCATGAATTCAGGGATACCCGAAGGGTATAACATTGCGGACGAGAATGCCCCGCCGCAAACTGTAGAAGAAGACCCATTCGCCGGGACGCAGGAGGACGGAGATTTAGGGTTTCTCAGCCATGGGGAAGCCAGTCCCGCCAGAGCGGATGACCAGAGTGTTTTGCCTTATGAGTATCATGGCGGAGAATTTGTCCTGGACTATCAGTTTTCATCAGAGGGGAAATTGGACAGCATTGGCTTCCTGCTTTTTTTGGACGGAAAGCCGCAAGCCTACAAGGTGAACCTGCATGCGCCCGGCAGCGAATGCGCCGCCGCCCATGAAAGTCTGGCGGGCGAATTTGGCATACCTGAATATATGCCGCCTTCGGCGTCGGACTTTCAAAGTAACGACACAGGGGCGGAATATGAGTATCTCCACTGCTTCCGGACATCAGAAAAGCACGAAGAGAAATTTTCCTTTGTATTCACACCGGACACAGGGAAAAAAGGCGATACCCTGAATATGACAATTGTGAGCGTCACCAGGCCCGATTTCCAGCCTGATATGAAAGAAACCTCAAGCTATGGCTGGTATCACCAAAGTTTTGAAAGGGTTCTGAAACTGCATTTTAATGAGGATGCTCCGGAAAGTGACAGCATTAATGGAGAAAGTATAACTGCTTTTCGTGATGTCAGCATTTCAGAGGAAAAAATCACGTCCTCTTTTATTGAGAATGACCTTGTGAGAGCAGGATGGAATGGCGTTACCATGGATACCCTGGATAGCAGTGTCTATTGGACGCTTGCCTATGACGGCCAGGTGGTGTATGACAATATCAACCTTACCGGGAAAGATACGCTTACCGTGCGCTACACCCTTTGCGGAACGCCAGGCGCAAGATATGGCATATCATTTTTCTTAAACCATAAGCCCATATCTTTTGATGGAGCGGTTTCCTGTGATGTCACATTAAGCAAAGGAAATGTGTGGATTATTGAGGCAACCATAGAAACGCTTAAGCTGGATGGTTTCAATACTTTTTATGCGACAGCCGTTGCAGCGGACGAAAATTCAGTTACAAGTAAAACAGGTTCAATTTTATTATACAAGGAGGACTAAAAATGAAAACAAAATGGATGTGTAGGATACTTATGCTTGCGTTGGCTCTTCATCTGTCGGCCTGCGGAAACAGGCAGGAGAATGTGAACAGCTCTGAAAATGGAACCGTGAACATGGAACCGCAATCCGTGGAAGATGATTCGTTGGAAAAGTTGGAAAATACCGGAAATGAAAACAGGGAAATGAACGTGATCGATCTGCAGGATAACGGTACAGATAAAAATATTATGGCGGTCAGCACGGTTAAAGATTCCGTTTTTTCAGGAAAGGTCAGCGGCTGCTATTATGCCGGTGGAAGCCGGATTATCGTTGCGGCGGATAAACTTTATCTTTACGATATGGGGAAAGGCGAAACAATCGCAAGTGCGGATATTTCCATGGGAGATTTATGCGTACAGACCTTTACAGACGGCTACTTTGTTGTGGGCCAGGGAAAGGCTGGCCGCGGCAACGGTTCATTTGCCGCGTCAGAAAGCGGCGGTATCAATGGATACATACTGAATAAGGACTTTGCTGTTCAGGATACCATTTCCTTTAGCGGATTATTAAGTGACGATTTTATTGTGCAGATCACAGGGATTGCTGTTTCACAGGACGGAAAACAGGTTGCTTTCGGCGGTCTTCAGGGGCTTTACCTTTATGATGTTTCTTCCCGGAAGGTTCGTACCATTCTAAACTATTCCGAAGAAGGCACGGCAGGTAATATGCAGATTGCAACCATGGACAGCCTTACCTTTACGGGGAACAACACTTTAGTCTATGCAGGCATGGCTACAGATGCCTCCATTGGCGGGGATGGGGTCAGTGTTTATGGTACAGTATCCACAGACGGCGCAGATCTCACCATTACCAAAAAGGGGGATTACAAGATAGATACGGAAGAAGTGCAAAAGGGCGGAAACCTGCTTATTATGCCCCAGAGCTTTGACAAAAATAATGGAACCCTGTTGATGCTTGATACCATATCCAATACAGAAAATACGATGTCGTTTTCAAGCCGCAGTGAGGGAAAAGACGGTGTTTACTGTTCCGGGCAGGGAAAATATGTGGCTGCTGCTGTTTTGGAGGAAAGCAGTGTTACAATCAACATTTATGATACGGCATCGGGAAAACGTATCCATACGGAAACCGTTCAGGACAGCAACAGTACCTATTTCCTGCGTGTTCCGCAGATTTTGATTTTGGATGAATCCGGCACCTGTATCGTTGTGCTTGGGCGGGGTATTGACGAGGTAAGCACCCTGATCACAACCTTTGACTTTGTGGGGTAATTCCCTATGAAAATATCATTGCGAAATGTTTCAAAGCAGTATAAGGGCAAGTACGCCCTGAAGGATTTTACCACGGAACTTACGGAGGGTGTCTATGGGCTTTTGGGCGCTAACGGCGCGGGAAAGACGACACTGATCAATATCTTTGTGGGTATTTTGGGAAGCGATGGCGGAACGGTTTTGATTGACGGGCAGGATGCGGGAACACTGGGTAAGGACTTCCTGTCAAAAATAGGATATATGCCGCAATATCCTATTTTCTACCGGGATTTTACAGTGATGGATTTTCTGCTGTATATGTGTGCGCTGAAAGGAATCCCTGATAAGCAGGGAAAAAAACGGGCTTTGGAGCTTCTTAGCATTGTCAATCTTTCAGATGCGAAAGAGAAAAAGATAGGCGCCCTTTCCGGCGGCATGCGGCAGAGGGTCGGCATCGTCCAGGCGATGCTGGGCGATCCTGAAATTCTTATTTTGGATGAGCCGACAGCAGGGCTTGATCCCAGTGAACGTATCCGTTTCCGCAACCTGATCTCAAAATTCGCGCAGGGGCGGACCGTTTTGCTGGCCACCCATATCGTTTCCGATGTGGAGTGCATCGCAAAGGAGATTATGATCTTAAAGGAAGGCTCCTTAATAACCCAGGGAACGACCGACACATTAGAACAGAATATTTATGGGAAAGTGTGGGAGGTGACAGTAAACGGGGAAGACGCTGCCAGACTTGGAAGCCAATATTATGTCAGCAATATGAAACAGCAGGGGGAACGCTTTTTAGTAAGGATCGTTAGCGATATGCTGCCTGCTTCAGACGCAGTAAAGGTTTCCCCTAACCTGGAAGATGTATTTCTGTATTACTTCCGCGGGCAATGAGTTAAGGGAGAGATAACATGACACGCTTAATCAAATATGAATTTTACAAATTATTCTGCAAGCGGTCAATCCTTGTTGTACTCCTTTGCTTCAGTGTAATAAACCTGTTCAAAATAAACAGCGAATTCCACTCATATTCCTACCTGGCGGACGGAAATGACAGCCGCAGCTGGAACAGTGTGTATTGGCAGCTTTATGAGGATTACAGAGGGGAGATCACTGCTGAAAAAATCAATCATCTTCTTTCCGTATATCAGCCGTTAGCAGACGCTACGGCTGATATGACAGCAAGCACAGCCAAAGATAATCCGGATATGATGACGGGAAATATATACAGTGACCGGAATATCCTGGAAAAATACTATGTGGAGCCTATGGAATATTTCTATCATTATCGGACTTATGCGCTTCAGGTGGCAGAGAGGGCAAAGGAAAATGCCGCTGTTTATAAAGAACGGGGGCAGACTGTAGAAGCACGTAAAAACAGTGTGATCTATCACCTTTATTCCGGGCGGAGCATAAAAGCCTTTGCCTATGAGGAAATGTATAACTATTATCTGAACTATGATTTTTCGGGCATATTGGTTTTATTTCTTTGTCTGTACGGGGGTGTCAGTACCTTTGTCTGCGAAAAGGAAACACAGATGGATATGCTGCTGCTGACAAATCCGGGCGGCGGTAAAAAGACCACATTTGCTAAAATTACTGCGGCTTCTTTGTTTGTGATCAGTGTGGCCATATGGTTTTCTGTTGTGGACTATATTGGCTTTGTGTATTTCTTCAGAACGGCGGAAGGAGGAAATCTTCCGCTGTATGCTGTCAGGAATTTCAGCACGGCTGCGGTAAACTGTAATTTGTGGCAATATGCGATCCTGTCCGCAGTGATAAGGGCAGTGGGCGTATGGACGATGAGCATGGTGTTTCTGTTGATTTCCTTGTTTGGGCGCAATGCCCTTGTTCCGTTTGTCGCTGATTTTGGGGCAGCCCTGTGTTTCATTATTACAGGCGCGTCGCAGAGCTATTACAGTAATGCCTGGCTCAAGATTGTAAACCCATATTCGCTGCTTGCTAACCGCATACTATTCAGTAAGACCGAGTTTATTAGTTTTGCGGGATATCCGGTACAGAGTTTCCAGGCAGCAATTATTTTTGCCATAACCGCAGGGGTGGTTTCCATAACGGCAATGATGATGCTTTCTAAAAGGAACGCTTATTGCCGGGAAAGGAGGATAAAATGTCTGGATTTATGTACGAAGTAAAAAAGATTATGCTCTGGCAAAGGGGGCTGTTCTATATTGCCCTTGTCCTGCTCTTTGGCACGGTCTGGCTTGCCTTGTCCGACAACCCTGTAGACATAGCAATGGAGCGGTATAAAAATGAATATGAATGGTATCTGGAAAAGGTAAACGGATACTGCACCGAGGAATCTTCCCTTTATCTGGAGCAGGAGGCGGAGCGGATTGCAAAGGCGAAGGAGAGGCAGAACAGCCTTTTGGAGAATTACTATGACGGGAAAATCAGTGAAAGTGAATACAAAAAAGAGAGCCGGGAAATAGAGAAGGTTCTGGAGCATCAAAATGGATTTGAGGTTATCTACCAGCAGTATCTCTATATCTGTGAAAATGCGGGGAACCGCTGTTTTCTCCAGACAAACGGATGGATGGGGCTTCTTGGCAAAGGTACGCTTAATTTCATTCTCTTCCTTGGCATTTTGCTGATTGTTACGCCTGTTTTCTGTTCTGAGTACAGCTGCCAGATGGACACCCTGATCCTGACTGCAAGGGAGGGGCGAAAAAGCGCTCTGTATAAGCTGCTCATTATGATTGCGGTTGTTCTTTTCTTATCGCTTAGTATCTCGCTTATTGAATACGGGTTTTACAGGTTCAAATACGGACTGCCGGATGGGGATTATCCGATTCAGAGTATTCGTTACTTTGCAGACAGCAGCAAAGGTATGTCGCTGTTGGAGGGATATGTATGGATAGGGCTGCTCCGGATGTTTGGCGGTGTGTTTCTTGCCATACTCCTGATGTTCATTTCCGTTTTGGCAAAAAAGTATGCGGTCACCCTGCTGACTGGTGCGGTGTCCGTGATTATTCCTTATATAGGCTTATCAAAAACCGGCATTTACCGTCTGCCTCTGCCGCTGCCGTTTCTGCTTGGAACAGACTTTTTTGCAGGGAATATGGTTATGAGCGATGCCCTGACGGGCGATGAGAAAATTATTTTTGCGGAGGTTGGCACGGTTACGCTGTTAACCCTGCTCTTTGTATCTGTGCTTTTGTGTACTTTGGCCGTTGTCTGGATTTTACGGCGCAATTCTAACAGGTGGCTGATGAAATCAGGGCAAAAGAAGCGTGGGGCGGCTTTCGCTGTCATGTTTGGCCTGGCATTGGCAGTGACGGGATGTGCAGGCCGTGGAAAAACGGGAAGCGTTGTCTATAATTCATCGGCAGGCTACAGCGTGCCCTTTGGGGATGACGGTATGGGTTATGAAATCATACAGGATGCAGGGAATTTTGATTATTCTCTCAAAAATACTTTCACGGGGGAAACATATCCTTTAGCACGTTCCCCTATGTTTGGGGTATTTTCTGATGAAGAAGAAATACGTGCGTTTTATGTGTGTCCGCCATATCTGTATTACACCACATCGGTTATGGAAAGCTATGTCAACCGTGTAGGAAACTATAACAGCAATATAACGAAAGTGTCAGTGGCCGAGTTGAATCTGAATACCTTTGAGGAAAAAACAATCTTTGAGCAGATTACAAATTCCGGGCGTTCTCTTTTGGGCATTGACTACGAAACGGGGGATAAATGGAAGTTTCTGGATTTTCACCACGCTTTTTTCCTGAATGACGATAACCTGTTTTTCATTGACAATGATGGCATAACAAAAGTAGACCGGTATACCAGAAAAACTGTAAAGCTGGACATTCCTGCAAACGGAAATATTTCATTCGATGGGGAAAGCATCTTTTACAAAAATGAACAGGGGATTTTAACAAGATATGACGTTTCCGGTAATGAAACTTACACGTATGAAAATATAGTTGCATATGATTTCTGTATGGATGAGCAGTCAATCTATTATGTTTCCAGGACGGATAACGGAGGCTTGTATTCCTGCGGCAAGGACGGAAATAACAAGGAATTGATCAGTCATATACCTGCAATGTCTGTTACCTGTGATACAGGCAATATTTATGTGTTATCAAAAGAAAGTGGTGAGGAAATCGCTTTGCCAAAAAGCCATTGATTTCCGCGAGCAACGAGCCAAGTGGGTATGCTTGCATGCACATTTGGCGACTGCCGCGAGGGTGTTGACTTATTCCAGATTGAGGAACAAATGCGGCAATGAACAGGAAACAATACGGAAAGAGGAAAAAACTCAGGAAGAGAAAGATGAAGCGGCTTATGATTGCGCATCTGCCGAGGACGATCGTCATACTGATACCAATTATAATGATGATACTTATAGTTTGCGGAGGTCTTTATATATACGAGAGAATTATATTCAGCGATAATTGATGATACTACAGAGGAAACACTACATGATTGGATGGCGCAGGGAATGCCGGATATGGATGGCGATCCAAATACATACACCATAGTTGAAACAGATGGTCTGGAACAAAGAGAAGAAGAACAAGATATTCAAAATATAAGAATTTATCATTGTACAAAACGTGGAACAAATTTTATGGAACAATATAACAGTGAAACATATTATGGATTTTATATTCCAGATCATATCATATCAACAATGGATGATGAAACGGATTTAGCAGTCGCTTCTCATAATATGCTGAATATATTCGATGGCGCAGTGCTTACTGTTGCGGTTACCTATTCGGATGGAAGCAGTTTTAGAAAGGAATATGAATTATCGACAGCAAGGCTTGCCCAAGATGAAAATGGTACAATAACACAAGAAGAATGGACTGGGGGAGATGAAGGAGCTTTTGTCTATGGAATAGTTGCCAGAGAGAAAAAATGACACAAGCAGAAATTTGGAAAAAGCATTGCAGGCATTGGAACAGGCAAAACAGTATATCTCAAACAGGAATACCCGGCACGGCACGGTTTCCTTATCCTGGCCGGGAAATTGTGGACATACCTTGCCGGCCTGAACGAGCAGGCAAAGGAACGGATGGGCTTAATCATAGAGCAGATGAAAGCCGCCGAGGGAGTGACCGAGGAACTGAAAGCCCAGAACCAGTTTGATTGGGTAGGCCAAATCCAAACTTTGGGATTTTAGGCCGGATGAACAATATCCGCAACCGGGCAGAAGAAATCATAAAAAGTAAGATGATTTATTCGTAGATATATGATAGAATTAGTTCAGGCGATAAATTGGGATTGAGTAACTGAGGCGATAGGAGGACACGATTTATGATCACTGAAGAGATATTGCATATTGCGATGGAACAGTCCGCCGAGGACATTAACTGTAAAACGGAAGACTTTCTAAAAAATCAGAATGTTATCGTTCCATTTCGTTTGGGAAAAAAAGCACGAAAATATCTGAAAGAGCCAATTATAGCGAATTTTGTTTCTTATGGAAATAATGTGGTTGCATCAGTCACTGAGGATGTTAGAGAAATAGTAACAGAATATGTTGGCAAATATGAATTCTATCACCTTTTTGAAACACCGAATTTGCACTGGCTGAGTAACAGACTGGCTGGGCATGGATATAAGATATGTTTTATGGCAGAATATTTTCTTCCCGATATTAATAATCTTCGTCCAATCTCCTGTGATTATGAGATGAGGGTTCTTGAACAACAAGATTTTGAAAAGTTATATTTGCCAGAATGGAGCAATGCCCTTTGCAAGGATAGAAAACATTTAGATTTACTCGGTGTTGGGGCATATGAAGATGAGAAATTAATCGGGCTTGCAGGCTGTTCTGCTGATTGTGAAAAGATGTGGCAGATTGGGGTGGATGTACTGCCAGAATATAGGAGAAAAGGAATTGCATCTGCACTTACCAGCGGACTGGCTCATGAAATACTTGAGAGACGAAAAATTCCATTTTACTGCTCCGCATGGTCAAATATCCGTTCTGCAAGAAATGCTGTAAAAAGTGGTTTTATTCCCGCTTGGGTGGAGATGACAATAAAGCCAAGAGCCATTGTTGATGAAATAAACGGAGAAGTGAAATAAAAGAAGGAAAATCATACGGAACTAAAATTTCCGTAGCTTTCCAATCTGCTCCAATCATCACAGGGGAAGCTGCCCTTCCCCTGCGCTGGCTTTGCCAGCTACCCTTTGTGGGTTTGCAGATGAATTTCTTGAACTTTCCTTATTTTTCAAGGATTTTCCATCCTCATACAGTGAAGTGCTATGTATTTTCCCTTGTTTTTGCCCTTATGGGCTATTTACAAGGGCAGATTTCAATGATATTACAATCAGAAATGTAAGGAACGGAGGAAAATATGGTCGATTATTCACAATTTGAAGCAAGTGTAAAATCCGGCATCCATGCAGATGTGAGCCGGATACGGCAGAAGGATGAAATAATAAAAGCCGTCGTCAAAAAGCGGAGAAGCTCCGCGATAATCTGCGTGTGCTTCCTGTGCATGGCAGGGATTTTTTTGTTTAAAAGCTGGATTCCCGCCGTTATCTGTCTCCTTCTTGCATTGTTTTTCCTATGGCGGGCTGTCGGAAAATTTTCTGACGAATATTTACGTGAAATGTACGAGGAGGGGCTTTTGGTTCCCGGCATGATCGTGAAAACGGAACCCCTTACTATCATGGCAATCGCAAACATGACCGCGCGGGATGGCGCGGCAGCCGTAAATGGGTGCTACTGTCTGGAGGTGAAGGAGCTTGACGGGGCGCAAAAAATTCTATTTGAAAAAATCCCCTGCTCCTGTTTTTTCTGCTATGAGGGCGGCGATTACCATTCTTCCTTCCAGCCCCATCCTCTCTATTGGGGAACAGCAGATCAGCAGTCTGTTCAAGAGGCACTAAGACAGGTGGAGGAGGACAACAAAGAAAATGCCAGAGACGAATGGGAAGTGCTCAAGGAGGTTGCGCGGCAGTTCCCTGATTTGGGAAACGGAAACTTGATTTTATTGGATGAAAATTACGTTCCCTTCGGGAAAAAGAACTACATGGACAGCAACTATAAGCCCCTCAACAAGGAAGCTGACCTCAAGTAATATATTCCATTTAGGGAAACGCTGATGAAAGCGTTTCCCGTACCGCAAATTCGGGATTTATGATACAGGAATTGGACGAGGGTATCTTAAACCACATTATCAGCCGGATTTTGGTGGGGGAGGTGAAAAAGATTGACGGGGAGAAATTTCAGGAAATCGAAATCATTTATAACTTTGTCGGGGAGATGCCGGCGATAACAGAATAATGGCAAATGCCCTTCTCTCTTTCCGGGGGAAGTTTTTTTTGCCTGCATAGGAAAAAGAAGCCGGGTTCCCTGCTCTCCGGCTTCCGGGATAAACTCCAATTTTTCTTTATGGGCAGCCTTAAGATTCGTTTAGAAGCATAAAACCTCATGTTGAGTTATATGAGCTGCAGGTTTTTAACCGTTCACTACAAAATCTATACCATCTGTCAGATTCAATAAAATTTTTTTACTATCCGCCGATATTAAAAGCAAAGAGGTGAGCAAATGACCATAGCCATATGCGATGATGAAAAAATCATCTGTGAACAGATAGGAAAATTAGTAAAAAAACAAATACCCGATTGTGATATAGAACTGTTCGCTTCTGGAGAAACACTGTTAAAAGAAACGAAAATATTTGATATCATATTTCTTGATATACAAATGGATGGTATAAACGGAATTCAGACAGCAAGAATGCTGCGGAATAAAAAAGAAGAAGCCTTGTTGATTTTTATTACGGGCTTAAAAGAGTATGTATTTGAATCCTTTGACGTATCCGCCTTTCATTACCTTTTGAAGCCGATCGAAGAGAAAAAATTTGCAGAGATATTTGCCAAGGCTGTGGCAGCGGCAGAGAAAAAAAGGGGATTAGCGGAAGAACCGTTTTTTATTAAATCAAATGGAAAAACGATTATTTTGAGCAGGAACCATATTCTGTATGTTGAAAGCCAAAATCGAATGGTAAATTTTCATACGGCAAATGAATGCTTGGAACTATATTCTGATATGAGAGATTTGGAACAACAGTTAGGCAGAAATTTCTATCGCTGTCACAGGGGATATATCGTGAATCTGGGGCATATTGCCGAGTACGGGAGGGATCGTATAGCCCTGACAAATGGAGAAACTATATGTCTTTCCAGGAGAAAATACAAGGAGTTTGTGAAAGTGTATATGGATTATTTGAGGAAAGGAGGGGCACTTCTTGGATCATTTTAATCTGCTGATGGTTTTGCAGACTCTTGTGGATTTTTTTGAGGGATATTTTTTGCAGCAGTTCTATGGAGATTTTTTTGCTGAACGTTTTCGGAGAAAATCCTGGAATCAAATGGGTGTTGTTATCGCATATGTCATGTTTCAGTATATAAAGAAATTATTTCTGCCGGCAGATTACCGAATGTTTTACATAATAGAAAATTTGGTTTTGACCTTTTTCTTTTTACTTTTCCTGGGCTTGTGCTTTTATAAAAATATCGGGTTGATTAGTATTTTCCTCGTTGTCAGTTTTATGTCCATACAGGAAACGAGCCGCATATTCGCGCTCATATTTCCTTATGTCGCTGACTTGCCGGCAAACATGGTCTGGCAGCATATGGAAGGCCATGGTATTCTCTTTATAGCCCTAATCGTTAACG
The DNA here is from genome assembly GCA_910575565.1 of Lachnospiraceae bacterium. Classification (GTDB taxonomy): domain Bacteria; phylum Bacillota; class Clostridia; order Lachnospirales; family Lachnospiraceae; genus Caccovicinus. Next base: position 7,540 of record CAJTFL010000027.1, on the reverse strand, counting down.
GAACATGGCTTCTGAATTACCTGATTCGTATATTGATTATGTATAAGTCCTTAAAAAGTATCCGGGAACATTTTCATGAAAAGCATTTTCCCATTCATTCCGTAGAGGTACAGTTTTTGCTGATACCCGGACTGACAAGTTTATGTATCAGCATTTTGTTAAATCTTATTATGTTTCGCACCAGTGGAAGAGGCGGACAGGAGTTTTTATTTGACATATACCCGGTTTTAAGGCTGTTTATGCCATTCATGTTGGCACTGTCCCTGTTATCAATTCTGTATGGAGTAAAATTATTCCAGGATATGATTCTTTTGAACAGAGAGAGAAGCAGCCGGGTGGTTCTGGAAAACCAGATAAAAAGTATGCAGGAATATATAGAGGAAACAAGAAGAGTGCAATCGGGAATCCGCGGTATGAAACACGACCTGAAAAATACGCTTGCGGTAATCATGCAGCTTACCCCTAAGGAAAGGGGAACTGAGGAACTCTGTCATTATCTGGCCGGATTCAATGAGACCATGAGCAGCCTGGAATACAGGTTTCATTCGGGAAATACCGTTGTGGACGCTTTACTGAATATGAAATATCATGAAGTCACACTCACCATACCAGATTTACGATTAGAAACCGATGGGCTGCTCTTTCCTGATACATTTGCAATTCAAAGCTATGACTTAAGTATTATTGTAGGAAACGCTTTAGACAACGCAGTCCGTGCCTGTAAGAAGCTTAAAGAAGAAAAACCAGAAGCGGAAGTTTATATAAAACTTTCTTCTTTTCAGAAACGAAAGATGTTCTTTCTGGAAGTGGAAAACAGCTTTAACGGAAAATTAATTTTAGAAAAGTCACGGGAATTTCCTGTTTCTGACAAAGAGATTGGGGAAAGCCACGGTATGGGATTGGCCAATATAAAGTACACAGTTGAAAAATATTATGGCGCGGTAGAATGGGAGGTGAAGGGAATGGCTTTCATTTTATCTGTAATGATAAAAAATGAATAAAATATATAAATTTAGAAAGGTGGATATAAAATAATGAAGATTACGGGATATCAAACGATGAGTGCATCCTTTTCCAGAAATCAAATGTTTTGGAATACAAGACAGATGAAGTCAGAAAATCGTGGAAACAGTAACCTTGCCGGGGGAGATAGAGACACCGTGACGATTTCTTTTTTGGGGCAGAGTAGCAACAGCCGGATTAGAAATTTAATGGAACAGAAACAGTCTCTGCTGGAACGGAAAAACCAATGGGTCAATTCTGCTCTTGAGAATGGTCAGGATATTAAATCCATTCACGATATGTTAGATTCCTATGAAGAACAGCTAAACGAACTGGAACAACAAATTTCGCAGGAAATGGCAAGGCAGAACAGCAGACAGCCTGAAAAGGTACAGTCCCCAAAAAAGAACAACGAGCCGAAAACGAAGCAGGCGATTGAGCAGGGGAGAATCTCTGATTTAGTAGACTTATCATCCGGAATGTCCCAGAGCAGGACAGTGCAATCCTCACAGACTCAGGTAGAAGGAGAAGCCAGGGTACTGGAAAGCGAAATAAAGATGGATAAAGGGAGAATGGGAGATACAGAAATAATTGCTAAGAAAGAGGAGAAACTTGCGCAGTTACAGCAAAAGGCTGCCGAATTAACAGCAAATACGGTAAAAATATCAGGGGAAATAAACGAAAAAATTAGCGAAACTGATGCTCCCAGAGTACAAGAGAACTCAAAAGAAGAGCAGATAAAGGAAAACAATACTACACCCCGTGGTTTGACTGGGGAATTACGAAAAGACAGAATCGGACTGCCGGCAGACAACTTACGAGCAGATTGATACGAATGCCCCTTTGCCGGTTTTGCTTGTTACATCACAGGTGTATGATGAAGGTACAGGTAAATAGGCGGCACTTGTTACCACACAAAAACTATACACACACCAAAATGTTATCTCTCTCCTAAAGATAACACAGATTTTGGCAGATTGGAATACCTGAGCAAACTTTTAACGGTCAAGTCTGCGATGCTTTTTCATTATAATACCGTGAATACTCATGGAAAACAGCAGGACGGCTATGTGGCAAGGATTAAAGGGGCAGAAGGTTCAACGCATTTACAGCCTCCTGGATCTGCGTTTCGTCTGTGCGGACAATGGCGTATTCCCCTATGGATCCTATCCCCATGGAAACGTTTTCCTTCCGGAAAACCATGCCGCTATCTGCCATGGTTTTCCCGGACATATGGAAATGCCTGGCTCCTGTTTCCTTTGCCAGGAAGGGGATCGCCTGTGCGTTTACGCCGCTTCCTACTAAGATATTGATTCGGCTGCCTGCCAGGCGGATCAGCTCTTTTAAGAGGGCTGTTCCTTCCAGGCAGCTGTTTTGCTGCCCGGAGGTAAGGATGGTGTCTGCGCCGATGCTTACGGCATCTTCCAAGGCGCGGTAAGGGCACTGGCACATATCGAAGGCGCGGTGAAGGGTAAAATGCCGGGAGTTTGCTGTTTCCCGGAGGATTTCCATCCGTTCTCTGTCCAGGTTCCCCTCCGGCTTTAGGCATCCGGCCACAATTCCGTCTGCCCCCAGCCGGATAAACATGGCGGCGTCTTCCCGGATCATCTGGAATTCCCTTTCGGTATAGTAAAAGTCCCCGTACCTGGGGCGCAGCAGCACATGGATGGGAAGATCTAAGGCTTTCCGGATTTGCTTAAACTGGCTTACGCCGGGGGTGGTTCCCCCGATAATCAGGTTTGCGCAAAGCTCTAAGCGGTGGGCTCCGCCTTTTGCTGCTTCGATGGCGGATTCCACCGAGTCGGCGCAGGCTTCTAAAAGGTATGGTTTCATTAAACGCTCCTCCATTTCCTTAAACATTTACCGTCCGTTCAGCCGGGGGAGGGATGCTTTTCTGACTGGCTGACGGCAAGAATCCGGATAGCCAGATCAACGTTTCCCACCTGATATCCGCTGCAGCCGTAAATCCCTTTCAGGCCGGGATTCGTCAGCACAAGGAGGGGAAGCTTTTCCGGATCCACGTACATCTGCCGGGCCAAATGCTCCGTGATTTCCTCAAACCGGCCTGTAAAGACGCGGGCGTCAGGGAGCTGGCGGATAACTCCTTGGAAGGTCTGATCCCTTAGATCCCCCGGTTCTGGGAGGATGAAGGATATCTGGACAGGGATTTCCTTCAGCTGGTCAGCCCGCTTAAGCATTTCATTCAGCAAATGCTCCGTGGGCTCCTGCCCTGCCTTTAGGAAAGCGAAAAGGTTTGCCTTTCCCTCCGATAAAGAAGAAGCGGAAATTTTCCGGCAGTTTCTAAAGGAGGGATTTTCCTGGCAGCATTTAAGGGGGGCAGTTTCCAGGCGGTCTCCAAGGAAGGAGCCTTGAACAGCTTCATTGGGGATTTTTTCTAGTTCAAAATCATCCAGCCAGTTGGCAGAAAGCATCTCTTCCGGTTTCCCGGCGCGAAGGCGCATGGGAATTTCCTTCGTCTCTTTGGCGGCCAGAAAAAACCAGTACGCGGAAGATAATTGGTTCCCGTTTGGAAGCCGGTTTGTGGTGATGATGCGGTAGCTTCCTGGTCTTAAGCATAAGGCCAGCCGGTTTTCCTTAAAAGAAATTCCTTCGTAATCCAAGGTTTGGACTTCTCCCTCATCAAGGCGGCCGATGGTCCAGTTCTGATAATAATTCCAGATGTTTTTGGAATCGGATTTTAGGATGGCCTTACCCGCGGACAGGGCGTTTTTTCCAGAAGGGGAAGGGCTATTTGCCTTGCTTACCGGGATAAAGGTTTCTTCGGCAAAGTACTCGGCTTCTAAGTCTACCGGGTTTATCCTGGCAGGGATCCCCAAGGTGCGGCAGATGGCGGCAAATAAAATCTTTTGGCTAAGGAAGCTTCCCCGGCACATTTTTAAGCAGCCTATGGGGGTGGCGCAGATGGTATCGTAGTCTAGCTCCGGTTGGTATTGGATATGGGTTTGGATAAAGTCCCAGATAGCCGGAGGGTTTTGGGAAAAACTGCGGGCATAGGGGGCGGAGCCTTCGGGGCGGAAGTATTCCCGGATGTAGGGCCGGTAATCCGTAAGCTCTTCCAGATAAATCCTGGGGCATAAGATATAGTCGGCGTAAAGCTTAAGCATTCCCCGCTTGGCCCACTTTTCCCTAAAGGGCACACAGCTTAACCGGTGGCTTTCCAGAACATCGGCCCTGGCGTCCCGGTAGTCTTTTGGCGAAAGGCTGCTTAGAAGCAGCGCCCGGTCAGGGTGGGCGTCGCGGCTTAAAAATCGGTAGATTTCCCCGAAGTTTCCTCCGGCTTCCCTTAAAATCCCTGCCTGCCCCGGGTACTGGCTGGCAAGCGCTTCCTGGTAATATCCTTGAATCCGTTCTCTTCGCAGCCGGTTTGCGTGATCGAGCCGCTTTTGGTTTTTTTCTTTCTGCTCCCCAGTCAGGGCTGCGCGGTGAAGGGGAGCTTCTTTCGGCGCTTCCACATCCGTATCCTGCCAAACGTCCCAAAGGCTTTCCCAGGAGGATCCAGGGAGGTCTTCCTGCAGGGAGGCAGGTGGACTTTCCTGGAGGGAGCCAGGAAGGCTCTCCAGGGGAGATTGTCCGGGCAGCTCTTTAAGCACCAGGCAGATGGCGGGGGTATCTTTTATGCTGCAGATAGCTTCCCCCAGGCAGTTTCCTTTTCTGCCCACGATCCGGATGGTTCCAAGGCCCAGGGTAATTCCAGCCCGTCCATGATCATCGGTGTAAAGGGTGGCGGCCTGGCAGTACTGGGCCATATTTAATACCTGGATTTGAAGCCGAGCCTGGCTTACGGGAGTGTGGCGCTGGTCTGTCACCAGGATTTGGAAAAACGCTGTCCGGGCGTAGCCGGCGGTGCGGTTATAGCAGGCCATCAGCCCATCCTGTCCTAAGCATTCTTCTTTGCCATTTGCGTTTCCTGCTTCGGGAGCCGGATAAGGAGCTTGGCATGGGGACTGGTAATCGGAAAAGGTGCGGGCATGGATCAAAAGGGCTCTGGAGGAGGCATTGGAAAACCAGCCTTTATCCAGCGTTTCTTCCGGCTCGCAGGCTCCTAAAAAATGCCATTTGCCATGGACATATACCTCCACCCAGGCGTGGTTGTCGTCGCAGTGGAGCCACCAGGGCGTATATACCTGGCGGGCGGGAATGCCTACGCTGCGGAATGCCGTTACGGCAAAGGTGGATTCCTCCCCGCATCGCCCCTTGCCGCAGCGGTATACCGTGAGGGGGGACGCAGTGCGGCCGTCCGTAGACTGGTAGGCGGCGTTTTCGGCGCACCAGTAATTGATTTCCAGCGCCGCCTCCTTGGGAGGAAGCCCCTGTATCCGGCCAATAAGCTGATCATAAAAAAATCCGCGGCAGTCTTCAATCGGTTCTGAATTTACCCGGCAGTACAAAATATAGTGAAGGAAAATATCCTCTGGGAGATTTTTGCACCATTCCATGGAGCGGTAAAGCATCAGGGAGTGGGTGACGTAGCAAAGAAACAGGGAAAATGGGTATTCGCCCACATCCCGCAGGGGCATTGTGCCATACAAGAATTTCATCAGTACCTGTTCTTCATCTGTGCAACAGGAAAGCTTTTGCAAAACTTTTTCCCTGGCCGGACCGAGAAAAGGGAGCCGCCGGCAAAACTTTTCCTGGGCGTATCGTCTGAGATGTCCTGAAAACATAAGGTTATCCTCCTGTAATGCGAATGCTTTTTACGATTATACTATATGTGGACAAAAAGATTCAAGGATAATTCGCTTTAAATGCCTTTCGGTTTCGGTGAGGGAAGATATGGCCAGGTAAGAGGAAAATGTGCCACAAATCATGCCACAGCTTGTTTGCAAGGTGTATCCATGCTACAATTTATGATGATTATAGGGTGATTTCCATGTTTAGCGGCGAGGTGCGGGGATGTCAATTTTATCAGAAGCGTTGGAGAATTACGTAAAGCAAAAAAAGCTGGGGATAGCTGATTTGGCAAAGCGATGCCAGATTGACCGTTCCACGATGTACCAGTATATCCATGGCAGGCGTCCTTTGCAGAACCGGGAATTGCTGGATGCCATCTTAGCGGAGCTGCGCTTAAGGCCGGAGGAACGGGTTAAGGTGATGCAGGCTTTTGAGATTACCCTGATAGGCGAGGGGCGGTACTACCGGAGGAAAAAGATAAAGGAAATTTTTGAATCCCTCCTTACCTTGGAGGAAGTCAAAGGCGTCAATCCTTTTGGGGGGCGGCAGGAGGCTTCCGGTTCCAGCCAGGATATCCAGAACGTGGGAAGTATGCTGATTAGCGGCGAGCTTAAGGTGCAGAAGGCCATCAGGGCCGTAGTGCGGGATGCCTGTGAACGGGGAGTGACGATTAGCCTGTTTTTGCAGCCGGATATCCAGTTTTTCCATGCCATGAACGTGGTGTGCGAATATCCGGAAAGCTGCCGGCTTATCCATATTATCTGCATGGACGCGGATCCGGATCCTGTGGAATGCGGCAACTTAGAGATCATCAAAAGTGTTATCCGCAGCGGGATTGCCATCATGGATTACCAGCCCTTTTATTACTACGGGACGCCCTCTGAGCATTATGGGATGATGAACATGATGCCGTATTTTGTGATTACGGAAGGCTGTACCCTGCAGGTTGCCATTGACGGGAAAGCCGCAATTATCCATAAAGATGAGGGAGTGAACCAATATTTCCAGGAAGCTTTTGGGAGGATGCTGCGTCAGTGCTATCCGCTGATGAAAAGCGTCATCGGCTTGATGGATCGGATAACCTGGGGGATAGAGGACTTAAAGAAGCCAGGGAAATACCGCCAGAACATTGAGATGAGCAGTGGTCTGTGCAGCTTGCAGTTTTGGGACAGGAAGCTGATTGAAACTTATCTGCCTCGCTCCATTGACGGCTATGAGCACTTGCTGGAGGGAATGGTCTGGTATATGGCGCAGCTGCATGAGGCAAAGAAAAAGGGACAAGTTAAGATTCTGATGAATCCCGGCTTTGTTTTGGAGTTTATCAAAACCGGGATTATTAAAGAATATCCTTCGATTTACTTTCGGACGCCTTTGACGCCGGAGGACAGAAGGTACATATTAGAGCAGATTTTCCAGGCAGTGGAAGAGGGATGGTATCACCTTTACTTTTTGGAGGAAAGGGAATTTCCTTTGGATTACCGTTGGGAAGCGATCGTTGAGCCACATGAAAACCTGTATATGCAGTACTGCGTGGATAACCAGTTTCGGATCTTTGAGTTTGAGATACCGGAGGTGGTAGACGCGGTAAGCGACTATTTGGAAAGTTTGCTTCAAAGCGATTCCTTGATGGATGAAAAATCATCTGTGGAATTGATAAGGAGGTGGATGGAAGACTATTTGTAATGGATTTTGGGTAACTGCGGGGGGTGAAAGCGGTTATCCGGTTTTCAACGAATCATGAAGGGTTATCACAGCCTATAATGAAAATAAGAGGGGCTGGCTCCACTACTGTTTTAGCTTCCTGTCTTGATTTATAATAGTTTTAGGCAGGATTAAGTTTGGACGA
>CAJTFL010000026.1:1087-54547 GCA_910575565.1 Lachnospiraceae bacterium | reverse complement strand
TATTCTTTATGCTCTCCGAACCGTTCAGATCCCACAATTATCCATCCCTTATCCCACGCATTTCTGAAAATCAACCCTTCCCTGCCTATTCACTATTGAGTTTCCGAGACCGCTCGTATATTCCACATCATAGGGGCAAAATACCGTTTGGCTTCGGCAGATAGTGTTTTGTCCCGCTTTATCGGGTATAGGGTTACGGCGCGGCCTGGTAAGGCAGGGTGATGGTCATGGCGGTGTATTCGCCTACGGCGCTTTTTATGGTAATGCCGTATGCCTTTCCAAAATTGTATTGGATCCGGCGGTTTACATTGCTGATGCCCACATGGCGGAAGAAATCATTAGGCGGGGCGCCTTCCCCTTCCAAAACCTCCCGGATCCGCTCCGGGCTCATGCCTATGCCGTTATCCGTGACGGTGATGGAAAGCAGCCGGTTTCCCTCCCTATCCGTTTTCGCTTCCGCCCTGATGGCAATCTTCCCGGCGCAGCCTTTTGGCTCGATCCCGTGGAACATGGCGTTTTCGATAATCGGCTGCAAGGTGAACCGGTGGATCAGGCAGCGGTAAAGATCTTCGGAACCAATCTGGTAGTCGATGGAGATATTGCCGCCGTACCGGTATTGTTGGATCAGGAAGTAGTCTTTTACCAGCGCCAGCTCATCCTTTAGGAGGATTAAAGCCGAGGTTCCTTTGGACACATTTTTCAAAAGCCTTGCCAGGGCGGTGGTCATCTCGGCGATTCCCGTGGCATTCTGGAAGGTGGCCATCCATTTAATGGAATTTAAGGTATTGTATAGAAAATGGGGGTTGATCTGGCTTTGCAGGATCTGGTATTCCAGATCCTTTTTCTGCTTTTCATCCTCCACCCGCTTTTCCATCAAGGTAGCTACGTTTTGTGCCATCTGGTTAATGCCCCGGCCAATGCTGCCAAATTCATTGTCCCATTCAATGGACTGGGCAGGGGCAAAGTCGCCCTGGGAAATATCGGTAATTTTATCTAAGAGCAAAGCTACAGGACGGTTAATCATCTTATTTAACAGCACGTACAGCATACCGCCGAGAAGGAAGATCACCAGCACAATCCCGGCGATAATGGCTAAGTAGACGCTGCGCTGGCCATTGTAGGCCTCTTCCGAAAGGATCTGGGAAACGGACCAGCCATTCCCCAAAGCGCAGACGATCAGCGTCCGTTTCTGCCCATTGCCAAGGATTACCTGGTATGCCCGGTTTTCCGGGTTAACGATCTGGCTGCTGATGTCAGAGGAAACCTGGTATTGCAAGGCGGTTTCCGTTAGCTGGCCGTACTGGAATTGATAGGTATGGTTCCCGATGTGGAGGTAAAGGCTGGAATCCTCTTCCAGGGGCAGGGTTCCTAAATAGTCCAAAAAGATCCGGTCGGATATGGCCAGGTAGCACCAGCCGGTAACATTGGAGCCGTATAGGCTGTAAATTGGCCGGACGATGGGCAGGATAGGATGGCTGGCAAAGGGGGACAAGGGCTCTGCCATCAGGCCGTCCCACAGGTAGCCTGGAGCGTTAAGCAGTTCCTGGAAATGGCCGGATTCATATAGACGGTCTGCCGCCGCGGGGATGCTGCTGGAATTGGTATCGGAAATCTGCATATAATTGCGGCGGTTTTCCGGCGAGATGACCAGCCGGGCAATGTAGTTGGAGGAGGAGGTATTGTAATATTCCTCCTTCAGCCGCTCGTAAGTATTGGAAGCCGTGATGCGCAGGGAGGCAAGCTCCGAGGAAATGGAAGGCATACGGCTTTGCCCGTAAAAGGCCTCCAGGTAGCGGCCAATGTCCGTGCTGCTGCAGCACCACTGGTTAAAGGCCAAAATATTTTCCATATGGGCGGAAATGTTGGTGGATGTCACCTGAAGGTTGTATTCCGCCGACTGGAGCTGGATTTTTTGCAGGAAAGACTGGAAGACAATAAAGCATACGGACACGGTTATGGTGGCGATGGTAGCCGTAACCATGGCGGTGCTTAAGAGGATCTTGCCGCGGATGGTTCCTGGCAGAGCGTTTTTCGGGATAGAAAGCATCAGGGGTTCTCCTTGTTGTACGCTGTTCCGTTCTTATGTGCCGGCTTAAGCCTTATCATTTCTAAAATTATATGATACCAGGGGCAAAAGATCTTTTGGCCCCAACATCAATTATATGCATTTGCCAGGTTTTGTCAAATGAATACAATCGAAAGAAATTACTGGTTATCGAAAGAAATTACATCTTTCCCCGAAGCGGCCAAAGGGAAAATTGAAGCTTTTTCCAAAAATATTCTATTTAGGCAATCGGTAAATTTTACTATAATAAAGGCACAAAACAACACCAAAAGGTGCAAAATGATTCAGGAGGGAAAGATTTATGAAGAAAACACGCTTAGTTAGCCTTATGCTGGCAGCCGCCATGGCGGGAAGCCTGACAGGCTGCGGAGGGGGCGGCGCCGCTGATGGCGGTTCCACCGAGGCCACTACCCAGGCTCAGGCCGGGGGGGCATCTACAGAAGCCACTACGGCTGCAGAAACCGTGGAGGCGGCAGAGGGCCAGACGGTTCTTAAATGGTCCATCTGGGATAAGGATTTGACCATTTACTACAAACCGCTGATTGAAGAATTTGAGAAGCAGAACCCGGATTTAAAGATTGAAATGGTGGATCTGGGAAGCTCCGATTACCAGACGGTTTTAGGCACGCAGCTTACCGGTTCCGGCTCTGACTTTGACATTGTTACCATCAAGGATGTTCCCGGCTATACTACCCTGGTGAATAAAGGGGTGCTGGAGCCGCTGGATGACTATATTGCAAAGGACAGTGTGGATTTAGGGGCATTTAAAGGGATTACGGATCAGATCGTGGCAAATGGAAAGCTGTATGAGCTGCCCTTCAGAAGCGATTTCTGGGTGCTGTATTATAATAAGGATGTGTTTGACGCGGCCGGGGTGGAGTATCCTTCCAATGACATGACCTTTGACCAGTATAACGAGCTGGCAAGAAGCCTGACGGTAGATACCCCAGGACAGGAAGTATATGGGGCTCACTACCATACCTGGAGGAGCGCGGTTCAGCTGTTCGGCATCTTGGACGGCAAGAATACGATTTTGGACGGCACGTATGATTTCTTAAAGCCGTATTATGAGATGATCCTTTCCCAGCAGGAGGACGGGGTATGCCAGGATTACGCGACATTAAAGACCTCTAACCTTCATTATTCCGGCGCGTTCTCCCAGGGCAACGTAGCCATGATGAATATGGGAACATGGTTTATTTCTACCTTGATTGACAAGGTAAAATCCGGGGAGTATACGGACTGCGCCAACTGGGGCATTGCAAAGTATCCCCATGCGGAAGGCGTGGAGCCTGGCTCTACCCTGGCTACCATTACGGCCCTGGCGATTCCCACCAGCGCCCCCCACAAGGAAGAGGCCTGGAAATTCGTGAAGTTTGTGTGCGGTGAGGAAGGAGCCAAGATTGTTGCCGATACCGGAAGCATCCCGGCGCTGATGACGGACGACATTGCTGAGGCTATTTCTGCCATCGACGGTTTCCCGCAGGATGCGTCCTGCAAGGAAGCTTTGCAGACGGCGAATTTATACCTGGAAATGCCGGTAAGCGATAAGAGCTCCGAGATTGAAACCGTATTAAACGAAGCCCATGACAATATTATGACCGGGAATTCCAGCATTGATGAAGGGATTGCCTATATGAATGAGCAGGTAGGCGGGATCTTAGGGCAGTAAGTAAATAAGGATTGGATAATCTGGGCCTGCCGCAGGAAAGCCATTATGTAGTGGCGCTGTGGCAGGCCTTTTTTAGGAAAAAGGAGCGCAAGGGAAAGCCTTGGGATATGCTCTTGGAAAGGCAGGCAGTATGGATAATAAGAATGCAGGGATTCCAGCCGAAAGGCAGCAGAAGCTAAACCAGCTGGAGCAGCAGTTGGGGGAGCTTTTGAAACTGGCAGAAGCAGAAACCGATGCTAAGAAAAAGCTGAAGCTGGGCGTAAAGATTGATAAGACCCGGGACAAAATCCGCCAGACGAAGACGGGGGAGCGGTTCAGCCGCCAGACGAAAAGGGATTTGGTGGCCTATTCCTTCATTGCCCCCAACTTCATTGGGTTTGCCGTGTTTACCCTGGGGCCGGTGGTGTTCGCCTTTGTGCTGGCTTTCTTAAACTGGGACGGCAATAACGCCATGACCTTTGCCGGGCTAAAGAATTTTGCGGTAATGTTTAAGAACCAGCGTTTTTTGGCTTCCTTAAAAAATACCATCGTTTACTGCGTGGCTACCGTGCCCCTGACCATGGTGGTAGCCCTTGGCCTGGCGGTTTTGCTGAACCAGAAGATCAAAGGGAGGAATTTTTTCCGAACCGTCAGCTTCTTCCCCTATGTAGCCTCCCTGGTGGCAGTGGCTGCCGTGTGGAATATGCTGTTTTCCCCGGCGAAAAGCGGCCCGATTAATATGATCCTTTATAACCTGGGCGTGTCGGCGAAAAGCCTTCCCAAATGGTCGGCGGATAAGGACTGGGTAATGTTTACGGTAGTGCTGTTTTCTGTGTGGAAGAACATGGGCTATTATATGGTGATTTACCTGGCTGGCCTCCAGGGGATTAACGCAGAGCTTTATGAGGCCTGCAGCTTAGACGGCGCCAATACGTGGCAGCGCTTCCGCTACATTACCTGGCCCCAGCTAAGGCCGACCACCTTCTTTGTGACCATCATGTTAACCATTAACTGCTTTAAGGTTTACGACATTGTGTATATGCTGGCAGGAGGAAGCAGCGGCGTGCTGAATGAGTCGGCTATCGTGCTGGTATACCATATTTACGAAGAAGCTTTCCGAAACTGGAACCTAGGCTATGCAAGTTCAGTGGCAATGATCCTGTTCCTGATTGTGCTTGCGATTACGCTGATCCAGTTCCGCGGGGAAAAAGAGCAGGCGAGTTAAGGAGGAACCGTAAATGAAAATTAATAATACGAAAACAAGAGTAATGCGGGTAATCCTTTATGTGGTGCTGATTGCCCTGGCCCTGGTAATGCTCGTGCCTTTTGCCTGGATGCTGTCGGCTTCCTTTAAGCTGGATAAGGATGTGTTTATCTTCCCTATCCAGTGGATCCCGAAAAATCCCAGATGGCAGAATTATGTGGATATCTGGAATAAGATCCCACTGGCAAAGTTTGTGCTGAATACAACGAAGCTGACGCTGATCGTCACGTTCCTTCAGCTGTTGACCAGCAGCTTTGCGGCGTATGCCTTTGCCAAGCTGTATTTTAAAGGGAAGGACTTGCTGTTTTTAGCGTACATCGCAACGATTGCCGTGCCCTGGCAGGTATATATGGTTCCCCAGTTTATGATGATGCGTTCCATGGGGCTGGCGGATACCCATCTGGCGATTATCTGCCTCCAGGCTTTTTCCGCCTTCGGCGTGTTTATGATGAAACAGTTCTATGAGGGGATCCCCACGGAGCTGTGCGAGGCGGCCAGGATTGACGGGATGACGGAATACCAGATTTGGTATCGGATCATGCTACCTTTGTCAAAGCCTTCCCTGTCCACCTTGACCATCTTTACCTTTGTGGGAACCTGGAACGATTTCCTTGGCCCCTTGATTTACTTAACCACGGAATCCAAGAAAACCCTGCAGCTTGGCCTTAGGATGTTTATCAGCCAGTTCGGCTCGGAGTACGGCCTGATTATGGCGGCTTCCGTGCTCAGCCTGATCCCGGTATTGGCCGTATTCCTTTCCCTGCAGAAATACTTTGTGGAAGGCGTGGCCGCTTCCGGCGTAAAGGGATAGCGTGGTGAAAGCAGCGTTTAAGGGAGGTTAAGGATTACTATGACGAAGAAGGAATTTTTTGCCCGGGGGAATGAATGCTTTTTCCTGGATGACCCAAAAGGAATGGCCGGATACTGCAGGGAGCATTGGCCCGAAAACTGTGCCAAAATCATCCAGGCGGCAGACCGGGTGTGCCGGAATGAATTCCTGTTTGATCTGCCCCATGACCTGGAAATGACCCTGGAGCCGGTCTGTTTCGGGGAGGGCTGCCAGATTGACTGGGAGTACTGCCCCCATGGGGACCCGGAGTTTACTTACCAGTTTAACCGCCATAGGTATTTTATCAGCTTGGGGCAGGCATACCAGCTGACCGGGGATGAGAAATATGCCCGCCAGTTCTTTTGCCTGTTAACAGACTGGATCCAGCGGATCAAGCATACGCCGGAGTCGGAAAAAACCGCATGGCGGATTTTGGAAGCTGGGTTTCGGGGCGAGTACTGGGTGAAGGCTATCCGCTACTTTGCGGACAGCCCCCTGCTGACGGATGAGATTGTGGATCAGTTTTACCGCTGCCTAAAGGAGCATGGGGAATATATTATCCAGATGCATTCTCCTTACCGGTATATCAGCAATTGGGGGGTTTTGGAGAATCACGGCTTGTTTGAAATCGGAATCGCCATGCCGGATGAAGAAGAGCGGAAGCGGTATACCAGCATTGCCCTGGAGCATCTGGAAATCCAGGCCAGGATGCAGATCCTGGGGGACGGCGTCCAGTGGGAGCAGTCGCCGATGTACCATAATGAAGTGCTCCACTGCTTTGAAGATGTGCTGATCCTGGCTTTCCGCAATGGCATCCAGGTTCCGGAGGCCATCCTCCAGGCAGTAAAAAAGATGGCTTATGTAAACCTGTCCTGGAGGAAGCCAGACGGCCATGAGTTTATGATGGGCGACAGCGATGATATGGATATCCAGGACTATACCGGGGTGGCGGCTTACCTGTTTAAGGATCCGGTGCTTAAGTTTGGCGGAAGGCCGGTGCTGGGGTTTGAGAGCTTGTGGGACGTAGGCCTTTGCGGGTCTAAAGAATATGAGGCCATGGAGGCTAAGGAGCCGGAAGCCTTGTCGGCGGCCTTGGAGGACAGCGGGAACTACTATCTGCGAAGCAGCTGGGAAAAGGATGGAAATGTGCTGCATTTCCACTGCGGGACCATGGGGGCAGGCCACGGCCATTCCGATAAGCTCCATGTGGATCTGGTGATTGGCGGGGAAGATATCCTTACCGATTCCGGGCGGTATTCCTACGCCGTGGATAAAGGGCGTTTTGATTTCAAGGATCCCAAGGCTCACAATACCATTACCGTGGACGGGAAGGATTTTACCGTCTGCAAGGATTCCTGGGAATGCACAAAGCTTTGCCAGCCGGTGAAGCAGCTCCATAAATTCACCGAACAATATGAGTTTATCCAAGGGGGCCATCTGGGCTATATGGAAGAGCCTGGCGGGGTGTTTGTGAACCGGAAGGTGCTTTGGATTAAGCCGGATCTGTATATCATCATGGATGAACTGTATACCGGGGATCGCCATTCCTATGAACAATACTGGAATTTCAGCGAAAAAGGAAGGCTGGAACTAAGCGATCCTGCCCAGGTAAGGCCGCCCAAGCTTCCGGGCCTTGACCAGGCGGCAAATCCGGATCCTACGCTCCATAAGGCGGACGGAAAGGCCGGGGGAAGCGGTGAGGATCAGGGCGGAAATGGCGGTGGTGAGGATCAGGGCAGAAATGGCTGCGGGCATGAAGGCGGGCTTGGCACGCCTCCTGTGCAGACGGCTTTGTTTACCGCGGGGGATGGGGCGGCGAAATTCTTCTTTATGACCCCGGGAATCCAGGCGGAGCTTGCCCAGGGGAAGGTTTCCCGCCATTATAACCAGTGGGAGGCCCGGCCAGTGGTCAAGGTATCCGCCAAGGGGGATGGCTTTGTTTCCCTTCTGACGGTGATCCAGGGGGGTGAGGCAGGGAAGCTTTCCGAAAAACTTCCTGACTGCACCGTGGAAAAGCTGCCGGTAAAGTCTGCCTTAAAGGGGATCTACTACCCGCCTTCCATGGCAGAAGGGGTGAAGATCCGGCTGGAAGGGAAAGAGTATGTGGTAATCATCTGCCACCAGGAGGTGAACTCGCCTACGGACCTGGAGGAAGTGGATGGCTGTCTGGGATACGGGAACGTGATTGTGTTTGAGCCGTCAAAAAGCCGTAAGGCTGGCACGGTGATGTGCTGGTAAAACGGCAATAGAAGCGATGGAGGTCGGGAATCTGCCAGCGTGCGGCTCATAATAGGGTCTGTCGCGGTATAGATGGACTTTTTGCAGGAAAGGGGATATAATATAATGAAATCTTACATCCTGTTGCTGCAAAAAGGAGGAGACTATGGCAGAAGAGAAGAAGAAAACGGCAGTAAGCGTGATAATCGATGGGATATCCGGCATTTTCCTTCCCCTGGTAAACCTATTAAGCGCTGCCGGCATTTTAAAAGGCATCCTGGCCATCTTAACTGTAACGACAATCCTTCCCGGGGAAAGTGAAACTTACCTGGTGCTTAATGCAATGGCGGACAGCCTGTTTTACTTCCTGCCAATGCTTCTGGCCTTTACCGCAGCCAGGAAATTCGGGGCAAACCCTTATACGGCCGTGGTCATTGCCGGGGTGCTTCTGTATCCGTCCTTGACCACTGTCCTGGAAGCAGGGAATGCCCTATCTTTTCTGGGCATTCCCCTTAAAGGCGTAGCTTACCATTCCAGCGTAATCCCTATGATCCTTGGGGCAGGCCTTCTGTATTTCGTGGAGAAGTTCCTAAACCAGGTGCTTCCAGGCCTGGTAAAGGGGTTCCTTACGCCGCTGCTGTCAATTTTTATTGTGTCTTTTGCCGTCCTTGCCCTGTTCGGCCCCTTTGGCGCCGCGGTTGGGGATGTCCTTGCCGCAGGGTATCAATTTATCTATGGCTTGTCCCCCGTGGCTGCAGGCCTCCTTTTAGGGGCGGCCATCCAGCCCATGGTGATTTTCGGCTTCCATTGGAGCTTTATCTTAATCGGGATGAACAATATCACCGTAAGCGGCCATGACACCATCCTTGCCCTTATCGGCCCGGCAGTGTTTGCCCAGGTCGGTGCTGCACTGGCAGTTATGGCAAAAAGCAAGAACCGGGCGTTTAAATCCATTTGCATTTCGGCTGCCTTGTCCGCCGCATTTGGGGTCACGGAACCGGCCATGTTCGGGGTAAACCTTCCCAGGAAAAAACCTATGGCTGGCGTTTGCATCGGCGGAGGGATCGGCGGGGCCATGGCAGGTTTTTCCGGCGCCCAGGCCATGTCCTTTGCCTTCCCAAGCCTAGCGGCGCTGCCGGTGTTTTATGGGCAGGGCTTTGGCCTGTACCTTATTAGCTGCCTAGCGGGATTTTTGATTGCTTTTTGTGTTACCATGCTCTTTAATTTCCAGGCGGATCTGTTGGGGGAGGATGGGGGAAGAGCCGTAAAGGTATAGTTTTTTATTAGCAGTCTCTTGCAAATAGAAAAATTAAGTGATATAATTTTTACGATAAATAAACAGGGGAGCTTGTGTTTGCAGGCTGAGAGGAAGTAATCAACTTCGACCCTTGAACCTGATGCGGATAATGCCGCCGGAGGAAGTCATGAATAGCTGTACTTTTTCAGGAGGCATTTTGTTCAAATGCCCCCTGTTTTTTTGTTGAATTTTTGAGGAAAGGATGGTGATAACGGTATTCGCGGTGTATCTGCGGCGGGCCGAGGGAGAGCGACGCTGTTTTGCCGTTCTCACATCACGTTTAAAGGAGTTTTTTATGAAATTATCCACGAAAAATGTCACAAAAAAGCTGGTTCTCACAGCAATGTTTGCCTGCATGGCGTTTGTACTGAATACCTTTGTATATTTCCCGGCAATGGCGCCTTTCCAACACTTTGTGGATGTGCTGGCAGCTGTTTTGGTGGGACCGTGGTACGCCTGCGCCAGTGCCTTTCTGTGTGGCCTGATGCGTATGGCCTGCGGCCGCACTATCCAGGCGGTAACTGGAGCAGTCTTTGGCCCCATCCTGGGGGGCTTGATTTATCGGGGGACAAAGAATATTTACCTCGTCTTTGTAGGTGAGGTAGTGGGCACTGGCTTGTGCGGGGCATTGGCCTCCTATCCACTGATGAAGTTGTTCTATGGTCTGGATGTCCAGTCGCCCTTTTATTACATCCCATTTTACACGCCTGCTGCCATGGTAGGCGCAGGCATGGGCGTTTCGGTTCTGCTGATCTTAAAGCGCAGCGGAGTGTTGGGGCAGATGCAGAACAAGAGCGGTCTCGGAAACTCTTTGTACCCAGATTTGTGAGATGATTTTTTGTCAGAAGTGCACAAATTTATGAGGCGTACATGGAGTGTACGTCGATTAAATTTGAGCTCTTCTGGCGGAAAATCAGCCGCAAAGATGGGTGCAAGGGAGTTTCCGAGAATGCTCAACAAACGGAATGGAGGCGAACTGTTATGAGGGATCTTTATATCGCACCCCTGGAGCGCCTTCGGGAGAAAGGGGCTTTGGTGCAGTGTATTACCAATTTTGTCACGGTCAATGACTGTGCTAATATCATCTTGGCCTCCGGCGGCTCTCCCTCTATGGCACAGGATATCCGCGAGGTGGAGGAAGCCGTTGAGGGTGTCCAGGCGCTGGTGTGTAATCTGGGAGCCATTGATCAGGTGGATTCTATGATTGCGGCGGGGAAGAAGGCCAACTGGCTGGGCAAGCCGGTGATCCTGGATCCCGTCGCGGCAGGAGGGACTCAGCTGCGCCGGGATGCTGCCGGATGGCTGCTGCGGGAAGTGAAATTTACTGCCATCCGGGGCAACGCCTCGGAGATTCGGTTTCTGGCCGGGCGGCAATCTGTCGGCAGCGGGGTAGATGTAAGTGTGTCGGACGCTGTTACAGAAGAAAACCTGCCTTCAGGGGTGGAAACTGCTCTTGCCCTTGCTCAGATTAGCGGAGCTATCGTTGTCATTTCAGGCGCACTGGATATTGTTTCAGACGGCAGACAAACGGTAATCCTCCGTAACGGCTGCCCCACTATGGCCCGGATTACCGGGAGTGGCTGTATGCTTACTTCCTTGATAGGAGCTTTCTGCGGCGCATGGCCGGGAGAGCCGTTTCAAGCCGTTGTTTCCGCTGTGGCCGCAATGGGCGTCTGTGGTGAGATGGCAGAGGAACGGCGCATTCAAAATGAAACGGGTAACGCTTCCTTCCGTACTGATTTGATTGACGCGATGTTCAAATTGACTACAATACAGCTGAAGGAGAGAATTCGATATGAGATTTACGAAAAATGAAATCCGCAGAGCCATGTTGCTGTACGCAGTTACCGACCGCCAGTGGCTCAGGGCGGGAGAGACCTTGGCCGATGTGTGCCAGGAGGTGCTGGAAGGCGGCGCGACCTTTCTCCAGATCCGTGAGAAGGATCTGGATCCGACCGATTTTGCCCAGGAGGCCAGAGCGTTGAAGGCATTGTGTTCTGCATATCAGGTTCCCTTTGTCGTAAACGACAGCGTGGAGATTGCGTTGGATATCGGTGCGGACGGGGTTCATGTGGGACAGTCCGATATCAAAGGCCGGAATATCAGGGCTATGCTGGGTTCGGACAAGATTCTGGGAATTTCCGCTGGTACGGTGGAGGAAGCTGTGGCTGCCAAACGGGCTGGGGCGGACTACATTGGCGTGGGAGCCGTATTCGGAACCAGCACCAAGAAGGATGCCCGAAGCCTAACGGTAGAGAAGTTACGGGAGATCAGCGAGGCCGTGGATATTCCAGTGGTGGCCATTGGCGGCATCAACATTCAGAATATTTCCCGGCTCTCTGGCAGCGGAGTGGATGGTGTCGCCGTGGTGTCCGCCATTTTTGGCGCAGAGCGTCCGGGTGAGGCCGCTGCGAATCTTCTGCGGCTGGCGCGGAATGTGGTAGAGTATGAATAGGAAATTTGCGATATTTGATATGGACGGAACCCTGATTGACTCCATGGCCTTTTGGGCGTGCCTTGCGGAAGAGTTTTTGAAGAGTAAGGGAATTGACTCTGTCTCTCAGGAAATCTTGGATGCAATCAGGCCGATGACCATGAGCCAATCCGCAGGACTGTTTCTCCAAACCTACGGCTTGCCTGGAACGGCGGGAACCTTGACCGTCGAAATGAACGAAATGATGAATGAACACTACCGCAGAGATATTCCTTTGAAACCGGGCGTCTCGGAATATCTGGAGGCACTGTCCCAGAAGGGTGTCCGAATGTGTGTTGTTTCATCCACCGCAGAGCCTTTGATGCGTTTGTGCCTGGGGCGGTTGGGAATTTTGGAGTATTTCTCGTTTCTCCTTTCCTGTGAGGAGGTTCATGCTGGCAAGGATAGACCTGACGCCTATTATGAAGCCGCCAGGAGGCTTGGCAGCACTCCGGCGGAGATTGCCGTCTATGAGGACGCACTGTATGCCGCCAGAACAGCCAAGGCAGCCGGATTCTATGTGGTCGGAGTCTTCGACCAGAGCAGTGCGGCCTGCTGGAAGGAACTGGCGGCTTTGGCTAACGAAACGATATTTGATTTTTTGAAGGAGGAGCTATCATGAGCGCAAGTATTGCCATTCAAGTTTTGCCAGAGGCCCCTGATGACCAGGAGCTGTGCCGTATAGTTGATGAAGTGATTGCCTATATCGCGGGCAGTGGACTCCGCTATGAGGTAGGCCCCTTTGAGACGACCATCGAGGGAGACAGCTATGACCAATTGATGGACATTGTAAAGCAGTGCCAGTATGTGGCTGTTCAAGCGGGAGCGCCCAAGGTTTCCGCCTATGTAAAAATCGTCTATCGCCCGGAGGGGGATATTCTTACCATCGACCAAAAAATCGGGAAATATCAGCACTTCTGATTTTTCAAGCGGCAGGCCGGGGGCAGGCCCTCGCCAAATGCTCGTGCTAGCACGGCACTTGGCTTATTGCTCGTGGAAATAAAAATAATGCAGAGGAGATGCGGCAATGAAAACAGCATTATCAATCGCTGGGACTGACCCCAGCGGAGGCGCCGGGATTCAAGCTGATCTGAAAACGATGACCATGAACGGTGTTTTCGCCATGAGCGCCATCACGGCGCTGGTGGCACAGAACACCACCGGCGTGCGGGAAATCGTAGAACTGACGCCTGAATTTCTCGGGCAGCAGCTCGACGCGGTATTTGAGGATATTCCACCCGATGCAGTGAAGATCGGTATGGTGGCTTCCTGCGAACTGATCGAGAAAATCGCGGAGCGGCTGCGTTTTTATCAGGCAAGGAATATCGTGGTAGACCCGGTGATGGTGGCTACCTCCGGGGACAGGTTAATTTCTGAGGAGGCGGTAGGTACGCTGAAAAGCTGTCTGCTTCCTCTGGCGGCTGTGGTCACTCCTAACATCCCAGAGGCGGAGATTTTGTCCGGCATGATCATCCGCAGCGCAGAGAACATCGAGTCCGCAGCTAAAGAGATCGGTGATGCCTGCGGCTGCGCCGTTCTGTTGAAAGGCGGGCATAACATCAATGATGCCAACGATTTTCTCTATGGGGACGGTGCGGGGACTTGGTTTTATGGAACGTGCATCGACAATCCCAACACCCACGGAACCGGATGCACGCTGTCCAGCGCCATTGCGGCCAATCTGGCAAAGGGATTTGATCTGCCCACGTCCATCCAGCGGTCGAAAGACTACCTTTCCGGCGCGTTGGGAGCCATGCTGAACCTGGGCCGTGGCCGTGGCCCCATGCAGCACAATTTCAATCTGACCGGCGAATTTGCCCGGAAAGCCTGAGACACGGTTTTATCCGCAAAACCTGGCAATACTATCCATGAGGTGATTGATGATGAAGAAGGAAAAGCCAAAGCATATCGGCATTATCCCGGACGGCAACCGCCGCTGGGCCTTGGCTAAGGGGATGGGAAAGCAGGAGGGATATGCCTACGGGTTAGATCCCGGCATAAGGCTTCTGCGCCTGGCAAAGGCCCAGGGCATAGAGGAGATTTCGTATTACGGGTTTACCATGGATAACTGTAAAAGGCCGAAGGAGCAGGTGCGGGCCTTTAGGGAGGCTTGCGTGGAGGCGGTGGATATGCTGTGCGGGGAAGGGGCGGATCTTTTGGTGGTGGGGGACAGCCGTTCCAAGTGTTTCCCAGGGGAACTGCGCTGCTACCAGGAGAGAACCTCCATACATGGCGGGGGGATCCGGCTGAATTTCCTGGTGAATTACGGATGGCAGTGGGATCTGTCCCATATCCGTGAGGATGGCAAGCCTTATTCCCAGGATGTTTCCCGGATTGACTTAATTATCCGCTGGGGCGGGATGCGCAGGCTGTCCGGCTTTCTCCCCATCCAGTCGGTTTATGCGGATTTTTACGTGGTGGATCAGTTGTGGCCGGATTATCAGGACGAGGATTTCCTGGAAGCTTTGGTCTGGTATAGGGAACAGGATGTGACGCTGGGGGGCTGAATCTGCCTCCCAGATTCTTTTTTAGGACGTGGAAATAGCCTTTCTGTGCAGCCATAAGGACAGGCACAGTTTGCCAGCTAAAATCATATTGAAATGGTAGGAAATATGTGCTATAGTTAATCGTGGAGAAAGCAGGATTACTGCACATGAGAAAGGCGGACAGTAATATGAGCAACAAACAAAAACTGATTTATTTGGATAATGCGGCAACCACCAGGACTGCCCCGGAAGTGGCAGAAGCGATGTTGCCTTATTTTTCGGAATATTATGGGAACCCATCTTCCGTATATGAGTTTTCCGGCATCAGCAAGAAGGCAGTAACCCAGGCCAGGGAGCAGATCGCTTCCTCTATCGGGGCAAAGGCCCAGGAGATTTATTTCACTGCCGGGGGCAGCGAGTCGGATAACTGGGCATTGAAGGCCGCGGCGGACGCGTTAAAGGAGAAAGGGCGGCATATTATTACCAGCAAGATAGAGCACCATGCCGTTTTGCACAGCTGTGAGTACCTGGAAAAACAAGGGTTTGAGGTGACATACCTGGATGTGGACGAGAATGGGGTGATCCGCTTAGATGACTTAAAAAAGGCCATCCGTCCGGATACCATACTGATTTCCATTATGTTTGCTAATAATGAGATTGGGACTATGGAGCCTATCCGGGAGGTGGGGCAGATCGCCAGGGAAAGGGGCATCCTGTTCCATACGGATGCGGTGCAGGCTTACGGCCATGTGCCCATTAACGTGGATGAGTACCAAATTGACATGATGAGCGCCAGCGGCCATAAGCTGAATGGGCCCAAGGGCATTGGGTTTTTATATATCCGCACAGGGGTAAAGATCCGTTCCTTTATCCACGGGGGCGCCCAGGAGAGGAAGCGCCGTGCAGGGACGGAGAACGTACCGGCTATCGTAGGCTTTGGGAAGGCGGCCCAGATGGCTGCAGAGCATATGGAGGAATGGGCGGATAAGGAAAGGGAGCTTAGGGACTACCTGATCCAGAGGGTTTTGGCTGAAGTGCCCTATACCAGGCTGAATGGCCACCGCACCAACCGGCTTCCGAATAACTGCAATTTTGCTTTTCAGTTTATCGAGGGGGAATCGCTGTTAATTATGCTGGATATGGCGGGGATCTGTGCTTCCAGCGGGTCGGCCTGCACTTCCGGTTCATTGGATCCGTCCCATGTGCTGTTAGCTATCGGCCTGCCCCATGAGATTGCCCATGGTTCCCTGCGGATTACCTTGAGCCATGAGAATACCCGGGAAGAGATGGATTACGTGGTTGGGGAGATTAAGCGGATCGTAGAAAGGCTGCGCAGTATGTCCCCCCTTTATGAGGATTTCATCCGGAAGGGGAAGGCTTAAGGACTGCGCCAGGCAAAAAGTGCCGTAAGCGCGGTTTTCTTTAAGGGAGGCTGTGGAGGGTAAATGGCACGGGCCAAACGGGCGGCAGTTTTTCGCATACAGATTAACAGAAGGAGAAATGTAAGATGTATTCAGAGAAAGTGATGGATCATTTCCAAAACCCCAGGAATGTGGGGGAGATTGAAAATGCCAGCGGCACAGGTACGGTTGGCAATGCTAAGTGCGGCGATATTATGCGGATTTATCTGGATATCGATGAAAACCAGGTCATCCGGGATGTAAAGTTTAAAACCTTTGGCTGCGGGGCGGCTGTGGCTACCAGCAGCATGGCTACAGAGCTGGTTAAGGGAAAGACCGTCCAGGAGGCCATGGCGGTGACAAACAAGGCGGTGATGGAGGCTTTAGACGGCCTTCCGCCGGTTAAGGTTCACTGCTCCCTGCTGGCGGAGGAGGCGATCCATGCGGCTCTTTGGGATTACGCCCAGAAAAATCATATAGAAATCGAAGGCCTACAAAAGCCGAAGGCGGATATCGGCGAGGAGGAAGAAGAGGAAGAATATTGATTCATCAGGGAAAAGTGGTGGTAGGGCTGTCCGGGGGAGTGGATTCCTCCGTGGCAGCCTGCCTGTTAAAAGAACAAGGGTATGAGGTAATCGGTGTTACCATGCAGATTTGGCAGGATGAGCCGGAGGAGCTTTCCCAGGAGAATGGGGGCTGCTGCGGCTTAAGTGCCGTGGAGGATGCAAGGCGGGTAGCGCAGGAGCTTGGGATCCCTTACTATGTCATGAATTTCAAGCGGGAATTTAAAGCAAAGGTAATTGATTATTTTGTGGATGAGTACCTTAAGGGAAGGACGCCTAACCCTTGCATTGCCTGCAACCGGTATGTGAAATGGGAGTCGCTTTTGGAGAAAAGCCTTGCCCTTGGGGCGGATTATATCGCTACCGGCCATTATGCCCAGGTGGTGCGCTTAAAGAACGGGCGCTATGCCATCAGGGCATCCGCTGCCGGGGGGAAGGATCAGACGTATGCCTTGTATAACCTGACCCAGCGCCAGCTGGCTCACACGCTGATGCCGGTGGGGGAATATGCCAAGGAGGAAATTCGGCAGATAGCAAAGGCGAAGGGCCTTTTGGTGGCGGATAAGCCGGACAGCCAGGAAATCTGCTTTATCCCTGACCATGATTATGCAGGCTTTATCCGGGAATACGGCGGCCGGGAGCTTCCAAAGGGGAATTTTGTGGATTCCCAGGGGAATATCCTGGGGCAGCATCAGGGGATTGCCTGCTATACCATCGGCCAGAGGCGGGGATTGGGGCTTTCCATGGGACGGCGGGTCTTTGTGAAGGAGATCCGCAGGGAAACGAACGAGGTGGTTATCGGGGAAGGGGAACAGGTGTTTTCGGATTCTTTGCGGTGCGGGCAGGTAAACTGGATGGCGGAGGAGGGACTTAAAGGCCAGGAGCGGACGGTCACGGCCAAAATCCGTTACAGCCACAAGGGGGCGCCCTGCAGGATACGGGAGCTTTCAGACGGGCTGGTGGAATGCCGGTTTGAAGAGCCGGTCCGTGCCGTCACCCCTGGCCAGGCGGTGGTGTTTTATCTGGGGGATGTGGTGCTTGGCGGGGGGACGATCCTTTAGTTGTAAGAAATTCCCCAGGTTTTTGTAAGAGAGTGGATATTTACAAATGATCCCTGCCGTAGTAAACTGGAAGGAAAGGAACCGGCGGGTAAAGCCGGTGCAGGCATAGTTTAAGGAGGATGAATTTGATGAGAAAGTGTGGGATAAAAGCAGCCAATGTTTTGGCTGCTATCTGTATGAGCGCGGTTCTGATGTCCGGGTGCGGCCAGGGGGACTACCAGAAATTGGAAACCTCTTCCGCGGCGGAGCAGCGGGATGAGGCGGAGGAAGAGGAAAAAAGGGAAGAGGACGGGCAGCCGGAGACCAGCTTAAATGACCGGGAAAAGGCCATGGCTCCGGCTCCGGTGTTTACGGATGTTTCCGATACGGTTTATGTGGCAGGGAACCAGGTGCGGCTGAGGACGGCTCCCAGCACGGAGGGGAGCTCCACGGTGGCGGCCATGGTAAACAGCGGCACGCCCCTTTCCCGCACGGGAGTCAGCGATGAATGGTGCAGGGTAAGTTATAATGGGCAGACCCTTTATGTACATAAAAGCCTGGTCAGCACCCAGCAGCCCAAGCCCCAGGAATCTGCGCCGGCACAGGCGGCAGGCTCAGGTGGCACAGGGGCAGGCCAGGCTGTTTCCGGCGCACAGGCGGCAAATGGCAGCCAGGTGACATTAGATAGCGGCTGGAAATACGCAGAGTATTCCGCCATTAAAAGCGGGGCGGCGACCCTTTACCGGGCGGAAGGAGCTAACCGGAAGGGGATTACTGTCTGCGTGAATGCGGGCCATGGCACAAGCGGCGGCGGAAGCGTAAAGACGAAATGCCATCCGGACGGAACCCCAAAGGTGACAGGGGGAACTACAGGAGCCGGGGCCACGGAGGCGATAGCGGTTTCCAGCGGCATGACCTTTTCTGACGGGACGCCGGAGGCGAAGGTAACGCTGGCTATGGCAAAGGTGTTTAAGGAAAAGCTTCTGGCGGAAGGTTACGATGTGCTGATGATCCGGGAAAGCGATGATGTGCAGCTGGACAACATTGCCAGGACGGTAATTGCCAATAACCGGGCGGACTGCCATATTGCCCTTCACTGGGATTCCACCACCAGCGACAAAGGGGCATTCTATATGAGCGTGCCTAATGTGGCCTCCTACCGTGCCATGGAGCCGGTGGCTTCCAACTGGCAGAAGCATAACGCCCTGGGCGAAAGCTTAGTGACCGGCCTTAGGGGGGCAGGAGTAAAGATTTTCTCCGGCGGCTCCATGGAAATGGATCTGACCCAGACCTCTTACTCTACGGTTCCCAGCATTGATATTGAGCTGGGAGATAAGGCCTCCGACCATTCGGCGGGAACGCTGGATGTGCTGGCTTCCGGTCTGGTGGCTGGCGTGAACCAATACTTTGGACAGTAAATAACCCTTTAATGGGGAGATTATTGCGATAAAGAGATTACTAAAAATGGATGATTAAGGAAAGGATGATTAAGGGAAGCCATGGAATACGCAGAGATCAGATCATTGTTAGGGAAAATGCCGAAGGCGGAGCTTGGTTTTTTTCCCACTCCCTTTTACCGGCTGGATCGGCTTTCTAAGGAATTGGGGGTGCAGCTTTACATCAAGCGTGACGATTTTACCGGGATGAGCTTGTTCGGCGGCAATAAGATCCGCAAGCTCCAGTACCTGATAGGGGATGCCCTAAGCCAGGGCTGCGAGTATGTGTTTACCTTTGGAGCTACCCAGTCCAACCACGCCATGCAGACCGTGACGGCCTGCCGCCGCTGCGGCCTAAAGCCAGTGCTGTACCTGGTGGCTATCGTGGAGCCGGACGAGGAGGACATCCGCGCAAACCTTCTTCTGGATAAGATCCTGGGTGCGGAGGTACATATTGTGGACATCCAGCCTGGGGAAAGCAAGGCGGAAGCAGAAGAGCGCTCTATCCGCATGGGCAGGGAGCATATGGCCCGTCTGGAGGCGGAAGGCCATAAGTGCTATGAAGTGCCCATTGGCGGCGCAAGCCCTGTGGGAAGCGTTGGGTTTATCGAAGGGTTTACAGAGCTTATGGAGCAGGCAGAGCAGATGTTTGGAAAAGAGCCGGATTACCTTTTCCACGCCACGGGAAGCGGCGGAACCATGGCAGGCCTTCTGGCAGGCCGTGCCTTAAAAGGCGCGAAGGTTCCGGTGATTTCCATTAATGTCAGCCTGAAAGACGACGGCTATCCCAAACGGTGTGCCGCGCTGGCCAATGAAAGCTTAAAGGTCTTAGGGGTTGAGCCCATGGTTGAGCAGGAAAGGGATGTAAGGACAGACTTAAATTATTACCATCCCGGATATGAGATCCCCAGCGAATCCGCGTCGAAAGCTATCCGCCTTCTGGCGGAGACGGAGGGCCTTTTGGTGGATCCGGTGTATACGGGAAAGGCTTTTGCCGGTATGCTGGATTATATCCGCACAGGCAAGGTAGAGCCGGGGAGCAATGTGGTGTTCCTTCATACGGGAGGGGCTACGGCGCTGTTTGCGGAGAAAGAGATTTTAGGGAAGCTGTTTTAGCGCAATTTTAAGGCGCTGATGCTTTACGGCGCTGATGCAATTTTTGCGGCGCTGACAGGAAAGACGGATAGGCAAAGAGGATAAAAGTGGTAAAAAGAAGGCTGCCGCGCAAAAGCGGCAGCCCCGTAAAGGAGGTATGAAAATCGTTAAGCCATAATGTCGATGGAAACGCCTTCTAAGGCGGAAGACAGGCTGACGCCTCCGGTTTCGATCATGGAAGAAAGGTCGGGGGAAGCCGAACCGTCGCTGCCAAAGGCTTCCGCCAGCATCTCGTCATTTTCGCCCTTTTGATCCCGTGATAATTCCTTAAAGGCATAGTTTCGCTCGTCTTTGCGGCGTTTTTTCCGGCGGGACTGAAGTTCTTCCTGCAGTTCCTTTGCCTTTTGCATTTCCTCTTTCTTTGCGGCCCGCTGCCTTTGCCGTTCAAGATCTTCTTCTTTGCTTAACTGTTTTAGCTTTTTCTGGATCCGTTTGATTAACTTCTCCATCCGCCGGATTTTCTGGGCGATTTTTTTCGCCTCGTCTTTATCGGCGGAGACGGAGGACATTTTTAAGTTAACTAAAGCCCGCATGGCCTTGCCGGAAACCTGGAGCACGTCAAACCGGGTTTCTGCCCGGGCTAGGAGGGCAGCAAGCTCGCCCA
This sequence comes from Lachnospiraceae bacterium, assembly GCA_910575565.1. Taxonomy (GTDB): domain Bacteria; phylum Bacillota; class Clostridia; order Lachnospirales; family Lachnospiraceae; genus Caccovicinus. The sequence continues at coordinate 34,067 of CAJTFL010000026.1, read as the reverse complement.
CGGATTCTTCCTGGGAGGAAGACTTCATCTGGAATCCGTTTTTCTTACCCTTTTTGGCGTTCTGGGCGGAAAGGCTTTCGGCCAGCCGCTTTAAGGCGGATAATTCCTCGTCCTCTTTTGTCCTGCCTGCCTGTTCCCTTGCTTCTCCTGCTTTTTCTTTTACGGCCTTATCGGCGTTTTCCTCTGCCTTTTCTGCCGCGGTTTTATCCGCCGGTGCATTTGCTGCAATATTTGGATTTTCTGCCGGAGCTGTGTTTGCCGGGGGAGTATTTTCGTTCCCAGCAGCCTTGTCGGTTTCGGTTTTTAAAAATCCTTCTTCCGGAAGGTTTCCTGTTCGTTCCGTTTTGGAGTCCCCTGCGGCAGCTTTACTGTATAATGAAGCTTGATACATCATCCGGCCAGCGTTTGCCTGCCATCTGTTTGCGGTAACATTCATACACACCCCTCCTTTATCTCATACCACCCTTATATCAGGTATATCGGCTGGTTTGCAAAAAAGAAAAGGGAATTGGCGTCTTAACAGCCGTTAATGCAAAATTAATTCGGCTGCCACCTTCTGCAGTTTAGCTGCCGTTTCTTTATCTAAATCCCCAGTGTAGGAGCAGTTTTCCGGGGATTCCCGAAAAATTGTGGCATAGATGACGCAGGCGGTAAGGTAGCTCCCTTCCGGGGACGGATGCTGTCCGTCATTATCCCACAGCTCGATTTCCGGGTATGCTTCTTGGCAGCGGACAAAGCCTGCCCCGGCGGGGATTACCAGGCTGTCCAGTTCATTGGAAATTGCCATATACCTGGCAGCAATCTGCACCTGGGTCTCCTCCATGGATTTTTTTCGGATCCCGTCCTTAATCCCATTTTTCGGCGCCCAGGTCATCAGGAAGGCCGTCTGCCCTCCGGCGGCCTTGATTTTTTCATCCAAGGCGCGGGCATAGGGATACATCTCCTCTTCCGGGGAAGGGGATAAAACCATGCTGGTATTTTCCTGCAGCACCACAAGCTCCCATTTTTGCTTAGATAACACTTGATCCAGCATAATTCCGGCCTTATCTTCGGTGTCGGAAAAACGTTTCAGCGTATAGTACCCTTGGGAAAGCTCATATACATCGCTTTTGCGTCCCATGGCATCAACGATATTGACAAATATGCGGGAAAGGTGGTTGTAAAAGGTATGGCTGTTGCCTACAAATAGAATCTTAGGGCGTTGGCTTACTGCCGGATCAGGCGCCTTCCAGTCGATATCGGAATGGAGATCAATCACTTCCTCCTGAGCATCCGTCTGGGAAGAAGGGCAGCCGCATAAGAGCATGGCAGCGAGAAAGAATACGGTTGCCAGATAACTTTTTTTCATCCATAAGCCTCCAATCTATGGGGATAAAGTTCAGAAAAAATAAGGATGCCATAAATAATAGACAAAAAATATATTCTTCTGTTTAAAATTTCTTGGGATAGTGTGGGATATTAACCTTATTCTACACCATTTCTTAACGGTTTGTAAACACATTACGGAGATTTTTTGTGCATGGATCCGGTACTTGGTGGTGGGCATTCGGCTGATACAATATCATATGCCTGGCGGATGGCTGGCGTGTCCTTTTTGCTGTATTGTTTAGATAGGCGGAATTGGTGTACATTGGCAGCTCGCTTTTGCGAATGGCACGGCTGAATGGGCGGTAGATTTTATATGAATAGTTGGAGAAAGCGCAATGAAAAAGCCTGCAGGACAGCGTTCCCTGCAGGCTTTTGCACGGAGACGGAGGGATTCGAACCCTCGTACCGGGATAAACCGATAAACGCATTTCGAGTGCGCCGCGTTACGGCCGCTTCGCTACGTCTCCCTGCCATACCAGGTTATTATACACGATAATGGTTAATTTGTGTAGTAGGAAAATGAAAAAATTTGAAAAAAAGATTCTTTAAAACAGCTATTCATCTTTCAGTGCGTATGGTATGATGGAGGAAATCTTAAGTCGGCGGGCGCTGGATTATTTTTCCTGCGTCCTTGATGCCAAGGAGCCGGATTACCCATATATTACGGGGATGCAGAGGGCACGTTCGCGGCGGACGGGGAAGGGCAGAGGTGTGTATGTGCTCGGGGCGAAGGAGCCGCTTTTAACCTTTGAGGGAAAAGTGATTGCCGTGTGGCATCGCTTCGATGATTCGGAGGATAAATGGATTGTGTCTTTAAATGGTGAAGCCTTTAGGGAAGAGGTGATTTTGGGGATATTTCATTTCAGGAGCAATTTTTTGGGGAAGATGTATCGGTAGTGAAGAGCATTCATGAAGAGCATTCTCGGAAACTCCCTTGCACCCATCTTTGCGGCTGATTTTCCGCCAGAAGAGCTCAAATTTAATCGACGTACACTCCATGTACGCCTCATAAATTTGTGCACTTCTGACAAAAAATCATCTCACAAATCTGGGTACAAAGAGTTTCCGAGACCGCTCATGAATGGAAATGGAGGAACGAAGAATGAATCAGAAAAGAATCCGCGATTACGGCATAACGGTTGGCCGCTTGGAAACTGGCAGGAGGAATAAGATTACCGATGTGCCGGGCGTGCGCGTAGGCCACGTTACGATTAAAAACCAGGAGAACCATACCGGCGTTACGGTAATCCTTCCCGGGCAGGATAATGCTTTTGTGAAGAAATACACGGCGGCGTCCTACGTCCACAACGGTTTTGGGAAAAGCTGCGGCCTGATCCAAATTGATGAATTGGGGACGCTGGAAACGCCCATTGCCCTGACGAATACGTTAAATGTGGGACTTGTTTGGGATGCCCTTACAGAATATGTGCTGGAACAGTGCCGGGAGGATGGAGCGGCAGCCAGAAGCATAAACCCGGTGGTGGGGGAGTGCAATGACAGCCAGATTAACCGTATCGGAAAGCGGGCGGTCTCTGGGGAACAGGTGCTGGAAGCTATCCGTCAGGCAGGGACAGATTTTGAGGAAGGGGATGTGGGAGCTGGCGCGGGGACGATCTGCTATGGGTTAAAGGGCGGCATTGGCTCGGCATCCAGGGTTTTGGAAATTGATGGGAAACGCTATGCCATAGGCATCCTGGTGCAGTCGAATTTTGGCGCTACGGCGGATTTTGTGCTTAATGGGATCCCGGCGGGGGAGAAAATTTTACAGATGATCAAGGACAGCCGGAAGACAGGCAAGGGCGTCCATAAGGATTTGGCAAAGGACGCTGGCAAAAAGGCATTGGAAGGCCTGGCGGGGAATGCCGGGCAGATAGGGCAGTCCGATCTGGATCAAGGCTCCATTATGACGATTTTGGCTACGGATCTTCCGGTTTCTGACAGGCAGCTTAAGCGGATTATCCGCCGCACTGCCGTAGGGATTGCCCGCACCGGCGCTTATACCGGCCACGGGAGCGGGGAGGTGATGATTGGCTTTACCACGGCCAATCGGGTTTTGGCGGAGCCGAAGGAAAAGCTTTTGTCCCAGACAGTGATTCATGAAAGCCTGATTAATCTGGCTTTCCAGGCCGCGGCGGAAGCGGCCCATGAAGCGATTTTAAATTCCATGGTCTGTGCCGAACGGACTGCCGGGCTGGATGGCAGGATTTACTGCAGCCTGGCGGAATTTTTGCCGCAGCTTTTTATTCAATAGTTCAGCCAGTCAGAATTGCATGGGTGAAAATCGTGCTTGCACGAATTTTCATCCATCGATTTTGACTGAGGGAGCGCCCGTTTATGAGCAAAAAGAGCTGCGCAAGCAGCGGAAAGCGCCGTAAGGCGCGATTTCCCCTAAAGGGACGCTGCGCAGTGCGGATGGCGCGGGCTGAACGGATGGTAGATTTTTTATTAATCGTTTGGCCATCTCCTAAACCCGTTCCAGCAGCGCCGCCCCGGTCTCGGTGATCTCACACCCCCCTTTCGTGCGGTGGACTACGATCAGCTCCTTCTGGGCAAGCTCTTTTATCAGGCCGCGCAGCTTCCCGTCGCTTAATCCTGTGCCGGATTCTGCCAGGGCGTTTTGTATGGATGTCCTGCCGCATTTTGGGGAGGCTTTGATGAACGAGAGCACTTCCCGTTCCAGCGCACTTAGCTGGCTGTTTGCCGGGGCAAGGCTTTCGCGGATATAGGAGGGAAGCTGGGACAGGATCAGGGGGTGGGCGCCGTACATGGAGTAAAAGTACTGCGCCAGGTTCATCAGCTCTTTGATATTGCCGGGATAGCTGTAGTTTTGCAGGAACTGGTACAGGCTTTTTGACAGCACGGATTCTATCCGGAGCTTGGAGTCGTGGAAGCTGCTTCGGAAGAAATGCTCGAAAAGCAAAGGGATATCTTCCCGCCGCTCCCGCAGGGGCAGGGTGTCGATCACAGCCGTGCTTAACTGGAAAAACAGATCCTTTCGGAAGGAGCCTTCCTGCACCAGGGAATACAGGCGGGGCGAGGAGGTGGCGATGATCCGGATATCATAGGATTTCTGGGGGATCAGGGAATCGCTGGAAACATTCTGCAGCACCTGCACCAGGAAATCCTGCTTTTCCAGGGAGAGATGTTCAATGTTATCCACTAAAAGGGTTCCGTGGTTGGCGGCCTCCAAAACCTGCGGCAGCTGGTATTCGGACAGGGTTAAAAACTGGTTAAGGCTGACGAAGGGGTGGCTGCGCCTGCTGGAGCTTTTGTGGATGGCCCTAGCCAGCATTTTCTTCTGGGTTCCGCTTTCCCCCTGGATCAGGATGGGGAAATCGAACAGGGAGAGACGCCTGGCGTAAGACAAGACCTCCTGGAATTTTTCCGAAGCGGTAATCAGATTTAAAAAGCTGGCCCGCTGCCGCTCAATGGGGGAGGTTTCCCTTTCCGGCTCGGAAGGGGCTAAGCCGGATGACTGGGGGGGCGAATCCGGTCTGGCTTCACGGCTGGCATCTGGCTTGCTGGTGAGGAGGAAAACCTTGGGATGGTAAGGGAAAGAAAGTTCCATTACGCTTAAAATCATCGGCGTCCCTGCCCGGTTGGCCATCCGGTAATCCCCGGTCTGGGTTAAAAATGCCGGGGAACAGCCTTCCGGAAGGCATTGGGCAAAAAGCGTCCCGTTCCCCCGTTTTTCCCTAATCCCCCAATCCCCGGCGAAATGCTTGTTCATAATGGAAATATTCCCCTTTTCGTCTAAAAGGCAGAGGCCATAGGGCAGATTGGAAGTTACGGCCTGCATAAGCTGCTGGGAAAAGATAAAGCTGCTGTAGTAGCTCCCGGCGGTTTTCACCACCTTTAAAATATGGGAGATATAGTTTTTGGTGATCTGGTTGCCCAGCTTTGCCGGAAGGTGGAAGAATACGCACAGCTCATTGATGGTGGAAATGTCAATGATCCGGTTGCCGATATTGATGATGTTCCGGATATGCTTGGGAACCATCTGGGGCTCGCCTATGGTGATGGCGTAGTGGATGGACAGATCCACCTCCTGGGTCTCATCGGAGTAAGGGATGAATTGGTATTGGTTAATGCCCATTTCCTCAAATTCCTTGATGATATTTACGGTGGAATCCAAAAGATCGTTTACCACGTATACTTTTTCATTAGGCGGGATTCGGATGATCTGGTCTAAAAAGGCGTGGTTGAAGGTTCTGGTGCAGACGATCTGGTGGACGGAACCGGGGATGGGGATGGGGAGGGTGGCCTGGATCTTGCTGCTGGAAAACAGGATGCACTGATAGGGGAGGAACTGGGAGGAGGAGCCTGCCTCAGCCGGATCGCAGGCGTCGAAGTCGATATAATCCCCTAACAGGGAGCGAAGGTAATCCTGGAATTCAATTCGGATATAAGGGTTAATGCATAATATCAGCACACGGTATTTATTGGCAGATAAGGACATAGGAAAAAACCTCCAGTTAATTTTGCTGCTTCGGTAAAATTTGTGCAAATATCCCGGAATGGATAATTAGGATAATTATAACGAAAATAACAAGGTAAATCAACCTAATTACATTAGAAAATTAAAATGTTTTTTGCCAGGTTCGGAGTTTCAGCACTTTACTTTGACAAAGAGAAAGAGCGCAATTAAAATGAAATTTGATGGCAAAGGCGCTGTTATAGAAAACAGTTATATGGCCTTTGTTTTTTTATCGATGTGGAAATATAAGGAGGAATTTTATGAGAAGGAAAGGAAACAAACTTTATGCACTGCTTCTTGCAGCGGCCATGGTTACGCTTACGGCCTGCGGCGGCGGCTCTGGCGATTCCGGCACGGCGGCTACTACGGCAGGCGGCGGGGAGACCACGGCGGCAGGGGGAGAAACCCAGGCTCAGGCTGAGATCCCGGCTGGGGAATCCATTTCCCAGGAAACGGATATCGTGGCTGCGGTAGCGGTTGACTTTACCACCATGGATCCCATGGATACCAGCGATACCTTGTCCGGCGGCATCCAGCGTATGATTTCCGACAGCTTGTTCGGGTTTGATGACGATATGGCCATTTACCCCATGCTGGCTACCGGCTATGAGGCCAGCGAGGATGCCAAGGAGTTTACCATCACTCTTCGGGAAGGCATTTCCTTTACTGACGGGACGCCCTGGGATGCGGATGCGGCTCTGGCCAACTTTGCCAAGTGGGATGATGAGACTTTAGGCCTTAAGCGTACCACCTTCCTGTGCAATATCCTGGATACCTACGAGAAGGTGGACGATTACACCATTAAAGTAACCCTGACCGAGCCTTTCGGCGCGTTTATCAGCAACCTGGCTCATCCGGCCTGCGTGATCATGAGCCCCAAGACCATCGAGGAAGGGGTGGACGCGTGCGCCAGGAATCCGGTAGGATGCGGGCAGTATAAGTTCGTGGAATGGGTTGAAGGCGACCATCTGACCCTGGAGTTAAATAAAGACTGGTGGGGCTATGATGCGGACATCTGCGGCGGCACTGCCCTGGCAGATTCGGATGCCGGATTTAAGACCATTACCTTTAAGCCGGTTCCGGAAAGCGCTACCCGTGTAGCTATGATCCAGTCCGGGGATGCCCAGATTATGTGGACAACCCCTACCGAGAGCGTGTCTGTGCTGGAAGCCGATCCCAATGTAAATTCTTACCAGGACGAGGGCATTGTCGTTCGTTTCCTGATGATGAATACCCAGAAGGAGCCCTTTAATGACGTAAGGGTACGTCAGGCTATGGATTACGCCCTGAATAAGGAAGCCTACATCCAGGTAGTGAAGAACGGCCTTGCTGTTCCGGCTACTTCCGTAATCGGTTCTGCCGTACAGTACTACAAGGGCAATGAGCCTCGTCCTTACGATTTGGAGAAGGCGAAGGAGCTTTTGGCGGAAGCAGGTTATCCTGATGGCTTTACCACCACGGTGATGTTTGCCAATACTACGGCCAACCAGAAGCAGGCTGAGTTCTACAAGCAGCAGCTGGAGCAGGTAGGCATTAACCTGGAGTTAAAGGGCTTAGAGAGCGCAGTGTTAAACCAGAGGATCCAGGACGTGGATGTTCCCGGTTCCGAGGCTGAGGTAGACTGCTACATTATCGGCTGGTCTCCTTCCACCGGCGATGCCGACTGGGGTATCCGCCCGCTGCTGGCCATCGAATCTGAGCCGCCGATGAGCTACAATATCTGCTACTACGAAAATGAAGAGCTGGAAGGCTACATTAAGACTGGTCTGGAAAGCGCAGATGATGATGTCCGTAGGGAAGCATATGAGAAGGCGCAGGATTTAATCTGGGATGAGGTTCCCATGATTTTCATGTGCGTGGATTCCAATGTCTGGGCTACCGGATCCAAGGTACAGAATGTAAAGATTTATCCGGATGGCGCTATTAATATGAAGAATGCGAAAATGACCAAGTAAGATTGGTGTTTCAGGCGCTGTGGGGCTGTAAGCTCAGTTTGCAGCGCCTTTTTCCTTTTGCACTAGTGTTGCAACACTAGTGTAGGATTTCCTCCCATAGTTTCGGCAACCAATTTGGCAGTAGTTAAGGAGATGAGAAAAGCAATGTTGCGATATACCGTAAAGCGAATTGTGGGGGTTATCCCCACCCTGATTATCGTTGTGACCTTTGTGTTCTTTTTTGTCCGGATGATTCCCGGAGATCCGGCCAGGCTTGTGGCTGGGGAGCAGGCTACCTTGGATGCGGTAGAAGCGGTGCGTGTCCAGTTAGGGCTGGATAAGCCGGTTCCTGTCCAATATTTAAAGTATGTAGGCGGTCTGCTGAAGGGCGATCTGGGGATGTCCCTGCGCACGAAGCGTCCTGTTTTGGAGGAGGTTGCCGCCAGGTACGGCAATACCATGGCCTTAACCATCGCCAGCCTGGCCTGGAGTTCCGCCCTGGGCATTATCCTGGGCGTATGGTCCGGGAAGAACCGGGGGAAATGGCAGGATTTCACCGGGATGACGGTGGCGGTTTCCGGGATTTCCCTGCCGAATTTCTGGATTGGGTTTTTGCTGATTATGCTTTTCTCCGTGAAGCTGCGCTGGCTTCCCACCACCGGGGCAGGGAGCTGGAAGAACCTGATTCTTCCGGCCATTACCCTGGGAACCAGCATCGCGGCCATTATTGCCAGGTTTACCCGATCCTCCATCGTGGAGGTGCTAAAGGAGGACTATATCCGGACAGCCAGGGCGAAGGGGCTAAAGGAGAAGGCCGTAACCTGGGGCCATGCCTTCCGCAATTCCATGATTTCCGTGGTTACGGTAGTGGGCCTTCAGTTTGGTTTCCTTTTAGGCGGTTCCGTGGTGACGGAGGCGGTATTTGCCTACCCGGGCCTGGGGCAGCTTTTGGTGGAATCGGTGAACTACCGGGATTATCCGGCTATCCAGTCCCTGATTTTGATTTTTTCCCTGCAGTTTATCATCATTAATCTGATTGTGGATATCCTCTATGCCGTCCTCAATCCGGAAATCAAGATGTCATAGGAGGTGCTGCATATGAGTAAAGTGAAGGCTGCAAAAGCGGAATTAAACGAAAAGACAGATATCAAGACGCCTATATCGGAAATGATCCGGAAGTTTAAGAAACAGAAAAACGCGGTGGTTGCCCTGGCATTCATCCTGTTCTTGGTGTTCCTTGCCTTCTTCGGCGAGGCTATTGTGCCCTTTAAAATCAATGAATATGACTATAATTCCATCCTCCAGGGGCCAAGCAGCGCCCACTGGTTCGGCACGGATGAATTCGGCAGGGATCTGTTTTCCCGGGTGATCTGCGGCACGAAGATTTCCCTTGCCGTGGGCCTTTCCGCCGTGTCCGTAGGAGCCATCTGCGGCACGATCTTAGGGCTTTTAGGGGGATATTACGGCGGGATTATCGATTCCATCATTATGCGAATCTGCGATACGTTGTTTGCCTTCCCCGGCATTATCTTAGCCATTGCCATTGTGGCGATTTTAGGAAGCGGCTTAGGGAACGTGGTGATTGCCGTGTCCGTATTCTCCACCCCCACCTTCGCCCGTCTGGTAAGGAGCCGTACCCTGGCCTTAAAGCATTCCGTTTTCGTCCAGGCGGCAAAGAATTTAGGGGCGTCGGATGCCAGGATTTTATTCCGGCATATCCTTCCCGGGGCGGTTCCGGAGATTATCGTGCAGTTTACCATGTCCGTAGGCTCATCCATCCTGACGGCTTCCTCCTTAAGCTTCTTAGGCATGGGAGCCCAGCCGCCTACCCCGGAGTGGGGCTTCCTCTTATCCAATGGGCGGAACTATATGCTGACCAGTATGCACTGTACGGTGTTCCCGGGCCTTGCTATTTTCCTTACGGTGTTAAGCTTTAATATCCTTGGGGACGGCCTTAGGGATGCGCTTGACCCGAAACTGACGGATTAAGAGAGGGGGAAGGGATTTATGGAAGATAACAGAAAGAACGTATTAGAGGTGAAGAACCTCCACACCTATTTTTACACCGACGGCGGCGTGGTGAAATCCGTTGACGGGGTGGATTTTGAATTAAAGGAAGGCTCTACCTTAGGGATCGTAGGGGAGTCGGGAAGCGGCAAAAGCGTAACCTCCCTCTCCATCATGGGCCTTTTGACCGGAACCACCGGGAAGATTGCCGAAGGGGAAATCCTTTTAGAGGGGAAGGATATTGCCCATATCAGCGAGGAGGAAAAGCGGAAGCTGAGGGGCAGCCAGATCTCCATGATTTTCCAGGAGCCGATGACCAGCTTAAACCCAGTGATGAGGATTGGCCGGCAGCTTACGGAATGCATCCTGCAGCACCAGGACATCTCCAAGGAGGAGGCCTATAAAAAGGCCGAGGATATGCTGCGCAAAACCGGCGTGCCCCGGGTAGAGCATATGATGAAGGAGTATCCCTTCCAGCTTTCCGGCGGCCAGCGCCAGAGGGTAATGATTGCCATGGCTTTAGTGTGCCGTCCCAAAATCCTTATTGCCGACGAGCCTACCACGGCTCTGGATGTGACGATCCAGGCACAGATCCTGGATCTGATGAACGGTCTGAAAAAGGATATCGGAACATCCATCCTCTTTATCACCCATGACCTTGGGGTGGTGGCGGAGGTCTGCGACGAGGTAGTGGTCATGTACTGCGGCCGCGTGGTGGAAAAAGCCGATGTAAATGCGCTTTTTGCCCATCCGACCCATCCTTACACCAAGGGCTTGTTAAACTCTATCCCGAAGCTGGGGGAAGCTGCCGAGGAGCTGGAAGCAATCCCGGGCAATGTGCCGAACCCGAAATATATGCCAAAGGGCTGCAAGTTTGCCCCCAGGTGCAGCCATGCCTTCCAAAAGTGCTTGGAAGAGGAGCCGGGATTTTATGAGGTGGAAGAGGGACATTTGTGCAGATGCTGGCTTTGTGAGAAAGGGGGCGCTTAAAAATGGCAAATCAGGCAGATATCTTATTGGATGTTGAGGATGTGAAGATTTATTATCCGGTTGCCGGGAAGAAATTCGGCACGATGGATTACGTTAAGGCCGTGGACGGCGTTTCCTTTGAGGTAAGGCGGGGCGAGGTTTTCGGCATCGTAGGCGAATCAGGCTGCGGCAAGTCTACCCTGGGAAGGGGCATCTGCAAGCTGGAGCAGCCTACTTCTGGAAAAATAATTCTGGACGGAGAGGACATTTCTTCGTATAATGACAAACAGATGCGCCCGGTGCGCAAGAAAGTCCAGATGGTGTTCCAGGATCCCTATGCCTCCTTAAATCCCAGGATGTCCATATTTGATATTGTCGCGGAGCCTTTGGTGATCCATAGCCTGGCGAAGGACAAGAAGGAGATGGAGGAAAAGGTGCTGGATCTTCTCCGGAAGGTAGGCCTGGATGATTACCATGCCAACCGTTACCCCCATGAGTTTTCCGGCGGCCAGCGCCAGAGGATCGGGATCGCAAGGGCGCTGGCGGTTCAGCCTTCCCTGATTATCGCCGATGAGCCGGTGTCTGCCTTGGATGTATCTATCCAGGCCCAGGTGCTGAATCTGATGAACCAGCTAAAGAAGGAATTTAACCTTACCTATATTTTCGTGGCTCATGATTTAAGCGTAGTGGAGCATATCAGCGACCGGGTAGGGGTGATGTATCTGGGGAATTTTGTGGAGGTAGGGAATAAGGAAAGCCTTTACCAGGCGCCCCTTCATCCGTACACCCAGGCGCTGCTGTCCGCGGTTCCCGTCCCGGATCCTACGGCGAAGAAGGACAGGATCATCCTGGAAGGGAATATCCCATCGCCTTTAAACCCGCCAAAGGGATGCAAGTTCCATACCCGGTGTCCCAAGTGCATGGACTGCTGCAAGGAGGAAGCGCCGAAGAAATACCAGGTCAGCGAGGATCATTACGTTTACTGCCATCTTTATGACGACAAGATAAAGAAAGGCGCGCAGCCGGGGTAAGCATTGGATGCCAAGGCGGCCGCAGTACTAGGCAGGAATTAAGGAGGATTTGGAAGAAATGAAACTGTTTGTGAGCGCAGATATTGAGGGCTGCGCCGGGCTTGCCCTTCCGGCGGAAACCCATAAGCAGGAGGCCATCTACCGGCCCTTTGCGGGGGAGATGACCAGGGAGGTTTTGGCTGCCTGTGAGGCGGCCTGGGAGAAAGGGGCTACGGAGATCGTAGTCAAGGACGGCCACGGCGATGCTTCCAATATCGATCCCTTGGAAATGCCGGAGTATGTCCGGCTGATCCGGGGGAAAAGCGGCCATCCCTACAATATGATGTGGGGGATTGACGAAAGCTTTGACGGCGTTTTGTATGTGGGATACCACGCTCCGGCGGGAAATCCGGAATTTTCCATCAGCCATACCTCCACCGGGAACAGCCTGTATATCCGGCTGAACGGGGAGTATATGAGCGAGTTTATGCTGAATACCTACACGGCGGCAAGCCTTGGGGTTCCGGTGCTGTTCCTATCCGGTGATGAGGCGATCTGCGGCCTGGCGAAGGCTCAGGTTCCGGAGCTGGAAACGGTGGTGACTAAGCGGGGAGTAGGCGGGGCCACGGTCTGTGAGCCGCCTGTAAAGGTGCTGGAGGGGATCCATTCCGGGGTGAAAAGGGCATTGTCAAAGGATTTGTCTCTCTGCCAGGTGGAGCTTCCGAAGAAGTTTACCTATGAGGTAACGTTTAAGGATTGGCGGAAAGCCTACCAGATGTCCTTCTATCCGGGGATGGAAAAGGTGGATACCTTTACTAACCGTCTGGTTACGGATAACTGGATGGATGTGGTGACGGCTCATTGCTTTGTGGTGTATTAAGGCGCTGCCGCCTTCGGCCAAGCGCTGGTGCACGGGCAAAGCCAATTATCTTATAGGACTGCAATAAAACACTGCGTCTCTGCAATTTATAGTGGAATTTATGGAAATATTCAATCTATATATTGGGGAAATCTGCGGTTTTGTGACAGTCCCGCCGTAAGTTAATAGCAGGCATCAAATCAGGGCGGCGGAAAGGATTGCCCTGATTTGATGCGTATGCAGCAAAATTGTTCAGATGAAGGAGATTACAGACCATGGATATGCAAATGTTTGGCAGGATTTCAGATGCATTCGGGCCAAGTGGGTTTGAAGAAGAAGTGATTCGCACGATTGCCAGTTACTGCAAAAAGTATCAGGTGGAAAACGACGCCATGCACAACCTGTATGTAAGGATGCCTGGGGCAGACAAGGATAAGCCGGTGCTCCAGCTGGATGCCCATTCGGATGAGTGCGGCTTTATGGTGCAGACCATCCATGACAACGGCGTTTTGGGCATTATCATGCTGGGCGGGTTTATGCTGAATAATATCCCGGCCCATTCGGTGATTATCCGTACCAGGAGCGGAAAGCGGGTAAAGGGCATTATCACTTCCAAGCCGGTTCATTTTATGAACGCGAAGGAAAGGGCTTCCCAGGATTTGGATATTGAAAAGATTTACGTGGATGTTGGCGCAACCAGCAGGAAAGAGGCGGAGGAAGCCTTCGGCATTTCCATCGGGGATCCTATGATGCCGGATGTATCTTTCTCCTATGATGAGGAGCACGGGATTTGCTGTGGAAAGGCCTTTGACAACCGGGCAGGGTGCGCTTGTATTGTAGATACCATGGATCAGCTGTTTGAGGAACGGGAAAAGCTGGCTGTCCAGGTGGTGGGCGCTTTTGCCACCCAGGAGGAAATGGGGATGAGAGGAGCCATCGTGACGGCTCAGGTAGTGAAGCCGGATCTGGCCATTGTGTTTGAAGGCTCTCCTTCTGACGATTTCCACATCAGCGCGACCCAGGCTCAGTGCCGGATGAAAAATGGGGTGCAGATTAGGAGGCTGGATAACAGCTATATTTCCAATCCTGCGTTTATCGAATATGCGGAGGAATTAGCGAAAAAGTGCGGCATTCCTTACCAGGAGGCGGTGAGGAGAGGCGGGAGCACTAATGCGGGAAAAATCAGCCTTACCGGGAAGGCAGTGCCGGTGCTGGTTCTTGGGATTCCCAGCAGGTATATTCATACGCATTATAATTTCTGCGCCAGGGAGGATATGGAAGCGGCTTCCAGCTTGGCGGCTCAGGTGATCCGGGGGCTGGATGAGGAGCGGCTTTGCCATATTTTTAGGCAGGATATTTTGAAGTGATGGTTTTGCGAATGGCGCGGGGCTGAATGGACATAGATTTTCATCATAAAACAAAGCATTAAATTTTCACAAAGAGAAGGGAAAGAAGAACAAAGATTATGGAAAACCAGCGAAAACCAGTTATTGGCATCATGACCCTTACCAGGAGGACGGATCCGGGCTTATATATCAGCGGAAAGTATGTATTTATGAGCAGTACCAATGTGCGGGCTGTCCAGATGAACGGGGGTGTTCCGGTATTGATTCCGCCGGAGACGGTGGCGGAGGATCCGGAGGCTGCGCTGTCTTTTTGCGACGGGCTTTTGTTTCCCGGCGGGGAGGATATGACGCCGTGGCATTACGGTGAGGAGCCTCTTCCGGAGATTGGGATCTTCCGCCCGGAAATCGATGATGCGTGGCTGAAGGCGGGGCGGTATGCCCTGGAGCGCAAGCTTCCTATGCTTGGGATCTGCAAAGGCCATCAGACCTTAAATGTACTAATGGGAGGGAGCCTTTACCAGGATCTGTCCCATTATGAGGGGAAGGTAATCCAGCATTTGCAGAAGTATGATCGGACGTATTTGACCCATCACGTGGAGGTGGAGGAGGGAACCAGGCTTGCCGCCGTCTTTGGAGCCGGGAAGCTGAAAACCAATTCCATGCACCATCAGGCGGTAAAGGCGCTGGGGAAAGGGCTTAAGGTTACAGCCAGGGCGGAGGATGGCATAATCGAGGGAATCGAGGATGAGGAAGGCCTGATCCTGGGCGTCCAGTGGCATCCGGAAGATCTGGTGGATTCCGCTCCGGTGATGAATAAGCTGTTTGCGGATCTGGTGGAGAGGAGCCGGATAAGGCAAACAAAATGAATTGGAAGGAAGGCTGGCCTATGGTGTTCTTCCTAGACTGACGTCCTTTTTGTCCGTCAGCATCCAATACAATCTACCTTAAATTACCTTACGTTTCGCTGGCCTGCTTTTCCGATAGCACAAAGGAAAAACGGAGGCGCAGCGCCACTGCGCCTCCGTTTCCCTTTGCACTATCGAAAAAGCACCATCACGGGAACAGAGAGATATTTTAATTTCTAGCCGCATTTAAAAATGCCTGATGTATCCGGTTATCCTCATCTAATTCGGGATGGAATGACATCGCGTACTGTGTGCCGCATTTCACTGCCACAATATTTCCCCTTACTGAAGCAAGTGTTTGGGCATTGCCTCTGGTTTCTTCAATATATGGTGCACGGATGAAGGTCATGGGCACGATTCCAATCCCGTCCATTTTTTGGACTGTATGGAAGCTTCCGAGCTGCCTGCCATAGGCATTCCGTTTCACTTTTACCGGAAGTGTCCCAAAGTATACGCGGGGATCGTTTGCCAATTCCTCAGCCAGGAGGATCAGTCCTGCACAGGTGGCCAGTACAGGCATCCCGTCTTGGATCCTTTCCTTAAGACCGTCATACAGCCCTAGCTCCTTTATCAGCATTCCCTGCACCGTACTTTCCCCGCCGGGCAGGATCAAGCCGTCGAAGGATTTCTGCAAATCCTCTTTTTTGCGAAGCTCAACGCAGGATACGCCCATCGCCTCTATTTTTTTGCGGTGCTCAGCGAAAGCCCCCTGTACTGCAAGTATGGCGATCTGCATTTTAATTTCCCCTTTCTTCCATCAGGAGCTTTATCTCCTGCTCATTGATCCCCACCATTGCTTCGCCAAGGTCTTCGGAAAGGGCTGCGAGGAGCTTGGGATCCTCAAAGTTAGTAACTGCTTTTACGATGGCCGATGCCCGCTTTTTGGGATCTCCGGATTTGAAGATGCCAGATCCTACGAATACGCCTTCTGCCCCAAGCTGCATCATAAGGGCTGCGTCTGCCGGTGTTGCCACTCCTCCTGCTGCAAAGTTTACAACTGGCAGGCGGCCATTTTCATGTACATATTTCAGAAGCTCATAAGGAACCCCTAAGCTTTTCGCTGTTTCAAACAGCTCATCATCCCTCATTGAGGCAGCTTTTGCAATTTCCTGGTTCATTTTCCGCATATGCCGGACAGCCTGCACTACGTCGCCTGTTCCCGGCTCGCCTTTTGTGCGGATCATGGATGCCCCTTCATTAATCCTTCTCAGCGCTTCGCCCAGATCCCTAGCGCCGCAGACAAAGGGAACCTTGAATTTGCGTTTATCGATGTGGTAAAGATCATCGGCAGGGGAAAGTACCTCGCTTTCATCCACATAATCAATTTCAATGGCTTCCAGGATCTGTGCTTCCACAAAGTGCCCAATTCTGCATTTTGCCATAACCGGTATGGAAACGGCTTCCTGGATTCCCTTGATCATTTTAGGATCGCTCATCCTGGATACGCCGCCTGCAGCCCGGATATCCGCAGGGATTTTTTCCAGCGCCATAACGGCGCACGCGCCTGCCTCCTCGGCAATCTTAGCCTGCTCCGGCGTGGTGACATCCATGATGACGCCGCCCTTTAACATTTGCGCCAGCTGCTTATTTAATTCGTATCGATTTGTATCCATTGTTAAGGCCTCCTTCTATCTTCCAGTGCGTTGCCCTATGGTTTTTTTCTCAATATAATGCGGACAGTACGCTGATATGCGTATCATAATCGGAATGTGGCATTATTTAAATATCCAGTTATTTAATTATTATCCATACCAGTTTTTGCGCCGCTTTGAATAAAAAACAGTTGACAGCCTACGCAAATTATGGTAAAGTATTAAAAGTTGTGAAAACAACATCAGGAAAGCAGGTATCCACCTCACCTTGGCACTTGGTTAGAAATGGTTAATGTATTGGTTAATGTATTTTTTCAGTGACCCGGGTTCATCATGTAAGGAAGGCCGGCAGTTTTGGCGCGGAAGCGCGCTGGGACAGATGGGTTGCGGCGTTTTTCCATTTTTGCTTTGCAGTAAGGATGGAAGGGCTGCGGCGTTAATCCGGTTTTTGTGCTGAAATTAAGTGGATAGCTATGCTGTCCACTTTTATTTTGCCGTTCCCCAGAGTCTGCGTTTTCCGTTATTTTTTGGAGGGTTCGCCATGGGCGCTGCGAATGCCTGGCTGTGGGCGGGGCGAAAAAGTGTTCCTTAAAGGAGCGAAAATTTTCATGAAAGCCTAGGAGGTGTACGACTATTAGCGAGTTAATGATTAACGAACAGATCAGGGATAAGGAAATTCTTCTGATTGGCGAACACGGAGAGAAATTAGGAATTATGTCTGCCAAGGAGGCTTTTAAGCTGGCCCAGGAAGCAGAGCTTGACTTAGTAAAAATTGCTCCGACAGCAAAGCCGCCGGTATGTAAGATTATCGACTATGGCAAGTATCGCTATGAGCTTCTCAGAAAAGAGAAGGAGGCCAAGAAAAAGCAGAAGGTAATCGAAATAAAGGAAGTTCGTTTATCTCCGAATATTGACACCAATGACCTAAACACCAAGACCTCAGCTGCCAGGAAATTCCTGGAAAAAGGAAATAAGGTGAAAATCACCCTGCGTTTCCGAGGCCGCGAGATGGCCCATATGAATCAGTCAAAGTATATTCTGGATGAATTCGCTGAAAATCTGGCCGATATAGCCGTTATCGACAAGCCTTCTAAGGTGGAAGGAAGAACGATGGTGATGTTCTTAACCGCAAAACGTTAGAGAATAGACGATTTTTAAGGAGGAAATTACAATGCCGAAGTTAAAAACAAAGAGAGCTGCCGCAAAGCGTTTCAAAAAAACTGCAACCGGGAAGTTAGTAAGGAACAAGGCGTATAAGTCCCATATCTTAACCAAGAAGTCAGCTAAGAGAAAGAGAAATCTTAGGAAAGACATCGTTACCGATCCAACCAACAGCAAGGTAATGAAGAAGCTTTTACCATATCTGTAAATTTGGGTTTAGTTAAGAGAAGGAGGAATTATCCATGGCAAGAGTAAAAGGCGGTTTAAACGCAAGGAAGAAACATAATCGAGTATTAAAAATGGCAAAGGGCTACAGAGGCGCCCGCTCCAAACAGTACCGTATCGCAAAACAGTCCGTAATGAGGGCTTTGGCCAGCTCCTACGCAGGCCGTAAGGAAAGGAAAAGGCAGTTCCGTCAGTTATGGATTGCCAGAATTAACGCCGCTGCAAGGATTAACGGATTATCCTACAGCAGGTTCATGCACGGCTTAAAGCTGGCTGGCGTAGAGATGGACAGAAAGATTTTGTCTGACATGGCCATTAATGACGCAGAGGGATTTGCGAAATTGGCCAAGGTGGCTAAGGATAAGCTTTAATTGAATATTGTGTGTGCTTTATGCGCCTGAATGGATTTATTCCATTCGGGCGTTTTTTGTTGTGCGCCCGGCGGGCGCACGTTCTAATGGGTGAAAGTCCCTAATCCGCCCGGTAGTGGGAAGGATACAGCCAAGAGCAAGGGTGTGGTGGGCGGCTGCGAATCTGAAGGAAGCTGTTCTTAAAAGTAAACCAGGAGAAAACAGTTGTAGCCTATGCTGGGAAAATTAAATTCCTGGGATATGGATTTTATAAGAACCAGAAAGGATATCAGCCCCAGGTACATGGGAAATCCAAGGAAAAGATGAAGGCAAGATATCATAATCTGGAAAAGCTGGGAATCAGCCATTCAAACGCAGGGATACTGGCAAATTCAAGAAAAGGCTACTGGCCAATAGCCGGAAGCCCAATTCTAAATACCGCACTTTCTGACGAGCGATTGGAGAAGGACGGATTTCAATATTTCTTTTCTTAAAATAATTGTTTTTAACAATAAAATCTGATTTCGTCCGTAACAAAAAATTTCTTCCATGCGGAACATATAAGAAAAAACTGGGCTGATATAAATTCCATCAATTGATTTAATTCTTTTTTGGAATCTGACTTTCGTTATTGGCTAAAATACATCCTCCTTTTTGGTTAGCCATACCTTTGTACTGTCTGGGGAAGGTTTGCCTTTCGATATATGCACATGAAATGGTTCATTATTTTCATTTGACCAAAAGTAAATCTTATAACCGCTTACCGTGAATAAATTAGGCAATCTGGATTCCTCCTTCTGCCGCATATTTATACAGCAAATGTGCATTGCTTTGGAGTAATTGCTGGAATAGGGCGATTTCTTCATCAGAATATCCTTTTTTCTGAATCCATTTATATTCAGGGAGTTCACATCTTGCATAATCAAAGCCGCCTTCTGTGGGACGTTCAAAATGGACAATCACCTTTTGGATATTGTTTTCTTCTATAATTTGCGAGTGGACAATCTCGGTTTCATCAAATAACGTCATATATGGATACATCATATCTTTGTGCTCCTTTTTTGTTATTTATTCATAAAAAACACAAGCATAAATTCACCGAATCACGCTTCCCACATCCTCCTGCATTTTCTGGATATTCCCAGCCGTAATCTCCAAGGCATCTTTTGCCGTCGCGGTTTTATAGGCGGAGGCATCTCCAATATCCGCATCTAGACGGCTATTGTATTCGGCCTCAGAAAGGGCTGCCTCGTTTTGGCTGTAGGTAGTGGAAGCCACATATCCATTTTCATACCGTTCAGTGGATTCGTAATAGTTCAGTTTAACCGCCTTGCCGTCAGCGATCTGATAAAATGCCCATAAAGACAATCCCATTCCGCTGTCGAACCAGTACAGGCGGTTTTGCTTTTCCAGGTAGTTAAACCCTCCGCAGTTTCCAAATTCCCCTAGTTCTACCACCTGGCCATTATAATAAGTGTACAGTTCGGCTCCCTGATGATGGTTTGCCGCAGTGTTGTGGATAAATAATTCTGGTATGGCATCGCCGTCGATATAGATTAAGGAAAAACAGTTTTTTCCGTATTTCGGCTTTTGGGTGCGGCTGCTTAAAAAGGCGGCATAGGCATCTATCCATTCGCTGTTTACCGCATTATTCTGAGCCGACGGCGCAGTTAAAGCCATCTGCTGCACCTGCCCGTTAGCTGTCCATGCGCCGGATTCATTTACGGTGTAGCCGTCCGGCGTGGTGGTGGAAACCAGAAGGTATCCGCTGGCATCAAAATAGTAGCTTTCCCCGATTCCGTCCCCATTGCCGTCGATCCACTGCCAGCCGTTTTTGGCCCAGGTTCCGTCTCCGTTGTCATACCACCATCGTTCACCGTCAGCCCTCCAGCTTCCGGCAAATGCCGGGATGGACATTGCCATGGCGGCTATGGCAGTTAAGGTAATGGCCTTTGTAAGCGTTGTCAATTTTCGTCTCATAAGTTTCCCCCATTTCTTTAAAGTGGCTGTGTTTTAGCTGTGCTTATTGCCGCAGGCAGCAAGGCTGGCATATTTGCGTGGGCGTTTGGCGGCTGTCGCGAGATACTTGGCTTTGCCGCGGCAGATTCAGCCCAGTAAATATGGTTTTGCAGTTATGCTTATTTAGCGAAGCCGCCTGCTTTTTTAGTATAGCATTATTGTGGGAAGGGGTAAATAGGAAGATGGCAAAAACCTACTTGACAAACCCTAAAAAACTCATTATGATAAATAAAATGCGAAGCAAACGATAAGCAGAGAGGAAACAGCAAGTCAAATACCCCGCTGCAAGCTGCGGGGTATTTGAACCTCGCGGCATTCGCCAAATGCTCGTGCGGGCACGGCGTTCATTGCTCGCGGAAATAAAAACGCTTGGGGTTTCCCGGGCACATTATGGCAAAGGCTTAGAAGAAGAGGAGTACATCAGGAAATCCTGGCAGAGAGGATCGCTCGTAGGCTGAAAGGCGGTCTGAGGAGGAACGGTGGAAGGTAGCTTTGGAGCCGGAGCGCTGAACCAGCCTGAAGGCTGCTAGGGGCTCCCGGGCGTCCCGTTACAGGCGTGAAAGTGCCGGAATGATTTTTATCGATTTGTCCGTATCCGTGTGGGTTGGCGTATTCCGGCAGAAGAAAAGGTGGTACAGCGCTCATTCGCCCTTTACATTTTTGTGTAAGGGGCGTTTTTTTGTTTAGAAGGAGGTGGGAAAATTGCGGGAACAGCTTACAAAAAGTGATGTGAAAAAGATTGAGGAAGAAATCACACACCGCAAATTAGTCGTCCGCAAGGAAGCAATCGAAGCGGTGAAGGAGGCCAGGGCTCAGGGGGATTTAAGCGAAAATTTTGAATATTACGCGGCAAAAAAGTACAAAAACCAAAACGAAAGCCGGATCCGATACCTGGAAAAAATGCTGCGCACGGCTTCCATCGTGACGGATCAGTCTAAGGAGGACGAAGTTGGAATTAACAATACGGTGGAGCTGTATTTTGAAGATGAGGATGAGGTGGAAACTTACCGCCTGGTAACGTCCATCAGGGGCAATTCCATGAAAGGCCTAATCAGCATTGAATCCCCTTTGGGAAAGGCCATAAAAGGCCATAAGGAGGGGGAGCGGGTTTATGTCCAGGTAAATGAAAAGGCCGGGTATGATGTGGTCATCCGAAAGATCATTAAGACCAAGGATGACAGCCAGGACAGTATCCGGGGGTTTTAAGTTAAAATCTACTGTCCGTTCAGCCCGCGCCATTTGCACTGCGCAGCGTCCCTTTAGGGAAAGCCTTGCCTGGCGGCACTCCCCGCTGCTAATGCAGCTAACTTTGCTTATAAACGGGCGCTCCCTCAATGAAAACCGATAGATGAAAATTCATGCAGGCATGATTTTTATCTATGCGGTTTCCACTGGCTGAACTATTCATTAAAACTTTACAGAAAACGGAGGGCAAAAAGCCATGAAAGAATTAGAGAAAACATACAATCCGGCGGCCATAGAGGATCGCCTGTACCAGAAATGGATGGAGAAAAAATATTTCCATGCCAAGGTAAACCGGGCCAAGAAGCCGTTTACCATCATGATGCCGCCGCCCAATATCACCGGCCAGCTCCATATGGGCCATGCTTTAGATAATGCCATGCAGGATATCCTGATTCGCTTTAAGCGGATGCAGGGCTATGAGGCGCTGTGGCAGCCGGGAACGGATCACGCGGCTATCTCTACGGAGGTAAAGGTGATCAATAAGCTGAGGAGCGAGGGGATTAAGAAAGAAGATCTTGGCCGGGAGGGCTTTTTAGAACAGTGCTGGGAGTGGAGGAAGGAATACGGCTCCCGGATCATTAACCAGCTGCATAAGCTGGGCTCTTCCGCAGACTGGGACAGGGAGCGGTTTACCTTGGACGAAGGCTGCTCAGACGCGGTTTTGGAAGTATTCTGCAAGCTGTATGAGAAGGGCTATATTTATAAAGGCTCCCGGATTATCAACTGGTGTCCCCTGTGCCAGACCTCCATATCCGATGCCGAGGTGGATCATGTGGAGCAGGAGGGCTTTTTCTGGCATATTAATTACCCGGTAGTAGGGGAGCCGGGACGCTTTGTGGAGATTGCCACCACCAGGCCGGAAACGATGCTGGGAGATACGGCGGTGGCGGTGAACCCGGAGGATGAGCGGTATCAGGATATCGTAGGGAAAATGCTTGAGCTTCCCCTTACCGGCCGCCAGATCCCGGTGGTTGCCGATGAATATGTGGACAAGGATTTTGGCACAGGCTGCGTAAAGATTACCCCGGCCCATGATCCCAATGACTTTGAGGTGGGAAAGCGCCACGGCCTGGAAGAGATTGTAATCTTAAATGATGATGCCACAGTCAATGTGCCAGGCCCCTACTTTGGCATGGATCGATATGAGGCCAGGAAGGCCATGGTGGCGGAGCTTGAGCGCCAGGGTCTTTTGGTAAAGGTAGTTCCCCATTCCCATAATGTGGGAATCCATGGGAGCTGCAAAACCACGGTGGAGCCTATGGTTAAGCAGCAGTGGTTTGTGCGGATGGACGAGATGGCAAAACCGGCCATTGAGGCCATCAAGAATGGCCAGCTGACCTTCGTCCCGGAAAGCTTTGGGAAGACGTACCTTCACTGGCTGGAGAATATCCGGGACTGGTGCATTTCCCGGCAGCTTTGGTGGGGCCACCAGATCCCGGCCTACTACTGCCAGGACTGCGGCCATATCGTGGCGGCTAAGAAAGCGCCGGCTCAGTGCCCCAAGTGCGGGAAGAGCCATTTTAAGCGGGATGAGGATACCTTGGATACCTGGTTTTCGTCAGCGCTTTGGCCGTTTTCTACCCTGGGCTGGCCCCAAAAGACGGAGGAGCTGGAATATTTCTATCCCACGGACGTGCTGGTGACAGGCTATGACATTATCTTTTTCTGGGTAATCCGCATGGTCTTTTCCGGTTTTGAGCAGATGGGGAAATGTCCCTTCCACACGGTGCTGATCCATGGCCTGATCCGAGACTCCCAAGGGCGGAAGATGAGCAAATCCTTGGGCAATGGCATCGATCCCTTGGAGGTAATCGACAAGTACGGCGCGGATGCCCTGCGGATGACGCTGATTACCGGCAATGCCCCCGGCAATGATATGCGGTTTTACTGGGAGAGGGTGGAGAACAGCCGAAATTTTGCCAATAAGGTTTGGAACGCTTCCCGGTTTATTATGATGAATATTGAGAAGGCGCCGAAGGCGGAAGCCGCCCTTTCCCAGCTGACCTTGGCGGATAAGTGGATCTTATCCAAGGTAAATGCCCTGGCTAAGGAAGTGACGGAAAACCTGGATAAATATGAGCTGGGAATCGGCTTGCAGAAGGTGTATGATTTTATCTGGGAAGAGTTCTGCGACTGGTATATCGAGATGGTAAAGCCAAGGCTGTACGCAGAGGAGGATACCACCAAGGCCGCCGCCATCTGGACGCTGAGAACGGTGCTGATCCAGGCGTTAAAGCTGCTCCACCCCTTTATGCCCTTTATCACAGAAGAAATTTTCTGCAATCTCCAGGATGAGGAAGAGTCCATTATGGTTTCTGCCTGGCCAGTGTGGAAGGCAGAATGGGATTTTGCCCAGGAAGAAAAGGCAGTGGGAACCATTAAGGAAGCGGTAAGGTCTATCCGGAACGTGCGTACATCCATGAATGTTCCCCCCAGCCGCAAGGCCAAGGTGTTTGTGGTTTCCGAGGACGAGGAAATTTTGGAAATTTTCCGCCGCAGCAAGGCGTTTTTCGCCGCCTTAGGCTATGCCAGCCAGGTAGAGCTGCAAAAGGATAAGGAAGGGATCGGCGAGGACGCGGTTCCGGCGGTGATTCCCCAGGCTGCGATTTACCTGCCTTTTGCCGATTTGGTTGACTTGGACAAGGAGATTGCCCGCTTAAAGGGCGAGGAAAAGCGCCTCCACGGGGAACTAGATCGGGTGAACAGGATGCTGGGCAATGAAAAGTTTATCAGCAAGGCTCCGGCAGCCAAGATTGAGGAAGAAAAAGGAAAATTGCTGAAATATACACAGATGTTGGAGCAGGTGACAAAGCAGCTGGCTCATTTGGAAGGGTAAGCTTTTACGGCAGGCTTCTTTTGGAACGGCCGAAAGAAGTCGTCTGATTTGTGGGAAAAAGGATTGCAATGAAGATAAAAAATGGGATAATGCTGCTGTTGACTGCAGCGATTTGGGGTGTGGCTTTCGTAGCCCAGAGCGTGGGGATGGATTATGTGGAACCTTTTACCTTTAATGCAGTAAGGAGCATCATTGGCGGACTGGTGCTGATTCCGGTGATTTTTCTTTTAAATCCTAAAGCGGGAAGGAAAGGCGGGGCTGCTGCTCTTTTAAACCCTAAAGCGGGAAGGAAAGGCGGGGAAGCCGTTCCTGATTCCTGGTCGGATGAAATGGTTTCCGAAGGTGGCTTCCCAGCGCCGGACAGGCGTTTGGCTGGGAGGAGAAAAGAGAGGAAAATCCTCCTTGCCGGGGGGATAGCCTGCGGGGTTATGCTTTGCCTGGCTTCAAACTTCCAGCAGTTTGGGGTGCGGTATACCACGGTAGGGAAGGCCGGGTTTATTACGGCCTGCTATATTGTGATCGTGCCGGTATTGGGGCTGTTTCAGAGGAAAAAATGCGGCCCCAACGTATGGGGGGCGGTGTTTGCCGCGGCTGTGGGTCTTTACCTTTTATGCATGGAAGGCGATCGGTTTTCTTTGTCTAAGGGAGATGGGCTGGTGTTTTGCTGTGCCGTTTTGTTTTCCTTCCATATCCTGGTAATTGACTACTATGCCCCGAAAACGGATGGAGTTAAGCTTTCCTGCATCCAGTTTTTGGTCTGCGGCATCCTGTCCTTCCTGATGATGCTTATCTTCGAGCGCCCGGTATTATCCGATATTTTGGCGGCGAAATTGCCGATTCTATATGCCGGGATTATGAGCTGCGGCGTGGCCTATACCCTGCAGGTTCTCGGCCAAAAGGGGATGAATCCTACCATAGCTTCCCTGATTTTAAGCCTGGAATCCAGCATTTCCGTGCTGGCCGGATGGCTGATTTTGGGGCAGAAATTAGGCCCGAGGCAGCTGATAGGCTGCGGGGTTATGTTCGGTGCGATTATCCTGGCCCAGCTTCCCATAAAGCCTTCGGTTAAGTCCGCCGGTTAAATTTTCCGTCGTTTTTTGCGAAAGAATCCGGTTGAAAATCCGGCAGGAACCTTTATAATCAATGTATATGATACTATCAAAAGGTCGAAAATCCGATGCAAGCTTGCGCGCAAAAAATTTTTGACCCTGGCATCTGCATATGGGAAGGTGCGGCGATGAAAGCAGAAGAATACTTAAACCAGGTTCCCATGTGGGCAAAAGAGAAAAACAGCCTGGAAGATATCCGGCGTTTTTTGGAGTACCTTGGGAATCCGGACAGGAAAATCCCGGTAATCCATGTGGCGGGAACCAACGGAAAAGGCTCGGTTTGCGCCTGTTTAACGTATGCCCTAGGCCGGGCGGGATACCGGGTAGGCACATTTGTTTCCCCCCATCTGGTGGAGCTTCGGGAGAGGTTCCTTTTGGATGGAAAGATGGCGGAGGAAGGGCTTTTTGAAGAATGCTTCTGCCAGGTGAAGGAAGCGGCGGATGTGCTGGCGGACAGAGGGCTGCGCCATCCCACGTTTTTTGAATTCCTGTTTTATATGGCAGCAGTGTTGTTTGCCAAGGCGGAAGTGGATTTTTGGATTATGGAGACGGGGCTGGGTGGAAGGCTGGATGCCACTAACGCGGTGGAACATCCCCTGATTTCTGTGATTACCTCCATCAGCCTGGATCATACCCAGTATTTAGGGAGTACCATCAGGGAGATTGCCGGGGAAAAGGCGGGGATCATTAAGGAAGGGGTTACGGTCATTTACGATGCAAATAACCGGGAGGCCGCCCAGGTAATCAGTGCCCAGGCCAAAAGGCTTAAAGCCAAGGCAGTCCCCCTTTGCCGCCAGGACTTTCAGGAAAGGCATTACGGAAAAGGCCGGATAGCTTTGGAATTTAAGGGAGGGACGCCTAAGGTTTTCCTGCCCTTTAAAGCTTCTTATCAGGCGGATAATGGAGCCTTAGCCTGGCGGACGCTTCAGGTGCTGATGGAAGAGGGAAGGATTGAAGGGGAGCGGGAGGGATGCCTGCTGGAAGGCATGGCAGAGACCTGCTGGCCTGGCCGGATGGAGGAGGTGCTTCCCCGGGTGTTTGTGGACGGAGCCCATAATCCAGGAGGAATGGAAGCCTTCGTAAGGGCAGCCAAGGAGGAGATAAAGGGCAAAGAAGGAAAGATTTTCGTTTTATTTGCGGCAGCTGCTGACAAAGATTACCGAAATATGGTACAATACCTGTGGAGGGGTCTGAAGCCGGATTTGGCCGTGGCCGTCCAGCTGCAAAGTGAGCGGGGATTAAAGATTCCGGAATTAAAAAGGCTTTTGCGGCAGGAGATGGGATTGGGATGTTCGGCGGAATGCTTTGAGAAAACAGGCCCCGCCCTGGAGTATCTGCTCCGAAAACAGGGAAGCGGAGATTATATATTTTGTGCCGGTTCCCTGTACTTAATCGGAGAAATTAAGCAGGAACTGCTTGGAAGGAGAGGCCATGATTGATTTTGACGAAGAGATTGCGCGGTTTAAGCCCAGCCTGGAAGTGGAGAGCATAGAGGATGCCATCGTAAAGGCAGACTTAACGGATATGACGGATATTATGATGGAGCTGCTTAAGGGAATAAAGGAAGAATAAGGATCAATGGATTATATCAAAAGGAACCGCCAGATTGCAAACAGCTTTTACAATCTGGGATTGGAAAAAGCAAGGCTCCGGGATTTGACCGGGGCGGTTGAGTGCCTGAAGAAAAGCTTGCGCTTCGACAAATACCAGATGGATGCCAGGAACCTTTTAGGGCTGGTATTTTATGAGATGGGGGAGACTGCCGATGCCCTGACCCAGTGGGTAATCAGCATGAATTTAAAGCCGGAGGGCAACCGGGCTGACCGCTACTTGGAGGAAATCCAGCGAAAGCCCGGGCAGCTGGAGCGGGAAAGCCTGATGATTAAAACCTATAACCAGGCACTCTTGCAGATCCGTACAGACAGTGCGGATCTGGCGGTTATGCAGCTGGCAAAAGTGGCGGAAGCTAATCCGCGTTTTGTGAAAGCCCAGATGCTTTTAGCCCTGGTGGATATGTCCAACGGGGATTATGTGAAGGCGGGGAAATCCCTGTACCGGGTTCTGCAGATTGATAAAAACAATCCCAAGGCTCAGTGGTATATGTCCATCGTCAAGCAGAATACCCGGCGAGAAGATGTGGAGAAAAAGAAGCTGAAAAACGCCTTTTCCCACCGCCAGATGGAAGATGACGATACCATTATCCCGCCGGAATACAAGGAAAATACCGGCTGGGGAAGCATCTTAAACATTATTGCCGGGTTGGTAATCGGGATGCTGGTGATCTTTTACCTGGTCATGCCGGCGAAGACGAAATCGCTGAATACGGCTCACAACCAGGAATTAACCCGCTACAGCCAGCAGATCAGCGACTTAAACCAGCAGCTGGCGGCAAAGACGGAGGAATATGAGGAGGCGAAGGCATCGGCCGAGGGGATGGAATCCCAGCTTTCCTCCATTGACAGCGACAATCAGGCGGTGTTAGCGCAGTACCAGGCGGTTATCGGGATTTTGCAGGCGTACCGGAGTGAGGATTTAATGACGGTAGCCCAGCTTTATACCGCCTTAGATCCTACGTTGATTTCAGAAAGGAGCGTCCTGGATATCATTGACGAAGTTACCCAGGATATGACCACAAACGGGTTTCAGGTACTGGAGGAACTGGGAACCGCCTCATGGAATGGGGGGAATGTCCGGCAGGCCATCGCTTACTATGAAAAAAGCCTGGAGGTTAAACCGGATAATACAGGAGCCATGTACCTTTTAGGACGGGCATATCAGCAGACCGGCGATACCGATAATGCAAACCTTTGGTTTGGGAAGATTATCGACGAATTTCCCGATTCCGAGCAGGTAGAGCAGGCCAAAGCGGCCAGGGGGTATTAGGGCCGCGCTGGGGGAGTTTGGAAACTTGGCAGCTTGGCACGGTCACGGCATTGGAACCGGAAAGCTATTCAGAGGAAAGATTTAGGCAGGAGACAAGAGAGAAAAAGGACAAGGCAAGAAAGCGGATTTTGCCTGTCCTTTCTTTTTGTGACGTAAAGGGCGGAAACGGATGCTTGAATCTTATGAAAAAGCATTCAAATTTCACAGAAAAGCATCCTGCTGCAGATAAGCGTTGCGAGGGTAAGTTTTATAAAAGGCCTGCTTGCAGATAGGTTTTGCGAGGGTAAGTTTTATAAAAGCGTCTTGCTTGCAGGCGGGTTTTGCATAGTTAAGTTTTATGGAAGGAGATCAGGGAATGAATCAGGATACCTTTTCTTATGAGGCGAGAGGGGCAGTGTTAATCATCCATCTTCCAAGGGAGCTGGATCATCATAACTGCCGCGACTTAAAGTATGAAACAGATTTGCTGCTGTCGGAAAATTATGTAAGCCGAATTGTTTTTGATTTCAGCAAAACGGAATTTATGGATTCCTCAGGTATTGGGATTTTGCTGAACCGGTATAAGCAAATGGCAGGGAGCGGCGGCAGCGTGGCGATCTGCGGGGCGGGCGCACAGGTGCACCGGATCTTGAATGTGGGCGGTCTGGCGCGGCTGATGCCCTGCTTTGAGACAAAGGAGTCTGCTATTGCGGCAGGATGATTGGAAATTTTGTTTATTTTTTGGCCAGGGGCATTATGGCGGAATGTGCACGGAAGGGAGAAAAGATGGAAAGGATAGAAAGGGAAAGGATAAGCGGGCAGGAGCCGGTGGAAGCCGGGATGGCAGATGGGCAGGAGCCGGAGAAGACAGAGATGGCAGGCGGGCAGGAGCCGGAGAGTGCAGAGATGGCAGGCGGGCAGGAGCCGGAGATGGCAGAGATGGCAGGCGGGCAGGAGCCGGAGAGTGCAGAAATGGCAGGCGGGCAGGAGATGGACGGGCAGGCTTACGACAGGATGCGGCTGGAAATAGACAGCTTGTCCAGGAATGAAGAGTTTGCCCGGGTGGTAGTGGCTGTATTTATGAGCCGGATGAATCCCACCCTGGAGGAAATAGACGATGTAAAAACGGCGGCTTCGGAGGCGGTAACGAATGCGGTGATCCACGGCTACAGGCAAAAGCCTGGCATTATCTACATAGAAGCGGAAATCCATGGGCAGATGTTTACCCTTACGGTAAAAGATAAGGGGGTGGGGATAGGAAACCTGAAAAAGGCGATGGAGCCGATGTACACTTCCGACGAAACCGGCGAGCGCTCAGGCATGGGATTTTCCTTTATGGAGGCTTTTATGGATCATTTGGAGGTAGAATCCCAGCTAGGGAAGGGAACCACCGTCCGAATGAAAAAGAAGATAGGAGGATGATCCCATGGATGAGACCATGAATCTGATTCAAAGGGCTCACGAAGGGGATAAGGCAGCCAGGGATAAGCTGGTTGTGGAAAATATGGGGCTGATTTGGAGCATTGTCCGCCGGTTTGACCGGAGGGGGTATGAGATGGAAGATTTGTTCCAAATTGGCTCCATTGGGCTGATGAAGGCGGTGGATCATTTTGACTTGAGCTTGGGCCTTAAGTTTTCCACCTATGCCGTGCCCATGATCCAGGGGGAAATCAAGCGTTTCCTCCGGGATGACGGCATGATTAAGGTAAGCCGCTCCTTAAAGGAGCTGGGGATCCGGGTAAATGGGGTAAGGCAGGAGCTAAACGGAAAGCTGGGAAGGGATCCCACCATCGACGAGATCGCCCAGCGTTTAGGGGAAAGCCGTGAGCAGATAGCCGCGTCCATTGAATCGGCGGCAGAGGTGGAATCCCTGTACCGCCCTATTAATTATAATGATGAACCGGGGATGTGCCTGATGGATCGGATCCCGGAGGAAAGCGAAACCCAGGAAAAGCTGTTAAACAAAATGACGTTAAAAAAGCTGGTATCTGAGCTGGAGAGCAGAGATAAAGACATTATCCTGCGCAGATACTATTATAACCAGACCCAAAGCCAGGTAGCCAAAGACCTAAACATTTCCCAGGTTCAGGTGTCGCGCCTGGAAAAGAAAATTTTAAAATCCATGAGGGAAAAAATCGTATAAAAATCAGGGAATCGGACATACTGGAAAAAGATTCAGAAAGAAAAATCGTTTAAGAAGGTGTGTAAAATGGATTCCCTGAAATTAATTTTAAGCATAGCAATTATGATGCTCTCCATAGGGCTAATTGGACTTGCCATATGGGTGATTTTATTCGGCTTCCCGAAAGCGGCCATGGACGGAGGGACACTGGTGCAGGCCTGTCCCTGGATTGCGGGGAGTGTTTTTGGCTGAACCGGGTTAATTTGAGTGATTGAAACAATTTAAGCAAATTGAGCGATCTAAGTAAGTTAGGGCAGTCTGGGCAGTTAAGGCGATCTGGGCGATTTAAGCGGTCTGGGCAGTTAAGGCAATCTGGCGATTTAAGCGGTCTGGGCAGTTAAGGCAATCCGAGCAGTTTAGGTATTTGGCGAAGAGAAAGCTAAAGTCGAAGCCCGAAGTTTCCCCGGATGCCTGGCAGAGAGAAGAGGAAAAAATGGGAAACAAACAGCCGGAAAAATCGAAAACCGGGAAACAAGTATATTTGAAAGTCAGCCAGCTTACGGAAGTCCAGGAAAAAGATGTGTTTTTAAAGGATGTGGCGAAAGTATTCTGCCAGGATCCGGTTCTTCTTAGTAAGTGCAACAGCTTAAAGATTAAAAAAATCCGGGAAAACCGGCAGAAGCGGTATGTGGAGGATGTGCTGGATTTGATTGACCAAATTAGCCAGCTGGATTCTGATATTCAGGTGGCTAATTTGGGGGAGACGGATTATATTATCGATTACCATCCGCCTAAATCGCCTAAGCTGTGGTGGCAGTGGATAAAGACCGGATTTGTCTGCGCGATCAGCTTTTGCGGGGCGGCTTTCGCCATTATGACGTTTAACAATGACGCGGATATTCCATCCCTGTTCCAGGAAATTTACCGCCTGGTTATGGGGCGGGAGGCGGACGGCTTTACCGTGCTGGAAGCCACTTATTCGGCAGGCCTTGCAATCGGGATCCTGACATTTTTTAACCATTTCCTGAAATGGAAGCTAAGTATAGATCCCACCCCTCTGGAAGCGGAGATGCGCACTTATGAGGAGGATATCTGCAAAACCGTGATTCAAAACAGTGGCAGGAAGGAGAAAGAGGTGGATGTTACTTAGCTGGAAATTTTGGCTTTTAGGGCTTTTCGGCTTCGCTGCCGGCGGGATTATCGCTGCGGGAATCTTTGCGTTCCTGGCGGTGATCGGTGTCTTCCCACGGCTGATGGGGAAGACCAGGACAAAGAAGCATATCCTGCTTTACGAGACTTTGATTGTGCTTGGAGGGGCTTTTGGAAATGTATTTGATCTGTATGAATTTTCCATCCCTGCGGGTCAGTTCTTCGGACAAGCGCTGATGGCCGTATTTGGGGTGTCCGTGGGAATCTTTGTGGGATGCCTGGTAATGTCCCTGGCGGAGACATTAAATGCCTTTCCGGTAATTATCCGCAGGATCCATTTGGCGGTGGGCTTGCAGTATATTGTTTTCGCGGTGGCAGCAGGAAAATTTGTAGGTTCAATGATTTACTTTTGGAATGGGATAGGCAGTAAGTGAGGCTTATACAGGCAAAATCTTTTGCAGACAGTGAACCAAGAGCCGTGCTTGCAGAGGGGGATTTGGCTCTCCGTCTGAGAGGGATAAATATTGGAGGGATATGAATGGAAATTAATAAAGATGCTTACGGAGATTACGTAAAGGAAGTGACGCCATTAAACAATGTATGGATGGATATGGCAAAAGCCTTTTTGATCGGCGGACTGATTTGCGTGGCAGGGCAGCTGGTGATGAATTGGCTGGTGAACGGGATGGGCAAGGAAAAAGAAGCGGCGGCAGCCTGGACATCCATTATCCTGATTGGGTCAAGCATTTTAGCCACCGGGCTTAACTGGTATCCGAAATTAGTGCAGTTTGGCGGCGCCGGGGCGTTAGTTCCCATTACCGGGTTTGCCAATTCGGTGGTGGCGCCGGCGATTGAGTATAAGGCGGAAGGACAAATTTTTGGAATAGGCTGCAAAATATTCACAATTGCTGGGCCGGTAATCTTGTATGGGATATTGAGTAGCTGGGTGTTGGGAGTGATTTATTGGATTGGGGGAGTGATGGGGATTTTTTGAGAAGTGAATGGAGAAGTAAAAAATTAATTTGTTAATTAGTTTTATGAGCAGGATGGTGGATAAAAAGTAACCGCCAAATAATAATGCGGTCAGATAAAAAATTACCCCAGCCCTTTGCGAGTTGGAGTAATTCACTATAATTCACATGCGATTTTTGATAGATTGGAGTTTTTCACTCCAGGGTGCAAGCTCTGCGAGCTGATTATCGGTCATCTCTTTCGTTGTCCGATGGTCCAACAGAAATTTCAGATATCCGTAAACATTCAGGTCATGCGCCTTTGCCATCTCAACCATTGTATAAACTACAGCACTGGCATTGGCTCCTTCTACAGAATCACTGAACAGCCAGTTCTTCCGGCCGACTGCAAATGGACGGATCGCGTTCTCGCTGAGATTGTTCGTAAAGCTGCAGCGGCCATCCTCCAGATATGCCTGTGCTGT
>CAJTFL010000026.1:0-997 GCA_910575565.1 Lachnospiraceae bacterium | reverse complement strand
AACAGGCGGTTACAGTACTGGACTCCCTGTACTGCCGGCTGGCTGTAATCATACTGTTTCCCTTTGGGAACGGCATCGATAAAGTACCGGCGGATGTGTGCCCAGCAGGAACACCGCTTGATATCCGGCAGGCTGTTGTTGCCCTGATAACCATCCGTTTCCAGATATCCGTGATAGCCTTCCAGAAACTCCTTTGCATGGCTGCCACTCCTGGTTGGAGAATAGCCATATAAGATAATGGCGGGAAGACCGTCTTCGCCGCTGCGGAACAGCCACATGAAGGATTGCGTCTGTGCCCGGCGATCTTCTTCCTTCAATACCTGGACTCTGGTCTCATCTGCCATTGCGAAGCTGCGCTTCAACAGTTCTCGGTGGAAATAATCATACATTGGCTGAAAGTAATTCCTGGAGCAATCGATAATCCAGTTAGCAAGTGTCGTCCTGCTGATCTGGGCGCCATACTGTTTCCAGTCTTTCTCCTGACGATAAAGAGGGAGCCCATTGGCATACTTTTGATACATCGTCCATGCAACGGCAGATGCGGTCGCCGGGCCTTTTCCTACCAGAGCCTGCGGAACCTGAGACTTTACGATCACAGGTTTTTCTGTGTCTCCCAATCCTTCCTTACAGGACGGACATCCATAACTCTGGCTGTAGTATTCGATTATTTTGCATGTGGCCGGAATGAATTCCAGCTCACGGCGGACATACTCTTCGCCGATCAGAACCATCTGCGTACCGCAGACCGGGCAGGCCTGATCTTCTTCCGGAAGAGGGATGACTACTTTTTCAACCTTCAAGCCTTTAAAAAGATCCTTATGGGCTGCTTTCTTCTTGCGGGTATGCTGCCGGACCACGGTCTCTTCTTCCAACAGGGAAGGATCTTGTTCCACTTCTGCTTCATCAAAAAGGTGCTGTTGTCCTGGAATGTCATCGCTCCTTCTTTCACTGGAGGAACCAAAAAGCTTTTTGGCAAGATAGTCCACCTGTTCCTGAA
>CAJTFL010000025.1 GCA_910575565.1 Lachnospiraceae bacterium | reverse complement strand
AGAAGGCTGGTATAATCGTAAGCGGATACATAGCTCTATTGGTTATTTGACACCACAGCAAAAGGAGGATGAGGAACTTAAAAAAACAGCATAATCTTTCGACTTTTTTT
The DNA here is from genome assembly GCA_910575565.1 of Lachnospiraceae bacterium. Taxonomy (GTDB): domain Bacteria; phylum Bacillota; class Clostridia; order Lachnospirales; family Lachnospiraceae; genus Caccovicinus. The sequence continues at coordinate 54,595 of CAJTFL010000025.1, read as the reverse complement.
GTCCAAAGTATTGACATAGATCCAACTGGCGATTTTTCAAAATGCCAAAAATGGGCGCAAAAAAACAGGAAACCTTTTCTTGATTTCCTGTCTTGGTGTGCCGTTCTATGTAACGGCGGTTATTCAGCTTTTCGGTATGGCTGTTCATCAAAGCGGAACTTGAACAGAGCAGCGACAAGCCGCTGTTTTATGTTGTCCTCGGTATCCCTGTCGATATGCCCGTTTTCAATGGCGGCGATTCGGATACGCTTGCTGTAATGCCGTAAAACCTCGTCCACGGCTTCCGGCTCTCCGCTGGTTGCCCGGACAATCGTTTCATAGGGCAAAAGGTTCGGATTTCCCATGCGAAAGCACCTCCATTTTCCTTTGCAGGAGTTTTAATGTCCTGCGGATTTGATACCCGGTCGTACTCCGGCAGCGTCCGTACATTTCCCCGATTTCCTGTTGTGTATAATCCCCGAAAAAGTAAAGGAAAATGATTTCCCGGTTCTTCTCCGGCAAGGACAACAAGGCGGCGGCAAGTTCCCCATTGGTGAGGATAACTGTCTGACCGCATACCGTAATGGGGTATTCTTCATAGGGTGCTTCAAAATATTCGTCTGTTGTGCCTAAAGGGTAAAATTTTTCTTCTGTGAGGTATTCAAGGGATATTTCTTTTTGCCGCCGTCTGCTCCTGTCACGCCATGCGTTGATAGCTGCAAAGCGTATGACGGTCTTGCAATAGCCATTGAAAGTATACATGATGTGTTCCCTGTATGCTTCTGCATAAGGCATAAATAATTTCCCCCTTTCTCCCACATGGGGCAGTGCATGATTAGCAGTTGCACTTATAATTCAAAGAAACAACATGATTTCCTGTTGTTACTTGATTATCTATCAAAGACTAAATGAGCTATTAATGGCGGGCGCAACCTGTCTATTTTCTGATTATTAACTGGTTCAATTGATTCTGCCATTTCTAAAGATAGAATAAAAATCATAAATCCAATCTCATGTATATTGATGTACCCATAGGACTATTGTTGTAACAATCTATGGTGTAAAAACCAAATTGTTCATATATATGAATTGCTTTTTCTAAAAAGGGAAGGGTATCTAACAACATATACGAATAACCAATTTCCTTTGCGTCTGTTATAATTTTTTGTACAAGAAGTTTACCAATATTTTTTCCTCTAAATTGTGGTCTTACATAAAGACGTTTCATTTCACAATTCTTTTTGTCTATATTTTTCAATCCAATACAACCTGCGGCTTCACCGTTATAATAAGCTAAATATAATCTTCCAGATGGCATACCATATTTTTTTTCTAAATGATTTATTTCTTCTTCATAATGCTGAATATCAAGATAATTTTGAAATGAACTATCGTTAATTATTAGCATATTTGTATATTCTGAAAATAGCGCATTTATTTCTTGTGTATGCACATAGGCTAAAACAATTTCGATATTCATAACAGTTCCTCCTAAAGTCAAATTCACTTTTCGTCATTTTTACGCAATATGCTTTCAATCAATACCATTGCCTCACATAACCTATCACAATCTTTTTTATCCATATTTTTTAATTTTTCATAAATCTGTTTATCACCATTCCAGTCTATTTTTTTCGCTTCTTCCTTTCCCGTGTTTGTTAAATATAATTTCTTAATTCCCTTGCTCCCCGAAACAAGTTTTCTCGTTATAAACCTTTTTTTTTCAAGTTTTGCAAGAATTCTACTCACATAGCTTTTGTCCATGTTTAGATGCTCACATAATTCAGTGGCATTTATCCCTTGGTTAGTATATATTTCAAATAGCACTCTCGATTCAGGCCATGAGAAATTTGTCCCTAAATAGCCTTTATTCATGACATCTAACCATACAGTGTAGTATCGGTTAAACTGTCGTATTTTTTTTATCAAATCTTCATTCAATGTTTTACCTCCCCTATATGAGTTGACTTTATCAACTCATATTATAGCTCCAAGTGTTGATAAAGTCAACTCAATTATATTCTCATAGATATAGAAATGAGAGGAATTCCGTAGCAGTCGGCATTTGTGGGAAAATCTAAACTTTTGGATTTTCCCACAAATCCAAACTTATATAAAATCCAAACTTTTCTGAAAACAGCTTGATAATTGGGGATTCTTGCCGGAAAAAGTTTGGATTTCGTTTCACAAAGTACAATACTCCAATTATGACAAAATGCGTAAAACACTACTATTTAGCTCTGTTTCAATCAATTTATTCTCATTTCTGACAAGAGAAGTACAAAACAAAATCCAAACTTTTTTATCAGAAAATGCCTTGAATAAAGGATTTACAGAGGAAAGTTTGGATTTCTTCTAAGTTTGGATTTGTGGGAATGTGTATAACTGGCTATCTCATGGAATTGTGGGTAACTCTGTTTGCAGGACGTGGGAAAGCTGCACTTTAGCTTTTCCATGTGCTGTGAATAGAGTTATCCATGATTCCATAGCCTGTTATACACATTTCCATAATGCTTTTCTTTTGGTCTTTGGTTCGGAATAGTGTGGTGCTGGCGGTCTATCTCTTGTTTTCGGTTGCTTGCTTCTTTACCGTACATGAGCATTGGTACAGGGCTTGACGGACATTTTTAGGAATAACATTTCCATGATTATTTTATACGGTTCAGCAGCAAGAGGCGATGCAACACAAGAGAGCGATGTTGATATTGCGATTGTTGTGAAAAACCAGATGGATGATGCGACAAAGAGGCGTTTCTTAAGCTGGGCTGCCGATATGGATATTCGATATGAAAGAGTTTTTTCAATCGTGGATATTCTGGAAAGCAATATGAAGAAATGGGAGGATGTACTTCCCTATTATCGGAATGTCAAAAGGGAGGGAATTGTTTTATGGAAAGCAGCCTAAAGGAGTTGGCAGGCTACCGTTTAGCAAGAGCCAAAGAAATGCTGTCGGCATCGGAAAGCAATCTCAAGATAGGGCAGTATAAAACATCTCTGAATCGATCTTACTACGCAGTTTTTCATGCAATGCGTTCAGCTAATGTCCTAAAAGGTTTTGATTCATCCAAACACTCAGGGGTGATAGCATATTTTACAAAAGAATATTTAAAAACAGAAATACTGGATAGAGGCTTGGCGATTATCCTAAAAGAAAGTTCATTTTGCAGAGAAAAATCTGATTATGATGATTTTTATGTGACAGGAAGAGCCTAGGCAGAAGAGCAGTTCAAAAAAGCGAAATACTTTGTTCAGCAAGTGGAAAATTATGTGAGTTCTGATAAATCATTTCCTCATCAGTAACAACAAGCCCCTGTGGAAATCATCCCGGCACTACCTTGCCGATTTCCACAGGAGCTTGCCATCCCTAAAAAACAAAACCATTACCTATAATTTACCTCAACCCCTGCATCTTATCAAGACAAGGATTTCCATGGCTTATACTTTCCAAATTCTAAGATGTCAGCTATCCTCTCACAAGCATATCCATCACCATAGGGATTGCAGGCATGGCTCATCTCTTCGTATGCTTCCTTATTTTCCAACAATTCCTTAAAATTCCGATAAATCATCTCCTCATCAGTACCAACAAGTCTTGCTGTACCGGCATCCACGCCTTCTGGCCGCTCAGTCGTACCACGCATGACCAATACAGGCACACCATAGCTTGGGCATTCTTCCTGAATACCGCCGGAATCCGTTAAACATAGAAAACTACGTGCTTCAAAATTATGACAATCAAAAACTTCGATAGGTTCAATAATATGGATGCCTTCGCATCCACCCAATTCTTCTTCAGCGGCCTTTCGCACTAAGGGGTTCATATGAATCGGATACACGGCTCTGCACTCCGGATGCTCATCAAGAACTCTCCTAATAGCCCTAAACATATGATGCATAGGCTCCCCAAGGTTTTCTCGGCGATGAGCCGTAATAAAAATAAGCTTTCTATCACCAACCCACCTCAGCTCCGGATGCATATAATCCTCTCTTACCGTATGCTGCATCGCATCAATTACTGTATTGCCAGTGATATATACCGTGGCAGGATCTTTTCCCTCTTGAATAAGGTGATCCATAGCCAGTTGAGTCGGCGCAAAATTATACTTAGCCACAATGCCTACTGCCTGGCGGTTAAATTCTTCTGGAAAAGGGCTGTAAACATTATAAGTCCTTAATCCAGCTTCCACATGACCCACTGGAATCTGAAGGTAAAAGCAAGCTAATGCGGTTACAAACGCAGTACTGGTATCGCCATGAACAAGGACAATATCCGGCCATTCTTTTTCAAGCACTTCCTTAAAACTATTCAATATATTCGTTGTAATATCAAAAAGCGTCTGCCGTTCCTTCATAATATTTAAATCATAATCAGGCACTACACCGAAGGTGTTAAGTACCTGATCAAGCATTTGCCTATGCTGTGCAGTTACACACACAATCGTCCGAATACCAGGGCGCTTCTTTAATGTATTTACCAAGGGACAGATTTTTACTGCCTCTGGCCTTGTTCCAAATACTAACATTATTTTTTTCACAAAATTCTCCTCCCACTCTCTTTTATTTACAATAATGTTGAATGTAGTGATACGGAGTAAATCATTATGCCATTCAGAAACATAAATAAATGATTACAATCTAACTTTCATCTACCATTCCAATTTTCAATAAATTTGTTAATCTGTTCAAAAATAATCCTTTGGTTTTCTTTTTGCTGAAAATAAAAATGTTTTCCAGGCAATCCAATTATAGAATCACATTTTACATATCTATTCCATTTTTCAACCTCATCTATATTTGTAAATGGATCTTCCAATCCATAAAAAATTAATGACGAAATATTACAATATTCATAATTTAATTTACACTCTTGACAAATTTTTAAATCATTTTTTATTATTGGCAAAAATAGTTTCTTTACCCGTCCATCTAATGCGTTATCATCTGTATTATTATGATAATTAATTAATTCCAACACATCATCATCAGAATGTAAATTTGTAATCTTTTCTTCCGGGAAAGAACCAGGATTCTGACTTGCAGACAAAAAAAGCCCGACTACAAATATGTTATTCTTGCATAGTCTTTTTGCTATTTTCCAAGCGATTATCGCTCCAAGGCTATGTCCAAATATCAATATATGCGAATTTACTTCTATCGACCTTAATATGCTATTAATTACATCATCTTCCAATTCTTTAAATGTGGCCACTAGCGGTTCCTTTAAACGTGTCCAATGGCCTGGATATTCTACATTTAAAATATTACAATTAAGATTTTTATCCCATCCTTTAAATATGTTAGAACTCCCACCTGCATGAGGAAGTGTAATTAACCATAACCTCTCATTCATTATTATATTTAGTCAAAGGCAATCCTTACTGCCCAATCCTTAACCCTCCCTCGTATGCATGATAAATTTATGCTCCAATTACTAATCTATAAATTTTACCATAACATTTTTCAGAAATTTTATAACAAATTACAGTTCCTGCGAAAACCATAAACATAAATAATAAAGTTTTAAAATCAGCATTCATCCTCAATAAGTATATACTATCAACAACACCAACATGAATAAGATAACAATCTAATGAATACACACCAACACGATATAGGATTTTATTGTAATTACATATCCAATCCCACACAATAATGATAAAAAAAGATAAACACACATAGGAAAACAACTGTACTCCAAATACAAAATGTCCATCACGTCCATCCAAAATTATAGCTAAATATGACAATACTCCACATAATGAAATCACAACTCTCGCCAATATTCTGCTTGATACCATATAAATAAAATCTTTGCAATATGCCATACAGCATCCTGCAGCAAAACACATTGATGTTTTCCACCAATAGTCTGGCAATCCCATATTAAAACATACTACAAATGCATAGCAAAATACAAATATCGTAACCAAAATTTTTGAATACTTCTTGCTTATTTTGATGGCTATCATCAAAAAAACATAGAACAATAGTTGTATTTTTAAATACCAAGTTGTTGTTCCTGGCATTTTAAGCAGAAAAAAACTGGTAATAATTTCTTTTGGAGTTAATCTAACACCCAATACCAAACTACAACTAGCTATAACCATAGCATATGCGACAGCAAAATGACATAGCAGTTTAAAAGTGTGTTTACACAACCATTTAATTTCATTTTGCGCTCTGTTTATCGAGAGAAAACAACCATATCCCGAAAGGAGGAAAAAAACTGACACTCCCACTGCTCCCCATGAAAAAAGCAAACGATACGTTTTACCCCCCCCTAAAAGAATTTGATGTATTTCAGGCTCATCCTGACAAATATGAGAGAAAGCAATCATTATGATCGCAAATCCCTTAATAGAGCCAGTACTTTCTTTTGTCATAAAATTATCTATTCCAGCGCCAGGGAATAAAAAACTTCTTTTAATTACACTATAAAATACAACAATGAATAATATCCCTATCAATATATTTATTACCATTTCCCACCATTTTCTCCTTAAGCATAAATAAAATATAATTTATATTCCATTATACAAAACTATTGTCTTTTTCTCTATTCTGTTCAGGTATAAACAGATAGCCTATTTGAAACCGCGCAGAGATTGTTAATAAAAGCTTCCCACATTCGTGTCTTAAACCTGATTATAAGTGGCCGTTTTTGTTTCCTATAATATTTGGATTTTAAATATTTTTTCAATTGCAATATAGTTGCTCCAATGCTTTCCGATCCACCTTGCCATTGATGTTAAAAACCATAGAATCACGCTTATAGTATTCAACGGGAATCATATACTCTTGCAGCTTTGCCGTCAACTGATTTTTCACATCTCCTGGTTCTATGTTTCCTTTATATATAAGTATTAATTTATCTAAATTTCTATCAAACACACAGCATCCATATTCTATTTCTGGAATAGACATGGCCGCAGCATCAATTTCACCCAGTTCGATCCTAAAACCACGATGTTTTATCTGAAAATCTTTTCGGCTTACATAAATCAATTCAAACAAACCATTGTAGCGAACTAAATCTCCTGTTTTATAAACCATCTCCGAATAATTATCATTTAATGGATTCTGGACAAACACTTCATCTGTTTTTTCTGGATTGTTATAATATCCCATGCTTAAGGCCGTTCCCCTTATATATAACTCACCTATTTTATCCGATTCTGTAACAAGGCTGCCATTTTCATCAATTACAAATGCTTCCGAATTTTCGCAGGCTTTTCCTATAGGTAATACATCATCATCCGAAAACTTTCTGTCTATCGTGTAATACGTACAAGCCTCTGTACATTCCGTAGGGCCATACAAGTTCACGAATACCGTATGCGGATAATTTTTAATCCAATAATTTAATTGTTTTACAGGCATAACCTCACCACAAAACATGACTGTTTTGAGCAATGCAACTTCTACATTCGCTAAAATATCCAGATTTGCAAACATACTCAACATTGAAGGAATCCAAACTATAGTATCCACTTTATACTTCAGTATCATATTCCAAACCCTGACTGGCTGAACAAACATCCTGTTAGGAATAAGAACCGTTGTTGCGCCAGTTTTTAAAGGTACATAAACATCTTGAATAGATAAATCAAAATATAATTGTGCTTGATTTCCTAAAACTGTTTTTTCATTAAAACTATATTTTTCAGATATCCAGTCTATAAAATCAACGACTGACTTATGATTGATAATCACTCCCTTAGGCATTCCTGTAGAACCCGAGGTAAACAACACATACAAAATATCTGTGTCTATTATTTTTTTTGTACATTCCAGTACACTTAGTTTATCAATATCTTCTAAATCCAATATATCTTCAATGCAGACAATTCTAGCTTCTTGGGAAAACATCTGTGCATCTGCTTTGTGTTTTTTATCAGTAATTATAACTACCGGATTTAGTGTATCAATAACTTTTTCAATTCTGGCAATCGGCATTTTGATATCGATCGGGGAATAAAAATTTCCACTATATGCTACCCCTACAAATGACATAATGCAGTAAATATTTTTTTCTAAAAAAATTAGTATCGGTTTTTTAAAATGTCCATACCGTATCAAACATGATGCAATTTTAAATGCTCCATCGCGCAATTCCTTAAATGTCATTTCATGTTCAACATCAATAAATGCTTCTTTATCCGGATACTTCTCCACTGTTTCCTCTAAATATTCTGTTACCAAATTCGCCATACCATTATTTCCTTCTCACTGCATCATTAACTGCATCATATAAATCTTCTACAAGAACTGCTTCAGCAACAGAAAAAGGCTCAATAACTACGCTATACTTTTCTTCTGCCATTGCTATAAATGCTACCATACTGAAGGAGTCCCAACTTTCAATATCCATCAAATCCGTTTCCATACTAATTTTTTCATTTGTCCCTAACATTTCATTTAAATCTTCTGCAAATTTTTCTTTGCTAATCATTTCATTCACCTTTCCTTTTAAGTAACTGTTTCCAATGTATTTTAGTTTTTAAATAGTTTATAATCATTCTTTTGTCTGCAGAACTCATTCCAACAAACCATGACGCTAACCCTATCGATATGCTCGATACAACACATATCAAAAGAAAATTGGCAATTCGGCTTGTATCCACTTTTCTTACCAGGTAACAAGGTAAAGGAGTTGAAATCAATGTGACAAAAAAACAACGCATATATACATAAAAAATTTCTTTATATTTATAGCCAACAATATAACATACCAAAATTGGTTTTTCTATCAATCCTTGAATCAACGTCATTGCGACATATATATAACAAATAATCAAAGGTGAATGCCCATTTAAAAATCCTATATACACAGCTGCAAGACACAAAACATCAATTGTCGGTGCAATTAAAGCATTTTCTTTTAACCTGCCTTTAGCATACAAAGGAACATAAAACGAAGAATCAAATACCGCAAACAAACTCTGGATCATTGTCCACTGCAAAAAAGGCACAACATATTCTGGTATTTGTCCTAACCATAATTTAATTAAAGGCTCTGCCAGCAAAATTACAGGAAGCGAAATAAACAACATTAAATAGTACGACAAGTATGTACTTTTTAGCAACAATCTTTTAGAACCAACATAATCTTTTACCGCATAGCGCTTTACAATTTGTGGATTCGATGCTGTTCTAAAATTACTAATAAATTGGCTAAGCGTGTTATTAACTTGATCAACTATAGACCGTGATGCAGCCAAAACCGGTGAAAAAAAAGTAGTCAATAATATTATTGTCCCATTCCGTATCAATGCCGTTGACACTGACGCAAATAAACTCCACCCTGAAAAACCAAATACTTCTTTTAAGGTATCACTGTCAAAGGCGTTGCGAGTAAACCTACTTTCGATATATTTTTTTCTACAATATGATCTATACACTACTCGAATGCATAATTGAGAGAGACACAACATTGCCGCATAAAAAATCAATTTATTTATTGGAGATATTGTAATTGCAAAGGCAACTAATAATTTTAACATTGCTTCCAATAAACTAACATATGCGTAAATCCTCATATTCTCATGTGCAATAATAACAGATGAATACGGAACTTGTGTAATATTCATAAATGCGGTAATTAGTGAGAATTGATAAATTACCTTCGCCACCACAATCTGTCTGACAGGTATATTAAGCTTTGTATTGATAAACCATAATCCAACTGGCTCCCCTATAATCACTACTAATATTGCCAATATAATATGTGCTGACAGCAAAGAAGAAAACATTGTCTTTAATTTACAAATATCGCCACGTCCCAGTTCAAATGTTAAAAACCGTGATGAACCTGTTGATAAAGCCCCGTTTACAAATGACAACATTCCAACAATACCACCTACTGTTTGGTAAATTCCATAGTCCGTAGCACCTAATACTCTCAGTACAACTCTAGAAGTATAAAGTGTAACCAAAGAAATACAGATCATACGGAAATATAAAAACAAGGTATTTTTAGCAATATTAGGAGAATTTTCTTTTTTCATGCTATACATAATCCTTTAGCTTTTAATAACTTCTTAATCTTTCTTATAAAACAAACAGCTCTTAAAGGCAATATCTTAAATGCTATTTTCCGAAGCTCATAGTAAACATACGAAATATAATCTTTAAAAGCATTTTTTTTTGCAGAATGTCTAATATTATTTATTTCTCTTACAGATAATGTTTTTATAAAGTCTATCGCAAATCTTTTTTCGATTTCATTTAAACCAACTTGTGAATATTTTATCAAAATATCATCACACATAAAATTAAAATTCTCATCCATTGGTTCACAGGCTTTATTCTCTCTTAAATATGATATTGTATCTTTCAATGATTCTTTTAATTCCATATTATAATTCACATTAGGACTTATTAATCTTAATTTTGTAATATCTAATGTTAAAGTATCAAATTTATCATTTATAATTTCAATATATAATTGCCTATTATATTTTTTTAACCACCCAACTGGTACGTGCACGATTTTTGGCCTATGCCCCACCAAATCCCCAATACTATACGCAATTTCATCCCATGTATATCCATGTTCATTAGATACATGGTACGTTTCACCGTTTGCTTTTTCATTTAAAAAGATCCCAGCGACCGCATCACCAAAAACTTCTGCAGGTGTTATCGGATGTAATGTTCCACCATCATCTGCAAATACTATTGGCTTTTCTTTAATAATGCGATCTACAAGCGTCCATTGATTTTTTCTGCTTAAAATTCCACAAGGAATTCTATCCATGCCATAAGTAACTGATGGACGAATTGTTGTTATCATATATGGGTATTGGCTTCTTTTTTCATCAATATATAATTCAATTTTTCTTTTATTGTACATAATATCCCAGTGAATATCATGCAAATTAATGCAGACATCTTCTTTAATCTCCATTGCAGGCCGATTATAAACACCATCACTAGATATAAATATAAAATGTTTGCAATGTCCTTTTGCTAAATCTAAATCACGCTTTGCCATTGGTAACTGCATTAATAATCCATCTACAATTACATCATATTTTGTATTTTCAAGTATATTTTTAGCTGTATCATTATTGGCCCAATCTCCCTGAATTGGATGGATATGTTCATTCATCCATTTCTTTTTTCTTCTAGTAACAGGATATACATCAAAGCCAGCTTTTACAGCCCCCTGCACGACAGCTGTTCCAATATTTCCTGCCCCTCCTATAACTAAAACTTTCATCTTATTCACCTCAACACTTCCATAAAACATTTTCGCTCACTACTTTAGCAGGCGAGCCAGATACCAGTGTATGTGCGGGAACGGACTGCGTCGCCATCGAATATGCCCCTACTATAGCTCCACGTCCAACCTTCACACCTGGCATGATTGCACACGCTTCACAAAGCCACGCTTTTTCTCCTATGATTATCGGTCTAGAATCTTTATAACCCAATGTATTCATGTAATGCTTTCCATTGTTATCACGTATTAAAACGTTACGCCCCATACCTACGTCAGACATTATTTCAATACGCTCACCACATATTATCGTACATCCAATATTCGTGTCACTTTTTCCATATTTGCTGCCATGTAAAATAAGCTCCGCATTATCAAACACTTCTATGTCACAGCCATATGCAAAATACATATTTCCTTTTACTGTAAGCCTAGCACTATTTGCAACTAACAATCGTGTTTCTAACTTACTGTTGGGAAATCTTGTTTTCTCTCCTAAAACAAGCAAACCATCAAACTGTAAAATTGCACGCTTTGATATGTTTAATACGCAATTTGTCCCACACAATATTCCTTTTTGGCCTAATAAATTTTTTATTCCACTATATCGAATGGTTTGATAAAGTGCTTTTGGATTTAATCTAGTCGTACTCACTATCTTTTTTACAAATTTTAAATAGTTCCATCCCCATCGTAAAACAGAATTAAATTTATCTCTCCAACTATTTATGTTCTGATTACTATACTGTTCAATCACTTCATCAAACTTTTTATTATCTAAGTCACGAAAAAACATATCTCGCTTGTCCATTGTTTTAGTAATGGATGTTGACAATGCTGGATTTCCGGATATAACCCACTTCAATGGCACTTGCTTAAAAAATATGCGCTTACTTGCTTTTTCAAAGTACAATTTTCCCTTACTTGAATTAATAAGCATTACCGATACACCAAGATCCTTATCCATTGATTGATCATACTTTTCAATTCCCCAAAAATCACCAATAGTGATATCCGATATTCTTGGGAAGCCCTTAAATTTACAATCGTAACAAGATGGACGGCAAAAAAGATGTGTGCCAACATAACCTTTTATAAAAGCACTGGTAGAAGCAACATCAAATGCCTCTTCCCCATTTTCAAAAATAAACTTTTGGGTAAGATTTCTCCATCCGTATTCCTTAGACTTATTTTCCGTATACACAATCTTAGATTTATATTTTTCTTCTATATAATCTAAATATTTTCTCCAAACCTTTGGCGAATTAACCCCTAAGCATATTAAGTCTACTATCATCAAATTCTTGTAGTCTTTACCTAAAAATGAGCGTAACGCTGCCATTTGACAGGGCACACCACACACCAAAACCTGTTCACCACTGTTTAAAATTTCACGTACACGCTTATAAAATCCTTCTGCATTGCTCTGTAAATCTTTCGATCTACGCAATTTTATAATATCAGACTTTTCATTTGATATAAAATGTGATACCGAAAAATCTTCATTATGAATCGCACCACCTACGTAACCATGTTGACGATACATAACATCTGCCAATGCAGAAAACATCCCGCCAGATGTACTGGAAAATACTACTTCTATACTTTTATGTTCGGCCATATAACACTCTGGCTCTGGCAAATCATTATGCTTTAATTGATCGATATACTTTATCGGACAAATCCTATCGCATAATCCACATCCCGTACATTTTTCTTTATTTATTTGAGGATACCAAAAGCCTTCATTATCTTCTTGAAAAGAGATTGCATTTTGGGGGCATATATCACCACAAGCATTGCAACCACAACAATCTTCCTTACACGTTAAACTGATCATATTATTCCTACTAACCTTTCAGAACAGTGTATTAATAAATATGCTTATCAACTATAAACTTTCAATCGATATTCTACTAAACATAATTTCTACAGACATTAACCAAATTTTTCAACCATTCTTTATTGACAATATCTCTTTAATGTGCTCTACATTTTCCCTATAATATTGTTGAATTTCATCATTTCTCAGTTTTAGCCTACGGGCAATATTTTCTTCACCTTCTAATGCTTTATCTAATACTTTAAACAAATCTTGATCCATTCTTTGAAGGTCTACCAACATATCACAATCACCATATATATATTTACACATTCCTATGCTTTTTTGACTGTAAGAAACAAAAATTGTTGGTATGTTTTCCTCAACCGCATTTATTGCACAATGCATTCGCGCTGCAATAACTGCCCTGCATTCCGCTATATGCTCCTTTGCTCCAAGAAATCCTTTGCTAACATCTGCTATCTGTACATGATTTTTGTACCTCATATTATCTTTAATCTTCTCCATAAACCATAAATCATTATCATCTGGAGCTTTCGATATTACATGAGGAATAAACAAAATATCTATTTCATATTTTTCCCATAAAAGATCCATCAGTTTTGCTAAACCTTTTATATATACAATACCATGATTCCCATACACTTCATTAAATGCCAATGGCGAAAGATTAATGCCGATATACTTCTTTTTCACATATTTATTTTCCCCTCTAACCTGAAATGCTGGATCTGGAAAAAACAAAACATTTTTAAAGCCAAATTTTCTTAAATATGCAACAGACTCCCTTTCACGGCATAATATTGCCTTATATTTGCTTAATGCATTAATATAATAATTCACAGCTACTTTATATTCCCCCCATGGCCCTACTGATGCGCCATATACAATAACTGGCTTTCCTTTTTTAATAGCCCTATTACAAAAATCTACAAGTGAATTATAAAATAGATATTTTCTTTTTTTTCTTAGAACTTTAGGTATTGTATAAATATCTCCCCCAATTGACAAAAACAAATCTACGCTATCTATTACTTTATTAGCATCAAACATTAAATATCTATAATTAATATGGAATATCCTAAATATTTTGTTTATCAATCGATTCGCAATCTTTTTATTATATATAATAGGACGTATTTCTATATTTAAATCAGCCAAAGCCGCTTTATCAAAATCTGCAGAATATGAAAAATAAATAATCTCACTTTCAGGATATATAGAATTTATAAACTGATATGCACCCCGCACAATTGCTTCACATCCAAAATTATAAACTCCTCTTATGCCATATAAGCCTACCTTCATACCTAGATTGCCATCTCCTTACTTTATAAAAAAGTATTCATAATCTTAATCACACCTTATACCACTATTTATTTCCACTATCAAATATACTAAAAACCTTGTTACACAAACCAATTCTTTCAAACATTTCTACATCCAGCAAAACTTAAATTGTGCCGTAATAAATGCATTTCTATTAATAAACATGAAAAACCAATATGTAAGCAATACGCAATAAACCACAATAGCCATAAAAATTCTATTTTTTTCCTTAATTGCCCTATATAGTTCTGGAATATAAAACAATATATAGTAATCAAAGAAATATGCAATTCTTAATGATTCATAAAAATTGGCTGAAAATGCACAAAAATATCTACCTATCAAAATCATTGAAAACATATCACCATGCTTACTAATCTTTTTCTTAGTATGGCGTCCTAGTGCGTATGCAAACACAATCAAAAATCCTTTTGCCAGTAAGTCTGCATATGAAATATCTCCCCAATTTATATTAGGATTTAATTTTAAATACCGATTAACTCTGGCGGCATACCGATTTGATAATAATATTATTGCTGGAATGAATAGTTTTATTATTTTCCTATAAAATATAAAGAAAACAATCAATGCGCTCACAAATAAAGCAGTCCAACAATGTGTATTTTTCCTTTTCTTTATAAATGCAACAATCACAAAAAATAAAAGCGGAATAATACTTGAACTATGGAATAGAAAAGCGGTTATTACATACATAGCGGCTTTTTTATTGCTTTTTCTATAAACATAGCAGTAATAAGCCAAAAACAAAAAACCTTGGGCAATAAATCCTCTCATTACACATAAAGACACATTATAGAAAAAAAACAAAAAAATCCCCATTCCCAATGTTAGGGAAACATCTTTACGGTTAATATAAAGTACTTTAAATATCGGGAATATGATTAAAAATTCAACAGCAAAATAAAAGCCTGGAAGGAATTCTATCTTCCCAAAAAAGTACAATAATATAGCAAACAAAATATCTGTTTGAACCGGCATATTAATATAAAAATTAACAAAACCCAATGCTTGACGAGCAGTACTAAAATTATTAATTATATATACATTATTGTCTATGCCTACAGAAGGATCCCTGACTGCTGCCAAAAAACACGGGATTAATATCGAAATCCAAAAAAATATTCTTCCCTTACTCTCTTTTCTGGTTACATTTACATTATTCGTATGAAAATAAATATCCGCAATCTCCATAAATAACAGAGTTACTGCAAAGCATATGAGATATACCATTACTGATTCAGTTATGCCCATTAATGTCTCCCACTCCTGAACACTTAACTTAATATATTGTTAAGGATAGAATCCAAATTAACCGATTGATAATAATTTAAACAATTACGACACATTTCTTGATAATTATTTTCAATAATATCTATACATCTTTTTATCTCTTTTCGATTCATTTCTTCACAGCATATTCCAATATTAAACTTCTCAAAGGGATACCTCAATCCCATCATATTTGTACCAATCATCGGAATACCATAAGAGGAATATTCAAATATTTTATTTGGTGCACAATATTGCACATTTAATGGAGAAATAAATTCATGTTTTTCATTTAAATAATAAGGTATCAGTCCAATATACGCATTTTTTAATAATGCTAAATGATTTGGAGCACGAAAATTTCCCAAATAAGTCAGGCACTTATATTTATTTACCATTGACTGAAATTCATATTTCATGTTGTTATCAATTTTCCCTGCAACATATAGGCAATATTCATCATTTATTGTCTCAATTGCATCAGCAAACAAATCAATATTCCTATCTTTAGCAATAATGCCTAAATATAATATTATCTTTCTTTTTTCCTCCTTCATCACTTTTACTGCATCCGCTACTAGATTGGCATCTGCAGCTTCAATAGAGTAAGGTTTATTCGGAAGAACAGATGGACATTGCTTTAAATTCCACCAAGTTTGCTGAATATGCGCCCTATTAATTTCAGGAACAACCACTTTCCATGCGCTTCTCGCATATTGCTCAATAGGAAATTTAAATAGGTTAATGCCTACAATTCTAGGATACCATTCCTCTAACTCCATAAGCTGCATAATATGTTTATTAGAATACTTTTCACATATCTTTGGAATTGTCCGCACAGATATATCCGTTGTTGTCCACAAAACATCTGATGCTTTCATAAACTCCTCAGTATATATATTTGCATATCTTTTTCGTATATATTCTCTTTTTATTTTATCAATAACCCTGTTTCCATTTATAATAGGCATATTCCGAAAATGAAAATTTTTATCTTTTCGAATTTTCTCTGGAGCTTCATATACTCCAAATCCTACGTAATTAACAATATAGCCATTAGTTAATAAGTTTTCAATTAAACTCAAAACAGGAGGATAGTCAACAAGCTCCTTCATATGGACTACTGTTACCACAAAACTTTTTTTCATGTCATCTCCATTCTATGTGCTCCTCACAATAAATCCTATCATTTGCTGCTATATTTGCATGATAGGCCATCGATTATTTCTTTAATCATAACCGATGTGTTTTGAATAGAAAATCCCGCATCTCTGACAATTGACTTCCCATCGTATCGCTTATAACTGCAATTCAAAATCGCATCTACCCATAGTTTAACATTATCTAAGGGCACAAACATACAATTATTACTTATGTCCGCCTGAATTGAAACTGCATCTGAAAAAATACAATGAAGACCATTACACTGTGCTTCCACCGCTACAATAGGCAGTCCTTCAAATAAAGATGGCATTACAAATATATCCATTGCTGAATAATATTTTTCTATATCGCCACACACATCTATAATCGTAAATCGTTCCTGTAAATCATTACTCCATATTTGTTCAATAAACTTTGCTTTTTGATCACCATCACCAATTAATAAAAACTGATAATGAGCATCCAGCTGTTTCGCCAATTCAATAAAAAAGCAATGATTTTTTTGGACAGAAAACCTACCAATATGCCCTATAACCACTTTACCTTCTAAACCAACTGCACTGCGGACTGCATTTCTCACCTTTTCAGAAAAGGCAAACCTATCCACATCTATTCCGTTAGGAATAATATTCTCCTCTTTAAATTCATCATCAAACAACCAATTATACGCCTTTTCTGAACACGCAACTTTTACCGAACTATGTTTAGTCGTATAATGCCTGAATATCCTATTATTGATTCCCTTAAACTTAGAGATAGCATTTCCATTATGGCTGTGGGTAATTAACTTTGCTCCAAGTTTATTAATGGCATAGCTACAATATACTATCCTTGCTGATGTGCAAGTATTCATATAAATAACATCATACATTTTAGCTTGATAAAACCCACGAAGCCACTTTACTGCTTTTATAGGATTTTTCTTAACACTGGGAGTGTAATAAAAATGTTTCTTATTACATCCCAGAATGTTCACTAATTCATTTTCAAATACAGCCTTTTTGGAATCTCCAATCACTAAAAAATCAATTTCAATATCTTTCTTATCAAGAAATTTAACAACATTATATAAATACGTTTCCACCCCGCCAAGTATACTTGTCATTCCAATTATCAGTACTTTCTTCATCAATACCCGTTTCCTTTGAATCTATTCTGACACAATATTTCTAACCTTCTCAAGAAACCAATCATATGGCAATGGCAAATAGCACATTTTTTTTAAAAATCCTATTTTCCATCCACTGTTACTTAAGTCAATTTTTAATTCGCTTAAGTGCATAGTATAGTAGAATATGCTCTTAGGTTTCGCCAAATAACAAGTAAGCCCATGGTTTATATGTGTTAACTCCCCAAGGCTTTTTACATCAGCCAAAGACGGATGTTTTGATACTCTCCTCAATTTTGCATAAGCAATGGAATAATCCAAATCCTCTGGTGCATACCCGCTTTTTATTAAACGGACAAAATCCATTGCTCCTTTCTGAATTTCTTCCGTTATATCCCCATCTCTCATTCCTTCAAACTCATAATCAGCCAATACTGGATGCACCTTTCCATCTTCACGTTTTTCATATGTCAACGTTGAGCCTGCCATCTTTGTAAATGGATACTCCATAAGTTGAGAACAAAATAAAGACGGATGCATTTTTTGAGGGATATAAGATGCAGCCTGTGATCCCATTACTGTTTTCGGCTTAAACCCAAGATAATATCCAAATATGTCTGCATTAATCTTATCAGAAGCACTTATAATGCGATTTAAGTATTTTTGTATAGCTCCTGCCCAGCCGACATCAATAATGGCTATATTGCCAGAAAAACCTTCCTGTATTAAATATTCAATTACATCATCATATTTCTTTCTTGATGAATCAATAATTGAATCTTTAACTTGTCCAAAAAAATTTGCAATTCTTTTATCCGATAGCAATTCTTTTTTTAACATTCTTTCCTCTGGATTCAAGCCACACTTAACCCATATTTTATACCCTTCATTCTCATTAATAGAAAGCAATTCGCATATTTCCTGAAACGACCAATAATGAAATGAAGTTTCCGGTTCAAGAATATCTGCAAATGATGGATTCATCCAGAACTGCGGTTTTCTTAACGAATTTCTTGACACATATAAATACCCATTATTTACTGCTTTATCCCCATACAAAAGATTGTAAGCTTCTTGCATCAGATAACCATCCCTGGAAAGGAAAAAAATTTTATTATACTTGTTCTTAAGCACATTTCCCTGAATCCATGTGATAAAGCCATAAAGAAAAATGCCTATTACCTCAAAACCATATTTATAATATTGGTTCCATGATAAACTAACATTCTTTGCAGTAATCTTTTGCAGTTTTCTATAACATAACCGGTGCGTTTTATCTATCGAATAACTTTTTTTATATGTACAGTAGTCTGCATCATGCGGAATTAAAATGGCATTTAACCCCCGCCGTTTTGCCTGTGCATAATCAATTTTTAGATTATCTCCAATATGTACAATCTTACTTCTGTCTACTTTTGCATACTCAGCAAGTATATCATATAATTTCCCAGTATATTTTTTTGCATTATGTTCAGATGATAGCAGCAATAATTTATAGTTTATATATCCGCATTTACGTAAAATAGATTCTATAGCTTCTTTTGGCAAATACATATCTGAAGTAATATAAATTTCTTTTTTTGCTTTTCTGCACCATTCAAACACTTTTTTCATTTCTGGATTTGGATGACAGCATATTATTTCTCTGTCTACTTCCAATGAAAGCATTTCCTGCGAGACAGAAGCATATTGGTTATCAATGCAGTTATAAATATCTTTTAAGCCTATTTCCTCACGGCCTAACTCAACTGCTTTTTCCTTTGCTCTTACTGCCGCCACCTTCCTAGCCTTAAAAAAAGATATGGGGTTAATCGGCTTATCTTTATGCAGCATATTATAATCCCTGGCTATTCTTATAAACACATCCTCTGGAATTGCAAAGCTTCTCAGTACAAGGGTATCAAAGATATCAAAACTAACTATAGGATATTTTTTTATCTCTTTAACTATTCTTTCGCAATCAAATGAGCGTCCCAAAATAATCATAATTGCTCCTTGTGCTTAAATCATTATCTCCTGGCTAAACGTATCAAATGCCCTACGGATAACATCATCCATATCATAATATTTATATTCTGCAAGTCGGCCAAGGAAGATAACATTCTTTTCTTTAGCTGCCAAATTCCGATAATTCTGTGCAAGTTCCTTCCACTCAGCAGTTGGGAATGTGTAAAACGGCTCTTCGCCATCACAAGGAATTTCCTTCAAGATAGTTGTTTTCTCATTCTTCTGTCCTGTCAGTTTCTTAAACTCGGTAATTCTCGTATACTCATAATCCATTGGCCATCGTGTACTTGCAGCAGGCTGATAAGACTCACAATCGTGAGTCTCAAAGATAAATTTAATACTGCGGTACTTTAACTTCCCCAGCCTATAATCAAAATAATAATCAATCGGGCCGGTATAGATCAGTTTCTCATATTCAATATCCTTAATTATTTCTTTATAATCCGTATTTAAAAGCACCTTAATTTCCGGATGGTTAAGCATTCTTTGGCACATCTTCGTAAAGCCGCCTTGCGGATTGCCTTGATACCGATCCGTAAAATAGCGAGTATCACGGTTCTTCCTAAAAGGAATCCTGCTAATAACTGATTTATCAAGCTGTGAAGGATCAACTCCCCACTGCTTGATTGTAAAATATTTAAAGAATTTTTCGTAGATATCCCTTCCTCCCTGGGAAAGGACAACATCTTCACTGGTTTTGATCTCGTCAATTTTAATCTTCCGGCTTTCAATAAACGTATCCATTTCTTCTTCAGAAAGATTCATATTATAAAGCTGATTAATTGTCTCCAAAGAAATCGGCATTGGCACAAAATTTCCATTTACATAGGATAACACTTTATGCTGATATTCATGCCAATCACAATACTGACAGACAAAATCAAATATTTCTTTATCATTCGTATGGAATGTGTGCGGCCCGTACAGTTGAATAAGTATTCCTGCTGCATCATATTCATCATAAACGTTTCCGCCAATATGTGCTCTTTTTTCAATAATTAATACCCTTTCATGGAGCTGCGTAGCAATTCTCTCCGCCATTGTAATTCCAGCCAAACCAGCTCCTACTATTATGTATTTAAATCTCATTACGAGCTCCTCCCATACTTTTTATTCAGAAATTTGGCAGAAAGGAATGCTTTTACTTTATAATTCCAATCAACATCTTCTATATAAGGAAGTTCTTTGATTTCTTCCTTTTTTACCTGGCCAGACATAATTTTATTTTCTACCCAAACATCAAAAAGAATCTCACTAATACGCCCGCAAAAACGGCTATCAAATGCGCTCATCCCTGTAGAATCAATCTGCTTAAATGCTTGAAATAAAATATTAAACAGCCATGAACAGTAATCTTCCATCAAATTTCTTTGCAAAATCATCATATTAAACATATAACCCCAACGGCGGTTCAATACCTTATCATACGCACTCAAATACTCAGGACAATCTTTTTTAACAATCTTGCGAACGACCTTAAAATGATTCCCGTCATGTGTGTGCGCATAATGGCTGTATAATGTCTCAATAAAATACCGCCTCTTTTTAGGCGTAAAAATTTTATACTTTCCAAGCATTGGCCTTATTTCATCGTAAGTTATAGCTGAACCAACCATATCTTTTTTATCTGGATGTGAACCTACAAAATATCTCCTATAATGAACTAAACCTTTATATTCTGAATCAAGATTCTTCCATGCCCAGTAAATTCCTGTCTGTGTTCCAAAGTTTGGATTTTTCGTTGAAATATTATCTCCGGTATTATCTTTGGCATATCCAAAATCCAGGGGTGTTCCATCTTCGTTAAATTTATCTGCCGCACCAACATGAAGTGGTAAATACATACTATCCTTCGGCATAGGACTTTTCTTATGTGTAGCAACAACAATTATTATATCTTGAGACATGATATAGCTCCTTTGTAATTATTTCTTTCTACTGCTATATAATTTAATAATATAGCTAATATAGTTTATCTGGCAAAAAGTACACTTTATGTGCCATCAATTGGATTACAAGATTCGCGTGGTGTTTCTGTAATAGGTTTAAACTTCTTGAATGTTTAGACGATTATCTCATCTCCCTAACCACTTCCACCGCATATCTCCCCAACCCATTTTTCAAATCCTTCGGCGTACACGCTTTTTCAATCCCTGCCCGCAACCGGTATTTCTCAAAAATATTCACCACCATTTTCATCGAAAGCGGTTTCCCCAGCTTAGATAAAAACATTCTGTTCTGGTATAACTCATCATGTTCAAAATAATCATGTTCATCCAGCCACCGAGCCATCCGCCCCTGCAGCTCTTTAGAAAACAAATACACCGTCCGTTCCTTCTCCCGCTTCCTCGGTACAGTCAATACCGCTGTTTTCCGGTTATAATCCGACACTTCCAGCCGCAGCAGCTCGCTGACCTCAAGCCGATGATAAAACAGCAGTTCCATCATCACCTGATCTCTCAGGCAGACGCGCCTGCGAAACTCACTATCCAGCTCCTCATATTCCTGTTGAATCGCCAGAAAAAATCGATCGATCTCCTTTTTCGTCAGGCAATGATCCAACGGAATCTCTTTTATCTGCTTAGGCTGTTCCCTCAATTTCAACGGCCTGTACCGTTCCACAAGCCCTTGTTTTGCCAAGTATGCCAGATAATAGCGAAATACTCGATGCCTTCTGCCGACTGTAGATGCGCGAAGTCCTTTTTCCTCGGAAAGGTAGTTTAAATACTTCTCCATCCACTCCTCATATCTCCATTCCCTGCCCTCTTCTTCCCGGCGTTGGTTTTCCTGCGTTTCTGCTTCTGCCAACTGTAACCCTGGCTGACTACCAAGTTCTTGTTCCGTCCACCAGTCCGGCATGACCTGGCTTGCCAGGCAGCCGCTGTCCGCCTGCTCTCTTTTTTCTTTTATTTCCAGATCTAACCAGGAGTGAAACTGTTCCAGATCCATCCGGTAGGCTATGGCTGTCCGTTCATCCAGCCCCCGGCTAACTACCTGAGTACTAATAAAGTCTTCTATCTGCTTTTGAAGATTCTGGGATGCCATCATCCAAAGACCTCCTTCCTGAATCTGCCCATACTAAAGATAACGTTAAACTGTTCTTTGATTGCCTAACCGTTAACCAACAGCCCAAAATCTGGCATTCCCTGGCTGTTAACCGATAAACATAGCCTGATATTGCTGGTTAACCTTCTATCTTACGAAATATCTCTTCCTTTCAATTTTTGATACAATAAGATACACACTCTTGTGATCTGCCTGCTGCTCCCTAAATACCGCTGACAAATGATTTCCTGCAGCAGCCGTTAATTGTGCATACCTATATTTTTCTTTGCTGTTTATTCACATAAAACAGGATATTTGTTAGATAATTATAATTATTTGTAGGTATTTAGCCTTATCAAATTCCCCCTTCATATTTCGTGGATTCCCCGAATCTGCGAAATCAGGCCGCTAAAGACAAAATATCCCTTGCTTTTTTATGATTTTTACTCCCTTATCGTCAATGTCATCCGACAAACTCTACGGTTACAAGCGGTTTTCTTGAAATTTTTGACCATAAATCTGACCACAAATCCCCCTGCAATCTTAATCACAATCCCATACCATAAATCCCCCATAATCTTAACCAAGATTTTGACCACATATTTTTCCGCCATCCTCCCCATAAATCCGACTATAAAAAGAAGAAAGCATATCCAAATGGCGGCGTTTTGCCTCCATAGATGGATGCACATAACGGTTCAAGGTGATCTGCACATCAGAATGCCCCAGGATTTCACTAAGGCTTTTCGCGTCTGCCCCACTTTCAATGCAATTCGTGGAAAAAGTATGCCGCAGGGCATGGAATTTCTTATTCTCTAACCCTGCCTCCTTCAGGATTTTCTTAAACCGGTTCTGCATTGTCCTGGGTTCCACCGGCTTACTCCCGCCAAATACATACTCATTTTCCTTATTATTCTCCCCTGCCAGCAGCTTAAATGCCTTTGGCGGCAAAGGGATTTCTCTTTTGGAATGCAGGCTTTTCGGCGCTGTTTCCAGCAAAACGGTTTTTACCTGATGTCCTTGGCTGCCCTTCCCATAATCATCCTCATCATTTCCCGCATAAAGCCTTTGCACCGTCCTCTTTACCGAGATAAATTGGTTTTCCCTATCAATATCCTCCCATTTCAAGGCACACAATTCCCCCAGACGCAGCCCCGTGTGCAGGCACAGCAAGACTGCCGACTTAAACCGATCAGTATTACGGTAAAGGGCGGCAAGGAGCCCAGACTGCTCTTTCCTGGAAAGAGACTCCACCGGTTTTTTAGGGCAGCTGGAAACAGGCAGTTTTACTGGCGGCATTATGGCGGCATATTTCTCACAAGCAAATTTCAAAACCTGGTTCAGCACACAGCAAACGCTTTTCCTCATGCTTTCGGATAAGGAGTCAGAAATCTTTTCCCGAACATAAGGGGTTATAACCACGGAAAGCTTCTCATTCCGAAATAGCGGCTCCAAATGCTTTCGGTAAACCATGGTGTACTTCACGTATGTAGATGGTTTCTTTGCTGTTTTAACCACTGTTAACCATTCCATTGCTACTGCGGAAAATCTCAGCAATTCTGCCCCGTTATTTTTTCCCTCCCCATGCGCGTCGCTGGCTTCCATGAATTTTATCTCCATATTCCCATCCGCTGCTTTTTTAGAATCAGCACCCATACGTTCATGTATCATTGTTTTGGACTCTATACCTACACATTCATGTACTGCTTGTTTGAATTCCATGCCCGTATTTATCCCCTGATTTTTATTTCCTGCTGCCTTTAAATCTATTAATTCTGCAGCATCTTTCCCTGAAACATCGCTTATCCGGCTTTTTTGCAAAATAAGCTTTTCTTTTGCTTCCCAATACGTCCTTCCGTAAACTGACCGGTATAGCTTCCGCCCCTTTTCCTCGCTGTACGCCAGATAACGCCCTTCCCAACGCCCGTCCTTCCGCTTCCTGATGTTTTCTCCATGCCTTGCCATATGATACCCTCTCTTTTCCATAATGCTTATCTTCACGGCCAACGAATCTAATGCACTTAGCTTAATGCCAACACACGAATGCTGCCTTGCGCCGCGACTACAAAACGCTATTTAGATTTTGACCCTTAACCTGACCCCAAAAGTCCAGGATTTTTCCATTTTTCCCCTTATCTGCCCTAATTCTACAAAAAAACCGAAAAAAATAAGTAGCATTTCCCCCCGATATGTGGTAGAATTACGTCAATGCAGCCCTATATCCGTTTTATTTAGGCGCAAAAATACCTTTTTATGGAAATTAACAGTTCCATCCCCCTTCGCAGATTCGGGGAATCCACGAAAAAAACGCCCGGCTAAAAGCCAGACGTTTTATTTTGTTGTGCAAAGCATCAGATTTGCAACGCAGCAAGCTGCGGGGTATTTGGTCTCCGCTTCAGCGTTGCTAAACAAGTGCCACTGGCGCTTAGCAACCCTCGCGGCATTGCCTGATAAAGCGGGGCAGGCTCTCGCCAAACGCTCGTGCAGGCACGGCACTTGGCTCATTGCTCGCGGAAATAAAAAAGCGGAAGAAAAAAGACTGATGACTTGCTCCTTTTTCTTCCTTTAAATACTTTATCTTGTTAATTTATACATAGCATATTGATTTAATGAAACACCTTCTTTTTCTGCCTCCATTACTAATCTTGAGCGGTCTCGGAAACTCTTTGTGCCCAGATTTGTGAGATGATTTTTTGTCAGAAGTGCACAAATTTATGAGGCGTACATGGAGTGTACGTCGATTAAATTTGAGCTCTTCTGGCGGAAAATCAGCCGCAAAGATGGGTGCAAGGGAGTTTCCGAGACCGCTCATCTTCTATGCAAAGACTTTGGAACTCTAATCACAAATTTACCACTTAAATTTTCTTCCGCAATTGGTTCTGGTACTTCCATTTCGTTTTCAAGCATTACTTCAATATGCCCTTCCATAGCCTCTGTAAGATTAGGATTTAATTCTTCCAGTGTATCTCCTGTACTATTTTATTGTATGGTAAACTCATATAGTATTCCAATTTCTTCATATTAATTATCCTCATATTTAGAATTTCGATTTAATTTTCGATTCATTGATCTACCCCGTTTCTATTTCTTCTATCACCTTTAAACTTTTACCGTAAACAGTATACTTTTGAATCTTAATCCTGAATTATTCACGATACAGCGGTGAAAATGACTGCAAGCCCCATGGTTACTGTATTTAGCTGTTTATTGCATTTCACCTATTAAGTGAATAAAAAAAGAGCATCCAATTGTGGTAAAATTAAGGTGTTCAACGACTTAATAATCACAAAATGGAGCTCTTTATGGATATTTTAAACGTAAACGCTGAATACCCTCCTTGTTTTACAAATATCCTCACCTATGAGAAACTAACTTCATGGAGTGGTATCTCTACTGGTTCTCAGTCCTGCACAAGAGGTAATGCATCAATTACCTTCTGCAAACCCTACGCTCCCAAGGAACCGCCCAAAGCCTTCCCGTCCCTTTTCATCGCATTTATAAACCCCCGCATCCTCCAATACCCGGGCAAATACGTGCCCCACTTCTTCTTCAAGGATCCCGGTTACATTTTCTTTCGTAATCTCACCGTATTTCGGACGGAATTCCTCCACCCAATCGGCGTGCTTTGCCAGCGCTTCATCCCCGCGGATATCCTTCCCCTCTACGATGGCATCGCCCAGAGCCGACAGCTCCGTCTTCAGCCGTGAGGGAAGCACGGCCAATCCCATAACCTCGATCAGGCCGATATTTTCCTTTTTGATGTGGTGCAGATCCTGATGGGGATGGTACACGCCCAAGGGGAATTCTTCGGTGGTGATATTATTGCGCAGCACCAGATCCAGCTCAAACATTTCCCCGTTTTTCCTGGCTATGGGTGTTATGGTGTTATGGGGTTCTCCCTCTGTCTCGGCGAAAACAAAGGCCTCTTCATCGGTGTAGCCTCTCCAGGCTTTAAGTACCCGATCCGCCAGCTCAATCAGCCGGTCGCTGTCCTTACCCCTTAAGCGCAGCACGGACATGGGCCAGTAAACAATCCCAGCTTCTACATCCTCAAATCCCGGCATCCGGTAGGCCTTCTCCATGGGAGCCTTAGCCATGGCAAAGGTGTAATGCCCACCCTGGAAATGGTCATGGCTTAAGATTGATCCGCCTACGATGGGGAGATCAGCATTGGAACCCAGGAAATAATGGGGGAACAGCTTGACGAAATCAAACAGCTTCACAAACGCCGCCTTCTCAATCTTCATGGGCACGTGCCGGCCGTTAAACACGATGCAGTGCTCATTGTAATACACGTAAGGGGAGTACTGGAAGCCCCAGCCGCTGTCATTGATGGTAATGGGGATAATGCGGTGGTTATTTCTGGCAGGATGGTTCACCCGCCCGGCGTAGCCTACATTTTCCATGCACAGCAGGCACTTAGGGTAGCCGCTCTGCTTGGCCAGCTTGGCGGCGGCAATGGCTTTCGGATCCTTCTCCGGCTTCGATAAGTTTACCGTAATGTCCAGATCTCCGTATTTCGTGCTGGTCTTCCACTTTAAATCCTTGCAGACCCGGTAGCGGCGGATATAATCCGAATCCTGGCTCAGCTTGTAAAAATAGTCGGTAGCCGCCTGGGGGGATTCCTGGTAACGCTTCCAAAACTCCGCCGTCACCTCGCTGGGCCTGGGCATTAAGCAGTTCATCAGCCGGGTATCGAATAAATCCCGGTATACTACGCTATCCTCCGCCAAAACTCCCTGCTCATGGGCATAATCCAGCAGTTCCTTAAGGATCTCCTCCAGGCCGCCCCATTCTGCTGTTCCCTCTGGCTCCTCATACTCATCCAGCTTAAGCACGTCAAGTATCTGGTTTGTCGCATAAATCCTGTCTTCTTCCTTTAAAAGCCCAGCGTTAATCCCATACTGAACCAGCCCTTTAATCGCTTCACAAACCATGGCTTTTTCCTCCTATACCGTTTATAATTAACGTTCAATTCCTTGTCTTTTTCATTATACCTCCGGCAGGCGGAAAAGAACAGGCAAAAATGTTTTTGAAACCTATGATTTTGTTGCTTTTTATCCGAGCTGGAGCGTGTTTGAAAATAGCAGTTCAGACGGGGCATCTTCTTAGCGTCCGCGGCGGACAAAAGCTGGGATGTTTGAAAAATACTTTCCGTCAGATGTTCGTCACAATTTGCGAGAGATTTGGCCCATATGAGGAATAACCCTTTTAATCCGCCGGATCACCATCCCGCCCAAAAGGCCGATCAGCGCCCCGGCCGCGGTTCCCGCCGCCAAAAGCACGGGAAGGTAGGAAAATACCCCCATGGTATGGACAACGTATGCCGCAATGCCAAGCTGACCCACATTATGCGCCACTCCCCCGATTACGCTGACGCCCACCATGGTAAACCAGCCGCCCCTTATGCAGATGGCCATCATAAGCATACTAAGGGCAGCCCCAGCCAGGCTGTAGGCAATGCTGAAGGTATTGCCAAATAAGATGCCGGTAAGGAGAATCCTCACCCCGTTAACCAGGAGCGTTCCCGGCCAGCCTACGGTGTAAAGGCTCACTACCGTCACTAAATTCGCCAGGCCCAGCTTTACGCCCGGTATTCCCAGATGGATAGGCACTAAGGTTTCCACGTAGCCAAAAATCATCGCCAGGGCGATTAGCAGGCCGTACCAGGCAGTTTTTGCGGAAGGGCTTTCCGTTTTCCTTCTCTTATCCTTGCGATTCATCAGCAGCCGTCCAATCCTCCCTTTGCCGTAATCCGTCATTCTCCTTTTCGCCATTAAACAGCCGCCAGCCTTTCCCTAGTGTACTGCATTGCGGAAATTCCGGTGAATTCAGCACCCGCTATCGTTCAGCCGCCAATCACTCCTCCTTCGGCAGGCTCTGCATATACTGATGCATGGATTCCGCAACCACCTTGCTCCGGGCCACGGCCTCCACCACCGTCCGCGCTCCGTTTACCACGTCACCGGAAGCAAAGATGCCCGGCCTTGAGGTACGGCCGTTTTCGTCCGCCACCAAGAGCCCCCTGGCATTGGCCTTTAAGCCTTCCGTGGTGCTGACGATCCGGTTCCTTGGCCCCTGGCTGATGGAAATAATCACGCTGTCTGAGGGGTAAAGCCGATCCGATCCTTCCACCTCCGTGAAGTTTCCTTCCTCATCCTCCGTCAAATCCCGGAAAATCACGCCTTCATCCTTTATCTCCACCGGCATTTTATTGTATTCAAACTTTACGCCCTCCAGCTTGGCATAGCTGAACTCATACTCGCTGGCCGCCACCTTTTTGCTTAAGGAGAAGCAGGTAAGATCCCTTACCCCTTTGCGGATAGCCGTCCTGGCCACGTCCATGGCGGCGTTGCCTGCGCCGATGACAATCACCTTTTCCCCCAGCTTATAGCTGTCCGGATTGTTTAAGTAATTGATCCCGAAATGGACATTGCCGAAAGTTTCGCCCTTAATGTGGAGGGCATTAGGGTTCCACACCCCTGTGCCGATAAAGATCGCCTTATAGCCGTCCCGGAACAGATCGTCGATGCCGATAGCCCCGCCGCCAATGCTTGTGTTGGGGCGGATCTTAATCCCTTTCATCTCTAAGTGGCGGTACTGGATATCATCCAGGATGCTCTTTGGAAGGCGGAATTCCGGGATACCATAGCGGAGCACGCCGCCGATCTTATCCTTGCCCTCAAAAATCGTCACCTGATACCCATACCTTGCCAAAATAATGGCAATGGTGATCCCCGCAGGGCCAGAGCCGATAATGGCTACCCGCATCCCGTTGGAGGGAGCCGGGCCTTTCGTCATCTTGTTGGCATAAGTAGAGGAAATGTAATTCTCAATCGTGGAAAAATGGACGGGCGCCCCTTTCCTTCCCAGCACGCAATGGCCTTCACACTGTTTTTCGTGGTTGCAGACCAGGCTGCACACCGTGGTCAGGGGATTGTTTTCAAACAGCATCCTCCCTGCCTCATCCAGCTTATTTTCCTTTAACAGGCGGATCGCCTCCGGGATATTGGTATTAATGGGACATCCCTTCTGGCACTGGGGAACCTTGCACTGTAAACACCGATTTGCTTCATCCATAATATGCAATGCCATAAAAAACCTCCTTTTATTCCTTTGATCTGGTTACGTATTACTGTTTGCGCATTACTGTTTACGCATTACTGTTTGCGCATTACTGTTTGCGCATTACTATTTACGTATTACTGTTTGCGCATTACTGTTTGCGCATTATCTGCAGCAGGCTGTTTTCCAGCTTACCGAGCTTGCACTAAGATCTGCTCCAGCAAATCCGCCCGTAAGCTTGCCCTTACCAATCCTGCTCTTGCCAGTTTGCCCAGATAATCCAAGCAAACTCCTGATAAGCTACATGATAACTCACGGCAAAGCCGTTCGTTAGCTTACGAAGTTCGCCCTTGCAGGCAAGCGAACTTCTTCTAAGCACATGATAACTCACGGCAAAGCCGTTCGTTAGCTTACGAAGTTCGCCCTTGCAAGCAAGCGAACTTCTTGTAAGCTACATTTTATCATGCCCCGCTTTCAGCAGACAAGCCATTTACTTGTATCTTTTTTGAAAATACTAAATATTTTTTTCACAATTTCCTTTAACTTCATTTCCCAAGGATTTGCGCTGATATAAAGAATACAGTGCGCCCATGCCCAATGAGCCTGCCGCCAATGCTGTCCCCAGCAAGGTAAACCCAGCCCAGGTTCCATACCAATCCCCAAGCTTCCCCACCGCCGGGCTGACCGCAATCATCAGCACGGAATAAAGCATACTGTCGATGCTGACCATAGTCGCCCGCTGGTCGCTTTCAAAATCCCGGTTCACGTTTTCATCTACCCGGATTTGGGCAAATCCCTCGCTGGCCTGCAAAAGCATTGCCCCAGGGACAATGACCGTAATCCAAGGGCTTCCGGCCATTAAGGCTCCCACGCCGCTAACCAGGCCGCATACGGTAAGGCATTTGGCTAACCCCATTTTCCCTTGCTGCCGCCCTTCGTTTTTGCAGCCTGCCGCCCCTTTGGCCTGTATCCTGTTTCCTTTTTTTCCCTTATTCCTGCTTTTTCCTTCACGGCTCCCCAGCCAAACCCCCACGGTTCCGAACAGCCGCATAACCAGCAGCGGAACCCCAATCCAAGCTGCAGGCCAGCCCAAGGCTGTTAAATGCTCCTGGAGAAACATCACGGTTAAATAAACCGGGCAGCCTATGGCTCCGTTTGCAAACAGCTTGCAGATAACCTTGGGATGGCTGCGGATAAACTGTGCGCTTTCCCCGATATGCTGGCGGAAACGCTTCCCAATTCCCTGCAAGGGATGCTCCTGGCGCTTCCTCTGCCGCTCTGTCACGATTGGCTCGGCAACGCCTGCCGCCGTCACGGCAGAAATGAAATATAAACAAGTGCTGAATAAATATGTTCCTTTATAGCCCAAGGCCACAGCCATAGGGCTTGCAAGGCAGCCTAATGCCGACCCCACCCTCCCGATCATGCTAAGCCTGGCCAGGGTTTTCCCAAACCGTTCCTCTTCTCCCGCAGAAAGAAGGCTGTCATAAAGAATAGCCTCTTCCGTCCCGGACATCAGGTTAAGGCTCAAGGCGGAAAATGCCATCCCGGCACATACCCCCAAAAACCCGGCATCCAGGCACATGAACAGGGAAGATACCATCCCTAAAAGCCCGGAAAACACCAGCGTCCGCTTCCTGCCAAACAGATCCGCCGCCATACCGCTGGGCACTTCACAAAACATACTGATCACATGGTAAATCCCTTCCGCCATGCCCACCTGAGCCAGGGAAAATCCCCTGTTCAGCAAAAACAGCACCCATACTGCATCCGTTATGCGAAGGCACAGGGCAGCATCAAAGGCATATAATTTCTTAATTTGCATTTCTATATTCACGGTTCCTTCCTCCTAATCCAGTTTCCGTCTTCGGCTATGTGCACATTTTCCATCAAAACGGCAGCACACCAAAACCCGCTCATCCATGGGATATCCATAGGATTTGAGCTGGTGAAAAAATTTTCTTAAAACGCTCATTTACAGGAAATATGCCGATACGGCTTGAGAAGCAACCATTGAAATCATAGAACCGCAATCCCATCAGCTTTAAGCAATAGGCAGTCCACTACAATGAATTTCCTTGAATTTTCCTGAAAAAGGGCGCACTGGTAGCCTGGATGAATCAAATGTTACCGTCAGCTTTGTAAACATTGACCTTAGTCCAACGCATACCAGCGGCTCCTTTCCCAAATCATAAGATTATCGCAGCTGTTTTTAACCATATTCCGCAAGAAGCGCTCCCCATCTTCAGCAAAAAATCACCCGCAAATGATTTTTTGTCAGGCAGCAGGAGCAGGCCATACAGCTGCGCATTATTATACTATTCTTTTTTCCATAATGCAACGCAAAAATGCAGCGTTCGCAAGCTAAATAATTATGCTATTCCCTCTTTCACCATTTCTAATTGATATAATGAATCCGGATCAATATCAATACACGTTGAATTATCCCTGTCCCCTGATATATCCCATGCCAATGTGTCATTCATTATGGTACAAGCATCCATAAAAAAATCAATCTCTTTTAAAGCAGCAAACACTTCCTTTCCTAACAATGGCTTTACATCATAACACACGATTTTCCCATCCTCAAAATATACATATACAGTATATTCTTTTGTTGGGACAACCTGGACAATTTTAGGAAACATCCTTATCCTCCTTACATTAGTGGTGCAATTTTATTAAGCAATTTCCCATCCTTAGCCAATTCCCAATTCTGCATTAATTCATCTTGATGCAATACGCACCAAGCCAATATCAATTTTAACTGTTTTGATGGCAATGCTCCTTTTATAACCATGCTTCATTAATTTCCACTAAAGCTTTATTTCCATTATATTCTGCATGAAAATGAGGGGGATTATGGTCATCATAGTACATAGTCACTCTTATTCCAAAAAACAATGCTATTTCTGGCATTTTCATTCCTCCTTTTCACCGGATATTTTGCGTAAACCGGCAGGCTGGGAAATTGCGGCATCCGTAAAATGCCCCAAACCTCCCCTTCCTTTCCACCAGCTCCCCGCCGCATTTCGGGCAGCGCATTCCCTCCCCCTCCGGCGGGGACTTTGGAAGGCGTTTTGCCATCTCCTCAAAACATTTCTGGTTCATTATGCAGTCGCTTAAAGCCCGGTGGGCGCCCTCTGTGCTGATATGGAAATACGACGCCAGATCGGTAAGTCGGTGATGGGACAGCTCCTTTAAGCAGCTTCGGGCCATAAATAACGTGTCAATATAATCATTTTCCAAGTCCTTCCCATATAGCTTTAGGAATGCCTTGGACAAAAATTTCAAATCAAAACTGCGGATATTATGCCCCACCAAAACCTGTTTCCCGATAAATTCAGAAAACTCCTTGATTGCCTCCGGAAGCTTCGGCGCACCTGCCACCATATCATCCGTAATCCCGTTAACCATGGAGGCTTCCCTGGGGATAGGGCGTCCCGGATTCACCAGCGTGGAGAAGGTTTCCTTCACCTTCCCGCCCTCTGCCTTCACCGCGGAAATCTCAATAATCTCATCCGTATTTGGGCTTAACCCTGTCGTTTCCAGGTCAAATACCACGTAATCCGGCACATAGCCGGAAAGCCTGTTTCCTCTTTTGGAACTGCTCATGTTATCCTCCGTTCAGTACATCTTTTAAACTCATTTCTGCCGTCCGCGCAGCCTGCTTTGCCGGAAATTTACCGGAAATCCGCCATAAATTTGCCGAAAATTTACCGAAAAATTGCCATCCGCACGCCGCTGCCGGCGCGCCAAAATCCCGTCTTTAACTCTGCCTTTAAGCCTGAACCGCCAGCTTCCCTTCCTTTACCCCCAGGGCGCACTTCCCGCCGCGCTTAAGCTTCCCAAACAGCAGAAGCTCCGCCAGCAAAGGCTTAATCTCCCCGGCAATCACCCGGTCAATCTCCCTGGCTCCGTACTCCTGGGTGATCCCAGCCTTTCTCACATACGCTTCCGCCTCCGGCAGCACGGAAAGCTCCACCTTCCGGGCCGAAAGCTTATCCGCCAGCTCCCTCAGCTTCTTGTGGGTAATCCTTCCGGCCATCTCATCATCCATGCTGTTAAACAGCACAATCCGGCTTAACCGGTTCCGGAATTCCGGCTGGAATGTACGGTTTACCGCCTCCGTCAAAGCATCCATATTTACCGCCCCGCTGCCAAAGCCGATACGGCTTTTCCCTACCTGCCTGGCTCCCGCATTGCTGGTCATAATCAGGATAATGTTGCGGAAATCCGCCTTCCGGCCCTGGTTATCGGTCAAGGTAGCGTAATCCATCACCTGAAGCAGCACATTAAAAATATCGGGATGGGCCTTCTCAATCTCGTCCAGCAGAAGGACGGCATGGGGATGGCGGCGGATCTCCTCCGTCAAAAGGCCTCCTTCCTCGTACCCTACGTATCCGGCGGGAGCGCCGATAAGCTTTGCCACCGTGTGCTTTTCCGCATATTCGCTCATATCAAAGCGGATGAAGGAAATCCCAAGCTCAGCCGCCAGGGATTTGGCAAGCTCCGTTTTCCCCACTCCCGTCGCCCCCACGAACAGGAAGCTGGCAATGGGCTTGTTCTCATCATTTAACCCGGCTTTGGAAAATTTCACCGCATTGCAGACCTGAGCCACCGCTTCATCCTGGCCGAAAATCAGCGCCTTTAACTGGTTATCCAGCAGGGCAAGCTTTTCCGTATCCCCCTTTTCCACGGTCTGCATGGGGATCCTGCAGGTCTTTGACAGCACTTCCTCCATCAGCCCTTTCCCCACCGTTTGGCTCTTCTGGGGAAGGGGATGGAGCCTCCGGTACGCTCCTGCCTCATCAATCAAATCGATGGCCTTATCCGGCAAAAACCGCTCATTGACAAACCGGCTGCTTATCTCCACGGCATATTCCAGCACGCCTTTCCCATATTTTACCCCGTGGAATTTCTCGTAGCCGGACTTTAATCCCTTTACAATCTGGACGGCCTCCTCCTTGCTCGGCTCCGGAATATCCACATTTTGGAAACGGCGGGCCAGGCTTTTGCTCCCGGAAAAATGCTTCTTATATTCCTCGTAGGTGGTGGCCCCGATAAACCGGATATGGCCCGCGGCCAGGTAAGGCTTAAGCAGATTTGCCACGTCTAAGCTTCCGCCGTTTACCGCCCCTGCCCCTACGATATTGTGGATTTCATCCAGATAAAGGATGGGCTTTTCCTCCCCGGAAAGGCCTGACATAATCATCTGGAACCGCTTTTCAAAGTCTCCCCGGTACTGCGTCCCCGCCAAAAGGCTTCCCAGATCCAGGCCATACAGCCTTGCCCCTAAAAGCGGGGAGGGAACCTGGTTTTGATTAATCTTCTGCGCCAGGCCGTAGGCCAGGGCCGTCTTTCCCACCCCTGGCTCACCGATATGGAGCACATTATTTTTATCCTTCCGGCAAAGGATCTGGATCGTCCTCTCCAGCTCCTCCTCCCTTCCAATCAATGGGTTTTGCCTTTTGCAGGTTTCGTTCATATCCTCAAGGAACTGCTTCCAGCGGTTTTTCCGGGACTGGCGGCTGCTTTCTTCTTCCTCCACGCCGGTAAAGCCTTCTCCGTCTTCTGCCCCGCCATCCTCCAGGCTTTCGTGTCCCGTCCCGTTTCCTTCCGGATATCCATGGCCTTCCATCCCAGGCTCATCCCCCGGGCGCTCCCGGGTCAGGCTTACGCGGGACATATTGCCCAGCAGTTCCACCAAATCCACTTCCTGCGCAGCCAAATAATACAGGCCGTAGCTGTCCTCCAGCCGCAAAATTGCCGATAACACATGGACGGTATCCACCGTTTTCCGCCCGCTGGTTCTGGCCTGGCTCTCCGCCATGCACAGCACTTTTTCCGCATCGTTCGTGAGCCTTAAATTCCCTTCATTGCCAGACTTTTCCGCCTGCTCCTCCAGATACTTAAGGATCTGGCTTTTCAGCTCCTCCACATCCCCGCCAAGGAGCTCATATTCCTGGGAAAAATCTTCATCACAGGCCAGTCCGTAGATCATATGTTCCGGCGTAAAATAATTGTGCTGCCCTTTTTGGGCCAGGCGCACCGCCCGTTCCATTGCCTTTTGCATATTCTTGCTAAATTCCATCGTTTTCTGCCCCATTCTCTGCCCTGCAAAGGACATTCTCCGCCCTGCAAAGGATTTTCCCCGTCTTGCAAAGGTCTGCTTTATCTGAAAAATCCGCATTCCGCCTGCACCGTTTAAAAAAGCGGTTTGCCAAAAATATCTCCTTTATTGGCAAACTGCCTCAACCTTAAGAGGATACCCCTCTTCCCTGGCCCACTGCTCGGCTTCCGTGGCCTTAGTCTGGGCAATATCCTTTGGATATACCCCAGCCACAGCGTAATTTCCCTTGTGGATGCTCATCATCAAGGTAACGGCGCTGTCTGCATCCTTGCCGAAAATCCGGATCAGCACCTCCACCACGAAATCCATGGGTGTGAAATCATCATTATAAATCAGCACTTGGTACTGCCTGGGGATCTTAATCCGCTCCCTGGTCTGCTCCCGGGCACTTTCCTTAACTGCCATAGATGGACGCCTCCTTTCTTTGCTGTGGGCACGCTTGGAAACTCACGAGCCTTTTTCGCTTTTGCCGCTGCTTTTCGCTTTCGTGGAGATTATATCACAAATTCCATGGGTGATCTATGATTTTTCTTGACTTCTTCCTCTATCTCATGATGTCATTTTTCCAACAAAAAGTGCACAGCCACCAAATCCGCCAATTCCTCTATTCCCATAGTCCCGTCATTGATAACCGAAACATACTTCTCCTTATCGCATTGCCTTTGCACTTCCTGGGCAAACAAAGCATCCCTGTCCATCCAGTTGCGAAAAGCCGCTTCCTTATCACTGCATCCTTCCAATACCCAAGGGACAAAGTCTCTTTTCCGATAATGCAGGATCTGAAATTCCTTCGCAGGCGTAATGGAGATATAACGGCTGCCTGGAATGCCAAACTGTTTCATCAGTTCCGGGAGATACCCTGCCCCTTCTGTGATAATGCCGCCTTTCCAATCGATCTTCCCCAAATCCTCTGCCGCAAATCCAAAGATTTCCTTGTAGATATCAAGCTCTTCCCTGCATTGAAGAAGCGGTTCCCGCATCCAGGTCTGCTCCGCATTCATGCTGGCTGCTTTCCCGCAAGCGGGATGCCCTTTTCGCGCCCCTGCCTGCATATATCTCTCCAGGTAATCATCCAGTTTAAAATAATATAGACCGTATTTTTGCGAAAGGATCTCTGCCACGCTGCTTTTTCCGGAACACGGTGAACCGCCGATATAGTATATCTCTTTACCGCTTTGTATGGTCTGGCGAAAAAGTACCGTCTGCTCTTTCATCGATATTTTCTCAATCTGCCAGCCGTATTTTGCAAGCTCCTTCTTGTATTTTAAGAACGAATGGTCAATGGGTATCCCTGCAATCTTCTGTACTTCTTCAAAGGTCAGCCTGAATGATTCCTTTTCGTTTTTCTGCACATATTCCCATAAAGCATTATATTTGCTCATATCACATCTCCTTCGCAAGCTTTTAATGATTACAATTTCTCTCCCGACAATTTCTCCCTCAATATTTCTACCTTGCACTTATGCTGTTTCTTTTCGTCTTTCCTTCCATAAGCTATTCCTACCGCAATAATTCTCCCTGTGCACCTTGGCTCTTCCCCCAGCTTTCCGTTAAAATTCAGCATATATTGCCGATCCTTAATCTGCTGTATTACACTATCCGCCGTATCATCGACTTTTAATTCAATAATAATGCCGTCATCTTCTTTTTTGTAAGGATAAAAAATATAATCCACATAGCCCACGCCAGATTTATCTTCCTGACGGATGTCATAGTATTCTCTCGCCTGAAGATAAACAAACGTAATTACTTTTGAAAGTTCAGCTTCGCTGTTATATCGGATTAAGGGGCTTTCCGTATTATGCACCCGCTCCAAAATTTCAACCATCGTTTCCGTATCGCCTTTTTTCGTTGCCTCCAGCATTCTCCCAGACTCTGCCGCCAAGCGGTTTATATACCCAAACGCAGGCTTTTGCCGTATCATATCCGCAAACTTATCCATTAATTCTTTATTCGGTATAGAAACATAACCTTCAGAATACGTTAAAAATCCGTAAACAACCATTGCCGAATAGATTTCATCCTTGGTTGCAAGCTCCATTGAAGTTGACGCATATTCCTCCACATTTGCGGGTATCGATGCTTTCCCCATTAATAAAGCAATATCCTCTTTTATGTTATCAATATCGTTTTTCACATACGTATAAATTTCATCATACGGCCCGGAGCTAGTCCAATAGCTTCCCAGCTGATTAAATACTAGCGCCCCAACCACAGAACGCGGATTATACATTCGCTTTCCCGTTACTGTCTGATATCCGTCATACCAAAGCTCTAAGCCTTGGCGGGTTATCCCCTGCTTGTTTTCCATCTTCAAATATCTGCGGTAAAGCTCATCCACTTCTTCATCCGTAAACCCAAAATACCTGCTGTATTTTTCCCTGGCTGCCATGGAGAACTCAAAGAACATATTTAATTCCGAACCGCTGGAATGTTTTGCAATGGGAAGAATCCCTGTCATATATGCCATCTCCACATACGGCTGATCCTTTAAAAGCGTGCTGAGAAACTTAGTAAATGCCATTTTATCTTTATCTGCAGCAAATTCCTGATGGTAGATAAAATCCCATTCATCTAAAACAAACATAAATTCCACAGAATCTTCCAGCTCATATAGATTGTTCAAAACATCCCAAACCGCATCATCCTGATTAATTTTTGCATTTGGAAAATCCCTTTTTAAATCATCGATCATCTTATTTTCAATTCTGCTAATATATTGCTCATACGAAACACAGTTTTTCGGAACTTCATTAAAGGTTATATAAATTACAT
Source organism: Lachnospiraceae bacterium (assembly GCA_910575565.1). GTDB lineage: Bacteria > Bacillota > Clostridia > Lachnospirales > Lachnospiraceae > Caccovicinus. Next base: position 15,633 of record CAJTFL010000025.1, on the reverse strand, counting down.
TATGCTGGTTTAAATGGCTTTCAAATCTATCGCTGCTTCCTATCACCAGCTTTTCAAAAATATTCCTGCTGTCTGCTCCTTTTCCAAAAAAAGATGCAATCATGCACGCCATAACCGTCTTTCCAAACCGGCGCGGCCGCGTAATGCAAATATACCTTGAATCCTTTTCGCTTACTGGCACGCCATCAACACTATCCCCATTTTTCTCAACAATGGGGATTAACTCTGCCAGCATCGCCGTTTTATCTACGAAATACGTTGATTCTGCCGCTTTTTGATACACCGTACAAGGTCTTTTGCTGTTTAGATAAACTCCCATTAATCGGCACGCTCCTTTCCTGACTAAATCCATTACATGATGCCAGGGTCAAAAGATCTTTTGACCCTGGCATCATTATATCCCGAAGCCAATAAAATTTCAATCGCTTGACAATGCAAGTCTCTATTGCCGATTTGGCTCAATAACCAAGAAACCGCATCGTGTTTATAATAAATTTATATAAATTCACACCTAATAGGTGTATATCTATTGCATCTTTCGTTTTTTACATATTTATGAAGCCGTCGTTGAAAAGCAAAAGGACGATGCGTATCTGGTTACTGGCAATCTAAAACACTTTCCCATAAAACCATTCGCTGTCACAGCAAAAGAGTTTCTGAACATTTTAAACACAACAAAATAACACACAAAATAAGCCCCCGCAAGATCTCTCCCGCGGAGGCTTTCTGCCGCTATTTCTTTATTTCTACCGTCCTTTTCGCCTTTTTCCCGCTAATTCTGCGTCCTTTTCTCCAGCCCTCTCCACCGGAAATTGGGGATCACGTCATACCAATGCTCTATCCCTAAAATTTCCTTGGCAAACTGGGTGGTTTCCAGGGTCTTTGCGCTTTTGTCAATATTCCGGTATACCTCATAGCTTTTCTTCATCAGCGTGGGCACGATCCGATCCGGCTGGTTCATGTCGCATTTATACAGCCCAAAGCTGGCGGAAAGCTGCGCCTCGGAAGGGGCGTCGATCTGGCGGCTCATAATAAAGGCGTCAATATAAGGATTGCTGTCCACAATATAGTACGCATAGGCGATGGCCGCCGCCTGGAGATCCTGGCATTCTCCCCTGGTTGCGCTGGTGGAGGTAAAGCCCTGCTCGGACAGGATGATATGGCGCACCTGGCCTGCGGCATTGAGCATTTCCGGTTTCTGGAAATAATCCGTCAGCACGGACAAATTCCCGATATTCACAATGGGGGAAGTTTCCGACCAGGTTACAAGGCCGGTGGCTCCGTCATCCCAAAATTCCGGCTCCGTTAAGGGAACGGAATAGGGATGGTAAGCCAGGTTCCAGTCTATCTGCCCCCCTGCCTTTATCCTTGCGTTAAAGGTGTCGATAACATCCTTTGCATTGTACTTGGTGGTTCCGTTAGCCTCATGGTTCCAGTTATAATCGGTGGAAAAGTACACCCGGTCATTGGCGCTGGTGCTTTTAATGGCCGTATAGAATACGCGGAAGGCCCGCTCGTACTCCTTCATATACTGGTTAATGTCCATGGGCCCGATATAGTTCCACTCCTGGTTATTAATCTCATTGCCGATAATCCAGTTGGACACCTTGCCGTTTCCCGTGCCGCCGTAATGCTCGGCCAGGAAGGAGGCTATGGCTTTAATGTCCTCAAAGCCTTCCTTGGTCGCGGCATTAAACAGGTAATAATTTACCCCTGCCGTCTGCTGCACCCCCGGATAATAAAGATCTGGCGTGGCATCGTTCCAGCTGTTTAAAATCACCGCCGTTACCGACAGATCCTTAGCCGTTAAATTCTTGACAATCTTGTCGTACTCATCCAGCAAGGCCTTATTAAAGTGATACGTTTTCCCTTCATACTCATAGTCAATCCCCGTTCCCAGGATAAACTGGAAAGGGAAATTCACGATCACGTGCTTTACCCCCAGGTTGAAGGCGTCATCCAGCATAGAGGTTTCAATTAAAAGCCCCTTTTTCGTCAGCGGAGCCTTAAAGGGATTCTGGTTCCTTGCTACCACTTCCGGGTTCGTCAGATAAACCGGCTGGCTTACCTGTACATATTTCTCCCCGTCCCAGACGGCAACGGCAAATTTAGAATACAGCCTGCTGGAAGCCGTCCCGTAATTTAAGGGAAGTCCAAAAACCATTTCCGTGCCCTTTGGCGCCGTCGCCCCGTAGTCCGTCCTCAGCCCGATGGCATCCTCGTAGGGCTGAAGCTCAAACAGGTAAAACTGCCCGTCATTAGCCGAAATGCCGCCGTAATTTACCCCTGTAACCTGCACCTGATCCCCGTTAATCACGCAGGAAGTGATCTGCACCTGCTCTGCAGGGACTATTCCTTCCGCCCGCGCAGTCTTCACGCCTAAATTCAGGAGCATCAGCAAAACCGCCAAGGCAATCCACAAGACCGCCCCCACCTTCGCTTTAACCTTTTCCATAAACTGCTTCATCATATCCTCCAATCCGTGGGCGTCACGCAGCACACCCGGATACGGGCGAAACCGTTTCTCCTTCACCCGTTCCTTTAGTCCGTGCACGTCACGCAGCACAAGCATGCCAAATCCGCCTGTCACGGTACTATTATACGGGTTTTTCCTAAAAATACAAGCCACATTCCCTTACGTTGTCTTACAGTTTCCTTAAATGAGAAAACCAGGGAAATCCTACCTCAAAATCGACTTCTTCCATTAATAAAATTTTTCTAACCCAAGCATTTCCAGAAGCTCCCCGGGAGAGTCCGCCAGGAATTTTGGATGGAAGGCTTCAAGCTCTTCCCTCCCCCGAAATCCCCAGGCCGCTCCCGCAGCATCCAGGCCGGCGTTTGCCGCCGTCCGCATATCCGTATTGGTATCCCCCATATACAGGCAGTCTTCCGCCTTAACCCCTAAAGCCTTCATCACCCGGTAAGCGCCTTCCGGATCCGGTTTTTTCGGAATTCCCTCCTGTTCCCCTAAAATGTAATCAAAATATCCCTTCCCGTAAACCGCTTCCACGCTTTCTATGCCCCGGTCATGGGGCTTATTGGTCAGGACGGCAAGCTTCCATCCCGCAGCCTTCATGGCCGCCAAAAGCTCCCTCATCCCCTCATAAGGCTCCAGCCTATACAGGCAGTTTTCCCGAAACACCTCCCGGTAAACAGGAAGGCACTCTTCAAAATGAGCAAGCTCCTTGTCCCCGCAGGCCAAAAGGCTCCGTTCCATCTGCTTCTTATAGCCATCCCCTACGATCTTCTTCACCCTTTCCTCGCTTAAAGGCCCCAGGCCAAACCGCCCCAGCACCAGGTTTGTGGTATGGGTCAGGGCGTGGATCGTGTTAATGATGGTTCCGTCCAAGTCAAAGATACAGCACGTATACCGCTTCTCCATAGCTTCCTCCAAAAGCTTTATTATTTTCCCTTCTTCTTTTTCAGCTCCTCCCTAAGCTCATCCAGCATTTCCTTATATCCCCCGGGAATGGAAAGCCGGTTCCCCTCAAGGATTCCCTTAAAGTAAAATTTTTGCAGGCCGGAAAGCCTTTCCCGCCAAAGCCTGGCCTTCTCCCGATGTTTTTCGGCCTTTTCCTCCAGCAAGCGGATTTTCTCTGCCAAAACGTGATCCCGTATTCCCTCCATCCTGGCATCATTCTCCCTGCGAAGCTCCGCCAAATGGAGGGCCGCCTCCTTTTGAAGCCTTTCCAGGCTCTGCTCCGCCTGATCCCTCAGCTCGCATTTTAACAAGGCAAACTGCACCTGCATTTCTTCCAATTCCCTGCGCATCCTGGCCATGGCCTCCAGGGCCTGCCCCAGCTCCAGGGCAGCCTTGGTGGACTCAATCACATCCGCCACGAAAACCGTTCCCACGATCCCCACAATCCCGTAAGCCAGCCCTTCATCAATCCCCAGCACCAGCCGCTCCACAGGCTTATGGATAACCTCCGTGAGAAATATGGTTAAAAACCCCCAGGCGATGGAGGAGCTTAGGCAAATATAGCCGTTTACATTGAACTTTTGATCGCGGTAATCCCAATACCGCATCTTAAACAGCTTCTCCATCCCCCAGCCTGTCACATACTCCAGGGCAGTGGCGGCAAGGACGCCCAGAAAATATACCAGCACCAGATCGTTTTTTACCGGTAAAGAAACAAAGAGCATCATCACCGCCCCTGTGCCGTACAGCGGCAGCATAGGGAGGCGAAGAAACCCTCTGTTTACAAAACATCTTTTTTTCAATGAAACGTAACCAGACTCAAAAATCCATCCGAAAAAGCAATAGCAGAAGAAAAACAATGTCCACTGATACCACTGATATTCGTACATTCCCTATTCTCCCAAACGGTGGATAAACAGCCCGCTCCTAAGCTTCGGCTCAAACCAGGTGGATTTCGGCGGCATCAAAAGCCCTGCATCCGCCACGGCAAGCAGTTCCTCAATGGAGGTAGGGTACATGGAAAATGCCACGGCCATATCCTCCTCAACACGCCTTTCCAACTCCTTTAATCCCCGGATCCCGCCGATAAAGTCAATGCGCTTATCCGTCCTGGGATCGCCGATCCCAAGCACCGGGCTTAACAAGCCATCCTGCAGGATGGACACATCCAGGCTCTTCACCGGATCATCCTCCCTCGGCTCGTCCTTTGCTTTTAGGCAGTACCACTCGCCTTCCAAATACATCCCGAAAACGCCCTTTTGCTTAGGGGAGACGGCGGCCTTGCCTTCCTCCGTCACCTGGAATTTTTCCCTGACCCGGCTTAAAAACTCCTCCGAAGTCAGGCCGTTTAAGTCCTTTACCACCCGGTTATAGGGCATGATCATTAGCTGGCTGGCCGGAAACAGCACGGACAAAAAGTAATTAAAGGGCTCATCCCCTGCATAGCCCGGATTTTCCTCCCGCCGCTTTAGCCCCACCTTCACCGCTGAAGCCGCCCGGTGGTGGCCGTCGGCAATATAGGTGGCCGGAACCTCCTTAAACGCTTCCTCTATCTGGGAAACCAGCCCGGGAGCCGCAATCTTCCAGACCTTGTGCCCCACCCCGTCATCGGAAGCAAAGTCATAGAGGGGCGTTCCCCGGCAAATCTGCTGGGTCAGCCGGTCAATCACCTCCACGCCGCGGTAAGCTAAGAATATGGGCCCGGTGTGGGCGTCGGTGGTGTCCACATGGCGGATCCGGTCAAGCTCTTTTTCCTCCCGGGTATTCTCATGCTTTTTTACCACCTGATTCACATAGTCGTCCACCCCGCTGCAGGCCACGATCCCCGTCTGGCTCCGCCCGTCCATGGTCAGCTGATAGATATAATAGCACGGAACCTCTTCCTGGATAAACGTCCCATCCTCCATCCTGGCCTTTAACAGCTCCCTTGCCTTCTCATACACGCAGCCGGCATACGTATCCACCTCGTCGGGGAACTGGGTTTCCGCCCGGTCGATGTTTAAAAACGACAAGGGATTCCCCTTAACCGCCTCACAGGCTTCTTTTCGGTTATATACATCATAAGGGAGAGCCGCCACCAAATGGGCGCTCTCCGCGCCGGGCCTTACGGCCCGGAACGGTTTCACTGCTGCCATCCTTATGTTCCTTTCTACTTGATCACCCGCACCCTTAGGATTCCCCTGATTGCCCTAAGCTTTGCAATCGTCTCCTCTGAGGCGATGCTTTCCAGATCCAGCAGGGTATAGGCAAATTTATCCCGGCTCTTATTCGTCATATCGGAAATATTTACGCCCTGGCCGGCCAGCATCCCCGTTACCTGGCCGATCATATTGGGAATATTCTCATGCATCACCGCAATACGGCTGGCCACATGGCACACGCCCATATCGCAGGAAGGATAGTTCACGGAATTCCGGATATTGCCGTTTTCTAAGTAATCCATCATTTCCTCCACGGCCATCACCGCACAGTTATCCTCCGATTCCTCTGTGGACGCCCCAAGATGGGGGATCGCAATCACATTGTCCATATGGACGGATTTCGGGTTGGGGAAATCCGTTACGTAACGGCGGACCTTGCCGGAAGCCAATGCCTCTGCCATGGCGTCATCATCCACCAGCAGATCCCTGGCAAAGTTCAGCACCACCACGCCATCCTTCATGGATGCAATGGTATCCTGGTTAATCATCTTCTTCGTGCCCTCCATCAGCGGCACATGGATGGTAATGTAGTCACATTCCTGGTAAATGCTGTCTGCCGAAGTACTGTGCTTCACCGCCCGTGAAAGCCTCCAGGCCGCGTTAACGGAAATGAAGGGATCGTAGCCGTACACCTCCATGCCAAGGGCAACCGCCGCGTTGGCCACCTCAGCGCCAATGGCCCCTAATCCGATCACGCCCAGCTTCTTGCCCTTAATCTCGTAACCGGCAAAAGCCTTTTTGCTCTTTTCCACGGACTTGGCAATATTTTCGTCCTCTTTGTTCTCCTGACACCACTTAATGCCTCCTGCGATATCCCTGGAAGCCAGGAAAAGCCCTGCCAGCACCAGCTCCTTCACGCCGTTTGCATTGGCTCCAGGAGTATTAAACACCACGATGCCCTTCTCGGCGCATTTCTCCAGGGGGATATTATTTACCCCTGCCCCTGCCCTGGCTACAGCCAGAAGGGAATCCGGCAGATCCATATCATGCATGGAAGCGCTGCGGACTAAAATGCCCTCCGCATTTGCTGCTTCGCTGGTAATCTCATATTGATTGGTAAGCAGTGCCATCCCGTGTTTGGAAATTGGATTTAAGCAATGTAATTTCATCCCTATGCCTCCCTAATGAATTTCTTTTATACTAAAATCTACCGTCCGTTCAGCCGCGCCATTCGCAAAATCGTGCCTTGCGGCACTCTCCGCTGCTTACGCAGCTCCTTTTGCTCATAAACGGGCGCTCCCTCAGTGAAAAGCGATAAAGGAAAATTCATGCGAGCATGATTTTCCTTCATACGCTTTCCACTGGCTGAACTATTAATATAAAATCTACCGTCCGTTCAGCCGCGCTATGCGTGCTTCTCTTCAAAATCTTTCATAAAGGCAACTAATTTTTCCACGCCTTCCACGGGCATGGCATTATAAATGCTGGCTCTCATGCCGCCTACGGTCCGGTGGCCCTTTAAGTTTTCAAAGCCCGCCGCCTTGGCCTCTTTCACAAACAGGGCGTCTAATTCCTCATCCCCGGTTACGAAGGGCACGTTCATGATGGAGCGATCCTTCTTCTCCACCGTCCCCTTAAACAGCTTGCTGGAATCCAGGAAATCATACAGGAGCTTCGCCTTTTTCTCATTATGCTCCTTCATGGCTGCCAGGCCGCCCTTAGCTTTCAGCCACTTAAACACCTTGCCGCAGATGTAAATGCCGTAGCAGGGAGGCGTATTGTACAGGGATCCCGCGTCAGCCTGGGTTTTGTACTTAAGCATGGTGGGCGTGCCGGGAAGCACGTCGTCCGTAATCAAATCCTCCCGGATAATCACAATCACCACCCCTGCCGGGCCTACATTTTTCTGCACGCCGCCGTAAATCACGCCGTACTTGGCCACGTCAATGGGTTCAGACAGGAAGCAGGAAGAGACATCGGCAACCAAAGTCTTTCCCTTGGTATTGGGAAGCTCATGGTAAACCGTGCCGTAAATGGTATTGTTCTGGCAAATGTATACGTAATCCGCGTCTTCGTCAATGGGCAGATCCGAGCAGTCTGGAATATAGCTAAAGGTCTTATCCGCGCTGGAAGCAATGGCATTGGCCTTGCCGAAAAGCTTTGCCTCCTGCCATGCCTTCTTCGCCCACTGTCCGGTAATGATATAGTCCCCCACCTTATTCTTAAACAGGTTCATGGGAATCGCCGCAAACTGCTGGGAAGCCCCGCCCTGGAGGAAAAGCACCTTGTAATTATCCGGGATATTCATCAGCTCCCGCAAATCCTTCTCCGCGTCATCGATAATCTGCTGGAACATCTTTGAGCGGTGGCTCATCTCCATCACCGACATCCCGCAGCCCTGGTAATCCAGCATCTCCTCTGCCGCTTCCTTTAACACCTCCTCCGGCAAAACCGCCGGTCCGGCCGAAAAATTATATACTCTGCTCATCCTTATACCTCCTAATCAAATTCCCTGAAATTTTCCCAAAGCAAGCCATCCCTCACACGGGCTCGAGCCTTGGCCTGCCGCCTAAGGAAAGAAAAACGGTTGCTTGATACCCTATTGTATTAACTTGTTAACGCTTTGTCAAGATAAATCAGCCACATCCTCACCCGATCCTTATCCGATGGATGCCATATTCTTTGCCAGAGGCGGATCCACCACCGGGGGCCTCCCGGGCAAATGAACGGATTATGGAATGGAATAAATCCAGGCAGAAAACCGCCCTACTGAATTTTTAAATCCGTATCGTCAAAGGCATCCTCGATGGGCGCCCCCGCCGGAACCATGGGGAACACCTTGTCGTCGCAGTTAATCTGGCACTCGATCACGCAGGGGATATTTAACGCCATCGCCTCCTTAAGCACCGGCGCAAACTCTTCCTTCTTCGTCACCCGGTAAGCCTTCGCCCCCATGGCCTCAGCCAGCTTGACGAAATCCACCGCGTCATTTAGCACCGTCTGGGAGTAGCGCTTGCCGTAAAACAGCGTCTGCCACTGGCGGACCATCCCCAGCACATGGTTATTTACCACCACCTGGATAATGGGGATATTGTACCGGGTAGCCGTGGCAATCTCATTCATGTTCATCCGGAAGCATCCGTCCCCGGCCACATTGATCACCGTCTTATCCTTGCATCCTAACTTCGCCCCGATGGCGGCCCCCAGGCCGTAGCCCATGGTTCCCAGGCCTCCGGAGGTTAACAGCGTCCTGGGGTTTTTATAGCGGTAGTACTGGGCAGCCCACATCTGGTGCTGGCCCACCTCAGTGACAATCAGGGCATCCCCCGCCGTAGCCTCGTAAATCTGCTCGATGATATACGGCCCGGTAAGAAGGCTCTTATCATACCGCAGAGGATACATATCCTTCATCCGCTCGATATGGGCGATCCACTCATCATGGTTGATGGGATCCAGCCTGGCGTTCAGCTTCCGCAGGATCACCTTAACATCCCCGATGACATAGGCGTCCACCTTGATGTTCTTATTGATTTCCGCCGGATCCACATCAAATTGGAGTATCTTGGCATTCTTTGCAAATTTCGACGCATTTCCCGTCACCCGGTCGCTGAAGCGGGCGCCTACCACGATCAGCAGATCACATTCGGTAATGCCGAAATTAGAAGTTTTCGTTCCGTGCATCCCCACCATTCCTGTGTAAAGCTCATCCGTCCCGTCAAAAGCGCCCTTCCCCATCAGGCTGTCTGCCACCGGAGCCTGGATCTTCTTGGCGAAAGCCCTAAGCTCATCCGAGGCGTTGGCAATCACCGCGCCGCCGCCTACGAAGATAAAGGGCTTCTGGGCCTTGTGGATCATCTCCACCGCCACGTCCATGGCCTCATCGGTGATCCGATCCGCCAGCCGCTCAACGGGGGCCGGAGCCTGGTATTCGTAATCGAACTCCGCCGCCGTCACATCCTTGGTAATGTCCACCAGCACAGGCCCCGGCCTGCCGGACTGGGCGATGGCAAATGCCCTGCGGATAACCTGGGCAAGCCTGGAAATATCCTTGACAATAAAATTATATTTCGTAATGGGCATCGTTACCCCTGAAATATCCACCTCCTGGAAACTATCCTTACCTAAAAGGCTGGTTCCCACGTTGCAGGTGATGGCTACCACCGGCACGGAATCCATATAGGCTGTGGCAATGCCCGTCACTAAGTTGGTCGCCCCCGGCCCTGAGGTAGCCAGACAGACCCCTACCCGCCCCGTAGCCCTGGCATAGCCGTCGGCCGCGTGGGAAGCGCCCTGCTCATGGGAGGTTAAAATATGGGTGATCTCATCCTGGTGCTTGTATAACGCATCATAAATATTTAAAATAGATCCGCCCGGATAGCCGAAGACCGTATCCACGCCCTGCTCCTTTAAACACTCAATTACAATCTCTGCTCCTGTTAATCTGCTCATGAATGAACATCTCTCCTTCTACGTTAGTCCTGTTGCCGCCTTCGGCTTTTCCTTTTATTCTTATATCCAGCTTTTTACTGTCAGCTTCTTAATCCTCAGCTTCTTCTCATTCTTAATCTTCAACTTCTTCTCATTCTTAATCTCTCCCCTAAAGCTTAAGCACCGCCCCTTTGTCGGCGGAAGTCACCAAGGCCGCATATCTTGCCAGATACCCTTCCGTAACTTTTGGCGGATGGGGCTGCCATTTCGCCCTTCTGGCCGCCAGCTCTTCCTCAGAAACCTTAAGCTCTAGCTTGTGGCTGTCAATATCGATCAGGATCCTGTCCCCTTCCTCCACCAGGGCGATAGGGCCGCCCACAGATGCCTCCGGCGAACAGTGGCCGATGGAAGCGCCTCGGGAAGCGCCGGAAAACCTTCCGTCGGTAATCAGCGCCACGCTGGAGCCAAGGCCCATCCCCGCGATGGCGGAGGTAGGATTTAACATTTCCCTCATGCCGGGGCCGCCCTTGGGCCCTTCGTAGCGGATGACCACCACATCCCCGGCCACAATCTTTCCGCCCTTGATAGCCTCAATGGCATCCTCCTCGCAGTCAAATACCCGTGCGGGTCCTTCATGCTTTAACATTTCCGGAACCACTGCCGAGCGCTTTACCACGGCGCTGTCCGGCGCTAAGTTCCCCCTTAAAATCGCAATGCCGCCGGTCTGGCTGTAGGGATTTTCTACCGGGCGGATAACCTCAGGATTCCGGTTTACGGCATCGGCGATATTTTCCCCCACCGTCTTTCCGGTAACAGTCATGCAGCTTAAGTCCAGAAGCCCCTTTTTGCTGATTTCCTTCATCACCGCATAAATGCCGCCTGCCTCGTTCAACTCTTCCATATAAGTTGGGCCTGCGGGAGCCAAATGGCACAGGTTCGGCGTTTTCGCGCTAAGCTCATTGGCGATATCCAGGTTTAAGTCCACCCCTGCCTCATGGGCGATAGCCGGAAGATGGAGCATGCTGTTGGTGGAGCATCCCAGAGCCATATCCATGGTCAGGGCATTTTTAAAGGCATTCTCGGTCATAATGTCCCTTGGCCGGATATTCTTCCGGTACATTTCCATAACCGCCATCCCGGCGTGCTTTGCCAGCTTAATCCGCTCAGAATACACCGCCGGGATCGTCCCGTTGCCCCTTAAGCCCATGCCCAAAACCTCGGTGAGGCAGTTCATGCTGTTGGCCGTATACATCCCGGAACAGGAGCCGCAGGTGGGGCATACGTGATCCTCAAATTCCTTTACCTCCTCCTCCGTCATTGTCCCGGCAGCGTAGGAGCCTACCGCCTCAAACATACTGGATAAGCTCCGCTTCTCCCCCTTCACCCGGCCGGCCAGCATAGGGCCGCCGCTGACAAACACCGTGGGGATATTTACCCTTGCCGCCGCCATCAAAAGACCCGGCACGTTTTTATCACAGTTAGGAACCATCACCAGGGCATCAAACTGATGAGCCAGGGCCATGCATTCCGTGGAATCCGCGATCAAATCCCTGGTCACTAAGGAATACTTCATGCCGATATGACCCATGGCGATGCCGTCGCACACCGCAATGGCCGGGAACACCACCGGGGTTCCCCCCGCCATGGCTACCCCCAGCTTCACCGCCTCCACGATTTTATCCAAATTCATGTGGCCGGGCACGATCTCATTAAAGGAGCTGACAATGCCCACCATGGGCTTCTTCATCTCTTCTTCCGTCATGCCTAAAGCGTTAAACAACGAACGATGTGGGGCCTGCTGCATCCCGCATCTCACCTGATCACTTCTCATCAATAATTTCCTCCATTTTTTAAGCAGCTGCTTTACTTCTTGGGGTTATCTCTTGGGTTTTCCCCTTAAGCTGCGCTTTCCTCTGCTCCTCTGTCTTAAGCTGCGCTTTTCCTCTGCTATCCTGCCTTAATCTTACCGGATCCGGTCTGCAATCAGCGTCCCCATCTGGGTGCAGCCTACTTCTTTTAAGCCGTCCCCAACCATGATATCCGCCGTGCGGTAGCCTTCGGCCAATACCTGCTTCACCGCATTTTCCACCGCATCCGCCTCCTTTTCCAGATCAAAGGAGTACCGCAGCATCATTGCCGATGACAGGATGGTGGCGATGGGGTTTGCCAGATCCTTCCCCGCGATGTCCGGCGCGGAGCCGTGGCTCGGCTCGTACAGCCCAAACTTCCCTTCATTCATGCTGGCGGAGGACAGCATCCCGATAGAACCGGTAATCATGCTGGCTTCGTCAGACAGAATATCCCCAAACATATTTTCCGTTAAAATCACGTCGAACTGGCCCGGGTTCATCACCAGCTGCATGGCGCAGTTATCTACCAGCATATGGCTTAAGGACACCTCCGGGTAATCCTTTGCCACTTCCTCCACCACCTTCCTCCAAAGGCGGGAGGAATCCAGCACATTGGCCTTATCTACGCTGATCACCTTTTTTCTTCTCTTCATGGCCGTATCGAAAGCCTTCACGGCAATCCGGCGGATCTCATTCTCATTGTAGGTTAAGGTATCCACCGCCGTCAGCACCCCGTCCACTTCCTCCGTGTGCCGCTTGCCGAAATACAATCCGCCGGTCAGCTCCCGCATAATCACCATGTCAAACCCGTCCCCTGCCACTTCCCTTTTTAAGGGGCAGGCATCCGCCAGTTCCGGGTAAAGGTAGGCGGGGCGGATATTGGCAAACAAATTCAAGCCTTTGCGCATAGCCAAAAGGCCGGCTTCCGGACGGAGATTAGGCGCTACGTCATACCAGCGGGAATTCCCCACATTCCCCCCCACGGCCCCTAAAAGGACAGAATCGCTTTTCCTGGCTGTCTCCAAGGCCTCCTCCGTCAAAGGCACTCCGTGGGCATCGATGGAACATCCTCCCATTAACACTTCCGTATACGTAAACTGATGGCCGAACACCTGGCCTGCCCGATCCATAACCTTGCAGGCCTCCCTCACAATCTCCGGCCCAATCCCGTCACCGGGGATAACCGCAATATGATAATTCATCTCGTCCTCCATTCTGCGCACAGCCAGCCTTTCTTCCCTGGCTCTGCCTTGCGGGCGGCACTGGCGGCTGACGCATTCATAAATTCATCATTGAACCATAATGATGTGTTGCTGGGTTAATCATTTTTTCAAGCCCTTATGGCTAAACTTTTCGTATGTAATGCTCTTTAGCCAAAAGAGTTTTGGCTCCGGTAAACCTTATATTTTATGGCAGCCGCATTATGGCAGCCGCAGCGATAATTCATGTATTGATACGATTACTTGCGGCGGCGGCAGTTCTTATCATCATAAATCATTTGCGGCGGAATTTCAACAAAAGCGGCGGAATTTTTCCCGTGAATGTATACAAGATTGGAATTGGTGTTATAATCTGAAGTTATGATATTAAAGAAAATCACCATTGCGCTGTTATTTTATTTATAGTACCCTCAGTGGACAAAGGGACACACGGTTTTGCACCACAGATTTGGGGCGTGCGTCCCCTTGTTCACTGAGGGTAAGATAGGCTGATTAGATTATATCCCATATGTGTGATCACGCAGCAAAACAAGGATTCCGTCCTTAAGTACAGCAGGCCTAATACCATGCCGCAAACCAGGGCGGAGAGCGTCTGCACCATATTAAAGTGAAGCAGGGCAAATAAAACCGCGGATATCACCAAAGCAGCACCTTCCCCATAATCAGCCGCTAACCCCCCAAGGAGAAATCCACGCATCAGCGTCTCCTCAACCACCGGCGCAAGTATGCAGACCTGGATTAAGCTGGCTAAAGGCGCTTGGTTTAATGACCGGAGCATTTCCTGGTACTGCTCTTCGCTCTGGGGAAAAGCAGCTTCAAGGATCGGGTCAAGACCCTTATCCAAAAGAACATAGAGCAACGCCACACATCCAAAAGATGCGGCGATTTTCGGCAGCAAGCGATCTCCAAACACTTGAATTTCCACTTTATTCCTTTTTAAAAGCAGACGCAGGAACAGTCCCGAGCATAAGCTAATGGTTATCACGTTTAAAAAGGGCTCAATCCCTGGGGCAAACTTTCTCCACACCACGACATCAACCGCCGTATAAAGCACCATAAAACCAAACCAGGCAAATACCCATAATATAGCGTTTTTGATGGACAAACTGTCTTTTCCTTTCATCGCTATTCCCTCAAAACGAAAACAGGCCCTTGGCCTAGCAAGCAGAGCGTTTAACAACATCTTTTTTGCTCTTATTTTTTGCTTATCACTGCGTTTCCGATTTTACCACAAATATTATCCCAGCTCAAGAAGTTCTTCTGCAATCCTCTTGCATTAGTATAAAGAATTTCCTTGAAAATGCCAAAACTTTTCTTTAAGTTTTTTCTTGAAACTTTCAAATTTTTTCTTTTCATTATCAACGTTAACCTTGATATTTTCCAATGTTGGATGTATTCTTAATATCAGAGGAGGTGTATGTATGGGCAACGCACAAAAAATAAGGATGGCATTGGCATATAAAGGCATGAGCGAATCCGAACTTGCCAAAGCTTTAGGGAAAACCCCGCAAGCATTTAATCAGCGAATGAAAACGGATAAATTTTCAACCGAAGATCTCTCCAAAATTGCTGAGATTATAGGAGCCTCTTATATTTCACAATTTTCATTTCCTGATGGAACCAAAATATAAAGCCATATATATCACAGATCCCTTGCACAATAATAGGGAAACACAAGAAAGCGCAATCCGCTGTCAACTGACAGCAACTGCCAGCAGCTACCAACAAGTGAATACAACATATGCAGCCGCATACAATAACCACGAAAGGAAGTGTTAACTATGGCATCAGCATTAGAGCAAGAAAAGCTCTATACCATTAATGATATATATAACCTGCCTGAGGGCAGCAGGGCAGAATTGATAAACGGGCAAATCTATTACATGGCTCCCCCAACCAGAAAGCATCAGCGTATTTTGGGAGAAATATTTGCAGCCATCCATGAATACATCAATACCCATAACGGCTCCTGTGAAGTGGATATCGCTCCTTTTGCAGTGTTTTTGGATAAGGATGATAAAAACTATGTCGAGCCAGATATCTCTGTTATATGCAATCCTGATAAACTCACCGAAAAAGGGTGCTTCGGCGCCCCAGACTGGATTATCGAGATCGTATCATCGGGCAGCAGGCGTATGGACTATTTTATAAAACTCTTCAAATACCGCACTGCCGGCGTTCGTGAATACTGGATTGTCGATCCTGACCGGAAGCGCATCACCGTGTATGATTTTGAATCCGAGGATATCAAGGACTATACTTTTTCTGATTCTGCAAAAGTCAATATCTATGATGATTTATATATTAACTTCTCCCAGATTGCAAAGCTGCTGAATATTTAGCCAAATCGTTCAGCCAGTGGCAATCTCCCGTTTATGAGCAAAAGTAAGCTGCGCAGCGCGAATGGCACGGGCTTTCTCATCAAATTACCGTTTTCTCATCATTTTTCTATTCTTCCTAGTGTACTGACCTGTTGATATTTAACCAAATAATTCTGGTAATCACAGTTGTTCTGATGTATAATAAAAGAAACGGCGGTGATTCCTATGGCAAGACCAAAAAAGTACAGTATC
>CAJTFL010000024.1 GCA_910575565.1 Lachnospiraceae bacterium | reverse complement strand
TGCCGAAATCTTCTCGGTCTAATCTTCCTAAAAACACATCAGAACATTGAAAGCGGTGTTACAGCTCCGCTTTATTTGTCGTTCCATCAAACCGACTGTGAATAGTAACAAAAATTTATAAAAAACCTGCCGAAAAGTCTTGACTTTTGTTAGCAGGTTTTTATGCTCCATTAGCTCAGATGGGAGAGCACTCGACTTTTAATCGAGTGGTCATGGGTTCGAGTCCCATATGGAGCATGACCGCCTGGATATTGAATTTTGATAACAGGAGGTGAAAGGCATGGTAAATCTACCAACCATAGATATGACGGGAACAGGACAGAACATCAACAGGCTGCGGAAGCAGGCAGGATTGTCCGTAAAGGATTTACAGGATATTTTTGGTTTTGCCACACCGCAGGCTATATACAAGTGGCAGCAGGGCGCAGCTCTGCCCACCATAGATAATCTGGTAGTGTTGGCGGCAGTCCTGCAGGTACGACTGGATGATATTCTGGTCATAGATGCAGCGGCCCAGATGCAGATTGGAGCATGATATGGAAAAGAAAGAACATTGTTGATTCGCAGGCTGAAAATGCCTGCAGCAAGGTCCCCTGGTCTAAAGGTCAGGACACCGGCCTTTCAAGCCGGAGGTATTGGGTTCAAGGTCTACGCCCCGCTTCGGTCGGTGCTAAGCGTGGTCCGCTGGACCACGGCACCCCATGGGGATCGTTATGGCTCCTTAGTCTAAAGGTTAGGACGCTGGCCTCTCAAGCCGGAAATGATGGGTTCAAGCCCCACAGGAGCTACTGTGGCTATAGGACAATGGTAGTCCGGCAGATTGTGGCTCTGCTTATGGGGGTTCGATTCCCCCTGGTCACCCCATGGATGGGTATGCCTAGTGGCGAGGGCAGCGGACTGTAAATCCGTCACAAAGAAACATCGCAGGTTCGATTCCTGCCCCATCCACTTTCCGTTTGCGTGTCCGAGTGGTCTATGGTGCCACCCTGCTAAGGTGGTGTGCGGCAACGCACCGAAGGTTCGAATCCTTCCGCAAACGCTCTAACATCAATTTTTCTACTATTTTCTGCAAAAGAGATTGTACTATCAAGCTTTCAAGAAAAATCTTATTAGTTAGTCTTTAAACCTAATGTAGATAAAAGTGAAACAAAATTTATGGCTATTGGTTCTGGGATGCCTTGATATTTTCCACTCATGTATTGATCTCTGATGTTGGTATTCACATGAATTTTATTATCATAATAGGTTATACATTGTATTTCTTTATCCCCATCTTCTAATTCATTTATCACATAAATGCATTCCTTTGGAAGTCCAGATTCCATAAGCAGGGTATTATGTGTAGTCATAATTAACTGACCTGAGAGATTTTCATAAAGAGAGTTTACAAGGCTCTGTACCAATAAATCATGTACACCAGTGTCAAATTCGTCAATTATTGCAACAGAGCCTTTAACGACCACAAGCATAAATGGCAGTAATTGTAAAAGGGACTGTGTACCCGTTGACTCCATAGAAAATTCTATTGATCTTTCATGTCCAGCTGTCAACTTTGTTTGCATTAGCTGATAGTGAATAGTATTTTCTTTAGCAGTACGTTTGTAAAATACCTTTTTAATATCCCGATTTGTACTTTTGAAAAAGATGTTTAGCATAGCTTCGCTTCTATCTAATAAAATTTCATCTTCTTTAGAAATAGTACCTTCATCAAAATCACCAAATATTTCATGTGGCAATCCAATAATACCTCTTTCCTGACGACTGCCAAATTTGACCTTACAAGATATCCGAGAAAGAAATTCCATGATATAATCAAAATTGTCGGTTAATTGCTCCTTGATATATTCATCTGCTTTATCTTCAGATTCATGCATTAAAATAGAAAGCAGAGAATGTTTTCCCCAGTATTTAGAGCAAGCTAATTTAATTTCTTGATATGCACTTTTTTCAAGAAATATTTTGGGACTAATAGTAATTTGTTCTGGAGTAATATCAAAGTATACCCCCTTATTTTTAGTAAGAATGTATTCTAAGCGTTCATGTATAATTTGGGAATCATTAGTCTCTAATAAATAACGACCACTCTTTTCATGTATACGGAAGCCGAATTCCATAGACATGGAATCTTCAGAAGCAACCATTTTATTCTCACGAATCAATGTTTCAATATCCTTATATCGCATTTTAAAAAAACGTGCAAATTCTTCATTGCTTAATGAATCCGGTTCTTCAGAAAGGATTGATTGCATGATATCTCTAACATCCATAGTTCTCAAGGTCTCAGATAACATAAAAAAAGCAGAGGCTAAGTTTGATTTGCCAATGCCATTTTCACCATATAGTAAAATTAACTTTTTAGGATTTCCCTTTTTGTCAAGAAGATTAAATTCTATATCTCCAAAAGATTTGAAGTTTTTTAGTCTTATATATTCAAACATGATATATACCTCCACTATCATTATATCACAAAAAACAAAATAATCAAGAACATTTTTTCTATATTTGCGAAAAAATTACGAATATAAGCAAAAAATATGTTGCACTATTCTGTATGATGTGGTAATATATGATTGTTAGCAAACAATGACGTCGAGTGCTAATTATAAAACTAATAAAAATATTCATGTAAGTTGTTTTGTTTATAAAGAAAGGAATCAATATATGAAGTTGAGAGCATTGAGTAGTTATGATGGAGATAAGGACACAAGATTTGGAGATTGTATTCTTATCTATGATAATAGCACGTTGATTGTATACGATTGTGGTCACGAACGACATGCAAATGAAGTTAAAAATTTTTTGCAAAAAAATTATTCGATAAATCGGATACATATCGTAATATCACACAATGACAAAGACCATACTAACGGGGTGATTAACCTGTTGGATTATCTTTATGAGAACGGATATACAGTAACATTGTATTCATCCTTATATCTAAAAAATACTAAGGAAGTATTAGAAATTTTGGATGATGAGAGACGTACTCCAAAAGCTACGCGAGAACATATCCTAGAAATATTTGATAAAATTTGCGATATTGTTCAGAAAGCAGAAGAATATAATTTTAGTGTCATAAATGCAGAAGCCAATACTTCCGTTTCACTTGGAACAATAGTGGGACCAAAAGTGGACGAGTTTGCTGGTGTTGTTGCGGCAGCAATAGACACAAATAACGCAGGGGCAAAGATTGATGGTGAAACAGTAATGAATGCAGCGAGTGTACAGCTAAAAATAAAGCTGGATAATGCACAAATCGTTTTATTATGTGGAGATGCCACACCTAAGTATTTGCATAACTTGGATAGGTATGATATTATTCAGCTTCCCCATCATGGAAAATTAGAAAGTGCGAAGTTGATTTTTGAAAAATTGGATGATCCATATAGTAAAATATATCTTGTATCGGATAATACAGGTTCAGGTGAGACCAGTGGCGGGTCTGATAAACTGGCTGATTACATGGAAGAAGAAAATTTTGATTCTGCAAAAAATACGAAGGATGGTATAGTGAATATACCAGAAAATACTGTGGGAATTATTGGAAGTAATAGCGGAGCATCAAGAGGGGTTCGATTAGGTGAAGTGGATTATAGGGGCTGGTAAAGATATTATTCAAAATACAGAACAGCTTTCTGCACGAAGCAGATATATTGGAAAGGTAACAGGAGTTGATGTGACACCATGGCGTAATCTATCAATAAAAAATTCTAATTTAAAATTTCTGATCTGTACTTCCTTAGATGAAAGAAATGGAAGTTTTATAACAGCTCATATATATGACATTATACTGCTAAGTATTACGGAATTGTTAGCTAACAATGAGTTTGTAGTTGCTAATACATGTATATGGGATCAACTGTCAGATAAAAAAGTATTGAGTAATTTGATGATTAGTAATCCTCAGGTACGCCTTTGGTTTGCAAAGCAAGAGTTATCAATAATAGGGAAAGGGCATGAATTAAGAGAATCAAATTTATTAAGTTTAGTTGGAAATTTTGGATTTTTAACATCAAAATCTGAAAGAATGCTTTTTGCAAATCGAAAAAAGGGATTTATACAAGCATTGGGTATGGCATTTGAACCGGTTTCGCCGGTTCTTCTGCCGAAGGACTTCGGAGGATTAGGATGGGAAAATTTATTGAAAAATTAGATTCTTATGAGCTTATGACAAGTCTGCTACCAGGAACTTTTTTCTGCATATCACTTAGAATTTTTTGTGGATTAGAATTTCCAACAGAAAATATGGTGGAAGAAATCGTTATATACTATTTTGTAGGACTAATTATTAATCGAGTAGGATCAATTATAGTAAAACCCTGCTTATTAAAAGTTAATGTTATAAAAGAGGTTACATATGATGAGTATGTGAAAGCAGAAAAAAAAGATTCCAAAATCAAAGTTTTAATGGAGACAAGCAATTATTACAGATCCATGTTGACTAGTTGCTTGTTCCTACTAATTGTAAAATTTGTAATTTGCCCTTCTATAAATATAGGTTGGTTTCAGAAAAATTGGAAAGATCTTTTACTGTTAGGGATTATAGTGTTGTTTTTATTAACATATAGAAAGCAAATGAAATTTGTGTGTAACCGCATAAAAATTAACAATCAAAATGATTGATAAAAACAGAAATGAACATGTTGTTTGTGACAGAATATAAGTATGGCAGCATTTTGAAAATTTGATCCCTTGTCCATTTTAATATGATTATAGAAAATGGACAAGGGATTGTTTTCATTATAGATTCCGTTTGATAATTCTCGTAATGATCCCCACAGCCACGCCCCGTTCTTCATCAATCCGGGTGACGGCAAAGCTCACATCATCCTTCTTGCCGGGAGTCCGGTAGTCATAGCAGGAGTGGGCCACAGCGTTCACGCCGTTGGACAGCCGGATATAAACCACGCCTTTATGTACGTCCGTGACCTTGCCGGCATACTTGCTCTGGATGCGGCATTTTTTTAGGTTGTCATGGTTGGTGTTCTGGGATACGCTCTTGATGTCGGCCTTAATTCCCATATCCTCCAGGCTGTCACGGCGCACGTTCAGGATGCGCACAAGCACCTGGTCGCCCACGGAAAACGCTCATGGGCATCCCCGATCCACTCCCAGGCCAGGTCGCGGGCCATGATGGAGCACTCCACTCCGAAAACCTCCACCCGGATGACCTTCTCTGCCACGGCGATCACGCGGGCCTGGGCAATACGACCCTCGTAAATGCGGTACATACCTGCCGCATCCGTATCCAGATAGAAGGTCTGCCGTTTCCTGACCATGGCTTCCTTCCGGCTGGCGACCACGCTGCGGGTTTTGGAATCAATGCCTTTTACGATAAAGTCAATTTCCGCCCCCAGCATGTTGCCGAGGATCTTGTTCTGACGCAGCATCAGTTCTGCGTATTCCTGCCCGGAAGGGCTGCGGCCTACATTGATCATCATCTCCTTTAAGGGGATCACGATCCGGAAGCCCTTATAGTCTACAATGGTGATGGTCTTGCCGTTGTCCGTCTGCTCAATCCCGCCAAGCTGCCCGGTAAGGATGCGCCGGGTACGGTAGGCATTGTGGATCTCATGCCAGATGGCATCCCCGCGGGATTCTTCCGTCTCCACTTCCCCGCGCACCTCCAGTGTCAGTACTGGCGCCTCATCCTTCCTGCCTTTGGCAGCGGTACGGCAGGAGGGGAATGCCATAGACGGAACTGCAGTTCCAGCTGCGTCTTCAGCAGAGGGGAAAGGCGTATCTTCCGGTCCCGATTCAGTGGGTTCTGTTTCTTTCTGGGGAATGATTTCCTCCGTTCCGGCTGCGGTATCATCGGCCAGCCCGCTCTTATCGGTATCAGCATCGGTCGCCAGGGGATCAGGCACGTTGCCAGGTGCGGCATCCATGTCCTCCTGCATCCCTGTTTTTTCTTTCTTTCTGCGGGTGGTGCGTCTGGTCTTTGCAAGGGGGCTGTCTGTTTCCGGTGAAGCTGTCGGTTCCGGCTGTGCTTCCCCGGAAGCATCGCTTTCCCCGTCAGCGCCATGCGTGGTGCCGGTGCCCCCGGAACCTTCCGGCCCCTCCCCGAAGATTTCTTCCTCTGTAAGCTCCGGGAGATCCCCCTCTGCCAGATCCGGTGCGGCAGCCGGTTCCTGGTCCATGCTGCCAAGCAGTTCATTTAAGTCCATGCCGTCCCCGTCCGCTTCAGGCGGTGTGCCCTCTCCCTCTCCAGGGAAGGCCGCGGCCTCTGCGCCCGTTCCGTCCAAAGGGTTGTTTCCTTCCATAGAAGGGTTTTCCAGTTCCATAAGTTCTTTTTTTCTTGCCATGTGTTTACCTCCATAGTGTTGTTGTTCTATCTCACAGCCCCAGAACGGGCCGTTCCATAGCAGTTGCATTTCAGGACATGATGGAATCCTTGTCCGCAGATACAATTCCGGCAGGCGTGCCGGAAGAGACGGCAGGGGCAGCCTTTCCCGGTCCGGATGCCGGAGGGGATGGCGCTTTCTGCTGTGTACCAGGTGCCGGTGTCTTCACCGCCCCTTTTGCCGCAGGCTTTGCCCCTGCTTTTGAGGCGGACTTTGGTGCTGCTTTCGCTGTCTGTTTTGGTGCCTGCTTTTGCGGGGCCGGCTTCGCAGGTTCCGGTGTGGCAGCGGTCTCCATTTCCAGGCGCCTCCACTCCGGGATGTGGGCGGATGCCTTGCAGGAGCGCAGCAGGGGGTATTCCGGGTGTTTGGAATAATCCATCTTGCCCACCTTTAAGGTTTTCTTTCCCCGGATGATGATAAGCGCCTCGTCAATGGGCAGGCGCAGCACTTCATCTGGCGTCAGCACGGGGCGTTTCCCCACGCCGCTGGTCTCCCGGTATTCCGGCGTGTAGTTGGAGATCCGCCAGGTGCCTAACTGTTTGGACTTGCTGGAGACCGCCACGCTGGCAAGCCCGGTGCGGGAAGAGACAAACTCCGCCGTCAGGGGATCAGTACAGCCTAAAAAGAGCTGGACGTCGCAATTCCCCAGAATCTCCTGCCAGAGATTTAAGGGATACCGGTTCTGCAGCCCGGCAAGGTTCTGGAACACGCAGGACATGGAGATGTTCCGGGAGCGGATCACGCTCAGGCGCCGGGAAAGGTCCGGGATGGTGCCGCAGGCGGTCAACTCCTCCCCCAAAACATGGACGGGCACGGGGAGCCGGCCGCCCTCACAGTTTTTGTCCGCATACCGCACCAGCTTGATGAACACAAAGGACAAAAACAGGGATGCCAGGAAGTCAAAGGTGCTATCCTGGTCGCTGGTCACGAGGAAATAGGCGCAGGGCTTCTGGCCCAGTAATTCCAGGTCGATCTCATCCCGTGCGGTAATCTTCTTGATCAGTTCCGACTGGAACACCTGCAGGCGGCTCCCCAGGCCGATGATGACGCCGCTTCGCACGGAATCGGACGCCTGCTTAAAAAGGCTGTAAGGGGCCTTGGCCGGGTGGTTGATGGGAAGCACTTCAAACAGGCTGTTCAGGGCGGTTTCTGAGTTTAAGGTAATGAGCTGGTAGACCTGCCCCATGTTCCGGTTCTCCGGGAGATAGCCCTTATCCACATACAGCACCAGTGCTTTTAACAGGTTCATTTCTGCGGAATCCCAGAAATGGTCCCCTTTGCCGCCGCCCGTGGTATTTTTGATGATGACGTCCACGAAAAGCTGCGCCATCAGTTCCTGCCCTTCCACTTCACTGAGGCAGTTCCAGGAATCCGAGTTTTCCGGATTGACCAGGTTGAACACACGGACCGTATAGCCCTTGTCGCGCAGGTATTCGCTGGATTTTTCGTACAGTTCCGATTTCGGGTCGCAGATGACCAGAGATTCCCCGCGGGATACCCCCTGTAAAATCCGGTTCATGCAGAAGGAGCGTGTCTTCATGGAGCCGCTGGCGCCGTAGACTGCCAGGTTGCTGTTAAGCCGGGTTTTCTCCGGCACGCAGACCGCCTTCCTGTCCAGCATCCCCAGGACGATCCCCTGATACCGGCGCAGGTCAGCCACCAGTTCTAGGACGCCTGCCATCTCCTTCCGGCTCATCCAGCCGGAGGTGCCATAGGTGCCCTTTGGCAGAGTAGGTAAAATTCCGGTCCTCGTCATATTCCCCGGTATCGCTGTACCCGATCCGCATGACGAAAAGGAGCAGCACGGCCAAAAGCCCGATACAGATAAATATCCCGTAGATCCCGTATGGCGGATGAACCGCCGCGTGGAGGCAGGCGGACAGGCCGGGGGATGCGGGCAGAGGGGAAGTGCCGTCCCCCGGATAGCCGCCGCCCTGTTTCCAGAGGGCATAGTTGCCGATGAACTGCCCCAGGTAGCCGCCCGCATACAGGATGGCGAGGATGGCGATGGGGGCAGTAACCAGCCCTTTCAGTAATTTTTTCTTGTCTATGGGAAAAACCTCCTTTCAAATTTTTCAAAGCTGATGGTGGAAAACTCCACCTGTCTGCCGCAGAAGCGGTGGAGAACTTCTTTCTGGAAGTCAAAACAGACCAGGGTTCCCGTCCGTTCCTGCAGCTGGAGCGCCGTGTGGAAACGGTTGATGCGGGGGATGTCCAGGAAATAGCCGAACAGCACCGGGCTGCCGTCCCTGTCCAGGGCGTCATGTTCTATGGGAAGCCCCGCGTCCTTTGGGGAAAGCCCCTGCATCAGCATGCGGTCAAGCACCGTTATTTTTTCTGGGCTGCACAGGAGCTTCAGCAGCGTATCCCCATAATGGTCATTGGTCAGGTAATAAAAATGTTCATAGTTCCCGTCCAAAAGAAAGAAACAGCGGGTATGGCTGTCACTCTCTGACATGATCTGGTAGAAAGGCTCCAGCGTGTCGCAAAACAGCAGGCCGGCAGCCTCCGTCCGGGCATACTGGGAGGCCATCCGCTGGTGGCAGAGGACCATTTTCAGAAGAACCTGCGCCCGCTGTTCTGCCCGGTAGTCCCATTTTGCTGTATATGATCCGCTGTTATAGGTAAGGAAGATGCCGGTCGGGGTAAGGAGCACGCCAATCATCCGGGAGCTTCGGATCTTTACCATATCGATCCCCATTTCTTTGATTTCACGGGAGCCATAAAAGGCAGGGGATTTCAGGACAGCCTCCGGAACAGCCTCCGTACAAAAAACAGGGGGCTTTTCATCACGGAAAACGGCGGCACCTGCGTTCAGCATGGCGGTATAGGTCTCCGCTGTCCGATGTAGCCGCATCCTTCTCGTTACTTCGCTTCTGATCCGGTTGGTATCCGTATCCCCGGTAAGGTAAAAAGCAAACCGGTCGGGGTTCTCTGCCAGGAGCCTGCCTTTTGCTTTCCGCCCCAGCCGGAAACCACGCAGCCTGTCTTTGTAGAATACCCGGAGCAGCCCCTCCTTTTTCAGCGAAGTTATGACCGCCTCCTTATAACTGGAACTGCCGGGGATGCGGGGAAGGAGGCTGGCCGGGAACTCGCCGCAGATGGCGGCCAGTTCGAGCAGGTAAAAGCCTAATGTGTCCTGCCTGGGGAATGTACCCTTATCGGACATAAAAAGATCACCTCCTTTTCCGGTTTTGTACCGGGGCGGCTAAAGACTTCGGTAAATAAAACTCTGTCAGCCGCAGATAAAGTCCAATAAATACAATATTTTTTCCCATTCTGGCTGTATGGGGTGAAAATGGCGCCAAAACCATTAAAAATCCGATATGGATTTCAGCTCCTTTTCCCGTCCGGAGAGCCATCCTGCAAAGCGGCTTTTCTCCATGATATAGATACGGGTGCCGTCCTTATCCCCAAGCTCCGTGGTATTGTAGGCGTCACATAAAAGCCCGCTGTCATCCGCCATCACATACAGGGCGATGGTGTCCAGGATCTGTTTCTGCTGCAGGTTGTCATAGTCCAGCAGGCACCAGTCCGGCAGTTCATAGTCATACACATGGGAGATGCAGACCACACATTCCCGGAAGTGTGGCATAGGATGTTCTTTTGCGTACTGTCCCAGTGTTGCGTGGAGCGGATCAAGCAGGAACAGGCTGCTCTGGCGCATTTTTTTCTTTGGGAGCAGCCGTGGAAGGGCTACCTCCAGGATGCCGTTTTCATAGCTGATCTCAATGCCATGCACTTCCCCGGCTTTCACAAGGTACTCTGCCTTGGGGACAGAGGTGGAAGCGTAAAGGAGATTTCTGAGTTGGCAGGCGATCCCTTCCGCTCTTAAAGCGGCTTCAGTTGACATGGTTTCATAGTTTTCAGGATACCTCTGGATATCCAGGGAATCCATGGCGCAGATGTTGTTGTTCAGCCGTGACAGGTTGTTCTGGATATCTGCGATCCGGCGTGAGATAATCTTTCGGTCCAATTACATCCCTCCTTTGGATGTTGTAATATAGCTGCCCTGCATCATAGCGGTCAGGGCAAAGATTGTTTTATGTTGATTTTTTGTAGTAGCTTACATTCCCGCTGCCATCCACGGTACAGAATCCGGTTATCCCCGGAAATTCCAGCAGGGGGATCTGCCCAGGCTCATCCACCAGCACGATACGGCGGCTGCCGCTGTCACGGCTCTGGCGCAGGGCATGGGTGACAAGGGCCTCCTGCCCGGCCGCCGCATGGACGATCTCATACAGTTCGCCCCCGGAGAAAAAGGCAATCTTTACGGGGAACTCACTGCACGAGTGATAGTCCGCCCTGTCGATAAAATCAAGCAGGACCCATGCCGCCCGCACCATGCCGGGATCAGTTTCCGCCTTTTGGTTTCCGTATGGGAAATATCCCCCGGTGTCTGCCTGCCGGGTGCGCCCCTGCCTGGCCAGGTGGGAGAGCAGGTTTCTGGTGACATCCTCCCGGCCAGGGTAGAACCGGCATAATTGTTTTTCTGTCAGCCCCGGATACATGGATATGATCCGGAGCAGTTCCGTGGCTTCCCCGCCATACAGGTCTGCCCTGGTCTTCACTGACGCCACCTTCCTTTCTGTAAATGCGTAATCTGTGCGTATAACGGACGTATGGGAAAAGGGATTGCGTAATCTATGCGTATACGGTGCGTAATCCGTTCCCTTATCCGGCTTCACTCTGCCGACGCATCCGTTCCACGATATCCTTTAACTCCCTCCGGTCCGTGGTGATCAGGTCTTTCTCCAGGGGGCTCGCCTTGAACTCCACCATGATGTTATTGTTGTTGGTGCTGATCAGGCCGTTGCCACGCTCAAAGTGGGTGACCTCCATGACCTCCGCATCGGAGAGGTGGAGGGCGCTCTGCACGCGCATGGCCTCGTCATCCTCCAGGTTCAGGATGATCTTGGTCTTGGAGTTGTTGATGATGCCTTTCCCAAACCGTCCTTCATCCAGGTTAAAGAAGTCATTTAAGTCCTGGCTGGCACAGACGGCGGAGCCGCCATAGCCCCGGATGGTTTTGAAAATCTCCAGCACGAAGTCCCCGGCAAGGCGTGTGCCTGTGGCGCTGGCGCCGGATAGGAGCTGCCAGCACTCGTCAATGAAAATGGTCTTTTCCTCGGTACGGTCTTCCTTGGCCCGGTCCCAGACAAAATCCAGTGCAACGAACATCCCCACGGTCAGCAGGTCCCCGGTCAGGGAAGAAATATCCAGCACGGTATATCTGTTATCCAGGGACACGTTGGTCTGCTGGTTGAAGGTGCTAGCGGAGCCGTTCACCAGGCGGTTTAAAATATTTGCCAGCCGTTTTGTGGCCGTCGATTTCTTTAAGATCTCGTAGAGGTCGCCCAGTACCGGCATTTCCCGGTATTGTTCCGGGGCTTTGGGATCTGCCAGGGAAGCGTTGTCATGGGTGATGCCTTTCTTGTTGTAGGTGTGGATCAGAGCCTCGTCCAAAAGCTGGCGCTCCTCATGGTTCATGTCCGGGATCAGCAGGCTGAAAAAGATATGGAGCCGCTGGATCTTCTCCGCCAGTTCCGAGAGCTGGATGCCGGGGCCGTCCAACAGCTCGTTGACGGTGCGGTCCACCTGCCGGATCTCCATCACGTTGATACAGTGGGGGCTTGCCGGGGAGACCTGGATGAACTCGCCGCCTACGTTGGCGCAGGCCCGGTGGAACTCATGCCCCTTTAACGGGGCAATGATGAAAATGGGGATTCCCTTCCGCCGCATCCGCAGGGCCATGAGTTGCATGGTGAAGGTCTTGCCCGCGCCGGAAGTGCCCAGGATCGCCATGTTTGCGTTTTTGTAGACAGCGGAGTTGAAGATATCCACAATAATTAAGGAACTGTTGTATTTGTTCACGCCTAACAGGATGCCGTTGTCATCGCACATCTCATAGCTGGTGAAAGGGTAGCAGCTTGCGGCGCCCCCGGTAAGGAGGTTGCGTTTGCTGCGCTCATACAGCCCTTTTTCCACGGACACCAGGGGCAGGGCGGTGAGGAATGCCTGCTCTTCCCGGAAGTGGCAGGTGGAAACCCGCATATCCTGGGAGAGCAGGAGTTTCTTCATCTCGCTGACCTTCCATTCCAGGTCCTCTTCATTGGGGGCCGTAATGGTGATTAACAGGTTCATAAAATAAAAATCTTCGTTGTTGGCAAGCCCTTCCTTGAGAAAGTAACCGCTGCGGATGGCGCTGTCGATATCGTCAAAATCCGTGTTGGTATCGCTGGCGTCCTTGATCCGGGAGCGGTTGATGCGGAGCTGCTGGCCCACCTTCTGGATGATGCGCTCCTTGGGCTGGCGGGAAAGGAACATGTCCAGGTCGATCCCGTCCCCGGCGTTGACCATCAGGCTGAGCCAGCCGGCCGGCACATGGGTCTTATAGCCGTCCGAGGGGATCAGCAGGTAGGCGTAATAAAGCCCGTCAATGCAGATGTACCGCCCATGGGTGAAGTCAATGCCTGTGGGGGCGATGAACTCCCCGGCAGGGATATGGTCGATCTCCGCCTCCCGCCCGTTTGCCAGATATTGTGCCACTACCTCTTTTGCCCGGACAGGAAGAGGCTTTACGGCGCTCTCATTCCGGCACAGAAGGTTATAGAGTATATCTATAAGGAATTCATCCTCGTTATCCGGCAGCACCACTTCATTCCCGCACTGGCGGAGATAATTGGAGGCCGTATGTACGGCGGACTGCAGGGCGCCGACGGCTTCCCCTTCTTCATCCGTATGCCTTGCGCCATTCCAGGGTTCATATTCAAAGACCAGGAAGAACCGGCGCGTGACTGCCTCGCGGGAACAGATCTGCTGGATGAACTGCAGGTAGTCTTCCTGCATGAGCCGGCACTGTTCGTTGGTCTCCTGGGCCATCTCCCGGCGCACCGTCTCCATGTGGCGTCCGATATCCGCACGGCGGGTCAGCACCTTGAACTGAAGTTTTACCGGGCTTATCTTTAGATAGGAAACAAAGGAATAGATGATGCTGCTCTGTTCCCTGGCGCTGCGGAGCAGGAAGTTGATGGGGATCACCTCCACCACCTTCACATACCGGTGGTCCTTCGTGTAGATGACGCCGTTTTCTATCCTGCTGATGGGCAGGTAGTCCGCCACCGGGTTTAAGTGGGCAAACTGCGGTTCCGGCGTGTGCAGGGCTTTCCTGGAGGAAGGGTTCTTTTTCTGCCGGCTGTTTCTGTGATCCGGCCTTCCTGATCTTCCAGCGGCCTTTTTTCTGGAATCCTGTTGTGGGCTCCGTTTCTTTCCTCCCGCAGGTTTCTTTCGCTGCGTTCCGGCCTGCTGTTTTTTCTGTGTCTGGCTGGGATGGCGCTTCTGGCGGATCTCATATCCTTTCACCTGGTCAAACTCTGCGGGGAAATCCTCCTCCCCCCTGCGCCGCCAGCCGGATATGCCGCCGATTCTTTCGTTTTTGCCGGATTTATGGTTATTCCGGTCTGCCTTTATCTGCTGGCCGGTGCCGGCAGATGCTGCGGTTTCGCTGGAAACAGGACTTTTCCTGCCCTTTTTCGCAGATGGAGCTGTCCGCATTGTTTCCTGGCTTTCACCGCCGCCCACGATACGGCGGTTCTTCCAATATTTTAAGAAGATCACAAGGAAGGAGGACAGGCTTTCCCCCGATATGCCGATCAGGGCAAACAGGACAAGGGGCAGGGTAGTCAGGCACAGCACGATGATCCGCGCGGTCAGGCCAAAGGGCAGGAGCAGGAACACCGGCAACCCTGTCACGGCGGCCAGGATGCCGGCCTCTATTACATTCCTTGCCCGGAACATGCCGCCGAAAAAGGTGCCTGTGTCTACAAAATTCGGCGGGATGATATAAGTGTCGTGGTCGTTTTGATTGTTCATATGGTAGTACCTCTCTTTCAGCCGGATACGGGCATGTGTCTTACCCGATAATCCAGAATGGGCCACCTGCGCCTGCGCGCCGGCTGGCTTCGTTCAGTATGATGGAAAGATCCCAGAGCTGTCCGCTCCGTTTGTAGCTGGCGGGGTCCGCCACCAGGATCTTCCCGTCCTTCACTCCCCGCAGCACGATAAAGTGGCCGCCGCCTGTGAAGTGCCCTTTTGACATGATGGCTACCACCAGCTTCCCGTCTGCCAGGGCGTCCAGCAGGCGCTGGGGTTCCGAAGGGGTACAGCCGGAAACGGCAAGCCCCCAGTTTTGTGCAGCGCCGGGGATCAGTGCATGGTAGGAGCCGCTCCCCTTGCACCAGTAGCCGTTCTCACAGGCCCACTGTGCCATCCGTTCCGGGTCAACGGTCTCGCCGGCCAGGGAGGACACCACCATTGCCATGGAAGTAGGCCCGCAGCCGTAACCGCCGATATGGTCGGTGCCGTAAGGCTTCCCGGCATAGCGTTCATCCAGCTGGTTGAAATAGACAACCTCTGTGGCCCCGTCCGTAAAGCGTACATCGCCGAGGGATGGGATGCTGTTCCCTTCCCAGTTTTCCAGGTTCTGGACCAGCCCATCGCCAAGGAAGAGGCTCAGGTTCTGTGCGTAATCGGCGGCAA
This sequence comes from Lachnospiraceae bacterium, assembly GCA_910575565.1. Taxonomy (GTDB): domain Bacteria; phylum Bacillota; class Clostridia; order Lachnospirales; family Lachnospiraceae; genus Caccovicinus. The sequence continues at coordinate 46,217 of CAJTFL010000024.1, read as the reverse complement.
GCTCCCTCTGTTCTTCCGTGAGGGAGAATACCTGGTCGGCAAAATAATCTTCCCCGTTATAGGAAATGGTATAGATCATCCATTTTTCTGATACGGTGGTCTCTTCCCCGGTTTCCGGATCTTCTACGGTTTTCTCCCGCATTTCCTCCGTCCGCCGGTAGGAATAGAGGTGGGATTTCCCACGGCGCATGACAGCCGCCATGTCCGCAATGGAAATATCCGCAAATTCCTTATCCTTTGCCGCGCAGTACTGGGAGACAAAAAGGTTGGTGTTGTATACGGGGCTTGTCTCATAGGGATTGATGACCTCCATTTCATCCCCGTCCGAGGCGGCAAAATCCCGCCCGATCCGTTCCATGACATCTTCCATGCCTTCCCCCAGGATGCTGCTGATGGTGAAGGTGATGGTGTTGGCATTCTCCACAACGGCGGCCTCACTGTTCAGGATGGGGTTTTCCGTGTCAGAGGGGGAAAAGGCGGAGGAAAAGCCGTCAAAGATCAGGCCGGGAAGCATCAGCACAAAAAGCACCGGGAGCAGTAACAGGACAGCGGCGGCTGCCAGGAACTTTCCAATAAATTTACGGCCTTCCCATAATGCCCCTGCAGCTGCGCCGTAAGGCCCGCCCACGGCGGCGCCCTTTGCGGCCCCGGACACCGCCTTCCCCGCTTTTACGGCGCCCCTGGCAAGGTGTGCCGCAGATGCGCCGGTCTCAAGGGCTTCTTCCAGCCCGTTCTTCTGTCTTTCTTCCATTTATAGCCTGTCCTTTCTTTTGGGCGCCGGGGGCATTTTTTTCACAATGGATTCCTTATAGGCGATGGAGCCGTCCGCCGCCATGTAAGGGGATTTCTCCACGGCGTCCTGTGCGTACTGCTTGTACCAGGAAGTGCCGTCCACGGCCTGCACGGTAGCATAAGCCCCCTCGGGCGCAGCGTACTGGTCTGCGTGGTACATGCCAAAGGAAATGCCCTCCGGGTGTTCCTCCGAGATCTCCGTGCCGGTGATGCGCCCGCCCCCGATCTCCACGCCTGTAAAGGACGGCACATGCTGTGCGCCTTCCTCTAAAGCGGCATAGCCCATGTAGGAGTGGAGGGCCTGGGCAGCCTTTTCCCCGGTCATGGTGCCCATGGAGGAAATAGTTCCGGCTGCTACTGTACCGATAACGTTATTGGCAAAATCGCCGCCCTTTGCAACGGAAGATGTATACATGTTCCCGCCAATGCCGGCAGATACGGCGGACACAAACCCGCCAGGCCCTTTTCCGGAAGATTTTTCAGTCGCCGTGCTGGCAGTGGCTGTGCGGATGGCGCTGTTTGTGACCTGGCGGCTGACTACTCCCGCAAGGCCGCCTGCCATAAACCCGCCCGGACTGCCAGATGAGCCGGAGCCGTTGTTTACATGGGAAGAGCTGCTGCTGTGGCCGCCGCCGAAGTGCTGGCGGGAAAAGTTGCGGAGAGCACTCACACCCCTTGCGGCAACCAGGGCTTCCGCAATCATGGAGCCGCCCGTATGCCCCACGTTCACGCCCAGGCTGGACATGAAGGAGTCGATCTTCTGGGATACCTTTAAAAAGGCGATGGCACAAAGGAACCAGACCAGGACGTTGCCCGATACTGCCTCCCGGCCTGCCGCATCCACCTGGGCCTGTGCGTCACTCTCCGAAAAGGCAAAGGCCGTCTGGCTGGACAGGCAGAAAAGAAGTGCCATCAGGAAGAGAACAGTAAACAGCTTTTTATATTTTTTCATGGTTATCGCCATTCCTTTCTACTATGTATTCTCACAACGACAGCGGGTTTGCTATGAAAGCCCCGACCATGGATGTGAACAGGCGCAGGCACCAGGCATTCATAAGCAGGAGGAACACCTGCCCGCCGAACATCCGGCACCAGGATTTAAAAATGCCCCCGGTGGACTGGGATGCCCCCATGGAAAAGGCCACAGGTGCAGTGTAGACCAGAACCCCTAAGAGGACATACCGCTCTGCCGCTTCCAAAAGGAGTTTCAGGTAGTTCCATGCCAGTACCAGCAAAACGATCAGCGCGATGAGAGCCACCGCACCGTTGGCGCAGACACCGATGATAGCCAACATCACCGAATTAAAATCAGCGAAACTTAAAGCGGGCAGGTCGGAATCCATGATCCAGTGGTAGGGGGTTCCACCGATCTTCAAGACAGTATCCACGATCCCGTCCGAGAAATAGGCCAGCAGGATGAAAAGGACAGAACGGATGCTCAGGCGCACCGGGTCCTCCGCCTCAATGCCGGCCCCCAGGCCGAAGTTTTTGAACAGCTGCCATACCCAGTTTAAGAGGATGATGCCGATAGCCAGAGCCACAAAGACCTTATACATGGTCTCGGCGGCGGGGAAGTATCGGAGGAACACGGTCATGTCACAGCCCAGCGCCCCCAGGATCGAGGTGGTTATAAGGTCAAGGCCGTTCATTACCTGTTCGGCGATCCACTCCACAATGCCGTCTAAAATACCCATAAATGATCACTCCTTTCCGGCATCAGCCACTCCACTTGCCATCCGCAAAGAACGGGGTGATGTAGGCCATGATGAACCCCAGGCCGTTTAAGATCGCCCAGGTGATGCAGATGCGCTTCAGCCATGCGCGGCTTTCGTCCACCGTGCGGCCGGAGCGGGAGAAGTTCATCATCAGCAGGGCTACCGAAGCGGTGACGATAGCGGCCACAGTGGAGATCAGTACGATCTGGTTATAGACGTCCTTCATGATCTCCGTGGCTTTCGTCCACACATCGGTGGCATAGACCGGCTGGGTCGTCATTAAGAACATCATAAAGCCCAGGAAGGCATAGTAGGCTGCCTTTGTAGGGGAGAACCTGCGGCGGGGCTTCTTACCTGCCGGGGCAGGCGTCTGCAGTTTGTTTTTCAGTCTCAATTTGTGGACCTCCTTTAAATAAGATTTGGTTGTGGAAAGAAAAGAACATGCCACAGAGACGGGCACGGTCTTCTTTCTTTGGACTGGCAGGCGGGGAAAAGCCGGATTATACGGTAAGAGGCGCAAAAAAAGCACCTCTCTGGAAAGGTGCCATGCCAGCCCGGATTGCTTTTGGGTGCAGTTTTAAGCATATTTAGTGTAACATATCCCTTTTTACGGGGAAAGAGCAGAACTGTGCCAATTTTGTGCGGAATTGTGCCAATTTCGTGCCAGATATATTAAGTAATCGGATATTGTAAATTATGGTAAATTATAAGAAAAACAGGATAGTTTCATGTAGAAATAAATGGCCATCAGTGGTAATATATAGATATATAGTGGGTTAATGTTGCAAAAATACTAATTTGGAGGAAAACAGCTATGGCTTATATGGTTAAATCGTCTGAGAAATTAAGACCATCGGCTGCCGATACAGAAACAAAAGCTTTATTGTATTTGATGAATTTCAGAGATGATAGCGATGAAATATATTTTTTTGTGGTAGATTTTTTTAACGATTTAACTGGGATGTCAAGAATATCTGATAAACTTTGGGATTTGCAATCAAAAGGTGATAAGCAGTCCTCCCCATATGCGATAGGAACAGAATTAGTAACACTATATAAGAATTATGTTAGTGAATTTGATTTTGATAAGTATATTCTTTTCTTAGGCGGTGTATCAAATACTGTTCGAAAAGACAGTAGCCTTACACGATTTACGCTTTCTAATATCAATGATAAGGCACTCGGAAAATTGAAAAGTGGTTTGAAGGATGAATGCAAAAAGAAAACATATATATCAGATGAAGATATTACAGATGAGAAAATAGATAAATTTCTATCAGAAGTTTACTTTGTAATAGATGACCAAAGTAAAGCGGATTATGTAAAGAAAATAATAAAAATCAATCCTTCTATTATACCAGAGGAAGATACACTAGTTGCAATTTTTAATGAAATAAGAGATGTGCAGGCGGGCAAAAAAAATATCGGTGTTGTGGAAGGGATAACAATAGAGGCGCCTGATGAAGCGTTAAATTATGGAAGGCATTTAACAACAACAGAAATTCGACTATTAGTTTTAAATAGAGTTTTGAATCAAAATGTTATTGGTTCACGAATTCCACCATCCTTTTTCGGTATATATGCTCAGTTTCCTGAAGAAAAAAGGAAAAACATGTTGGAAGATTGTCAACTTGATTTATCCAGAGCTTTATTCAATAGTAACTGTCAGGAAGACTTTTGGAAACTTTTTGAGAATATATATAATACAGTTATTGCAAATCCGCAGGATAATGTTAATGAGATTTATCGAAATCTGGATAAAAATATAATTAAAAGATGCTTTGATTTTGAAACTCTTTCATTGAAATATTTTATCTCGGTGATAAAGGATGGGATTGGATAATGAAAATTAAGGCTATTTACATAGGGAATTCTGAAGAAGCTTTTGCTTTTGAGAATTTTCAAACTGGACTAAATATAATATCCAGTGATGACAACAATAAAGGAAAGACTATTGTAATTCAATCTATTGTATATTGCTTAGGAAATATACCTGTTTTTCCAACAGCGTTCGATTATGAAAATTACTTCCATATTTTATATATTGAACATAACAATGAAATAATAAAGATATGTAGAAAATCAAAAAATTTTATTGTTAAAAAGGGGAAGGAATATGCCGTTTTTGATAACACGGCAGAATTTAAACGGTATTGGAATAAAAATATACAAACATTACCCTTAATAAAAAAAGATAATGTATGGAGAATTGTAGATCCTGAATTACTAGTACAGGTATTTTTTGTTGGGCAGGATAAAAAAACTACATCTAATATTGTAAATAGAGGGTGGTATAAAAAAGAGGACTTTTATGCCCTTTTATATGCTATAGGCGGCATAGGAGATAGCAATGCTGCTATTAACGATGTGGAAACAGTTAAAAAGAAAATTCGTGAATTGAAAACAGAAAAAGGTACTTTATTAAAGGAAAATAAAATATTATATAAACATAATGCTGCGTTTGAATATCTAAGTGCTACAAATGATAAAATAGCACTTGAAAATATTTTAAAAGAAGCAGAGCATATAAAAGAAAAGTTACTTTCATTAAAAAAAGAAAGGGCAAATGCTGTTTCGAGGCGTGCTAAAAATGAAATGGCACTAAAAGAACTTCGTTCATTAAATAGAACTATGAAAACGGGGCAGATTACCTGTTTGGATTGTGGCTCAAACCATATTGCATATGAGAGTGCTGATTCAGAATTTTCTTTTGATATTTCAACAACAACAATGCGAAAACAGATATTAGAATCTATCCAAGAGAAAGTTGATATATATAACGAGGAAATTGTTAGATTAACAAGTGAGATAAATTCTTGCCAAAAAGAGTTTGATTCATGCTTAAACACTAAAGATATTCCGTTGGAAGCACTATTGGTAGTACGTCAGGAGATGGAGGATGCAAGGGATGCCGATCAGAGGATAAGTGAAATTGATGCAGAACTTCAAGAACTAAGTGAACAGCTAGAAATGAAAGAAACAATTTCTGAAGATGTGTCAAAAAAGTGCGAAGATTTGCTGACTGGTATAATTAAGGAAATGAATGAATTTTATAAATTTGTTGATATGGCAAGTGTAGCTGAATATGATGATATTTTTACACCTAAAGATAAAATATATTCAGGAAGTGAGGCTACTGAATTCCATTTGGCTCGGATGTATGCATTTGTAAAAATACTTCGACATGATTATCCAATAATTGTTGATTCGTTTAGAGCAGAAGATTTATCTTCTGATCGAGAAAAAAGAGCATTGCAAATGTTTGAAAAAATCTCTAATCAAATTATATTTACTACTACTTTAAAAAATGAGGAAAATAATAAATACGCAAATTGCGAAGGTATACATAATATTGATTTTAGCCCACATGTTACAAATAAAATGCTATCTACGGAATATATGTCACGATTTTTGGATGCCGCAACGGATATGTTAATAACAGTTAAGTGATTTTTAAAAGGAGCATTCCATTAAGATATCAAGAACTGGATGGTAACTCCTGCATTTCAGTCTTTGCTTAATCCCTAGTTCCGTGTCATGTATTTACATATAAAAAAAGAATCATGGAAGATGCCTGAAGAACATCTCATCTATCGAAAACACTTAACTTCCCGATAAGTGAAGTATATTCCAGTGCCATGTTTCTGGCTTGTCACAGTCAATAGTAATAAGAATTCTGGTACTGGGAAATCGTCTTTTTTGTGCTTGACCACTTTTGCATTTCTATGTAGATATTGGTAAAGGCCTTGCTGAGTATTCCGGCTTATGATTATACCAGTACTTTTTGAGCCACTTGTCCAGACTTTGTCACAAGAATATTCACTTGCGGTATCTGTGGTGCATAGCAGCCTTTACCAATATTCTCATAGAAATTATAATCCAGTATGCACAAAACAAATCAAAAAAGTAATTTCCATATTACCGGACAGCTGATGGAAAATCATTTGTAATATTCATTCATGATTAATCCGAACTTAGCCTTTGCATTAAAAAGGGCTATACATTGCTGAATTCCAATATTTTCGGAAGAATTTTCTGTAAGAAAGTTTTTAAACTTATCCATAATACTTATTAAACTTATATGCTAAAAATCAAAATCAAAAGTAAGCATAGGAATAGACATTGCTGGAGTCCCAAAACGCTTCTTATATTCTTCGTCGACATCTGCTCTTTGATTTTTGCAAATATTAAATTCCTTTAATCCAAGTAAATCTATAAAATTTGACATGCTATTTTCATTGGCAGAAGATGCAAATGAAACCGAAACAAATGTTACATCCTCTATCTTTGGCCAGATGTCAAATTTAACGATATATTTTACCTGATCTAATGAACAAGCGAACTTCGAACGGCGATTTTCTTGATATGATACTTTTTCATAATGTAATAAATCAAACAAATGAAGTGCATCATCATAATTATCAACTTTTAAAACGGACTTTTCTTCATCTGACATATTTTTCATTTTATCTTTATATGTTACCGTACATCTGGGTTGCAAATCACTTTCTATATCACCGTCCATTATTCGAAGCCATCTTACTTTTTCAGCTGAACCCTCTGAAAAATTCGGAACCTTATATAAAGTTCGCCTGATTATTCTATCCAGCATAATTACCTGAGGAGGATCTGGAAAATCAGAACGCATGCTTTCAACAATAATCGGCAAGTTACTAGACTCAATTAAAAATTCCAAATCATTTTCTTTTATCACAAAACTATTCCTCCTTACCAGTATATTGAGGTATAACATCTGGTTTAATTTTTGATTTTCCATTTGTAAATAATTTTTTTAAATTTTCCGGCATTTTATTTAGTGGAGGATTATAGCTTTGGCTATTTGTGTAAGAAACAATATTGTCATAAGTTTCCAACATTTTCTTCCTTATGCCGAAATCTGAGCCTTTTGAATAGCAAACAGGATATTTATGAGTAAATAAATTCAAATTGTTAGTGGCTAAATTATAGTTTTGTGTCGGAAATGAAGAGTTAACCGGATGAGGAGTTAAAAAGTTGATATATATTTTAGGCTTACTCTTTTCATCATATATTTTATTTATGAAGTTCATGAGATCATCATAATATTTTTCATCTTCACCTTCGATCCCTAAAATAAACGAACAATTTGCTGTTATACCATATTCTGCATGTTTACGAATAAATTCTTTCAACTCTTTCTCAATTGGTTTTCTAGGAAATCCCTTTTTCACATTTCTTGACACATGAACATCGGGAGATTCAATTCCATACTGAATTTCATCAACACCTAACTCATGTAATCTTTTAAAAGGAGCGTTGAGATTAGCCATTTCATCATATCTAGCTCGAATTTTAAATAATACCCCCTCTTTTTTTACTGATTCTAAAAGATCAAAAAGTCTTTGAGAGTCAGAAAGAAGATCTTCATCTTTAATGGAAAAATACTCTATTCCCCGAGATTGAAGATATTTAATTTCATCAATCACAAAGTCTAATGGTTTTTGTAATTGTATTTGTCTACTTTCCTTTTGAACAGAACAAAAAGTACAATTTCTAGAGCAACCTCTTGCAGTATATACATCCATTCTTGGCTTCCCTGTTTTTTCATCTTTTAAATATGGACCATATTCTTTTAATATTTCTATCCACATCGCTCGACGTAAAACAGGAAGTGTTGTTGGTACCCATACTCCATCAAATTGATTGATATTATTCTTTGATGCAACACCATCAATGCTTATATTTGTTTTCCCAAGAGTATTTTGTATTTTGTCTACAGCTAGTTGGGCTAATAAACTTATTGTTGGTTTTGTTCCAACGCCTGGTATCACATAATCGATTAATCCAGAAGATAACAAATACTTTTCATTTGACGAAGTAAAAATTCCACCACAAAATGTTATTTTACCAGCATTCTTAGCTATTTGGAATTTTTCCATAGCTGGGAAGACTTCGGAAGTACACATACTGATTCCAATAACATCATATCTCTTTACCAAAGATTTAAACTTATCACGTACTATCTCTTTGGATCTTAAATCATCTCCACATTTTCTTAATTCTAGACGTTCATCATAAATATCTACTTTGATACTTAACCCAGATGTACTTATATGGCCCTTGAGTACATAAAGACCTAGTGGTACTCCAAAATCATCATATTTACTGATTGGATGTTTAATAGCAACTTTAACAAATAGTACTTTTAATTCTGTACTACTGAAATAAGTACCAAATAAAAATCCAGAAGATGTATCCGTTGATTTACTCTGTGAATAAATTTCAAATATTTTTTCATCCCAAAGAGTTCCTTTTTGCTGAGATATACACGTTGCAGAATATTCTAAATCATCTTTTAAACTTGTATTAACAGCATCAAATATTTCATGGATACTAAGTTCTAAATCTGTTACTTTAGGTCTGTTTAATATGTAACTAGCAAATTGATAAGAAAAAGGAATATAGAATTTACCATCAATTTCTTCCTGATTGGTTTCTTCATCTCTTAATGTTGATGAAATATAAACCGCATTTTGAATGCTTTTATCAATATTTCTTATATCAAATGATTTATCTATAGATTCATCTCCCATTCCACATAAGAAACCAGCTTGACAACAATCAAATATCACTATATATTTGTTGATTCCGTTATTTTTTAACAATTCAAGAAGATCAATATGTTTAATACCACATCTATCTTTATTTTTTTTTGTTGTATCAGTTGTAGATAAAATAACCGTATTATTCTTATAATCAGGGAATCCGTGTCCGCAAAAGTAAAAAAGTACAATATCATTACTTGTCAAAGACTCAACATAATCTTGTAATTTTTCATACGCTTTTACATATGGCATATCTTCAATAAGACAACTATCTTTTTCTTGGAGGTTTAATCCATTACTTGTAAAAAAGGCTTGTTTCATCAATGAAAAAGTATTTTTTACTCCTATACGATTAAGGCTTGAATCGCTACTATAATTTCCTGTAAACATTAAAATTGGGCGCAAAAGACTCCCCATATCTCATCACCTCAAAAATATTATATTCTTAAAGGTCCTCTTCAGATTCACTTGAATTAAAAAATGTCATAAATTCATCAATACTTGGAACATCGATATTTTTAACACTCATTTCAAGTTTTTTTCCATCGTTCTCCAATGTGATTGAAAATTCTTTGCTTTGTGATTGCTTATATGAAAAATATGAAATCAAGGTTTTTCTAAATTCTACAATGTAAGGATATACAACAGGAAGCATAACAGCCAACAAAGCCCAATCAATACCCATTCTATTAGGATTAGAGTTGTCCTCGATCCTAACAGTCTTAAATGTTGCTGTTTTTAAAATATGATCTAATTCATCATAATCCGCCATGGATCCGTTACCCAAATAAAGGTTTATTTTTTTGTCCATTACTGTCACCTCATTAGTTTTTATACATTCCAATAAGAATTAGTTCTTCCTTTGAAAAGTGCAAGTGTTTAATTTCATCAAGTGTAATACCGTATATATCATGATAAATAGTATCAACATCTTTAGTCGTAAAACTATTTGATGATAATTCTAATTTTTTTAAAGCATCGAGAACATCTTTTTCCGATTGGCCTTCTATCTCTAAATAAGCCGGAATCCCTGGCCACATATCAATGTCAAATGCAACTGTATCTAAACGATATTCTATTCTGAAATTTTCTTGAAATGTTCTCGGCTCATATCCCAACTTACTTAATATTCGATTTGTTTCATCAAAATCTGAAACAACAATTTCTAATTCATTAGTGCCATCAATTTGCAAGGATTTAATCTCTTTTAAGGTAAGTGTTGCTTCTTTCCCATTAGATCTTAAACGAATCCATCTTCCTTTCTGAATAGGATTGTAATCATAAACAAATCTCTTTTGATGAAAATTTCCAACTTTGTATGCTCCTAATTTTTCTATACGAGCAATAATTTCTTCAAGTGGAATATCTAAGATACGAACTTCATATTCTATCGCCATAAGAACCCCTTTCTTACTACATTATATTTAGGCATTTACGAAACACCAGAACCCACATAAATACGGGATTCTTTTTGTTACAAAAGTTACGCTAACTGTAGACCTGCCAAATCTTCTACTTCTTCAACAGAAAGACCAGAACCAATCGCAATCTCTTCAAAGGATAATTTCCCAAGTGACAAATATCGTTTGGCTGTTTCAACTTTTGTATCATGCTCTTTGCTTTTGACATAAGAGCGCATTACTTCTTCTTGATCATATAACTCCATCATCATGTCGACAACCTCCTTTTCCTTACTTTCAAGATATTCTTTCAGCACATTTCTGTTTTTGCAGATACAGATTGCTTCCTGTATGGCTTTTCTGGTTCTTCCATAGATTGACACTTGTTCCTGGCATACCTTGGTAAATGTTACATACTGATGAATGATATCGCCTTCTCTGCCATCATAAATGATCTTAGCCTTAACGTCTATGCAAATATCCTCCCCACCAAAAAACTCTTCTGAAAAAGATATTTTTTCTGGACATTCCTTTCTGCTACCTGTATAGATAATATATAGTTCTGGTTTGGGCATTTTCAATTTTGTGCTGTTATAAATATCCTATTCTGTTACTTTAAAATATTCCCGATATGTCTGTACAAGATACATAAGGATACGGAACAAAATATTTACAGTCCATGTTGATTGTGCTTCTATTAGTATCAGAAGCCGGTTGCCTACTGAAAACCCCAGGTCATTATAGATGTCATCAACGAGTACATTGTTGATGGTGATATCTTTTATGTCATCTTCGGTAGTTTGTTTATCGTCAGGATGAAGTGCCTGATATAACTGTATCAAATATTTTTTTTCTTTAAAGAGATTTGTAAAAACGCTGTCTTTAATAGTGCGTTTCATAATAGGAACAGACTCTTGCCGTGTGTTTTCTGAAGCATCTGTATTACATTCCATCAATGACTTCACCTGCCTTATACTCATATCTTTCCATGCTCATGATACCACAAAATTCCGTATGGTTCAATGGATTTCCCCTATATATTTTCTTTCTGGTCACGTAGATTTTCTTAAAATATTATAAATCTCTGTCTGTCCGGTCATACTGCAAATGTCCCTGCGTCACTTTTGCATGGTTCAGAATCCGGATGAAAGACCTTCCCTGATTCTCCAATGCCTTTTTATATCCACTTTCGGTCAAAAACAGCCTCATTCTGTCACCTTTATCGCCTATGGACGCTTCACCTGAAAGCACATCAAACACAATCATATGCGCTACTTCCGGGTCAAAGCGTTCCAGTGCCATGATGTCATGCCCTTCCAGTTTCCGGACGCCGGACTCCTGCCTTGCCACAGCAATCATCTCCCCAACCGTCCTTGCTTTCCAGGGCAGGCGATAGTTTCTCTGAATATCACGAATCAACTCCCTGCAGTCATCTTCCGAAAGCTCACGAAGTTTCTTTAACAGATTTTCTGCAATGGCCCTTTTATCGTGGTCACGGGTATACTGACAGAATACAGCTATCTCCTGTATCGCATCATACCTGTGGCAGCCTTCCAGCTGGAACACCATCCTCTTTTCATCCCCAGTCAATGTTATCATATATTTCCTCCAATCCGGCCTGATCGCCTGTAAATATCATATAGTTGCTTATTTCTGTTCCCCAGCATCCTTATCATCCGGAAAGAACTTCTCCAGAATGTCGATACTATCTTTGGATGTATACCCCCACAGGATAGAGCTGAGTGCGTCAATCGCCTCCCGCCTCCTGCGGTAATAGGTACGGAAACTGATATCCCGGATATGGGGGCGCAGTTTCTCTATGATCTCCTCCACATTTCGGAGCTGCTGCGGGGAGAGGAAGGAGTAATAGAGCAGCCAGTAATAACTCTCCCCATTTTTATGCTTGGTACGGAGCAGGTCGATGGAGGTATCCAGAAGTTTCAGCATCCGGTGGCTCCGCTCGATACATTTGGCGTGGTGTTCAATACTGCGGTCTGACAGGTCTATCCCGGCCACATAGACAGACTCCAGAAAATCCTCGATGGAACTCCCATACTCTATCTCAAACCGGCTCCGTACCTGCTGGACGGATAGTTCCAGGCTCCACACCACATCCCTGTATTTCTTCAGCAGCTTCCAGGTATCATGGTACAGCGGGTTATCGGCAATGTTCATTTCTTCCTGATCCTTTTTCATGCCTTGGCACCCCCTTCCCTGTCTTTTTCGGTGGGAGAGAGCGTCAGCTCAAAGGTGTAGACCGGCTTGTCCTCCCCACAGGACACGGTCATCCCGAACCGTACAACCCCCTTCTGTATGTGGGATATATACTCTTCCCTGCAGGCGTCAGATAAAGGATATAACTTATATATGGATTTCGGGCACCGGAAACAAGAAATGCCCTGTGCATCAAGGATCTGCGCCATTTTTGTGATGACAGCTTCCATGTTCGATTTTGAAACGCTGGATAATTCCTCTGAAACGCATATCTCATGCTCTGTAACAGCGGAATCTGCCTGCGGATTTGTTTCATCCATTTCATCCGGCATTGTAAGATTGATTTTCAGAACCATAGCAACCTCCTCCTTGTCAACAAGGACATCTGATATCTGGAACATGGTGGAAAGGTAGCTGTGCAGATAGATCACGCTGCCTGTTCTTCCGGGGAATGACATTAAGGAAATATAGTCCATGTCAGCGAGCTTTTTCAGCACACGCCCTGTTGTGGCTTTGGAGATGCCCCAGCGGACAGCCATTTCACTGTAAGCTGCCAGCGGGGAGCCGGTGCCGTTGCGGAAATAGACCACCGGGCCGATCTCCGAACCCTGCACCTGGCTGTCATTGTAGACGGCGGACATCCACAGGTCCAGCAGGATATCCATTTCAGAGCAGCGGCCGGCGCTGACCAGTTCTGTCGCAACCACAGTGGGCATAAAGAAAAAGCCCGTATCTTTTTGACAGGGGCAGTTGTAATCCAGCACAGTATTATGTTTTTTCCAGTCCCGGACCTTATATTTGACTACCTTTCCCCTGTCAAGAAAAAGATAGGAGATCAGATGGCGTTTCTGTAGTTCATCCAGGATGGAGACTGCCTGGCGCTGGAAGCGGGTACGGAACCATGCAGCCAGTTCCTTCACGGTACAGATCCACTCACCGGGGTATACAGTATAGCCGATACCGTCTATGCGGAGATAAGAGGTGCGGAAGTTCGCATAGTTGCAAAGCACCGTATAATAAAAAAGGCCGGAACCCCCGCTTGTGCGAATGCTCCGGTCTGCCATTAAGTTCTGGATAAAATGCCGGTAAATCCGGCAGCGTGGATAGTCCACGATCTGTTTGATCTCTAATTAATATTCTGACATAGAACCCTCCATGTATCAGCAAAGCCTGTTCTGGAATAAAAGAACCTGTTTTTGTTGTCAGCCAGCGTGGGCTATGGTAAAATGACATCATCCGATGTACTCAGATGTTTCTGTCTGGGTACACAGCAACAACAAAATATAGACTTTAAAATGAACGAATCTACTCGTATTAGCATAAAAATCAGAGAGTGATTCTGCTAATTTTTTGCTAATCGACGTTCCTGAAAACGGCTTTTGCTAATTTTCTGCTAATTTGATGAAAGTTGATAGTAGTAGATGAAATTGTGCAATATGCAATAAAAAGGCACAATAAACTGGGTTCTACGAGGACACTTTTGACATGAAAGAGCATGAAAAGAGGTGTAAGGTAACCGCAGGGCAAGGTATAAATTTTCCTCCTAAGCGTGGGGTCGGAGGTTCAAGTCCTCTCTGGGACGCCAGAAACAACGCTGTAAGCCTTTGTTTTCAAGGGTTTACAGCTTTTTTTGTTCAGCCGTAATCCTTAGACGAAACCATCTTCCTTTGGTTGGAGAGTAATTGAATGTTTATGAGTTGCAGTGTATATTTTGCTAATTGGAAACGAACAAAAATCTGCGCCTTGCTAATAAAAACTGCCTCTTTGCTAATTGGAGTGCGGAGCACTCTTGAGCAAGTAGCGAAACGGATTGCGAATGTCCTTTGTTTTCAGACCGCTTTTTGGCCTGCAATTAGCGCAGCCAGTGTACTTGCAAGCTCCGGTGATTTTTGAAGCTGTTCGATCAATGCTGCAAGATCTACGGTTTGTACCGGAGGCTGTTCCTGCGGAGGCGTTACCTTCCTCAAATCAGGATTCGCATAGAAGGCACTCTCAAATTTCTGCGCATTGATCTTGCGGTCCTCGTCGAGAATGTGAGCATAGACCTTTGTAATCATATCTATCTCTGCATGTCCTGCATCGCCCTGTGTGGCCTTCAGATCGCCGTGGTTGAGTTTCAGCTTGTAAGTCGTACTGGAATGTCTCAAAGAGTGAAAGACGACGTTAGGGAGCCCTGCCTTTTGTTTCAACAGTGAAAACTCTTTCTCGATAATCCGATTTTCGCAAGGTCTGCCATTTGGCAAGGCAACCACCAGATCAAAATCCTGGTACTCGTCACCGAGAAATCCCTTTAATTCTTCCTGCGACTTTTTCCATTCACGGAGGATATAGGCAACCGTTTTAGGCAGCCATACCTTACGGACACTGGAATCTGTTTTCGGCTTTTTCAGAATCAGGCGGGTACTGGTATTCGGCATGAGCGGGGTAAAAATATAATAAATATCTTTTTGCCCCAACATTTCAATGGCCTGCTTGGAGGCTCTTGTCAGCTCTGCCTCTATGTAAATATAAGCATTGTCCGCCGCAATATTTTCATCCTCAATGTGAACATTTTTCCAGGTCAGTCCAAGAATCTCTCCCATACGCAGAGAACACGCAAAAGCAAGATTCATGGCGATATACAGCTTACTGTCCGTACACTGATCCAGCGCCAGACGAATTGTTTCCGCATCCCAGATGTCCCGCTTTTTGTACTCGGTCTTTGGAAGCACCGCATTATCAAAAGGGTTTTTCCCGATCAGTTCCCATCTTACCGCCTGCTTGAAAGCACAGCGGAGCAGCTTGATAATCTTTTCAATGGTCTGGTTGGTAACAAATTCCGTCCGGGCTTTCCGGTTCTTTCTGGAAACAGAAGGCGTCTTTTGAAGGGTCTGAATGTACTTGTCCACCACACGGGGCGTAATGTCCTGAACCTCCATGTCTCCGATAATCGGATTGATATAGTTGGCAATCAGGGCTGTTTGGCCGTCATACATAGACACGCCCCATTTTTTCTCTCCGTAGGTGGAAACAAAGTCATACAGAAAATCCGATACCTTTTGATTGTTCGGAGGAAGAAATGTGCCGTTGTTCTGCTGGTTCTCAACTTCTGCTTTCCGTTTCAGGGCTTCTTTATGGGTATGCCAAGTTTCCCATTTCTGTTTCGTTTCTCCATTTTCATCAACATAGTTGTAAACAACGGAATAAGATTTTTTACGTTTGATAATAGATGCCATATTCGATCTTCCTTTCTAAGTTAGAACGTCTGTGCGTCTAACCATTCGTCAAATGATTTTTTGGAAACTCGTATGGCATTACCAACCCGTACAATTTTGAAATGACCCTCTTTTACCAGACTATAAGCAGAAGTGCGGCCAATATTCAGCATGGCAGCAATATCCTCCACTTTGTAAGTCCTCTGTTCGGGAACATTTCTTTGCACACTGTTTGTTGTCTGGCTCATTTTCCCTCCTTGTATAATGTATTTAGGTTATTCGAGGGATACCTATAAACCCTTAGACCTACTTCTTTACATCTCCAGTCTGATAGGAGATAATGGTTTTATTAGATTGAGAGGATGATCGTCACCTCCTTGAGCGGCTCTGCTCGTACTTGAAAGACTGATCCCTCTCTCTAATAAGCCTTCCGCGTATGAGTTGGATGTTGGTTGCCGCATGGCTTCTCTCCGTATTTAGCACAAGGTAGTGGCGCTTATTAGTTGAGTGGTCTCCCAATCTGAAATCTTTTTCTGAGGTGTTCTTATGTTTTTTGTTGGCATTGACATTGGTAAAAATAATCATGTTGCTTCTATGATGGACGATACTGGAAAAGTTGTGTTCAAAGCTTTTTCCTTTCCCAATACTTTGGATGGAGGAAATGCCTTGTTTTCCAAACTCGCTTCTTATTCCTTAAATCCCTACGATTTTGAAATCGGTATGGAAGCTACCGGACACTACTGGCTCTCCGTTTACTCTTTCCTCTTTGAGAAAAGTTTCCTGCTCCATGTTATCAACCCTATTCAGACGGATGGCTGGCGCAAAGGAACTGAGATCCGCAAGCGCAAAAACGATATCATTGATTCCCTCCTCATTGCCGACTTAATCCGTTATGGGCAGTTTGTGGAAACCTGGCTTGCGGATGAAGATTTATTTTCTCTGCGCACCCTTACCCGTTTCCGCACCTACCTGGTGGAATCTATCAGCGACCTGAAACGTAAGGTGGTTTGTGTGCTGGATCAGGTTTTCCCTGAATACCAGTCTGTTTTTTCTGACATCTTTGGCAGGACCTCAAAAGAAATCCTTCTCCAGTTTTCTTCTCCCATTGACTTTGAGGAGGTTTCATCGCAAACCCTTACAGAATTGCTTGCAAAACTCAGCCGTAAGCAGGTCGGTGCCGCAAAAGCTGAACAGTTAAAGGCTGCCGCAGCCAGTTCCTTTGGTGTTACTTTTGCCAAAAGCAGCTTTACCTTTCAACTCAAAACGCTGATTGAACAGATTTCCTTTATTGAAAAACAGGTAAAAGAAACGGAAGTTGAAATCGCAGGCATCATGAAAAAGCTGGAATCCCCCATTACTACCATTACCGGGATTGGCAGTGTCACAGGCGCGGCCATCATCAGCGAAATCGGTGACATCTCTAAATTTGACAATCCCAGAAAACTGGTGGCTTTTGCCGGGCTGGACGCTACTGTCACACAATCTGGTGAATTTGAAGCCGCCCATAATGTGATGAGCAAGCGTGGGTCACCATATCTGCGGAAAGCCATTTTTCAAGCCGCTCTGGTCGCCGCCTTTAAAGACCCTGTATTAAGTGCCTATTACCAGAAAAAGAAGGCAGAAGGCAAACATCACTTAACCTGTGTTGGCGCTGTTGCAAGAAAGATGTGCAACATCATTTACGCTGTCCTGAAAAACAACCAGCCTTACATCCCAAAGGCTTAATCTTTTCTTTCCATTCTGGCCTGTCTGACAACAGGTCTTATTGTTGTACTCTTTTTTTTACAAAATTTCTTTTGATTTTTTCATTTATCTACTTGACTTTTAATAGTTGGTCTTGTATGTTAAGATAGGTTTCCTGCTGGCCTGCAAAAGAAGCGTCGGGCAAATCCTCGGCGGTTGCGGAGGAACGGACAGCCACCGCTATATTTCCCAAACCGGCATATGCGGTTTTAATTGCATCTGATACTTCCTGCGGCATTTCTCCATTATGGAAAAGCATCCCTATCTGCGCAGATACATTTTCAAGCTGGCTAGTATTATTAGAGTCAATACCGTCCAGCAACTTATTAATGTGAGGCTGAATATGGTTCTTTTCAACAAAAATCTTGTATGAAGTAGTCGTAACATGAAAGCCCTCCGGCACAGGGATGCCCGCTGTCAAAAGTTTTGATAAAGACATACCTTTTCCGCCGACCATTTCAAGGGTTGCCTGTTTATGCAACAAGGGCAGAGTATAATAAATCATAATAATTCACCTCCATCATTCATAATTCCATGTAGAAATATATCCATTGTTTCATCAAGCATTTTCTCCGGACTGGCTGATGGTCGGGATGTGTAAATGATTGATATAATGGAGTTAATTAACAAACGCGACATAAGATCGGCATTCGTCTTACGGAAGACGCCTGATTTCACTCCATTTTCAATTACAGATTTGATAATATCCTGATATGCGTAACGCGCAGTTTTCAGCCGCTTTCGATAATCTTCTTCTAAATAGTCAGATTCTGTATTTAACCACATCTGCACCGTTCGATACTGCTTTGGTACTCTAAGATGATTCAACATGATTTTTCTAAGACACTGTTCCGGCGAGGATTCATCGGCAATGATCTTATGAACCTTTTTAATTGTTTCTTCCATTTCTTTCTCAACTGCATATACAACAATCTCGTCTTTCGTTTTGAAAAAATCATACAGACTGGACTTTCCCATGTTTGCTAAAATCGCAATTTCCCTCATTGATGTTTTTTGGAATCCATTTTTCTCTATGAGCTGCAAAGCAACACTGATTATTTCTTCTCGGCGTTCTTCTTGTTGTTCTGGTGTAAGCATAATTCCTTTTGGCATATTTATGATACCTCCTTATAGCGACCACCGGTCGTTTCTTATTTCGTTTTCATTATATAGCGACCGGTAGTCGCTTGTCAAGATTAACTTTTTTCCTGCATATACTGCCCAATAGAAAAGAGATGTTTAGGCCATGACGCTAAACGGTTATACTGAAAGTCAGATTATCCCGAATACTTCAAAGAAAGCCAGCAACAGCGGCATTTCTTAGAGAAATATTCGGGATAACTTTTTAGTCATTTACACTGTCAGTTTCCTAGAACTTCTGATTAAGGAAAAATAATTCGGGATAATTTTCTCTTGCATCACAAACTGTAAAGCCGCCTTAATGTTTCTTCATCACTTACCGTGTCTAATAAAGGCCACAAGGAAAGTAGAATCTTACCCTATGACCTTTGCTACGGCACATCAAATTTATAACCAATGCCAACAACGCTTTTGATGTAGTCCGGGGAATCCTGCGTAACTTTCAGCTTCTTCCGCAAATTGCTTACATGATTATTGACTGCCTTCCGGGAGTAGTAGGAATAATCCTCATTCCAGACCAATTCCATAATCAGCTCATAAGTAAATACCCGTTTCGGGTGAGTAATTAACAAAGCAAGAATGTCAAATTCTTTAGCGGTTAATTCAATTACCTGCTCGCTAATGCATACAAGCCGTTGTTCTTGGCAGAAATATAAATCGTCCACTTGAATCTCTGTAAACGGTTCTGATCAACTGTTTGCACTTTATAAGTTTCGGAAATGACGCATGGGCTGTCGGCCAGATTATTTTGTTGTTTTTGGGAATGGAAAAGATAGTTTAACAATTCCTGACGCTGACGGGCGCTTAACAGCATGAGCAGCTTTTCTGCAATTATACTGCCCGGTTCAGATATATCAAATACAGCTAATTTCCCATGTCATCACCCCCTCCGTCAGTATGGGTATTTGTCGAATATTGTGTTTTCCTTTCCTGTTATGACGGTATATGCTTTCTGAGATTGATGAGGCTAAATACATCATCCATAATCCCTCTATCCCTTACATCCAGCATCAACCATTTCTGTCCATTACCGATTTTCGTGTTTTTGAATACTGTCTGCACATAGTCGGAACATTGCGGCATAAGAAACTCTGCCTCCGTAAGTTCACGACTTCCTACAACCACGAGAACGATAAAATAGCCTTGCATCGGATAGAGCGTACAAAGAGACTTTCCACCTTTTTTATACTTAATATTCCAGCCTGCCTGCATGGAACAGCGGCTGTGTTCCATGCAGGGTCTGATCCGATAGGTGGACTGGATATGGTTATTAAAATCTGTCCATAACGGATTGTTAATGTATTCCGTGACTTGCTCCAGTGATGGAGGTTGTTCATTTGAATATAGCGCATTCCAATCCATCATAAATTCCTCCTTAGCTTTTATTTTTCAGCGGCAGGGGCTTAACCCAAATTTCCATACAGGCCATACCCTCCAAGTCACGGTAATACTTTTCTGCCGAAAAGGGCTCCGTGGTTAAGTTGTGATGAGGCAGCCATATATCAAAAAGGTATTTGCTGGCCTGATCTAAAGCGACCGTTACCAAATCCTCAAAATTTTCTGCTTCGACTCTGCAAACGATGTATTCTCCTGCCGAGAGTTCTCTCTTAACAAAACCGTCTTGCAGCCGGTCCGGATTATTTTGAACAAGGCCGCCTGCAAAATAAGTGAAAAGGTTTTGTGCAGTACCTTCCGCATGGGACATTCCCATTTCTACAGCAGTATTTAGATTGGCTGCGATTGAAGCCTTCTCCATATGATAACGCTTCCAAAGCTGTCCTGGCACATCTACACCTGTGCTTTCACCAACCGGCATTTGTTCAGAAATGCGAACTTCCGTTTCCAAGCCGAGGTAAATTTCCGGTTTTTCCAATGTCTTTCTCTGGATTTCCAGGACGATATTTCCTACCACCAGCGGAACCCCCTCGTCTACTAAAACATAATTCATAGAAACTTCCGGCTTGTCGAATGTGTTGAGCATTGGTAAATCCCTCCTGTAGTTTTCAGGCGTAATCCCATACGTTTCCTTAAAAGCTCGTGTAAAATTCGCATGGCTTGAAAAACCATAGTCCAAGGCAACATCAAGAATCCTCTGATCGGTACTTTTTAGATTTTCAATAATCTTTGCCAAACGGCGGAGTTTCACATATTCCTGAACCGGTTTATTTACCAGCCGCTTGAACAAGCGCTGAAAATAAAAGGGGGACAGACCTACGGTATTTGCCAGTTCTTCCGTTGAAATTTCTTTTGTCAAGTGTTCCTCGATAAAAGTCAAGGATTGTTCGATTGCTTCATATGCGTGCATTGCGGCACCTCCTATATTTGATGTTCAAATTATATCATTTCATTTTTTGCCGGGCTTTTCACGCAATGCGCTTTTTAATTAGGAAAATGCAGCGTGTAATAAATGAAGGGCCGCCTTGTCAACCTTGGCCGGGCAGCCCTTGCAAGGCTCCGGCCCCCTTTCCGCTTTGCCTCCCTGGGGGACAGCCCCGGCGCTTTGTAGCCTTTTTCTGCCGGCTCCGCCTTTTTATCCTGCGCGGGGGATTTCTCCACTTTTTCGGCCTCAGCCAGCGGAGCAGACCAGGCTGGGGCATCCTTGCCCATACCGGGGATCACGAACTGTTCCGGCTGGGGTGCTGGGATTTATCCATCGCCTCAATGTAATCATCTTTTGTCATTCCATATAAATAATAATCACAGTATGTGTTTACCATTTTACCCTCACGGATAAGTCCCTCACGCTTGAAGCCTGCTTTTTCCAAAGTTTTATACGATGCAATATTTTGTACATGAACATCAGCCCAAAGACGCTGCAATTCTGTTTCTTCAAAGCAGAAGATAGCTACTCTCGCCAGCGCTTCTGTCATAAGTCGGTTGCCTTGATAGGCAGGAGAAAGGCGAAATGCTACTTTTGCCATGCGGTCATTTTCAATGAGATACACCCACATATCCCCAATGACTTTATAATCTTGTTTGTGAACAATACCCCAATGAAAACTTTTTGTGGGTTTCTCCGGCTTTTGAAAAAGCAATTCCGGGTTTAAGTCACTTTTCCCGGGGCGTTTTCCCCAATACTGATAAATGGAACTGTCACCCAACCATTCTTTCAAATCTGAAACATCTTCTTTTCGCAGAGGGCGTTGGATAAGTTGTTCCGTTTCAAGAACAGGCTTATTCTGCGCATAATCCTGTAATTTCATAAGCCACCCCCTTCTTAAAATTTGAACACCTGTACCCAATCAAAATAACCGGACTCTTCTGTGCTTTTCGGCCATTCGCTGCACCATGCGGGAACACCGGGTGTTTCAACCCTGTCAAAACTCGGAGTGTACGGCTTGATGTCAAGCACGGGCGTATTGTCATTTGCGTCAATGAATGTAACACGAATCATGCCGTTGGTGAAATCAATGTTGATAATTTCGGACGCTGTTAATGCAATAGGGTTCGGACGCGCAGGAGATCGTGTCGCAAATACACCCATGACTTCGGGCGCGCCTTTATAGGGCTGTTCTGTCTGTAATTCATTCCGGTCTGCGTCGTTGTCGCAATCGCTGAACCACCAAAGGACATTGATGTGGCTGAAGCCCTCTAAGGCTTGCAGTCCGGGAATGTACCCCGGCTCTAACTGAATAAATGTGCCGAATTCATCATTTTTTACTCTGCCAATGGCTTTTAATTGATAGGTCATATTTTTCCTCCTTACTTTTGTTGGTAAAACCAGTATAAGACCTCACGCCATGTGAGATGCAATAGGGAAAAATAAAAAATGCCCTGCATTTTTAGCAGGACATTTCAAAGTCTATACAATCATGCATGTTCCAGCGGTATTTGAAGCTCAATCAAATATTTTTCAGGGTTATTCTCATTCCACGGACCTCTATGCACAATCTGACGCATCGGGTTAGACATTTTGTATCCGCTGTTTGTCTGCAGCCATTCGGCAAAGGCAAGGTAGGCGCCTTTTATATTTGCAAAATCGCCATAGACCATTGTGCAAGCCATATACGGGACTGGTTCTGTCATGTGGAAACAAAATGGCTCTTTTGCCTTTCCCATTTTCTTTACCGGGGCGCATAGCTCAATATCAACATCTGTCTCTCGAAATTCTGTATCGTGATAAATGGAAAATGTATTGCCCGTTATTTCGATTTTTTGTGCTTCTGTAAAAGTAGAAAGTTCTTTCCATAAGTCGCCCTCGGAATAGTAATTCGGTACAATTTTCCGCAAGGATAGCACCTGATACGCCGGGATTGACTTAACGGATATGTTATAGTGCAGTTCTCCTTTACCACCCTGTATTTCACTTTTTGTAAGTTCGATCTTCCGCAGTTTTTCTTGTTCGGCCTGTATTGCATTTTCTATCTCTATGCGCTTTTTGTCGAGCTGCGCAAGAAGTGATTGCTCGTCCATCGTCAGGGCAAGCGCAATTTCCGAAACATTCAGTCCACTATCCCGCAGATACAGAATTTTATTTAGACGCGGTATTTGCTTTACTGAATACAGTCGGTGTCCTGTCCACTTGTCAACCTCTGCCGGTGTCAGAAGTCCTACCTCGTCATAGTAGCGAAGCATACGAATAGATACCTGCGCCAGCTTTGAAAATTCTCCTATTCTAAACATCGTTTCACCACCTACTCCAACTATATTTGTATTTTTATCTCACTCCAGCTTTTATGTTACTTGCTGCATCCTTATTATACCGCCTTTCTTTCAGTCTATCAATGTCGTTGCATGGTGCAAGAACATTTTCTGGGGTTCTACTAAATGGTTATCAGGAATTCTTGCCTGTTTTGAAAAGCAATATAGTTCCACTAAAACAATTTCCGGTCTGTTATTAAACCGAATCGGTATGATGCTGTTCCCAATGCCACGGCTGACTACCATGTGTGTGCTGCCATCTATGTATAACCCTGCATCATACTTTGGAAACAGTCCTTGATTTGGAGCAATCAGGCCGCCTACAAACGGGAGCCGGAATTGACCGCCATGTGTATGACCGCTTAATATGAGATCAATACCGTTGATTACATAGTTTTCAAACAACTCCGGCCGATGTGAGAGCAGAATCGTATAACTATTATCTGTATCGGTTAAGTTCTCTAACTTTGTGTTGATCATGGCCGGTACTTCCCCGAACATATCACCCTTCATTATAAAGTCCGGATCGGAAAGGCCGATGAGCGTAATCTTTTCTCCGTTACGCTCTAACTCCACCGCTCTATCATCAAGCACGGATACGCCAACCGCCTCCAGCCCGTCCCTTAGTCTATCATACTGTGATAAATTTGCTTCATGGTTGCCAGTCACATAATAAACTGGGGCAATCCGAACCGCTTCCTCTGCAAAGCTGAGGGCTATATCAATATCCGTATGCCTGGAGTCCACTAAGTCTCCGGTAATCACGATTATATCTGGCTGATTTGTTGAAAGCAATTCTAACAGCCGTGTATTGTTTTTACCAAATTCAGCATTGTGCAGGTCTGACACCTGTGCAATCCGAAAGCCAGAAAATACAGCAGGGACACTATCTGTTGTAACAACGACTGTGCTTACCGTTAATGCCGAATTGCCCCATATTGTCCATACTGCCAGGACAAGCAACAATGCAGTTAAAGTACATAGCACTATTTGTGCTTTTTTTGTTAACCGTTTTGCCATTCTTTCATGCTCCTAGTTAAGTGAAGTCGTGTTTTCCACCAAATATCCTATTTCATATCATCCGGCGGAAGTTCGGGATGGCATAAATGTATCTCACTCCATTCTTTCATCTGTTCCAGAATGGGAACAAAACTCTCTGCCAATTCCGTAAGGGTGTATTCTACTTTTGGTGGTATTTCCTGATATATCTGGCGGTTGATCCAACCATCATTTTCCAATTCCCGGAGCTGCTTTGTAAGTGTTGATTTTGTAATCTCGTCTCCAATTCTTCTTTGCAATTCTCCAAATCTTTGAACTTTATATACTGCGATATACCACACTATCAAAATTTTCCATTTTCCCCCAATGATAGACTGTAGGGTAGTCATCGGAACACAGCTTGCCATTAGGCTTTGACTACGTGTAAATTTGTTGTCAGCCATAGTAAAGACCTCCTTTATACGGAGAATATTATAATTAATTTCCGCTTGAATATCAAGATAGTGTCTTTTTTCATACCGGTATTTTGGAAGATACCAGGTGTTAAAAATACGTCTAGGACAACAAAAAGACAGTACTTGAAGAACCCTTTTGTCTGATTTAGACTGTGTTTGAGCGGAGGTGAGAGAGATGAAACACAACATTCAGGTTTCTGTTCTTGGCGTCCAAAATGCCGGTGATGAATCAGAGGCGATTTTAACAAAAGCAACCGGAACATATCACTTTGAAAATGGGGTTCACAAAATTAACTATTGTGAATTGGACGAAAATGGAACTGCGACGGATAATCTTCTGTTACTTTCAGGCTCTGAAATGCGTCTGAGTAAAAGCGGCTCCGTTGCAGGACAATTTCTGTTTGTCTTAGGCTGTAAAACGGTTATTGATTATCTAACACCCTTTGGAAAAATTGATTTTGAAGTAGAAACAGAATCTTACCATCTGGATGTTAAAGAAAATAATCTGAATGTACAACTGAAATACAGACTGTATGCAGACAGTCAGTTGTTCTCTGAAAATACCTTAACCATTCAAACCTACGAAGATAAGAATGATGGTTTTGGTTTCATTAACAAAGCAAGGAGGAATCACTTATGAGAAAATTATTCACTTCTGAATCCGTAACAGAGGGGCATCCCGACAAACTCTGTGACCAGATTGCCGATGCGATTCTGGATGCGATTCTCCGAAAAAAATCTGATGCAAGAGTAGCTTGCGAGGTGTTTACCACAACCGGAGTTGTTTTTATCATGGGAGAAGTCTCAAATGGAAGTTTGGATGGGATTGATGTTGAGGCGATTGTTCGCCAGACAATCCGTGAGATTGGTTACAGTGATCATCGTTTTGGCTTTGATGCGGATACGGTTGCAATCATCACTTCTATTCATGGACAGTCGCCGGATATTGCACAAGGAGTCACCAAAGCATTAGAAGCACGAGGAAGTAAAAAACAAGAACTTGGAGCTGGAGATCAGGGAATGGTGTTCGGATATGCTTCCGATGAAACGGAGGAAATGATGCCTCTGCCAATTCATCTGGCTCATGCTCTGACAAAAAGGCTGGCTTTTGTACGAAAGAACGGAATTGTTCCTTATCTTGGGCCTGATGGAAAAGCACAGGTTTCCGTGGAATATGAGGACGACAAACCTGTGCGTGTAGATACCATAGTTATTTCAACACAGCATTTACCAGAGGCGACACATGATGCGATTGAAAAAGATATGATGGAGTATGTGATTCAAGCAGTAATTCCGGAATCACTCATTGATGAACAAACGAAATATCTTATCAATCCTACCGGACGGTTTGTAATTGGTGGCCCACAAGGAGATACAGGGCTTACCGGACGTAAGATTGTAGTAGATACATATGGCGGATTCGCCAGACACGGAGGCGGCGCATTTTCTGGAAAAGACCCGACAAAGGTTGACCGCAGCGCCTCTTACGCAGCCCGGTATGTGGCAAAAAACATTGTTGCCGCTGGAATTGCTCATCGTTGCGAGATTCAGATTGCATATGCCATTGGAGTTGCACAGCCCGTTTCTGTTTCTATAAATACTTTTGGAACGGGAGCCATCTCAGACGAAAAAATTCTAAAATTGATTGAAGAACACTTCGATCTGCGCCCCTCATCCATTATCAAAGGATTGGGGCTTAGGAAACCTATTTACAGACAAACGGCTGCCTACGGTCATTTTGGCCGAAAGGATATACAGCTTCCGTGGGAATGGACAGATAAAGCCACAGTGCTTCACAACGAATTAGTAAAGATGGAGAAATGAAAGGAGAAATGATTTATGCATTACACAGGAACAATTTGGAGACCGCCGTATGAGGCTTATAGTGCGCTGGTTCAGGTAACGGCAGGCTGCACGCACCACAAATGTAAATTCTGCACTCTTTATGAGGATGTGCCGTTCAAATTCCGTATGTCTCCTCTGTCAGAGGTGGAAGAAGATTTGAAGGAAATCAGCTGCTATTACCGGAATGCGAAACGTGTATTTTTTACCGGGGCAAACCCGTTCGTTTTAAGTTTTGACAAGCTGAAAGCATTGGCTGAGCTGGTAAAAAAATATTATCCAAAGGCAGAGTCCATCGGTTGTTTCGCCCGCATTACGGATATTACGCCTAAGTCGGATGAGCAGCTGAAGGAACTGCGCCGACTGGGATATAACAGCATTACGATTGGTGTAGAAGCCGGAGATGATGAAGCGCTGTCGTTTATGCATAAGGGTTTTGGTACAAAGGAAATTATTCGTGAATGTAAACGGTTGGATAAGGCTGGGATGGAGTATAACTTTTTCTACCTTGCCGGAATTTATGGATGCGGACGTGGAGAAATCGGCGCAAAGAATACGGCGGTAGTTTTCAACCAGCTGAATCCTAAAATTATTATCAACTCAATGTTGACGATCTACCCTACTTCTGAACTGTATCAGGAGATTCAGAGCGGCAACTGGAAAGAAGAAACAGAAATCGAAAAGCTTATGGAGCTGAAAGTGCTGATTCAAGAACTGACAATTCCTACCTATTTTGCAACTATGGGAGCATCTAACTGTGTTTGGGTGGAAGGAAATCTGCCAAAAGATAAGGCAAAAATGATAAAGTATCTGGATCAGGTAATTTCTTCCGCGGATGAAAAGGAATTGAGAAGATACCGCGAAAATCTGCCCCATCTGTAAGGTGTACCGTAATGATACAAGACATAACACCTTATCGGTTTCATAATGAATTTCAAAAAAAGGAACCAGCTCCTGAAAACTACTTCTTTTCATTCAGGGAACAAAAGATATTACTGCTTTCCCGGCAGGATGGGGAGTATTGTCTCCCCACCTTCCGGGATTTGCAGCAGACCCTATCAGACATAGCGAATTTGGTAGTATATCTGTTTTCGATTGATGACATCCCTCTTTATCTGGTAAAAAGTCAGAATGTCTTAGATTTGAGCGGTGACAGATTAGAGTATGCTCCTATTCATATGCTTACACTTGTGAAACAAGAATGGCTATATTTTGCTGCTATTACCGCATCACATTTAAGCTGCTGGTATGCACAAAATGCATACTGCGGCAGATGCGGGGATGTTATGGAACATGTACCTGGGCAAAGAGCCATGATCTGTAACAACTGTGGAAGTATAATTTACCCGCAAATAGCTCCGGTTGTTATGATCGCTGTTGTCAATGATGATAAGTTGCTACTTACCAAATATGCAGGCAGATTGCTTCCACAATGGGTTTTAATAGCCGGGTTTGTTGAGATTGGGGAAACCATTGAAGATGCAGCCAAAAGAGAGGTATTTGAGGAAACGGGAATCAGGATTAAGAATTTGAAATATTTCGGCAGCCAGCCGTGGGGATTTTCCGGTTCTGTGATTATGGGATTTATTGCAGAACTCGATGGTTCCGACACAATACATTTGGATCACAAAGAGCTTGCTGATGCAGTATGGCATTCTCGTTTTCAATTACCACGAGAATTGACAGACATCAGCATTACCTATGAAATGATTGAAGCATTAAGGCTCAACAAAAAGGAGGCGGAGAATGAGTACATACGGAATCGCAACGATATGCAATAATATGGAAATAGTCTCCGGGATTTGGCAGATGGAGTTATATGCACCACGAATAGCTGCTGAAGCCATTCCAGGGCAATTTATCAATCTTTATTCAGATGACAATACGCTGCTCCTTCCACGTCCTATGAGTCTGTCAGCTATTTTGTCTGATAGATTACAGATTATTTACCGCATTGTCGGAAAAGGTACAAAGCAGTTTTCAGCTCTGCACCGTGGAGAACAAATAAAAATTATGGGGCCGTTGGGTAATGGCTTTATGCTTCCAGACGTCCAAAAGCACAGCATTGTTATTGGCGGTGGATTAGGCATTCCCCCACTGTTGGAGCTAGTCCGTCAACTAAAGGGTAAAACCGATGCTTTTCTTGGCTTTTCCCAAAAGCCGTTTCTTACGGAGAACTTTGAACAATTGGGTGCATCTGTTTATGTTGCAACGCAAGATGGTTGTAATGGGTATAGGGGAAATGTTATGGAGTTATTAGAAAATACGGCCTCGGACGGCGATATTATTTTTGCCTGTGGCCCGCGTCCTATGCTTCGTTCTGTGTCAGAATGGGCCGGACGGCATAGTATCCCGTCTCAGCTTTCCATGGAGGAAAGAATGGCCTGTGGGCTGGGAGCTTGTTTGGGATGTGTAGTTAAAGTACAAAGAAAAGGTGCAGACGATTGGGAATATTTGAAAGTTTGCAAAGATGGCCCTGTCTTTTGGGGAGCGGAGGTGATTTGGGATGAATAACAATATGGAAGTTTCAATCGCAGGAATAACATTGAAAAATCCTGTTACAACAGCATCCGGGACTTTTGGATCTGGCAGGGAGTACAGTGAGCATATTGATTTGAACTGTTTGGGCGGAATTACGGTAAAAGGTATTTCGGATGAGCCATGGAAAGGCAACCCTGTTCCAAGAATCGCAGAAACCAGAGGCGGAATGCTCAATTCCATTGGACTTCAAAATCCAGGAGTAAAACATTTCATTGACAATGACATCCCATTTCTCCGGCAGTACGATACAAAAATTATTGTTAATATTTGCGGACACACTCTAACACAGTATTGCTCAGTTGCGGAGAGGCTTTCAAATTGCGATGTGGATTTGCTGGAACTGAATATCTCCTGTCCGAATGTAGAGGAAGGTGGGTTAAGTTTTGGAACCAAACCTCATGTTGTAGAGAGTGTGGTAAAGGCTGTGCGCCATTATGCAAAGCAACCATTGATTGTAAAGCTGTCACCTGAAGTTACTGATATAACAGAAATTGCTAAGGCCGCTGTTTCAGGCGGAGCTGATGCACTTTCTTTAATCAACACATTACGGGGAATGAAAATAGATATTCGTAATCGGAAAGCAATTCTTGCCAATAAGATTGGAGGATATTCCGGCCCCGGTATTATGCCGATTGCGGTACGAATGGTTTACGAGGTTTGTAAAGCGGTGGATATGCCGGTAATTGGAATGGGCGGTATATCCAGTTTTGAAGATGCGCTCGAATTTATTATGGCCGGGGCTACTGCGATTGCTGTAGGTACAGCAACCTTCAACAATCCATATGCTACTGTTGAAATAATAGACGGTATTCAGCAATATATGGCAGAGAATCATATTGCTTCCATTGATAAAATTAGGGGTATTATTGATTAGGAGACATATATGAACCATCTGCATATAAATTCCAACAAGAAATGGAAATACCGCTTTTTCATTTTGATTACTGGACAAAGCATTTCTGTTATTGGCAGCACTGCTGTCCAGTTTTCGGTAATCTGGTGGCTGTCAACTTTGACTGCATCACCTATGGTATTGGCCTATGCTGGATTGGCGGCTTATGTGCCACAAATATTACTGGGGCCACTTTCTGGTGTTTGGATAGATCGTTTTGACCGAAAAAAGGTTATTATCCTCTCGGATTTGTTTACCGGTGGTGTCTCTACATTGTTTGCTATATTGCTCCTGACTGCCGAACCTCCTATATGGGTATTTTATATTCTTTTGATGATGTTGCGGAACGGTGTAATATCCATTTGTGCGTTGTCTATGGAGTCCACGCCGTCATTGATAGCAATGTAACGTACATTGTGGTTGGGGAAAAACACCTCGATATATGTACCCGTTTCAAGATAATTCCTCCCCAAACGTGACAGGTCTTTTGTGATGAGCGTTGACACTTCCCCGTCCTGTATGTCCTCGATAAGCTGTCGGAATGCGGGGCGGTCGTAGTTTGTACCGCTGTAACCGTCATCAACGTAGAACTGGCAGTTCAGAAAACCATTTCGCTTTGCGTAATCTTTCAGCATGGTTTTCTGTGTGCTGATACTCATGCTCTCGTTGTTCGTGCCGTCATCTTTGGAAAGCCTGCAATATAAAGCAGTGATTTTGTCGTTATTCAGTTTTGCCCTTTTCATTTTGTCCTCCTTGATGAAAAGGGACTTCCTCTCAACTCTTATTATACTATATTCCCTTTTCCGTTTCCAGTGCTAATTTACGCTGTTTTCCGCTATTTCCTTAACCCTTTTTGTTATTTGTTCCTCGGCTATCCGCTTGAATACTGTTTCCATTTTTTCAGTGCCTACATAATGCCTTTCCACAATTATTTTTGTGGGGGTCGGCTGTCGCTTGGCTCTATGCTGTGTGTTGCTGTCTTTACTCATAAATCTGCTCCTTTACAATAAAATAGAGCGCATAGATTTGTTCTATACGCTCTAATGCTGTGTTACTTATTCAGTTGTGATTATGGTAATGGTTGTTTAGATCAAAAACCAAACTTGTCTGTTTCAATTTACAATTCTTTTCCCATACAGAGCGATTCTGGCATATCTACATACGCACCGTAATTAGGAATTTTCTTAAATCCTAATTTTGAATATACATGGCAGGACTCCGCTAAAAGTTCTCCTGTTTCTAAAATCATTTTCTTATATCCCAGTTCCTTCGCCCACTCTATTAGTTTAGAAACCAACGCCGTTCCTATGCCCTTTCCTTGTTCAGCCGGTATGACAAACACTCTTTTTAACTCTACCGTATTTTCATCATAAGGACGTATCGAACCACCACCAATCGGATTATCGCCTTGATAAACAACTATCGCTTCATTTATTTTATCAATTAGGTTATATTGAGCGTACTTATCTCGTTTAATTATTTTTCCAACTCGCAAATCTAAGTCCTCGTCAAGTAACCTGCAATTTTCTATAAAATCTTTATTATTCCCATTGCATCTTAAAAACACAATTTCGCTCATCTTTATCTTATCTCCTTTCCGATTTGTATCGCTAATAGAATACCACAATCACACTCACATTTCTATCAATTTTTCATTATATTTCTTCCTCCCTCCGCTTAGTTTTGATTTGCTGTTTATTATGCTGTCGGCTCTCGTTCTGAAGCTCCCTCGCAAGGTTCTTTTTGTTATAGCTGATAACTTCCGCATACGCTAATTCTGTGGCGGTCTTGGTCTGCTCTTTGCCGATACTGTCATATTCAGACTGCAAAGACTGTATCTCGGCTTTCCACTGTTTCGGCATTATCTTCTCGCTATTCTGTAAAAGGCTCTGCATACGCTCCTTTAATTCGGGGTACTTCGATAAGCCGTCCTTATGCTCCCTATCGTATTTCATCTTAGCAAGTCCTTTGAGTGACTGGCTCTCTTTATAGGTGGC
Organism: Lachnospiraceae bacterium; assembly: GCA_910575565.1. Taxonomy (GTDB): domain Bacteria; phylum Bacillota; class Clostridia; order Lachnospirales; family Lachnospiraceae; genus Caccovicinus. The sequence continues at coordinate 14,068 of CAJTFL010000024.1, read as the reverse complement.
TTGGATTGGCGCAAAGAGGGCATACATTTTTGACAGTTCTTTTAATCTGTTTAGTTTCTGCCCCTTTGAAAGATGTACCGTTTCCAACTGCTGATATTTCCGCTCTCTGTCCGCTGTGAATTGCGCAAGGCTCTCAAAGCTGTCTATCTTCCTTGTGGTGATGAATTTCTCTGCATTGTCTGCTGACTGCAAGGCGGTTCTGTCGGCTATTCTTCTTAGGTGCTTTCCGCTGACAATCGGCAAGTCAAGCCTGCCTTTGCGCTCCCTCACTTTTGCAATCATTTCCATGACTTCATTCTTCACGCTGACCGCTGTACTCTTAATCTTGGCATACTGTGCGTTGTGTACTTCCTGCTTGGCAAGCATGAGCATTTCTTTTGCCTGCTCCAACAGCATATTGTTCTTGATGATTTCCCGATTGATGTTTCCCCTCTCGGTCTGTATCCCCTTGCGTTCTAAAGCGTTGGCAACCGCCCCGATATGGATTGTCGGCTCTCTGTCAATCCCCTGTTCCTTAAAAGAACGGTGTTCCCAATGAAGCGCAATCCCCAACTGCTCATTGGTGGCATTGATTGTGTCGGCTAAATCCTTGCGCCACATTTTAGCGTTTTCTTTGCTGTTCCAGTCGGTGCTGTCGGCGGTGTGGCATTTCCACTGTTTCCTGTTCCGCTTGTCAACTTTCTGCTGACCTGTCTTTTTATCAATCACTGGTATCTTCTCGCCGTTTTCGTCAAGGTCATAAATCTTCTTTTGTTTTGCTCCCCATTCCCCGTTTTCAGTGAGAGGGCGCATAGTGAGTAGAACGTGGATATGGAGATTGCGCTGTCCTTTGTCATTCTCGCTGTCATGGATTGCCCAATCAGCGCACATTCCCTTATCAACAAAATTCCTCTGCACATAATCCCTCACGACTTCCTCCGCAAGTTCATAACTCCATTCATTGGGGAGTGACGCTTTCAACATTCTCGCAAGCTGTGATTTCTGCCCTTTCTCTGACAGTTCAACAGCGTTCCATAAAGTGGCTCGGTCTGCATACTCTTTGGGCGCATTGGGTGGGAGAGTGGTTTCGCTGTGGACTAAATCTTCATGGTATTTTGGTCGATATGTCTGTCCGTCAAATTCACTGACAAGAATACTCCTGCTGATATAGGACGCTTTCTCAACTGCCGATTGCCCCTTGCTCCGCCTGACTATGGAAAAACGTGTGCTTGCCTGTTTCGTGACATTACCCATACGCAACACCTACATTCTGCCGACAGGGTAGTGGGGTGCACTCATAGACTTTGTGGGCAGATAAAAGCCGCACTTTGGCTTTTGTCTGAACGCAAAGTTCACTAAAGGGTAGCAAGCGCAGCTTGCGAAGGGGAATTGTCGTTTCCCCTTTTGGCTGCCACAAGGCAGACAACGCCCTCCGCAGGAGTCCATGCAAGTGAAACTTGCCCCTCGGAGAGCGCACATACCACCTCTGGTGGTATATCTGTGCGCACCCCGTAAACGGGGTGAATACGTTACCTCGGCTTTCCAGTGTCCTCGCCTTTGTCATTCCGTACCGCCCTCACTTTCATTTTCGGCATTGGGGAGAGTGGATTGTGGATTGTGGGGGAGTGCTTTCTTTGTTTTCCGCTTTGATTTTAGATATAATCTGCTGACACTCCCTTGCCTGCAAGGCAACAGACAAGATACGGTTTAACTCGCCCTCATCATAGCTGTAACAGTCGGGAAAATACTTCACGATAATACCGCCCATGATATACTTGTGGTGGTTCTCAGTTTTCCGTTTCTTTTCGTTCTGCTTTTTCTTCTCATTGGCTACACGCTGTTTCGCCTGTTCGAATGCCTGTAATGCTTTCTCTAAATTTCTGCTGACTTCCTCTTTGTTCTCAATCATTTCTAATACCTCATTCTTTCTATGCTTGTTGGTGGTTTCTGAAAATAAAAAAGGCAGCTGATTGTCTGTAAAGATAATCGCTACCCAAAGGGAAACAATATTCAGTTTTATATCGTTTTTTTACTTGATTTTCCCAACAAAAGGGAATTTATTCTTTGAAATCACACTTAAGAACTGCATACTGCGCAGTGTCAATAAACCTGCCATTTTTGTAATACTTCTGTCTAGCAATTCCTTCAAACCGCATTCCACACTTTATTAATACATGTTCAGATGCAACATTACCATCAAACACTTCAGCCTGAACACGATTTAATTCAATTTCTTCAAATGCATATTTTAATACAGCTTGAAGTACTTCTGTCATTATACTTTGTCCCCAATACTGTGGCGAAAGCATATAGCATGTATCTGACATAAAACATGATTCTTCAACATTTCCCAAATTAATCGTTCCAATCAATTCATGATTTTCTTTCCATTCAATTACCCAGTGAAAATATGTATCAGATTCATAATTATTTGCCCATTTATAGACCTTTTCTTTGTATATTTCTATATCCGTTACAGGATTGAACGGAAAGTATCTGCAAACTTCTTCAAGTTTTGCCCAGTTTTCATACATCATTTGATAATCGTCTGGAACAATTCTTCTCAAAGTACAACGTTCTGTATCTATTATTTGTGTACCAATTTTATTCATTTCGTTCCTCCACAAAATTGCAATTTGTCAAATTCTTCAATGTCATAATCTTACCACAACTGTACGTACAATTCCATTAAAATTTGCTTAAACTCCTTTTGACATATTATTAGCAATCATCATCTGTCTTGCCCATTCCCTCTGCTCGGTGCTGACTGCCCTCGGCTTGCGGTAGCTGACGTATGACTTCGGAAAGGAATAGGTTTTAGATACTTTATCCTGCTCGAACAGCTTGTATGTATCGGGGAAGTCGGCAGCAAGCGTGTCAAGTTTCCTCATAACCGCTTTATCCCTTGTGTAGAGGGTGGCGGTCTGTTCACCTGCATTGTAATTGACAATCGTTTCCTGCTCGTATCGGGAAAGTTTCATAGTTCCATATCCCCCTTTCCTTTGCTGTTGGTTCTGTGCTGTTTTCTCTCGGCAACTGTCGGCTGTTTCGCCTGTTCCTTTGCTTTGGCTAACCTTGCCTTTATGGAATGGTCACGCTCGGTCAGTTTCCGTCTTTTGGTGGTGGCAGTCAGTTCCGCACACGTTTTTTCTGACAGGACATTTAATTTTTTTAAGGTGGTACTTACAATCTGCTTTGTGTCGCTGTCCTTTATCTGCGGAAGAACAGCGGACAGACTGGCGCATGTTTCCGCTTTGCTCTGCTCCCCAAACTGATAGATTAAATTGATTTCATCAGCATTAAAAGGTATCTGAAAATTTGCGCCCTCACATAAACGCTCCACGCCCACGCACTTAGGGAGATTCCTTGTCAGTTCGTAATTATCCCTCGCTATGATTGTACCATGACTGTCAGTCTGCCTTACCTCGACTTTACACTGGTTTTTCTGTTCCAACACAAGTCACTGGTATTTATCGTTTTCCTTCGTAAATACAGTCTGATGCGCATTGGAGTGTGTCTTGCTACGGATATATTTGTCGGCAGTACTGTAATAGTCCAAAATCTGTTGTTCTTGCTTTTTATTCATGGTCTTTGCCCTCCTGTGATATGGATTGATATGATTGATTGGTTTTGGTGCTGATATATGGTTTTCTTTTGTTTATTGTGGGGAGATTGGATTGCGGAATATTGTTGACGGGTATTTCTCCGCTTATGGGAATAGGAGTTCATTTCATACGGTAATTACCGCATGAAAAAAGACTATAACTGTTACTGTCATAGCCTTTTAAGGATTGAGGAAGTCCCTTTGTTTACTTGTATTTGTTTGTCGCCCCTCCGCACTATCCAACATCGGTAGCGCATACAACCGATTCCACCCGTTTGTCTTTCATCAGCCGGCATAAGAGGTCAAGCTGCTTTTTCTTATCCTTCGGCACTTCGTATTTCCATTCTTCCGGCAGGATCGGCAGATCGCCATAACGCCATCTGGCGTACTGTTCCCCGTAGGCCTCTGGCTGTGCCAACTCCAGAAGGTGCCCGACGCACCAGCTTACCAGATAACCGCCGCCCTCCATGTAGCCGTCTTTTTTCTCATTCGCACCCAGAACCGCCGCCAGCGATATGGCGACAGAGGGCTTTTCCGCAATTACTAATTTCATTCCTGTAACCTCCATTTCTTATAGCTCCGGTTTATTTCGGCCTATTTGCTTTGTTTTGGGTTTCATCGTGTCTTTTTCCTGTATCTGCTGTCGGTGGCTGGAAAGCTGCTCCACCACGCCTTTTTTCTGGCTGTCGCACACCCGCCAAGGGCTGCGGTGGTTTTCTTTACCAGATTTGCCCGCTGGATGTTTCGGTCAAAGCAGGTAAGATAGGCATGGTAATCGCCTTGTCCGGGGGAGCAGCGCAGACGGTAGCGGTAATTCTCTGTCTCCACTACATATCCATAATTCTGCCGCCAGCCGCCTTCGATTGCCCCGCCGTGGCTGTAGCAGAAGCGGCTCATGGAATTTAAGTCCTTCAAAACACTGTCTCTAAGCTGATCGACCACCTGGCCTAATTCTTTTTTAAAAGCGGCGCTGTTCAGACTTTCTTCCCCGCGCGGGTGCCAGGTATGCCAAAATTCCTTACCGCCTGCTCCAAAGTCAATGCGGACATGACCGATGGCGCCCATCTGTTTATCTTGATCTGGCGTCTGTGCATAAAAAATGCCTGCCTCATCATTGGAAGCAGGACGTATCTCAAAGCGGGGGCAGTATTGAAGTTTGTATTCCGCACAGAATTCTTTCAAGCTGATTTCGTCGCCCAGGAAATTCAATCCATCCCGCAGACGCTTATAACCGCTCTTTGGAATCTTGACCGGTTCAGAAGTCAGGACAGTACCCGCATGGTTGACACCTACATACAACTCCAATGTTGCCGGCCTGCCAGGATCATTGTCCGAACCCCGCAGGTTATAGCAGTAAAAGCCCAGCGGCACTGTACTCACATCCATCCGCGAATTTGTAAACAGAGCCGGTTTTCCAAACAGCTCCATATGTTCAAATTGTTCCTTCGTCGCATCCATGCTCATTTACACGATTCCTCCTTTGCATTTGTTCAAATTCTTCGTCCGCTCGCTTTCCAGCCTGCAAAATACACATCAGTACAACGCCGGCAGACATACCGCAAGTAAAGTTCAGAAAGTGTGCTATAAGATTCCACATAAAAATCGCCTCCTTTTTGAATTTAGCTTATATAGCAAAGATAAAATCTGACACAGCAATACCGCCCTAGCGGTTGCCATTTCTTTCCCAAGAAAAAGAGCCGATAACCGCATTTTAATTTGCGTGTTATTGGCTCTGCGTCTTGCTCTGTATAGTTTTATATTTACTTTAACTTTCCATCTCCAGCCATTAAATCTGTCATTTCTTCAATTTTTTCAAGCGGGAATGGTGGAAGTGCTACGGGTTTCATGGCGAGTGACATTAGTTTCATGGGATTGTCATCGGCTGCTATTCGGTTAGATGAAAGTTGTCCACATCTACGGCAACGGTGGATAATTGCCCATTCACCATTTTTACGTACCCATACCGCTATCGGCTCCATAATACCACCGCAATCAGACTCACGGTCGCCAGGTTCTATATCCACATGGAGACTGTGCAAACAGTTTGGACAATGATTGCGGTGATCACTTCCGGCACCTGCTGGCACAACAAGCCTGCCACAAACTTTGCAGGTAAAACTGTCATTACAAGCATGAGTACGATAGTACCCTTTTTCATATTGTTTCCGTTTGTTTTCTCTATTCATGAAAATTGATCCTCCTAAAAGTCTTGGTAATTGCCCTTTTGGGAGGTTTGGTAGAGATTGATTTTACGCAAACCTCCCGGTTAGCAAACAATCTCCGATAATAAATATTTCTTATACATAAAAATCCTCCTGTTTTTATAAGCACAACTTTCGTTGGACTTTGTAAATTATTATATTTTCGGAAAACCAGATGTTTCCTCAATAACGACTATCTTTAAGTTTTCCGCTGAAATAATTCGTTCTTGTTTACACTTTGGACAGAACAAAGGGTATTTTCTTAAAAATGTATCTTCTCTCTATTTCAAGAGTGTCTTGTTTTTGCAAACAGGGCACAAAACCCATTCAAATTCCATATGCGCTGTAAAGAGATTTTCAATTTCTTCTCTTTCTTCCTTATCATGTGCCGCATCTGAAATAGTTAATAACAGATAAAAGGGAGCATAAAATTCAACCGCCATTTGTTTTGGCTCACCTTTGCACCAAACTCCTTGTTCCATCATTTCACGAAATAAATCCTCGATAAAACTGACAGGGCCATTTCCCAAAACTTTTTGATAAAGGCTTGTCATTTCGGAATTTCTGTACTGTTCCAATGTCAACATTTTGCGAAAATTGCAAGCAATTTCATCCTCTGTCCAATAATGAAATTGAGACTCCATATATGCCTTAACGCTTTGTATTGAAGTATTCCTAAAAAGTTCTGTGGTTCCATCAAATTCTTTTTCTGGAATGCCTGCTTTTTTAGATCGTTAAATGTCTAATTGGCATATATGTTCAAAAATCTTATCGAAAATATCACGCTTATTTTTATAGTGTCTATATAGTGCGCCTTTTGTCATGCCCAATTCTCCCGCAATCTTACTCACAGAAACTGCTTCATAGCCATCTTGGGCGAACAGTCTAAGAGCGGTTACTAAAATATTTTCTTTTGTATTAGCCATTTTCACACCTCCTGCAAATAAACGCTCGTTTACATATCTGCATTATAGTAAACGAGCGCTTATTTGTCAAGTGTGTTTGAACGATTTATTTGTAAAATAACTTTTATTGGATTAAAAAAGCAAAGGCTTCCAATATCTTTGCGTTTTATTACAGAGAAAAAGCACCACTGAAAATATGTGGCGCAGTTTCAAAAATATTTAATTGAGAGAAGGGAAGATTAGATGATCTATAAGCAATGATTCATGTATAAAAATCATAGTATATTCAAATTATCCCTTTTTCTTATGAAGTTTTAAATCAATATTTTTCGCTGCCGCCGCATCCTGCAGTAATCCAGCAACAAATGCGCTTTTTTCTTTGAGCGCCATTGTTTCCATATCAGGTTTACATTCAATTTCCCTGAGTACCGTTTGCAGCTCTTGCAGTCCCAGCAGGTTAACGGCTACACAAAAGAGTGTCTTTTTGCGGCCATCATTATAATTGGATAATAAAACCTCCAGAATGTTGGCCTTCTCCGCCTGTTCTGCATTATAAGCGTCTATCCCAAAGCGTTTGACCTTTTCCATATCGGATTTTCGATTTCGATGTGTTATAAAGGAATCAAAGTCATCAATATGATCGTATTTTTCGCAAGGGTATTCACTGCATTGGAAACAATATTCAACACCGCCATGTTCCATGCTGCATCTTGCAATTTTGCAGGATTGGTTCCCCTCACCGCCGCCGCAGCCGGGGCAGTTTTTATTCAAGAACATGGGGCAAAGCCCGCAATTCAAACCGCAGAGGGAAAATAATTGATTTGGTCGGTTAAATCCTTTCATGGAACCTCCTTAAACAGCCTGCCTGCAAATATTCAAGACAAGCTCTGATAATACTTGACATAGCAAAGTAGAAAATTTGAAAACTTAAAACTCATATCTTGTACCATGCGAGAGCAACAGGCCATCTGTTAATTCCACACGCAGAATGATAGTGTTTTCATCGTCAAAATCAGTATGGCCGTTATCGATCCATTCAGCAAAGACTTTTTTTAGCTTCTCTGCAATCACACAATTCTCTCTTTTTCCGAAATAACCCAGACTGACGCCTTTTCCATGCGCTGTAAACCATTCGCCGGCGATTGCAACAACAGGGTTGTCTTTTATATGTTTCATTTTGTTTGAAAGTGCATGGGTAATGACATAAAATGCTCCATTTTCGTAATAGGCATTGACGTATCGCACATAAGGCGTTGCATTTTCTGTTGTTGCTAATGATATAATCGTATCTTTCCCGAAACGCTCAATCATGACCTGTTCTGCTTCTTGACTAAATTCTTTCATTGAATCTTTCTCCCTTCAAATTACATTTTTCGGATCTGTTCAAAGTCTCGACAAGCTGAAAATTGTTACATTGTAGGATATGTTCATTATACATGCTTTGTTGTTTTTACTCTTGATTGTGCAATTTCTTCAAATAGCTGTTTTTCGTTTAGGTCTTTAAAAACTCTTTTTGGAATTAACGTATATATTCGTGGTGCTTGAATTAAGTAATAAAAATCGTGGCTCTCCCATAGTGCAAAGTAAATGTCCCACTTCATTTCTGATTCAATGCTTTGTGTTTTAAATATAATGGTTTCCTTAGAAAATACCAGCGTATATTCCTCATGATATTTTGCAGTTTGTTTGAATTTCAGTATAGGCATTAGAATATATAAATAGCTTCCCAATGCAGTTACAACAATTATCAATCCAAATATTAAAATACTAAATACGCTAAAAGAGGAGAACAGCATATAAACTACTGATAGCAACAAAAATAAAGTGACTAAAGCAATATCATATTTATGTATAGTTTTACTAGAAATTAAATATTGCCTTTCTGCTTTTATATATTCACTTTGAGTATATTGAAATCTTAATTTTAATGTTTCCAAAGGTATATCCCCATTTGTTATATATTCTTTGTTGCAACTTCCAAGTTGTCAAACTGATATGTAATTTATCCCCTCAGGTTTTTTAGAGCATCGGGGTTATTTGAGATAATCTCTCCAACAGTCTGACAGCTTTCCATGTTTGGACAGTCACCGCATGTCGTCACACCTTTTTTCAATGCGCACTGGCGAATTCCGCAAAGACTATCGCAGAATACAGTTTTAATTCCATCAACCCGACATCCCTCACAGTTGATATGTTCAGGTAAAATGGGAGCATTATTTAACTCGGCCCATCGTTTTGCAGTTTTCTCACGCAACGCCTTGTCGTCATTGATTGTTGCAAGATATGCGTCACACTTTTCACAGTCCAATCCGCAGTATGCAATCCTATCCTTCATAGATATGTACCTCCTAAAATCCTAATATTTTAATTTATTTTCTTAGATTTGTTGTATACAGTAATGATTGTTAATGAAAAAAGAATCATTACAGCATTTGCGGCAATCGTTCCCGTCCACGTCATCATTATGGAGCCAAACAGAGAGGATGCAGCGTTGAACATAGTATGGAAAAGCACATACACAAACACATAGCCTTTTCCTGCTATTTTGTAGATTGCCCCTCTGAAAAAACTTAACGACATGACTTGAACATTGAACATCCAGAAATTAATCAGCCCGTCACAGTGATTCGTTCCGGGAATAAAAAAGAGAGGGATATGCCAAAATGCCCAAATCATTCCAACTAAAAAAGAAGAAAGAACAAAGCCGTATTTTTTGTCCAATCTGGGTTGCAATACATACATCCAACCCGCTTCCTCCATGCCGCCAATGATGAAATTCCCTGGCAAGGACAGGAAAAACATATAAAAGGGAAGCGCTATTCCATCACAGCCCGATACAATTATGTGTGTCCCAAAATACAAAGCAATCCCTGTTACAATAAACAAATAGACGGAAATTTTATTTTTTGCAAAAAAGACTGTTTTTAACCATTCTGGAAAACCTGTTACATTGTTATTCTTCTTCAGAACAACATAAGAGGCAATCGCAGGAGATAAAATATAGATAGCAAAAGGTATATTCATTGCAAATTGGTGTAAAGAATTAACCAGACTATAAACCTTATATCCGAATTGCCCCAGAGCAATCAAAGCACCTGATACACCATATGCAATACAAAAGGTTAAAACTGTAAACTGTAATATGACTTTTCTATCTGACAATGATTGCGTTCCTCCCATTCGGATTTCTTTATTTCATTTTCTCCTGACACTCGCTGCATTCTCTGTCATGGATCGAAATGATTCCGCCGCATTTCAGGCAGGTATATTTCTCTCTCTGCTCTTCCATAAATATTTCCAAACCATGTTGACGGACAGCTTCACTGTTTGCCATGAGACTTGCCTGATACCGCTTTTTATAGCTTTTTATAGCTTTTTTCAAGATTTTTTATCTGTTTACATGGATATTCGGAACATTCAAAGCAATAAGACAATCCTTTGATTTTGATACAATCTTATATTTTGCACTTACGGCAATGTTCTGGTTTTCCCTTATCACTATTTAAGCAACCTGCACATGGCTTTTTGTGATAGCAATGTTTATAGCAAACAAACTTCTTCATGGAAGGGATCGTATACGATTCCCATAACAATTTCCACCTGACGGCACAGCGCTAAAGATACAACGCTGTGCTGATAGTCGTGCATAAGGTTGGTAGTCCCGTCAACCGGGTCTAAAATCCAAAAGCTATCCGCTTTTATTTCCTGCAATCCAGTTTCTTCTCCGAGAAATTGAATATCCGGTGCAAGGGCAAACAGCTCCTTCTTTAAAAAATTTTGCACGGCAATATCTACCTGCGTTACGTAGTCTGCAAGACCTTTCTCTTTTACATGAGCGGCCATTTCACGGTTTTTTATTAACCATTGGGTCTTTGTTACTAAGCTGATAATTTTCTGAATATCCATATTTGTTTCCTCCATTGGAATCAACTACCTAGTTACAAAACTTCCATAGAGTTATTGCAAACGATGTCTCTTAACTAAAGGGGTTAAGAAAGGTTTGAAACAACTTGACAGTCGAGCAGACAAGCGGCTCACGCCGCAAGCCCCTCACAGATCCGTGCGTGCGCCTTTCACGCACACGGCTCCTCATAATAACATTCACTTTTAGAATAACCTCACATAAATCTTTGGTTTTGCTAAGGGATAAACTTTTAGCATATCAGCAAACCCATCCCATGTATAGCTTTTCTTCTGGCTTCGCCTGTTCAGTGCTTTACACAGATATCTTTGGGTGAAATGCAGAAAAGAGCCCAGCTTCTTGCCATTATAGGAGACACCATAATACCTATAGTGCCCTACCAGCTTCTTATTCAGCTTTTCTATCAGTTCCTTCACAGGCAGGTCGTTATTGGCATACAGCCATCCCTTCGTGGCTTTTAGTTTCTGTGCATATTTCTTTCTGCTTGTTTTCAGCTTCACACAGAAATTTCCGCTCTTCCTGCCTTTCCCACAGTAGAAAGTAAAACCCAGAAAATCAAATGTCTCCGGCTTCTTTCCATATCTGCGTCTGCTGTTGCTCCCCGCGTACCTTCCAAACCCAATCAGTCGGCTCTTACTCTCCTCCAGCTCAAGATTGAATTTCCCCAGCCTTTCCTTCAGTGCGGCATAATATCTCTCTGCGTCTGACTTGTGCTGGAATCCCGCAATAAAATCATCTGCATACACAGCCAGGAAGCACTTCCCTTCTGTCTCTTTCAGCACTACAAATTTGTACCACAGCGTTAATACATTGTGCATATAGATATTTGCCAGAATCGGGCTGATGATATTTCCCTGCGTTGAACCTTCCCCGCCTGCTTCATGGACACCTTCTGTTACCACTCCGGCTTTCAGATATTTGTTTATCAGCCACAGAAGATTTCTGTCCTTAATATACAGCCCCAGAAACTTCATAAGCCATTCATGGCTCATGTGGCCAAAGAATCCCCTGATGTCTGCGTCCACCACATAGTTAATCCATTCGTTCTGTAATTGACGGTGGACTTCCTTTATCGCATCATGGCATCCTCTGTTTGGTCTGAGCCCATACATACAGTTAAGGAATCTCGGTTCATCAATCGCTTCCAGTATTTTCTTTACCGCAAGCTGCACAATCTTGTCCTCGTAAGAGGCAATCCCCAGCGGCCTCATCTTCCCGTTGCTTTTCGGTATATACACCCTTAGCGACGGCAGTGGCTTGTATGCCTTGTTCTTTAACCGCTCCACCAGATTTGTGATGTTCTCTTCCAGGTGTTCTTCATACTCTGCTTTTGTCACCCTGTCAATCCCTGCTGCCTTCTTCCCATCCAGTTCCTTATGGCACTGCATGAGCATTTCAGCATTTATCAGATGGTACAGAGAAGTGAACTCTGGCTTCGGCGTTGTCGCCGATATTTCTGCTATCCTTTCTAATTTTGTTCCCATCAATACCTCCGTTCCTGTGCACGGTTGATGTGTCCTCAGAAAGACCGTTACTATGCAGCCCCCTTCCCTCCACCGGCATTACCCGGCTTCCATGGTACTATGAGACTATCCGACTGCCTGCCACCCATCCGCTTGTCTCCATCTTCTAGTTGATAAAACGTACTTGTTTCCAAGAAGCAGCAGGCTCTCCCCAGTTGACAATTAACCACAATGTCAAGCATGACTGGCTCTTTGACCCCGCAGTGCCGGACAGTTCTCGCCTTATACGAACTGCCCGATATTGCTTTCCGCACCAGTTAAGACGTCAGCCCTCTGGACTTCAACATTTCGAGGCTCAATCGCATTGCAGCCCTACTTGCTCGCTGTCTACGCTTCGCACCAGCCATTACTGACTGCCACGCAAGACTCGCTACTGCTGGTTGGCTAGACCTTCGCAGACAGGATTTGCACCTGTTAGGTTAATTGCCCTTTGCTGGGCACACAACTGAAATTTGTTAATTCACTAATGGTACGCAAAATTCACATTTTCCATTACTAACTAGGTTTTCTTTATATCTTTCTAAAATTGGTTTAGAAAAATCGCATTGGATATTGTTCTCTTTTAATATATCAAATACAAGTTGCCAAAATTTTTGAATATCTTCAGCAGTATGGTTAATTGTAAAGGTTGCATATTTTCCACCCTGAAGTTTTCCAACCATAACATTATTATCTAATATTGACTCATCTTCTACTACAATACACACATCATATCTGCATTTTTCTGGTGGAGTGTCCATTCCATCTTGGGCTATTCCATAAATGATACTATTTTTAAAAATACTTTTACTCATTGCCCATTTTTTTAATTCTTGCATCAATTTATGATTTTCAGCCCCATATGGTCCTGTTCTTCTCAAATAAGCTATTTTTTTAGGAACTATTTCTTCTATTGTATATTTCATTTTCTCACTCCTATCTACAAATTAGAAATTATAGCCATATTCCCCAATCACCATAGTCAAACTTACCACTTCCATGGTACAGTTTCCCGGCAGTTTTTAGCTGCTCTAGTGCATCCCGCATACGACATAAGATTTCCGGCTGGACACCCAAGGAATGATGAGCGGGGAACACTCTCTTAACGGGCAAAGACGCAACCTTTTCCAACGAGGTGAGATATGCATCTGGATCGGTAGATGGATAGTAGGCAAATAATACATCTTTATATACCAAATCGCCAGTAAAAAGATATCCTGTCTCTTTTTCCCAAAAGCACAGGTGTCCTGGCGAGTGTCCAGGGGTGTGTAGCACCTCAATCTGCCGTCCACCAAGATCAATCATATCATGGTCGGCTACAATCCTTGTTGGCGTTCCCTGGAAAAACTCATAAGAACCGGCATCAAATCCGTCTGGCAAATCACAGCGTTCAACTACCATCTCCCGAATTGTTTCCATCGACAGTGGAAATTTACCGTTTAGCCAATCTAATTCAGCAGCGTGAGCGTAGAAATTAGGAAAATATTTGTGACCTCCAATGTGGTCCCAATGAATGTGTGTTGCTATCGCTGTGATGGGCTTGTCCGTATACTTAATCACTTCATCGTATATGTTTAAAATACCGAGTCCTGTGTCAATAAGTAGGCTTCGCTCGCTTCCATTTAGTAAATAGCAATGCGTTTCTTCCCAATGTCGATATTCACTGATAATATAAGTATTATCATCTACTCTATCTATTGTAAACCAGTTGTCCATCGTCTGCATACTCCCTTCAAATTCTGATTTTTTATTCTCTGTAACTTCTCGATAAATGGGAATTGAACAAAATCGCTGCGCGATGGCCTGCCAGGGCTATGGCATAGCGATTTTCTATTTTCTATAACAAAAGCAGTGGAAAGCAAGTCCTAAAAGTAGTATTGTTAAGTCACCACAACAAAACAATCAAACAGGATCGTTCCCACTGCCTATGAAAAGAATACCACCCTTCCGCTTGA
>CAJTFL010000023.1 GCA_910575565.1 Lachnospiraceae bacterium | reverse complement strand
CGCATTCTTAAATATGAACAGTATTGATTCTGCCATGTAAAACCGGCAGCTTTGAAAACTGCCGGTAAGAAAATTTTATAAAACTTACACATTTTTCTTGACAAACCCGCTAAACAAGAGGATTTTGACCGGCTTGTTAGTTGAGCAAACTTTTAACTGTTAAGATTCTTTAACTAAGATTAATTTATGCTCAAATCGGCTCATGATCTTCGTCCTATACAGGATCAACAATCCCATTCTCATTACTACTGTAACCTAAACTCTCCACCAGATAAGATGATATCCTCGCTCAGCTTAATACTGGTTTCTTTTTGCCGAAGCCTTAAAACATTCTCTGCCGACAGTGTAACATCTTGCTCCTCACTCACCACTGCCATCTGGCCTTTAGCACGGATATGGATGTCTTTGTCACTCTCTATCCAGATCCCATGGTCATCAGATATCTCGATAAAACTCCCCGCATTATTTGTGATGAGAAGCTTTTCAGGCGTGAAACGGATCTCTTTGTTATATTTGTTTTTAAAAGATTTTTCGTCTGGGTTGGAGCGCCCGTTTTCCGTTGGCAGATGGACTGCGCTTATAACATACGCATTCTTCTCATCCGCATCAGGGAAATGAAGCCGGGCCTGATCCCCCTCTTCAGGCATACAATACCATCCTGTACCATCTTGTGAAGAATACACCGTTGAGAAAGGGAACCAACGGTATGAACTAGTTTTATATTCGTCCTCCAGCAGTTCAATAAAAACCGTATCCCTCTTTACTTTCTTCACTGTCCCCAGCATGGATACTCCTGCCATATGTTCCGCAAACTTTTTATTACAAAAGCATTCTCCTTCCGGCACTAAATGGTACTCATGCAAAAGCTCGCCATGCTGCAAACGTGACTGTATCTGGAAGATACAAAACGGCCTTCCCCCAACGATCACCTGATCCCCCATATCGTGGATCTCCCTGCTTGTAAAACACAATGCCTCTGTAGTCCTTTCCATCCCTGGGATCAAATGCTTTCTGTATCTCTTATATCTTTCGGTTTCTGGCAGTACCGCAGATTCTCGCTTGGGGAACTTTGTAAAATAGCGGGTTCCCATGGTCAGGACCTCCGGGATCAAAAATTCTCCGCTACTGGCTGCCAGACGGTTTGCGAACTCCCAATCCGTTTCTTTATATTGCACGACCAGAGCTTTTACTGCACTTTTAGCCCTCTCGCCAAACACAACCCCATTCTGGAAATACTCTTTGGTGATCACCTCATACATCTTTTTATATGTTTTTTGTTCTTCCTGGAATACCCGTATATGCTGCTTTTGATCCATTTGATATGTCCCGCTGACCAGTTCCAGCTTTAAATAATGCAGGGATGCCTTGCTATGCAACTCATATGCCTTTACTATCCCGCAAAACAGATCGCCTTTCGTATCCTCCCCAAAGATCCGGATCTTCACCCATAGATCATCATCCAGGAGCATTTCCCGGTATCCATCGATATGTTCACTGTCCAGCAAACCGTATACCACCGCCCTTGCGTGTTCATTTACTTTTTGATTGATCCGGATATCTTCCAAACCAACAAAACCAAACGGATCGATCCTAACTTTCGTTTCTCTCAAAAGAATCCCCCCTCTCAACCGTAGTCAATATCTTATCCCTCATCTGCACCAGGTTCTCCCACTCCTGCGCCTCACCGTTCAAATGCCCCAGTATCTGCCTGTTCCCTGCTGCAAATATAAAAGTAGTATGCAAAAATGGGATCCCAGACTCCTCATTGATATAATCAAAATAATGTACCTCACCTTTTTCCCCTATATGCTTCATAGGGCTTAAATGGCTTCCTGGGAACAGCCGCCCAAACAGCAGGTGAATCTCGGATGGTTCATATATTTTTGTTTCAGCTGTTACATAAAATGTAATGGATACCATGTCTTTCACCGACACCATGCAGGCAAACGGGGAGTCCAGGCCGTTGGCGGCCGCCAGGTCTTCATGCAAAACCTGCAACAAAAAATCCGGAACGTTCACGCGAAAATCGAATTGGTACATGGTATAGGGGATCATCGAATAAACCTTCCCTTTCCATACCCCCTTGTCCTGCCTCTGGTTGATCATGTCCTCGATGTATCTTCTCCTGGCTTTTGCCAGTTTTTCATCTATATATTTCTCCCCCATCCGCCTCACCTCATCTACGGGTTTTCTATTTCATATAGGGATATTTGATACACATATATTCCTTTCCCCATTGATCAATGGAATCCCTCCAGTCAGGGGCCCCCGCCTCCTGGCCTTCGTTTATATAGGGGATCATAGCATCCCACAATTCATCACGGAAATCATTATACGCTCCCGGCAGCCCTCCGTTTTCCAGCTGGATCTCCGTATGCTCTCCATCGGTGTACACCACATGGATCAATGCATCATACCGGCTCCTGAATGCCCGCTCATTGGCATCCTCCACCAGTCCTGCATTCTCTGCATTATAGAACCCGCCTTGCCGCACATACCCTGTCCCGTCGGCTCCGTCCTCCCAGCTGCCCACTTCATATCTCTGGATAAGTTCCGCCAATGCTCCTGGTACGCTTGAAACGTTCCTGGCTGCTCCCACCCCTTCCCAGGGCAAAGACTGCTCCCCGCAGTAGAGCACAGGCTGACCCGATCTGTCCACGGAATAGGTCTTTGGGGGAGAACAGGCCCTATACCGGATACTCTGCTCACCGCCATCGTACACAAGGGAAACCGCCAAAGCGGACTCCTTTCCCCCATAGCTTTCTAAAAGGCTGAAATAACGGATCTCCCTTTCCTCCCCGTCTCCCAGCATATAGGGATACTTTGCATACAGGTTCTCCCTTCCCCAGTCTCCCAGTTCAAGCCTCCAATCGGAAAGGCCGGTATGCCCGATGATCAGATCCCAGAATTCCCTGCGGAACTCACCATACTCATCCGGCAGCCCATAAGAACCATAGGATCTCCCTGTATACAGGGTGTCCTCATCGTTAATGTAGATCTCAACATGGCCGCTGTAATCTCCCCGGAACCTTTTCTCATTCTGGTCAATCCCATAATAACCGGGAGGACTTGCCTGGATCAGATCAGGGCTGGCTCCTGCTATGTTAAAAAAGTCCCCCGCCTCCAAAAACTCCACTTCCTGGTATTCCTCAAACAGGCCGGGTTCCTGGCCATAGCATTTGTTTACGTAATACTCCTGTTCCTGCCAGTCATAAACATAATTGTAGTTATAGGCCGACACCAGATCCCACCAGGTGTCATGCCCACACCCGAAACTTTTGGATATCACTTCTGGTTCCGTTTTTCCCAGAACATCCTGTTTCGAACACCGGTACAGGATCTTATCTTCTGTGGCAATGACCTCAACCTCAAAATACTGCCCGAAGGTTTCCCGAAAAGAAAGTTTTTTGATCTGTGCCATACTTTTCAATGTTTCAGCCTTTGCCGCCCCATCGGATCCATCCCCTTTCCTCCCACAAGCCGCTGCTCCACATACAGCCAACAATAAAACGGTCAAACCAAGCTGTCTTTTCCATCTGTTCTTTGCCATATCCCTTCCTTTCCGGTGGATCTCGCCGCCTATCTTATATATGGGTACTTTTCACGCAGATACTCCTCCCCCCACTGGTCGATCAAGTCCCTCCAGTCTGCAGCCTGTTCTTCCTGTGCCATACCCTCATTTATATAAAGGATCATATGATCCCACAGCTCATCACGGAAATCGTTATAGGTTTCCGGCAGCTGTCCATTTTCCAACCGGATCTCCATATGTCTTCCATCCGTGTACACCACATGGATCAACGCGTCATATCCGCTCCTTAATACCTGTTCGTTTTTATCCTTCGCCTGTTTCGCGTTTTCTATGTTATAGAATTCACCCTGGCGCACATATCCTGTCCCACTGTTTTCTGTTTCCCAGTTCCCCACCCCATACCTCTCAATAATCTCTGGCAGGCCTTCCGGCACATCTGGGGCTTCTTTTTCTGACTCCAGCCTCCATATGGGCACGGAAGCCCTATCACAATAAAGCGTGGGCAGTCCAGACTTGCCTACCGAATAGATCTTTTCATAAGAACAGCACCTGTACAAGAGGATCCCCTCGCCACCATCATACACAAGGGCGATCCCCATGGCGGAGTCTTTTCCTCCGTAATTTTCTAAAAAGCTGAAATAACGGATCTGTCCTTCCTGGCCCTCCTGCAGCATATAAGGGTACTTTTTATACAGGTTTTCCCTTCCCCAGTCCCCCAGCTCAAGCCTCCAGTCAGGGATCCCTGTGTTTCCCACAATGAGATCCCAGAACGCCTTACGAAACTGGTTATATTCCTTTGGCAGGCCATAAGACTCATAAGCTCTCCCAAAAGATGATTCCTCATCATTATTGGTATATAGATCCAAATAACCATGATAATCACTTCGGAATATTTTTTCATTCTGATCAATCCCATAATAAGAAGGCAGATATGTCAGATTAAATCCAAATCTGCTATCTGCTACATTGAAAAAATCGCCCTCCTCTACAAATTCCACTTCCGGCCATTCCACAAATAAAGTTGCTTGCTGATTAAAAGTCTGGTCTAGATAATACCCCTGCTCTTTCCAGCTATTAACGTGGTTATCATTAAAAATAGCCAGTAATTTATCCCAGGTACTCTGCCCACATTCAAAATTCCTTTCTGTTATCTCTTCTTCATGCTCTCTCAGGACATCTCCCTTGATACATCTAAACTGAATGGTTTCCTTTGTTGCTGTAATATCAACTAAGTAACGCCCGCCTGAATGGCCTCCAAAGATTTCAAAAAAGCTGATCTTCGTGACTTTGGAATAGGGGATCGGCGGAGCAGGTTTTGTAGGTTCATGCGGGGCTCTAACACCTGGAAAGAGCAGCCCATCCAACCCTATCCGGCTGGCACAATCTGCAGCATTACATACAACAGCCAGCAAAACAAACAGGACAGCCAGCCACTTTAATTTTTTATTCATTATACTGCCTCCATCAATTTTTCCAAAGCTTTTATGGTTTGGGGCAAAACACTTCTCGCAGGATCTATCCCTGCCGATATATTCATTACAATATATTCAAAATATCCCGCAAAAGCTTCTTTTGATACTTGTTCTTTCCTAGCTCCTTTCTTTTTTATGAACAACTTTACTTCCAGATCATCTTCTTCATAAAACCAATACCCATGTCCATGTCCTTTCCCAACCTGATCCCCTGTTATCCCCCCATAGATATCCTTTGCCAAATTACTTATGTGATCTTGATCAGTGAGTCTACTACTCATTTCGACCTGAATGCCAGCATATATTTCTGCAACCATCATCAAAGAAGAGGATTTTGATTTACTCGCAGCCTTATATTTGTCCGCTCCAGTTCCGTTAAAAAAATAGTCTTCAATCACTATTTTTAAATAATCCTGCTTATCCTGGGCTGTTATTTGAAAAGACTGCAGATTTGCCGGATCATTCAGAAAATCGATCCCCACTTCATAAAGTTCATTCCTGACATCATTTTCTGCCCATTCATGGATGGTTTTTGCCTGCTCCCCCTTTGAATCATAAGCAAGCACGAGCATACTGCCAGTTAACTCTGTCCTTGCCACAAACTCATAGCTTGTATACTGAAAATATGTACTTAAAAATTTATTCCCAGAGCCTGCAAAAAAATCAATCGCATGTCCTAACTCATGGAAAAACGACTTAAACGGTATCACATAATCTTTTGCCTTTTCCACATTGTTTATCACTATTTTCCCCGTTCCTAAAAAACTGTAGTCGAAAAAAGCATTATAATCAGGGTCTGTCGGTGCTATATTATCAAGTTTCAAGGAAAACCATCCTGGCAGCATCATACCCAAAATCTTTTTTATATGCTCGTCTTTAGGCAACATATAGGTCATGAACCTTAATGTCTTTGCATAATCAGAATACTGCCCCGCATCTGGCATCTTGCTGAACTCATCATACACCATCTTGCGATCCGGATAATATAATTCATATAAATACAAAAACTCTTCCCTATGCAGCCTTATGTAAGCCATTACATCATTGTTTATGTCTTTTATTTGGCTTGGGGAATTCGCATGGATTACGATACTGTTTTGTAACATTGCGTTATAATCAACCCGGTAATCCTCAATCAGCTGATACAGGTTCATTTGCCCGGAATCCTCTGCCCTTATGGTCCCAGTCCCAATTATGTTTTCATCTGGTGAAACAGGGTTACAATGCAAGACAGAAGACTTTGTGATCCCTTTCTCTTTCCCTATTTTTATATTGTTATCAGAAGCCGTCCATGATGCATCCAGATCCCTTATCTTCACACACAACGCACCCAGGCTTGACAAAGAGCATTGGCCAAATGGCCCTATGTTAACGACTGGCTTAGCATCCAGGCAGTTTGCTGCCGGCAGGCCATTAATGGTAACACCATGCCCGATCACGATCCTTCCTGTATAAGCATCTGTTTTTTCTTCCAGTTTTAAGTAAACTGGTTTACTTCCACAGGAACAATTCAGCTTTGCACTATATACCAGATAATTGCTATCATTGACATAGCGCTTGGGTACTATCAGATATTGCTCATGATACATGGCGACCAGCATTTTCTCTAAATCCTGATCCATGCTCGACACGGCCATAGCCCTTCCCCCTTATCTCCTTGGTTCTTGATTCAATAATCCCTATAGTACTCCCTTGCCTTATCATAGAGTTTCTTGCTCCGGATCGTGTATTCCCATGTCCCTGTCAGGTCCACAACAGATCCGATGATCTTTCTGAACAGAGCTGTTTTAGGATGCCATCCCTCAGCACTACAGCAGACTGCCCCGATCATTTCCTTTCCTTTGATCAAGTATAAAAAGATCAGTTGGCAGATGCCCCCTGTAACTCCGTTTGTGCAGATCGGAAAATAATAGGTCTTCTCTCCCTGGATCACAGACTCCACGCAATAGACTTCCCCGATCTCCGTGCCGCGGAATTTTTTCATCAGCAGCCTTCGATATTGGCATAGCTTTGTCCTGAGCGCTTTTTTACTGGCCGCTCCTTCCGTCAAAGTAAGAGAGACCCAAAATTCCTCGTCCCCATATACCAATACCTGGTCTGGCCTTGGCTGGTTTGGATACAGGAGCCCAATACGTTCTGAGCCCATTTCATCTATGTCTGGGGGAAGCAGGATGCTCGCCCTGGAATCCAAGATCAATCTGGGTACTAAAATACCGGTATCCTCCATTTATATCCTCGCTTTCAAGCCAAATCCCCACGCGCCTCTCCGCAGCAGGCTTTCGGACAGATCCAGGCTGACTTCCACAGTTTCCACTCCGCAGTCTGTTGTTTTATAAATGTGCTGCTCATATAAAGAAAAGGCTTCCTTCTCATCTGCGGATGGAAGTTCCGGGATGTAATAGGTAAAACCGTTCCGGAGGCCAGCCAGCCGGATCTTCGCAGCTGCGGCATATGGGTGGTAGATCTGGATGCACTGATAGAATAATTGGGACACCAAAAATATAGGCTGGAATATAATGTCCGGCATACCGCTGCCCGGCATCCCTTTTAACCGGAAAACCGTCCCATCCGGTATCTGGTGCGCTTCCCCACGCATGACTGCCTGCAATATCTTGGAATCTGTATGGTTACATATCCTGACAAGCGGGCATACTTTATCTGGTATCAGAGTAAAATAATCCATCGATCACTTCCGCCTTCCCCATATACTCGCCAAAAAGGATCCTAAAATTTTCGGCTTTTTTTAATCCTGTATATGCTTTTGTTTCCAGGAGTCCCGGCAAGATGGCCTCCACACACATCTTCATCAGACCAATGTAATAAAAATTGCAGAGTTCTTTTATCCTCATGATATCATTGGGATAGAGGCGTTTATATCTCCCTTGCAGCTTTTGTATGCATCCTTCCACATCTTCCTGAAAAAACTGGTATACGAACCAGGTATCCACATCAATACAGACCGGCTCCAGATCCAGATAATATAAGCTGTCATAAAAACAAGCCCTGTAAAAATATCCGCCAGTAAGAAGGGATGTCCTCAAAAAGCAGACCTGTAAATATGAAACTTCCTTTTCCTTTCCCATTTGGAATAATCTTTCAAAAGAATGGGCCAGTCCTTCCTCCCATTGTCTGCGGTTAATGGCTAACCATTCTTTTATCTCTTTTATCCTGGCTGGCATTCTCGCATCTAATCCTATCCTGACATCCTGCTCGATGGCTTTTGTCTGTTCACTCATGGTTTTTTTCTCCGCTGCTGTCTACAGCACGGTCTTCCGTCCACCAGGGCATTTCTTCCCCTTCCTTACCGCTCGGGATGATCACCGATCCATTTACCAGTTTTTCCATGTATCTGCTGTAATCCTCCATCTTCCTGGCCTTCTGTTTCCGTCTGTATAAGACAGCCCCACCTTTGACTCCTAAACTCAAATTTCTACCTCCTGGCGATCACCCCAAGGATCTCCTGATGATCCATCGTTCCATCTATGTCCTTCCCTTTATCAAAAACCTTTTCCGGGATCTCCGGATCCCCATACCAGATCTTTTCCTCCGTAATCAAGTCCCCGCCCCTTGCGTTAATATCCCCATTTAAGACGATCATCGTCGGCGTGAGGAGATCTTCCTTGGCCAGGGTGATCTCCCGGTCTGCTGTCACCGAAAGATAGGGGGCTTCCAGATATACTTCCTTACCTGCCTGTATCTGCAGTCCTCCGTCAGTTGACATAAAGATACCGCCTTTATCTTTAAGGGAAAATCTGTTGTTCAGGCTCCTAAGTTCCATCTTTTTCTTCAGCAGCAGCAATTTCCTTTTTTTGCGGACAATAAACCGTTTTCTCCCAGGCTTGCGGACCCACTTAGACGGAAACTTATTTTCCCTGGCGCAGTTGATGCAGATTGCCGAGTCCTCATGGTTGTCACAAAAATAAAGCCTTACCCTCTCTCCGATCTCTGGCATACAATACAATAAATTTCCTGTTTCAGGCATCCATGGATAAGAAGATTGTTGGCTTTTTTTCTCCACCCTATCTATATCCAGATCCACCTGCAGCTGTTCTCCCTTACGGCCTGTAACCGTCCCTGTGATCTCCTTTCCATGCAGCTTTGGGTTTTCTGCGGCTTGCCACTGAAGACTTTTTTTGCTTGCCAGGCTGTATTTAAACTTGATCTCCCCATCTGCTAGGTATGTGGTCTTCTCCTCGATATACCATGTGTTCCCACGGTATGTTACCCGGCCTCCAATCTTATAATCTTCACCGCTGTCGATCTGATAGCGTAAATGATCCCTCTTCTTGGTATCCTTGTCAAAAGCTTTTGCGTGGTAAAAGCGTTCATCTACTTTTTCGCAGTAGTCAAACGGCTCGATCTCCCCATAGTCTTCTCCACTTTCCCATCCGAAATAAAAACGTGATCCGTTGTCTATATGGATCTCAGGCACAACACAGCTGCCAAAATGGCTGCCCAAGCGCTTTACAAACTCCCAGTCGCTCTCCCCATACTGGACTAACAGCCCTGGCACTTCCTTGTCTTCTACGCGAAAAGAAACTTTTGCTTCCTGTCCTAAGACCTGATTAAGGAGCAGACGATATTTCTGCTTGTTTTGATAGGAATAAGAGCGTTTCTCCCGATCTAGCAGACAGGTTCCCGAACCAAGCTGCATCTTTATCACATAACTGGTGTTCCGCCAAAAGCCCTCCGCTTCCAGCAGGATACCGGCAAACAGTTTGTGGCCGGATACCTTGTCATAGACGGTGACTGGAACCCATTCGTTCCATACCTCCATCTCATCCTGCTTACTTTCGTCTATTTCAATTGTAACGGTTGCATACCCATGTTCATTCATTTTTTCAAAAGAGGAAAAATCAATGATATGGGCATAGTCCAGATCATGGACACATAAATTTTCGTAGGAAAACATAATTTCTCCTTGTGGTTTATTATTCTTCTACCCAACCATACACATTATATTTACATTGGACACAGACCATGTTCACCATATATTACCTACTTAAATCGCCTCCTATACTTTAAGTTAGATTATAATACCTTACTCATTGTAATATAGGAGGCTTTTCTATACTATCCCACAAGCTTCTGCTTACTCAAAACTCCAACATAGCTAGTGGGATAGAATTTCTATTTACTTGAAAACACCTTATTTTAGCATTGCACTAACAATCCTGCATTTTTAAAATCACTTGATATGAAAACAAATAAAATGGGCATTGCACCCAAATTTAAAACAAATTATTCTAAACAAACTCTCTCCTATCCTATCTTAAACACTAATTATACGCAAATACCTCTTGCAATTCAATATCTGTGCCATAATAGGTTAAAATCCGACATAAAAGAGAGTTTTATTTCCTGTCTTTTATTTGGGTAGCTGCCCCTCCAGGTTTTTCGGTATCCTCAGGCGTATACTCTGGGTGAACCATAAGACATGATCCTCCAATTCCTCCCAGCACGTATATTCCCCATGATATAGCCTTATGATCTTCCGGATGCTTTCCATCCCGAAGCCGTGCCTCTCCTTTCCAGGTTTCGTGCTCTTCATTTCCGAATTTGTTCCAAGAACCGATTCCTTTATGGTGTTTTCCGTTTCGATCTCCACCACGCCATTCTCTTTACGGATAACAATCTCCACCTGGCCTGTCCCTTCCTGCCCTTCGCAAGCCTCGATCCCGTTCTTAAGGAGATTATCAATCAGATTCCCCATATCCATGCTGTCGATCTCCACCGGCCTGCCGATGACTACATAATGAAACCTTACGCCCTTCTCCTGACATCTTTTCGCCGCCTTCATAAGGGCTGCATTCAATCCCTCATTTCCTGTATCCCTTGGCAGTTCCAGTCTGCCTTCCCATTCTGCTCCTAATCTTCTCACACACATTTTCGCTTCTTCATATCCTTCTTTCTCCAGCAGGGCATAGATCGTATCCAGCTTTATTTTCATGTCATGCCTCATATGGTTTGCTTCCAGGCTAAACTGGTACAGGTCACGGAGCTGCTCCGCCTGCAGTGTCTGTTCCTTAGAGAGATATTCCTGTCCCAGCCTTTCTTCCCTATATTTCCCCAATGTCCGGTAAAAGATACTCATGAGCACTGCCATACCGAACATCCCACCCAGGAGCTGGAGCGACAGGTAGCAGCGCTGTGCCTTAGACAATGCCCCGCTTTCCAGGCGAAACATACCCAGCACCAGAGCAAACATCAGAAGGAACGTACACGCCATCATCCAGTCTTCTATCTGCACAGCTTTCCGCTTTTTCTTATGGGCCGCCAGCACGACACGCCCCATTGAAAATTTCAGCGCCCCGGCCGCTAATGCGGAATAAGTCCGTATGTTCCCACTTCTGGCCAGTAAAGCGCCGATTCCTTCGCCTGTCACGATCCCTAAGATACCAAACATGATATATGCGCTGACCAGCGCGATGACTACCCATATAAGGCTGAAGACCATAAGATCGATCTTGATCCCCTCTAAGGCCACCAACCCATAAAGGAACAGGATGATCCCATAAGAAAGTCCCGCAAGCCCCTCAAAACTGCTAAACCGGTTCAGCAACGTCACCACAAGGAAGTACAGGGCAAAGCCTGACAGGCAAAGGGCCATCCCTAAGGATCCTTTATATTTTCTGTGGAAAGCATGGTTTATATACTCTATAGCGACCGCTGCTGACAATGCATTTATGATATACCCTGTAATTTTAACTTGTCCTCTCTTTCTCCTGTTTTACCAATTCCACGATCCTCTTTCTCTTATTTTTTCCTATATCCAGTTCTGAGCCATCAGAGAGCCTTATGGTCCGGTTCCCGACTTCCATGATATACCTCACATTGACCAAGTAGTTCTTATGTACCCTGAGAAAGCCATGGCCATCCCACCCCTCTTCAAGGGACTTCAATGTTCCATATATCTGGAGTGAGGTCTGATCCCTCATATGGACGATGATGGTATGCCCGCTGCACTCTGCGTACATAATGGATCCCAGACGCACATCACGAAGCCCGAAACCGTCAGACATCCGATAGCGGAGCTGCGTTTTGGCTGTCATGCTGAAATATTTTTGCAGCGCTTTCATCATATCCCGTGCCAGGGCGCTCTTCCTCACAAACCACAGCGGTGCGTACTCATAGGCATCAAATACCATATTTTCATAATTGGACACAAACACTATCTTCAATGTTGGGTTTTTTATATACAGTCTTTCTGCCAGATCAAAACCGTCCAACCCCGGCATCTCCCAATCCAAAAACACAAGGCTGAAATCCCTGTTCCGGCTGTCATTATAAAGCGATCTTCCGTCTGGATATAAATACAGCGAGATATCCTTTTCCCCCAGCTTCTCCGCACTCCTGCAAAACTCTGTCTGAATCCGCTTTAAATCTTCAGGAGAGTCATCACAAATCCCTATTACCATATCCCCTGTATTCATCTATCCGAATCTCCTATTTCCTTTTGTGCCTTGCTTGCATTTTCTTCATCCATCACATATTTGCAGCATAGCAAAACCATCTGATTAAGAGAAATGTTCTCTTGCTCCGCTCTTTTATGGAGCCATTCATGAAGAATGGGCGTAAACCGGATCGTGACTAATATATTTGGATTAAGCAATGTTCTGTCTATATTAAACATAAGCGACACCTCCTGTTTTAATTCATAAAACAAGTATAACTACAATTGGTGCGCTCTGTATATAATCATAAAAGGTTCTATTTTAATACTTAAAATATAACTATTTTTGGTGCTATGCAAATACTAGACATACGGAAGAGAAATGTTTTAGAATAAATTTATTCTTTGACCTTCCCAATAAAAATTAGTTTTTCCTGCCTCCGGCCAGTACGACTGGAATATGTTATCCAAAAAGGCTATGCCAAAAAGACATAACTCCTTTTTATCATTAGGCTCAAATTACAGTTTCAAGATCAATTGTAGAGTATTTCATAAAGCACACCCTATAATATCGGATTCTTTCTGTAACTGTAGTTGTTGCCGCAACCAACGATAGTCCTTTATAATAACCTTTACCATGTTCCTCTTTAACTCACACTCAAGCTCTTTTGCTTTATCTTCTGTATCAACAGAGTCAGTATAATCCTCAATCCGTTCCATTTTACAGGCCAACCCAAGCAATTCTGGTGAGGCATAGATATGTTTTTCTTGAATTAATTTAATCATTTCCTGATTAATTACATCGTTTTCTGATTCATATTCCACGATTGGAATATCATTAGAATCTAAATGTGTTCCCTCCAAACTGTTTAATATAAAACGGAGCGCTTCTGACCTGCATATTTTTTGATATAATTCAGAATATAGTTCTTTATACTGTTCTTCATAAAATTGATATTTGAATTTAAGATCAGCATCGAATTTCTCTAAAATTTTATGAAATTCCGCTCGTACTTCTTCTGTTTTTACTGTAATTTCTGAAATATCCTGTTTAGTTGCCAATCCCTCTGCTTTTTTTTCAATATATTTATCTAAAGCTTTCCTTGCTTTGGCCAATATCCCAATTATAACACCTACTATTACATATAATAACATAATAAAAATATCACTCATCACTATCCCCCAAGTCAAGCATAAAGACACACTTTTGCCCATCATAATTCTTTCTATAGTATTCTCTAGTCACTGTAATCCCATTTTTAAGTTCTTGATTTTCCTTAATCTTCTCTATACATACACTCAATTCATTGTATAACATCTCACTATTTATGGAAAAAAACAGCCCTCTATGCTTGTTATATCCCTTGTTCCTATCATATTTTAATAATTCCAGGTACTTCTGCATCATGGAAAGCAAAAATTCATTAATATCTAGTAATATTTTATCTGACAAGGATAGATCAAAAACAAAATTTCTATATGCCTCCAGATAAGAAATATGATTATGGATTATCCTTTCCTCATGGAATTGTCTCTCATAGTAATAAGGACTATCCAATATATCATCATAATGATTTGCGTCTTTTATTTCCATAACGCATTTATTGTAAACTTTTAACGTATTAATGCATTTTTTCACGATCCCATATACACCACGCACAATTCTTTTCAATGATGCCCTCTGTTTCTGATCAGTTAGATTATCTATCAAAAACAAAGATACATTATTGCTGGCTGATGCATATCGACTAGCAAAATATTCAAAATGAATGCAGATCACACTAGCAAACATTTGCCCAGCTGATGTCGCCCGAATATAAATATCAGTTTCTTCCGTTTGTACACCATCAAGGCTCACATAATTTTTTATAACATCTGGTGAATAAGACATAATATTATCAAATGTCACTAAGTGATTCCAAAATCGTTTATTACGTAATGAATACATCCCGTCGATAATATTAACAAATTCATCCAAACTCATCAATTTCTGTACCATCCCATATAAATCTGCCAATCTTACCGATTCTTCTGGGTTTATAAAAAATCTCTCTGGCCTTTTTGCCTGTTTATTACATAAGATAGTCAATATCACCCTCGCACATGAAAACCCATGATCTGACTGCAATAAAATATTATGCCCCTTTGAATTTGATGATGGAATGCCAATTGCATCAAAATAATCCCATTCAAAGAAACCATTTATAATCAATCGATATATAATTCCTCTTCCCCCAAATACAAAGCTCGTATTGTCAGATTCCATAAGATATATTGCCTTTTTTATATCATCCATGTGCTCAATACAGATTGTCGTGATACACATCATGGCTGTTCGGTAATCATTATTAAACAAAAGAAACAAATTTCTCATAAACAGCCGGTCATCGATCAACTGGTTAAGACACTTGATTGCTTCAATAAATCGCTTACTGATAATCTCTCCATTATCGATCATATGTATAGCAAGATCGATCTTTCTTTTCATAACCATCGTTTTATCAACATCTGCAGACATATCAAAATGATCCATGATCTCCCGCATTTTATCTCTTAGATGACCAGAGATATGCATAGCTGTCGTTTCTCGCATGGCCACAATGATATTCGTTTTATCATATAATTCAACAAAATAGTTATCTTCTTTTCTTTGTATATCCCTAATCTTGTCAAATACATTCCCTGTATCCCATACAAACTTCCAAACTCCCATCATTGTATTCTTAAAAATATCTGACTTTCCATCTGATATGATGTCAATGTTGTCAAGTAAGTAGATTAATTTTCGCTTTTCTTTCTCTTTTTTAGATGAAATTATTTCCGCATACTCCCATATTGTATAGGCAAACAAAAGCTGCTCAAGGGACAATTTTTTCATCTCGTCCAATAACCCATCGTATAAATCATCCCCTGTTAACCCGATAAGTTTTTCTCTTGCATTTTTCCAAAAAATCTTTAAAGTACGAAACTCTATCTCTTCAAAATTTTCCTCAATGATCCATCGATTCCGCTTTGAAAATCCATCTACCAATTTCAAGATTTCCAACAGCCTTCCTTCCTTTTCATGTTTGCTGATACTTGCCCTTACAGTATACAACAATTTTGTGGAAAACGGCTTTTCTCGCCCCATCCCACTTTCGTCAAAATTTATATATTTACACTTTCCAGATAGTTGTGTAGATATATATCTGATAAGTGATTCACCAATAATATCATTATCCAAACCATACATATGCCCAAAAAATATATTTCGGATCTTATTTATTGAATCCTCATATTCTTTTAGAATCAACTTTTTTATATCCTCAATGTCCATTGCATATTTCAAATCATCTTCTTTCAATTTCTTTAGCGTTTCCAAATCTTTCGCGCCATCCGATATATACTGGATGAGCTTTAAGAAATTTGTTTTCCCGCACCCACGATATCCTGTTATTACAACAAGATTGCGTTCAGTATTATTGATCACATTACATACTGTAGCAAGCCGTTCATATGTTTTATTATTTTTAATATATAATTCCTTTAAAAAATCAATACCGTTCAAAGCAGAGTTATACACCTTTCTTTTACTTGTAGAAAAAGGATGCATCGTAAAAAACTGGTTTAGTTCAATTTCATTGTGATTAATCATATATCCCAACTTTCTCATCAATCATATCTCCTACTTTAGTATATTTTTTTCTATTCCTAATATTTCATTCAATTTTTTCTTTACTACTGTAATCTAAACTCTCCACCAGATAAGATAATATCTTCGCTTAACTTAATACTGGTTTCTTTTTGCCGAAGCCTTAAAACATTCTCTGCCAACAGTGTAACATCTTGCTCCTCACTCACTACTGCCATCTAGCCTTTGTCACGGATATGGATGTCTTTGTCACGCTCTATCCATATCCCATGGTCATCGGATATCTTAATAAAACTCCCCGCATTATTTGTGATGAGAAGCCTTTCAGGCGTGAAACGGATCTATCTGTTATATTTATTTTTCTGCTAAGAATACCGGATTTGCCTACGGAAGCCTTCCTCTATGACCTACTCCTCCTTCGTCAGGTTGCCCAGACAGTCATAGTCATACCTGGCCGCCTCAGATCCATCCCACACCTTCACAAGGCGGTTATCTCTGTCATAGGCGAAACCGATCCTATGCCAATTCTCTGAGGCCTAGTCTCTTACTACCTCTCTTCTTAATTTTTGCTAACCCAACATATTCCTTCATGAAAAAATACCCATAATATTTTTTTCTCAAAATTAACGATAATTACATCAGTTGAGTAAAAAGGCGTTCCAAATATATCTTTAAATGTATTTACAAAACTTTCTATCTCGTTTGCTCTAACTATAAACGGCCCATGATTATGTTCGTAACAATAATCTGTAACCACATATAATTCACCCGTCATGTTATACAATTCTTGTAAGTATCTTAGCACCTCATCATCTTTGAATCTTATACGTTCCCCGATTCTGTTCTCTTTTATAACATTAAAATACAATCCATCAACATTATGGCAATTTCTACCAAATACTTGAATCATTTTTCTTTCAAAGTCTTGCCAGCTTATTGTTTCTTTCATCCTTTTTTATCTCATTCCCCTTTTAATTTATGATATAATTCATGTCACCGAGAAAGTTTTATGCCAGTTTGAGTCCTGTTTCTCCCGAAAAGCTTCCTTCCGTTGGTTTGTTATCATTACCATAAGCTTTTTGCTCCGCTCGGATAAACTTGGCTTTACTTCCGTTATCCGTCACCTGGCTCTCTTCCCACTGTTACTCTTCCATGATCCACTTTTTTAGACCTCTTCCTAATCCCTAAACTCTATCCACTACCACTAGCTCTCCGTTGCGGGGGACGAGTTCTCCCTTTATAAGGAAAACGACTTCCATGTCTTGGTGGGGGGCAAGCAGGCCAAATCCTTCCCCACTTTCTGAGACGACCCTTTTTCTCTATTTTGGGCTAGAATTGCCTGCAAGGAGAGGTATCTATTCTGGTATTACAGACCAATTCCAGGTTTTCAAACTATTCTACAAATTCAGACATTTCTACTTTGGGATGCAGATGTCGCATAAAAAGATTACATAAGACTCGGAGCCGATGTTTTCCATAGTCTAAAACATCAATTCGGTAGCCAAGGACAGTTTTCTCTTTTCCTTATTCAGAGTTGATGCCCCACCAGAACGGAAAAGTAGCTCCACACTCTTCCGTCCATTTAATTCTCTCCAATATAGCTGAGAAATTAGCTTTTTCATTTATTTTATTTCTTATAAGTTTTTTTATAATGATCCCAACCTTGAATAAAATATTTCGCAACAACATCCCAACCTTCCTTATCTTGATTTATATGTCTGACTGTAACGTGTGGACCTTCGTCAGTAGTCTTATGTCCTTCTGGATTCCATTCAATTTTGATAGTCTCATCGTCGTTTAAATACCAACCAGGCTTTACTTCATTGAAACTATCCAGATCTCCACCAGCTGCCTCTTCAGCCATTTTTAATAACTCATCTTGATCCTGTACATATGTACGTATAACATTTTCACCAGCTGAATTTGTTACTATTTTTTCATTTCTTTTTCCACCATCTCCGCCTATATTTGATTCGTCATACGAATATCCACTAGGATCATAATACATCACCGGGTTATTTCCACAGTATGCATATAGGTTCAGCCCATCTCCTTGGTACACATCCTCCTGCAGGAACCTACCCACCACCGGGTTATAATATCTCGCCCGCAGGTAATACTGATCACTGATCCCATCATACTGCTGGCCCGTATACCGGATCCGGTTGCCCACGCTTTCTGATCCTTCTAGTATCTCTCCAAAAGCACTGTACCGATAATGGTTTCTGACTTTTCCAACATGATCCGAAAGTAACGCTGTGCTCAGCTGTTCGTCCTGGTGATAATAATACAGTTCTCCTCCTATCTGTGCCGCTTCTATACCGCTCCCCAGATAGTAACTTACTTCTTTCCCATCACGCCCTTCATATAAAATTTCACCCCGATGATACACAAACCGAGTGGATACACCATCCTCCTTCACTCCATAGCGCAGTCCCTCAGCGTCATACAGGTTCTCCTGGCTCCGACCATCCTCACAGACCACCTTCAACTGCTGGTTTTTGCTGTTATAGGTAAAGCGTCGGCTCCCTTCCGTCCCTGCTATCCCCAGTATACTTCCCTGACAGTCATAGGTAAAGATGTTTTTCCCTGTGTCCCATGCTTCCTCTGTCAGCTGGTTCTTCCCATTATAGGAATACCTTGTCACCCGTTCTGGGGTCTTCTTCCCTGTTCTGTTCCCTGCCGCGTCATATGTATAACTGGTAGGGCTGCCATTCTCCTTCTCCTCCACCAGCTGCCCCCGGATGTCATAACGGTAAGATGTCCTGACCTTCTGTTTCCTGCCATAGGCCGTAGCCTGCTCCCCGTACCTTGCAGTCCGGTTCCCATTGCCATCATACGCATAACGGAAGGAGAGCAAAATATCCTCCCCGGCTTTTGTTTCCAGGCGGCTCACATTCCCATCTCCATCATAGTCGTACTCAGTGACCACATGGTTCCCATAGGTGAGCTCCCTGATCCGATCCTGGCTGTCGTACCGATACCGGACTTCCATGCCCTGGCCATTAAAGATCCGGCTTGTCCTCCCCATCAGGTCATACTCATAAGCTGTTTCTGTCCCTGCGGGGTCTGTCATCTTTGTGATCTGCCCGGCCTTGTCATATTCATAGGAGATCAGGCATTTTCCACTGGAACGTTTCTCTTTTATCAGTCCCTGGTCATTGTAGATGTACTCATAAGAATGACCGTCACAGACGGCCTGGCGGATCCTTCCCAGGCTGTCATAACGGAAGGTGGTGATGACTGGGTTCTTCCCTTCTTGGTTTTCCGCCTTTTCATATACCAGGTTCCCAAAGACATTATAAGTCCGGCAGACCCGGTTCCCATTCCGGTCAACATACAGACGGAGATTTCCTTCCCCGTCATATTGGAACTCCTCCGAGTATCCCAGCTGGTCTGTCCGCTTCCTCACCTTACCCAAACTGTTGTACTGGTATTGTACAGAGTTCCCGTTCCCATCTATCGCTCTGCTGACCTGACCGGACGGGGTGTACTCACAACCTTCGCTGACATCATCTGAGAACCGGGTTTGGGTGCTCCTCCCCCCAGCCATCCACATCGTAGCCTACCATTTCCCCTATCCCGTCCGTGATACCTATTCATTTTCTTGTTATATAACTAGGAAGTTTTTCTATATTATCCCACAAGCTTCTGCTCACTCAAATCTCCAACATGGCTAATGGGTTAGAATTTCCATTTACCGGAAAATTCCTTATTTTAACATTGTACTAACAACCCTGCATTTTTAAAATCACTTGATATGAAAACAAATAAAATGGGCATTGCGCCTAAATTTAAAACAAATGGCTGGAAATTACAATGAAGTTGTAAAAGAAGTTTCCATTCTCCTTCAGGCCATTCATCACCTCGAAAAAAATTAGGTGTTCCCCCTATTTTATCTGTATCAACTAATTTATCATACTTAGATCTTTCATTATCATCTAATTTCTGATATTTACTGCTTGCAATAAACTCTGGATCACTTCCTTCTTTTAAAATTGGAATATATTCAAATCTTTCATTCTTACTATCAAATAAAGTAGGACCTTTTAAACATTCTTCATTATACACTTCTTCTAATGGCTGAATTATAACTGCATTTTCTCCACCATTCCACTCAATAGCATCAGGGTCGAAAAAATCATCTTCATAATTGTCTTGATGTGTTATAAAAATATATATCATCAAATCTTTCTTATTTCCCAACATACCTTTTTCTAATAAAATCTGACCAACAAACATCATTTTTCTATTATTCCACCCCTCGCTTATTGGCCATTGACTTTCCTTAATTCCTATTGGTTGTCCACCAAATTTAGTGATTAGTTTCGTTATCTTTTTTTCAGCCTTTTCAAATCTTATTATATCATACTTTTTTATCATCTTATCTCCTTATAATAACATTTTCTCAATCTTCTACTTTTTTTTAGGTTCAATCACGTTCAATATCCCACTTATTTTTGTTGTTTTATCACTCATATTTAAAATATCATTTGCAATACGATTCGCTTGACCTCCAATGATTGAATTATTGCGACGACTACCAACATTAGTGACATCTTTGGGATCCCCTCCAGTCCTCATGTCTGGTTCATGTAAGTATGCCATTCCTGGTGGTGCAGGTTCCAAAGTTTTAACATAGTCCCTCCCCGCTTTTTCAACATCTGGATTATAATTATTTATTCTATCTTTTAACCCTTTCATTCCTTCTTTCTTAATAATTCTATTAAAACCTTCAACCTGTCCTTGAACCTGTTTCTTTAAATCAGCAATATCTGTTTCTTTATTTTCCTTTTGATAGTGTACATACTCTAATTTTCCTTCTATTTCAGAATTTTCTTGCTCATTTTCTCCACCAATCTCCCCTGCTTCATACCCATTGCCTGTAGAAGTATACCCACTAGGATCATAATACATCACTGGGTTGTTCCCGCAGTACACATACAGGTTCAGCCCGTCTCCCTGATACACATCCTCCTGCAGGAACCTCCCCACCACCGTGTTATAATATCTCGCCCGCAGGTAATATTGATCACTAATCCCATCATACTGCTGCCCTGTATACCGGATCCGATTTTCCACGCTTTCTGATCCTTCTAACATCTCTCCAAAAGCACTGTACCGATAATGGTTTCTGACTTTTCCAACATGATCCGTGAGCAACGCTGTGCTCAGCTGTTCGTCCTGGTGGTAATAATACAGTTCTCCTCCCATCTGAGCCGCCTCGATCCCGCTCCCCAGATAATAACTGTTCCTTCCTCCTTCCCTCTCTTCCTGTAAAAGTTCACCCCGATGATACACAAACCGAGTGGATACACCATCCTCCTTCACTCCATAGCGCAGCCCCTCAGCGTCATACAGGTTCTCCTGGCTCCGACCATCCTCACAGACCACCTTCAACTGCTGGTTTTTGCTGTTATAGGTAAAGTGCCGGTTCCCTTCTGTCCCTGCCATCTCCAGTATACTTCCCTGACAGTCATAGGTAAAGATGTTTTTCCCTGTGTCCCATGCTTCCTCTGTCAGCTGGTTCTTCCCATTATAGGAATACCTTGTCACCCGTTCTGGGGTATTCTTCCCTGTTCTGTTCCCCGCTGCATCATATGTATAACTGGTAGGGCTGCCATTCTCCTTCTCCTCCACCAGCTGCCCCCGGATGTCATAACGGTAAGAGATCCTGACCTTCTGTTTCCTGCCATAGGCCGTAGCCTGCTCCCCGTACTTTGCAGTCCGGTTCCCATTGCCATCATACGCATAACGGAAGGAGAGCAAAATATCCTCCCCGGCTTTTGTTTCCAGGCGGCTCACATTCCCATCTCCATCATAGTCGTACTCAGTGACCACATGGTTCCCATAGGTGAGCTCCCTGATCCGATCCTGGCTGTCGTACCGATACCGGACTTCCATGCCCTGGCCATTAAAGATCCGGCTTGTCCTCCCCATCAGGTCATACTCATAAGCTGTTTCTGTCCCTGCGGGGTCTGTCATCTTTGTGATCTGCCCGGCCTTGTCATATTCATAGGAGATCAGGCATTTTCCACTGGAACGTTTCTCTTTTATCAGTCCCTGGTCATTGTAGATGTACTCATAAGAATGACCGTCACAGACGGCCTGGCGGATCCTTCCCAGGCTGTCATAACGGAAGGTGGTGATGACTGGGTTCTTCCCTTCTTGGTTTTCCGCCTTTTCATATACCAAGTTCCCAAAGACATTATAAGTCCGGCAGACCCGGTTCCCATTCCGGTCAACATACAGACGGAGATTTCCTTCCCCGTCATATTGGAACTCCTCCGAGTATCCCAACTGGTCTGTCCGCTTCCTCACCTTACCCAAGCTGTTATACTGGTATTGTACAGAGTTCCCGTTCCCATCTATCGCTCTGCTGACCTGACCGGACGGGGTGTACTCATAACCTTCACTGACATCATCTGAGAACCGGATCCGGGTGATCCTCCCCCATCCGTCCACGTCATAGTTTACTGTTTCCCCTATCCCATCCGTGATACCTATGATCTGGCCTCTGGCGTTGTATTTATAGTTCTGAAGCTGCCTTTTCTGGCCGCCATTTTCTCTGGACACGCTTCTCGTCTGCCCATCTGGAAGATAAGTAAACTCTGTTTCATTTCCCATACCGTCAATTTCAGCTACTAGCTGGTTGGCGGCATTATAGCATTTCTCCTTTACCACTTCCCCCAGGCTGTTGGTCTTCTGGATCTGGTTTCCCCTGCTGTCATAGCGATAAATGATCCCTGGCTCTTTGCCGCCATCCATGCCATATCCATAAGGGCTGATCTCCTTGATCAGGAGGTCGTTCCTGTCATAGAGGTAACGGGCGATTCCTCCTTGAGGGTTCTTTTCCTGGATCTTCCGGTCTTTCAGATCGTACCCATACTCCCGGCGAAGGATCTCCCCTTCCCGGCCTTCCAGCGTTTCACTAAGCAGATTTCCAGCCGCATCATAAGTATAGTTTTCCCTCCGGTCTATGCCGTTTTGCCTGTCGATGATCCGCTCTTCTGTCAGCCGCCCATCCCCGTCATATGCTCTGCGGATCTCATACCCGTTGGGCGTGGTGATCTTTGTCAGGTTCCCGGCTTTATCATATCCATAGTAGGTGACAGCAAAAGTTACCTCCCTGCCGTTCCCCTGGATCCGCTCTTCTTTTCTCACCCTCCATCCGTTTTTATTATAAGAGTACCGGATATGCCTGCGGATCCCTTCCTCTATGACCTGCTCCTCCATCGTCAGGTTGCCCAGACAGTCATAGGCGTACCTGGCCTCCGCCCCAAATTCATCCCACACCTTCGCAAGGCGGTTATCTCTGTCATAGGCGAAACTGATCCTGTGCCAGGTTTCCGGATCTTTATCTCCCGCCACCTCTTCCTGGCCATATGCCTCCCCTACTTTATTGCCCTGGAGATCATACCCATAAGCGGTGACACGGTAGAAGACCACGTCTTTTTCCTTACGGATACCGACACGTTCCCTGCTCTTCAGCCCCAGGCCATTGTACTCATAAAAATGTTCTGTCCCTTCGCCGTCCGCCTCCCATACGGTCTGCCCATGGCCGTTGTAACGGTAACTGTGGGCCAGGTTCCCGTCTGGGTCTTCGATCCTGGACAGGCGACCCATGGGGTCATAGGTATAGGTATATCCGGCGCCGTCATCTGTTTCCGGGTCATACGCCTCTGGCATGACCTGTTTTATCAGGTTGCCGTCCGGGTCGTAAAACCGGCGCTCACATCCCCCGTCCGCGTAAAAGATCCGGATCTGGTTGCCGTACCAGTCGTATTCATACCGTGTCCCTTCCCCGTCCTCTCCTCTTTCCTGGTAGCTTACAGGGTGGATCTCACGGGTGATGTTCCCATCAAAATCACGAAATAGGCGATGGTGGTTTTTCATAGGGGAAACGGTATCCACTCGCCGTTCTTGGAGATTATAAAGGAACCCATACCCTTCCTTTTTCTCCTCCCAGCTCCCTGGGGGATAGTAGGATACCAGATTCCCCATACGGCTATAGAACCACCGGCTGACATTCCCTTCCCCGTCTGTCCGCTTCGTCACGAAGTTCCGGGAGTTATAGCTGAGGTGGACATTGCCATAGGTGTTGCTGACAGCCATCCGCCTGCCTACCTGGTCATACTCATAGGCAGTTTCTTCCCCTTCCGGTGTCGTGACCAGGCTCGGATAGGCCTGGTTGGGAGCAAACTGCTTGACGGTTTCATTCCCTAAAGCGTCACGGGTTAAGACGCACCTGCCCTTTTCATCATACTGATAACGTGTTTCCTTCCACCGGTCCTCTCCGATCTTCTCCCTGGAGATGAGCAGGTTATGGCTGTTGTCATAGGTGTTCACGGTTTCCCGGCCATCGGTATCCCAGACCCTTACCAGATCATGGGACTCGTCATATTCCTGATGAGACTCATATCCGTCAGGCTTGGCCTCACCGATCAGGCGGCCGTAGTTATCATACACACGAGAAGTCCTGTATCCATTCCGGCTGGTCTCTCCTATCCGATGGTTCTGGTCGGAATACTCATAGGAAACACTGGTTCCATCGCCGTAAATAATCCTTGTGACCAGTAGCTGGTCATTGTATTCATAAACCTCTTTCCGTCCGCTATCCCCGAACAGGATCGTATTCCTGCGCTTCCTGTCATCGTACTCAAATCTCTGGGTGGTCCCATCTGGCAGTGTCTGGCGAACCACCCGGCCTTTCCCGTCATACTCATTCTCCACATACCGGGTCCCGTTTTCATTGGTTGCAGATAAGACATGGCCTTGGGAGTCATATTCGTAATGGGTGATCCCTTCATCGGTATGCACCACCTCTGTTAAGAAATCCCCTTCATAGCGGTACTGGAGCCTTCTCCCGATCTCATCCGTGATCTGGAGGATCTTCCCATCCCGGCACACGATATCCAGATGGTTCCCTAAGGGAGTGGTGATCCGGGACAGCTGGCCTTGATCATAAGAAAATGTCAGGAACTGGCGGTTAGGGTACTCTACCTTTTGGAGCCTTCCATCAAAGCCGTATACGCATACCGTATGGTCTGCCACATCTGTCAGCAGGAACAGGCCTGCCATGGGATCCTCCTCCATGGAAAACCTTTCACAGCCCTTAAGTTTGTTCACCCACTTCCCTTCCTCTTTTTCAAACATCAGGGAATGGCCGGTGATTGCCGTCATATGGATCCGGGCATACTCCCTTGCATCACAGTAGATTTGGCTGCCTAAGGGGAACGACCATCCATAGCCAAACAGGGACATTTCCCCTCCAGCGGAAAAATACGTCCGCTCCAGCTTAAGGGCCGACGGAAGGCTTGCCAAGATAAAGTCCGTGGCATGGATCATATAGAAGCCTGATGCCGCATCCACCGGATCTGCGATGGACACGGTCAGCACATTCGAGAACACGCATGATACCGCACTTTGCATTGGATTGAATTTCCGGTTCAGCAGGGCGCTTACTGAGGCATCTAACCCAAAGTCAACTCCCGCGCCTATGGCTGCTTTCATGACCTTGGAGGCAGTGTTCCCCCAATTTCCTGCCCCAGTTCAAGAAAATGTCCGCACCCCCCTCCCGGATTTGCAAAAAACTTACACAGAAATTCTGACACTCCCAGTGCCCCGAATTGGATTGTACATTTCCAAACAAAAAGCTTGCGTTTGCCGTGATTTTTATGCTTTTCATCCTTGACTTTTCCTCCTTCTTTCTTTACCAATTTTTCTGGTATATCGCTATAATAAACCTGTTTTCCAGGTTTATTAATAGCTTTTATCAGTTTTTCTGATTTTGTTATTGACTTTACCATTTTTCATAGTAATATTTCAATAAAGGAGGGGCTAATATGAGTTTTGGAAGTAGACTAAGAGATAAGAGAAATGAACTTAATATCACTCAACCACAGCTTGCAAAAATGCTTGGGGTAAGTCAAAGCGCAGTTGGCAGTTGGGAAACAGACGTTAATTCCCCTAGAGCAACTCTTTTGTATGATTTGTTTGATATTCT
The DNA here is from genome assembly GCA_910575565.1 of Lachnospiraceae bacterium. GTDB lineage: Bacteria > Bacillota > Clostridia > Lachnospirales > Lachnospiraceae > Caccovicinus. The sequence continues at coordinate 46,508 of CAJTFL010000023.1, read as the reverse complement.
ACATTGTGATGCCAATTACCTATTTCAAGATGAAACAAGGGAATTATATAAGAATGAAGCTACCCCAGAAGAATTTGAAAAGCTGGTAAAGCCTTACCGTTCCCTCGACCCCGCCGCCCAATCCCACGTTGACTCCGTGCTAAACTGGGAAGTTGAGCGCTCCGGCCAGTTCCTGGATGCATCCAAAGAGATCACTGCCCTAAAATCCCAGCTCTCCCAGGCACGAACCGCTTCCCGCTTCTTCGCCTACTACGGCAGGATCGCAGCCGCTGGAACCAGCGTGGAGTTTTCCGGCATGGCCGCCGGGACAAAATCCTTTCCAGAAAGCGAGTTAAATAAAAACGCCGATTATGTCATCGGCGTAAGCGGCAATTCTATGGAGCCTGAATACTACAATGGGGATATCGTATATGTCCAGAAAACCGACTGCATAGAGCCGGGGAACATAGGCATCTTCCAAAAGGGAAACAGCATCTACATTAAGAAGGCAGGGGAGGCGGGGCTGATTTCCCTGAACCCAGACTACCCACCCCTCACCCCCGACGGGGACAGGATTACCGTTCTCGGAAAGGTACTGGGGAAAGCGGAGGAATAAATTATCAGGAAAGGAATGATTTTTTGAATATACAGTATTCCAAACAAGCACTAAAATTTTTAAAAAAGCAAGATTAATCAACGCAAATACGAATAATCTCTGCTATTAATGCCCTCCCCGCTGGAGATATAATAAAATTACAAGGCAGAGAAGAATATCGCCTGCGCATAGGCGGCTATCGGGTAATTTTTGACACGCACGGCGAAGTGCTAATGATTGAAAAGATTGACAACCGTGGGCAAATTTATAAAGGAGTGTGATTTCAATGACTGCTGTAAAAGAACGAATTATGGGAGCTGTTACTTTAATGAATAATGATACTGCTGAAAAATTTTGGAAATTAATTCAAAACCACTATATTATTTCTTCAAAGAACTGGGAAGACATTGAAGAAGCGGAACCTGATGAAATTGACCTGTTAATGCTTAAAGAAATTGAAAGTGACCCTGATTGTCACGAATTTATCTCTTCCGATGAACTTATGAAAGAATTAGGATTTTAACTGCAAAAACCGCCCCTGCGCCAACAGGAACGGCTTTCACATAGATTTTCTCTTGCCGGATCGCCCCGGCCTGATGAAGGACAAGCGGGTGTATGAGTCGTTTACAGATGATGATCCGGGGCCACGTGGAAAAAGAAAGTGCGAAGCAAAGGCGGCCACATGGGCTGCTGAAAAAGAGAAAAAGGCAAAAGTAAAAAGCATCACTGTTGATGAAGCCGTAAATTCGCAAAGATATCATTGACCCACTTTGAGCAGATGCAACACGAAATGCAACACGCATAGAAAAAAGTGCTGGAAAACCAGCACTTTTACGATGGACCTGAGGGGAATCGAACCCCTGTCCGAAAACCAATCCCCTGTTCTTCTACTATCATAGTCTGTTATTTATCATTCCCTCCATCATCCGGAAGCAGACATCCTGATGACTTTAGTAGCTTCATCATACGCCCACCCGGGCAAAGCTTACCGGGCGTCGTTTCCTACATCGTCGATGCCAGGTTCTCAGCGTGTAGGTGCGCTAAGGCTGACAGCTGCACTAGGCAGCGATTGCTAAATTATCTTCAGCGTTTGTATTTAATTTTGCCATTTAACCCATCGCATGGGGATAGCTTCACCAGCTTCATAGCCCCCGTCGAAACCAGTACAAGCCCTTACTGGCATCGCCCGACGAACGGCGATTCACTGCACAATCTACTTTACCATGGCAAAAGCGCCCTGTCAAGTACCGAATGCTTGCGAAATCCTTACAAAAATTGTTACCAAAAATTCTAATAACTCCGCAGTTCTCTGCATCGCCGGAAAATTCCGGAATTAATATAAGTTTTTCACCTTAAATTCCCGCTGCAGTTCCCTTCTCTGATCCTTTTTGGCAATATCTTCCCGCTTATCGTAAAGCTTCTTGCCCCGGGCAAGGCCGATCTCCACCTTAACCAGGCTGTTTTTAAAGTACACCTGCAAGGGAACCAGGGTATACCCTTTTTCTGCGGTCTTCCCGGATAATTTAATGATTTCATGCTTATGCATCAAAAGCTTCCTGGCCCGCAGCGGATCTTTATTAAAGATATTCCCTTTTTCGTAGGGATTAATATGCATCCCGTAAACCCAAACCTCGTTATGGTTATCGATGCGCACAAAGGCTTCCTTTATGCTGCATTTCCCCATGCGGATGGATTTCACCTCCGTGCCAAAAAGCTCAATCCCGCACTCAAACTTTTCATCGATAAAATAATCATGGTAGGCTTTTTTGTTGTTTGCCACCAGCTTTACCGCCTGCTTCAACTCCTCTCACCTCCCTCCCGTCATAAAAACTCCTCCAAATACGCTTTCACCGAACGGCTCATCTCCCTGGAAAAATCTGACATATATTTCCGCCTGCAAAACGCATCCAGCCATTCCTCATACGTCCCGCCTTTTACGCTGTGCCCCAGCATTGATTTTAACTGCTCTTCATCCATCCTGCAATACTGATTTTCATGGACAATAAACTCCATGGGGGCGCGCTCCGGCTTTTTCCTATCCTTCTGCTGGCTGGTCGGATAGCCAAATACCAGCATCACCGCCGGGATAACGTACTCCGGCAGGGATAAAAGCTTACGGTGCTGCTCACAATTTTCCAAAATATCCCCGATATAGCAGGAGCCTATCCTTAAGCTGTGGGCAGCCGCCACCGCGTTTTGGGCAGCGATGGCAGCGTCCTCCACGGCCAGGAGGATATCCCCCGCCCCTGGCTTTCTGGGATTTAATCCGCAAAATTGGTAAGCATCAAACCACTTTTGGGCATCGGCACAAAAGATCAGCACAAGGGGAGCCTTAGCGATAAATGGCTGGTTATCGCAGGTAACGGCCAGGCGGTCCTTTAACCCCTGATCCGTCACGTCAATGATGGTATAAAGCTGCTGGTTCCCGGCGGAGGGCGCCTGGCAGGCAGCTTCCAAGATCAGCCGCTTTTTCTCCGGCTCAATCTCCTGCTCCTCATAAGCCCGGACAGATTTCCGGGCAAACAGCTCATCAATCACTAAGGTGCTTTTATTTTCCATAAACATTCTCCCCTTATCTCCTTTACCTGGCCATCTCGCTTTGCGGCCCTTTCTGGTTATGTGCTTTAATAATGGTTTCAATTTCCCCTAAATCCGAAGTGGGCAGATCACCCGGGATGGTATTCTTCACTGCGCTGGTAGCATTGCCGAAACGGACAGCCTTCATGCAGTCGCCGCCGCTGGTCAGCAGCCCGTAAAGGGCGCCGGAAATATAGGCATCGCCGCTTCCGATCCGATCCACCACCTCGATATCCCGGTAAGGCTCTTCCTCGTAAAACGCGCCTTTAACCGCGTCATACATTACGGAGCCAAAGGTATGGCGCTTGGGGCTGTGGACAATCCGCTGGGTGGAGGCAACCACGCTGATGGGATAATCTTCCGTAAAGCTTTTCATCATCTCCTGAGCCGTCCCGGTTTTCTTAAAGGTCAGGCGGGCCGTATCCTCCGAGCAGAAGAAAATATCCACATAGGGAAGGATCTGCTCAATGCATTCCCTGGCCTCATCCCCCGTCCAAAGGTTCCCCCTAAAGTTTACGTCAAAGGAAACCAGCGTCCCCGCCTCCCGGAACCGCTTTATCATCTCAATGGTCGTCTCCCTTGATTTTTGGCTTAAGGCCATGGAAATCCCGCTGGTATGGAAGCATTTGGACGACGTATAAACCTCCTGGGGAATCTCGTCTATGTCCAGGGAATAGAAGGAGCTGTTGGCACGGTCGTAAATCACCTTCGGCTTCCTGGGATAAGCGCCGTTCTCATAATAGTAGATTCCCACACGGGCGCCGGGATTGGTGTCATAGATAAAGAAATCATCGCTGACCCCGTAAGAACGGATTTTCCCCTTCATAAAGCTTCCGATATCGTGGGAGGGCAGCTTGGAAATAATCCCGGTATGAAGCCCTAAAAGGGCGGCCCCGGTAGCCACATTTAATTCTGCGCCGCCTACCTGCTTCTCAAACACATCACACCGCATTAACCGCTCATTATTGGGCGGAGACAGCCGAAGAAGAAGCTGCCCAAAGGTTACTAGATCAAACGTCCTGTCTTCTTGATGAACCATTCTTATTCTCCTCTTTGATTGATTTTTGCGAGCAACGAGCCAAGCGCCGTGTTTGCATGAACATTTGGCGAACGCCGCGGGCTATAAGCCAAATGCCCTGCTTGCATGGGCATTTAGCGAATGCCGCGAGGGTCAAAAGCAGCAAAGGCCGGATCAATGCCGGCTGGCAAAGCAAAGATTTCCTCCTTTCGCCATCCGAACTGATCCGGCGTTTTGGTTTACCGTGTAGCTTCCTGATTCATTTACCTCTGAACGCGGCCAGAACCGTCGCCCCCTGCCAGGCTTTCCACATCCTGGCGGGTAACTAAGTTAAAGTCGCCAGGGATGGTATGCTTTAAGGCAGAAGCCGCCACTGCAAACTCCAATGCCGCCTTCATGTCCTTGCCGTCAGCCAGGCCGCAGATTAACCCGCCTGCGAAGGAATCGCCGCCGCCTACACGGTCAACGATTGGCATGATGGAATACTTTTTGGAATGGTAGAATTCCCTGGTTTTTCCATCCATAATGCAGGCAGACCAGCCGTTATTGGAAGCGGAAAAGCTTTCCCGCAGGGAGCTGATAATATACTTAAACCCGAACTTATCCGCCATCTGGTTAAAGATATCCACATAGCCGGCCAGCTCCAGCTCGCCGGAGGTAACGTCCGTCTCGCCCGGCTTAAAGCCCAGCACCTTCTCCGCATCCTCCTCATTGCCGATGCACACATCCACATACTGCATTAAATTCGTCATCACCTTCTGAGCCTTCTCAGAAGACCATAATTTCTTGCGGAAATTCAAGTCTACCGATACCGTTACCCCATGGGCCTTAGCTGCCTTTAAGGCGGCCTCCGTCAAGGCAATGGCTGAATCAGAAACTGCCGGGGTAATCCCGGTAAAGTGGAACCAGTCAGCACCCTCAAAAATCTCATCGAAATTAAATTCATCCGGGGTTGCCGTGGCAATGGCACTGCCTGCGCGGTCGTAAACCACGTTGGAAGCCCTCATGGCGGAACCGGTCTCCAGGAAGTAGATGCCTAAACGGTCGCCGCTCCTTGCAATATGCTTCGTCCCAACATTATATTTCCTTAAGGCCGCCACGGCACAGTCCCCGATGGGGTTCTTAGGGATCGCCGTCACGAAATCCACGTCATGGCCGTAATTTGCCAAAGAAACCGCTACGTTCGCCTCGCCGCCGCCGTAGTTTACGTCAAACTCGTCCGCCTGGATAAATTTCTCATTATTGGGGGTGGATAACCTTAACATGATCTCGCCCATGGTAACAATTTTTGCCATTTCATTCTCCTTTTCCAAACCTGTATATCATTCACGTTTCTATCGTTTCCGGATTTTGGCAGCCTGGCCTTAAAACCAAACCGCCCGGATCCTCCTCATCTTCCGGCTATTTCGCCCGGGCTGCCGCCACGGCCTCCACAAATTCCTTCGCCTTCGCGGTAACGGCTGCAAAATCACCGGTCTTTGCACCCTTAGTCAGGCTGCTGCCTGTCCCTACCGCATAAGCTCCCGCCTTCAGCCACTTGTCCACGTTATCTACGTCCACCCCGCCGGAGGGCATGAACTCGCCCTGGGGAAGGGGGCCTTTAAAGGAACTGATGGCTGCAGGCCCTACAATATTGCCTGGGAATACCTTGATCACATCGCAACCGGCCTCCAGGGCGGTAATCGCTTCCGTGGGAGTCATTACCCCTGGCAGCATGGGAACGCGGTAGCGGTTGCAAAGCCTGATGGTATCCACGTTTAAGCCTGGGCTGACCACGTAGTTCGCCCCTGCAAGGATCACCTGGCGGGCCGTCTCCGGATCCAGCACCGTGCCTGCGCCGATAACGATCTTGTCGTTGTCCTTGTACTTCTTTGCCATGGCAGCAATGAAGTCCACCGGGTTGCCTTCGTCCATGGTCATGGTGATCTCAATAAAATTGATCCCGCCTTCGATAATGGCATCCACAACCTTCTCGCCCTGCTCCAAGTTCTTCGCACGGACTACCGCAACCAGGCAGTCTTCCTTCAGCCTTGCCAGTACCTGTTCTTTTTTCATCATCTTCTCCTTCTTTCTTTTTATTCGCATATACGAATCGATTTCGTAAATGCAATTTATAATCTAATTCTACTCTTCGGATATGGATTTGTCAACAGCAATATAGCCAAGCAGACGGGAAATTTCCCCTGCTTTTCTGCGGACAATCTGCCCTAAACCATCGTAATCCTCCTCCGGCTTATACAGGCTGGAAGCGCTGATGGCTCCTAACACCTGCCCTTCCTGGTTAAAGATCGGGGAGCCTACGCATTCCATATGATCTTCCAGCTCCCTGGCGTCCAGGGCGTATCCCTTCTCCCTTACTTTTTCCAATTCTTCTAAAAGGTATTCCGCCGTCATAATCGTTTTCGGCGTTTTCTGGCGGAAATGGATCCGATCAATCACCCGCTTCCTGGTCTCCCCGTCCACGAAAGCCAATATGGCCTTCCCCAGGGAGGTGCAGTACACCGGGTTTTTCGTCCCCACCGTGGCCGTGGTAATAATCGGGTTCTCCGGTTCAAATTTACACAAATAAACGATCTCATGGCCGGTAAGCACGCCGAAAAACACCGTTTTCCCAATCTCCCTTGAAAACCCACGCAAAACCGGCTCGATCGTACTGATCACGTCCAAATGGTTGGTGTAGCTGACCCCTATGCGGTAAGCCGTCAAACCGATCGTGTACAGCAGCTTCGGCCCTTTTTCCACGCGGATCATCCCCGTTTCCGCCAAGGTGGTCACAATATCGTAAGCGCTGGTTTTTGGCAGATTCAGGGAATCGCAAAGTTCATCCAGGGTAATCCCATCCGGCCGCTTGGAAACCAATTTTAAAATCTCCACGCTCCTCAGCGTGGTTCTGTTTAGCTTCATCTTATCCCTCTCTTCGTGAAAAACCCAATCTGCATCTCTAACCTTAAGTATATCCGTTTCCGAAGAAATTGACAAGGAAATTCTTCCATCTGTGTGTTTGTAATTCCGTAACCGTTCAGACGCGTATCTTCTTGCCCGTCTGAACGGTTACATAATTCTTATAAGGTCACGCCCTCTTTAAAAATCGCCCAGTCGTGGAAACCAGCCTCCTCGGATTTCACCTGCCTGCCGGAAGCCACCTCCAGCACATATTGGAACAGCTCTTTTGCCAGCTCTTCCTTCGTCCTATCCTCAACCATGCGGCCTGCGTTAAAATCAATCCAGTTATCCTTGTGGCCTGCCAGCTTGGAATTGCTGGAAATTTTAACCGTGGGAACAGGAGAGGCAAAAGGCGTCCCCCTGCCCGTGGTAAACAGCACGATATGTGCCCCAGACATGGCCAGGGCCGTGGAGGCCACCAGATCATTCCCCGGCGCGCTGAGGAGATTAAGGCCTTTCGTCTCCACCTGCTGGGCGTAAGCCAAGACGCCTTTTACCGGCGAGCTGCCTGACTTCTGGGTACAGCCTAAAGATTTATCCTCCAAGGTAGAAATCCCGCCTTTTTTGTTTCCAGGGGACGGATTCTCGTAAATCGTCTGGCCATGGCGCTTGAAATACTGTTTAAAGCCATTAATCAACTCCACGGTCTGCCCAAACAGCTTCTCGTTCTCGCAGCGGTTCATTAAGATCGTTTCCGCCCCAAACATCTCCGGCACTTCCGTTAAGATGGTCGTCCCTCCCTTAGAACACAGGATATCTGAAAATGCCCCTACTACCGGGTTAGCCGTAATGCCGGAAAGACCATCGGAGCCGCCGCACTTCATGCCGATAACCAGTTCGCTGGCATCAATCTCCTCCCGCTTAAAGGCGCCTGCATAGGCAGCCAGCTCTCCCAGGATCCTCATGGCCTCCCCATGCTCATCCTCCACATCCTGGCACTGCAGAAACCGCACCCGCTCCTTGTCGTACTCCCCAATGTAATCCATCAGCACCGGAATATTGCTGTTCTCACAGCCAAGGCCCAGCACCAGCACCCCTCCCGCATTGGGATGATGGATCATATCCGCCAGGATCTTCCTGGTATTTTCCTGGTCGCCGCCCATCTGGGAGCAGCCGTAAGGGTGGGTAAAAGCCGCCACTGCCTCAATAGAGCCGCCCACAAATTTCTGCGCCTCCCGCTCTAAGGCCTTTGCGATGGAATTGACGCAGCCTACGGTAGGCACAATCCACAATTCATTGCGCACCCCCACTTTCCCGTCCTTCCTGCGATAGCCGTTAAAGCAAGCGTGCTCCGTCTCCCTTAAGGCAGAAGGAACCGGCTCGTAGGAATAGGTAAGCAAATCCCCCAGGGCCGTCTTAAGATTATGCACATGAACCCACTGCCCCTTTTTGATCCCTTCCTTGGCATAGCCGATGCGGAAGCCGTACTTGATAACCTCCTCCCCCTCCTGGATATCCTTTAAGGCAAATTTATGCCCCTGGGGGATTTCCTCCAAAGCTGCCACATCCCCCCCGGCTGCCTTAAGCACTTCCCCTTTCCCCACAGGCCGCAGCGCCACGGCCACATTATCCTCATCATGAATTTTCACAAAATCCTGCATATCCTTCTCCTCTTCCTTTCTTTTTCTTTTGCGCGCCGTCGGCTTATGGAAAGCACACCGTTGCGCATTTTGTAAGTACTTACAATTATTCTAGTAAAAACTGGCCAGAAAGTCAAGAAAAAATCAGAAAAGTGTTGCAATATTTGTTAACAATGGGTATAATGAGATTAGCTTGTAAGCACTTACAGAATCTGAGGTGATTGGATGAACATTTACGACGTTTCCAAAAAAGCGAATGTTTCCATTGCCACTGTCTCCAGGGTCCTGAATGGGAACCCCAACGTAAGCGACAAAACCAGGGCGAAAGTGCTGGAAGTTATGGACGAGCTTGGCTACACGCCCAATGTCTTTGCCAGGGGATTAGGGTTAAACACCATCCATACCATCGGGATTATGTGCTCGGATTCCTCTGATCTTTATTTAGCGGACGCGATTTACTACCTGGAGCGGGATCTCAGAGCCAATGGCTACGATGTCATCCTCTGCTGTACCGGCTACGAACTGGAAACCAAGCAAAAATATTTCGATCTGCTCTGCTCCAAGCGGGTGGATGCCATTATCCTGGCCGGTTCCAAATTTGTGGAGATGCGGCCCAAGGACAATGCCTATCTGCTGGACGGCGCAAAAAATATTCCCATTATGCTGTTAAACGGCTTCCTGGAAGGGCACAATATTTACTCCACCGTATGCGACGACCTGGCCGCCACCTACGATGCCGCCACCCAGCTGATTCAGTCGGGACAAAGGAAGATCCTATACCTGTATACCAGCACCTCCTACAGCGGCGGCAATAAGCTGAAAGGCTACCAAAACGCCCTGGCCGATGCCGGCATATGCCTTGGGGCGGAGTATGTCCGCCAATGTGCCAAAGACATCACCGCCGCCAAGGAGCTGCTGCTTTCGCTCCACGCCCAGGGGCTGGAATTTGACGCCGTCCTGGCATCCTCGGATAACTTGGCCGCAGGGGCGGTGAAATTCGCCCATGGGTTAAACATCCGGATCCCTGATCAGCTTTCCGTCATCGGCTACAATAATTCCATCCTGGCCCGGTGCACGGAGCCGGAGCTGACCTCCGTGGACAGCAAGGTGGAAGCTTTATGCACTACCACTGTCAATACCTTGATGGGCGTTTTTAACGGCATGAACGTCCCCAGCCGCACCACCATCGCCGCCGACCTAATCAAGCGGGCAACGACAAACTTCTAAGATTATTTTAATGATAAAAGGAGGAACCACCAATGCAACCATTTATGGACAAAGACTTTCTGTTAAACACAGAGATGGCAAAAACCTTATACCATGATTTTGCCGAGGATATGCCGATCGTGGACTACCACTGCCATATCAATCCCCAGGAAATCTACGAGGATCGGAAATTTGACACCATTACCCAGGTATGGCTGGGCGGCGACCATTATAAATGGCGTCAGATCCGCTCCAACGGCGTGGAAGAAAAATATATTACCGGCAAGGATTCCACCGACCGGGAGAAATTCCAGGCCTGGGCCGAGACTATGCCGAAATTAATCGGCAACCCCTTATACCACTGGAGCCATTTGGAGCTTCGGAAATACTTCGGCTTCCAGGGCCATTTAAACGGCGACACCGCCGAGGAAGTATGGAACCTTTGCAATGCCAAGCTTAAAGAAGACGGGATGTCTGTGCGCAACTTAATCCGCCAGTCTAATGTCAAGGTCATCTGCACCACCGACGATCCGGCAGATTCCTTAGAATGGCATGAGAAGATCGCCGCCGATCCCACTTTTGAGGTAAAGGTGCTCCCTGCCTGGCGTCCTGACAAGGCGATGAACGTGGAAAAACCCACCTATGCCGAATATATCGATGCTTTATCCAAGGCAAGCGGTATCCAGATTACCAACTTTGCCACCTTAAAGGAAGCGCTGCAGAACCGGATGGCCTTCTTTGACCGCCACGGCTGCCGCGTATCCGACCATGCCCTGGAGTATGTGATGTACGTTCCGGCTGGCGAGGTAGAGCTGGATGCCATTATGGCCAAAAGCTTAAACCATGAGCCCATCTCCAAGGATGAGGAATTAAAGTTCAAGACCGCCTTTATGCTGTTTGTGGCAAAGGAATACAATAAGCTGGGCTGGGCTATGCAGCTCCACTACGGCTGCAAGCGGGACAACAACGCTTATATGTTTGAGCAGATAGGGCCGGATACGGGATACGACTGCATTAACAATTACGCCCCCAGCGCACAGATGGCCGATTTCTTAAACGCCTTAAGCGCTACCAACGAAATCCCGAAGACCATTATTTATTCCTTAAACCCCAATGACGACGCGTCCATCGGCACGATCCTTGGCTGCTTCCAAAGCCCAAAAACGGCAGGACGGCTGCAGCAGGGTTCCGCCTGGTGGTTTAACGATCACTTCAAGGGCATGACCGACCAGATGACCTCCCTGGCGAATTTAGGGTGCTTTGGCAATTTCATCGGTATGCTTACCGATTCCAGAAGCTTTTTATCCTACACCAGGCATGATTACTTCCGCCGGATCCTGTGCCGTTTGCTTGGCTCATGGGTTGAGGAAGGGATGTACCCGGCGGATATGAAGGCTTTGGAAACCATCGTAAAAGACATCTGCTATAACAATGCCGTAAATTATTTCGGGTTTTAAACCCGAAAAAAGAGCTGCCGCAAAACAGAAGATTCCCACAATATATAGGCTGGATATTCCCATAAATTTTCCTATATATTGTGGAAACGCCAAGTTTTGCGGCAGCTGCTTTTGTATTCCCAATAACAAATTTACCCGCACTTCCTTTGGATGCATTTTTCCGGACAAGCTTCCACGCAGTCTCCGCAGCGGATACATTCCGGCGAATTTATCTCCTTCCTAACCTCCACCCCCATTTTGCAGGTTTTCTCACAAAGGCCGCACCCGACGCACCGTTTTTCATCTACCGTCAAACGGTACAGGCTGAATCGGCTAAACAGGCCGTAAAACGCCCCCAAAGGGCACAAATACTTGCAAAACGGCCGATAAATCACCACAGAAAGAAGGAGAATAATCGCCAGCACCGCAGCCTTCCACCCAAACAATGCCCCTATTGCCTGCCTTAAGCTCTCGTTTTTGAGCAGCAGGGGAAGACCCGCCCCCAGCGTCCCCGCCGGACATACATACTTGCAAAACCACGTCTCCCCAAAGCCAAACGCATCCCTAACCAGCAGGGGAAGCAAAATGACCAGCAGGCCAAGCACCGCGTACTTTAAACGGCGCAAGCACCTGTCCGCTTTCTTTGGGACGGAAAGCTTTTTGGAGGGGATCTGAAAAAGGAGATCCTGCACCCAGCCGAAGGGGCATAAAAAGCCGCACACCACCCGGCCAAGGAAAATGCCAAACAGCATCAGCAGCCCCAGCACGTAAAAAGGGATTCTGCGCTCATACCCGCCAAGCACCGACTGGAGGGAGCCGATAGGGCAGGCTCCCAGCGCCCCAGGGCAGGAATAGCAGTTTAAAACCGGCACGCAGAAAGCCTTTGAGCCTCCGGTAAAGATTTTCCCCCTGTGATAGCCGATTACATAGCCGTTTGCCAAAACCGCCGCCATTAACTGAATAAAATTTCTCTTTGTCTTGTTTTTAATCTTGTTCATCCTTTATCCTATCCCAATGCACTGAAGGCAGATATTTGCCGCTTTCTGCATCACCTGTGCCGGCTCCCCCCTTAGCACGCCAATGAGAATGAATGCCGCCGCAAGCGCCGTCATCGTGCCCCTTATCACCCATAATTTTTTCATGTTAAACGCCTTTCCCTTAAATCAAATCCCCCGCCGCAGGCAGAGCGGAATTTCTTATGCGCCTTCATCCGGGTTCCTGCACACCCCAAGGAACAGCCAAACATCCTGATGCTCCTCCCGGATTCCAAACAAGAACGGACGATCCAGGATCATTTCGGCCAGCTCCCCATTCTCTATCATGACTCCCTTTCCCATAGCCATCATGGTATAGGCAGCCCCCTCCACCCCATTTTCATCCACGCCAATATGGCTTACCTGAACCACGCTGGATACCATCAAGGGAGCGGGGGAGATCCCTCCAAATTCCGCCTGCCCGTCAAACATCTTCTCCATCCCCATGGCCTTCAGCGTCTCATTTAAGGAATAGCTGCTGCCAAAATTAAATTTAGGGATCTTCCAGATTACTTTCCCACTGACCCACTCTTCCTCCTTTACTTCCATGGCCTCCCTCAGCCTTTCCGGGCTTTCCAGGAATTCCCCCACGGTTCTGCCTTCCTCCGGCAGCAGAAATACCATCCGGCAGCCATTGTTGGTGTTAAGGTAAGACAAGGTATATCCATCCCCTCTTTTGAAGGCTCCTTCCCTTTGGGTACGGTTCAGATAAGACACTGTAACCTGGCCGCCCTCTTCTAAATGAAAAGCATCCTCTTTCGTCATCTCCCGGGGAAAGGGATCGGCCCAGCCCCCATAGAAATACAGCGTATTGATAATGGCCAGGAGCGTTTCCGGGTTTACGTAAATTTGAGGATCCATCACCCCATTGGTCTTTTTGGCAATCCATCCTCCCATCTTTTTGCCAGTATCCGAATTCTTAAAATCCACAGGAAAAGAAGGGGCAAAAAAATTCTCGGCGGCCAGCTCCCGATACGCCTCATGAACCGGCAGCTGATCGGAAATCCACAGGGAATTCCCCAGCTGAATGGCGCTTTGGTAATCCTCCTTGCCATAATAAGCCATCCTCTCCTGTTCCCTCTGGCTGTAATAGCCATACCACTGGTAAAGCCTGCGGCACTGATCGGCCAGCTCTTTGGAATCCTCTGCCCCTAACCGTCCCATAATCTGGGCAGCCGTATCCCCCTTGGCGCCGCAGCCTGCCAGCGCCAGGGCATAGTAAAGGCTTAAGGGGCTATAATTTCCGTTTCCCTGGCTCTCCCTTAAGACCGCGCTCCCGCTTTCATAGGCAAACTCATCCAAGCTCCTTGCAAAGTCCTCCGAAATTTCATTCTCCGCCAAAAGCTGGTTCCAGCTCTCATAGTCCTCCGGGGATAATGTGATCTTTTCCGGTTCCGGTTCTTCCCATTTTTCCGGTTCTTCCCATGATTCTTCCTCAGCCAGATTTAAGTTTTCCATGGCTCCTTGCGCTTCCCCGCTTTCCGAAACGCTTTCCGCCTCAGTGCTTTCCTGAGATTCCCAGCTTTTCTCTGACGATGCCTCTGACACCTGGCATCCGGCCACCGCCAATGAAGCCACTGCCACAGCCAACAGACAGGCGGCAAATCGTTTTCCGTTTTCTCTCATATGCCATTTCCCCCGTTTTCCATAAGCTATTCAGTTAAAATTTACCGTCCGTTCAGCCGTGCCAAACGAATATTTACGCCTTCCCTCCACAAAAATCCCCCCGTGATCCCCATGGTCACTGCCTCTGTCACCGGCGCTGCCAGCCACACCCCTGCGATCCCGAAGAGGGACGGCAGCAGGAAGATACAGGCAAGAAGGATCACCAGCCCTCTGGAAAAGGAAATCACCGCCGAGGGAAAGGCTCTTCCCGTGGCCGTAAAATAGAAGGACGTGATGGAGTTGATCCCGGAGAAGAAAAAGGAAACCATAAAAATCACCATCCCGCCGCCCACCATGGCCCGGACATTTTCATTAGGCACAAATAACCCACCATACCAGTCCCGCAGCCCTGCCATGGCAAAAAACACTGCCGCCCCTGCTGCCAGCACATACCCATTCGTCCTCCTTCTGATGCAGGCCGCCAGCTCTCTCTCCCTGGCGCCGTAACAAAAGCTGATAAGCGGGCTGGCCCCCTGGCCAAAGCCTACGATAACCATGGAGAATAAATAGGACACATAGCCCACGATGGTAAAGGCTGTCACCCCATCGGCTCCGAATTTTCTCATGATCACCAGGTTATAGGCGAACATGGCGATCCCCGTGGACATTTCCCCAATAAATTCCGAGCTGCCGTTTAACATTCCCCGGACAAAAATCTCCCGGGAAAACCGGAATCCCCCAAAACAGTAAATCCTGGCCTTTCTCCCCAAATAGTGCCCCAGCCATCCAAAAGATGCCAGCGCGGAAATCAGGGACGCCAGGGCAATCCCCCCAGCCCCCATGGCCAGGCAGCCTGCCAGAACAGCGTCCAGAATCACATTGAGCGCCGCGTTCGCCACAGTCACCTTCATGTAAAAGGACGGATTCCCCTCCCCTCTGATAAACATTCCCAAGGAAGAATTCACCACCATCACCGGAAGCTCCAGCAGCATGATCTGGTAATACTCCTGAAAATATGCTGCCACCTGGCCTTCGGCTCCCAGAAAAGAAAGCATTGGCCTAAAACAGAACAGGAAAACAATGCTGATCAGCCCGGAAAATGCCGCCGTTGTGGCCACGGTCTGGCGAAACACCTGATTACCAGCAGCTCTGTCCCCAGATCCAAGAGCCATCCCTGCCATGGCAACCCCTCCCACAGACACCATCAGCCCTATCCCCAGGTACAGATAGATCACCGGCAGCCCCAGATTCACCGCCGCGATCCCCTCCTTCCCCACATAGTTTCCCATGAAAAATCCGTCGGCCACCGTGATAAACGCCGTCAGCGCCATGGAAATAATGGCAGGAAAGGAAAACTCAAAAATCTTTCCTGCCATATTCCGTCTGATCTCCTCTACATTCATAAAGAATCCCTCCTCATATGGAATCGTACTCTCAGGCTCATGCCCGATGCCCATCCCATTATAAGAGAGGATTCAAATATAAACTTCTGAAATCTTGCCCTTTCCGCATCACTTCACCGGCAGACAAATGTCCAGCTCCATACACAACGTATTGCCGTCCACCACACGGTAAATGTCAAACAGGCTCCTGCTCTGATCCAGCCGGTAAGCAGTTCTGGGAAGCCACACCAGAAAAAGAGTCTGATAGGCCGCATAGATATGCTTGGCATGGCCTTTAAAACGGTACACTGCGCATTTTCCCCCTTGTATGATCGTGGTGTTTTCAAGGGGGCAGTCCTCCCCCACGGTCATGCAGAGATCACAAAGGCAATTCGCATTCTCTGTCACTGCCGGGTCGTTGTAGGTTCTCTCCAGAAACAGGGCATTCTCCGTAAAATACTCCCCATATTTCTCCGTAAACCGGTTCCACTGGGCGTAAAGCCCCTCATAGCTGCCGAACCGCCTTTCATAGACCACCCGGAAATCCGGAACATATCCCATCCTGACCTTCCCATGGCACTCCTCAAAGGTCTCCATATGCCAGTTCTCATGGCGGAAAAAGGGGTGCTCCATGGACAGGCCATAGCTTTGCCTGCGGAAACTCACGGGAGCCATGTGGTAGCGAAGCTGGAAAGCGGAGCTGTAATTGGAAGAGCTGTACCCATAGTCCGCTCCAATGTCCGTAATTAGACGCTCCTTTTCGGTCTTCAAGCGGAAGGCGCTCTGCTCCAGCCGAACCCGCTTGATAAACCCGTAAACGCTCTCCCCGGTCTGGGCCTTAAAAAGCCGGGAAAAATAGTATTTGGAAAAATGGCAGTGCATCGCCACCTTCTCAAGGCTTAAATCCTCCTCAAGGTGCTCCAGGATGTAGTCAATGGCCCGGTTGACGGCTTCGCTGGTAATCATAGGCTCTTGATAACCTCCCACTCCTTTGCGCTTGATATGCATATGATATCACCAAATCGTTCCGGTTACAACGGGTTCTTTGCAAAATCCGTTTTCAACGCTTTCCGAGCGTGTTCGCCAATTCATCTCCGGCAGCCCAGCATAAACCGCGCCTTATTGTCCGTACTGCTGCTGTTTCCTATATATACTTCAAATTCGCCTTCCTCACTTTCCACCCGGCCATTCCCGGTTAAGAACCGCAGCTCCTTCTCCGTGATGGAAAAGCATACTTTCCGCGCTTCTCCCGGTTTCAGCTCAACCTTGCAAAATCCCTTTAATTCCTTAACCGGGCGGACGACACTTGCTGCAAGGTCATGGATATAGAGCTGCAGCGTTTCTGTACCTTTAACCGATCCTATGTTTTTCACCATGACAGAGGCCTCAATGCACCCTCCCTTTATCATGTCTTTTTTACTCAGCATCACCGGAGAAATGGAAAAACAAGTGTAGCTAAGTCCGTAGCCGAAGGGAAACAGAGGTTCATTAGGGATATCCAGGTATTTGGAACGAAAGCGATCCTTATCCTTTCCCGGAATGTGCGGACGCCCTGTAGGATAGGAATTATAATGTATCGGAACCTGTCCCACGCAGTAGGGAAACGCCATGGGAAGTTTGCCGCTGGGATTATATTCCCCAAAAAGCACATCCACAATCGCCCTGGCCCCTTCGGTTCCCGGCAGCCATACCTGCAGAATAGCCTTTGCTTTCTGCACAATATTTCGGATATCCAGAGGACGGCCTGAAAAAAGAACCACAATCACATTTTCATTTGACTTGGACACCTCTTCCAACAGCACCTGCTGCACCTTGGGAATCTGAATATTGGCATTGCTTGTGGCCTCTCCAGACTGCAGTCTGTCCTCCCCCAGTGCCATCACCACAACTTCCGCCCTCTTTGCTGCGTCTATAGCCTCTTTCAGCATCTTTTCCTGCTCTCCGGGAGTGAAATTTTCTTTCTGTCTTTCATGGAATCCTTCTAAATCCATCATTTCATCCAACATGGGGCTTCCCTGGGCAAATGCCATATCCTGATTAGGCCCCTGTTCCAGAAGGGCTTTTTTCAATGTAGTCACGTCCTTAACATCCCCGGTCAAAGACCAGGAGCCAATAAGGTTTTGCGAGCCTACATAAGGGCCGATAAATGCGGTTTTTTTCTCTCCGGCCAAAGGAAGAATCCCATCATTTTTTAAAAGAACAAAGGATTCCCTGGCTGCTTTTCTGGCAAATTCCCGGTGTTCCTGGCATAAAAACAGCCTGGACGCTTCGTTCTCATCGCTGTCCGGATAAGGATTTTCAAAAAGTCCCAGGTTATTTTTCAATTTCAGAATCCGCATCACCGCCTCGTCAATAAGCGTTTCCGCCACCTGCCCCTCACGAACCAGGCGAACCAGGTGCTCTGCATATACCCCTGACATCATATCAATATCCACTCCAGCCATTACCGCACGTAATGCCGCCTCTTTTCTGTCCGCACAATAACCATGGCTGATCATCTCTTCAATCGCCGACCAGTCGGAAATCAAAACGCCTTCAAAACCGATCTCCTTTCTTAATACCTCCCGCATCAGCCATAGATTTCCTGTCGCTGGGATTCCCTCCAGCGTATTAAAGGATGCCATAGTCAGCGCCGCCCCCGCATGAATTCCTGCTTCATAAGCCGGCAGGTAAAACTGCCTGAGCGTATGCTGTGACAATTCTACCGTGTTGTAATCCCGCCCCGCCTCAGGAGCCCCATAGCCTGCAAAATGCTTTACACAGGCTGCCATTGCATAAGGGCGGTCAAAGCCATTGCCCTGATATCCCTTTACCATCGCCTCCGCAAACCGTCCGTTCAGGTAAGGATCTTCTCCCGTTGATTCCATCACCCGCCCCCAGCGGGCATCCCATACCAGATCCGTCATCGGGGAAAAGGTCACATGAAGGCCGTCGGCAGCGGCCTCTTTTGCCGCGATTCTGGCACAGTGTCCGGCCAGTTTTGGCGCAAAGGAAGCCCCCTGCGCCAAAGGGATCGGGAAAATGGTTTTATAGCCGTTAATCACATCCATCATAAAAAGCAGGGGAATTTTATGCGGATGATTTTCTAAATATTCTTTCTGAACCTTTTTTACCGTTTTCGTTCCCATCAGTCCGAGTACAGAGCCGCACAGGGAAATGCTCTCCCTGGCAAACTTTTTTCCTTCTATCGGACCTGTGACAGAAGCTGACGGATTAAAAAAGCTGCCAGACAACTGATTCATCTGGCCGACTTTTTCTTCCAAGGACATAACTTCCAATAAATCATGCAAACCTTCTTTTGTCATTTTCATGCTCCTTAATGCTTCTCAATACTATTTTTTAAATTTTCTTCGGTATTCCAGGGGAGAATATCCTGTATTTTCTTTGAACATCTTGGTAAAATAGGAAAAATTGCTGTATCCCACATAGATAGAAACCGTATTGATCGGAAGATTACTGTGGCTCAATAAATTTTTTGCCTCTTCCACACGTTTTCGCAGAATATAGGTACTGATGGAGATTCCATATTCCTTTTTAAAGATCCGGGAGATATAGTCCGTATTCAGATAAACCATCTCTGCCAGGGCATCCCTGCGGATTTCTTCCTGATAGTGGGCATCAATGTACTGACGGATCTTTTCTGTCACCGAGGCGGTTTTATTCACATATTTCCCATAGCGCAAAGCCTTCCGGATAAGCCAGGACGCATATTCCATCGCCCCTTCCAAACCGGTAATGGAGTTCTGAAAATTTCCGTCATTCTCCCACTCAGAAAAAAGAAGATGCGCTTTAATCTCCTGTTTTGCAAGCCATGAATAAACAATCTGGGTCACATCTGCCCGGAAGGATTCTAATATCTGGCGAGTAACCATCTCTTTTTTTTCGATATCTTCCAGGTATTCCCTCATACTGATTTCCAGTTCTTTTTCCTTCCCTTCCGCCATCAAGGTTGCCCACAATCCCATATTAGGATTGTGGTAAATGCTTTCCGGGTAGATAAAATCCGGCAGATACAGCACCCGGTTTCTCACAGACAGGCTATGATCCCTCATTTCCTTTATCTGCACAAAGGCCTGCGCAGCCTGGGGGCCTTTTTTTACCGATGCCGCGCCGCACCATAAATCGATCTCCATTTTATCCGTAAACCAGCCGACAAACTGTTCAAAAGCTCTTTTCCTCTGCTCTCTTTTTTTCTTATCCATCGCTGCTTCTATTTCTCGGCAGATGACAACCGAACTGTCCTTTTCTACCGAAAAAACTGTTTCTACCAGCAGGCCGCTTCCTTCCAGAAGTTCTGCCAAAACATTTCCCACAGCAAAATCCAATGTTCGTTCATCCCATATTTCATTATGTTTTTTTCCTTCAAAAAATATGATGTACAGCAGAAAAAAACTGTCTTCGTGATAAAGCAAATTACATTTTACCGCTTCCGATAAAAAACGTTCCGGCGCAATTCCTCCAGCCAGAATCCCCCGCCAGAAATCCCGGCAGACCGCGGACTGATTTTTTTTCCAGCAGAGGCTTTCTTTGCGGTAATTTTCATACTTCCTGGATTTTTCCGCTTTCTTCACGGCTTCCGTCAGCGCCATGGAAAAGCGCCCAAAATCAATAGGTTTCAGCAGATAATCCACACTGTCCAGAGCGATTGCTTTCCGGGCATAATGAAATTCCGCATAACTGGTCAGAAAGATTACCTGTACATCATATTCTTTTTCCCTCACCCAGCCAACAAAATCAAAACCGCTTTGCTGAGGCATAACAATATCACAGACAATCACATCCACAGCGACAATTTCCATCATACTCTGTGCCTGTTTCATGGAAAAAGCCATATAAACCTGGTCAATCCCGTATTCCACCCAGTTCATATTTTTTTTAATGCTTTCGATTACATATTCTTCATCATCAACCAGTAATAGATTCATTATTTCCACCTTTTTCGTATGGAAGATGAATATCCACAATCGCACCGCCCAGGGGGCTGTTTTCAAAGTATAGCTCGCCTTTTTCCCGATAATAGTACCGGAAACGTTTTTTGCAGTTTTCAATCCCCATATGCTGTCCTCTGTCTGCCAGGCTTTCCCCTGCCTGCAGCTTCTGCAGGATATGCCAAGGAAACCCTTTTCCAGTATCGGAAATATAAATATTCACATATTTTCCGTCATCCCTGTCTTCTGGATAAACCGTAACGGATATCAGTATTTTTTCCGTCAGCGTCAATGCGTGTTTCGCCGCGTTTTCTACAAAAACCTGAATCAAAAAGGGAAAGATTAAGGCATCCTGAATCTCTTCCTGTACCTCGATATAATATTCAAAGCTTTCCGGATAACGCAGAAGCAGGATTTTAAGATAATTCCGGCAATGTTCCACCTCTGCAGTTACCGGAACCCATTCATTTGCATTCCGAAAAATATAGGTCAGATATTCCGCAGTAATCTTGCTCATGCGTTGGGCATAAGCATATTTTCCAAAGTCAATCATGCTGTAAATAAAGTTCAGGCAATTTAAATAAAAATGCGGTTTAATCTGCAGCTTAAGATAAGCGTTTTCTATTTTCTGCTTTTCCAGTTCCTGTTCATACAGGCTAATCTTCAGCTTTTGGATCTGGCGAATCATATGTTTAAATTTATCATCAATTCTCTCCAGCTCCAAAAGGCCGCTTTCGGTAATGGAAATCGAACTGCTCCCTTCATCATAGCCTTCCAAATCATCGATAAACGTCTGAATCGGGGCGATTAAATTTCGTTTCAGGCTCAGCAGGATAAATGCTGCGGCCCCAATTAATATGCCGGCAATAACGGCAAGCACCACAACGCTTCCCATCATGATCTGGATAAGCCTCTCCCCAGACACCCGCATCTGAATCTCAAAAGGCGCCTGACGAAGAGTTTTGCGGATAGAATATACGCCGACTGCCTCATTCCCTGAACCAACATCGGAAATTCCTTCATGAGTCAGCAGGATCACACAATTTCCCTCTTCATCCACCAGGCAAACATAGCCCTGCTCTCCTACCGTGATCCTGGAAAACGGTTCCAGGATGCTTTTCACGTTCACATAACAGCCAATGCTGACTCCCTCGCCCTGGGCGATCTTGCACATATAAGTTTCTCCCCCGCAGGTGACAATATTCCATTTCTTTTTTACGGAATAAGAGTCATCCTGCACAGCTCTGGCCTGTTCCTTCATCGCTTCTTTAACCGCTTCGGGAACCGTATATCCTCCCTCTGGCGTCAAGCTTAGATGCCAGTACTCATTCCTCTCGTTAAGATAAAGAAAAAGCTGATATTCCTGGCCATACTCCCAAATTCCTGATAAATACAGTTCCCGAAGCCTAGACAAGGGGTATTCCATCGTTTCCTCTTCATCCAGAATCATATTCACATAATTCCAAAACACGGATCCCGGCTGCCTTTTCTCCATAATTGTGGAAAAAAGTTTTCGGCTAATTCTCAGAAAACGGTTATCCAGTTCATTGGTATACAGTGTTGACATTTCATCCATATCCCTAAGCGCCCGCCGCCGGATCTGCCCCAATACCAACAGGCTTCCTGTGATATATACCGCCAGTATCAGCAGCAGCACAACCAGCAGAAGCTTCATCTGCTGTGTCATGGTCCTCTGTTTTCTGTGTTCTGGAGCATCATGCATGATCGGTATCCCCCTTTTCCCCTGCCACCTATCCTTTCACTGCCCCCAAGGTAATCCCTTCAGCAAAATATTTCTGAAGGAACGGATAGATAACAAACAGCGGAAGCATGGCAATAAACGCAATCGCCATTCTTATGGATGTTGCCGGCAGCTTTGCTACCTCAGCGCCAATATTGCCTGCCACCTTGCCGCTGGACAAATATTGGATATTTGTGATCATCTGGTTCAGCAAATTTTGGATGCTGTACAGCTTTTGTCCGTTATTTCCTGATAAATAGTATAAACCATTTGTCCAGTCATTCCAATAGGCCAGCCCTGAAAAAAGCCCCATGGTTACAAGTATCGGTTTGCCCAAAGGCAGGGCGAGAACAGTAAAGATTTTCATGTGCCCCGCACCGTCAATCTTGGCTGCCTCAAAAAGTGCCTCTGGAATGCTGGTGATAAAGTAACTTCGGATCATCAGTACATTGTTTGCGCTGAGAAGCAAATTGGGAACAATCAGCGCCCACAGCGTATTTTTGATATGGAAATAGTTAACATACATTAAGTAAGTAGGCACAAGTCCGCCATTAAACAGCATGGTGAAAAATACAAAGAATGTAATTGCCCTGCGGTACGGCAGTGTCTTTATGGATAAAGGATAGGCAAGCAGGGCGGACATCGCCAGATTAAGAGCAGTTCCCACAAAGGTAACGAAAATCGTCACTCCATAGGCACGCAGGATCTTCCCTCCCTGCCCAATGATATACTGATAGGCATACAGGCTTATTTTTTGAGGAAAGAAGGAATAGCCGTTTCGTATCAGCACATTTTCATCGGTAATCGAAGAAATAAATACCAGTAAAAACGGCAGAACTACCGTTAATACAATAACCATCATAACTATATTGATCAGCAATTGAAATTGCCTGCTTTTTTTTGAATTCGGCATAGTTTCCCCTCCTAAAACAGCGCCTGATCTTTATCCACCCTGCGCACAATCCAGTTACTAAACATAACCACCGCAAAACCTACCAATGACTGATAAACCCCTGCCGCAGAGGACATACTGATATTTCCCTGCTCAACCAACGCTCTGTACACATACGTATCAATAACATTCGTTGTCGGGAACAGCACGCCGGAGTTCATGGGTACTTGATAAAACAGGCCGAAATCGGAATAGAAAATTCTTCCTATGCTCAGCAAAAGCAGGGTAATGATCGTTGGCACAAGACAGGGCAGCGTAATCTTTGTAATTTCCTGCCACTTGCTTGCCCCGTCAAGCCTGGCTGCCTCATAAAAAGACGGGTCAATGCCCACCAGTGAGGCAATATAGATCAGGCATCCATATCCCACGCCTTTCCAGCAGTTTGCAATGACCAGGATAAAGGGCCAGTATTCGGGCTGCTGATACCACTGAATCGTTGAAATTCCCAATGCAGGAAGTACCGTATTATTGATCAGTCCGTTTTCTGAACTCAGCAATGCATAAACGATATAACTTAAGATTACCATAGACATCAAAAAAGGAAGAAGTATGGCGCTCTGATAGAGTTTTTTTAGGTTTGTGTTGCGCACTTCACAGATCAATATGGCGATTGCTATTCCCACTACCATGTTGACAAGAATAAAGGCAACATTGTACAGCAAAGTATTTCTTGTAATAATCCACGCATCTGGTGAATCGAAAAGGAATTTAAAATTCTCCAAGCCTGCCCAGGGGCTGGCAAAAATTCCCTTTGAAAAGTTCAGTTTCTTAAAAGCAATGATAATCCCAGCCATAGGAATATAGTTATTAATTAAAAGATAAACGATTCCCGGCAGCATCATTAAAAATAAAGGCAAATGTTCCTTCAATTTCTTTAACCGTGTGTTTTTATCCATAAATTTAATTCTCCTTTTTTAAAAAAACCTGCACACAAACGCCGTAATCCTGTGCAGGTCTTTTTCCTATTCCGTTAAGATCATTACTCTTTTGCTGCAAGCCACTGATCAAACTGTTCTTGCTTTGCCGCAATCAATTCGTCAATCCCCGCCTGCTCTAATGCTTCCAAAAACTGAGGAAGGTAAACTTCCGGATCGGCTGAACCGCTGTTAAGTGAAATCGAATACTGCTTTACCACGTTGCTGAGGGCTGCAATCTGATTGTCATATCCTGAATTATTGAAGAAAAATCCAACGGCTGTAGATTCCTTTGCCGAATCATTAAATTCTTCCATCTTTTCCCAGAGCTGGGGATCTGAGCCTGTCCACTTATGAGCGATAAACTGATTAGGAAGCTCCCATCCCAGATTCAGGCTATATCCTACGGTTTCCGCAGTTATTCCTTCCGGGAAATTAATAATCCCATTCTCCTCATCTTCCATCACATAATCCGTTCCTTTTTCTCCCCAGATTAACAGGTTCATAAGCTCCGGGCTTCCATAAAGGTAATCCAGGACTTCCATGGTTTTTTCCGGATTTTCTGAATTTTGAGCAATGGAAAAGGTCACATTATTGTATGTCTGGCAATTCTTAATCGGATAATCCCTGAATTTTACAATTTCAAACTCATATCCGGTAGAACTCTCAAATTCGACCGGGGTTCCCGGATGATAGGAGAAAAAGATGGAAAACAGATTTCCGGCCTTGCACACCGTTCTCCAGTTCTCTGTATCTGTTCCTGCATCCTTGCTGATATATCCTTTTTCATACCAGTCATGAAGCATGGCTGTCGTTTCTTTATACCAGTCCGTGGCATAGAAATTCTCAATCGTCGTGCTGTTCTCCTGATCCATAATCACCCCCAGATAATTGCTGTCCGACAGATTATCTCCTGCAAACAGGCGGGTGACTGGCGCATCTTCATTTGCCGAAAACAGCATGGTCATATCCGGTTCTCCTGCCTTAACCGTTTCAAAAACAGCCTCCAAATCCTTAGGTTCTTTGATTGCCGATGGATCAATATTATACTTTTCCACAAGGTCTTTTCTCATATAAATCGCCGGAATGCTCCCGCGCTCAATCTGATTGGGGACGCCGTACAAAAAACCATCTACGGTATTGGACTTTAAGACATCCTCACCGTAAATTTCCTTCAGATTTTTTCCGTATTTATCCACTAATTCGTTCATATCCAGGATTTGTCCGCTGTTCATGTACCGCACGGCTGTCGTCCCGTCATTGTAAAAAACGTCAATTTTTTCATCACCGGCCAGCATAAGCTGCATCTGCTGGTTCGCACTTGCCCATGGCAGAACCACAAGATCCAGCCTTGCATTTAATTCCTTTTCCAATATTTCATTAATTTTCCCTTCAATCCGTTCTTCATCCGGCTGCTGTGTGCCTTTCAGCACCATAGTAACCGTGTAAATGCTGTCATCTCCCTTCCCGGATCCTGCGGATGCTCCCCCTGTGCTGCCGCAGGCGGTCATCGACAAAACCAAAGCCGATGCCAACAGGGCTGTTCTTCCTTTTTTCATGTACGCTTCCTCCTTTTTTCTGATTTTTTGTAAGTGTCGGAAGGACTGACTGGCCTGTGTCCTGTTATTCCGAATCCTTATTGTGTTTTCGATCATAGCATTTTCATTACCCCATTTCTATAACTTGTCAGACTTTATCCTATCACTGATCGGATTTTTCAAACACACCCTAATGGTTTGCGCCTTTTTTCATATAGGGCGCGAGGCATATTGAATCCCCTACCTTCAATACAACGCAGGCCTATCCCGGGGGCAACCGGTCAAAAATCTGGACAAAATTCATCCTAAATTACATCAGGGAAATATTGCGGATTATATCCGCATAGAAAAAAGGCCTGCTTGCACAGGCCTTCTAAAAATAGAAATTAATCGGTTACAGACTTATCGATCTTTTGGCGCTTCCTTTTGGTCAACCCCCTGCCTCCCGATCCAAGGAAAATATCCTCTCCGTATTTTCCCTGGCGTGCCAGATCAGCTCTTCCTCCCGCACTTTCATGTATTTTGCCAACTCCCTGACCACATGGACGATATTCCCGGGAACATTAGTTCTCTCAAGCCCCGGCACATTCCGGGGCGTAAGATAAGGGGCATCTGTCTCCACCAGGATCCGGTCAAGGGGGATTATCTTCACCGCTTCCCGCAGCTCCTTCGCCCGCCTGTCATCGCAGATCCATCCGGTTATGCCGATGGCAAATCCCATGGAAAGATACTGCTCCAGAACCGTTTTATTCCCCGTAAAACAGTGAACTACGGATCTTTTGCAGATATCCGGGTGCTTTTTAAACCTCTTGATCAAATCTGCAGATGCGCTGCGCTCATGGAGAAACAAAGGCTTTTCCAATCTCTCCGCCAGCACGATATGCTTTTCCAGACACCGGATCTGATTTTCTTTCCCGGAAAACATACGGTCAAAATCAAGGCCGCACTCCCCCACTGCCACGATCTTCGGATTGCTTGCTATGATTTTTTCGATCTGGTCAAAATCCTCCTGGCTGGCAAAATCCGCGTTGTGGGGATGGATTCCTGCTGTGCCGTAGACTTGATGGTTTTTTGTAAAGGAATCGACTTTTTGATTCTCTTTCGGATCCGTGCCGGTAAGAATACACAAAACCTCCGCCTTTTCGGCATCGGCAATAATCTTTTCCGGGTTTAGAAACTGCTTGCAGAACAGATTTACCCCAATATCATAATATTTTACTGCCATCTGAATTCCTCCCCTTGCGCTTAATTTCCCAAAAACACATACTTTAAGTATTTCCTGGCCCGTTCCGCCAGGCCACAGACTTTGGCCGCATTTGTGGCCTCCCTGTCGGTCATACGATACCTGGGGAAAAATCTGGTCACGTGGAGGGGGATCTCCTCTCCCACAGACCTGATCCACATGGCCTCCTGCTCCATTTCTTCCGGCAAGTCATTCTCCCCCGGCACGATCAAGGTGGTAAGCTCCACATGGCAGGAACGGGCTGCCCGTGCAATGAATTCCTTTACCATCTCCAGATCGCCTCCAAGCTTGCGGTAGTATTCCTGACAAAACCCCTTCAGATCAATGTTCATGGCGTCCACATAGGGAAGCAGCTCCTCCAATATTTCCGCAGATGCGCTTCCGTTTGTCACCAGGATATTGTCCATCCCCTTTTCCTTCACCAGCCGAGCCGTATCCCGCACATATTCCCAGCCCACCAAAGGCTCATTATAGGTAAACGCCAGACCGGTATTGCCAAAACCTTTAAGCTGATAAGCCTTCTCAGCCAAAACATCCGGGCTGACATCAACGGTTTCGGGCAAAGCCCCAGCCCGTCCGGCCATGGAGATAGAATGGTTCTGGCAAAAGGGACAGCTTAAGTTGCAGCCATAGCTTCCCACGGACAAAACCAGGCTTCCCGGCTTAAACATTTTCAAAGGCTTTTTCTCAATGGGATCTAAAGCCAGGGAAGTCACTTTTCCGTAATTGCCGCACAAGATCCTTCCGCCTTCATTCTTCCTGGCTCCGCAGAGCCCCCTCTGCCCTTCCTCCAGGCAGCAGTGATGCATACAAACCGGACAAACCGCTTTCATAATCTTCTCCCCTAATGATGACGAACGACCTCAAATCGCTCCAGCTCTACATCCTCTTCTTCCCTGATCCCGGCTTTCTGCTTCGCTATGGCGATCTGCTGTGTTACCGTATCCACGCCGTCTAAATCCGGCAGCAAAAGCCCTCTTCTCCTGCCATTTTTCACAATCACCCCATACCGCTTCACATCCAGCTCCTGGGGAGAGCCGATTTTTTTTGCCTCCCCCAGCACATCTACGCTGATGGTAAGCTGCTCCAGTTCCTTGGGCTCTATAGGGGAAAATCTAGGATCCCTGCTGCAGGCGCTGACCGCATTCTGGATAATTTCTTCCGCCAGGCAGCCCTGCACCGCCTGAATGGTTCCGATGCAGCCTCTCAGCTGGCCTTCCTTTTTCACTGAGACGAAAACCCCGGCTCTTAAGGTGTACAATTCATCAGGAAGCTCCTTTGGAACAGGCAGAATCTTCCTTGTCTGAACGTAAGTCTCTATGGTTCTTCGGGCCAGTTTTACGTATCCGTCCTCCCGGGCTCTCAAAACCGAGAGGCGCTCCCGTTCTTTTTCCTCATGCTGCCCCAGAAAATCCCTGTCTGGATCCCTGCCTGTCACCTCATAAGAACAGATGCCGTAGCCTACCCCAAAGGGTCCTTCGTAGGAAAGCCTGTCCGCCTTTACTGCCATCCGATCCAAGGCTCCGGCCATAACGGTAAATGACCGGTGTCCGCACTCTCCTGCCTTCTCGCAGAAATCCTCAGGAAATTCCAAAAGCTCCCCAAAGGCTCCCCGCCCCATCACGTCCATGATCCGGCTGTCGTATTTTGGCCCTTCCGCCCTAAATCCATAAGGCCCTTCTTCTTTCAGCCTGTGGGACAAGTCCCCGCTGCCAATGACCACCACATTCCTGTCCAGGATCTGGGCCGTTTCCTGGATGCACTCTCCCAGCGCGTAATGGGCGGTAAGGGGAAAACCAGAAAGCCCGACCCTTACCAGTTTATAAGCTTTCCAGTACTGATTTACAAAATACAGAGGAACCATGGTTCCATGATCCAAATCCTGATCCTGCCTTCCCCGAACTCCAAGAGTACCCGCATCCAGCCCCTGAGCCTGAGCCTGGATGCAAAGCTCCCCCACAAACTCCGTATCATAGGAAACTTCCATTTTCACCTTTCCAGCCCTAAACCGGCCAAAATCGCCTTTGGCTCCCTTCCCCGGCGATAGGTGAAAATAATCCGCGTACATCACCTGATGGGGAGAAATGACCACAATGGTATCCGGCTTAACGCTTGCAATCCTCCTGGCCACCTCCCTGTATGCGTCAATGGTATTTGCGATCGCCGCCTCCGCCCCTCTTCCGATATCCGGCACGATAAGGGGCGGATGGGGAACCATGTATGCCGCCAAAACTGCCATAAGAAACCCTCCTATTCCTGATTTTACTGCTTTCATGATACCAGGGTTAAAAGGTTTGATCAACATAATCGTTCTATTGACCATGGTCATTTTCGCGGTTAGCTCATAAAATGTAGTTATACAATGTTTACTAATAATTACTATTTTGGGAGGAAAGCGCAATGATTCAGTATGACCGTTTTTGGAGAACCATGAAAAATGCCGGTGAATCGACCTATTCCTTAACGAATAAACACCGTGTATCCCATTCCACACTCGACCGCCTCAGGAAAAATCAGCCTTTAACAACCACAACCCTAAACGATTTATGCAAAATTTTAAACTGCAAAATTGAAGATATTGCTACGTATGTTCCTTCCGAGCAGGATCAATTCCTATAATAGGAGCGAGAAACGGGCAACCTAATAAGGGCTGTCGCAAAACACTGCACTTCCACAATATATAACGGAACTTACGGAAATATCCAACCTATATATTGTGAAAATCTGCTGTTTTGCAACAGCCCCATAAAATATGCATTTAATCGTTCCGCCCCCGCCTGTTAGAAAGACCGCGCCTGCGGCAAACATTACCTCCTTACATCAGCTTGCGGAACAATTCTTTTAAATCCGCCACGGAAGTCTCCTTCGGGTTTCCCGGGCGGCACGCATCCGCATAGGCGGATTCCGCCAGGAAATCCAGATCTTCTTCTGTTAATGCTTCCAGTTTTGTGGGAATCCCAACATCAACGGACAACTGGCGCACTGCGTCAACCGCGGCCTTCCGATATGCCGCCTGATCCATGCCTGAGGTGTCAATCCCCATTGCCTCTGCAATATCTTTATACTTCTCTCCCGTTGTTTCCTGATTATATTCCATCACAATCGGCAGCATCATGGCACACGCAACCCCGTGGGGCGTATCGTAAACAGCGCCAAGGGTATGCGCCATGGAATGGGCAATGCCAAGCCCCACATTTGAAAACGCCATGCCCGTCACATACTGGCCAAGCGCCATGCCCTCACGTCCGTCCGCCTCGTTCTTTACCGCTTTGCGCAGACTCCTGGAAATCAGCCGGATAGCCTCCAGGTTAAGGCAGTCGGCCAATTCCCATGCCGCCTTTGTGGTATATCCCTCAATGGCGTGGGTCAGCGCATCCATGCCCGTTGCAGCCGTAAGCCCTTCTGGCATTGTGGACATCATATCCGGGTCAACGATGGCGATATCCGGAATGTCGTTGGTATCCACACACACAAATTTCCGTTTTTTCTCCACATCCGTAATGACGTAATTAATGGTTGCCTCTGCTGCCGTCCCCGCAGTAGTGGGCACGGCAATGGTAAATACCGTATGATTTTTCGTTGGCGCTACCCCTTCCAGGGAACGCACATCCGCAAATTCCGGATTATTGATAATAATGCCGATTGCCTTTCCGGTATCCATCGAAGAGCCGCCGCCGATGGCAATCATATAATCCGCCCCGGATTTCTTATAGGCTTCCACACCGGACTTTACATTTTCAATCGTTGGGTTTGGCTTAATGTCCGAATACACCTCATATGCCTGCCCGTTTTTATCCAGCAGGTCCGTCACCTTCCTGGTAACGCCAAATTTCACCAGTTCAGGATCTGTCGCAATAAATGCCTTTTTCAGCCCTTTTCCCTTAATGATTCCCGGAATCTCCTGGATTGCCCCTTTTCCATGATAAGATACTCCATTCAGTACAAAACGATTGACCATAACCTGTTTCCTCCTTTAGTTTTTCTTTTCATATAAAAATTTTTCCGGAAGCGTCACCTTAAAATCCTTGGCCAGGGCGCAAAACTCATCCGGCTGGATCGTCTGCAGCTTATGGGGCTGCATGGAGCGCACCTTGACCAAGATCTCGGCGGACTTCTCAATGGTATGCGCCAGGCCGAATGTCAGGTCGAAATCCTCACCGGAGCAGAACAGGCCGTGATGCGCCCAGATCGCCGCATCGTACTCTTCCATCAGTTTCGAGGTCTCGACTGCGATTGCCCGGCCGCCTGGAACCATCCAGGGAACTACTCCCACGCCGGAGGGAAACACTACCGGACATTCCGTAGCCATCTCCCACAGCTCGCGGGTAAACGCCTCTGCCGTCAGCGGCAGCACAAAGGTAAGCGCAATCAAGTTTGTTGCATGGCAGTGGTATATGACGCGGTGCGCTCCTCCTGTCACGCGCTTTTTCACCTCATGGTTCATCAGATGGCTGGGCAGCTCAGAGGTGGGACGCCCGCCATTTTCAAGCCCCCAAAGGATCCGGTAATTCTCCCCCTTATCGTCGATTTCAATGATCGCTGTGGTATCCGCGGGGTCAAGAATCACATTGCGGAAATATTTGCCGGAGCCAGTTACCATAAAATATTCCCCAGCCAGCCCCAAAACGCTAGTGCCGATAGGCTGGAACGGCTTCCCATAATCAAAAAACTGCCGCACCTCTTCTACTTCCTCCGGCTTGATGCGGTAGGTCAGATTGCCGCCGTTGCGCTCATGCCATCCCAATTTCCAGCCATCATCCGCCATGCGGATGAATCCTTTTACAAATCCTGTCTCTAAAATATCCATCACATCCTCCTATTCTATAGGTAAGCACTCTCGGAAACTCCCTTGCACCCATGTTTCCCAGGGCTCTCTATGTTTAATGCCGTGCTCAAGATGTCAGGGACAAAAGGGCTTTTGCCCCTACGATGCGTGTATATAAATGCATCTGCCGTGCCCTAGAGCGTGTTTGAACAATCATTCCGGCCAGATGGAACACCACTTACCTTGCAACAATATCCACCGGGACATTGAAAATCTTTGCAACCTTTAAGATTGTATCAATATGCCTTCCCACTGCCGCCGCCATATGATGGGTAGGGCCGGCCTCGCTCCAGCGGTTGCAGAATTCCCTGGCCCCGCAGCTGAAGCGGGTTCTCATGTTGGTATCGCCAAAGTTAAAGATCGGGCCTTCCTCATTGACGCCTTCCGCAGCTACAAACTTAAAGTTCCCGTCCTTATCCTGGGTAATGCCTAAATAAGTAATATCCCCTGCGGGCGGATAGAACTGGGTCAGATACCCGCCCCCGGTCTTTCCATGGAATACGGGGACAATCTTCATCGACGGCTTTTTGGCGGAAATATCGGCATCGCCGGAACCGCTGTGCCCGATGATGCAGATGTCGTCATTAAAATCAATGGAATACATTTCCGAAAGCTGGCCGGTTCCGGAGATGGTTTTTAAAATGCTCATGGCCATGGCAACCTTAATGTCCCCCTCCACGGCACAGGCCGTCCCCTGTTTGATCAGCATGGAGAACGCAGGAATCAGCATACTATCCAGCACGCCGGCCTTGCCCTGGGCAAACCCGTCATAATGGGACGCCACAAAGCCAATCTGCTCCTCTTTGCACCACCGTTCAAAGGCGACCACATACCTTGCCATCTCCCATACCTTTTCCACCGTCCCGCCGCCTTCAATGTCAAAGGTGTCCAGGATATCCTGAGCCTTTGCGCGGATGGCCTCCTCATCGGTGATATCATCTGCAATGGCCCACATCTTTTCCCAGTCAAACTGCTTGGTATATACAAACATCCGATGATACAAATTGGTCTCATCAATATACAAATCCATCATGCCTGGGTAAGGCCTTCCGATCTGCGCCAGGTTAGTATTGCGGAAACGCCTGCGGACCTGCGCCGCCCTGCACCAGTCCTCAATTTCCGCCGCTACCGCCGGATCGCCCCCTTCCACAACGCCCGTGATGACCGCGTGGCGCTTTCCGGCACGCTCCAGATCCGCCACCATCTCCCCCACCGCGCCGCAGGCATAGAGCTTTCCAAGCCACGTGGGAATATCGGTATTGGCATAATCCGGCGCCTTTTTCTCCTGGACATTGACCAGCACAACCGGGACATTCAGATCCCGCACCGCCGGAAGCATATTATAGGAAGTGGCATAAGTAAGGAGCTGCAAAAATACCAGGTCAACATCCGCTGCGCGGAACAGATCCCCCGCTGCCTGGGACTGCTCCTTCGTCGTCACCATCCCTCCGTCAATAATCTCCACGCTGTCAGGAATCGTCCCCTTAAACGCCTTATACTGCGTCTCAAATTCCGGAACCAGGGACGGAAACTGCGGCAGATATGCCCCTAATGCAATGGAAAATACCCCTACCTTTGCCTTCGTGTTTACTAACATTATTTCCCCTCCAATCGCTTTTACTCTCTATACGGTTTTGGTTGATAGTGACTGATCCGAAAGGAATCCGCTACGCATTTTCTGGCGTTTGCCAGATCCTTTAACTCTCCCGCCCGGATCATCTGCGCCATAATATTTCCCACTGCGGTAGCCTCCCCCGGCCCTGCGTATACATCCATGCCTGCCGCATCCGCCGTCAGCTGATTTAAGTAGGCCGCATTTGAGCCGCCTCCGATGACAAAAATACCGTCATACGTCCTTCCAGTGTTTTCCTGCAAAAGCACTGCGGTTTTTCCGTAGCAGTCTGCCAGGCTCTGGTAGATAACCGCTGAAATCTCCCCCACCGTTACGGGGATGGCCTGCCCGGTTCTCCTGCAGTAATCCTGTATCGCCTCCGTCATGCTGTCCGGGGACAGAAACACATCATCATTGACATCCACCCGGGAAGGGAACTTTCTGCATTCCGCCGCCATCTGGCAAAGCTGCGCGAAGGAATACGCATCCTTTTGCTCATGCCGTACAGACTGGATCATCCACAGGCCCATAATATTTTTCAGATACCGGAAACGGTAATCATATCCGCCTTCATTGGTAAAATTTCCCTTCCTGCTCTGCACCCCGCAGTCCGCCTGCTTTGCTTCCACGCCCATCAAAGACCAAGTGCCGGAGCTGATATACAGCCCTTCTCCCTTAGCAAGCGGCATAGCCATAACCGCAGAAGCCGTGTCATGGCTGGCGCAAAGCGTCACCTTGCAGTCAAATCCCACCTGCTCCTGGATTTCTTTGGCCAATGGCCCTACCTCCGTCCCCGGCATCTTAAGGGGCAGAAACATTTCTTCCGGATATCCCAGAAGACGGATTAATCCCTTGTCCCACTGCTTCGTTTCCGGGTTTACCAGCTGGGTTGACGTGCCGTTTGTATATTCGGAGACCTTCCGTCCCGTCAGCAGGAACTGGAAGTAATCCGGCAGCATCAGAAATGTTTTTGCCTTCTCAAGCAGTTTTGGCGTCTGCTTTTTTGCTGCCATCAGCTGGTATATGGTATTGAAAATCTGCTTCTGGATGCCGGTCCTCCGGTACAAATCCTCCTGGGATATAAGCTTATATACCTCTTCATCCATCCCTGCGGTCCGCCTGTCACGGTATCCGTATGTATCTCCTAAAACCTGATCCTGCTCATCCAAAAGCACGTAATCCACTGCCCAGGTATCCACCGACATACTGGCCGGGATTTTATTTAATTGCCTGCACATCTTCATGCCATTTACAATTTCTGTAAGCAAACGGCCCGTGTCCCATAAAAGCTTGCCGCCCTGCTTGTCCATGCCGTTTTCAAAACGGTAAATCTCTTCCAAAACCATCTGGCCATTCTCCAGATGCCCCAGAATATGGCGTCCGCTTGACGCGCCGATATCCACTGCCAAGTAGTACGTTCCCATGGTTTTCCCCCTTTAATCCAGATGAAATACCGGCGTTAGATCGGTAGAAACCGGGCTGTTGTCCTCGTTGGTTTCCATAATATCCGCCATATAGTCCCACCATTTACGGTTGATTTTTGTATCCGCCGACTTTGCCCAGGCTTCCTCATCTTCGATTTCCAGATATCCGTACAGGACGTTCGTTTCTTTATCCAGAAATATGGAATAATTGCTCCCCCCATGGGCATGGATCATTTCGATCATCTCCGGCCATAATTGATTATGCCGCCTCTCATATTCCTCCGCCATGCCCGGATACAAATGCATTTTTATTCCTTTTCTTATCATACTTTTTCCTTCCCTCCCATATGCTCCCCATCCGCCGCGCTTTTTTCAGCCAAAGCAAATTTAACCTTCCTTGCGCTGCTGCATCCTTAATCGCCTTTATTATAAGCTAACCGGGAGCTCTTCGTAATGTCCCCGTTTGCCAGATCCACTGTCCTTTTTTGCAGGCTTTATATTCGGATCTGCGGATCATTTTTATGCTCTGACCGATACTGGCTGGGCGTTGCCCCATAATAAGCCTTAAACTGACGGTAAAAATAGCTCTGGTTCTCATAACCAATCTTTGCCGCAATCTGCTCTACCGGAAGCTCCGTTTCCACCAGAAGCATCAAGGCCCTTTGAAAACGCTTACGCATTAACAATTCCATAAAAGTAAATCCTGTATTTTTCTTAATCATCCTGCTGACCGCTGACAAAGACAGGTTAAAATCTTCTGCAATCCGGCTTAAAACGGCCGTGGGATACTGAGAATCAATGTACTTTAACGCCGCCTGGATCACCACATCCTCATAGCTCTGGGATGAATTGCGGGCCAGCTTATCCATATGATTAAGCAGATATAAAAAAACAAGACCCATAGAATACTGATTGATTACATCCTCATTCTCTGAATCGCAAACAACAGACGATATCATATTTTCCATCAGATTGGATATGTGCTTCTGCTCTTTCAGCTGAAACAACAGGTACTGGGGCACGGCATAGTTCTGCCGAAATGTCCCAAGCAAAAAATCCGCAATAGTATTCTGTTTGCGTATCATCTGAAGCGGTATGTCAAAAAATTCCGGCAAAGCGATAAAATTAATCCCAATATCATTTAATTTTGCCCTTTTTACACTATGCTTTACATACTGGTTCATAAGCAAAAGATCACCTGCCTGCATGGACAGCGCTTTACCGTCAATGTAATGAACCAGCTCTCCGGTGCATACGTATACAATCTCAATATAATTGTGCTTATGCTCCGGAAATTCGATAAAACGGCTGTGGTGGCGTACCGTTATCAGCTTCCCTTGTTTCAAAAACAGATCGCAGTCAATCTCAAAGTCTTCCTTTTTTGTATAAATTTTCCTGTTTACCTGTTCCTCCCCATCCAAATATGCTTGTTCTTCCGGCGTAATCCTTTGTATTTGTTCCAGCAGCCATTTATCCATACCCTAACCTCCAGCGGCATTGTCCACATCAGGACCAAGAGCCAAAGGCCTGACTTCCTCCCAGCCTTCCTCCCAGCCTGCCACGCAAGCTCCCCTGTTTATTTTTTGCAGAAATTATAACACCCTATATTTTGCTTGGCAAGTAACTAGTACTGCGTTGCGTAAATAACGGTGAATAGGCGTCTGATGTCTGCGTTAGATGTGAATCCCGCGAAACGAAGGCGTAGTGGTGCTACATCGAGTTTCGTTGGATTTACAGATGACGTAGACAGCGGGTGCATATTCACTGGAATTTACGCAACGCAGTACTAGCGTACTGTCTGCATTATATATAGCCAAATCACCAGCACATAAATCCTGCTCCATTAAAAGGAGCAGGATTCGGATACGGGTGGGGTTCCCAAGCACCTTAAAAAATTCTGTTAATATATACAAATCGCTTTCCTTCAATTCTTCGTAAAAATGACTGTCCTGATATTCTGTCAAAGGAACCCCGCCTTTCTTACAGTTTTTTCACAAACAGACAGCGGATTGCATTCAGTACCGCAAGAATCATTACCCCCACATCCGCAAAGATTGCCAGATACATATTTGCAATTCCCACAGCTCCTAATGCAAGGCAGGCAAATTTCACTGCAAGCGCCATCGTAATATTCTGATAAACGATCCGCAGACACTTTCTTGAAATCTTGATTGCTTTTGCAATCTTAATCGGATCATCATCCATCAACACAATATCCGCCGCTTCGATTGCCGCATCGGAACCCATTGCCCCCATAGCAATGCCAATATCAGCTCTGGAAAGCACTGGTGCGTCATTGATTCCGTCACCGACAAATGCCAGCTTTGCCTTGCCTAACTTCACACGCAGAAGTTCTTCTACTTTATCTACCTTACCTGCTGGAAGAAGCTCACTGTAAACCTCGTCAATCCCAAGAGAGGAAGCAACCTGATCTGCCACTTTCTTTGCATCCCCGGTCAGCATGACCGCTCTTTCTACACCTGCCTTCTTTAATTCCGCAATAGCCGCCTTAGAATGAGGCTTGATAATATCGGAAATCACAATATGCCCTGCATATTTCCCATTGACTGCCATGTGGATAATCGTTCCAGTCTGGTGACAGTCCTGGTAAGGAATGTTCAAGTGTTTCATCAGTTTGTCGTTCCCAGCTGCAACCTCAATGCCGTCTACTTTTGCAGTCACGCCATTTCCGCTGATTTCCTGTATATCCGATACACGAGTCCTGTCAATTTCTTTCCCATATGCCCGCTGTAAGCTCTTGCTGATTGGGTGGGAAGAAGCGCTCTCTGCAAGAGCCGCATATTCCAACAGTTTCTCATTGTCTATGGTGGAGTGATGGATACCATTTACTTCAAAGACGCCCTTTGTCATCGTTCCGGTTTTGTCAAAAACAACATACTTGGTCTGTGAAAGGATTTCCAGATAGTTGGAACCCTTTACCAGCACTCCCTCTTTGCTTGCGC
Source organism: Lachnospiraceae bacterium (assembly GCA_910575565.1). Classification (GTDB taxonomy): domain Bacteria; phylum Bacillota; class Clostridia; order Lachnospirales; family Lachnospiraceae; genus Caccovicinus. The sequence continues at coordinate 9,013 of CAJTFL010000023.1, read as the reverse complement.
CTCCTATTCCTGCAAAGAAACTCAAAGGAATACTGATAACAAGCGCACAGGGGCAGCTGATAACAAGGAATGTCAATGCCCGGTAAATCCAAACACCGGGATCCGCAGACAGTCCCATAAAAAATATTCTGACAACTGGAGGAAGCAATGCCAACACCAATGCTGAGCAGCAGACAGCCGGAGTATAGACTTTCGCAAACTTCGAGATAAAATCTTCTGATTTTGATTTGCGGGAACTTGCATTTTCCACCAGATCCAAAATCTTAGAAACCGTAGATTCTCCGAATTCCTTTGTTGTCTGTATCTTTAATACTCCTGTCATACTGATACATCCACTGATTACCTCATCACCGGCTTTTGCCTCTCTGGGCAAACTTTCCCCAGTCAATGCGCTGGTATTCAGGCTGGAAGCTCCCTCAACAATTATTCCGTCAATCGGCACTTTCTCGCCTGGCTGTACAACGATCACGCCGCCAATCCCTACCTCATCCGGATCAACCTGCTCTAATTTCCCATTTCTCTCAACATTTGCATAATCAGGGCGAATATCCATCAGGTTACTGATATTGCGGCGGCTCTTGCCCACAGCATAGCCCTGGAACCATTCCCCGATCTGGTAAAACAGCATAACGGCAATCGCTTCCAGATAATCACCGTTCTCATAAATAGCAAGCGCCATCGCCCCAATCGTGGCCACTGCCATCAGAAAACTTTCATCAAATACCTGACGGTTTCTGATGCCTTTTGCCGCTTTCCTCAAAATGTCATATCCGATGATAAAATAATTGATCAGATAGCACGCAAAGCGAATCCACCTTCCTGCAGACGGAAATAAATAACGGTCAACTGTATCAAACATCTCTGCTGAAACAAACTGGAGTACCAGTAAGATTCCGGCGCTAATCAAAATACGGATCATCATAACTCTTTGTTTTTTTGTCATACCATCCTTGCGGCTGCCGGCAAAAATAAGAAGTGCAGCAGCCATTATAATAACAACCGTCAGCAATATGCTGATTACTAATTCCTGCATGGCAAATCTCCTTTCAAAATATGCTTAATTATTTAATCGTTCTGACAAAAAAGCGAGCAAGCTTGCCTTACTCATTCCATGTCCGTCTGACGATGGCTTTCTTAATCTGACGACGGCTTTCTTAAAATTAAGGCAAAAAAGACACCCCAAAACTGCAGAAAGGCATTTTCAGGGTGTCACCTTTTCATGGGCAGCTCTGGCTTACAGGAAAATCTCGCAGTCCGGCTCCACTTTCTTGCAGGCATCCAGCACATTCTTCATGACATCTTTCGGCTCCTGCCCTTCGTCAAATTCCACAATCATTTTCTGTGTCATGAAATTGACCGTTGCCCTCTGTACTCCTGCTGTTTTACGGGCTGCATCCTCCATCAGATTTGCACAGTTGGCACAGTCCACCTCAATCTTGTAAGTCTTTTTCATTGTAAAAGTCCTCCTTGCTATTTCAAAAATTCAATGATTAAGCACTTGTTTAATCATCTTGACTGTAGTATAATACGCATGAAAGCAATCGTCAATAGTTCTGGTGCATTCCCTCCCAAATGGGCGAAAAGCATTTCCATTTAGGCGAAAAAGAAAGGAAAACAATATGGACAATATGAAATTACCACACCAACATGGAGAAGGACAGCAGGCCGTACTTATCCAAAAGCAATTAGACCATGTAGATTATTTCCAGACCGTAGCGGAAGTTTTCAAACAACTTGGCGACACCACCAGAATCCGCATTTTCTGGCTTCTCTGCCACCAGGAGGAATGTGTCCTTAATATTTCAGATATGCTCCATATGTCAAGCCCGGCAGTTTCACATCATCTCAGGCCATTAAAAAACAGCGGTCTGATTATTTGCCGGCGTGAAGGAAAAGAAGTATATTATCGAGCCGCAGATACGCAGCAGAGCCGCCTGCTGCATCAGATGATTGAGCAGGTTATGGAAATTACCTGCCCCAAATTATGAGGTTTGTCTGATGAATGATGAATTGATACAAATAAAAAATGATGCAGAGAACTTTCAGCAAAAGACTGCCGGCACAGTTATCTCGCTTTATCCCGGTATAGAATTATGTTATCTGACATTTTCAACCAATTCTTTTTCCGTACACCATAAAGCTATGCCGCACATCATTCAAATCAACTACTGCAAAGCTGGACAGATCGTGTGGGAAATGAAAAGCAGAAACCGCATTTATCTGAATCCAGGTGACTTTTCCCTTCATACCATGAAAGCCTGTACAGATTCTATGCTTACCTTTCCAAGCGGTATATACCAGGGGCTTTCCATCTACATTGATTTACAGGAAGTTTCCGATTATCCGCCTGAACTGTTAAAAGGCAGCAATATCTTTGAAACTATATTGCCAGAAAAATTTTGCAGGAATGACTCTCCTGTTTTTCTTGCCGGAAATGAACAGACAGAGAGTATTTTTTCTGCATTTTTTAACCAGCCGGAAAGCCTGAAGCTGCCTTATCAGAAAATAAAGACTATGGAGCTGCTTCTCTATCTTGGCAAGACAGAACTTACCTCCAGCCAGCAGTTATCCGAATATAAAACTGAGCAGATTCGCATTATTCGGGAAATCCACGACCAGCTGACCCGGCATATGGAGCAGCGAATCACGATAGAAGAACTATCCAGAAAATATCTGATCAACCCAACCACTCTAAAAACCGCCTTCAAGTCCATTTACGGAACTTCGATTGCCGCCCACATCAAAGAGCACCGCATGGAGCAGTCCGCAAAAATGCTAAAAGAAACCGATAAAAGCATTGCGGAGATTGCACGGGCTGTCGGCTATGACAGCCAAAGCAAATTTACTGCGGCATTTAAAACCTATTTTAAAGTCCTGCCTAAAGAATATCGCAAAAAATAGATTAAAGCTAACTTCAAATATTAGTACTCTTTTACGGCAGGATTTTTTTCTGCATGGCATCTTTCTCTGGGTGCATTGTATCAAATTAACGCAAACGGAAGGATTCGAACCTTCGTGCCAGTTTCCTAACAAACTCCTTAGCGGGGAGCCGCATTCAACCACTCTGCCACACCTGCATATAACATACCGCTTTGGCTCAACCATACGGCTTTGGCTCAACCATAGAAACTGCTTCCATGGATAATGGGCAGGGAAGGACGGGAACCTTCGCGTTTCCTATGTGGGTGATTTACAGTTACCTGCAGTCGCCACTGTGCCACCTGCCCTTACGCAGAAACAGCAGGATTGAAATCTTCATGTTTCCGTTTTGATAAATTGATTATTCCATACTCTCCTAACTCTCCTATGCATATTTGCACTATTTTAGAAATATTTTTTCTAGTGTACTGACACAATTGCTTTCAGCCAAACGACGTAGGACAGCGTGCCCCGCTTTATCGGGCATGAATTTTCAGACTGCAAGGCGGAAGATGGAGGCGATACCCCCGCTTCGCTGGGGCAGGCTGAACGGACGGCAGATTTTAAATTAAAATCGGATGACATATATAAGTATAATGCGCTTCATCGGAGCCATCTGTTTAACATTGTTGATTGCTATATTGCTTTTGATATGGGTGTCATTAAGCTGTTTATCCTTGATTTCCATAAATCAGCTATCAAGGAACGGGAGTTATTTGCTCCATATCACGATAAGTCCCTCATAATGGCCGCAATGCCCCTAATAGATTTTTTGGTATTCCTTCTCTTGTAAGGAAATATCTCTCTGACAGGGAGATTTCACTGGCGCAGAACACATTCTCAGGCATGATTCCAGTGCATTCTGGGACGAACCAAACGAAAAATAGGACATATACTGATAGCAGGCCGGGAAGGAAGGGGACGAGGGAATGGGAAGAATCTGCTGCTGGATGTATGGATAAACGCGGCAAACATGGAATCAGCAGATACAGGACGCATTGCAGGAAGCATCCCCCGACAGAAGGCCAGATGACAAAGTATATCAATAGGAGTGATTATATGTATTGGAATTCCGTAGATTCTTGCTGTGAGAATGGCCAGAATAGCCAGGCAGGAAATTGCGGCTGCCAGCCAGGCTGTCCGTGTCCGCCAAATCCCAGCTGTTGCTGCCGTGGTCCTCAAGGTCCTGCTGGCCCTCCTGGTCCGATGGGGCCTCAAGGTGTACCAGGGCCTATGGGGCCTGGGCTGGAACAAGTGTCGGCTTTTGATCCAAATCAGGCATATTATGAAGGGGATCTGGTATCCTATAATGGTTTTATTTACCGTGTGAACCGGAACTACCCTATAGGCATTCCCGGAACCTCTCCTGATTATGACCTGATAACAGTGACCGGTCCCACAGGAGCTACCGGACCCGCTGGGCCACAGGGGGCACAGGGAGCACAGGGAGCACAGGGACCACAAGGCATTCCTGGAGCGGTAGGCCCACAAGGCCCTCAGGGGATTCAGGGACCTGCTGGAGCCACAGGAGCTACTGGACCCACAGGAGCTGCTGGTTCGTCTGGATCCACCGGTCCGACTGGGCCTACTGGGGCTACCGGGCCACAAGGAATCCAGGGATCCGCTGGTGCTACTGGATCTACCGGCGCTACTGGAGCCGCTGGGCCTACTGGGCCACAAGGAATCCAAGGACCCGCTGGCGCTAATGGAGCCACTGGGCCTACCGGACCTGCTGGAGCCACTGGACCTACTGGGGCTGCCGGAGCCACCGGACCTGCTGGAGCCACTGGGGCTACTGGGCCACAAGGAATCCAAGGACCCGCTGGCGCTAACGGGGCTACTGGAGCCACTGGATCTACCGGCGCTGACGGAGCCACTGGACCTACTGGGGCTGCCGGAGCCACTGGGCCTACCGGATCTACTGGCGCTGCCGGACCTGCTGGAGCCACTGGGCCTACTGGGGCTGCCGGAGCCGCCGGACCTGCTGGAGCCACCGGGCCTACCGGACCTGCCGGAGCCACCGGACCTGCTGGAGGCACTGGGCCTACTGGCGCTGCCGGAGCCACCGGACCTGCTGGAGCCACTGGACCTACCGGATCTGCTGGCGCTGCCGGACCTACCGGCGCTGCTGGAGCCACTGGGCCTACCGGACCTACCGGCGCTGCCGGACCTGCTGGAGCCACTGGGGCTGCCGGCGCTGCTGGAGCCACTGGAGCTACCGGACCTACTGGCGCCACTGGGCCTACCGGCGCTGCTGGAGCCACTGGACCTACCGGACCTGCTGGCACTGCTGGACCTGCTGGAGCCACTGGGGCTACCGGACCTGCTGGAGCCACTGGACCTACCGGATCTGCTGGCGCTGCCGGACCTGCTGGAGCCACTGGGGCTGCTGGAGCCACTGGACCTACCGGACCTACTGGCGCTACTGGACCTGCTGGAGCCACTGGGGCTGCCGGAGCCACTGGACCTGCTGGAGCCACTGGGGCTGCCGGACCTGCTGGAGCCACTGGACCTACCGGACCTACTGGCGCTGACGGACCTGCTGGAGCCACTGGACCTACCGGCGCTGCTGGAGCTACCGGATCTACTGGCGCTACCGGACCTACTGGAGCTACCGGACCTGCTGGAGCCACTGGAGCTGACGGACCTGCTGGAGCCACTGGACCTACTGGCACTGCTGGACCTGCTGGAGCCACTGGGGCTGCCGGAGCCACTGGGGCTACCGGACCTGCTGGAGCCACTGGACCTATCGGACCTACTGGCGCTACTGGACCTGCTGGAGCCACTGGGGCTGCCGGACCTGCTGGAGCCACTGGGGCTACCGGACCTGCTGGAGCCACTGGACCTACTGGCGCTGCCGGACCTGCTGGAGCCACCGGGCCTACCGGACCTACTGGCGCTACCGGACCTGCTGGAGCCACTGGAGCTGCCGGACCTGCTGGAGCCACTGGACCTACTGGCGCTGCCGGACCTGCTGGAGCCACTGGACCTACTGGCGCTGCCGGACCTGCTGGAGCCACTGGACCTACTGGCGCTGCTGGACCTACTGGAGCCACTGGACCTACCGGACCTACTGGCGCTGCCGGAGCTACTGGCCTAGCTGGAGCCACTGGACCTACTGGACCGGCAAATGGTCTGAATTCCTATGCAAGTTTGTCTAGCACAGCACCCCAGACTCTGAATCTGACAATAGGAGGAACCACGCAGATTCCGCTTGCCACTGCCGGACCCGTAAAAAATGCAACCTATGTACCGGCAAACAGCATTGTAGTCGCAAATGCAGGCACTTACGAAATCAATTATGCCACTACCCTGACAGCGGCAATAGCAACAACAATCACATTTGCCGTGAGAGTTAACGGATCCAATGTACCCAGCGCAACCGTTTCCAGGGCATTGGCAGTCGGAACCAGTTCACTGTTCAATGGAAGCACAATTGTAACTTTGACAGCAGGAAGTGTTGTGGATCTGGCACTTTCCGCACTTCTGGCAGTTGGAATAACCCTTGGCAGTGGAGTGAATGCCACTCTTACTGTGAAACAATTAGATTGATAAAACACAAAATGTGGCTGTTGCTTTAACGATTAAAAATCGTGAAGCAGCAGCTTCATTTTTCCCTTTTGAATCCGGGAATTTTTAGATTTAGCTTGTGGAGCATCGTAACACCTCTAAAACTTAAATTTATTACTTTTCCATAAAAGCATGGCATTATTTTCTCCTGCTAAGCTATTTTATTCGCTTCAATTCATTTCAATATCCGCAATTTCTTGTATTCGTCATTCATATCCTTTAAAGACATTTTGTCTTCACGTTAATCACAATTAAAAGCGGCACTTGAGCCTGTTTAATTTAAAATTTCCTTATTTTGAAAATCCACCGCCGAATAGGCGTCCAAGTTTAGGGATGCCAAATGCACCCGCCAGATTTTCATGATTGGCGGAGCGCCCGCCGCCGGGCACTTGAAAGTTTACTTGTAAAGTGAAATCTTCTATATGGCAAATGCTTACCTCTAAATATATCGGAAATTGGATAAGTACCGTATCTTCATACACCTTTGTCCTTGTTTTCCCGCCGCAGATCGGACAGTGTACCCACAAGGAACCGTCTTGATTATCAGTCAACTTTTACACCCCCATGAATGGCATAGCTCCGCGTTAAACGTCCGGCTTTTGCCTTTATTCAAATATATAGCCAAATCAGGAATGAAGAAAACGCCTTGCCGCCCGATACTTAATAACCCGTCCCCGGCAGCGTAAGTTTGGCAAAACAGAGAGTTCCTTTGCAATCAGAAGCAGGAAAATCTTTCGTAGTTATACCGAAACTTATATTATACCGAGGCTTGCGCAACAATCTCGGTATTTCACTGGATTACATTCTGAACGGCAGGCTTGTCCCGGAGGTAGAGTTATGGGAAAAGTAAAGGATCCGCAGCTGTTCCTCCTATTCAAAAATTTCCTTCCCGTGTACCTGCCGGTGCAGCGCAAGGCAAGCGCGAACACGGTGGCCGCTTACCGCACCGTGCTGAACCAGTTCTTGACCCATGTGGCGGGGAGCGGAGGCATACCGGTCATGGCTGTCACTTTCGATATGGAGATTTCAGTATAATATAAGTTTCGGTATAACCGCAGTTACCACTACTATCAGCGTCCAAAAACAAAGGTTGACTATCCGCCCGCACCAGTGCTATACTTTGCTCGTGTCAATTCGACAAATCGACGTTTTCTATAAAGTTATAGAAAGAAAAGTAAATTTAGAGAGTTTAAGATAGCATGATCGTTTCGTGCCAACAAAATACTACAGGAGATGATTCTTATGTTTGGATTTGGAAAAAAGAAAATGAAGGAAGACAAAGCCCCAGAAATGCGGCTGGCTGAGTTCCAGAGAAAAAATGACTGGGCTGAGGTGTCCAGAACCTATTATGAGCTGGGCGTAACCGCTATGGATGCGGGCGACCTGCATAAAGCCCAACTGTGGCTCCACCGGGCGGACACCATTTACAGCGCTGATGACAATATCTATGATAAGGTGGGGGAGAAACTGATGGACGATTGCTCCGACCGTATTGGGCGGCTGGAGGATGAGGACGGATTGTTCTACAACGACATTCCCGCCGAAATTGAGGCCAGGGCAAAGGAACTGAGCGACTCCCAGGTTCGGGTGTGGGGGCTGCTGTCCATTGCCCGGTTGGTGCGGCTGGGGGAGCGGCTGTCCAAGCTACCTGACTGTGAGGTGCTGGGTCAACTGAACTGGGCGGTTGATCTGATGTTTCACTCCTTCCAGATCTTACCCTCTCAAGAAGCCTACCAACGCCTGATGGATATGTGCAACGCGCTCTATGAGCTCAACGGCAAGCCGGTCTATTACAGCGGTGAGATTGAGATCCCAGGCAGGCTCCCTTTCCAGCTGTTTGATCTGAACGGCCTGTTTGGCGTGGAACAGGAGCTGAACAGCTATACCGACAACCATCTGCGGCTGCTGGCCGCTCTGAGCCAGGGCGCGGAGGAGCTGCCCCAGGCCGAGAGCAGCATTGTGGCCTGTGCCCTGCTACCCGACTACTACATCCGCTCCGGCGCAGACAGGCTGGGGGATGTCCCTCAGATCAAGGCGGAGCTCCAGCGTATCTGGAGCGACTATGATTTTGTCCGCGACCGCCTCACCTGGAAGGAGGTCGGGAAAAGAATCGCGGATTATAAACAGTTGGATATTCTGACCTGATGGCTCTGCAGAAGATGACCCTGCTCCACAAAGAAAAGAGACTTGATGAGGAGTAATACAACTTTCAGTTTATCGTGGGGATTTCATCTTTATGGTGAAATCCCCAAATTTTTCCAAAGTTAGCAGAAAACATTGTTTTCCTGAGTTATAATAAAGGAGTCAACGTCACAAAAAAGAGGCTCCTTATGGATGAATTTAAATACAAGTTCTGTATCCGCGTCAAAAACATTAAGGGATGGAATTGCGGATGTTGGGAAAAGCATCTACACCTCTGAAGGGAGTGTAAAATAAAGTGTGTAAGTTTAGAAATACAGCAAATCTAACAGCACGCTTTATTTTTCTGTGTAAGGTGTGCTATACTCGAAGAAAGGATGAAGAA
>CAJTFL010000022.1 GCA_910575565.1 Lachnospiraceae bacterium | reverse complement strand
TTATTCTTTATGCTCTCCGAACCGTTCAGATCCCACAATTATCCATCCCTTATCCCACGCATTTCTGAAAATCAACCCTTCCCTGCCTATTCACTATTGAGTTTCCGAGACCGCTCTTTTTTCTTCCTTTGCCATCTGCTCCAGTTCCAGGCGGGCGCAAAGTGGGGCGCACCAGGCCATCCCGCAGCCCGCCGAAATCTTAACCGGAACCGGGATCAACCGCCCCGGCCTTCCCTTGGCCTTGCAGCACTGTTCCATATGCATGGCCTGGGTGGTGGTGGGAAAGGTAAATACTGCCTTCTCCGTCTTAACCCTTGCCATAAAACCCCCCTTTACGCCATCCTAAGCGGCCAGCCTTTTTGCCGCCGGGACAATCATCCCTGCATCAGCAGATAACCGTAGCTTTTTATTACCGTATCCATAATCCCCCGCAGCCCTTCCGGCACTTCCGCCGCCTTAGTTCCTGCGGTATAGTCGATCATCTTCCCAAACAGCCTGACCTTTACGCTTCCCTTTTGAACATCCGTCACCGCAAAGCCGTTATTCTTGCTGTCCGCCATATGGGCCTCATTGGCAAACAGCGTAAACTTATCTAAGTAAGGCGCGCTGCTGTAGGGGCAGAAGCTCTTGCAGTTGCCGCATTCATTGCACATATAGTCCACATGGATAATCTGGCGCATCTTCATTCCCGGCACATTTATGGACACATTGGCCCGGTTGGGACAAACCTCCACGCAGTTTTCGCACACCGACTGGCAGGCAAGGCAGCGGCTGCTTTCCGGTTTGCCGCTTTCCTTTAGCAGGCGGCCTTTCTTTTCGTAAACCGTCCCTTCCTCTGTCTGCGGGTTAACGTCCTTGGCCAAAGCTTTCCCGGCAATGGCTTCCGCGGCGATCCTGCCGTCCCGGATGCCTTCTACCACAGTAGCCGGCCCCTTTACGCCGTCCCCTGCCACATATAAGCCCTTTACGCTGGTTTCCATGGTTTCCGGGTTCACCACGGCCCTGCCTCTGGCGTCCACGGCAATCCCCAGGGATTCGTAAAGCTTTGTGGGAACCTTCTCCCCCACTGCCGCAATCACCCGATCCGCCGGGATTTCCACCACTTCATCCGTTTCCGCCACGCCTCTCCTGCCGCTGTCGTCATAGTCCCCCAGAACCATCCGCCTGCAGGTTAACACCCCGCCGGAAAGCTTTACGGGAGACAAAAGCTCTGCAAATTCCACGCCGTCCTCCAAAGCCATCTCCAGCTCTTCCGCGTCCGCAGGCATATAGCGCTTGGTGCGGCGGTATACCAGGGAAACCTTTTCCACCCCTGCATTCCGCTTGGCCGCACGGGCCGTATCCATGGCGGTATTCCCTCCGCCGATCACCACCACCTGCCTGCCTAAGTCCACATGGCCCTCTGTTTCCTTAAAGCTGCGCAAAAACTCCAGGGCATTCAAGGCGTCCCCTTCCTCCAAGCGCAGCACTCCCGGCTGGTAAGCTCCTACAGCCAGCACCACTGCCTCATACTCTTCCTTTAGGGCCTTTATATCCCGGATTTCCTTCCCCGTCACCAGCTCTGCGCCCATGGCCCGGATTAAGGACACATCCTTTTCAACCGCTTCTTCCTCGATACGGAAACCGGGGATCACATTTTGGACTACGCCTCCAAGCTTTTCTTCCTTTTCAAACAAAGTAACGGAAAAACCGCCTTTCGCTAAGAAGTAGGCCGCGGAAAGTCCTGCAGGGCCGCCCCCTACCACGGCTGCCTTCCTGCCGTTTTTCTTAATCCCAGAAGCTTCCTCTGCCAGCGCCTTAAGCACCTCATCGTAGCCGCCTTTGGCCGCCGTAAGCTTGGCTCCCCGGATATTTACCGGATCCTCATAGAAATTCCTGGTGCATTTGCCCATGCAGTTGTGGGCGCAGATGGTTCCGGTGATAAAGGGCAGGGGATTCTTCTCGGTAATCACCGTTAAAGCCTCTTTATCCTTCCCTTCCCCTACCAGCTTTAAGTAAGCCGTAATATCCTGATGGATGGGGCAGCCCTCCTTGCAGGGAGCCGCAAAGCAGTCAATCAAGGGCACTTCCTTGTTCATCTTCCGGGAAGGCAGGGGCTTAACCGCCTTCACGTGGTACTTGTCGGATTTTGCCTGCTCCACCAGACGGGCCACGCGCCCTGCGTCCACGCCGGTAAATACCGCCGCATCTTTTGCCCCGAATATTTCCCCGATCTGGGACAGCCGCTGGTAGCCGCCGGGCTTTAACATGGTGGTAGCCATGGTCACGGGCCAAATGCCTGCGTCCACGATGGCTTCGATATTAAAGGCATCTGCGCCGCCGGAGTAGGAGATCCGAAGCTTCCCGCCAAAATCCTTGGAAAGCTTGGCCGCCACGGACATGGAAAGGGCGTACAAGGATTTCCCGGACATATACATCTCCTGGCCGGGAAGCTCCCCTGCCTTAATGTCCACCGGGAAGGTATTGGTAATCTTCACCCCGAATTCCAGGCCCTTCTCATCGGCCAGAGCCTGAAGGCGGTTTAACATGGGAACGGCATCCTCGTACTGAAGATCATCCTTGAAATGGAAATCGCCGAAGGCTACATAATCGTAGCCCATCTCGTCCATCAGCGCCCTGGCGTACTCATAGCCTAACAAAGTAGGATTGCACTTAATAAAGGTATTGGTCTTCTTTTCCGTAAGAAGGTACACGGCAATCCGCTCAATCTCGTCCGGCGGGCAGCCGTGGAGGGTGGATAAGGTAATGCTGCCGCAGATATTGGGGGAAATTTTCTCCACATCCTCCTTCGTCAGGCGGGAGAACCGGCCTAAATTCCCAAAAAGCCACTCCCTGCACGCCTTAAAGACAGGCGTTTCGGACGCGTCCTTCATCCCTTCGATAAACCGGTCGATTTTTTCCGTCTTAATCCCGGCCAGGTCGTACCCTACGCTCATGTTAAACTGGAAGCCGTCCATGGCCCCTAAGCCAAACTCCACCGCCATCACCTGGCAGGCAAACCAGGCCTTTACGTACTCTTCAAACGCCTGGGGCACGTAAAGCTCTGTGGACCATTCCACGTTGTAGCACTCATCGTCCGCCTTGATGCAGGGCTTGGAAACGGGAAGATCCTCCCCGTCTAAGATCTGCACCGTCTTTAGCTCAAAGAACCGGCTCCCCGCGTAATAGGCCGCCATGATATTTTGGGCCAGCTGGGTGTGAGGGCCTGCCGCAGGGCCGAAGGGCGTCTCCAGCTTCCTGCCGAAAATCTCATAAGCTTTCTCCTTATCCGCCACAAAAGGCCTGTGGATCCCGAAAACCGTTCCCTGACTGCTATGTTCATTTAACATCCACTCCATTAACCCTGGAAATGGAATGGGGGTCATCTTATCACTCATCTTTATTTCCTCCTCTGGAATTGTCCTGGTGATTTTCCTTATCCGTTAATGCTTTTCCATAATTTCGCCGCCTGGGCACGCACATCGGCCAATGCCTTTTCCTCATCGATCCCCAAAAGCACACGGTCTTTCATCAGAACCTTGCCGTTGCACATGGTAGTGACAACGCTGCGCCCGGTCATCCCAAACAAAATATGGCCGTTAATGTTCGTCTCGTCCATAGGCGTCCTGGGAATATAGTCGGCCACAATCACGTCCGCCGCCGCCCCTTCTTTCAGCACGCCAAGCTCCTTCCCAAAATACCGCCCCGCTATTTTCCTATTCCCCTCAAACAGCATCTGGGGCACTTCCCCCCAGGCCGCCGTGGCGTCGCAGAGATGATGCTTGTGGAGCACATTGGCCACCTTGTAGGATTCCAGCACGTCGTGGGTATACCCGTCAGTCCCTAAGCCGGTCAACACGCCCTGACGGACGATCTCCATGGTGGGCGGGCAGCCGCAGGCATTGCCCATATTCGATTCCGGATTATGGACCACCATGGTGTCCGTTTCCTTTAACAGCTCCATCTCATGGCGGTTTACGTAAATGCAGTGAGCCGTAATGGTCTTTTCCCCTAAAATATCCCAGTCATACAACCGATCTAAGATCCGCTTGCCGTAATGCTTTAGGCAGTGGTGGAGATCCTCTATCCCCTCCGCCACATGGATATGGTAGCCTGCCCCTTCCGGCTTGTGCTCCTGACACGTGGCCATGGTCTTATCCGATATGGTAAAGGAAGCGTGCATCCCCATCATCCCGGCTACCATATCGCCGCCCTCCGCCTGGGCGTGGCGGATAAACCGCTCATTTTCCAAGACAGAAGCCTTAGCCTTCTCCTCCCCGTCCCGGTCGGAAATCTCATAGCACAGGCAGGTGCGGATCCCTAAGGTTTTCGCCGCATCCTCGATGGCGGACAAGCTGTCCGGGATCTCCCCGAAGCTGGCATGGTGGTCAAACACCGTGGTGACACCGTTTTTAATGCTGTCAATGTACGTGGTGATGGCGCTCTGCCTAATCTGCTCGATGGTTAAGTGGCGGTCGATGGTCCACCACATCCCGTCTAAAATATCCAGGAAGCCATGGGGATCGTATCCCTTGATGCTTAAGCCCCTTGCCATGGCGCTGTAGATATGCTCATGGGTATTAATGAAGGCCGGCATAATCACCCCGCCCTTTGCGTCAATAAACTCTGCCCCAGGGTACTCCTCCTTCATCCGGGCAGTTTCCCCCACCTTAAGGATCTCTCCTCCATCCGTCACTACTGCCCCGTCCTCATAAAAGGGATGGGCCGGATCCCGGGTAACTAAACGTCCGTTTCCAATCAGTATCATTTTTCTTCTCCTTTTTTCCAATTTTCCTTCTTTTTCCCAATTTGACGATTTTCTTTTGGCTCATCTTCCCTGCACGAAAAATCAGCCGTTTTCTATGCAATGTGCATAAACTAACCGCCACATTATCCTTATGCCTTAATATTATCACTATGGGCATCGGTTTGCAAGCGGAAAAACAAAAAAATTTAGAACATCTAAAAATTTTTGTATTTTCCTCTTGCAATTCCAAATTTTTGTGCTATGATGGAGATATGAACGGTTCACAAAACCGGAAAGACAGACTTAAAATCCAGACCTATTGAAGGAAGTGATAAACATGAAAGACCATACTTTAGAGCTGCTGATCCAAATCGCCCGGGGCATTGCCAAGCAGTTTGGATCTGACTGCGAAATCGTTATCCACGATCTCCAGTCAAAGGATCCGGAACGCTCCATCCTCCATATTGAGAATGGGCACGTGACTAACCGCATGGTAGGGGGGGCGCCATCCCGGGTCGTCTTAGAAGCCATGGATGCCCTTTGGAAATGCCCTGATTCCTTGGAGGATCATTTAGGGTACTTAACGAAAACCTCTGACGGGAAAATCTTAAAGTCCAGCACCTTATATATCCGGGACGATAAAAACGTTGTCCGCTATATGCTTTCCATTAACCAGGACATTACCGAATTTATCGGGCTCAGCCAATCCATAAAGAACCTGATTGAAACAGACGAACAGCCAAAGGAGCAGCCGGAGCAGATCGTCACCAACGTATCGGATCTTTTGGATACGCTTATCGATCAGTCCGTGGCGCTGGTGGGAAAGCCTGCCGCCTTAATGAATAAGGAAGAGAAAATCCGGGCCATCCAGTTTTTAAACGACGCCGGCGCTTTCCTGATCACCAAATCCGGCGACAAGGTTTCCAAATACTTCGGGATTTCAAAATTTACCCTTTACAGCTACATCGACGTAAACAACCGGAAACAGGAAGAAGGGGCATCTTAAAGCCCTCCCGGCAGAAGAATCATCAGGGACAAAAATCCTTATGCAAGCAAGCTTGCACGGATTTTCGGCCTTTTGACCCGATATCATCATAATCATTTTAAGGAGGAATATCTTATGAACCAACCGATCAAATGGGTGGAAAACCAAATGCCTAAATCTTCAGATTCCCAGCTGAAGGTTATGGATTTGGAGGAAGTGAAGAAAGCCAGAGCCTTCCACAAAAGCTTCCCCCAGTACAGCAAAACGCCTCTGCGCAAGCTGGAAAACATGGCGGGCTACTTAGGGGTAAAGGAAATCTACGTCAAAGACGAATCCTACCGTTTCGGCTTAAACGCCTTTAAGGTGTTGGGCGGCTCCTTCGCCATGGCCCGCTACATCGCAAAGCAAACCGGAAAGGACGTTTCCGACCTTCCCTACCAGGTACTGACTTCCGAAAAGCTGCGGGAAGAATTCGGCCAGGCCACCTTCTTTACCGCCACCGACGG
This sequence comes from Lachnospiraceae bacterium, assembly GCA_910575565.1. Classification (GTDB taxonomy): domain Bacteria; phylum Bacillota; class Clostridia; order Lachnospirales; family Lachnospiraceae; genus Caccovicinus. Next base: position 66,468 of record CAJTFL010000022.1, on the reverse strand, counting down.
CAACCACGGCCGGGGCGTAGCCTGGGCGGCTAACCGGTTAGGCCAGAAAGCGGTGGTATTCATGCCAAAGGGCTCCACCCAGACCCGCCTGGAAAACATCCGCAAGGAAGGGGCTACGGCCACTATCGAGGAAGTAAACTATGACGAATGCGTCCGCATGGCCGCCGCTGCCGCCGCCAAAACGGAAAACGGCGTGGTGGTACAGGATACGGCATGGGAAGGGTACGAGGAAATCCCGGCCTGGATCATGCAGGGCTACGGAACCATGGCCATGGAGGCCGACGAGCAGTTAAGCCAAATGGACTGCGGCCGCCCCACTCACGTTTTCGTCCAGGCCGGGGTAGGCTCCTTGGCCGGAGCCGTCCAGGGCTACTTTGCAAACCGGTATCCGGATAACCCGCCCACCGTGGTTGTGGTGGAAGCCGACGTGGCTGCCTGTCTCTACAAGGGCGCTGCTGCCGGGGATGGAAAATTGCGGATTGTTGACGGGGATATGCAGACCATTATGGCCGGCCTTGCCTGCGGCGAGCCCAACACCATTTCCTGGGATATCTTAAAGAACCATGTAAAAGTATTCGTCTCCGCCCCGGACTGGATCGCCGCCAAGGGAATGCGGATGTTAGCCGCCCCCATAAAGGGCGACCCCCAAGTGACCAGCGGCGAATCCGGCGCTGCTCCCTTCGGCGTGCTGGCAGCAGTGATGACCATGGATGAGTACAAGGATCTGCGGGATGCCATCGGGCTGGATGAGCATTCCAAGGTACTGCTCTTCTCCACTGAGGGCGACACGGATCCGGAGCGTTACAAAAACATTGTATGGGAAGGGAAGGAAAAATAGCTTTCCTGGCCGTTTACCATAGATAAGAAACAAAAGGTTGTGCAATGTATACTTCCGGCGGGGGATACGGGGTATTAAAAATTAAATATACGACCCATAATACCAAAACCAAACAAGAGCGGTCTCGGAAACTCTTTGTACCCAGATTTGTGAGATGATTTTTTGTCAGAAGTGCACAAATTTATGAGGCGTACATGGAGTGTACGTCGATTAAATTTGAGCTCTTCTGGCGGAAAATCAGCCGCAAAGATGGGTGCAAGGGAGTTTCCGAGAATGCTCAACAAGTCTTATGGAGGAGCTAATCATGGATTTTAACAAAATCAACGAAGCAGCGAAAAATTATGAAGCAGACATGACCAAGTTTTTACGCGACATTGTGAAATTCCCCGGTGAAAGCTGCGGCGAGAAGGAGCATATCGACCGGATCGCAGAGGAAATGAGGAAACTGGACTTTAACAAGGTAGAGATCGACCCCATGGGAAACGTGCTGGGATACATGGGAACCGGCAAAACCTTAATCGCCTTCGATGCCCATATCGACACCGTGGGGATCGGCAACCGGGATAACTGGAAATTCGACCCCTATGAAGGCTTTGAATCCGACTCTGAGATAGGCGGGCGTGGAACTTCTGATCAGTTAGGCGGCATCGTGTCTGCCGTGTACGGCGCAAGGATCATGAAGGATCTGGGGCTGTTAAGCGACAAGTACACCGTCCTGGTAACGGGAACGGTTCAGGAAGAAGACTGCGACGGCTTATGCTGGCAGTATATCATTAACGAAGACAAGGTTCGCCCGGAATTCGTGGTTTCCACCGAGCCTACGGACGGCGGCATTTACCGCGGGCAGAGAGGGCGCATGGAAATCCGCGTGGACGTAACCGGCGTTTCCTGCCACGGTTCCGCACCGGAGCGGGGCGACAACGCCATCTACAAGATGGCAGACATCCTTCAGGATATCCGCGCCCTGAACGAAAATGACGCCGCAAACGAAACTGAGGTGAAGGGTCTGGTAAAGATGCTGGAGGAAAAATACAATCCCCAGTGGAAGGAAGCCCGTTTCTTAGGACGTGGAACCGTGACCACCTCCGAGATTTTCTTTACCTCCCCCAGCCGCTGCGCGGTGGCTGACTCCTGTTCCGTTTCCTTAGACCGCCGCATGACTGCCGGGGAAACCTGGGAAAGCTGCTTAGAGGAAATCCGCGCCCTGCCAAGCGTTAAGAAGTACGGCAAGGATGTGACCGTTTCCATGTATGAATATGCCCGTCCTTCCTACAAGGATCTGGTATATCCCATCGAGTGCTACTTCCCCACCTGGGTAATCCCGGAGGATCACAAAGTTACCAAGGCTTTGGAAGAAGCACATAAGGGGCTGTATGGCGATGAGCGCCAGGGCAACGCTGAAACCAGCGAGATGAGGAAGGCCCGTCCCTTAACCGACAAGTGGACCTTCTCCACCAACGGCGTTTCCATCATGGGACGCAACAATATCCCCTGCATCGGCTTCGGCCCCGGCGCAGAGGCACAGGCCCATGCCCCCAACGAAAAGACCTGGAAGGATGATCTGGTAAGGTGCGCAGCCGTATACGCCGCCCTTCCCACCTTATACTGCAAGTAAAGGCTTTTGGCGTTTACATAGGTTATATAGGAACCGTTTTTCCCGCCATATTATCCTATCAATAAAATAATCATGATCCTATCAACAAAATTAATCATGATCCTATCAATAAAATAAATCATAATAACGTAAACGATTTGAACTTTTCCCGGGAGGCCTTCTGCACAAAGGCTTCCCGGCGGAAAGCCTAACCGAATCAGCAAAACAATCATCAAACAATCATCAAATAAAGGAGAACCCATATGAAAACCCTTCAGGATTATATCGATAAATTAAACGCCTTAAATTTCAAGGAAATGTACAACAATGATTTCTTTTTAACCTGGGAAAAAACGGATGAAGAGCTGGAGGCCGTCTTTACCGTGGCCGACGCCCTGCGCTTTATGCGGGAGAACAATATCTCCACCAAGGTATTTGAAAGCGGCTTAGGCATTTCCTTATTCCGGGACAATTCCACCCGTACCCGTTTCTCTTTTGCCTCTGCCTGTAATTTATTAGGACTGGAAGTCCAGGATCTGGACGAGGGGAAATCCCAGATCGCCCACGGTGAGACCGTCCGGGAAACTGCCAATATGATCTCCTTTATGGCGGACGTGATCGGCATCCGTGATGATATGTACATCGGCAAGGGCAACAAATATATGCATGACGTGGTAGACGCCGTGACGGAAGGGAACAAGGCAGGGATCCTTGAGCAGAAGCCTACTTTAGTAAACTTACAGTGCGATATCGACCATCCCACCCAGTGCATGGCGGATATGCTTCACATCATTCATGAATTCGGCGGCGTAGAGAACTTAAAGGGCAAGAAGCTGGCCATGACCTGGGCCTACTCTCCTTCCTACGGAAAGCCCCTGTCCGTTCCCCAGGGCGTTATCGGTTTGATGACCCGCTTCGGCATGGACGTGGTGCTGGCTCATCCGGAAGGGTACGAGGTAATGCCGGAGGTAGAGGAAGTGGCAAAGAAGAATGCCGATAAGACCGGCGGCTCCTTTAAGCGGGTGAACTCCATGGCTGAGGCATTTAAGGATGCGGACATCGTTTATCCCAAGAGCTGGGCTCCCTTCGCCGCCATGGAAAAGAGAACCGAACTGTATGGCAATGGCGATTCCGATGGGATCAAGGCACTGGAGAAGGAACTGCTGGCACAGAACGCACAGCACAAGGACTGGGCTTGTACCGAGGAACTGATGAAGACCACCAAGGACGGCAAGGCTCTGTACCTGCACTGCTTGCCGGCTGACATCACCGGCGTAAGCTGCGAAACCGGCGAGGTGGACGCAAGCGTATTTGACCGCTACCGTGATCCTTTGTACAAGGAAGCCAGCTTTAAGCCGTACATCATTGCTGCTATGATCTTCCTTGCTAAGTTCCAGAACCCGCAGGAAATCTTAAAGAAGTTAGAGGAGAGGAAAGCTCCCAGGATTTTTGAATAAGTCATTTTGTATTGGCCGAATCGCGCTTTTGTTTTAAGCCAGTCCCAAAAAGAGCCGCCTGATTATGCCAGGCGGCTTTTTTGTCCTTTTTATGGGGAAATTAAGGCTTTGTCAACTTGGAGGGCTGGCTCTGCGGAAAAGTAAAATGAGTATGTAATATAGAAAAGGTGTGAATTAATTATGGAAAAGAAAAAACGAATCGTCATTGCCCTTGGCGGCAATGCCCTTGGAAATACCCTGCCGGAACAGATGGCGGCAGTGAAGATTACAGCTAAAGCGATTGTGGATTTGATTGAGGAAGGCTGCGAAGTGGTGGTTGCCCATGGAAACGGCCCCCAGGTGGGCATGATCAATAATGCCATGGCGGCACTTAGCCGGGAGGATGAAAACCAGCCAAACACTCCCCTCTCCGTTTGCGTTGCCATGAGCCAGGCGTATATCGGCTACGACTTGCAGAATGCCCTAAGAGAGGAGCTTTATAATCGGGGAATTTATGATATTCCGGTTGCTACCATGATCACCCAGATCCGGGTAGAGCAGGATGATCCGGCTTTCCAGAATCCATCTAAGCCTATCGGGCACTTTATGAACGAAGAACAGGCGAAAAACGCCGAGGAAAAATACGGCTATATCATGAAGGAAGATGCTGGAAGGGGCTACCGCCGGGTAGTTGCCTCCCCAAAGCCTGCGGAGATTATTGAGATCGGGGCTATCCGCTCTCTGGTGAATTCCGGCCAGTTGGTAATCGCCTGCGGCGGCGGCGGAATTCCCGTTACCCGCCAGGGCAACCATTTAAAGGGCGCCAGCGCCGTGATTGATAAGGATTTTGCCAGCTGCCTTTTGGCGGAAAACCTGGACGCTGACTTTCTGATCATCTTGACCGCTGTGGAAAAAGCCGCTATCCGTTTTGGGAAACCGGACGTGAAATGGCTGGATGACCTAACGGTGGAAGAAGCGGAAAGCTACATCGAGGAAGGCCACTTCGCCCCCGGCTCCATGCTGCCTAAAGTTCAGGCGGCGGTAAACTTTGCCCGCTCCGGCGAAGGACGCACGGCTTTAATTACCTTATTAGAGAAAGCAAAAGACGGCATCTTGGGAAAGACGGGAACACGCATCCACCGATAAACATACGGCATTTCGCTTGTGCAAAAAAACACGCACAGAATGGAGGAAACCATGAAAAACGAACGCACTCATGCATCGCTGTTTGAATTGGACGGCGTGCCCCAGTTAGGCCAGGCCCTTCCCATGGCGCTGCAGCACGTAGTGGCCATGATCGTAGGCTGTGTTACTCCTGCCATTATTATCTCCGGCGCCGCCGGGATAAGCGGGGCGGAGCGGGTAATTTTAATCCAGGCTTCTTTGGTGATTTCTGCCTTATCCACCATGCTCCAGCTCTTCCCCATCGGTTCCCGCACCGGCTTTCATCTAGGCTCAGCCCTTCCGGTAATCATTGGCGTGTCCTTCGCCTATGTGCCCAGTATGCAGGCTATCGCTGAGGGCTTTGGCATCGGCGCAATCTTAGGCGCCCAGATCGTCGGCGGCGTCGTGGCGATCCTGGTGGGTCTTTCCATCAAAAAGATCCGCAGGCTGTTCCCGCCGTTAATCGCAGGGACCGTTGTTTTCACCATCGGCTTATCCCTGTATCCTACTGCCATTAACTATATGGCAGGAGGCGCTTCCAGTCCCGAATACGGATCCCCGAAAAACTGGGCGATTGCCATTTTCACCTTGGTAGTTGTTACCGCATTAAACCACTTTGCCACCGGCATCTTCAAGCTGGCTTCCATCCTTATCGGGATGGCCTGCGGCTATGTGGTGGCTGCCATCTGCGGCATGGTGAACTTTTCCAGTGTAGCCGAAGCAGGAGCCTTCCAGCTTCCACAGCTTTTCCACTTTCCGATTCAGTTTGAGATTTCCTCCTGTGTAGCCATCGGCCTTCTTTTCGCCATCAATGCCGTACAGGCTATCGGCGACTTCTCCGCCACCACCAGCGGCGGCTTAGGACGGGAGCCACGTACAGATGAGCTTCAGGGAGCTATCTTAGGCTACGGCGTAACGAATATGATTGGCGCCTGCTTCGGCTGCCTTCCCACCGCTACTTACAGCCAGAACGTGGGGATCGTGGCCACCACGAAGGTGGTAAACCGGTGCACCTTAGGCCTTGCCGCCCTGATTATCCTGGTGGCCGGGCTGTTCCCCAAGTTTTCCGCCCTGTTAACCACCATCCCCCAGTGCGTTTTAGGAGGCGCCACAGTAACCGTGTTTGCCTCTATCGCCATGACCGGGATAAAGCTGGTAATGACCGAGGACATGAATTATCGGAATACCTCCATCGTAGGCCTTGCCGCCGCCCTGGGCATGGGCGTATCCCAGGCATCCGCCTCCCTGTCCCAGTTCCCTGCATGGGCGACCACAATCTTTGGCCGTTCCCCGGTAGTTATCGCTACCCTGGTAGCCATTATTTTAAATGTCACCCTTCCCAAGGAACCCAGGAAGAATAAGGCACAGGCTACGAATGATGTATATTAATCCACAGGCGTTGGGAATTACGAGATAAAACAAGCCCTCCATCCCTGCCCACAGAAAAATTGCGGGGGATGGAGGGCTTTATTCATCTGCCCATACAGCGCGCCCGTTAATCCTCCAGTAAATCAAACCATACTTGCTCCGGTAAGATAATTCCCGCGCCTTGCCGTCTGCCTGCGGGCGTTTTTCCCAGGAATGCCAGGAAAGATTGATTATAACGGATATGGGGGAAATTTGGCAGGATATAGGGAAATCAGGGAATTGGAATACCGGAAAGGAAAGAAAATAGGAAACACCTAAGGATGAAGGCTCCTTGCTTTCAATCACCCAAATTTTCGGACTTCATCTCCAACTCAGCAATTAGCAAATCGATTTTTGTATCAATATCTATTGATTTCTCTCTTGGCATAATACAGCCAATACACTTATCCCCATAAAAATTATAATCAGAATCTACGATTCTCTTGGCATCAACCACATACACTGCTCCGTTTTCTCTATAATATGTTTCGAGATCCTGTCGTCTCATATTATTGTATGGTGATACTGCCATTTCATCCATTAATCCTGTTTCAGATAATCGAAAACACCATTGTACTGGATGGTCAACTTCCGTTACTGTCACAGCATTATGGGATCCTGTTTCACACAGCCGTTTAAATACCTGTTTAATATCATCAGCGTCTCTTAATGGAGATGTAGGCTGGAGCAAAGCCACATAATCATATGTTTTTCCCATTTGCCTATAGTTTGACAGGACTTCTCGGACCGTATCCCATGATCCCACTGAGTCTCCTGACATTTTTTCTGATCTTAGGAACGGAACATTCGCGCCACATTTTCTTGCTATGTCGGCATAGTTTTCTGAATCTGTAGAAACCATGACTTCTTGAAAATATCCTGAATCTAAAGCCGCTTTAATGGTATAATGCATTAATGGTTTTCCTTTCAATTCAATAATATTCTTATTGGGGAGGCTCTTTGATCCGCTCCTGGCTGGTATGATTGCTATATTCCTCATCTTATCCCCCTATTGCAGTCAATAATTTATATCATAAAAACGCTTTTCATTTGTTTGGCTCTTATTTTTCAGATAGTCAATGATTATATCAACAATCAATTTTGATGTAGTACCATTTCCAAACGGTGATTTAATATGCTTCGCCTTTTCCTGAAAATCGTATGTCAAAGCTTTCTTCATCGCGTCTGCAATACACGACTTATCTGGTTCACAGCATATTACGCTTTCTGCCATCACTCTTCCTTTTTGGCGATCGCCGATATTGATGGTTGGAGTTCCCATAGAAGGCGCTTCAATAACTCCACTGGAGGAATTTCCGATTACAAGCCTGGCATACTTTACCGCAGATAAATACCTTAACACTCCCAATGATGTGGCAATAAGCCAATTGGAACGCTTTTTCCCTTCTTTAATCCAGATGTCGTTTATGGCTCGTCCACCGGCATCCGCATTTGCCATTGTAATAATATAAGACATACTCTGTTGAGCATCCATCGCCCCAATCAATTCATACACTTGACTCTCAGCCGTATCCGCCTCCATCGTCACCGGATGAAAGGTAACTACACAATAATTATCAAGCACTTTATCAAATCCAATACTCTTAGATAGTTCCTTTCGGGACAGAATTTTCATATTCAAACAGTTTTCAACCCCAAGCTCACCAACATTAAATACCCGATCCGGTTGTTCTCCCATTTGAATTATTCGCTTCGCTGACTGTTCGCATCCAGGGAAATGAAGATAGCTCATTTTTGTCAGGCAATGACGAATCGCGTCATCCACCGCGCCTTCTGTTACATCTCCTCCTGAAATATGAGCCACTGAAATTCCGATAAGATGAGCCGCTGAAACCGCAGCAAAAATTTCAAACCTATCTCCCAGCACAATCAATAAATCCGGTTTGTAATTTTTAAAAAGCTCTGCAAACTTCTGTAACGCGACACCGGCTGAGTAAGCCATGCCTTCTTTACTATCATCATCCATTGGAATGGGAACCTTTATATAATCCTTAAAGCCATCCCCTATAATTTCGTCCTCTGTTTTGCCAAAAGTATCGCTCAGGTGACTTCCTGTTACTACAAATCCTAAATCTATCCTCCGATCTTTACGCAGTTTAAAAAGCAATTCTCTCAGCAGACCATATTCCGCCCTGGTTCCGGTAATCACACAAATCTGACATTTTTTTGTCTCACTCATCAAATCTCTATACCCTCGTCTGCCGCAAAATTTTTCCTTGCCTTGGTTCCGACAACAATATCCCACGCACTCGCCGGAAGCCCCGTGTTATTTCGTTTAACGCAGATATCATCCTCTTTGATCATCATTCCTGCTGAAATAGGCTTTCTCGCAACAATACGTTTCAAAACAACCTTTGATATTTCCCTCTCCCCGATTGTCGGTTCCTTAATTCCGGTTCCAAAAGCTTTTTCCACATTGCGAATCGCCTCAACCATCTTTTTAAACTCTTTTGGTTCCGTGCTGGCAAGGTGATCCGGCCCTTCCATGCTTCTATCTAAAGTAAAATGCTTCTCGATCACCTGCGCTCCTCTGGCTACTGCCGCGATCGATACCTCAATACCAATGGTGTGATCAGAGTATCCAACCGGCAGGCCGAAAGCATTCCTTAACGTGTCCATCGCGTAAAGATTAACGCTGTCATAGGGGCATGGATAGTTGGTAGTACAATGAAGAAGCACAATGTCTGCTGCTCCTCCATCCCTAAGGGCTCTTACAGAAAACTCTACATCAGCAAGGCTGCTCATCCCCGTACTTAATATAACGGGCATATGTTTTGTCCCTATATATCTTAAATATGAAATATTTCCAATATCTCCAGAACCAACCTTAATAAAAGGAATACCTATTTCTATTAAAAAATCGAGGCTATCTTTCTCATCGGCTGTTGACACAAACTGGATATCAATATTATCGCAGTAAGCCTTCACCTCCCGAAACTCATTATAAGAAAGCTCTAAAGGCTTTAACATAGCAAACTGAGAATTCTCATTCCTCGTGTTTTTCATCTGGTAGCTTGCCTGTTTTACATTTTTAGTTATGATTTTCTCCGTAACCCACGTTTGGAATTTTATCGCATTCGCTCCCGCTTCTTTTGCGGCAAGGCAAAGTTTTTTTGCGATATTTACATCGCCATTGTGGTTAACTCCTGCCTCCGCGATTACATATACCTCCATCGCCCATCACCTCCGGTACTGAATCATATAACTATTCTCAGGATCAAACAAAGGATCCGTTTCTTTTCTGCGTTTTAACAATTCATCATAACCAGCTTTACTGAAAATTGTCCTTCCAACAACAAACGGAACTCTTCCATTTTTATTAAACTGCTTCTTAAATCCAAAAAGCTTGTCATCTGGAGCCATCCCTCCGCCAAGATGAAATTGTTTGATTCCTTTTTGACTAGCCCAGCAAGCCGCATCATATAAAAGTAAATTGCCCGGAGAGTATCTCCTATATTGCGCGAAAGATCCTGATAAATGATAATGTAAATACTTATCATTATAAAACATAATAGAACCACTTATCGGCCTTCCCTCACGCATTGCGTAGAAAATAAAAACGTTATCCTCCATTCTGCTCAAAAATTCAAAATAATCCCTTTTAAAAATATAATAGTCCCCCGCACCATTTCTTTCCATCGTTTCATTATACATAGAAAGAAAATCTTGGAACTCAGATATACTCGCCTTAACAATTTCCACATTGCTTTTTTGAGCTTTTCTCACCATATTACGATTTTTACTGTCCATATTCTTCATAATCAAATCGATGGCTGAAGTATCAATAAAAATGGTATCCCGTAGGTATCGGGTCTCTATTACTTCTGGCAGTACCTCATAATTTTTTAACAATGGGTGAAAGCGTATAAATTGAGATATAATATTGTGTTTTCGGCAATATTGTCCAATTTCACTTTTAAACAACTGCTCCGACTCTACCGAAATAGGATGGTCGCAAAGCGGTCCGCCATAACCATATGGAGTCTCCCAATCATAATATTGCCTTTTATCAAGAATAGATGAGAAACAGCCAAAATCAGCAATATCATTTTTCATTACCACATAACAGAATCTATCATTAAAATTCTCAAAATATATGAGATAAATATCACCGTCACCGTGAAGCATAAACGAATACGCGTATTCATAAAGATAGTATATATCCCAATTTACAAATGACTTAACGCAAGCATTCCACTCTTCCTTATCTCCTTGTTTATATATGGTTAAAATGATTCCACCTCCAATTTTCTCAATCGTGTTACAGCATATTATCATTCCTCATATAGTCTTTTTCGCATCTTTTCCAATTCAGACAATTGTCCCATATCCAACCAATCATTCTCACTTACTGGATAAATCGCGACCTTCTTCCCCTTGCCCCTTTCTTTTTCTATAATATCCGGAAACCCAACAGAAATATTATCCTCGATATCATCAAGCACCTCTGGCTCAACAATATAGATTCCCGTGTTTGTCAAGAAGGAAAGCTCTGGTTTTTCCCTCATGGATTCAATCGAGCCATTAGCTCCCATATCAATCACGCCATATGGAATCTTGATATTTTTATACGCGCATATCATGGTAATTATATTTTGGTTTTCCCGATGAAATCGAAGCATACTTTCATAATTGGAAAGCAATAGGTTGTCACAATTTGTAAAAAAAAACGTTGTTTCTATTCTCCCCTTCAGGTAGCATAAACCGCCACCGGTTCCTAATGGCAGCTCCTCATTGTACCAAGTGATATCATACTTCCGCTCGCTATCCGCGAAATACGCTTTTATCAGCTCCTTTTTATAGTTCACAATCACGCTGAATCGCTCACAGCCGTATTCCATGAACCGCTGCATAATGTGCTCAATAATTGGCAATTCTCCTACTGGTATTAATGGCTTTGGAAGAATTTTCGTATATGGCTCAAGCCGTGCTCCCTTCCCTCCGGCATTTATGACCACTGGGATTTCCAAATCTACGGCCTTTTCCTCACGGGGGCATTTCCCTACATAGATATCCACAAGCTCGTCATTACTATTTAAAATAGGAATAGCCACATAGTTTTTTTGATGATAAAGAGAAGCCGCTTCCGCTTCACTGCGGGCTGTCAATGGAGACTTATGTCCCGCTTCCATAGCGGGATTCTCAATCTTACCTCCGGCCAGAAGAAATCTTCTTATATCGCCATCCGTAAGGGACGCCAATACTTTTTTCTCTTTCATTATAAAAACAATATGTGCGTTTGTCTTATCTATAGCCTTAAGCGCGTCTCTCACCGTAAGGTCGGGTTCGACAAAGTAATCTGAATAGTTCATTTACATTTCTCCGACAGTTCAAATTGCAAAAGTTCTTAATGCTTCTTTTATCTGCTCCGCTACATACTTGATTTCATCTTCCGTAATCTGTGTAGTGCTGGGGAAGTTGAGAATTCTCGCGGCGTAGTATGGAGCCTTCTCCAATTTATAAGCAATCTCTCCTCGATAAGGAATTTGCTCATTAATAAGCCCCCAAATAGCTCTGGTCTGCACTCCCCTCTTTTCAAGAGCGTCGATGATCTCCCTCATGGATGCCTTTATCTTATCCTTGTTGATTTCAAGGGAGTAAAACCATTTGTTGGATGCAGTTCCTTCCCGAAAACTGACTAATTTCCCCATTTCAAAGCCTTCAAATAATTTCATATAAAGGTCATAATTGGAGTTTTTCCTTCTAATAAACTCTGGAAGTTCTTCCATCTGCGCTACGCCAAGAGCCGCCTGGAAATTCGTCATTCTGTAGTTATAGCCAATCTCGTTATGAATATAATCATGAGGGTCATCCTTCGCCTGAGTGGAAAGATAGCGAATATGATCCACAGCTTTACCCTTATTAGCCGTTACAGCTCCTCCGCCCCCAGTGGTGATAATTTTATTTCCATTAAATGAGAACGCTCCAAAGTCCCCAATTGTTCCAGCGTATTTTCCAGCGTACATACCCTCCGTATAATGTGTTCCAAGGGCTTCTGTCGCGTCTTCTATAACTTTAAGATGGTACTTACCCGCCACCTCCATAACAGAAACCATATCCACCATATTTCCAAAGACATGAACAACCACAACTGCTCTTACCGTTTGGCCTCTATAAAAAAGGGTATCTTTTTTTAACTTGCACTCCTCCTCGCAGAATCGCCTAAGTTTATTTGGATCCATACAAAAACTATCATCACAATCGATAAAAACAGGAGTCGCGAACTGATACTTTACAGGATTAACCGCCGCGATAAAAGTAAGCGGAGGTACAAGAACCACATCTCCAGGTCTCACCCCTGCCTCCACTAAGGAAAGATGGAGCGCGGAAGTTCCACTTTGGCAGGCAGCTACATGATCGGTGTGTAAAAATTCCGCCATCCGCTCTTCAAATTTCGTTATGTATGCCCCACCAGTAGAAACCCAGCCTTGCTCAAGAGCGTCATCAACGTATTTCTTTTCATTCCCCTCAAAATTAGGAATTGATAATGGAATAAACCTACTCATCTTATTTGTACCTCATCTTACATCTTGTTATCAAGGGACTTACCTGTCTCAATGTGCTCAAAATTGGGTAAGTACTTTTTTATAATGGTTACAATCTCCTCTTTTGTTGTCCCATCTTTATCAAAGGCGACATTCAATTCCTCAAAAAGGTTGCTGATTCTGTTCTTATCTGGAATTTGTTTTTCCGTCACAACCCCAAGGGCTTTTAATCGTTTTAAATCGACGATTTCCTCGTCTGTATAAAACTCCTCAAAAGCCTTTTCTCCAGATGTATTGCTTCTATGAAAATGGACTGGATAAAATTTACTGCCGTTTTTCAATTCCTCTGCCTTATCAATCGCTTCCTGATCAGTTGGGCACTTTAAAACCTCATAACCATGCTCATAGAGCAATGCGGTCGCGATTTTATCGAATGTCATCATCTGCGCCTCTTCAAGCTTCGGAAAAAATATCTCCCTATTATTTCCAAGCATACAAGAAAGCATACAGATTTGCCCACTCTCTTCTGGAGAGACAAAATATCTCCTCACATCTAAGGGCGCTGACAAAGGCTGAAATCTCTGAAGCCTGGCCAAAAAACCGGCTGGCAGAGACCCGTTTGAAAAAGCCACATTCGCAAATCTGGCTGTCTTTACAGAAAATTTGTCAGAGTACGCGAAAATCACATCCTCCATGATTCTTTTGCTGGCTCCCATAATATTTACTGGATTAGCGGCTTTATCTGTGGAAACGCAAAAATATTCTTCCGGTGGAAATTCAGCCAAAAGATCAAGAAAACTTTTCGCGCTCAACACATTGTTTTGGATAAGCGCCTCCACGGAATAAACGTCCTTTTCTGAACGAACATGCTTATGCGCGGAGAAGTTTCCTACAATATCAAAGCCTTTTCGGTTTCTAAACATCTTTTCAAATACTGATGACGAGAAATCCATCGGATAAGGAACATAATCCTCTGGGATATATAATTGCCTTGAAGATCTGAGATCCCTGGTAAGCTCCGCAAGAGCGTTTTCATTATAGTCAACCACTACAAGCGTCCGAGGTTTAAACGGCAGGAGCGCTTTAATAAAAGACGAACCAATGGAACCTGCTCCTCCAATGACAAGAAGTGATTTTCCCTCTATCTTCTCTGTTAATTTCTCTTTATTATCTTCGATATCCTGCAAAAACATACTTTGCGGGCGTTTTGTTACGTGTTCCCCTATAAATTGATCTAAATTAAACATTGTCAGCCTCGTTTCTTGTTTTTGAATTTTTCTATAAAATTCTTTACCGATTCTCTATATCTCCAAATAATTAAAAGCAAAAGTATAGAATAAAGAATTATTATCGCATATCGAATAAGTCTTCTTTGATATATAAAGATAGCCATCAGCTGAATCATCACCAAACCTGTTATTACACCAATGAAGTATTTTGTATCGTATATGTAGGATTTTTTAAGTTTAAATTTCACTATCAGGAAATGATAAATCAGCATGATCAAATAGCCAATCATGGTTGTATACGCGGCGGCTATATAACCATATCTTGGAATAAAGACAAAATTTAAAGCGATATTTACCATTGCCGCTATCCCTGTTCCTATAGATATAACATATGTCTCACCATAAAAGTATTCTGTGTCAAAGTAGAAAGCATAAAAAAACTGAAAAACCATAGCCAATATAACAGGCGGCATAACATTGACCGTTTCCATATATTCTTTCCCACCCATAAAATATACGATTTCAGGTGATATAAGTATTATTCCAACCGCCAGACTCCCGTAGATTAAAGAAAACTTATTGGAAAATTTCTTTATATCAGCATACTTTTTTTCATTCAAATGATCATATAACCATGGCCCCCAGGCTTGATTTAACGCTTGCCAAATAATGCCTGCTATAGATGACACAGAATACGCGATAGAATATAACGCTGTCTGCTCAGAACCACAAAATCCAGTAATCATCGCCCTGTCCGAGGTAGACAAAATAGTTGAAGAAAGCGCTGACGGGATAAGTGGCACAGCCATATTGATTGCGTATTTGACATATTTAAGCCTTGGTTTGTAACTTCGTTTTAATATACCAAAATAAATAATCGCGTCAATGATTACCGCCGGTATAACACCTCCATAAATTCGTCCTTCAAATCTATTATCCATCAGCAAGACCAAAACAACTGACAGAGCCAGACTTGTGAACACTGATATCATGGTGTAAAACACATATAGCTTATATCGATGAAAAATGTTATATTGAATTTGCTGATAATCAAAAGCTGTCTGAAAGATAATATACAAAAGCAGTATTCGGATATACTTCATATCCATACTAAACAAGCTTACAAAAAAGCGCTGATTTAATTCAATAATAATCAAGGCCAAAATTGTAATGACATTGCTTGTCAACAAGATGGTGGATAAATAAGAATCATTATCTTCCGCCATTTCATATCGTGACCTATTTATCGTCACTCTTAGATCCAGAGTAACAAGCGGCAGCAACAATGCCTGCCACGCAAAGAAATTGCTGACATTTCCATACTCCTCTTTGGACAATATTCTTGAAAAAATAGGAGTCGTAATAAATGACATCCCTTTCACAAGAATCTGACAAACCATATAGTATAGGGCAGCCTTAGCTATAGATAAATCATCATCTTGAAGAAAATCTCTGATCCTTTTAAGCATAACTAATCCTTTAAACTCCTTATCATACAAAGAGCACTCCAATATGACAGATAATCTGTTATATTGCCAAAGGTTATATTATCGATCTGAAAGGGCATAAATTTTTTCATGTCAAGATCATTACATTTTTTAACATACTCATTAACCATTTCCCGTTCGCTATTCCGTAATTTTAAAATGCTCTTAATTTTAGCTTTTGCTTTTTTTCCTATAAGATTCCCTACTATTCTTTTAGTCTTTTCTTTAAAACTGGTATTTTTGATATCAGTAAATTCCATTTGATCCCGTTCATACTTTATATAATGGCAATGAGAAAAATAAGGAATATCTAATAGTTTTGGGTATAAAGCGTTAGTCAACGCAATATTGAGTTTTCCTTTTTCCTTATATTCATAAGGAGTTTGCGTTATATAGTCATAAAGATCCTTTTGTGTATAATGAATGACAGAATATCCATACAAATTCGCAATATTACAACATTTAACATCTGCATGGTGTCTGTACCGGCTATAAAGGAACATACAGTCCTCTTTAGAAAGCGAACTCATATCTAACCCATATTTTTTACACAATGTCTCATGCTTATCTAAAATATACTTTTTATATTCCGCGTTATCCTCTTTTGTAACGTTTATATAAGTATGCTTCTGTCGTCCCATATAAAAATCAACGTATTCTTCGATGGTCATAAATTCGGTATAAATTTCATCTAGCTGATCCCACGCTTTTACTATTTCTCCGTAGTAGCCAAAGTCAAAAAAACAAAATTTCTTTGACTCGAAAATCTCAATCCATTTACTATTATTACCATAGAGTTCAGCGTATTCACCTAATCTGTTAAAAGTATCCGACGAGAGCATCTCTCTTTCTCCCCCTTCAACGTCAATTCTTTCCAATTCCAGCGACAACTCCTCGGCGATTATTTCAGCAATACACCTATCCTCCATCTTGGTATTCATTAAAATCGGGGAACCTTGCCAATTTCCAAGAATCGTATCACAAGAAAGCGACATATCGCCCGCAAGAAGCAACTTGGAATCCAGTCCTCCAGTAACAAAGAGAATTTTTCTCTGATGGATCAGTTTCTGCATTCTGACATAATATTTGATCCTTTCAACAATTGTACTAACTACAGAATCAAAATCTCTGCTTCCAAGTTTATAAACATTCACCGGAATTTTTTCAATTTCAATCCCATTATTGATCAAATCAACTACGATGACCTCGTCATCCATTAGCCGTGCAATATTCCGAAATGGTGACTTATTATCAATAATACAGTATTCGCTTATTTCTTCCATCAAAGCCATGGAATCTATAGGTTCATTCACACATTTTTCAATATGATAATAAGTATTTGAGACAAGATACTCCTTACCAGCTTTATAATAATACATGGCGTAATTTCCACATTCATCTGTGAAAATACAGGCTTTTCCCGATAACTTAAGAACAACCGCGTATGTTCCAAATATATCTCTTCGTATTTCTGAAATACTTTTGGAATACATATCTTTAAAAATCAGTTTAAGAGCGTCTTCCCCAAAGTTTTCTTTATAGATCACAGTGCCATTGCAAGCAACAAAATCATCATTTTGTTGATAAAAGTTGAAATTGTCAATATTCAGTTTCTTACAAATTGAAAAATAGTTTTCCCCGTCTGTATGGCAACCTGAAATATTAAACCCTGCCTTTGCGTATATCTCTTTTAATGTTTCATTCCACTCTCTATTACTGGTGTATATAATCTTAGCCATATAATTCTCCTTTGCAAAACCTTATTTTGAATTCTTACAGAGACTGAATGGCATTTTTAAACTTCTCATAAGATTCAGGAAAAAGAAACACGCCGTTGTACTGTTTTATAAAATCCATAAGCTGCCTTCTAAACTCCTCATTGATCTCTTCTTTCAACATGATCTTAGCCAGGCTAATTGCCGGAATATCAAACAGCCCCCACGCATTTAATAAAGCAGATGAGAAGATGCTAACAATGCACTTTGGCTTCTCTTCCAGATTCGCCAGGATCGCTTCCTGCGCTGTATCTGACGGGATAAGTTTGATTCTCAACCTTTTATATTTTTCTACATTTAATTCCCTTGGGTGCGGTTTAAGTACAACAGATAATCCTATTTCCCTGGCAATATCTACAACTTTTTCATACAGATTCAAATCCAGATGGCCATCCGTTATTTTGTTCTCGGCCAGACACTGTGTATTTACCAAAACTGCCGCGGAACATATAGATATAACTTCTTTAGGAATCGTTCTTCCTATCCTCTTAAACTCAGCCCTATAATAGGGAATTATCTCCTCGTTAGGAGTAAATATCCCTTGATTATGTCCCGACGCCCTAAAGATTCTATTATCAATATAGTTACCATGACTTATTAATTGTTTTTGTAAGATTTTATTAAAACTACACCTAAAAAAAATTCTATAAAACGCTTTGCATTTGTCAAACCTGGAGCTAATACGTTCATACATTTCTACCATAAAGCTATTCTTAAACTGGTCAACATATGAACCGCCACCATCATCAATTCTTATATAGCACAATTGATAGCTCCACTTAATATGGGTCATTATCTCATACCATCGATAATCCAATTCTGTCCACACAACATATATTTTTTTAACTTGTTTCTTCTTTGACGCTTCTTTGATGGCCAGCCATCTTCCTTTAAAAGCAACATGATGGCATTCTCTATATCTATCTGCGTAATTTCTTACAACAATATCTGTATTATCTAGTTGAAAATCTTCCTCTTTTAAAATCCGTCCTGTAGTCGGATGCGCAAGTATTAACACATATCCCTTTAATCTTATACCCTGATCAAAAAGCTGTTTAATTGCCGCGTTTATCCCAATCGCGTGCAAAAACGTAACCGCGCACGCGATAAAATCGCATTCCTCCGTACTATTTATTTCGTTAATCAAATCTTCCGTATAAAAATCCATCTTCTCAATCCTTCAATAGTTTAGCGCTTATTTTCTTATATATCTCAACTTTTTATAAGTCTTTATATAAACATATAAATATACTAGCTCAACCATTTTATGCTTTAGTAAAAAACCAGCCATCTTAGATTTAAAATTTAAATATCTAGGATCATACTTTTTAAGGCTGAGATTCATACTGTCTTCTCTTAATATGTCACGTATTTCATCAAATTTTTTATGTATTTTCTTTGTTCTATCCATGACAAATTGCAACTTTACAATCTCAAGTAACAGCATAATATTCTTACAGTACATTATATTTAATATTTCTTTTTCTCCACTGTATTCAACAAATTCGTGAACCGCACTATTAATGTCACGAACTGTATCATTAAACATTGGTCTAAACGCTATCGTTGACGCGCCGTCGTTTTTATTATAATGGTAAAGCGGTATGCTTTTATATATAACCTTCTTTGCGGCTGAAAAAGCATACAGATTAAAAACCATATCCTGCATTCTGCTTAGTCCAGGTTTGAATTTAAGATGGTTATCTCTTAAAAAAGACGATCGATATATCTTTGCCCAAGGAACCCCAACATTTGTACAGGAACCAGTGTTGCCACATCCTATAGGTATCAGACAATTCCACATAATCGCAGACATTTCCTCATGCTGAAATATGTAATCATCATAGTTAAAGAACTTTTCGCACTTTGATTCATTGCTATATTCAGCATAATAATCGCAAATAGCAATATCCACAGAGCCGTCCGCATATGAAAGCATTTTGCTTATGAAATCTTGCTCTAACCAATCATCTCCATCAACAAAAACAACCCAATCTCCAACTGATGCCTTCATACCTGTATTTCTAGCTATGGATACCCCTTGATTTTGCTGTTCTATAACCCTAATCCTTTTATCACTCTGAGCGTATTTTCTACAGATTTTATCACTATTATCAAAAATGCCATCTAGCACAAGGATAAGTTCTATGCTAGCATGAGTTTGAGCAATAATGCTTTCAATACATTTTCTTATATATTTTTCACATTTATATACAGGTACAATGATTGTAACTAAATCATTCATAAAAAACATCCTTTAACTTGTAAGCTATATTATCACTCACGGCAATGCCGTTCGTTAGCTTACGAAGTTCGCCCTTGCAAGCAAGCGAACTTCTTGTAAGCTATATTCCAGGAACCGCTTCGCGAACCCTGTCATTAGATTTACGGCGCTTCGCTCCTTTTATCGAAATTTGCTCCGCAAATTCCGATAAGCTATATTCTGAGCACATATGGGTATATTTTGTTAGCTCCAATAACCACAGCATAATAGACAAAATAGAATGTCCCTAATGCCATATAATAAAGTACTATTATTGTTCTATTTTTTTTTAAATTGATAAGGGGCAAATACTTCGGAATCATAATAAGAATTAACGTCCAGGCAAATAGTATGATCCTGTACATTTCTTGTGATATCGCGCTTATCTGCCATATTATTATGGAAATTATGCTTGTCATAAAATAAAAATTAAATTCTCCATTCTTTCGTCGCATATTTCTATACCAAATCCAAAATGGAAATATAAACATAATCATCAAAATTAAAGAGGAATTGTTAAACAGCTTTCCACCTCTAATGTTGTTATACTGTACTGAATATGACTTTTTGATACCAAGATTTGCTACAAATCCTATAATATTTCTTGCGCCAATAACAACGCTGGCCGATATTAACAAAATGCATATGTTAATAGCCCTTCTATATCTATGGCAAAATCTAGTTAGCCTTGATGCTGAATTTTTCGTCTCATCTAAGCATATGTAATAAAAAGGATACAAAAAAATACTAACTATAGAAGTCATTTGAAACGATGATGCAATAATCACAACCAGTAAGTATTTAAAAAATTCGCGCTGCTTTATGTACCGCATTCCCCAAAAGATAATCGCAATTGACATACTCTGTCTCATAAGGTTTAAAGAAAAACCAAGAAAAAGCATATAGTATAAAAACATTGCCAACCACGTATACCTCCCGAGATGATTCTCTTTAAATCCTTTATACAGAAATAGCATAATCACAAACTGTATAATAAAAAACTGAAAAAAAATATCTTTCGATATCCGGGATATAAGATAAATAAAAATCCGATATACCAACTCTGCCTGGGCTACATACGAAATATTTGAATTGACATACGCACTTAAAGAGTTCGTCCTAGTCGCGACCTCAAACATGATGCTCCCGTAGCCGATTGTATCCGAACCAACGCCTATTTCTCTTGCCCCTGCAAGAAAACACGAAATTAATATAGCAATCCAGCCCGCAAGTCCAATCTTCTCAGCGTGATTTTTCTTATACGTATCTAAATATGTAAAAGAACATGATAAAATAACACTCGCAAAATAAATAATCATAATATTTCCTAATTTTTAGAAATTTGTAAATGTAAGTTTTTGAATATAATCTCTATCTTTCCATCTTTTTTAATGCATCTATAATTCTTATGTATGGCAGTGGAACGATAAATACACTCTTGAGAAATAGTGATTTATTTCCATTGTTCAAAAATTCTTCAATAAATTTTTGAGGTCTGAACATATAATATTTTAAAGTATGTTCGGCAACCAACGAGTGCTTGTCAACATTTAAAAATGAAAACTCTTTAAATCGCTCCATCGTTTTCATTGACGTTGAATTAACAAGTTTATTGTAACCGGCCTCGCAGATATCCGCATTCATGTCTATGTTAAGTTCTTCATCTATCACACGAAACTCTTTTACAAATCGCAACGCTTCTTCTTGCAGCTTAGTAATATCAATTACATTTCTATCAGACTGTTCCGGCTCATATTGTTTACATATATATTCTCCACTGTCATTTATCGCATACTCTTTTGCCGACCCGTCTGTCGAAAGGAAAAAAATTTCAAACAAATCTACTGTCCCCATAATATCCTGTCGAATCCTGTCATTTTTCTCATCATCAAATAAAAATGCCATTGAATCCACATCGGGTTTTCCTTTCTTATGCTTCTTACCAATATAAAACCCCTTTATACCATTTTCTGGAAATATAGCTTGAAGCGCGCTCTGTATTGTTCCATGCCATCCTACATCGGCAACCGCGATCTTCCCAGAAAAACCAACTTGCTTTAAATATCCTTTTATATATTCTTCCTGCTCTTTTGAAAAACTGGCCACATTTTCTCGAATACTATCAAACAAAGCCTTTTTTTGCCCTGTTCCCAACTCCCCAACTTTAGTATCCATAGAAACATTTAGTCCAGAAACTGCTTTTTCTATTGTCAAGAGATCAATCCCACAAGATAACGCTAAATCCATTATAGTAAAATTAACTCTTGTTACTGTAATCAAATTCATAAGATCATCTAATGAATTCGCTTTATAGAGCAACGGAGTGACCGTTGCCTTTCTTGACACAAGAATAACATTGTACTCTATGTTGTCTGCGCGAAATTCCTGAAATGCTTTTTCCAGAATATAACCTTCCCTGGCTAAAAAGAAGATTTTCTTTATCCTATTATTGTTAAGCTCGTTTACTAACCATTTGCAATATCCATATAATATCGGACCCACAACGCAGTATCCCAATGTACGATAAAAGTCTTTTTGTCTAGTACAGTTATTTTGTAGGAAAGCATTTAAAATCCCATATTCATATTTTAACTTTTTATTTTCTCTATTGAATATTTTCCTATTATAATATTCATTACCTTTTTTCTGATTCTCAATTAGTACAGCCTTAATTCCTATTTTTTTAGGGGCAATATAATCACCCTGTAACGCATCACCAATATGAATCATTTCAATTGGATCGATCATTTCATCATGTAATATTTTCTTAAAAAGATTTCCCGTAGATTTTCGGATTTTTTCCTCACTTGATAAATATATTTTATTCCAACCTTTATATCCAGATTTATGTAATAATTTCAAAATCACTTCCAAAGGCAAATACATATCTGATGTTATCAACACTTTAATATTATTTGATATACACCAATCATAAGCTGGAAATATATCATAATTCATTTGACACAATAAGAGTTCTAATTCTATTTCATTCTCTTTTAACCATGCCACCCTATCCTCAGTAAATTCCGTCAAAAAACTTTCATATATTTCGTCTAATGTCACTTCTTCGTTATACGTTTCTTCATTAGCATATATTTCAGACTCTATTCTTAACTTCGAAATCGGTTTACTTTCCTTAAACTGTCGATTATATCTATCTTCTAATAATTTAAACACATCTTCTGGTCTATTAGTATTTCTCTTAATTAAAGTATCGAATATATCAAAAGACACAACCCGGCAACCGCTTTCCTGTATTAAATCAATCAATTCTTTTGTCTTCATAGAGATACTTGACGAAATTATTCTTTTAACATATTTTTTCATGGCTCCACCAACGCTTTATAGAACTTAATATATTTAAGTTTCATTACTTCCGTATTATAAATAGTCAATACATCTTGATAAGCTTTCTCAGGCAATTCCGACGGGAAATGCTTCATAGCGGATTTTATCCTCTTAGCATATTCATCCGCCGTGGTACAGATATATCCATTTACACTATCCTTAATTACACTTCTGTTTCCCATAGTATTGCTTACAAGGATAAGCTTTTTCATGAACATATTCTCAATGAGACTCATCGCGATAGCCTCTCCAAGACTACACAAAATAAAAGCATCTGCGCCTTTTGCCATAGCCAGCGCTTCTTTACGAGGTTTCCATCCCGTAACTTCTATATTGGGAGCTGTCAGTTCGTCTTCCAATTCACCATTACCAATCCATATAAATCTAGCCTCTGGCACAAGTTTGGCGATCGCATTGAATACCCGAGGTTGTTTCTGAACGCATATTCTGCCCAAGGTAAATATCGTAAACTTTTCATTTTTTACTGGAACAATACTGTCAAGCGACACAGAAAGATCAGTTAAATTCACACCAGTCTCAATATACGCGGTTCTCTTACAGAAAGTTTTCGCGACACTATCCTCGCTCTCGCAACAAGTGAGCGTTATCGCGTTAGAAAGGCGCCCAAGAATTATCTCCATAACTTTGTACATAAAGCTTTTTCTGCCTGAACCCATCAAAATGTGAGCATATCCATGTGGTGTGTAGATAACCGCATTATTTTTACCTTTAAATGCAAGACGCCCCATTCCTCCTGCGACAGAAGAGTGCAGATGAATGATATCAGGCTCGATCCTTTTTTCGATTTCACGTAATTCCAGGATGCATTTGATATCATTAAAAATATTGCTCAATCCTCTGACAGTAAGGTTTTTTGTCTGAATCAGATGAACTCTCGGATCAAGAAAATCTTTATAATTTTCTGGGGTCTGGGGTCTGAGCGTATATGCTAAATATACATTAAAATCATCTGCCATGTCATTGCAAAGCTGAGAGACATAAGTGAATACGCCTCCACCAAAAGCCTCACAAACGATCAATATTTTATTTTTTTCCAAGATGATTCTCTCCCTTTACATAAATTCCAACTTAAGCTCGATGTTCGTTATATCAGCCACTCTTCTCCTCCACCAATTCTCGTCCATATTTTCCCAAACTGTTCTTCAAATCCTTAGGCGTAAATTCTTTCTCAATTCCAGCCAGCTTCCGGTACTTCTCAAAAATCAGAATGACCATCTTCATAGAAAGCGGCCGCCCCAGTTTAGAGAGAAACATTTTTTCTCGAAATTCATCATCACGCTCAAAGCATTCATGTTCTTCAATCCACTGTTCTATCTGTTCTCTAAGTTCTTTGGAAAACACATAGACAGCCTGTTCCTTTCTCCTCTTTTTCCGCACGGTCATAATTTTGCTTTTCACATTATAGTCAGATACATTTAACCCTAACAGTTCACTGATCTCTATTCCGTGATAAAACAAAAGCCCCATCATAACCTGATCCCTCAGGCAAATCCGCCTGCGAAAATCGCTGTCCAACTCTTCCCGCTCCCTCCTTATGGCCTGAAAAAAAGCATCTACCTCTCTTTTTGAGAGAGCTCCTGCTCCCGACTCTATCTGAACTGTCTTTACCTGTTTTGGATTGTAGTTTCCTGAGACCACTCCCTGCCGCGCCAAATAAGCCCAAAAATACCCAAACACTCTATATTTTCTGGAAATGGTAGAAGTTCTCAGTCTTTTTTCTCGAGAAAGATACAACAGATACTGGTCTATTTTCCTTTCCCACTCTATTCCATCTGCGGGAGAGCTGTCTTTCATCTCCTGCATCCAGGCATAAAAATGCTCTAAATCCAAACGGTAGGCCTTCTCCGTTCGCTTATCCAGCCCTCGCCCAATTACCTGGTTAGTAATAAAGCTGTCTATAAAATCGTTTTGCTTTTTGTCAGAAACTTTCCAAGAGCTTTCCAAGTCACTTCCTCCTACCTTTAAATAATTTTGAATAATAGAAATTTTATAGGTATTTATACCTTTTGTAGGTATGATTATACCTTTTATGAATATTCAAGTCAACACTTTTTTCTTAAAATAACATTAAAAGAATTTGGAAATCGGGATGGGGAGTCCGCATGAATCGAATCGCAGAATTAAGAAAAGAAAAGAAAATGAGCCAAATCAGCCTTGGAATGAAGCTAAATGTCTCTCAGAAAATGATCAGCGCTTACGAGAATGGGAAAAACGAGCCGAGCATCGATCTACTGATGCGGATGGCAGACATTTTTCATGCGTCTATCGATTACATAGTGGGATACTCAGAAAACCGGTATCCGGAATACCAGATTTCCGGAATGTCTTATCCCAAACTTTCTGACAAAGATATCAATCGGCTGTTCCAGAATCTGTCAGACCGCAATAAATGGATTGCCCAAGGTGTACTTTTAGGACTTTTGGCCAGTCAACAAAAGATTTCTGGAAGCTGCGAAAACAATGATACTAACAATTATGAGGCGGAAACAGAAATTTAACCAAAGCTTTGCCTTTTCCTGGACTGGCTGAAGTATTGACGCTGGGAAGATAGGTCACAGGCAATGCGCTTTGCTTCCTGCATTGCCACAATTATCTCTTTGTTAGGCTGTTCCACGCGAACATCAAAAGATTTTCCTCTTCGCTCTCAGAATACCACCCATAGTAAACGGTAGTTAGCGCATACCTATACAAAACTGGAGCAAACCTGCATGATAAAAGCAGATTTGCTCCAGTCTTATTTCACTTCTTCTTTGATTAGGCTTCTGGATACCTCTGTGCCCCTGTCTCATGGTAATCGCCACTGTAACCGTGTTTGCCTCCATCGCCATGACCGGGATAAAGCAAGCCCTCCATCCCTGCCTACAGAAAAAACTGTAGGGGATGGGGGCTTTATTCATAACTGTTTTAACTTTTTTTCAACATACCAACGAAGGATTCCAACATAAGGTTCCAAATACTCACTGTTTTCAGAATATGTCCTTTGCATTTTTTCCAGAAAAATTCGCTTACTCTTCTTGTCTTTATATGGGTGCAGCAATTTCTGAAATTTTCGCAATGCGGTTTTTCGCCCTATCATTGGCGCACCATTTTCATAATTTAAATTCAAGCATTCACAAATATCCTGATCCGGGCTCGTAATCCCCGTATAATGCCTGCCAATCTCTAAGCTGCTTTTTTACATCTGAATCCATGTCGTCAAATCTGGCATTCATTTGATATCTATATTTCAATAAAAGATCCGGCTCAGATTTCTTTTGAATATAAATCATTCTTAATCCTTCCTATTTTTCCACATCTAAAACAATTTGATTTTCAATGATTACATTTGCATTGTCACCCATGATCTTTTTCATTTTATTAAGTATCTTCTCTGCTAAATGATAATTTTCACTATCAATCGCATATTCAAATTCATGTTGCATCATTGCCACTTCATCTGGCCGAACATCCGTATCCATCACTTCTCTCAAGATTTCTTCCACTGTCCGTCCATAAGTCATATCCTGCGGCTGATAAACTTCATTTTGATTTAAAATCCAAATATACTCTTTAGGAACATTAAGCAATATGCTCGGCGAATGAGTAGTTACAACAAATTGTATATTTGGAAATATTCCCATTAAATTACCCACAACTTTCTTTTGCCACGATGGATGTAAATGCAAATCAATCTCATCAATCAAAACAACGCCCGGCGTCTCTAAAACCTCATCTAATAAATTTGGATTTAACAAAGCCATGCGGTATGCAATATCTGCAACCAAACTGATTATCCCTTTCTCTCCATCACTTAGCATACTTACCGGAAATTTTTCTGCTTTGTTGCAATGATAAATAGAAACTTCCAATTCATGGCTCCTTACATCATATGCGAATTTTACATCTGTTGCCGTATGCTAAAGCGTCTAATATTGTAGATTTTCCTGCCCCATTAATCCCTACCAAAATATTACATTTAGGATGCAGCTGCATTTCTAGCTTTTCAAAGCATCTAAAATTTTTAACTTTTAATCGTTCAATCCTCATTTCCGGTTCCTCCACTGGAAATACTTATATTCTGTCTTCAGTATAACATGATTCATTACATTATTCAACTTGAATACTTTTATCGCAGCACTGACACTTAAATTTATGTCGCTATCCCCAAAGGACAAAAATTTTGTCTTTTTTGACCTTTGGGTCTGTTTCCTTGAACATTAGGCCATAAAACCCCCTTGGCCATTTTTGCGTTTCCGATTTTCTTTCCTTGCTGTATCCGCTGCCACCCCCTTCCCCTTTCCCAACACAAGAAATACTGTCGGCTTGTCCTGTTTTTCAAAGTAGCTATCCATAGCAGATAGTTCAAAATATCTTTCCGATATTAGGTAGTCAAGGGATACTTCCCGTTCTTCTTTCCGCATGAAAGAATGGAAATGCTGACTACGCATAGGGAAGCCCTAAATGAGCAGATAAGACAGTTACAGGAGCACATGACAAAACTGGACGACAAAATTGATTTTTACCGACAGAAGATAGACCGCAAATCAAAAAATAATTAGGACGTAATAATACGCCTGTTTTCTTTCTGAAAAGATTGGAAACAGGCGTAAATTTTTATTGCTTTATTTGGCATTTTCCTAACTTCCCCGTATTAGGAAACAAGGAAAACTTTTTGAAGAAATTTTCTCAAAACTCCGTCAAAATCGCCCTGTGTGGTGTTGTAGGTAATGTGAGGACTTATCAGAGGGTTTGAGATACTTCCCAACAAGCAAAATCTGTCCGGCAAACCATAGCACAGACGGGCAGATTTACGGAAAAGAATACCCTTTTCTTATCCCCGTTTCTTAGCTTCAAATCCTTCTTATACGCTGTAGAAGCATTAAGGTTCAGCATAACTAATCCTCCGACAAAAGCATATCCGTAAATTCCTCGGCAGTGCCTTGGAAATGCTGCCCGCTGCCGACCTTAATCATTTAACAACATTATACTTTCCGTTGCACCATTGTGAGGCGGCTTTGTTTGAGTAGGTCATAACTGTTCGGTTTTTAATGATATGCGGCAAATAAGTTTCCAGCTGTGCGGCAATATTAGAAGATTCTGCACAAATTCCAAGACACCATTTATTTGCAGTGGTTAGATATATGCTATACGATTTTAATCTTGGCCTTCCTCCTGAATAACTTCTGATTCCTGGCTTTCCACGCCAATCAGTTCCCTTAACTCATCCCTAAAATCTTCCCAGCCTTCCGGATACCTCTGCGCCCCTGTCTCATGGTAACTGCCTTTGTCATAACTAATCCAAAAGTCAAACAGCTCAACCATAGTGCAGTAATCCCCCGTAGGCCAATAAGATCCGCCCTCATAAATCGTAAGGGCATACTCAGACAGCAAACGCCTTAATCCCTCAACCTGAGCCTCATCCAGGGGATAATCTTTCGCTTCTTCCTTGTAAAGCTTAACCGACGCAACCGCCTCTTCCAGCTCAATGCGGTACAGCTCCTCCCCCCAATCACTGGATGTAGTAGGGCGGTATTCAATAATGGCACTTGACACAGAAGGATCATCCCTTAGCTCTTCAAGCTCTTTCCTCTGGGGATCCGCCGTCGTCTCTTCCTGGGCAGCTTCATACTCTATGGAATCTGCGGCATTTGCAAAAGAGCCTTCCAGTCTGCCGCAGGAAGCCAAGCTGGCTACCAGCACAGGCAAAATAACGATATACTGTTTATTGAATGGCATAATCCACACTAATGTTGGCCTCCACTTCTATCTCACCGGGCATAACCGCTGCCGTATCCGCCGCCCCACCTTCCATTTCCGCCATACCCCGGCTAAGCTTCGCCTCATTGGTATAACGGTAGCGGTCGTTTGCCGAGTGCTCCGTAATCTGTACAGGCCGCCCTAAGGTGCAGCCGCTGGCATCCGCCAATGCCTGAGCCTTCTCCTGAGCCTGGGCCACCGCCATCTTTAGCGCCTCCTGGTAGCTCTCGTCATAGCTGCTGGAAAGGAAGGACACGGACTGGATTTGGTTTACCCCAGACTCCACCGACTTTTCCATCACCAGCCCTGCCTGATCCAGCTGGATGCCCGTAACCGTCACCTGGGTTACGGCCTCATAGCCGATAATCGCCCCGTCATTCTCCCAGTCATACCGGGGATTTAAGTCAAAGAAGGAGGTCTGTATGGACTTTTCCTCTACCCCCAGCTCCTTTAACGTGTCCACCAGCTGGTTTATTTTTTCCTTATTCTCCTTCTGGCAAACCCCGGCATCCTTATCCTGGGTCGTCACCGCATAAATGATTTCCGCCAGATCCGGCACTACCTTCACCGTCTCCCGGCTGCTTACCGTGATCACCTGGCTGTCCACAGTTTCTACCTTAAGCACACCTGAAGGCTGCCCCCCTGCTCCTGAAGCAACAACCCCCTTATCCCCAGAGGTAATCACTGGGCTTCCCCCTTTTCCACAGGCAGTTAGCAAAAGCGCGCATACCGTTCCTACGGCACAGATTTTTTTCTTCATGTCCAATTCCTCCCAAACTTAAGGCTGCGGCAAAGCCCCTGCGCCTGCACCGGAATATGTAAACCAGCCGCCAGCCCTTCACTTTGCCGAAAATGCCTTTTTCTTGCTTTTGCTTAAGTATACCGAAAATGAAAGGAAAATGTATTTCTTTTCTCTTACGGTTTCAGATCAAATTACAAAAGGCTTTTTTACATTATGCTCCTTATGCTCCCTCTCCCTTCCCAGGCATCGCCCTGCATTTTTTCTTAAAGCAGGCAATGCCGTATCTGGTGTGGTCTGTTCACTTACTATCCAGCTTTTTGGGGCTGGTTTGTTGTGTTCCGGCGAAAAAATCTCATGGAATTTTCTGATACCCTCCACGGACAGCTTGCGGATTTGCCAAACGGGAGAGGAGATTTCTTTCTAATCCCCCTTTGCACGGCGTAATACTGGCGATTTTTGAAAATGCCAAAAATGAGCGCCAAAAAACAGGAAATCTTTTTTTAATTTCCTGTCTTAGTGTACCGTTGTTTTATGTTATTTTTTATAATAGCAGCAATGCTAACCATTACAAATAAAGAAGTGTAATTTATAAAAATATCTCTATATGCACTTTTGGCCAACGGCTCAATAAACTGGTTCAGCCATATGAAGCCAAAAGCTAATCCCATTGTAGGAATATACACCACTACCGAGCGTATCGATAAATTTTTAATAGGTATTTTGGTTGCCAGTTCATACGCTGTAACGCCTATTAAGACAATCCCCGCACGAGTTAGTTCATGCCAGTTTCCACTTGGGTCATCTCTATATCCCTGAACTAAATATAAAACACTATTCAAAATTGTTACTAAAGTATAAGTTATGCTGAATATATAAATACTTTCTTTTAACCAATTATTCCAAATCTTTTTCATCTTTCGTCATGCCTCCTTAATTCCGATTTGCTGTTGCTTTATTATATACCCGTTTTCTCCAGAATGAAAGCGATTTCTTATACTTCCTGTTCATCAAAACGGAACTTAAACAATGCGGCGGCAAGCTCCCCATTGGTGAGGATAACTGCCTGACCGCATACCGTAATAGAGCAGCAAAGCGTATGACGGTCTTGCAATAGCCGCTGAAAGTATACATGATGTGTTCTCTGTATGCTTCTGTGCAAGGCATAGCTGATTCCCCCTTTCTCCCACATAGGGCGTTGCATGATTTATAGTTGCTTGATGATTCAAAGGGGCGCAGCATTGCTGTCGCCCCTTGACTTTGCCCTATTAGTTTTCTTGTGCCGGAGCAGCTTTGCCAAAACCATTCCACGCAAAAAGACCTGCTTTATTTTCATCTCCCAAAATTTTTTCGATATTGCAGATATGAAGAATATGGTCGCCTACTTCTAAGGTTTCTTTCAAAGCCGCAACAAAAGCCACTTTTGTATCTTTGGGAATTTTAATGCTGCTATTTTCTACATCTACCATTTCAATCCCATACTCCGTAGCCTTATTTACCTTGCTTCCAGTGGAAGAACCACAAGACATGACAGCCTGAGAGAGCGTTTCACCCGGTACAGTAACAATTACTTTTCCTGTTTCCCGGACACGCTCTCCGGTATGAGCCTGTTTTCCTGCCGCAAACCCTATCATCGGCGGATTAAAAGAAAGGTATGATACAAAACAAATCGGCGCAAGATTGGTTGTCCCGTCCTCATTTTCACTACAAATCAGTGTAAGGGGATTAGGGGAAGTAAGAGCAGCAGCTTCAAAAATGTTGAGTTCTTTCATTGTTGTAAATTCCTTTCGTTTTATAAAATTTCGTAGTTGACCATTTACGATATATTTATTATACTAATTCCAAAATCAAGTTCAAGTACGCAGATTTTTCATACATAGTATGTTGAAATGTACTGTAAGATTTTGTGAAAGGATATGTATTGAAAATGACTTATGAAGAATATACGCAAAAAGTAAATAGCATTATTCTTACGAAAAATGGGAATTGCCCGGTAACACCTGTAATCAGTATGTTACAAGGCAAATGGAAGCTGCAAATTATTTATGAATTATGTATCAAAAGCCCTATGCGATTTGGTGAACTGAAAAAAATCCTAAACAGTATTACCAATACCATGCTGACAAATGCCCTGCGTGAGTTGGAAGCTGATGGGCTAATATGCCGGAAGCAATTTAATGAGATTCCTCCTCATGTAGAATACTCTCTTACGCCAAAAGGAGAAGATTTATTGCCAGTATTCTACGCAATTACAGAATTGGGGTTAAAGTATATTCCATAGTTTCTTTGACAAAATCCATTATCGGATAGTCGCTCTAGATTCTTTTGTTCGGAATAGTGTGGTGCTGGCGGTCTATCTCTTTTTCACATTAATAAAAATCTATGTCCATTCAACAAAAAACCCCTGCAAACAACATTCTCATGCCATTTGCAAGGGTTTATTCCTTCTAATATTCAGGCAAGCTCCGCCCGTTCACTGTTCATCTTAACATTAGTTTTTAGACGTATACCCAAAGAAGAAGTATCCCAGCGGCGTATAATACATTCCGCTGATATCCTCTGCCAGCATATTGGGCTGGGTATAGAAGTAAATAGGAGCCAGCACATTGTCATCCTTAATCAGGATATCCTCAGCTGCATGGAAAGCCTTCATCCTCTCCTCTGCAACGGAAGTAGCCTTGGCAGCGTCGATCTGTGCATCATAATCCGGGTTGGAGTACTGAGCATCATTGTTTCCGCCGTCCGTATACCACATATCTAAGAAGGTACAGGGATCATTGTAGTCAGCAATCCAGCCGTTACGTGCGATCTGATAGTTGCCCTGCTTCCTGTTCTCCAAGAATACGTTCCAGTCCTGGTTGTTTAAGGTAACGGTTACGCCTAACTGCTCCTGCCACATATTCTGGAGAGCCTCACCGATCTTCTTGTGGTTGTCCGCCGTATTGTATAAATACTCTACCGTGGGGAAGCCTTCACCGCCAGGATAGCCAGCCTCTGCCAGAAGGGCGCGTGCCTCTTCGCAGTTTGCTTCGTAATCCGCCTCGTCTACGCTGTAGTACTCGCCGCCTACGGTACGGAAATCATCATGGCCTGGGCCTGCCGCGTCATTTACGCCTGCGGGTACGAAGCCTGTTGCCGGAACTTCGCCAGCCTGGGATACGTTGTCCACAATGTAGTTGCGGTCAATAACCAGGGAGAAAGCCTTGCGGATCTTAGGATCCTTAAACACTTCATCCTCAGTATTAAAGCATACGTAATAGGTTCCAAGGTAATCGGAGATATCCAGCTCGCCGGAAGCCAAGTAGTTGGGAAGTTCATCCATAGGAAGGTTCTCGATGAAATCCAGCTCGCCGCTCTTATAGGCCGCTAATATTGCATTGTCATCATCCAGCAGGGCAAAACGGATGGTATCCGGGCCAAGTTTCTCATAGTCGTAGTAATTCTCGTTCTTCTCAACTTCAATATACGCGTTATGGGACCACTCTTTCATCTTGTAGGGGCCATTGCCAATGTAGGTAGCCACATCATAGGTCCACTCGTCATTGCCCTCTACCTTATCCTGGCGAACAGGGAAGGTGGCCGGGAACGCTACGATCTCCTCAAAATAGGGGCAGTCATACGTCAATACGACTTCCAGCGTCTTATCATCAATGGCCTTTACTGCCAGGGTATCCGGATCAGCGCTGCCGGCTGCAACTTCCGCATAGCCTTTTACCATATCGATCATGTAGCAGTAATCTGCAGCCGTATCCGGCGTAGCCAGACGCTTCCAGCTGTACTCAAAATCCCCAGCCGTCACATCCTGGCCGTCGGACCACTTGATGCCGTCACGAAGCTTGAAGGTATAGGTAACGGTTCCGTCCTCATTCTCCACCTTCTCAAAGGATTCTGCCTGTCCGGGAGCCAGGATGGCATTGCCGTTGCCGTCATCTACCCATTTGGTCAGTCCCTCAAACATATGGTTAATCATAATTGCGCCGTCCACTGCGGAGTTTAAGGCAGGGTCGATGGCCTGAGGCTCAGATGCCAGGCAAACGGACAGGTTAAAGCCCTCCCCGGAATCGGTGCTCTCCGCCTCTTCTGCCGTGGTTTCCTCATCCTCTTTAGCCGTGGTTTCCTCGACAGCAGCCGTAGTGGCTTCCGTATCTGCCGCCGTAGTTTCCGTTCCGCCGCCGCCGCAGGCTGCCAGGGACAAAACCATGGCAGAAGCTAAGGTAAGGGACAGAACTTTCTTTGTCTTTCTCATAATAGACACTCCTCCTTCTTTTTTCTGCGCGCAAAAGGCTTTGGCAAATCCTTCGCCTGCTGCCATTTGCCGCATGACGCGCCCAGAAATTTTTAGGCACGCTTTATATCAAAATCCTTTTTGGATCTGATACCATTATTGATCCAGCAAATGGCAGGCTGCCCAATGGCCTGGCTCATGTTCCTTAAACTTAGGCGCTTCCTTGCTGCATTTTTCCGTCGCATAAGGGCATCTGGTATGGAACCGGCATCCGCTGGGCGGATTCATGGGACTTGGAATATCGCCTTCCAGCACAATCCTCTGCCGGGAACGGCTAAGCTTCGGATCCGGAACCGGCACTGCCGAAAGCAGCGTCTGGGTGTAAGGGTGGATGGGATGGCGGTTTAGCTCATAGCTTTCCCCAAGCTCCACCAGGGATCCCAAATACATTACGCCGATCCGGTTGGAAATATGGCGCACAACGGAAAGGTCATGGGCAATAAACAGATACGTTAATCCCATCTCCGCCTGCATATCCTCCAGCATATTCACCACTTGGGACTGAATGGACACATCCAAAGCGGATATGGGCTCGTCGCAGACAATAAACTCCGGCTTTACCGCCAAGGCTCTTGCGATCCCCACCCTTTGCTGCTGCCCTCCGGAAAACTCATGGGGATAGCGGTTGGCGTGCTCCGTATTTAAGCCTACCTTGCGCAAAAGCTCTTTAATCATATCCGCCCGATCCGCCTTGCCGGAAGCCAGCTTATGGATATCGATGGCCTCCCCGATAATCTCCCCCACAGTCATGCGGGGATCCAGGGAAGCAGAAGGATCCTGGAAAATAATCTGCATCTTCCGCCGGTAAGGAAGCATATTCACTGCCTTGGCCTTGCCTAAAGGCTTCCCGTCCGACCCTAAAGGATTGTCGTAAATCGGTGTGCCGTCATAGGCAATGCACCCCCCCCGTCGGCTCGTAAAGCCGCAGGATGGTCCGCCCAAGGGTTGTCTTGCCGCAGCCTGACTCCCCTACAAGCCCTAATGTCTCCCCCTTCTTAATATAAAAGGAAACATCCTGCACCGCCTGGACACCGGGGCCTTTTATCCCCTTAATGGGGAAATACTTCCGCAAATTATTGATCTCAAGGAGTATTTTTTCTTCGTTTGCCATCTTAGCTTTCCTCCTTGTTCATCGTCTCCTGTACCCGCAGCCAGCAGGCGGAACGGTGGTTCTCACCCACCTCCACGTAAGGAGGCATTTTTTTCAAGCAAATCTTCATGCACTTTTCACATCTTGGGGCGAAGGGGCAGCCCTCCGGGGGATTAAGCATATCTACCGGCGTCCCCTCAATAGGAATCAGGCGCTCATAGCTTTCCGCATCTACCCTGGGCATGGAACGGAGAAGCCCCATGGTATAGGGATGGGCAGGTTCATAGAAAATATCGTCTACCGGCCCCTGCTCTACAATCTTTCCTGCATACATGACCGATACCTTGTCACAAATATCCGCCACCACGCCTAAGTTATGGGTAATGAAAATAATCCCCATCTTCGTCTTCTTCTGTAAGTTCTTCATCAATTCCAGGATCTGCGCCTGGATGGTCACATCCAACGCCGTAGTAGGCTCGTCCGCGATCAAAAGCTGAGGATGGCAGATAAGGCCCATGGCAATCATCACCCTCTGGCGCATACCGCCGGAAAACTCGTGGGGATACTGCTTCATCCGCTTCTCCACATTGTTAATGCCTACCATCTCCATCATTTCCATGGCCCGCTTCTCGGCCTCCGCCTTGGAAATGGCCTTATCGTGGGCGCGGAGGGCTTCCACCAGCTGGTTTCCGATGGTATACACCGGATTTAAGCAGGTCATGGGGTTCTGGAAAATCATGGACACCTTGCTTCCCCGAAAAGCCGTCATCTCCGCCTTGGACAAGGCAAGCACATCCTGGCCCTCAAAGGTGATTGAGCCTCCGATGACCTTTCCCGGGGACTGCAAAAGCCCCATAATGGAGTACGCCTCCTGGCTCTTCCCGGAGCCGGACTCCCCCACCACGCCCATCACTTCACCGTAATTCAAATCATAGGAAATCCCGCCTACCGCTTTTACCTCACCGGCCGGGGTAAAGAAGGAAACGCGGAGATCCTTTACTTCCAATAACTTTTTGCTTGCATTCTGCTCGGCCATCTCGCCCCTCCTATCTATTTCTTAAGCTTGGGATCCAAAGCATCCCGCAGCCCGTCGCCAAATAAGTTAAATGCCAGAATCATTACGCTTAAGATAATGGACGGCACAATCAGCCGGTATGTGTACGTATACATACCGCTTAAGGCATCGGTAGCCATGGAGCCTAAGCTTGGCAGGGGAGCGGATACGCCTACGCCTAAATAGGACAGGAAGGATTCCAGGAAAATCGCCGAGGGAATCTGCAAACAGGTCGTCACCACAATTTGCCCGATACAGTTAGGCAGAAGGTGCTGCCGGATAATCCTTCCCCCGGAAGCCCCAAGGGCCCTGGCCGCCGTCACATACTCCTGCTGCTTTAACTGGAGCACCTGGCCGCGGATAATCCGGCTCATCGTCACCCAGTAAAGCACGCCAAAGGCAATAAACATGGAAATCAGGTTAGGCCCCAAAATATTCACAAAAGATTTTAAGGGGCTGGTTCCGCCGGAGTTAACATACTCCGTCAAAATCGGCTTTAAGGCCGTGGCAATTAACAGCACCACCAGCATTTCCGGAACGGAGTAAA
Source organism: Lachnospiraceae bacterium (assembly GCA_910575565.1). Taxonomy (GTDB): domain Bacteria; phylum Bacillota; class Clostridia; order Lachnospirales; family Lachnospiraceae; genus Caccovicinus. The sequence goes on along the minus strand of CAJTFL010000022.1, from coordinate 29,949 downwards.
TCAGCTCTACGAAACGCTGCATCACCGCATCCACCCTGCCGCCACAGTAGCCGGAAATCGCCCCATAGGTAGCGCCGATCACCAGAACTAAGAGGGCGGCGCAGATTCCTACCGCCATGGACACCCTGGCTCCATACATCACCCGAACCATAATATCCCGGCCGTACATATCCGTACCGAACACATGGGGGAATACCTTTTCCCCGGCTGCTTTTTTCTCCAGCTCCCCTAAGGAATAGCCAAAGAGATGCTTCTTAATCCCCAGCTCCTTGCGGATCACATTGGGATCTGCATCTTCCGCATTTTCCGTGGATGCCTTAGCCGCCACCTTGGCCTGAGCCTTGATGACCGCCTCGTCTTTCTTCGTAAACTTCTCGCCCTTTGCCTCGGCTTCCGCCTTAGCCTTGGCAATCAGCTCATCAACATCTAAAACCTCCGACTGGGTGCGCTGGGCAATCTCCGCATCCAGGCGCTTCTGGTCTTCTAAGCTGTAGTGATAAGGATATAAATTCTCTGCCCCTTTATTAAACTGCTCATAACCGTAAGGGATCAGGTACGGCCCCACAAAGGCGAACAAGAACAGGAAGATAATCACGCCCAGGGCTACCATAGCCACCACGTTTTTCCGCAGCCTGCGCCACGCATCCTTCCAGTAGGACACGCTTTTCCGCTCCTGGATAAAGTCCTCCCTTTCCTGGCTGGAAGCCATCTGGAAATCTTCCGGCGACAAATCCCCCAATAGATTTTCAATATCTGGCTGAAGGGTGACGATGCATCGCTTCATTTTCTTTTCTTCGGCCATCTTATTCTCCTCCCTTCGTCAGGTTGATCCTGGGATCCGCCACCTTGTAGAGAAGATCCACCACCATGTTCATCAGGATAATGAAGGTGGCCAGGAAAATCGTGGTTCCCATAATCACCGGGTAATCCCGGTTCTGGATGGACTGCACAAAATACCGCCCAAGGCCGGGAATGGAAAATACGCTCTCCACCACGAAGCCGCCGCAGAGGGTAAAGGCCACCTGGGGACCTAAATAAGTGATCACCGGGATCAGGGCGTTCCGCAGGGCGTGCTTAAAGATGATCTTAAAATTCTTAAGGCCCTTCGCCCTGGCCGTCTTAATGTACTCCTGGTTCAGGGAGTCCAGCATAGCCGAACGGGTCTGTCTGGCCGTATAGCACATAGGGTAAAATCCCAGGGAAAAACAGGGCAGCACATAGGAACGCCAGCCCAGGGCAGGATCGAAAATCGTGGGAAAAATCTTTAACACCGCAAGCCCGCCTGCAAAAGTAACTAATAGCACCGAGGCCACCACAAAGCTGGGCATGGAAATCCCCAGGGTACAAATCACCCGCAGCACGCTGTCGGTAAACTTCCCCCGCTTAAAGGCCGCAAGGCAGCCAAGGGGCACGCCTACCAGCACCGCCCAAGTAAGGGCCATGGCGCCAATCCGGGCGGAAATAGGGAACATCTCCGCGATAATGCTGGTTACTGCCCGGTTTTTCTGCATCTTTAAGGACACGCCGAAATCACCTTTTAATAAATTTTTCAGGTACATCATTAACTGGACGGAAACCGGCTTGTCCAGCCCATATTTGGCATTTAAGGCAGCCAAAGTAGCTTCCGATGGGGATTTTTCGCTTAACCAGGGGCTTCCCGGCACTGCGTTCATCAGAAGGAAGGTCAGGCAGGTAACTAGAAAAATCGTGACCAGCGCCATCCCGATTCGTTTTGCAAAGTATTTGCCCATTTTATCACATCCTATTTTCTTTTTTCTCAGCACTTTTTACCGTTTGCAACCGTTTTGGATCATCACAGTTACATCCGTCCCTATTCTACTGTAAGAATAAACTTCCGTCAATAGAAGAACGTTTCTTTATCCTGGCATATCCTGTCCAATTTTGAGATTATCTGACTGTCCCATACCGGCCCTTTTCTGGCCAAGCCGCTGGCCGTATGCTGATTATGTACATTTGTCTCCCCCAAAAACACAGGCTAAGGCAAGATAAAAGCCCCCGAAGCCAGCATACTGACACATCCCTCTCCGGCAGAACTTTGCCAGATTCCATGCAAGCAGAACACCAGTAAGCCTCAAAGGCTGTCCAAACCTCTGTCAATATCGGATTTAACCATACTGCCCCTGCAAAAAAGAGCTGAATGAAAACTGCACCAGGCCCGATGGCCGATCCTTAAACTTCCTCTCCTACGCCCCTCTCCTGCAATAAGATAAACTGCCAGCTTTGCATCCCGTAAGCCAAAGCCAGCATACAGCCCAGGTCTGGGCTTATTCCCTGAAAAAACAAAGCCCTAGGAGAAGCAAAACACATAAAATTGCATAAACATACTACCAATTTTACACGCAACCCCGAATCTTGTCAATATTTATTTAACAGTTCAGCCAGTGGAAACCGCATGAAGGAAAATCATGCTTGCATGAATTTTCCTTTATCGGTTCCCACTGAGGGAGCGCCCGTATATGAGCAAAAGGAGCTGCGCAAGCAGCGGAAAGCGCTGAAAGCGCGTTTTTGCGAATGGCGCGGGCTGAACGGACGGCTGATTCTACCTTAACAGTTCAGCCAGCGGGAACCGCATAGGTGAAAATCATGCTCGCATGAATTTTCACCTGCCGGTTCCCACTGAGGGCAGAGAAAAAAGCTTCTCCACCGTCCGGCCAGCCAGGCTGTGGTTATAAACCAGACATTCATACTCCAGCACCGTTTTCTGGTAAGGGCACTGCTCCGACTCCGCCTCCGGCCAGCCATAATACGTCCCGTCAGGCGCAAAAAAGCCAATGGGATGCACTACCGGAAGGCTCTCGGCCATTTCCAAAAGGAACTGATGGTAAGGCGTCAGCCTAAGCCCCGCCAGCTTAAGCAGATAAGAAGACAGATACACCGCTCCCAAATCCCCCAAGTCCTGGTAAGGCTGCCCGTAGTTCGTCCAAATGATAAAAGGCGTCTGATACCACACCAGCTGTTCCGGGGCGCTCATCTGGCTGCTGGCTTTCCCGGCAATCTCATCAAAAAATTCATCTTCCACCCCTGGCTGGTGATCGCCAAAAAGCAGGATCATCGTAGGCTCTTCACATTCTTTAAAATATTCCAAAAGCTCCCGAAAAGCTTCGTCCGACTCTTTCATCAGGGACAAGTACTGATCCGCCTTGGGATATTTCCCCCTTGCCCCTCCGGTCAGGTACACCTCCTGCCGGAAATCCTCATACAGCACATCATAGCCCCCATGGTTCTGCATAGTCACATTGAACACAAACAGCCGGTCATCGGGATGTTCCTTATCCTCCACGGCCTGGATAATCTTCTGGTAATCCGAGCGATCACTGACGTAATTGCGGATCAGGAAGCTATCCCCATAGGAATCGTAATCCCAGAATTCATCAAAGCCCATATTCCGGTAGCACTTATCCCGGTTCCAGTTTTCCCTGGGGAAAGGATGCATTGCCACGGAATAATATCCCTGCTCCTTTAACGTGCTTACTAAGGTACAGGCTCCCGGCTTTACGTAAAACTGGTAAGCTATGCTGCCGGAAGGAAGCATGGCCATGGAATCCCCGGTGAGAAATTCAAATTCCGTATTGCTGGTCATGGCGCCGAACACCGGCACGCAAAGGTTCCCCCTTACGGTATTTTCCCGCAAATTTCCGATAAACGGCAAATACTCCTGATTGGTGGTGAAATCCCCCACCACCTTAAGCTCTGACAAACTTTCGTTCATAATGCAGATCAGGTTCACCGGCTGCACTCCCTGGCCGTCCCCGGGGACTAAAAGCGCCCGGCTTTTTGCCTCGCCGCTTTCTTCTGCATCTCCTTTTGCCAGGGCTTTTTCTTTCGACTCAGCTCCCCCTTCCGCCATAACCTTTTCTTTCGCCCCAGCCTCCTCTTCCGCCAGGTCTTCCTCTATCTCTAGATAAATTTCTTCCAGCCTTGCCAGGGAATATCCATGAGGCGGGGTTTTAACCACATACTTTAATGAAACTGCCGTGGAAAGCAGGTAGCCGTACTGCTGGTAAGTATCATTTATAGCCCACATATTAATCCCCAGCATCTTAAAGGGCACTATCTGCAAATAAAAATTCGCGGCAAAACCTGCAGCGCAGCTGATCCCCAGAATTCCGGCCGCCAGCCTTTTCCTCCATCCCCTTACGCGGACAGGAAAAAACCAAAGCAGCACATTTAAGGCAGCTAACGCCGCCCCCGCATATTTCATCCTCTCCGAAAACTCAAAATGGTAATTCCCCGCCACCGTCATCGCCGTGCGGACGGCCAAAACTTCCCAAATCATAATCGGCGTTCCCCGAAAGGACTCCACAAAGGTTTCCGCCAGGGAAACCCCGAATAAAAGCACCGATACTAACGGTACGGCAATCCTGGTGGTCTGGCAAAAAGCAAAAACCGCCAGGTACAGCGCCCCAATCCAAAGAATATTCAGCACCGCCATATCCAAAGGAATTGTCGCCAGATTCCCGGTCACATACTCAAAGGCCAGGTAAGAAACCACTGGCATCAGCAAAAAAGCCAGGATATTCACTGTTTTCCATCCGTACTTCCCATACTTTTCCCACTTCTCCCTGACTGCTGCCTGCACTCTCATTTCCTCCTGCCTGATTCGATTTATGCTTTGTATCTTAACATAAAGCATCCCCTTATTTCCAGGCGAAAAAACCGAAAATCTTCAATATTTTGTGAATGGCGCGGGCTGAACGGACGGCAGATTTTATGATAAAACCACACTACACCTGATAAAGCAGCGCATTCACAACCGCCGCCGCCACACTGCTGCCGCCTTTCCCCCCTCTGGCCACAATATAGGGAACCTTATCCTGTGCCAAAAGAAGCTCCTTGGACTGCACCACATTGACAAAGCCTACCGGCACGCCCACCACCAAATCCGGAAGGAAACTCCCCTCCCGGATCATCCGGCACAATGCCGCTAAGGCGGTAGGGGCATTTCCCACCGCCACAATTACCGGGCGGCGATTTACAGCATTGCCATCTCCTCCTATTTCCCCATCTTTTTCTCCCCTCCCAAACAAGGCCGCCGCCTTTTCCATGCTGGCCGCCGCCCTGGTGCATCCCATTTCCCTGGCTCTTTCCGCCACATCCGCATCGGCCATAAAGCAGAAAACCTGGCCGCCAAGGCTTTCTAATTTCCGTTTATTAATCCCCGCTTTCGCCATGTTCGTATCCGTCACTACCGCGGCTCCTCTTTTAAGCGCCTTAAGCCCCATGTCAATTCCCCCGGGGGCAAATACCAGGCTGGAAGCGTAATCAAAATCCGCCGTGGCGTGGATTGCCCGCTTAATCACCGGCTCTTCCTCCGGCTTTAGGCAAATCCCCCTCCGGGCCAATTCTTCCCCGATAATCTCAAAGCTTTTGGCTTCAATCTGCCCCGGAAGCACTTCCTCAAAACCTTCCTGATGCTCCATCTTCCCTTCTTCCCGAAGCATACCGTCCCTACACCCCTTCCTTAATCACCCGGTACACCAACTCCATATCCAGGCTTTCCCTTAACCCTTCCGCCAGCTTATCATACTGCCTTTCCCGGTAAGCCCGGTAATCCACCGCCGCCTCTTTCCCTTCCAAAATGCCTTTTTCCTTCCGCAAGGCATCCGCAATCCCCTTTGCAATCCCTTCCCGGTCAAATATCCCATGGACATAGCTGCCGTATACGTTTCCCCGGCTTATCCCTTCCTCCTTCATCCTTTTTGATTGGCTCTGCACCGGCATAAGGTATGAAAGGGGGCGGCAGATTTCCAGCCTGCCGCAAAAATACCGGGCCGTATCCGCAAACCCCTGCTCCCGGTTAATTTCCGTCGTTCCCATATGGATCTCATACCCGGAAAACATTTTGCCGGACAGCTCCTCAAAGATCCCTTCCACCTGGGAAAAAGCTCCTTCCACTTGGGCCGTCCGCTTTTCCCGTCCGAAAACCGTCTTAAGGGGCAAAAGCCCCATGCCGGAAACCTTCCTCCCTGCCCTGCCTTCCGCCCCATGCATATCTTCCAGCTCTTCCCCTAACATCTGATAGCCGCCGCAGATTCCCCAAAGGGGAACCGACTGCCCTGCCAGCTTTAATATTGCCCCTTCCAGCCCGTTCTGCCGCATCCACAGCAAGTCCCCGATGGTATTCTTCGTCCCCGGAAGGATGATTAAATCCGGTTTCCCCAGCTTTGCCAGACTGCTTACATACCTAAGCCTTACATCCGGCATACAGGAAAACACGGCAAAGTCCGTAAAATTAGAAATCCTGGGGAATCGGATTACCGCGATATCAATGCCCGCCCCCAAGGAGCCGCTGCCTTTTAAGGAATCCCCTAAGCTGTCCTCATCTTCGATGGCCACATCCAGAAAAGGAACCACTCCTGCCACCGGAAGGCGGCAAAGACCTTCGATCTGCCTGACCCCCGGCATTAGGATGGACGCATCCCCCCGGAATTTATTAATGATCAGGCCCTTCACCCGTTTCCTTTCTTCCGGCTCCAAAAGAGCTATGGTTCCGTAAAGCTGGGCAAACACCCCTCCCCTGTCGATATCCCCCACTAAAAGCACTGGGGCATTCGCCATCCTCGCCATCCCCATATTCACGATATCATCCTGTTTTAAATTGATCTCCGCCGGGCTTCCCGCCCCTTCGATCACGATAATCTCATGCTCCCTGTCCAGCTTTCGGTAGCTTTCCAAAATCTGGGGAATTAACTCCTTTTTGTAAGCAAAATAATCTTTCGCCTTCATATTCCCCACAGGCTTTCCCTTTACAATCACCTGAGAGCCCATGTCGGTAGTGGGCTTTAACAGGATAGGGTTCATGGCCGCCTCCGGCTCTATCCCTGCCGCCTCCGCCTGAACCGCCTGCGCCCTTCCCATCTCATCCCCGTTCCTGGTAATATAGGAATTTAATGCCATATTCTGGGATTTAAAGGGAGCCACCCGGTATCCGTCCTGCTTTAAAACCCGGCATAATCCCGTTACCAGCAGGCTTTTTCCCACATTAGACATGGTTCCCTGTATCATTATTGCCTTTGCCATCGCATTTTCCTTTCTGAATGCCGAATCACTCCGCCTGTCTTATCCCCTCTTCCCAAACACCTCTCTTAACTTCTTCACATCGATCTTCGGCTCCCTGTTTTCCCGAAGAAGCCCGTTCACCTCCTGCATTACATCCGTCAGCTGGGTATAGCAGAAGCCTGCGAATTTCCCGCTTCGGATCAGGAACTCCGTAACCGGCTCCACCCTTTTTAGAAATTCCTCCTCACCGCTTACCTTATCATAATACCCCCATCCGTCCTCATCCGCCGCAAAGGCAATCCCGCCGTACTCCGTTACCATCACCGGCTGCCCCCGGTATTCCTGCCCGTAGGCCAACAGCGGCCTATGACACACTCCTTCTTTTAAAACCCGCTCCATGTCCCCGTATTTTTCCAATGTTTCCGGCATCAGGCCGTAATCGTGGATCGCCAGGATATCGGTGTGTTCGGTCTGCTCCCACCCGTCATTGCTGCTGACCGGCCTGGTGGAATCTAAGGATTTTGCCAGGTACGCCAGCATATTGGAAAAGCTTTGATGGCGGATATGGGTTCTGACATTTTTTAACCCCCAGCTTTCATTGGCCGTCACCCAGGTAATGATGGAAGGATGGTTGTAGTCCCGCCGGATAAACGCCATAAGCGTCTTTGCCGAGCGCTCCACCGTCCGGTCATCATAGCGGTAGCAGCTGGGCATTTCTCCCCATACCAGAAACCCCAGCCGATCCGCCCAGTAGTAGTACCTGGGATCTTCAATTTTCTGATGCTTCCTGGCTCCGTTAAAGCCCATGGCCTTCGCTAAGAGAATATCCTTCCGGAGAGCTTCCCCGTCCGGCGGCGTCAGCAGCGTATCCGTCCAATACCCCTGATCCAAAACCAGCCGCTGGTAATAGCAGCTGCCGTTTAACAGAAATTTCCCGTTCTTAAATTCCACGGAGCGCATCCCGAAATAAGTCTCTACTTTATCGTTTCCCGCAGATACTTCCGCCCAGATCAGATTGGGATGCTCCGGGGCCCAGGTCAGGCGGTCTTGGCACACGTCCAGATCCGGAAGGGACAGGATGCATTTCCCGTAGCCTTTATCCCCAAAAAACTCCTGCTTTCCTAAGAACAGCTTTTCTTCCTGCCGCTCCTCCTCTCCCCCTTCCTGGCCTTCTCCCATGGCGGGAAGGAGCCTAAAAGAAGCGCACAGAGACACTTTCCCCGATTCGGAAAGAAATACCTCGCACAGAGCCAAATCATGCTCCAGATCCGGCGTGATCTTAATCTGCCGGATATACGGCCTTCCGGCGTATTCCAGCCACACCCTCTGCCAGATCCCCGTCACCGGGGTATACCAGCAGCCAAATTTCCTTCCTGTCCAGGTTTGCTTGCCCCTGGGCTTGGCGGCGTCCTCATCATCCAAAACCCGCAGGGTGATCACATTTTCCCCCTTATGCACCAGCTTTGTGATATCCGCCTCAAAGGGCACGTAGCCGCCGGCATGGCGGCAGGCTAGGCTGCCGTTAACGTATACGAACGCTTCATCATCTACCGCGCCGAATTTCAGCAGCAGGCATTTTTCCCCTGGAACCTCTTCCTCCAGGATAAATTCCTTCCGATACCAAACCACCTCGTGGCTTTCCGTTTCCCCAATGCCGCTTTCTTTCGCCTGATAACAGTAGGGAACGTTTATCTTTCGGTCAAACACCGGCCGGTCAAAAGAAAATTCCCATTCCCCGTCTAAGCTTACCCATTCCCTGCGGACAAAATCCGGCCTTGGCACATCCTTATCCTCTATATCCTCTATCCAGCAACCTGTTTTTTCTTCCACCTTTTACCTCCCGTCCAGCTTTTCCAACAGCTCAAGCATCCCGTCCAAATGATCAATCTGGTTAATTTCGTTCCGCAAAGCAGAGGAGTGGGGAAGCCCAGCGGTATACCAGGCAATATGCTTCCTCATCTCCTGCATGGCCGTCCTCTCTCCTTTAAATTCCGCCAAAAGCTTCCCATGGCGCAGGATCATTTCCCTGATTTCTTTTATCCCCGGCTTTGGCGGCACTTGTCCCGTTTTCAGGTAATGGAGGGACTGGGAAAAAATCCAGGGATTCCCTTTCGCTCCCCTGCCAATCATCACCCCGTCACAGCCGGTCTCCTCAAGCATCCGCTTTACATCCTGGGGGGCAAACACATCCCCGTTTCCAATCACCGGGATCCGGACGGCTTCCTTTACCTGGCGGATAATCTCCCAGTCCGCCTTCCCGGAATAGTACTGCTCCCTGGTGCGCCCATGGACTGCCACCGCCGACACGCCGCACCCTTCCGCTATCCGGGCTAATTCCACCGCGTTTACCTGGGAATCGTTAAAGCCCTTCCGAAACTTAACCGTTACCGGCTTTTTCGTGTGCTTCACCACGGAAGCAAAAATTTTCTCCGCCTTTTTCAAATCCTTCATCAAGGCGGATCCTTCCCCATTGTTCACAATCTTGGGCACGGGGCAGCCTAGATTCAAGTCAATCATATCGCAGGGGCCTTCTTCCACCTGGGCGGCAATCCGGCCTAAAATCTCCGGATCCGAGCCAAAAAGCTGGACTGCTGCCGGCCGCTCTTTTTCACTTACCGCAAGGAGCGCCTTGGTATTCTTGTTCCGGTAAAGGATGGCCTTGGCGCTGACCATCTCCGTCACCACCAGGGCGCAGCCCTGCTCCCGGCAGATGAGGCGGTAGGGCTGATCCGTCACTCCGGCCATAGGGGCTAAAATCAGCCGGTTATCCAAGACCACATCCCCTATCTTTAATTTCCCGGCCAGATCCATCAGTCTTCCTCCTCCTTATCCTCCAGGCGGCCTTTAGCTTCCTGAAACGGCTGTCCCAGGAAAAACACCTGGTAAAACAGCTCCAGGCTTTCTAACAGCTCCCGCTTCTCCCGCTGGTACTGCCGGATTTTCAGCTCGCTCCCAATCTCGTCAAACAGATAATCCTGCTCATCCGCCTCCACCCGGAAAGTAAGATGCCCCTGGGGGGAAAATTCCAGGATCAGCACGCCGCCCACATCCTCTGTAAACAGCACGCACATTATCTGCAGCTCCTGCCTAATCTGCTCGGGAAGCTTTCCGAAATCCTGATTAAAGTAATATTTTTGTTCGTAGGAATTGGCTCCGCAGAGCACTACCTTTTCTTCTCTTTTTTCCATTCTGCTCCTTTTTTCCTGTACGCAGAAAAGACGCCGTAAGTATCCTTACGACGCCAGATTATGCCAAATCCCTTGCCTAAGGGCAGGCAGGACATCTCTTCTGCTAGGCTTGCCTTCAGCTATCCTTACCGAACCAGCATCTTAAAGATCTCGTACTGGTCTTCCGGGATATCCTTCTTCATGCTTAAGGCTTCCTGAATATCAAAATCAACGTATGCGCCATTCTTATAGGCCACTACCCGGTTGCTCTTTCCCTCAGCCAGGAGAAGGGCGGCCTTCGCTCCCATAATGGAAGCATACACACGGTCTTTACAGGTGGGCGTGCCGCCGCGCTGCATATAGCCTAAGATCGTCGCCCTGGTCTCAATGCCCGTAGCCGCCTCGATACGCCTTGCCATGGAGGTGGAATGGCCGATTCCCTCGGCATTAATAATGATGTTGTGCTTCTTCCCCCGCTTGCGGTTGTCGATAATCCGGTTAATCAGCGCCTGCTCATTGCCGTCATACCGCTCTGGAAGCAGGATATCCTCCGCACCGTTTGCAAAGCCGCACCATAAGGCAATGAAGCCTGCATTCCGCCCCATAACCTCGATGATAGAACAGCGCTCATGGGAAGTGGAGGTATCCCGAACCTTATCGATAGCTTCCATGGCCGTATTTACCGCCGTATCAAAGCCGATGGTATACTCGCTGCAGGCAATGTCTAAATCAATGGTTCCCGGAACGCCGATGGTATTGATCCCCAGGGCCGCCAGCTTCCCGGCTCCCCTAAAGGATCCGTCGCCGCCGATGACCACGATGCCGTCAATGCCGTGCTTCCTGCAGATTTCCGCCGCCTGCTCCTGGCCCTCCGGCGTGGTAAATTCCATGCACCTGGCAGTGTAAAGAATGGTTCCTCCTCGATGCATAATATCCGATACGCTGGTGCTGTCCATGTCCACAATCTCTTCGGAAAGAAGCCCTGCATATCCTCGCATAATACCTTTTACTTTTAATCCTTCATGAATCGCCGTCCGTACCACCGCACGGATCGCCGCGTTCATCCCCGGTGCATCACCGCCGCTGGTTAACACACCGATTGTTTTAACTGCCTTTGCCATAGCTTTGCCCTCCTGCCTGATATAAAAATGAAGATCATAGAAGCCAAAAGACCATTTGCCCTCTACATCTTATGAGCCAAAGAAAATTCGGAATACGCTTCGCTACTTCCTCATAATCCTATGCTGCTATCGCAGCTTGTCAGATGGGGCTTACATCCCATCTGACACAAGCAATTCCCCCTGCCCGCCGCTTTCGTCTATACGACTTAGAAACGGGGGACTTCCTTGATAGGCTAAATTAAGCATTGACGGAACATTTCTAATTATTTCCTGTTCCCATTCCCGTACATGACTATCTTAACCCATTTTTCTCCGTATTTCAATCCCTTTTTCCACCAGTCTGACATTTTTTTCACCAAGTATTTTCGTCAACTTCCCTAACAGCTCAGGATCTGCCTTCACTTTCCAGTTTTCAGGCAAAATCTTCTTCGCCTTTTCCTGTTTTAAGTAAACCACCACCCGATCCCCGCCTTCGCTGTCCTTTAGCAGATCCAGGAAAACCTGCTCGCCAGCCCGGTAGCTTTCCAGATTTTCAAACTGAATCCAAAGCTCCCTTGGCACATCCCGGAAAGAAACCACATGGCCGCAGATCAGCTTTCCTACCGGATCATCGCCGATGGAAACCCGTCCCTGGATAAACAGTTTTTCCTCCTCCCGGAAAAGCTCTCTGTTGCTTTCATAGACGTTTGGGAAAACCAGCACTTCCACGGATCCCAGCATATCCTCCAGGGTGATAAAGGCCATCATCTGCCCCGTCCTGGTGGCCTTCGTCGTTTTCCCCGTCACCATGCCGCCTATGGTAACGATGGAATTATCCATCACATTAGCCTTGTTTGTTTCCTCATCCACGATAAAATCTATAGTCGTAGCCGTGATGTTCTTCCTCCACATGGACTCATAGGCATCCATGGGGTGGCCGCTTACGTAAATCCCAAGGGTTTCCTTCTCAAAGGCCAAAAGCTCCTCCTTAGGGTACTCCGCCACATCCGGCAGGGTCAGCCGGAAATCATCCTTGGACTCCTCCCCCACGAAGTCAAACAGGCTCATCTGCCCGGCAATGGAGGTTTTCTTCTCCCGGTTTTTCTGCTCCAAAAACTCCGGGGCAACCATCATCTTCTGCCTCCGGTTCCCCGGCATGGAGTCTAAGGCTCCTGACTTAATAAAGTTTTCCAGCGTCTTTTTATTCACCTCTTTATTGCTCATGCGCTCCGCGAAATTCTCCATGGAGGTAAAAAGTCCGCCTCTCTCCCTCTCCGCCACAATGGTATCCACCACCGACTTCCCCACGCTCTTAATGGCGGAAAGGCCGTAGCGGATGGCATTTCCCGAAACGGTAAACCCGCTTTCCCCCTCGTTAATGTCCGGGGGGAGGATGGCAATCCCCATCTGGCGGCAGATCAGGATATACTCTGCCGCCTTATTCCCATTATCCATAACCGAAGTCATCAGCGCCGCCATGAATTCCAGGGGATAATAGTATTTTAAAAACGCCGTCTGGTAGGCTACCACCGCATAGCAGGCCGCATGGGACTTATTAAAGGCATACTTGGCAAAATCGATCATTTCATCAAAAATTAAATTGGCCGTCCGCTCATCAATATTATTGGCAATGCAGCCAGGCACGCCTTCCTCCTGGTTTCCATAAACGAAATTTTTTCGTTCCCTTTCCATCACCGCCGCCTTTTTCTTGGACATGGCGCGGCGCACCAAATCGCTGCGGCCCATGGTGTACCCGGCCAGATCCCGCACGATCTGCATTACCTGCTCCTGGTACACAATACAGCCGTAAGTGGGGCCAAGGATCGGTTCCAGCTGAGGACAATCATAGGTGATGGAGCCTTTATCATTCTTCCCCTTTAAATATTTAGGGATAAATTCCATGGGGCCGGGGCGGTACAGGGAAATCCCGGCGATTACATCCTCCAGGTTTTCCGGCTTCAGCTCCTTCATAAACCCTTTCATGCCGCCGCTTTCCAGCTGGAAAACGCCCTCGGTTTTTCCCGTCCCAATGGATTCCAATACCTTCTTGTCATCGTAATCGATCTGATCCATATCCAGACGGATCCCCCGGTTTTTCTCCACCTGGGAAACCGCGTTATGGATAACCGTCAGCGTCCTAAGGCCAAGAAAATCCATCTTCAAAAGCCCCAGCTCCTCCAAGGTGGTCATGGTAAACTGGGTGGTGATGGTTCCGTCAGCCGCCCGGCTTAACGGCACATACTCATCCACGGAGGTGCGGCTGATCACTACGCCTGCCGCGTGCATGGAGGTATGGCGGGGAAGGCCCTCTAAGCGCTTGGACATATCGATTAAGTACTTTACCTGGTCATCCTGCTCATAGGCATTCCTAAGATCCGGGCTTTCCTTCAATGCCCGATCCAGGGTCATCCCCAGATCCCTGGGAACCATTTTGGCGATGGCGTCGCACTGGGCGTAAGGGTAATCCAAAGCCCGGCCCACGTCCCGGATCACGCCCTTGGCCGCCAAGGTTCCGAAGGTGACAATCTGCACCACCTGATCTTTCCCATACTTTTCCACCACGTAGTCGATCACTTCCTGGCGGCGCTCGTAGCAGAAATCAATGTCAATATCCGGCATGGACACCCTCTCCGGGTTTAAGAACCGCTCAAACAGCAGATCGTAGCGGATGGGATCGATATTGGTGATCTCCAGGCAGTAAGCCACGATGCTGCCTGCCGCAGAGCCCCTCCCCGGCCCCACCGGGATTCCCCGTGAACGGGCAAAGTGGATAAAGTCCCACACGATCAGGAAGTAATCCACGTAGCCCATGCTTTGGATCACCCCAAGCTCGTAGTCTAAGCGCTCCCTTAAAGCGCCGTCATCCTCCGGATACCGCCTGGCAAGCCCCTCTCTGCACAGCCGGTTTAAGTAGCTCCATGAGGTTTCCCCATCTGGGACAACAAATTTCGGCAGCTTGGTGACGCCAAATTCAATCTCCACCTGGCATCTTGCGGCAATCTTTGCCGTATTGTCCAGGGCTTCTTTGGCATAGGGAAAGAGGGCGCGCATCTCCTCCTCCGACTTCAGGTAATACTGCCCTCCCTCGTAGCGCATCCGGTTCTCATCCGTTACCTTCTTCCCCGTCTGGATGCACAGCAGGATATCGTGAGCCTTGGCATCCTCCGCATAAATGTAGTGGATATCATTAGTTGCCACCAGGTCTATGGAAAGCTGGCGGCCAAGGCGCATAAGCCCCTGGTTCACCGTCTTCTGTGCCGGGATGCCGTGATCCTGAAGCTCCAGGAAAAAATTCCCTTTTCCAAAAATCCCTTCATATTTTAGGGCGGCTCCCTTTGCCTCCTCGTACATCCCCCGCTCCAAAAAGCGCTGCACCTCCCCCGCCAGGCAGGCGCTTAAGGCAATAATCCCTTCATGGTAGGCCGAAAGGATCTCGTAATCCACCCTGGGCCGGTAGTAAAAGCCGTCCACAAAGCCTTTTGAAACGATCTTCATCAGGTTCTGGTAGCCCTGGTTATTTTCCGCCAAAAGCACCAGATGGTAGTACCGATCTTCGCCGGCTCCCGTCTCCCGATCAAACCGGGAACCGGGGGACACATATACCTCGCAGCCGATAATCGGCTTAATCCCCGCTTCCAGCGCCGCACGGTAAAAATCAATCACCCCGTACATTACCCCGTGATCCGTGATGGCAAGGCTGTCCATCCCCAGCTCCTTCGCCCTGACGGCAATCTCTTTAATCTTGCTGGAACCGTCCAAAAGGCTGTATTCCGTATGGACGTGCAAATGCGTAAACGCCATAGTCCCCTCCCTGTTCTCTGCCGTACCCGCCCTCCGCCTTAAGCGCAAACCCGCCGGCCTTTAACGGGCTAATCGTTTAAATCATCTACAAAGGAGCCGCCGCATTAAGCCAAACAGCCAACTGCAGCAGCCCCTTATATAAAAGCCAATCCCCCAGCTCATTATTCTTAGTTTTAACAATCCATATTAATTGCTTCTCAGATACTTTTCAATGTCAGAAATCGCCTGCTGCTCGTCATTGCCTTCAGCTGAAATCACCAATTCTTCCCCTGCCGCCAGCCCCAGCGTCATCATCCCCATAATGCTTTTTGCATTTACCCGCTTGGATTCAGATTCCACATAAATCTTGCTTTCATACTGGCTTGCCACCTGTACTAACATTGCTATCGGTCTTGCTTCCAAACCGGATGAGAGTTCAATGGTAACGGTCTTTCTTATCATAATTTTCCTCCTCTTTTCCGGACGGTCCCACTCCCGTCTCAGTATCCGTTTCCTTGGGCGCTTGTTTACGAAGGGCATCTGCCACAGCGCTCAGCTTCCTGAGGCGGTGATTGACACCAGATTTCCCCACGGGTGGATCCAACGCCTCGCCCAGTTCTTTCAGGGATGCCTCCGGCCTTTCCAGCCGCAGATAAGCCACGCTTTCCAGATTCTCTGACAGCCCTGAAAATCCTATGGTATCGCGGATATATTCAATATCCTTTAATTGCTTTACCGCTGCGGATACGGTTTTGTTAATATTGGCAGTTTCGCAGTTTACCTGTCGGTTCACCTGTCCCCGCATCTCCTTTAAAATCCGGATATTCTCCAGATCCATCAGGGATACCGGCGCTTCCATCACATTTAAGATATCCACGATCTGGCTGCCTTCTTTTAAATACACAACAAAATGGTTTTTCCGAACCACAATCCGGGCTTCCAGCCCAAAGGTCCCGATAATCCCCTGGAGCTGCCTGGCTTTCTCCTGGGCCGCACAGACAATTTCAAAATGATAGGATTTCTCCGGATCGCTGATGGAACCGGAAGCAAGGAATGCCCCCCGAAGAAAGGCTCTCCGGCAGCAGATATGCTTTACCACCATATTTTTCCTAGGCGGCAAAACCTCCCCCACCTGGCCGTCTTCCCCCAAAAGCTTTGTGGCCATCAGGATCTTTAACGCGTCCTCATGGTTCCCTACCGCTACGGAATACGTAAAGCTTTTTTTCCCGCATAAACTATTCCGAATTGAAACGTCCGCTATTATATTAAATGTTTTTCCCAATAATGTAAAGTACTTTCTTGCAACTGGCGCACTTTCCGTATGGATTTTAATCGAAAAACGATCGTCCGCAGAGATTGACACCCGCCCGCACAGGCTGATTATGGCCGACAACTCGGCTATCCGGCAGTGCCTGGCCAAAGCAATCTGGCGCGACAGCTCGTCCTTTACCTTAGATGCATACGACACCTTACCCCTCTCCCTCTGCCTGCTTCTTTCGGCCGTCCTTCTCCATATCCCGATGAAACAGCTTTGTGCCGTAGCCGGAATTTTCTTTCAGCCTATCGTACAGCGCCTTGGCAATCGTTACCGACCGGTGCTTTCCTCCCGTGCATCCGATCCCGATCACCAGCTGGTTTTTCCCTTCCAGGATGTAATTTGGGATCAAAAATTCCAGCAGATCAAACAGCTTATCCAAAAAAGCCTTGGCTATCCCTCCCTGCATGACGTATTCCTGCACGGCAGGCTCTTCCCCCGTCCTTTTTTGCAGCTGTGCCACATAGTATGGATTGGGAAGGAAACGGACATCAAACACCAGATCCGCGTCCGTAGGAATCCCATACTTAAAGCCGAAGGAAAGGATCGTCACGTAAAGGTTTTTATATTCCTCCCCCTCCACGAAAATCTTTTCCAGCTCCTGGCGCAGCTCCCTGGTGAGCAATTGGCTGGTATCGATAATGTAATCTGAGGATTCCTTTAGGAAAGCCAGCCGTTCCCGCTCCAACTCAATCCCTTTCCCGATCCGCCCCATTCCCGCCAGGGGATGCATCCTCCTGGTTTCCTTATAACGCTTAATCAGAACCTCGTCCCCGGCATCCAAAAACAGCACCCAGTAAGGAAACCCTTTTTCCCTCCAGCCTTTTAACACATCCTTCAGCTGGGGAAGCTCTTCCCCGCTGCGGATATCCACCCCCAAGGCAATCCTCTTGGACTCCCCTACATGGCCTAAGCTTAATTCCGTAAATTGGTTCACCAGGGATATGGGCAGATTGTCCACACAGTAATAGCCCATATCCTCCAGCATTTTCAGCGCCTGTGTCTTCCCTGCACCGGACATCCCGGTTACGATTACCAGTTTCATCTCCTACCACCTTTCGGCCTTTCTCTTCTGCCCCCGCCAGCCGCAGCCGCAAGGCGGCATATTTCCTTATGCGGCTGAGCGCATCATATCACCCTGAACGGTCAGCCCTTCCCGCCGCCAGGATATCCAAAATTTCCCAGGCATTTGACTTCCAGCTCCAGCTCCACCCCAAACCTTTCCTTCACTTTCCCCGACACCTGGCGGCAAAGCCCCATAATGTCCGAAGCGGAGGCATGGCCTTTGTTCACCACGAAGCCGCAGTGCTTTTCCGACACCTGGGCATCTCCCAGGGAAAATCCCCTAAGCCCCGCATCCTGGATCAGCTTCCCGGCAAAATACCCTTCCGGGCGTTTAAAGGTGCTGCCTGCGCTGGGATACTCTAAAGGCTGCTTCTGACGCCTAAGCCCGGCTAACTCCTCCATCCGGGCAAGGATTTTATCCGGGTCGCCTTTCTTAAGGCAGAACCATGCGCCCAGCACCACATACCCCTTCTTAAGGATATTGCTGGTGCGGTAGCCAAGCTCCAAATCCCCAGGGGAAAGCTCCTCTACCTTGCCCTCCCCGGTCAGCACCTGGACGCGGGAAAGCACATCCTTCATCTCCCCGCCGTAGGCCCCGGCATTCATCACCACTGCCCCGCCCAGGCTTCCCGGGATCCCGGAGGCAAACTCCAGGCCGGTAAGCCCAAGCTCCATGGCGCTCCTTGCGATCCGGGAAAGCAAGGCCCCTGCTCCCGCGTAAAGAAGCCCGCCTGCCTCCGCCCGGATATCCCCAAAAGGCTTTCCTATGGCAACCATCACCCCGTCAAAGCCTTCGTCGCTGACCAAAAGGTTGCTGCCATTTCCCAGGATAAACCAAGGCCAGCCCCTTTCCCTGCACAGGCCAAGGATAGACCCAAGCTCCCGGCTGTCCCCGGGGATGGCAAACACCTTGGCAGGCCCTCCCGCCCGGAAGGTGGTATGGGCGCTCATGGGCTCATCCCTTAACACCTGACCCCCATCCCCCACTACGCCGCAAATCTCTTCATACATTCGACTGTCCATCGCTGCCCCTTTTCCTTAACATGACTCGTAACTGTTCAGTACCTTCACCGTTACGAGCAAAAATCCATTGAAAATCGCTTACGCGATGGGATTTTTGCCCACTAGCCGAGACTATCTTACGGTCAGCGCAGTAAATGCGCAGACCTACTGAACAGTTACCATGGCTCTTTTAATCCGCCCTGCGGTTTAAGTTGGCCTGCACCCGGTTATACAGCTCCTGGGCCGCATTATAGCCCATCTTCTTCTGGCGGTAATTAACGGCTGCCGACTCCACGATAATCGCCAGGTTCCTGCCGGGACGGATGGGAATGGAATGGCATACCACCTGGTTGCCCAAAAATTCCGTATACTGATCCTCCAAGCCCAGCCGGTCATACTCCCGATCCTTATCCCAGTCCTCCAGCTTGATCACCATGTCAATGCCCTGGGTTTCCTTTACGCTTTCCACGCCGTAAAGGGTCTTTACGTCGATAATCCCAATGCCCCTAAGCTCAATAAAATGCTTGGTAATATCCGGCGAGCTGCCGATAAGCGTTTCATCGCTGACCTTGCGGATCTCCACCACGTCATCCGTCACCAGCCGGTGTCCCCGCTTAATTAACTCCAAGGCCGCCTCGCTTTTCCCGATGCCGCTTTCCCCCATGATCAAAACGCCTTCCCCGAACACATCCACCAGGACGCCGTGGATGCTGATGCAGGGAGCCATCTGCACCTTCAGCCACCGGATAGTTTCCGCCATAAAATCAGAGGTAGGCTGCTCCGAAATCAGGATCGGCACATCGTAATGGCTGGCCAGGTTTAAAATATCCTCATCCGGCGTTATCCCCCGGCAGTACACCAGGCAGGGAATCTTGCTGGAAATCAGGCGCTCAAACACTTCCATCTTCCTCTCATAGCTTAAGGTGGAAACGTATGCCCGCTCCACCGTCCCCACCACCTGCACCCGCTCATGGTCAAAATGGTCGAAAAAACCTGCCAGCTGGAGCGCCGGACGGTTTACCTCCGGATGGGTCAGGACGGTCTTGTCCGTGTCCTGTTCCGGAGTGGCATTCTTTAATTTCATCTTGCTGATCAGCTTTGAAACCGTTACCCCTTGCATTTCTTCTGTCTCCTTTATCATTAATCTTGAAACCATTCATTGAAATGTATTCTTTATCTTAACATAATTTGGGCTGCTTGTCATTCCTTATCCGCAAAAGTTACGTGCTTTCGTAACGGTTCTGTACCTGCACCGTTACGTGCTTTCTAAAGAAGCAGGAGCAGGCGAATGGAAAAATTCGTAAACTTCCCTGGCAGCCTTCCGGTTCATCTGGGGCGTTTTCTCCAGCTCCTCCACGGTAGCCGCCCGGATAGCCTCCTGGCTCTTAAACCGCTTCATTAACGCCTTCCTCCTGGCAGGGCCAATCCCCGGGATATCGTCCAGGATAGATTTTACCTGGTTTTTGCTCCTTAGGCTCCGGTGGTACTCGATGGCAAACCGGTGAGCCTCGTCCTGGATCCTGGTAATCAGCCGGAAGCCTTCGGAGCGCTTGTCAATAGGGATTTCCACATTGTGGAAATATAGTCCTCTGGTTCGGTGGCTGTCATCCTTCACCATGCCGCACACCGGGATATCCAGCTTCAGTTTTTCCAAAACCCCCAGGGCAATATTCACCTGCCCCCTTCCGCCGTCCATCATCACCAGATCCGGAAAGCGGGTGAAGCTCCCCATCCTCATGTCCACCCCTTTCTCCCGCAGGGCCTCCTCTTCCTCAAGGCCATGGGAAAACCGCCTGGTCAGCACTTCTTCCATGGAGGCGTAATCGTTAGGTCCCTGCACGGATTGGATCCTGAACTTCCGGTAATCGCTGCGCTTAGGCTTCCCATCCTCGTAAACCACCATGGAGCCTACCGACTCAAACCCGCTGATATTGGAAATATCGTAAGCTTCAATGCGGCGGACGCCTTCCAAGCCCAGCCACTTTCCCACCTGGTTCATTGCCCCGATGGTGCGCAGCTCTTCCCGCTTTATCTTTTCCTTGTCCTGATCCAAGACCAGCCGGGCGTTTTTCGCCGCCAGCTCCACCAGCCTTTCCTTTTCCCCTTTTTTCGGGCTCGCCAGGCGCACCTTCTGCCCCCGCTTCGTCCCCAGCCACTGGCCAATCACTTCCTCCTCTTCCAAGGGAACCTGCAAAAGAAGCTCCCGGGGGATAAAAGGCGTCCCGGCGTAAAACTGCTTCACGAAGCTGGAAAGCACCTGGCTCTCCTCCTCGTCCACCGCCGTATTTAAGTGGAAATGATCCCTTCCGATCAGCCGCCCCTCCCGGACGAAGAATACCTGAACCACCGCATCTTCCCCCTCCCTTGCCATGGCAATGATATCCCGGTCTTCCAGGCCGGAGCTGGTGATCTTCTGCTTCTGGGCAATCTGCTTCACGCCGGAGAGCATTTCCCGGTATTCAATGGCCTTCTCAAAATCCATAGCCTCTGAGGCGGCAAGCATCTTTTCTTCCAGCTCCCTTGCCAGCTCCCCGTAATTCCCGTTAAGGAAATCCAAAGTCTTTCGTATCCCCTCCCTGTACTCCTCTCTGGTAATATAGCCCTGGCACGGGGCGCTGCACTGCTTAATGTGGTAATTTAAGCAGGGTCTTTCTTTTCCCATATCCCTGGGAAGATTTTTGCTGCAGGTGCGGATCCGGTACAGCTTATGGAGCAGATCCAGGATATCCTTTACCGCCCCCACGCTGGTATAAGGGCCGAAGTACTTGCTTTTATCCTTTTTTACTTCCCTGGAAAGCTGCACCCTGGGAAAATCCTCCCAGACCGTTACCTTAATATAAGGGTAGGTTTTATCGTCCTTTAACATGGTATTGTACCGGGGGCGGTGCTCTTTAATTAAATTGCACTCCAAGACCAGCGCCTCCAGCTCAGAGTCCGTGACGATGTACTCAAACCGGGCAATCCGGGATACCATCTGCTCAATCTTGGCCGTCTTGTTCCGGCTTCCCTGGAAATACTGGCGAACCCGGTTTTTCAAGCTGACCGCCTTTCCCACATAGAGGATCTCATCCTTTTCGCCATGCATCAGGTAGACTCCCGGCTTTGCCGGAAGCTTTTTTAACTCCGCCTCCACGTCAAAAGCCCCCAAAGACGAATGGCGCACATCCTTTAACGATGGTTCCTTAGCCATCTTCCTTCCTCCCTATGTATGGCCTGCCGATGAAGTATGCTGCCGCAGGAAAAACCTTGCAGGCACGCTTACCTCAGCCTGCTGCCGTCATACCGTCTCCTGGTTTCCAAGTGCTTCATAATCCCCCGAAGCTGGGCATCCACATCCCCTGCCTTGGCGGGCATGGAGATATCCAGCGCCAGGTAAATGCTGTCTAACTCCTGCTGCCCCACCTTTCCCAGCATCTGGCTAAGCACCTGAAGCTGCTGGCTGTATCCTTCCGCATCCAGGAAGCGTTCCAGCCAAGGATTCATCTCCTGCCTGGCAGGATTTCCCGCCGGATCCATCCCGTACCCTTTGCAGTTTTCCTCCTGTGGATCGGTGACGAAGGCCACCTGCTCGAACCGGTAGTACTGATCCGCATCTGGATATTTTTCCCGATCCACCGGCTCAAGGAACATGGAAAGAGGCCTGGCAAATATGCGAAAATCCCCGTACAGAGCCTGATATACCACCAGATCCTCCCCCGTCTCCGTATGCCTGGCAACCGCCAGGATCTGATACAGTTTATTTTTAAAATGCCGATAAAATTCACCCGGTTTTGGCATTCTTTCCATTTTTCTATTCTTCCTCCTTCGTCCCTTCTTCAATCCCAGCCCTTGCCTGCTCCTCTTTTTGGGCTTCCTCTAAAGGCAGCAGGCCGCCGTAATGGTAATTTCCCGCCGCGCTCCAAAGAATCCATTCCTCATAGCCCGCGTCGTAAACCGCCTGGATCTGCTCCCGAACCTGGGTGGGGCCGTAAGGAATATAGCGGGGCAGGTAGCTGGCGGTAAAATCCTGCAGCCAAGGCCTTACCGTCCCCCTTATCCCATCCGTGCCCATAAGCCCCTGGCTGTCCCCTTTGGCCGCTTCCTCTCCCTGGGAGCTTCCTGCCGGGGAGGAAAGAACCTTTACCGAATCCAAAAGGGCATGGTAAACGGTTTCATAAGGCTGGGTATCCGGGCAGGGGATGCCGAAATTGCCGTTTCCGTAATGGGAGGGGTATACCATAGGGCAGATATAATCCAGCCTCTTGGCCATCTCCCGGTAGTCCTGGCCTACTGCCTGTCCATCCTGGCTGCTGTGGATCACCGCCCCAAACACGTCGGCTGACACGAACAGCCCCCTATCCTTCAGCCGCCCGTAGGCAAAGTCGGTGAATTCCAGGATGATTTCCTGCCTGGATTTCCCTTCTGTGTCCTCTTCCTGAAAAACTACCTGATCCATCCCCTTTTCCGTGCAGAACCGGATATAGTCAAATTGAATCTCATCAAAGCCGGCCCGGCCCGCCTCCTCTGCAATCTCCAGCAGATATTCCCATACTTCTTTCTTGTAGGGGTTAACCCAGGCTAAATTATTCCTGTCCCGGTAAATGCTTCCGTCCGCCTTCTTTAAGCACCACTCCGGCTTTGCATTGGCAAGGAACGGATCGCGGAAAGCAGGGATCCTGGCGATACAGTAAACGCCCTGCTCCTTTAATGCCCCTAAAAGACTTCCAATATCCGGGATATAATTTACGCAGGATCCAACCTCCTGCACTATGGGAGAGTCCATCTGGAAAGTAACGTGCCCCTCGTCATCTTTAACATCAATCACCACGGCGTTTAGCTCCGTATCCTTTAGCTGCCCGAGAACCTTCTCCATAGCCTGGCTGCTCCCTGCCATATATGCCGACAGATAAATCCCCCTTACCTTTACCGGGATCCGCTCTTTCTTGGGAGCCGCCGTTTCCCCTGATAAAATCTGCCCGTCCTGCCCTGCAAAAGCCTCCCCGCCCGCAGCCAAAGCCTGGCTCCCTTCTCCTTCCTGCGCTAAAGGCTCCTGGTTTTTGCCCTCGCCCTGGGATGGGAGGTCCTGTCCGCCTTCCCTGCCCTGAGCCGAAAAATCCCGGTTCTCTTCCCTATCCTGAGATGGAAGAGCCTGTCCGCCTTCCCTGCCTTTAGCCAAGCTGCCTTGGTTTCCTTCCTCATCTTGAACCGGAGGAGCCTTGCCGTCCCCGGCAGGGAGCGGATACCTTCTGCACCCGGAAAGCAAAAGGATAAGCATTATCCCAAATACCCATTTTTTCATTCCCACACTCCTGGAGTAAACATTTCCTGGTATCATAGTATATTCAGGATTTTCCCAATCATGTACATTGCATTTCCCTTTTATCCATTGTACAATATAAGGAAATAAATTACAAGCGGCAACGAAGCCAGAAAGGAGGCAGCCATGGCTCCTTCCCGCCTTATTTTCCACATTGATGTAAATTCCGCCTTTTTAAGCTGGGAATCGGTTTACCGGCTTTCCAAAGATCCGGATGCCTTAGATTTGCGGACCGTCCCGGCGGCAGTGGGCGGAGATACGGCCAGCCGCCACGGAATCGTCCTGGCAAAGTCCATCTCTGCCAAAAAGTACGGAGTCACTACCGGAGAACCCTTGGTGTCAGCCCGCAGGAAATGCCCAAAGCTTCTGGTCGTTCCCTCCCGCTTTGAATTTTACCGCAAATGCTCCCAGGCCATGATGAAGCTGCTTTCCTCCTACACCCCGGACAGCGAGCCATTCAGCATTGACGAAACCTTCCTGGATATGACCTCCACCATCCATTTATTCGGGACTCCTATGGACACGGCAGATCAGATCCGGAGACGGATCAAGGACGAGCTGAAATTCACGGTAAATATTGGGATCGCCACGAATAAGCTGCTGGCAAAAATGGCTTCTGATTTTGAGAAGCCAGACAAATGCCATACTTTATATCTGGAAGAAATCCCCAAAAAGCTTTGGCCCCTTCCTATCCGTGATTTGTTTTTCGTGGGCCAGTCCGCCCAAAAAAAGCTGGAAGCCATCGGAATCCATACCATCGGCCAGCTGGCCGTCTGCGACCTTTCCACCCTCCGCCCCCATTTAGGGGAGAAATACGCCCGGCTGATCCATCAATACGCAAACGGCATTGACGATTCCCCGGTAGCGCCCAAGGAGCCGGTAAACAAAGGCTACGGCAACAGCGTCACCCTGCCCCGGGACGTGGATACCTTTCCCCAGGCCTGCCAGGTCCTCTTATCCCTGTGCGAGACGGTAGGCGCCCGCCTGCGCGCCCACCATGTGCGCTGCTGCAACGTATGCGTAGAGTTAAAAGACTGGCGGTTTTGCCGCTATTCCCATCAGGCAAATTTAAGCACGCCTACGGATTCCACCTCCGTGATATACCATGAGGCCGTCCGCCTGCTAAAGGAATTCTGGGATTTGACCCCGGTCCGCCTGATCGGCGTCCGGGCAGGGAAAATTTGGGAAGAAGATTATGAGCAGATGAGCCTTTTTGAAGATCCCCGTGCCCATAAGCTGAACGAGATGGAGAAAACCGTAGACGCCATCCGGGAAAAATTTGGCACAGACAGCATTAAACGGGCAAGCTTCCTGCAGAAGGACTCCCTGGTGGATCACGCCGCCAGCAAACGGAAGCATTTATCCTGATTGGCGATCCCCCTGCGCGCTATCTGTGCCTTGCGGCGCTCCTTTTTGCCCATTGCCTTCTGAAACAAAAAATCGGTATTTCCTATAAAACAAAAAGAGACAGGACAAAAAACGCCCCATCTCCTCTTCCTGCCGCTTAAAGCTTAATCAGCTCATATTCCCGGCTGCCCAGCCCAATCTTTGCCGCATGATCCAGGCAGGCTCTCCACTCCGATTCGGGAGTGGAATTTTTAAAATGATCATGGCAATCCACAAACCCCGGCGCCGTCATATGATCCCATAACTGGCTGTTAGGCAAGGGCTTGGCGCTTAAACAGGCATCCACACAGGCCTGATCTAAGGCCAGGGGATCAAAGGATGCAAACATCCCCAGATCCGGAAGGATGGGCGCGTCATTTTCCCCGTGGCAGTCACAGTTTGGCGACACATCCACAATCAGGGAGATATGGAACTGAGGCCTCCCGTCCACCACCGCCTTCGTGTACTCCGCCATCTTGCAGTTTAGGATCTCCGTGGCATTGCTGTCATTAAAGGCAATGGCATCAAAATTGCAGGCTCCCAGGCAGCGGCCGCAGCCTACGCAGTGATCGAGATCCACCCTCATCTTCCTTGCCGCCTGGTCAAACACCAGGCCGCCGTTAGCACACTCCTTCTGGCATCGCTTACAGCCCCGGCACAGGCTTTCATCGATATTGGGAATCCCGTTGCTGTGCTGCTCCGTCTTCCCTGCCCTGGATCCGCAGCCCATGCCGATATTTTTAATCGTGCCCCCAAACCCCGTCATCTCATGGCCTTTAAAATGGGTAAGGCTGATAAACACATCTGCGTCCATCACCGCCCGCCCGATCTTGGCCTCCTTCACGTACTCGCCTCCGGCCACTGGAATGCCCACATCATCCGTTCCCTTAAGGCCGTCGCCGATAATAATGGGACATCCCACGCTAAGAGGGGTAAAGCCATTTTCCCAGGCACATTCCAAATGCTCCAGCGCGTTTTTGCGGCTTCCCGGATACATGGTGTTGCAGTCCGTTAAGAAAGGCTTGCCGCCCAGCTCCTTTACCACATCCGCCACAGCCTTGGCATAATTAGGGCGAAGGTAGCTGATATTGCCCAGCTCGCCAAAATGGAGCTTAATCGCCACAAATTTCCCCTCCATATCAATCTGGCCAATGCCTGCCCGGCGGATCAGCTTTTTCAGCTTGGTAGGAAGGCCGTCACCATAAGCAACTGTGCGGAAGTCCGTAAAATAAACCTTAGATTTTTCCATTTTATAATCACTCCTTTTCTCTCTTTCTATCTACTTGGCTGATTATTCAACCCTTGCGGCCAATGCCTCTTTTCCAGATCAATCCCTTTTAATCCGATGGCATCACCAGCCACTATTTCAATTGCATTTTCTACGCTATTTCCTTCTGCACAGATATCCATATCCGGAATGTATGCAAGATGATTCGTTTTGCACAATGCTGCAAATGTCGGATATGCCCGCTTCATATTGCCCCCTATATCTGCTGGTACAAAAAAGGCTGCAAATCCTTGATTTCACAACAAAACCTTGAATTTGCAACCTTCCTGGGATAATGCGGGGTATGGGACTTGAACCCACACAGTCATACAACCACTAGATCCTTAGTCTAGCCCGTCTGCCAATTCCGGCAACCCCGCAAACCGATATACAGTATAGCATGAGATTTCAAAATATGCAAGAGAAAAATCAAAATTTTTCCTTTATTTTTAGCACAATAATTCAGCCAGTGGAAAGCGCATGA
The DNA here is from genome assembly GCA_910575565.1 of Lachnospiraceae bacterium. Taxonomy (GTDB): domain Bacteria; phylum Bacillota; class Clostridia; order Lachnospirales; family Lachnospiraceae; genus Caccovicinus. The sequence goes on along the minus strand of CAJTFL010000022.1, from coordinate 3,067 downwards.
AGGAAAATCATGCTCGCATGAATTTTCCTTTACCGATTTCCACTGAGGGAGCGCCCCATCAGGATCGCTCTGCGCTTTCCTGATCCATGCCGTTACCGCTGATAAGGGCAAACACTGCGCCTGCAATAGCCGGAAGACTTTGCTGCCTTTTCGGCCCACGCAATCAGCGCCGCGCCCATGACAAAAAACGCGCCGAAGATATAGGCCGTCATGGAATGAAAATCGTTTGACCGTTCATGCTTGAATACCGCGGTCATGATTCCTCCACCAACCTTTCCTCATCATTTTTTCTTCTGTGTCTCGTTCTGCTGTTTTCCCTTCTTCCGCTTCCGTTTTCTTACTGTCCCCTTCTGTCAAAGCTGCCGAAGCCGCAGGCGTCCATCCGGCTTATATTGATGAATATTCCAACCAGAATATACAGCATATCGAACAGCTCCATAATTCCAGACAGAGTAAAATTTTTAATCGAAATATGATCATTGGGTATTGTGAACTGGTAAATCGATATCATTTAAAAGCCTTTTCCCTGCCGATCCAAAAGGTCATCACATATATTAACATGGAACCTGCTTCCGATCTGACTTTGAAAGCACTGGCAGCAAAACTCAACATCAATGCCAATTATCTTTCTACTTTGTTTAAAAAAGAACTGGGAATTCCCCTGACAGAATATGTCAACCGTTGCAGAATGGAACATGCAAAGCATATGCTGCTGAGTACAGAACTCCCCATCAAAAGAATTGCTGAGCGGTGTGGGTTTACCGATATTCATTATTTCACCCGTATGTTTAGGCGGATTACTTCCCTCACGCCGAAAGTGTACCGGGAACAGGGAATTTCAGAAAAAATATGGGCTAAACCATATTTTATCAAAAACCAAGATGTGATAACATAACACTCACATCCACATAAGCAAGCAAATAAAATCTTCAAAAGCCGCTATAAGGTTAGTATTAAATTTTTTTAAAAGCTCTTGACAAACCCGCAAATAATCGCTATAATTATTTACGTTGCTTGCGACAGTAAGGTATGCAGAAGTGGCGGAATTGGCAGACGCGCACGGTTCAGGTCCGTGTGGTAGTAATACCTTGTGGGTTCGACTCCCATCTTCTGCATTGTCTTTCATAGGCGCTTACTGAAATGGGCAGACGATGCAGAAGTGGCGGAATTGGCAGACGCGCACGGTTCAGGTCCGTGTGGTAGCAATACCTTGTGGGTTCGACTCCCATCTTCTGCATATCGTTTAGGGGCGGGAAACCTTGATTTTATCGGGTTTCCCGCCACTTTTATTTATCGTAACCGACGGTACGTTCGGTAGTTTTATTGCAGAGTCTGTGTTTCTTCTGGCGGGATATATTCTATCAAATCAGTCAGATTACACTCTAATACATAACACAGGCGTTTCAGAATATCAATATCCAGACGTTGTATCTTGTTATCCCTGTAATTTCTTAATTGTGTTCTCTGCATTTCTGTGCGAAAGGATAACTGATTGAGAGAAATGTTTTTTTCTTCGAATATTTCAGCTAAGTGAATTTTTATATCGCCATAACCATCTGAATTGACAGGAAGCTGGCGTAAAGGGTTTTCTTTCTTGGGCATGGCGGCAGGATGAAAGCATACTCATTTACAACAAGGAATGGAAAAAATGTGCCACAGATTATCCTGCAGGGGAACTGGGTGGAGCAGAGGGGCTTTGAGATTGGCTGCAGCGTGTCTGTGGAGTGTTACCAGAATAAGCTGGTTATCCTGAAGGATTAAAAAGGAAAAAATGGCGGGAGACAGGTTCTCGGCTTATTGTAATTTGCCGGAAGTCTGTGTATAATAGAAATAGATAATAGGGATTTTGAAAAATACACATTTTCCGGCAGTGATTTGTTGGAAGAAAGCAGGTGGATAAAATGGGAGAGATGGAAACAAAGCAGACAAAATGGGAAGAATTAAGCATATCCAATGATTTCCTGTTTGGCAAGGTCATGCAGAATCCGGAACTGTGCAAAGAGTTATTGCAGAGGATTCTTCCGGATTTGAACATTGAACGCATTGAATATCCAGAATTACAGAAAAGTATTAGCATGGATATGGATGCCCGCAGTGTGAGGCTGGATGTGTATGTAAAAGATGAGAAAGAAGTTGTTTACGACATAGAAATGCAGGTAAGCCATACAAAGGAACTTCCTAAGAGAAGCCGGTATTATCAGAGTATGATAGACCTGCAGCTTATTGATAAAGGACAGCTTTATGATGAGTTAAAGCGAAGCTATGTTATATTTATCTGTCCATTTGATTTATATGGGAAAGGGCGGCATATTTATACCTTTGAAAATATCTGTAAAGAAGACGGCAGCATTTCTATGGGTGATGAGGCGGTAAAGATATTTCTCAATGCAAAAGGAACTCTGGATGATGTGAGTGATGAATTAAAGGCGTTCCTTGATTATGTGGCAGGGAAGAAGCCGAAGGATGCCTATGTAGAGAGGCTGGAAGAAGCGGTAAAAGAGGCCAAGAAGAATAGAGAATGGAGGCATGAGTATATGACGTTGTTGATGAGAGACCAGGAGAATGTGAAAATTGGCGAAGAAAAAATGCTTTTGTTAATGGAAAGGCTGATAGAAGATAGGCGTTTTGATGATATTGCCAGAATAAAGGCGGATAATAGTTATCGTCAGAAACTTTATTTGGAGTATCATATCATTTAAAAGCAGAGCATCACAGGGCAGAAAATTTTAAAGATTTTCTGTCCTTAATAATATTACGAGATTTTTCGCACTTAGGTGTGTTATGGAGATTTCACTGTTGAAAAGCCATTCTGATGCTTGACATTAACACACTCTTGTGATAGGCTAAGGTCTGGAATCAGATTTTTATGGTACGGTACGATTTCGGTACGATAATAGATGAAGTGCCGAAAAACCTCCATTTCGTGCGGATTTTAGGGGCAGAAGGGGTTTGTCAAGAAAAATGTGTAAGTTTTATAAAATTTTCTTACCGGCAGTTTTCAAAGCTGCCGGTTTTACATGGCAGAATCAATACTGTTCATATTTAAGAATGCGTGCCTGCATCTTGT
>CAJTFL010000021.1:433-78204 GCA_910575565.1 Lachnospiraceae bacterium | reverse complement strand
CGGAATCATGCTTTTTCGTGCGTTCCCTGTCCTGATGTTCCCGCCTGCGGTATCTGCCCTTTTTTTCGCTCCGGTGGTAAGTATCCCTGCGGCGGTAATCATCCTTAAATTCCTTTGTATCTCCGGCCTGCTCGCCGCCATCCTCCATAAAAGCGTTCTGCTCTGTAAAGACATTCTGCTCTTTGGAAAAACTGCTTTCTGTCTTACCGTCAGCATTGCCACCGTCAGGTTTCTCTTTCTTTCCCGCAAAACTGTTTTCTCTCTGGAACTGCTTTTGCTGCCTGTGCTTTTTCTGACTGGATTTTGTTTTCTCCCCTGTATTTTTCCGTGTATCACTCTGAAAGCTGCTACGATTATCCCACACATCGGCATAGTCCGGTCTGCCCTCTGGCTTCGGTCTGTTCTGCTTTGCGGAATAATCAGCGTCATGTACAAACGGTTTTGCCTGCCCGGACTTCTGGACATCATGTCCAGAAGTGGTATCGGCATCCCTCGGCTGGTGTGCGCCGGGCTGCTTCTGTTTCGCTCTTTTTGCGCCAGTATCTTCCTTTGCGGAACTCCTGCCGGCAAAAGCGTTTTTATCCTCCGCAAACTCAGCCCGCTGTTTCTTCTTTTTTTCTGCCATTAAAATTCCTCCATATCTACCTGTTGCTGTCAGCCTCCCTGATCCTGTCCTGCGATGCCTCAAACCACTTTCTTTCTATCTCCGCCCCGATAAACCGCCGTTTTGTTTTTATGCACGCTTCCCCCACCGGGCAGCTTCCCATGAACGGGTCAAGGCATACCTCGCCCTCCAGTGTGGAGCATCTGACCAGATGCTCGATCATAGGTACTGGCTTCTCCGTTGGGTGCCGCTTATCCCTCCCTCTCGGCAGTCTGGCTTCCAGAACCGTTGAGCCTGTAAAGCGCAGCTTCCGGTATCCGCCTTTCCGATACATGGCGATAAACTCCGCACGTTTCGGGTAATAGGACGAGGGTACTGTCATTTTCTTATCCATCACCAGCAGCTCACAGAATGTAAAGCCGCTGTCCATGCAGGCTGCGTGGATTGGGAAGATGTTCCGGTCATTGCTCATCACATAAAAATATCTCTCATTCTTCAATATCCGGTACACTTCCGGTATCCATCTGTCAAACGCTATGTGTTTTGTGCTGAATCCGCAGTTGGAGAATACCTCCCCGCCTTCATAATTGAGCTTCCCGTTCTTCATTCCCCCTCCCGTCAGCTCAAACGGCGGGTCAGTAAAGACCATATCCACGCTGCTGTTTTCCATATCCCCCGCAACGTCTAAAAAATCGGCATGGTACAGTATGGCATTTCCCGCCATATATGCGGCTGCAGTTCCTTTTCCCATATCCTCACCTCCGTCCAGCTGCCAGCCCTTCCGCCTGCTTTCCTTTCCTCATATAGTTCGGGTCATAATCCTTAAAATCTTTCACAGAATGGAACAGCCATTTGTTATTTACCCACCTCTGCATCCGCCGTGTTTCCTCCGGCGCTGTGGGCTTTTCGTATATCATCACATACGGGTCATACCCCATGTCACGCAGCGTATAGATACGGTATAAATCCTGTTCGTGGTTGCTGCCATAGTTGGTAAGGACGTAGACACGCCTTTTCCGCTTGTCCTTTACCGCTGTCAGCTCTAAAAACTTCTTAAAATGCGGTATCAGGTCATCTTCCGGGTTATCCCATGCGAAATGCAGCATTTTTGTATGGATTTTATTTAATAAGGCCGCTTTCTCCGGTGTGACCAGACGAATGTCAAGCCCCTGCGTGAAATCCACCTCCGCCCCGCTGTCCGCAAGCTGCCCTAAGAGCCGCTCCCAATCCGAGCAGGCTAAAATATTGGCATCAAGGAGCTTGATCTCTTTTTCGCCACCCCAAAATTCATCCAGGTCAGCTACCGCAACCGTCTTTCTGCCCTCCTTTTCCCCCACAATACAGAACCCGCACCCACGGGGGCATCCTCTGGAGAGGAAGCCGTAGGCCGTGCCTGCAAACTGCGGGTACAGCCCGTAGTCCGGGTGCGTATGCTCCACGGCATCCGGCAGCCTGTTGTCCAGGCCGTACCCCGTGCCGCCCTTTATGACATGGTAAGCCTTTACGCTCCCGGCATAATCTTTGGAATAAGTGTCTGTAAACACCCTGCTCATATAAACAAGGTCATAATGCTTTTTATCATCGTACCATTCCACCGTATCGCCCCTCGCCTTATGGTAAGCGGACAGCTTCATCAGGCAGAGGTTGGGGAAACGGTGTCCGTCCACGTCAATCAGCCCGATCTTCATTCTTTTTCCCCCTGCTTCACGCTTTCCTCCGGTTTCGTGTTCATCACCCGGAATGTCTTTGTGTCGGACGGGTACTTATCCACGAACGGGATAACCACGTTGTCAAACAGGATAAGCCCGCTTCCCGGCTCGGAATTGGTCACATGGGCAAGCTGCTTCTCCGACAGCCCTAACTTGTCGGCAAGTATCGCCTGGTCTTTTGCGTTCTGGTTCAGCAGATAGACAAAATCGGAGTTACCGAGAATCCCCTCGATCTCTTCCGATTTCAAAAAATCGCCCACGTTCTGCGTCAATCCTGTCGGTATGCCGCCCCACTTCCGGAACCTCTTCCATATCTCCACGGAATAGATTGCCGTCTGCCTTTCCTTTAAAAGCAAATGGAATTCATCACAATAGTACCTTGTGGCGATCTTCCTCTCCCGGTTCTGCGACACACGGTTCCAGACCGCATCCTGCACGATCAGCATCCCAAGCTCTTTGAGCTGGTTCCCTAAATCCCTGATGTCAAAGCACATGATACGGTTCTGGGAATCCACGTTTGTGCGGTGGTTGAAATAATTCTGCGAACCATGCACATACAAGACAAGGCTGTTGGCGATCCGCACCGCCTTTTTCTTCGCTTCCTGCTGTAATTCCGGTGCAACGTCCTTCGGCTCATACTTTAACAGGGCATCATATAAATCTTCCAACAGGGGCATATTCTCCGGCAGGGGATTTTCAAAATACCCGTCATAGATATGCTTGATGCAGGTGTCGATAATGCCCTTTTCGTCATTCTCAAGGCCGTTTTTCCCTCCGGCAATCAGATCACACAGGGTAATGATAAAATCCGATTTCAGCTTTAACGCTTCCCGGTCATTCTTGTGGAAAAGCTGAATATCCATCGGATTCAGATAGTCTTTAGAGTTGGTGGCAAGCCTTACCACCTGCCCGTCCAGAGCGCCTACAAGGGCAAAATACTCTCCTTCCGGGTCACAGACAATAATATCGTCCTCCGTCATAAGGAAACAGGATAAAATCTCCCTCTTTGCGGAAAAGGACTTCCCGGAGCCGGGTGTGCCGAGGATTACCCCGTTGGGTGTCCGCAGCTTTTTCCGGTCTGCCATGATCATGTTGTTGCTGAGTGCGTTCAGGCCATAGTAGATTGCCGGGGCAGGCATGAAAAGCTCCTGCGTACAGAACGGAACCAAAATCGCCGTACTCTTTGTGGTCAGCACACGCTCAATCCCCGTATCGTTGCAGCCAATGGGCGCACTCGCCATCAGCCCCTGCTCCTGTAAATACTGCAAGCACCGCAGGTTGCAGTTCGCCTGCTGGATAATGCCGGACACCCTCTGCGTAATGTTCTCCAATGCCCGCTTGCTCCTGCCATAACAGGTAATGAGGAAAGTCACCTTGATGATTTTCTGGTTGCTGGTGTTCAGATCGTCCAGCAGTTCCAGCGTGTCTTTTTCATAAGTGATAATGTCCGTGGGCAGTATATCCATGTCATACCCGGAGCGTACTGCCTTCTTCTGCTCCTCGATCTTCATTTTCTGGATATTGGTGAGCGCCCCTTTTAACATCTTGATTGCCTTTACCGGGTCCATCGTCTGCATATGGAGCGTGATCGTCAGGTTATCATCAATGTCAAGGAGCTTCTTTAACAGCTCGTCATTGAACCTGGGCGCAATGATGTCGAGATAATGGACGCTCCCGTACATCCTCCCCGACTTAAAGCGGCTTGGGTAACGGAAGTCAAACCCTGGCGGGGCTATGTAGTCCTTTACGCTCTTTCCCGACTCCGACAGTTCCTTAAAAGAAAAACGGAAAGGCTCCATTGTGTCCTGGTTGAAATACTCATGCAGGACACGCAGGCGCTCCTTCCCGTCAAGACTTCTGGCATGGGTGCCGAGGTTTAGGAAATTCTTTATAACATCGGCTTCTATGCTGCCCAGTTTCGCCTTTGCCTCCTTGTACCCCTTACACTCAATGCCAAAAATAAGGTATTTTGATTTAATAATCCCGTTATTCCCCTTTGCCGCCTGTTTCTTCAACATCTCCGTGTATTCCTCACGAATGTCGTCAAAATCATCGCCCTGCAGGGGAATGTCAAACTGGTCTATCAGCGTCTGCTCGTTGACCTGCCTGTTGAACAAAAACAGCTCAAACCGTATGGACGGGTCAAAGTAATTGATGAGCCTGCTGTACTGCTCTAAAATCTCGCCCTGATCCTCTATCTCCAAAAGGTCATAGTTGATGTCAAAAAACTCGACCATCTTTGTATAATGGCCGGAAGATACCTGGCAGATGCCGTCACGGTACATTTTCTTAAATGTGATCGTTTTCTGCGCTGTGTCCGGTATCTCCGCTTTTTTGTCGTTCCCGGCAAGGGTGCCTTTCAGCTCCCTCAGCCGTTTCTTTTCCGAAAAGCTAAGCCCCGCTTTAGGCTTGGCAACTTTTTTCTGCCTGTCCTGCGGTACTGCCTGCGGCTTTTTCTTCAAGATAACGCACCTCCTTCTTTAATCTTTCCCGTTCCTCCAACTGCTTGTAGAGGTTTTCCGATTTATAGGGGCGAATCCCCGGCGTGAGCAGCTTCTGCCGTATCATAAAATACAGAATCTTCTCCGCCGGGAACCCGTCTTTTTCATACATGGCCAGAAAGAAAAACGGCAGCATGAGGGCTACCATGATGAGCGCCGACGCCTGCGTCCCCAATACTCCCTTTGTCAAAAGGTAAAAAGGGATTCCTACCGCCGCTGCGCCCCCGAAGCAGATAAGCTGGCGTTTGGTAAGGTTCATCGCCACCTTTGTCTTGATGCCGCTTAAATTCTTTGGCACTGCTACTGATATTGCCATAAGCATTCTGTCCGGAAATTTCTATATTCCGGCATTTCCTCCTTCCTGCTGATGATATGGGATTTACTGCCCGTCTAATGGGCATTCAGGATACTTTTACTAAGCGAGCCTGTCTTGAACAGGCTGAAGCACAGGATAACGGTATATGCCGCCACCGACCAGAGCGCCGTGTGCAGGTTTCCCGCAACCGCAACACTGGCAACGAGAACCGAATAGATGCCCACACAGACCATAATGAAAAACCCCTGAAACGCCAGGGCGCAAAGCCCTTTGATGTAATTGTTCCCGATATTGCCCCATTCCCGGTTGCTCAAAGTGGCAAAGGGAACCGGGGCCACTGAAATATAAAGGTATATCTCTATCATGCGCCCATACAAAACGACGGTGATGAGGACGGACATGATTTTCATACATAAGCTGACGATCATGGTTTCTATCCCAAGCCCGATCAGTTCGCCAATGCCCATAGTGGAAAGCTGGTTGTTGAACATGGTGGTAAGCGTGGCTTCCACGTTCAGGCTTGTGGAGCCTGATATGGAAGCCGCCGCACTGGTCACGATATGGTTGCCCACATCGAAGATCGCCATTGTGATGTCAAAGGTCTTGCTGAGCAGCATCACGGCAATACACGCTTTCACGAGGTAGCGGAAAAAGAACTCGCTCCCTACCTCGTGCATATTGTTTTTGTCCATTACCATCGTTATCAGCTCATAACATAGGATTGCGCTGATAATCAGTCCGGCTATGGGAATCATGACATTCTCTGACAGGCTGCGAATCATGGAAAAAATACCCCCGTTCCATGCGCTGGGTGTCTGCCCGACTTCCCCGGCAATCTCGCCCACTTTCGTATTGATGTCCGTGAACATCGTACCGAGGTTGTCAAGTACCCACCCTTGCAGCATTTCCTTTATAAATTCAGTGATTTTGTCAATGATCGCCCCCATGAATTATGAGAACAGGCTCGTAAGCTGTGGAATCACCGTCTGCGCCACAATTACAATTCCTCCGCCTGCCATAAGCTGTGTTATCCCCAATTAGTAGGAACAATACAGCTTTCTGGCGGGCGGCGGCACGTCAAGAAATATATATGGAGTTTTTAAAGAATCCCCCGGAACAGGGGAGCGGTCAGCCTGTGACCTGCTCCACTTCCGGTATGGGTTTGAGACTAAAATGAATTTCGATAGAAATGTGTCTTGTCTTGTCGCTGTCTATGGTTTCATGGACAACGATTTCTTTAATCAGGCGGTTTAAGGTGGAAGCGTCCAGCTCGTTGATGTCCCGGTATTCCTGTATGGATTCCACCCACTGCCTTGCGTCCACGGCAAGCCGGATTTCATCGGCAAGGCGTTTCCGGCCTTCCTCAACCTTGGCTTTTAATTCCGCCTGTTCCTTCTGTGTCTTTTCCAGCAGGAGATTGAAGTTTGCTTCTGTGATTCGTCCGGCTACCATGTCCTCATAGAGCCGAAGCACCATTTTTTCCAGCATTTCAATCCGTTCTTCGTCTTTGGCAAGGGTGCGCTCCATCGCTTCCCGCTGGTCTTTCTGCCTGGCATGGCAGGTATCGGTCAGCCGTCCGGCTACTGCTTCACTGTCTGTCAGGGCAGCGGCGGCGCACTCCCGGATTTTGTTCAGCACAAGAGAATAGAGCGTGTCAAATTCAACCCGGTGCTGTGTGCAGTGCTGCTTCCCATAGGCATTATAGGTCTTGCAGGAGAAAATACGCTTCGGGAACTTCTCATGCGTGGTGCGGATGGTGAGAGCCTTTCCGCACTCCCCGCATTTTATCAGCCCTGCAAAGAGGTTGATTTCCCCGGATTTGCCCGGTCGCTGGCGGGATTTCAGTTTTTCCTGCACAATCGCAAAGTCCTTTTTGTCCACCAGCGGCTCATGCGTCCCCTCCACCACAATCCAGTCCTCCGGCTTCTTATCCCGGATAGTGCCGATTTTAAAGCGGTACTCGGTCTTTTGGGAAGCGATTGCGCCGGTGTAGACGGGGTTCATCAGGATTTCCTTAATCACGGAGAAGTCCCAGACGTACCGCCCGTTTTCCGGGTCTTTCTTTTCCCATTTGGTGCGGATGTTCCGGTGTCCCCGCTTCCGGTTCCACCATGTGGGGCAGGGGATTTTTTGCTGCTCCAGCCTGCGCCGGATGTAGTTGGGGCCTCTCCCTTCCAATGCCCACCCAAAAATCTGCCGGACAGCGGGGGCGGTTTCCCCGTCAATGAGAAGGTGATTCTTGTCCTCCGGGTCTTTCTTGTAGCCAAATGGGGCGATACAGCCGGTGAACTGCCCTTTCTGCGCCTTTAGCACATAGGAAGAATGGACTTTCTTGGAAATATCCTTGCTGTACATCTCGTTCAGGATATTTTTAAAGGGCGCAATGTCGTTGTTGTCCCGCATGGTGTCGATGCCGTCATTCATGGCGATATAGCGCACGCCGTTCCTTGGGAAGAAATCCTCGATAAGCTGCCCGGTCTGCAAGTAGTTCCGTCCTAACCTCGATAAATCCTTTGTAATGACAAGGTTTACCTGTTTCCGCTCAATGGCTTTCAACATCCGTTTCAGGTCGGGGCGTTCCATGTTCAAGCCGGTAAAGCCATCGTCCTGATAGACTGCCGTAACCTCCCATCCCTGCTTCTGGCAGAACTTTTCCAGCATATCCCGCTGGTTCTCGATGCTGGCACTCGTCCCGTCAAGGTCGTCGTCCTTGGACAGCCTGCAATAGATAGCCGCCCGGAAGCTCCCGGCAAGAAGTGTGTCCATCCCTGCATATTCAAAAGTGTTCATCATAACCGTTTACCCGCACAATCCAGACGGAACACGGTCACATTGAACCTCGTCTTTATTATATCTCATTTCTTGTGTTTTAGCAAGATATTCTTTATCTATTTTTCTGCTGTGCTTCTGTGCGATAAGGCTCACGAAAACGTCCGTAGCGTCCAGCTCGCCGTCAAATACTGTGGTGACATGAATCTCTGTTTTATTTTTCGCCATAGGCAGTTGTCCTCCATACATGAAAACAGCCAGACAGGGAAGGTCGGCAACGAAGTCCGGCAACGGGCTTCAAAAAACCTTGGAACGAATCCTTGTCTGGCAGTTGGGTTATTTTATACTTTTTCTTTTATTTTTCTGTTGCTTTGGTTGTTAAAGGGGAGAAAAGCCGATAGTTACGGGATTTTCCCCGGCAACCGGCCCGGCAACGGGATAGCAACGAAGTGTGCAACGGGCTGTCTTTTGCCGGATTTTTTCAGAATGGAAGTTCCATCTGCTCCGGCACCGGCATAAATCCCTCCGGGGTTTTTCCCGCCCCGTTGCCGGTGTCCGTTGTCAAGGCGCAAGCGTCAGCTTTTGCCTTTTGCTCCCGTTCCCATCCTTTTTGTCTGCCGTATCCGGCAAACATCCGGGGATTGGAGAAATACTTCCAGCCGGTGACGCACTGGTTCATTATCTCGTTGATTTCCCGGATTTCCCATTGTTTCGGCTCGTCAAAATCATGGTTCAGGGCTTCTTTGTATAGCTGTTTGGAGCAGACCGTATCGCCGGGGTAGCTGTCAAGGAAAGCCTGTATCATCCCGGCTTTGGTGTCCTCCGGCATAAAGTCCCGCTGATGTTCCTTTAGATAGCGCACCATTTCCGGGCTGAATGTCAGCTTCCATCTGCCGCTTTTGTAAATCTCCATCGCTTCCGCCCACACTTGGTTTAAATAGGCTCTGGAAGCGGCTTCGTCCTCTAAAATGTGTGTTTCCGCCTGCTCCGGGCATACCTGTATGGGAATAAAACGGCGGTTGCCGGAGCGGTCAAGGGGCAGGAAGTCAAGGGCATTGGACGTGCCGCCAAACACGCACTGCCTTGGGCGGTCTGCCGGGTGGGTTTCGTAGGGTATCTTGTAGACTTCCTTCTGGCGGCTCAAAAATGACTTGATTTCCTCTATGCTCTTTGCGTTTGCGGTGGCAATCATCTCCGACATTTCGATTATCCAGTGACCTTGCAGCTTCCGGTATACGTTGTCATCGTCCAGTTTCCGCAAATCGTCCGAAAACCACTCGTCTTTGACTGCCAGCAGACGGAAGAAGGTGGACTTCCCGGCTCCCTGACCGCCTACCAGACAGAGCATGACTTCAAACTTGCAGCCAGGGGAAAATGCCCGGTGGATGGCTCCCAACAAAAACAGGCGCAGGGATTGGTATGTGTAATCGTCCTCACCGGCTCCCAGAAAGTGACGCAGGCAGGAGCGTATCCGCCCGGTTCCGTCCCATGTCAGGCCGTTTAAATAATCCCGGACAGGGTGGTAGCTGTTCTCATTGGCGGCAAGGTCGGCGGCGTCCTGTATCTTTTTCTCGCTTGTCAGGCCATAGGTCTTTTCTAGATACAGCCGGATATATTTCATGTCCGTGTCGGTCATGGGGCTTCCGGTGGCTCTTTTGTAGCCGATTGGCCTTAAAATATCGGTGCGGTCGGTCAGCAGGTTGTAGGCAACCGCCCCAGAAAGGAGCGGGTCGCACTGGAACACGGTCAGGCAGTTGCTCATGCTGTTGCGGAAGCCGCCTTTCTCGGTGGTTTCCAGCATGGCCTTTACTTCCTCAATGCTCCGGGGCGGCTCTGCGCTGTCTGCCATGTTCGCTATTTCCTGCCGTATCTGGGGCGGTAAGTTCTGCCATCCGTCTTTCAAGGTTCCTCACTTCCTTTCCGTGTCCTGTGATAAGGGCTGCCCGCTCTGGAAGTTCCCCCGATAGAAGTACGTCCATCAGATATTCCAGACGGCTCATGTTTTGCAGGGCTTCTATAAACCGGGGATTCCATGCTTCATCCGGCTGTTTGGGGGCGTATTCTTCCTTCCAGCGGCGCAGAAGATGGTAATAGTCGGACAGCACCCGGAAGCAGTGCCGCTCCATGCGCTTAAATTTCTGTTCCTCCGTTTCCCTCCGCAGGCGTGGCCTTATGGGCTGCTTCCCGGCGTTCCTCCCGTCCTCATAGGGGATGGAGAAGTCCTGTGCCAGCATGAGTGCGGCTTCTTTACTGCCGATACCGTGGAGCCGGGAAACAAAGTCAATCACGTCCCCGGTGGCTCCGCAGCCGAAACAGTAAAAGCGGCGGTCAACCTTCATGCTTGGGTTCTTATCGTTATGGAATGGACAGACGCACATCCCATTCCGGTTTACTTTGATTCCGTAACGCTCCGCAGCCTGCCTTGTGGTGACGGACTGTTTCACGGCTTCAAATACGTTCAATAGGCGTTCCCTCCTGATAATCCCAACGTGAGCGACACAATGTCGTTCACGTTGTCTGTAAATCCGTCTTGTTCAAATGAACAAGCACTTGCCAGCGATTTACAATCACAAAACAAGTGCCTGTTTAAAGTTCCATATTCTGTTGTTTCTGTGTCCGGGGCGGCTGGCGTTTCTCTGCCTGCTCCTGCCGGATGCGTTCCTGCCGCCCTTTCAGGTTCCCCTGTACGGACGGTTTCTTCCCCGGCTCGGCGGTCTGTCGGTACTGCTCGGATGGCAATACCTGATTGAGCCAGCGGCGCACATCCCGCAGCACTTTTACATCTGCCTGAACCGCTTCCAGTTCCTCCCCCTGTTCCGGCAGGGCAGAAGCAAGCTGTTCCCGTTCCGCTTCCAAATCTTTGCGAGAGTAGGAATTGCCTTTCAGGTTGGCTTTAAAATACCGGATGGCGGCATGGTAAGCGTCCAGTTCCTCCCGGTGGCTCTCTGCAAACTGCTCTTTTTTCTTCTTCCAGCCGATAGCGGCGTACTCCTTATGGACTGGCTTGTTTGCTTCGTATTTGTCAATATAGGACAACATGGTGTCGATGGCTTTGATACGCTTCTCGCTTTTTTTCACGCTCTCCATGACAGAAACGGCGGTCTGGCTGATTTCGTCCAGCCGGGTGTCAAGGCTCTCTATGGTGGAGATTCCTTTTTCCCGCAGAAACTCCATTGCCGCCTGTACCCTGTTGAAGTCGGCAACTGTGCCTTTGAGCTTCCCTCTGGAAGTCCAGTCGGCACGCTGTCCGCTCCGCAGTTCTAAATACTGTGAGAGCAGCTCCGGTATGGTCGGTTCCTTCGTCTGCTCCAATGCTTCCATCAGGGCGGCTTTTTTCTCTTTTAAATCGGCAATCCAGCCTTTTAAGTGGCGCACCATCTGGCGGATGGACTGCATGAGGGAGTTGGCGGCTTTGATGTCCCGGTTCAGGTTGCCAACGTTGGTCTGGATTCCTTTCTTCTCCATCTGGCAGGCGGCTGGCCCCATGTGGACGGTGGGGATTTTATCAATCCCCTGTCGGGCATAGGAGCGCAGGTCAAGCCGTTCCGGGCGGTCGTTGGCTTCCAGATAGCGGTTGGCCGTGTCCGCCCATCCCTGCCGCCAGATTTCGGCATACTTCCGGTCGTTCCAGTCTACGGTGTTCTCCTTGTGGCTTTTCCATCTGCCGGACGGGAGCCGGATTCTTTCGCCGTTCCCGTCAAGGTCATATACCTTGTGGCATTTGGGGAGCCATCTGCCTTTTTCGTCCATCGCCCGCATGGTGAGCAGGATATGGGCGTGGGGGTTGCCGTCCCCTTTGTCATGGATGGCAAAATCGGCTATCATGCCTTTGGAAACAAAAAACTCCCGGCAGTAGTCACGGATAAGGTCGGCGTGCTGTTCCGATGGGATTTCCCTTGGGATGGCAAGCACGAACCTCCGGGCAAGCTGGGAGTTCCATTGCTTTTCCTGTGCTTCGGCAGAGTTCCATAAAGTATTGCGGTCTGCATACTCCGGCGGCACATGGGGCGGGAGCATGATTTCTTTGTGGGTGACTTCGTTCTTGTAGGGATAGTGTTTCTGCTCTTGGTCGTATTCAGAGAACAGTTTCTCGCCGCTCTGGTAGGCGGCGGCAGAAACAGCGGATTCATTGTTGCTCCGCTTAATGATTGTGATTTTACAGTGCGGGCATGGCAAGTGTGCGCCCTCCTTTCTCCCGGATTCCGGGCAGAAAAAAAGCAGGAGACCTTTTTTCAGATTTCCTGCTTATTGCTTAATATTCCTTGTTTTTTAGTCTATCAATACAGCTAATATAATACAACAAATATTCTGTATTATTTTCATAATCATATTGACCAATACCTTGCTGAATCACTATTTCTAATTGAAGTTTAGCACTATTGCTTATAACATACCTTGTTCTTAGCTCAAATAAAATATAAACAAATTTTTCATCTTCTAATTTTTCATTATAAGCCTCATTTTTTGATGTAGATAGTAATTTGTATGCTATAAACTCAAAATCTTCTGAAGATAAATGCAAATTGTTATTAGTAATTGCATTTATAGCATTAAATTTTTGGCTTTCTAAAAAGAAATTTGTAAAACTACTTAATGGTATTTCTATAATATCAACTTTTTCAGACAACCATTTCAATGTTTCCTCAAAAGATTTAAAACCCGGAATAATTTGAGATTTATAATTTCTTATAAATTCATATCTTTGCTTCATAATATATATTTTTCCTGCTTAATTAATGGTAACAGTTCCCGAAAATTCTACTCCTGATAACCATGATAGAGATTTCATATTATACCCCTGTAAGCCTTTTGAAGTTACTTTAACTTTTTCAATATCACTATCTAATTTGAAATCACCTATTTTTACAGACCCAACAGACGCAGCGGTTGTATTTTTGGTAGTGTAATTGGTGCCGTCTCCAAATGTTTTATAAACTTTACTTGATAATAGGTTAGCACTTTTAACCTGTATTTTTTTATATCTAAAAGCATTGTACATTTCGTCACCTTCCCACAATAGGTATAACTCACAATCCTCACTTGTGCCATCTCTAATCACGGAAGCATAAATAACGGTTGCCCCTCTGGTTGATTTCTCTTTTGAAAGAGTATAACAATATTGTTCAAAATCTTCCTTACTGTCAAACTGTAAAACTGGAATTTCAACTTGCGTTTCTGTAGAAACTTTATCATTTGTCATTGCAAAAACTGGCATTGAAGATGTAATAAAAAGAACACAAGTTAATAAAAATGTTAAAAACTTCTTCATGGGTATCCTCCTTAATCATTATTACACATAGATTACAATTACGGCTTATTTTATAAAATCATCAGTATCCCTCCCTTTTCCTCTTTTTGTGCATATTCTACTATATTTTTTTATTTATGTCAATATCATTATAGAATAAGCACAACAAAAAACTAATAAATTTATTCGATTATTCAAAGGCAAAAGGGTAGCTGGCGGCAGCCAGTGCAGGGGAAGCGTAGCGTCCCCTGTTTGATTTGGAGCAGACCATGACTGCGGAAAATCACAGCCCTCCGGCAAGGAGCCTTCGGAGAACGCAATTCACCAACCTCTGGGTGGTGTATAATTGCGCCCTCTTTCAGAGGGGGATTTTCCAGCTTGTCGCTTTGGAAGCCAAAATTGCAAGTGGAGTTTATGGCAGTTGGAAATCAGCCGTACCAATTACGCCATAGGCGGCATAAATCAGAACGCGCCCGGCTCGTTCTGATTTTTCACACATGGAAAGCCGCCAATGTGAGCGCGCCTGACTCGTCCACGTTAAAACTTCCCTTGCAAAATCAAGACGCGCCCGGCGCACTTTGATTCTGGAACGGGCTTTTTACCGTTCCTGCTGTTTCGGCTTCTTGTCGGGATAGAGCTTCCCGGCGACAACGGCAGCATGACTCTTTATCTTGATTTCCCCTTCCTGCTCGCTGCGTTTTGCGTTCCGGTAGCCTTCATCGGAGAGGAAGAAACGGAACCGCTCCCCCTTAAAACCGACAAAGCACTGCTTCTGTACTTCCAGCGTAATCATGTGCCGGGTTTCCGGGTGGAACCGTTCTATCCCTAACAGGTCATGCCCCTGCATGATTGGCTCCTGTGCCTTTGCCGCCGCAAGCCGCTGGCGGATGGAATTGTCACGCTCTGCAAGGAACCGGGCTTTTGTGGCGGCAACAAACTGGCTGCACTCCGGCTCCGGTATCTTTTCCAGCTTTCGGATGGCGTTCTCCACGATTGCCTTTGTCAGTAAGTCCTTTATCACCGGCACGGTTTCTTTCATGCCCGCAAGGGTTTCCGCCTTGGTCGGTGCGGCATATTGATAGATGATGTCCAGTTCACTTTTTGAAAATTTCACTCTGCGTCCTCCTTCCAGTTTTCTGCAAGAACCTGTTCCACAAGACGTTTGGTGTCGCTCCGGCAGAACAGGACTTTTAAGATGGTGCTGACCTGCCCATCCGTCACGGATTCCGGGTGGGGGAGATGGCTTTCCAGCATAGCCCCTCTGGTACATAGCCGGTGTGTCCGTTCCTTCCGGTTCAGCGTCTTTATCTGGTGTTCCAGCATTTTCTCCTTATGCTGCGCCCGCCGCAGTCTGGCTTCGGTCTTTTCAATTTCCTGATTCAGTTTTTCCAGCTTTTCATTCATGGGCGGTGTCCTCCTTCGGGAGCAGGATATACATATGGCTGACCTCCCCGATGCCCTGACGGACACGCATAATCATCCCGGCCTGTTCCAGCTCGTTCAGTGAACGCTTGCAGGTCTGGGGGCTTCGGGAGAGTGCCGCCGCTATCTCCATGACGGGGAAGCGGATGAACAGAATCCTGTTGCTGTCCTCGGTTCCCCTTGTCAGGATTTCATCCAACAGGCGGGCGTACATGACCTTTGCCGTATTGCTGACCGGAAGCCGGAGCATTGCCTTTGGGAGCGGCATACAGGGCGGCAGGGGCGTACTGGCTATCATAAATTCACAATTCATTGGATGGTGTCCTCCTTTTGGCTCGTTTGGATTGGTAGCGGGGGCAGTCGATCATGACAGCCCGGAAACCCTGCTTACATTCATGCTGGCATTTCCGGCAGAGTTCATTGTAGCTTCTGCGCCCCCGGTCGTTCAGGAAGAAAGCAAGCTCTTTCTTCAACTTCTTTGACATTCTCGGCATGGTGCCTCCTTCATAGAAAAACCGCCCGATTCAGCAGTAACAGCCGGAATGGGCGGGCAGTGGTTTTTTGTGTATCGTTTCGGGGCGATTTTCAGGGGAAATACAGCCGTAGAGCCGCCCCAAAATCCCCCTTAGTATTACGGACAGGGCAGACTATGCCCCGTGAAATTGTTGTGTTTCGGTATCGTTTCGGTGTTCATTTTGCCGGTTCCCTCTGCTGTCGTTCCTGCCCCCGTCTTTGGCGGCGTTTCGCTCTCCTTGGTACGCTCGTTCCGGTCAGGGTTCCTCCGTTTCCCTGCCGGAAGTCGTTGCGTTACATCGCCGGGGAGCATATCCCATACAGGCCGGTCATTCGATTGGAATAATCCATCGATGAACTGCCTATATCATATGACATTTTTGTACCATGTGCCGTATGTCCACGAATCAGGAATGAAGCCCAAAATCTGAAAAATTCCACGATTGCGGAAAAGGCTTCCTGCTGGACGGGTGCAAAAATCAGATGTGCATTTTGCACTTCTGAAAATCCGGGCAAATCAAAAGCGCATTTTGCGCCTTTGAAAAGAATCACAAAGGGAAATGCGCCCGGCATGGATATGTGGTACAATGGGGATGGCGGCAAAAGCTGGCCGCTGGAAAGGAGCAGGAAGCCATGAAACAGGGGATAACGGTTCAGGAGCGGTTAAAGGATTTAAGGACGGAGCGGCATTTAAAATTAGAGGAACTGGCGGCGGTTACGGGGATTTCCAAATCAGCCTTGAGAAGCTATGAGAATGACGAACTAAAGGAAATCAGCCACAAAAACCTTGTGGAGCTGGCAAAGTTTTACGGTGTGTCAACGGATTACCTGCTCTGCTTGACAGAGAACCGGAACCATCCGGGCATGGAACTTACGGAGCTGCATTTGAGTGACAGCATGGTGGAGCTGTTGAAAAGCGGGCGTATCAACAACCGGCTGCTGTGTGAGATTGCCACACATGAGGATTTTATTACCCTGATGACGGACACGGAAATTTATGTAGATGGTGTGGCAACCGCCCACTTCCAAAACTTCAACAGCCTTCTGGAAGTCCTGCGGGGGCAAGTCCTTTCCCAATATCAGCCGGTGGAGGAAGATGCTGCGTTAAAGGCGTTGGAAGCTATGCAGGTACAGGAAGAAGATTATTTCTGTCAGGTCACGCACCGGACTTGGGACACTATCCTCCATGCCATAAGGGAAACGCACAAGAATGATACGGATAGTGCGCCGGACGGCTCCAATGGCATGAAGCTAATCAAGGACGCAAAGAAGGCGCTGGCCGTGCCGGGTTCCTATCTGGATGTGTTCACTGCCCTGATGTGTACGCAGCTACAAATCCGGTATGAGAAGCTGTCGGAGCAGGAGCGCACGGTTCTGAAAAATGTTATGAAGAAAACTCCGGCATATAAGGATTCACCGTTGAGCAGAATGAAACGGAGATAAGGAAATGCCGTTGCTTGGGATTTTTCCATGCAACGGCATTTTGGGTGGTTCTTATTCAATTTTTAAGCGCACAAACTGGAAGTTGTGTTTTTTACGCTACTTCCTCCCACTTCAACTTTGGATACAGCTCTCCTGTTTTAGCAAAATGGAGAACACATTCAGCAACCAGATTCAAATCATTGAGCGCATTTCGCTTGAGAACTGGAGTCTGTCCGCTGATATTTACAGGAGCGTCCTCTTTGGATGTACCATATTCGGAATTGACAGGCATATACATATGAGCCTCTTCATCTTCACCATATGTGTTAAAAGCCAGAGCCGCCCAATCATTCTCAATATCTACAGATAGAAAATCCTCTTCGCCATATTCATCCAAAGCTAACCATGCAGACCTACAATGATTTTCCCGAATTTTGCACACCAGTTTGTCTACAGTTTCTTGTGTAATAGGTTCCCCTTCACTATTAAGAAAACGAATAGCAAAATCACTCATATAAATTTACCTCCCTATCCCGATTTGTCGATAGCTTCATTATACCGCAGTCACTTTCCAGAGGGAATAGATTTTCCGAAAAAATCATTGTATCATAAACATTATTCTGTTGAATCTGCTCTTGTTCCGTTTTTTGTGATGATAAGCTGCCCCTGCTGGCATTTCACGGTGATTTTGTCCCCTGCGGAGAATCCAGCCTGTTCCAGCCACTTACCTTGTAAAAGAATCTGCGGCGGAGATTGCTTGTAATTGCCACGTCCATAGCATACAGTCAGTTTGCGGTCGTCCATCCGTCCTCCTTCCCCGCTGCCTGTCGGCATACGATTTCAAATACATTCCCGTCCTCTGTCCTGACAGTGAGCAGGCTGTTCCGCTCATCTGCGTTCAGGTCAACAATCCCCATCCCTTCACTGTCGTTTAGTAAATCAAAAAGCCTGTCCCTAAAATAGTTCAGTTCCATTCTGTTGTTCCCCTTTCATAGTTTATAGTCTACTAGCTAATATTATATAGTCTTTTAGAATCTATTGCAATCCCTAAGTGTGATGTAGTCTAAAAGTGTACAAAATAAATGCTAATAGCTTATGAAATGGGTGGCATTATGGAAGGTAAAGGATTAGGCAAACGTATCAACATGGTGAGGAAAGACCGGGGATTCACGGCGGACAGGCTCTCGGAGCTGTGCAATATCAACGCAACTTACCTCCGGCAGATTGAAGGCGGGATAAAGGTTCCCAGTCTGCCCGTATTTATCAATATCTGCAACGCACTGAAAATCTCCCCTGATTATCTGCTGCGGGATGCGCTGGAAGATAATGAGGTCAGCAAGATACGGGAGCTGGCAGAGCTGTGGGAAAGCACGTCGCCCAGCCAGCAGGAAATCGCCGTTGCCATGATTCGGGCGGTATTGGAGCGCAGGGAAGGTTAGAAAGACCAGCCGGGTAGTCGGCTGGTCTTTCCACATCCAATCAAATATAAATCAACTCACTGTTTATGATTTCCTCTGCCCGGTTGCGGATATTGTTCATCCGGCCTACCCATTCAAGCTGGTTCCGGGCTTTCAGTTCCTCGGTCACTCCTTCGGCGGCTTTCATCTGCTCAATGATTAAGTTAAGCCGTTCTTCCGCCTGCTCGTTCAGGTCGGCAAGGTATGTCCATAATGTCCCGGTCAAAATAAGGGAACTGTACCGTGCCGGATGCTCCTGTTTGAGATATTCCCGGTGCAGCCTCCCATAGCGTCCGATGGGGCGGTTCTCCTCCGGCAGCTTCAAGTCCGGGATATAGTAATCACCTGCCAGAATATAATCAATGCCGTTCTCTGTGATTCTTTCTTTCAGTTTTTCCATTATCGTTCCCTCCTGTGGCGGAAGGCTCGTCACTGGCCAGCTCAATCACGTCCATAATGCCACAATCCAGTGTTTCACAAATACGGGCAAGTGTGTCCATGCTGATATGTTTCCCTTCTTTGCCCATGTTGGCAATCATATTTGTGGTCAGGCCAGCGGCAAGCCTTAAATCTTCTTTCCTCATGTTGCGCTCTATCAGTGTGTGCCAGAGCGGTTTGTAGCTGATGTGCATGTTTCTCCCTGCCTTTCTGCCCCGGATGGGCGCTTGCCCCCATTATATCAGGTTTCTTGCTAACTCACAAATATTTCTTGACGGTATCGCCGGTTCCGTCTGGATTGTGCTTTTCCTTTCCTCTTTTGATTACCTCTAATTAGCCATGACCTGCTTGATCCCCTGGCTTTTCGCACCAGGGTTATCATTTCCATAACCTTCAAGCAGGTTGATAACGCCCCATACTGCCACGCCTGCGCCGATTGCTGTTACGACCGTCTTTAAACCTGTTACCGCTGTTGTGAAGAAACTCATTTTGCTACCTCTTTCTTTCCTTAGATTTGATTTTTTGATAAAGAAAGAGTTTTGATATGTAAATCCCCCGCCCTTTGTGGTAAAATAAGGGCAGGGGAATCCTTTCGGAGAACCCTGTGCGGGCATCCGGTACATTCTGTTTGGCGATAGGCTGTGCCGGGTGTCCTGTTTTGTCCGTTCCCAAAGTACATACAAAACTCCTGATTTTGGCTTTATGCCAAAGGTTTACAAGTTCCATATTCAGTTGTCGCTCTGCACTTCTGGACATTATGTCCAGAAGCCGCTATTCAGTTGTGTCCGGGGAATCTTCCTCCTGCCCGCTGACTTCCCCACAGTCAAACGCTTCATCCACCTTTGTATCCGGCGTGGCTTTCATGTGGCACAGATGCTTCACATAGTCCTCAATGTCAAAGGTATTTTTCGGGTCATAATCGGACAGCTCTTTGTATCTGCTATGCTTCGTTATATCGAATTTATCCGAGAAAAATGGTCTGACGCCTCTAAGCTGCATGATACATTTCCCGCCGTCCATGACCGCAATCTCATCCTGGCTCATAAGCTCTTTGCCACATTGTCAAGTGAAGAATTCATTCTTTATGATTTTTCGTACATGGAATCTTGTAGATGTAACAAAAATATGCTAAACTAATCGTAGTGACAAATCAGACTTAACCAAAGAAAACAAGAAGATACAGCAGTACATTTTTGACAAAAGAGTGAGGTACACTAAGCATGACCATGATAAGTTTGACGATTTTGATGATATGTATTGTACTTTTTTTGTTGTATACTATTTTAAAATCACCATTTTCATATCCATATTTTATCCATAGATTTGATGTTTCTGGAAAACGTAGTCCACATATTGATGACTTTTTGGATACGTTTTTGATTGATGGCGGATTTACAAGAATACAATCCCATCAAAAAGTAATTGAACAGTGGAAGTCTGACAGTCATCAGCGAATTGAAAAAAGTATTTTAAAAAATTTTCGACGTAAGCAATATGAACAAGTGCTAAATGACAGAGCAGCTTTCAAGTTTTATTTTATTCGCTCTCAAACACGGTATAGACAGAGAAATTATGTTAAAACGGCTTACAAAGTAAAAGTACAAGATGGCTGTTTTGTATATGATTTTAATTATATTAAAGACCGTTACAACCAGTTAGAGGATATAGGTTTTGAATGTACGTTAAGAAAATATCATAGTAAAAATCAACGAAAACTTGCAACCCGTGAATTACGAGAAAAAATTATGAAAAGAGATAATTATACATGTCAATTATGTGGGAAGTATATGCCTGATGAAGTTGGTTTACAGGTTGACCATATAATTCCTGTCGCGAAAGGTGGAAAGACTGTAAAATCAAACCTTAGAGTACTTTGTTCTAAATGTAATGGTTCAAAATCTGATAAAGCACCTATTTAATTCAAAGAATAATAAATGACCCATAATTCACCAAAAAAGGCAGCCGCCCCGTCAAAGCGTCTGCCTTTTCCTGTTCCCGTCCTTCTACTCGTCCCTGAAAACCTCTGCCATCATCTTTGCCCCCAGCTTAAAACCGTCAATGAACATTTCCGAGAACTCAAACGGGATTACGTCAAGCTGTTCGTCCATGATTTTAATGAACCGCTTGTCAAGGGGCGGCTCCAGCTTAGCCAATACCTCAATAAAGTCCTCATAGTGGTGGTAATGCCCCTGATGGATTTTCCGGTATTCTTCACCTTTAGGGGCATACTGCTCCGCCGGGAAGATTTCACCATTATAGAGTTGTTCCAGCACGTTCTTCACTTCCATGACCTCCTTTTTATTTTGTAATACTATTATGTATTACATATTTGTATTTTATCATGTGTTATATAAATGTCAAGCAGAATCGTTTATAATGGTTGCAGGAATGTAATACGGAGGTGTAACATGGCAGACAAGTTTGTGGTGCGTCAGAAGAAACCCGACAAAAAGGAAGATAAGTCAATCGTTATGACGCTGCGGTTAGACCGGGAATTGCAAGAGGAATTTGACGCTCTGGCAGCGAAAAGCGACCGTTCCCGGAATGAATTGATGTGCATGGCTCTGCGCTATGCCTTAGACCATTTAGAGTTTATCCCGGAAGTTGGAGAATAAAAAAGAAATTTTTTAAAGAAATAATTGACACACGCATTATATTGTGGTATATATTTGAGTTGTATACTATATATTGTTTTCTAAGAAAGGAGAGATTGATACAAAATGTTTTGTTCTGTACAAGGAAAAGAGGTTACAATTCAAACATCTGATAAAAATGCTTCCACATTAGAAGACATTACTACAAAGAAAATTTCTGGAAGAGTTACTTGTATGGAAAGTAAGTCAGGACATTGTTTTGAGTTTGCCAAATGCCCGTTAAATCACAAATGAAATTTATAAATAAGGTTTTATAATAGCCCTATTTGAGATACACTTTAAGAAAAAGCAGCCCTCTTCTTTTTTAGAAAAGGGCTGTTACCATTATTCTGTTACCGCCGGTATCTCCCCGACAAAGTTATAAATGATTTTGATTTCCTGAAACTTCTCCCCGTCAACCTTTTTCACCTCACCCACCAGAATCCGGCTGATAAGGCGGTTCAAGATACCCTCGTCCAATTCCTGTATCGTGGCATACTGCCGGATTTCCCGGATAAAGGTGCGGACATCGCTTTCCTGCTCATTGGAACGGCGCAGGGAAAGGGTCAATTCTTTTAGCCGCTTCTGGTTTTCCTCCTGTTCCCGCTCCATCGCCGCCGTCAGCTTCACAAACCGCTGCTCTGACAGGATTCCCTTTGCCTTGTCGGTATACAGGTTCAAAAACATATCGTCAATCTCCCGGTTCCTTGCTTCCAGCCGTTCCCGCTCCTTCTCCATCTCCGAAGCGTCCGCCAGATACCGCCGCTCCATGCGGCTGCTAATCCGCTGGTAGAACGATTCCACGTCTTTAAGCGCCATTGCCGCAAGTTCCTGAATGTCCCTCAACACAAGATTGTACAAATCCCTGGCTTCCACCTTATGGCTGGTGCAGGAGTTCTTCCCCAGCCGGTTATACGTCTGGCAGATATAATACGCCTTGTCTATCGGCTCCCGTTCCTCGCCGGTAAAGCGGTTCTTCCCGGTTCTGCCTACTTTCTCATAGCGTACCTGCATGGACTTCCCGCAGGTGACGCAGTAGATAATGCCGTGGAACAGGTTGTAGAAGGGGCAGGCGTTCCCCTCCATGATAGGCGGGCGGCGGTCAATGAGTTCCTGCACCTTCTCCCAGTCCTCCGGGCTTACGATAGCTTCATGGCAGCCCTCAAGCACTTCCCATTCCTCACGGGGAATGATGTCATAGGTGTTGGAGCGGATTCCTTTCTGGTGCGTCCGGCAGACTAAATGCGCCCCCTTATAAAATGGGTTCCGCAGGATATGGCTAATCCGTGCGCTCCCCCATGAGTAATAATTCACGTCACATTCCGTATTGCCCTTTACCCGTGTAATGGGGATTTTATCCTCCATAAGCTGTTTGGCAATCCGCATACACCCCCAGCCGTTCAGTGCAAGGTCATAGATTTTACGGATAGTCGGCGCAGTGTCCGGGTCAAGGATAAGGTGTCCCTTTTCCTCCGGGTCACGCATCAGGCCAAGGGGCGGCTGCCCGCCGCAAAACTTCCCCTGACGGGAGCGTGTCATGCGCCCGGCCAGCACTTTCTTTGAAATATCCCGGCTGTACATATCATTCAGGATATTTTTAAACGGTGTAATATCCATTTCCTGCCTTGTCAGGCTGTCCACGCCGTCCGTGACCGCAATATACCTTACATTGTGCTTTGGGAAAAAGATTTCGATATAACTGCCCGCTTCAATGTAGTTCCTCCCAAGCCTTGAAAGGTCTTTGGTTATCACGCAGCCCACCTTCCCCGCTTCAATGTCGGCAATCAGACGCTTAAACGAAGGGCGGTTGAAATTCCTTCCCGTATACCCGTCGTCCACGTAATACTCGTACCTGGGCATACCGTTCTTTTCAGCGTAATCTTTGAGCATAAGTTTCTGGTTCGAGATGCTCATGCTTTCATTCTGGCTGCCGTCATCAAGGGAAATCCTGCAATAGAGGGCGGTTATTTTCTGATTCGATAGATGATTTTTCCTGCTCATAGGCTTCTCCTTCTATGAACAGGGACACGATACCATGATAATACCATGCCCCCGCCATTTGTTCAACTGTTTTCTGCAAGATTCCCGGTTTTTCTCCGGCTTCCGCCCTTTAGCCTGCCTGCCGTTTCTGCCATTCCTCGAACCGCTCACAGGTCTGCCTCTCGATAAGCTGCTCAAAAGCTTCCTGCATGGTCTGGCTGCCCGCAAACTCACGGGACACGATAAACTGCACCTTTTTCTTTTTGTTCCGGCTCTGCGCCGGGCGGTCTGCTTGTTTTGCCATAGGCATTTACCTCCATAAAGATACCCGGACGGCTCCGTCCGGGCGTGTGTCGTGTGCTGCCGGGCAGGTGGGAGCCTGACAACGGGGTCTGACAACGGACGTTAAAAAACCCCGCACACAAAACCTGGCTTCCCGTTTCCTGTCCTGATTGATTTTCTTTCTATTTTTCCGTTGCTTTCGTTGTCAGGAAAAGAAAAAGCCCGGAAATACGGCATTTGCAGGCTCTCTTCCCGGCAACGGGCTTGACAACGGGAGGGGCAACCAGCCGGCAACCGGCTATGGCTTTTCTCCTTCCAGCCATTCCTCCGGCAGCCCAAGCTGGACGGCTTCCCCTTCGGGCAAAGGCTGGAAACCCGGTTCTTCATGCCCTCCGTTGTCAGGCGGCTCCGCCCGTTCCCAGCCCTTCTGCCGGTTATAGGGCGGCGGGAAATGACGGGGATTCTCAAAGGCTTTCCAGCCCGCCGCATAGTTCTTCATGATGGAATTAATATCACGAATGTCATACTGCTTCGGTTCCTCATAAGCCGGGTGTCCCAGCCCTTCATGGTAGATTTGCAAGGAGCATACCATCTTCCCGCCGTACCCGTCCAAGAAGTTCAGAATCCGGGTGGCTAGGGTGTCCTCCGGCATGAATGACCGCTGGTGTTCTTTCAGATACCGCTCCATTGCCGGGCTTAGTTTCAGCTTTGCATCGCCTTTCCGGTAAACCTCCATGACCTCCGCCCACATCTGCCCGATATAGGCTCTGGAAGCGGCTTCATCTTCCAGAATGTGAACCTCAGCCGCTTCCGCCTGTACCCGCACCGGCAGAAAACGCCGGTTCCCGGTGCGGTCAAGGGGCAGGAAATCCAGCGTGTTGGAAGTCCCGGCAAACACGCACTGCCGTTTGTGGTCTTTCGGGTGGACTTCATAGGGCGCTTTGTAGGTTTCCTTCTGGCGGCTCAAAAATGACTTGATGTCCTCAATGCTCTTTGCGTTCGCCGTTGCAATCATTTCCGACATTTCAATAATCCAATGCCCTTGCAGCTTCCGGTATACGTTATCATCGTCTAACCTCCTCAGGTCATCGGAAAACCACTCGTCCCGGACAGCGAGGAACCGGAAGAAGGTGGACTTCCCGGCTCCCTGACCGCCCACCAGACAGAGCATGACCTCAAACTTTGTCCCCGGCTTGAATACCCGTGTCACTGCCCCCAGCATGAACAGCAGGAGAACCTCATGATTGTAATCATTCACCTCCGCTCCGAGGAAATGGCGCAAGGCATAGCGCACCCGCTCCGTCCCGTCCCATTGCAGGCTGTTCAGATAATCACGGACAGGGTGATACCGGTACTCATTGGCGGCTACCTTGACAGCCCCCTCAATCCGCTTCTCCGAGGTCAGCCCGTAGTGTTCCTCCAAGTACAGAACCAGATATTGAATATCCACGTCTGTCAGGCGGTTCCCGTCCCGATACCAGCCAAGGGGCTTTACTATGTCAATCCGGTCAGTCAGCAGGTTATTGCTGAACGCCCCGCTAAGCAGCGGGTCATGCAAAAATACCGCCTTGTAATTCCCCGGCGTGTTGGCGGTCTGCCCTTTTTGCGTGCTTTCCAACATCTGCCGGACTTCGGCAACGGTTTTTTCACCGTTCCGGCTGGCTATGACGGTTTCCCCGGCTTGCCTTTCCTCCGGCGGCAAACTCTGATACCCTCCGCTCAATCCGCTCCACCTCCTTCCCATGCCCCTTGATAACGGCGGCTTTTTCCTCCTTTGTCCCGGTCAGCAGCGTGTCTAAAAGATAACCCACATACTCCCGTTTCTGCATGGCTTCCACGAACAGCGGGTTCCACCCGTCCCCCGGCGATTTCGGCGCATATGCCGTTTCCCACCGCTCCAACAGATGGAGATAATCACTAAGCACCCGGAAGCATTTCCGCTCCGCCTGCAAGAACCGCAGTTCTGCCGACACGCTCCGTCTTGCCGGTTTTGGGGAAGCCCGCCCCCGGCTGTCATAAGAAATGCCAAAATCCGCAGCCAGCTTTTTCGCCGCTTCCAGACCGGGCAGCCCGTAAAGCCTTGCCACAAAGTCAATCACGTCCCCGTCCGCCTGGCAGCCGAAGCAATGGAACCGCTTATCCACCTTCAAGCTGGGATTCCTGTCATCATGGAAAGGGCAGCACGCCATGCCGTTCCGGTTCACCCGGATGCCGTACATTTCCGCCGCCTGCCTTGCCGTTACATTTTCCTTTACTGCTTCAAATACATTCATACCGTCCCTTCCCGGAAATAAAAAAGCATCTGCCATTTCCACAGCGGAAAGCAAATGCTTCAAATCTCCATATCTTTTTTTGTTGCTGCCCTTACGTTCCTGCGCTCCATGCGCTCCCGGTTCACCCGGTCAGCTTCTATTTTCCCCCTTGCGAGCCTGTCCTTCATGGATTCCCTTGCCTTCTCTTTAATCTGCTCCTTATTTGCACGGCTCACCTCCGGCTTTTGGAGCGCAGACTGGACTTTCCTTAACACTTTCTGCACCGCATTTTTAATCTGCTCCTGAACCGTACACAGGCACTTCACGGCGAAATCCCTTTTCTCCTGCGGGGCTTTCCGTTCCGGCGAAACCAGCCACTTTTTGTAATCCTCCACCGCCCGGATGTCCTCCTTCTGCGTTTCCGCCCGGACGGTATCCGCCACAACCTCGCAGGCTTTCTCATAAGCCGTGTCCGCCACTTCCTCCACCAGCGATTCCATGTCCGCAATCTTCATGGTGACAGTGGCAAGTGCCGCCTGCTTTTCCGAAAGTTCCCGCCCTTTTTCCGCAATCAGCCCCTCCTGCTTTTCCAGTTCCTTTTCTTTTTCTGAAACGGCTTTTGCAGCTTTATCAAACTTCTTTTCCTGCTCCGCTATGGCTACGGTGTTTTTCGTCAAGGCTTCCCCCTGTGCGGAGAGTATTTTCTTCTGTTTTTCAATGATGAAGTCCTGCTTTTCCAGATAATCCCGCCCGCCGTAGGACGGCTCTGCCTGCAAGTGAAGGTTATGTGCGGCGCAGATACGGAAAAGCATCTTCCGGCACTCCGCATCAAAAGTCTGCTTGCAGTTGTTGTTCCTTCCCTTTTTCTTATCCGGTTCAGGGAGCGGCACTCCCAGTTCTTCCAACGCCTTTTCCTGCTGGGGGCATAACTCCCCATACCGGTTTTTGCAATCGAATACATGGCGCTCATGGATATGCGGTGTCCCCTCGTCCAGATGGAGCGCCCAGTCCAGAAGATGCACGTGGGAACCAAAACGCCGGTCAAACTCTGCATAAAACTCATTCACAATCTGGAACAAGGTTTCCGGCGGGACGGATTCCTCCACTGTCCCAATCTGGTAAATGCTTTCCTCCGGGCAGGTCTTATTGTTCTTTAACAAATCCCCCACCGTGCGGTTGCGTTCCGTGTGCCGGTTCTTCTCATTCCTTGCGTTCTGTGCTTCAATGAAATCCGAATAATTCTCGGTGTAATACGCCAGTTCTATCTGCTCAAAGCTGAAATCCGGCTGGGAAGAATCCTCCCGGCTCCCGGCGGTGGTATAGCCCCGGTAGCAGTCCCAGTATACATTCTTCTTTGCCCGCTCCGAATCAATATGCCCGCTGTTTTCCACGTCAAAGCGGCGGTCATTGTGGCGTGGGTTGTACGTGCCGTTTTTGCCGGAGCGTCCGTTGTGCCGTGTCAGTTTCAATCCAAAATCCCCCTTTCCTTTTTACCGATTCCCGGGCTGGCGGGAGGGCTGCGAAGCTGCCGAACCTGCGGGGCTTGCGTCAGGTAATACCCAGTACGAATTGGCGCAAGCGCCAACTCTAGCTGGGCAAGGCGTTTCACCCTTGACCCGATAAGGACTGCCGCCCTTAACCCGCCAATGGGCGTTGCCCCTTGACCCCAACAGGGCTGCTGCGCCCCTGTACCCCGCATAAAAGGTTGCCGCCAACGTGAGTGCGCTGCGCCCGCCCACGTCAAAGACGGCTCCCTTTTTCCGTATCAGAAAATCAGAACGCGCCGCGCTCGTTCTGATTTCCTACAGATACCGCAGCCATGCCCCATGACAGCCGGAAAAACACGCCCAAAACAGGCATTTCCGCCGTCCGGGGCTTCCCTGATGTCTGATACCTCCACCGTGAACCACGGGGAAAATACCGGCTCCGCACCCGTTGTTTTGACCGTAAAACGCCCCCAAATCAGGCAATATCCTTCCCGCCCGGCATGGACTTGAAGCCGTGTTCTTTGGCATATGCCCTCGCCGCCGCCCGCCGTTCCTCACTGTAAGGCGGAACCAGCCGGATAGACAGCCGGGACTTATCCAGAACATAGGTCACGCTCCCTTCCGGCGTGGACTTCTCCAAACGGCACAGGAGCGGATATTTTTTGCTGAACTCCGCCAGCCGCCGCTTCAAGTCCGCATTGAATGTGTAAATACTGGCTTCCTTCTCACCCTCGTTGAAGTTGACAATCGTTTCCTTTTCATACTTAGACGGCTTTCCCATAAAATCCCTCCCAGTCTGTGCTTTTTTCCACCATGCGGATATGCTTCTTTGCTTCAAAATATCCTTCCATTTCCAAACGGAGATGGCGGTAAAAACAGGGATACCATTCCCCGGCTCCGCCGTCATCCAGCTTCCTTGCCAGGCACAGCACCCGGCGTTTCACTTTTTCATCCACCGTCAGGGCAGTGACCCATTTCAGCCTGCGGACGGTGTTCT
This sequence comes from Lachnospiraceae bacterium, assembly GCA_910575565.1. GTDB lineage: Bacteria > Bacillota > Clostridia > Lachnospirales > Lachnospiraceae > Caccovicinus. The sequence goes on along the minus strand of CAJTFL010000021.1, from coordinate 50,174 downwards.
CATGGCTCCCGCACCCGAAGGCATATAAAATCTTCTTTTCCTCAATGCTTAACTTCATGTTCCTTCCTCCATAATTGATAGTTTGTTTTCCTGCCGTTTTGCCTGCAATCCGTTCCTGCCCGGAATCACCCCAGCGTTTTCCGTTCCTTTGGTATGCTCCTGTCATGGCACTACTTCTCCGGGAACGGTATCACTTGCAGCCGGTCATTCTGTTTTCAATGTCCTGTGACACTGAAATCTTATCAAAATAAACCGGCTTCCCCCGTATGTCCGAAAGGCTGGAAAAATTCCCGAAAGCGCAAAATTTCCACGCTTTCGGAAATGCCCTGTGCTATAATGGTCACGAACCCTGTTTTGAGAGGAGGGGCACAATGTATATAAAACTGACGCTTCAGGAGAAATTGAAAGACGAGAGGACCAACCGCCATATGACGCTTGCGGAACTGGAAAAGGCAACGGGCATAGCAAGAGCCACGCTGGGAAAATATGAATCCGACAAATGCACGGATATAAGCCCGTTCAACCTTGCAAAGCTGGCGGAATACTACGGTCTTTCCATGGATTACCTCATGGGGCTGACCGAAAATAAGAACCACCCGAACACCGCCCTGCATGAGCTGCACTTGAATGATTCCACAGTTGATTTGTTAAAAAGCGGCGCACTGAACAACCGGCTCCTCTGTGAGTTTGTCTGCCATCCCGGATTCCTGCGCCTGCTGACGGATATGGAAGTCTGCATTGACCGGATTGCGGATATGCGTATCCATGACATGAACTTAGTTCTGGAAAAAGCAAGGCAGTCCGTCATAGAACAGCGGCAGCCCCCTGAAAACGACCTCTATATGCGTACTTTAGAATTAGGGCAGGTCAGCGAGGAACTGTTTTTCAGCCATGTTATCCATGATGACCTTGACCGGATTGTAAAAGACCTCCGCACCCGGCACGAATCCGACAAGACCACTGCCGAGCCGGAAACCCCCGCAGCGGATTTTGCCAGGAACATCCCGGTGATACTGCTGGACGCCCTCATGCACAAAGGCACGGCGGACGAAAAGCGGGCGTTTACTATCTGCCGGGTATTCGGCATTGACTATATGAGCCTCCCGGAAGAGGAACGTGCCACCCTTGCCCGTGTGTTCAAGAAATCCCCCCTTCTCCCCGTATCTGCCAGCCAGCGTGGAAAATCAAAGCTGCTGTCCCTGTTTGGGAAGAAAAAAACGAAAGAATGACGCAAAAAGGGCTGCCATTCCCGTAAAATCCGGTTAGCAGTCCTCTTTACTGTATCGTGTGTCCTATGTTCAATTTTCCGGCTTTAGAGCCGCTTTTTCCAGACAGGAGCCAGCCGCATTACGCATAGACCAGTTCCGCATAGATAATTTCCTCCGCCCGGTTGCGGATAGAATTGCAGCGGCGCACCCATTCAAGCTGGTCATCCGCTTTCAATTTCTCCGTCACGCCCTCGGCGGCTTTCATCTGCTCCATGATAAGGTCAAGCCGCTCCTGTGCCTGCTCGTCCACGTCGGCAAGGTGCGTCCAGAGTTTCCCGGACAACAGCAGGCTGCAATAAAGGGCGGGGCGGGCTTCTTCCAGATAGGCTTTACGCCTGCGCCCCCAATGCCCGATTGGGCGGGATTCCTCCGTCAGCCGCAGGGCGGGAATGTAATAATCACCCACAAGAACGTAGTCAAGACCGTTGGTATCGTCATGGATTCTTTCTGGCAGTTCTTTCATTTGTGACCTCCTGTATTCAGTTTTCCAGAATCCAGTTGTTCGTGTCCCTGTTCATGCGAATTTATAAGGCAACTGAACTCTTCACGAACAAGTATGGCATATCTTTTCCGGTTTTTTGATAATTTAAACCGTAGGACTGCGACGTACCCCGTGTGTCCGAAGTATTGTAAAGGTCTATCGTTTCCTTACCCAAAATTTCCGCCATCTCTTTTAAAGTGGTCTTTTCCTTCCCTCCGAGGAATAAGGTGGTATCGCAATTCCCTTCAATGGTGTCAGCGCTGTCCTTATAAATCGCCTTTAGCTGGGATTTCGACTGTAAAATGATGGAAGCCGATATTTCACGACTCCGGATTGTTGCGATCAGCTTCTCAAACTGCGGAATCTGGCCGATGTTCGCAAACTCGTCCAACAGCATCCTCACATGAACCGGGAGCCTGCCGTTATAGACATCATCTGCTTTGTCACAAAGTAAATTAAAGAGCTGCGAATACATGATTGACACTACGAAGTTAAATGTGGCGTCCGTATCTGAAATAATGACGAACAATGCTGTTTTCTGTTCCCCAAGCGTGTCAAGCTCCAGATCGTCATACTCCATAAGGTCACGCAGCTCTTTAATGTCAAATGGCGCTAACCTTGCGCCGCAGCTAATCAGGATAGATTTAGCTGTCTTGCCCGCCGCTAATTTATATTTTTTATATTGGCGGACAGCGAAGTGGTTCGGGTCTTTTTCCTCCAGTTCGTCAAACAGCAGGTCAACGGCGTTTTTGAAATTCTCGTCATCTTCCCTCGCTTCGCTTGCATCAATCATATCAATCAGCATGGCGAAATTCTGTTCTTCCTCCGGGGCTTCATACCAGATATAGGCGATAAGAGCCGTGTAATACAGCTTTTCCGCCTTCACCCAGAAATCCTCCCCGGATTGCTGCCCCTCCCCTTTGGTGTTGACTATGATCGTGTTTACCAGTTTCAGAATATCCTTTTCGCTCCGTAAATAGGCGAAAGGGTTGTAGTGCATGGACTTTGCGAAGTTTATGGTATTGAGGACTTTTATCTTATATTTTCCCCGTTTCAGCATCTTTCCGCATTCGACTAAAACCGTGCCTTTCGGGTCAGTTACCACGAATGAACTGTGCATCTGCATCAAGTTCGGCTTCACAAAAAATCTCGTCTTTCCGGAGCCAGAACCGCCGATCACAAGGATATTTTTATTCCTTGCGTATTTTGGCTGTTTCGGCCTGCCTGACATCATCAGCCTCTCCGTCTGCGTCAGCAGGATATTGTTCTCAAACACGGAATCCATGTAAGGCTCTATGTCCTTTGCGTTGCCCCACCTTGCGGAGCCGTACTCCGTTCCATGCCGGAACTTTTTGGCGTTCTTGGCTTTGAAATAGACCAAAAGCCTTAAAGCGATGCCACAGCACACTCCGATCAGCAGGTCTGCCAGATAAAAACTCGGCAGTGGATTGGTAAATAAACCTTCCAGTCCCGCCATGACCTCCATCATCTTTGCGGAAGCGTCCTGCCCCGGCGATACCCGCCACAGGCACGCTACTTTGTCGCAGAAATATCCGGCAAGCGCATAGGGCAGGTTCATCAGGACAAGTTTCTTTTTGTCTATGTTCCCGGCTTTTGCCTTGAGGCTTTCCGGAATGGATTTTAAGTCTTTGGCTATGCCGTTGATGATATTGCTCATAGGCTCTGCCCCCTGTCCTTGTTTTTCTCCCGGCTCCGTTCCCGGTTCTTATCCTGCGATAATGCGTCCTTGAAATGGTTCAGCTTCTCCCGTAAGGAAACCCTGTCTTTCTTTTTCTCATTACCATAAACAAATTCTTTGAATGCCTGTGAGATCACGTCGGCATCCCTGCCCTTGAAAAGCACCACATACTTGGGCGGTCTGGCTGTCTTGTCCTTCTTTATGGCAAAATCAACATTGTACTTTTTTGCCACACGCTCAAAAGACTTGATGTTGCCGTCCGTGACTTCGATAGACGATGCCCCCACGCCCTCGCCAATGAGCTTTTTCACAGAAGTTTTTCCATGCGTTCTCTGTGCTTTCTGCTTATGGTGGTTCAGGTACATCTTCATCGCCGCTTTCAGCACGTTAGCGTCCAGTTTTACGGCCTTAATCACAAGGGCAATCGTTTTTTGTGTTACTTCTTCCTGCATGAAGCACCTCCCTGTTATAATCATGGGAAAATCCATGTACTAAGGCGGAATCCCCCGGCAGATAATGTAGTAGATAATCTTTAATGCAAAAAACACTTTTTTCTCCTTCCCACTTCTGGACATCATGTCCAGAGGTTAATGTGACAGGCACTCCGTCCTGATATAATCCTCGTATTCCTTTAATTCCATATCCGTATCAGCATCATAGGATAGATAAATGCCGGTAAACCCAGACAGGCCATCAGCAATCAGTAAACCTTTATAGAGCCTGCCAAAATCAGCGGCAAACTTCTCTATAATACATTCATGGCTGTCCTCTGGGCAGAACTGGTAATAAATTTTCCTTCCGCTACACTTTCCCCGTATATCCGAAAGATAATAATTCATCTCCCCCGACTGTTTTACTGAAACCTGTATGCAGCCGCCCCGCCTCCTTAACTGGAAGCAGGTGACGCTGTGCCTTGTGGAAACCGTAATGTTAGGATTCACGCCTGTTTCCCCACAGGCTTCCGCTATTTTCCCCAATAATGCCACCACAGCTTTTTTCTGAAAATCAACTTTCTCCATTCTGTTTCCTTCCCACTTCTGGACATCATGTCCAGAAGTTATCATTTTCCATTTAGACAATAAATTGTGTGCAGGTTAGCAGACAGCTCATTTCCCGCATACTCCACATCATCAAGCAATAATGCCTGGAACAGCACATCCCCTACACCATCAAGCAGCACAATCCTCTGCTCCGGCTCCGTAAGGTGTCCGTATTCCACCCCGTCCGGAACCACCGATTTCCTTGCCGCTTCACAATGGATAAACAGGCCAAGGATATATTTATTTGACATGATAAAAGCGTAGGTTTCCTGCCCGTCATGGGTCATGCGGTATTTCCCCGCCTCCCCCTCCGGGAGCGTAAAAACACACCGCACCGTTTCCAGGCAAAGCCCGCTTTCATAATCCGGCTGCAGCCGTTTTTTGTATCGCTGCACCCTTGCGTAAATCCCTTCCCGGTCTATGACGGAATGGGTGCGCTTAAACTGCGGCTTTTTGCAGAGCATATCCAGATCCATATATACGTTGTTGATAATGGTTTTCTCTGCGTACTGTCGGAATGACTTTAACCGCAACAGATAAGCGAGAACCTCGTCCAGCTTTTCCTCCGATGTAATGGACTGGAAAGGCTTATCGCCAAACTCCAGCCTGTCAAACATAAGCGGGCAGCTCCCCTTTTTCGCTTCACGCTCCATTACCCTCCTGACATCCCGTAGTGATTCCATATCTATCTCCTTCCTGTTTCCCGGTACACTGGCCGGAAACAATAAAAAAGGGCAGCTACAAATCTACTGACTTATAACTGCCCTCACGCTGTTCTCAATTTATCATTTTTTTAACACAGGGGTCTTCCACCCCCGTACCCCTGGAAACCTTGCCGGAAATGTGATTGAAAAGATAATCACATTTCCGACAAGGCTGAAAGCGCCACCCGCCACGTTTTGGCAGGCTCATGTTGTTTCTATTCCCGCTATCTCTGCGAAATGCTGCCTCCTGCCCATAAGTTCATTCTGCTTTTCTCCCGGCAACTGTCTGAAAATATCATCGTAATCAATATCCTCTATCTTCATTTCCCTCGCAAGTATGATAAGCTGTGTATGCAGCCATTCCTCCCACAGATCATCAAACAGCGCCCCGCTGTCCGTGAATGTAAAATCATTCTCAAAGCCTGTCGGTGGTGTGTAGTATTGCAGCTTTACGAAGCCATACCTGCCGGCATCAACTACCACAACGTCCACATCCTCAAGCTCCGCAAAGGCATCCGCCACCTTCCGGCACTTTTTCCGTTCTTCCTCTGTAATATATATTTTTTTCTCCATACATTCCTCCATTTCCTACGCATATCCATATCATACACGCCATCCGGAATATTTTCCACCTCTGGACATTGTGTCCAGAAGTCCGTTAAGTGATTCCTTTTTCCGCCCACCCGCCGCCGTACATATCATGCTGAACCTCCTGCTGGTAGTAATGGCTCATGGTTGAGGGGGCATTGTAAAGGGCAGTGATCAGATATGCCCTGATGTTGGTAATCTTTGTTGTGGTTTCCTTCATACAGCCCATGACATACGCCACATGGCCGCTGTTCAGTTTCAGGAAACGGGATTTTACAAGCTCGTAAGGGTAATCTTCCCCATTGATGCGGATTGTCCTGCGCTTCACACAGACCACATCACAGACGGTTTCATAGATTTCCTCATACATCTCCTTATCGCCATACTGGTCATACCTCATGTGGTGTTCATATTCCAGGTTATCACGGATCAGAGCCATATATGCGCCTGTTTCATCTATCACATCAATCGTATCAGCTTTCCCCTGTGTTCCTGCACTATCCACACCTCCCACGGATTGATTGATAGGATTTGGATAATTCATATCAGTATGGTTCTGATTGTTATAGTTAGTATTGTTATAATTAGGGGCAAATCCTTTTACTTCTTGAAGTCCAGTTCCTTTACTTCCAGAAGTAAAATTTTTTTCCCTCTTGAAGTCAGTTTCCTTTCCTTCCGGAAGTTCAGTTTTTTTACTTTCAGAAGTCAAATTCCTTTCCTTCTTGAAGTAAAGATTTTTTACTTCTGTGGAAACATCAGTATTTAAAGCCTCCCCGCCGCTTTCTTTTTCCGGCACGGAAGCAAAATTTTTCACATATATGATGTCCGGCTTCCCAAGCCCCCTGCGCTTTTTCTCAATCAGCCCGATTCCATTATCCGCATCCAGTTCACGGATAACTTTTATGCAGGTAGGCTTAGAACACCCCAAATCTTCCATGATATTCTCCACGGCATAAATAATATATGCCCGGTTTTCATCGTCCAGCCACCCGTTTTTCATGGAAAGCGACATCCGGTCAAGCATCAACCCATACAGGAGCTTAGCATCGCTGCTAAGCCCCTTAAAACGCTCGTCCTTGATCAGCAGGCGAGGAACACGGTAAAAAGAAAACTGCTCTGCTTCTACGCCATAGTAATAATCGAATTTCAATGGCTCGCCCATTCTGCCGCCTCCTTTACCGCTTACTCTGCCATTCCTCCAAAAGCTCGATAATGATGCCCTCTATATCGTCATTGGAATAGTCCTCCGGAAAATACCTGTTGATCTTATCTCCCTTAATTGTCACCTTTCTCTCTTTGGGTTTTTCCTCCGATAGTATCAGCCTGACCATTGCCAGCGTCAGCTCCCCGCTTTTTCCGTACTCCTTCAGCTTTGCCGCCTGTGCGCTGGAAACCGATGCGCACGTTTCCTGGAGAATGACGGTTACATACTGCTGCTGTTCTTCTGAGAGGAAAGAAATGTCAACGCCCTGCGCTATCCCTATCTTCTTTGCGTCCACCATGCCAAGCAGCTCGTCCGAGAGCCTTGCAAGCCATACATACCTCTGCACGGTCTTTCCGCTCTCCCCGGCAGCTTCCCCCACTTCGTCAAGGGTGCTGCCGCCTTTGCTGCCCTGGTGCTTCATCGCTTCGTATTTCATGGCGTAAGCCTTCGCTTTCTCACTCGGTAAAATGTCCTCCCTCTGGATATTGGAATCCACCATGATAATCGTAGCTTCATCATCCGTATAGTTCCTGACAATGACGGGCATCGTGTCAAGCCCTGCTTTTTCAGAACCCCGTTTCCTGCGGTGTCCGGCTATGATCTCATAGCCGCCTCCCTCCCTCGGCCTTACAATTCCGGGAACAAGCACACCGTACTTGCCAATACTCTCCGTGGTTTCCTCCATCTTTTCATCATCAAGGACACGGAATGGGTGTCCTTTGAATGTATGTAAATCCGCCAGTTTCGCATGGATAATCTGCTCCCCCGACGTATTTTCTGCGCCGCCAAATAAATCATCAAAGCTGTTTAACTTGACTTTAGCTGCACTCCCCGCCTTACTGCCCATTGCCAAGCACCTCCTTTGTCAAGGACTGGTACGCCCCGGCAACCTTGCCTTTCGGGTCATGCTCATAGATGCTCACGCCCTCTGCAGACGTTTCCGCCGCCCTCACCGACATCGGTATGCTGTTCTCGAATATCCGCACCCTGCTTCCGTAGGTTTCGATAAGCAGCGCCATAATATCCCTTGCGTAGTTCGTGCGGTTGTCTACCATTGTCAGTAAAATACCCTCAATCTCCAGCTTCGGGTTGATCTGCCGCTTTACCTTGCCTATGGTCTTGATAAGCTGCTCCAGGCCCTTCACGGGCAGGTATGCCGCCTGAACCGGAATGAGTATGCTGTCGGCGCAGGCAAAGGCATTTATGGTAATCATACCCAAAGAGGGCATACAGTCAATCAGAATGTAATCGTACCCATCCTTTATCCTGTCCACATAGGAGCGAAGCATAATTTCCCGGCTCATCACGTTCACAAGGGAAACCTCTAGGCCGGACAGCTCAATGTTCCCCGGCATCAGGTCAATGCCTTCCTCATGCTTCAAAATACCGTAGCCTGCTTCCATTTCTTCATCATTGATTATCTTTTCCAGTACATTCGCAAGGGTGACTTCCAGCTTGTCCGGCTCCGTAAAGCCCAGGCTTGCGGTCAAGCTGCCCTGCGCATCCGCATCAATTACTAAAACTTTCTTTCCCTGTTTCGCCAGCCCGATTCCTAAGCTGCTCGTTGTGGTGGTCTTGCCGACCCCGCCTTTCTGGTTTGCTATCGCTATCACTTTACACATGGTTTTATTCCTCCGTTTAGTTAGATTTTTCTTTGATGTTGGCTTTCTGCACTTCCACATAAGCCCGGTAATACCTGTTTGTACCCTTGTTCCGGTACAGCTCGGAAACTTCCGTCACAGCCACTTTAGGCTGCCTTTGCAGAATCTTCTCGAACCACTTAATATCATTCTTCGTTCCCATCAGTCGAATTTTCAGCACGTTTCCTCTCCATTTCTGCAAGGATCTCCTCAATAGACCGCTGTTTCCGGCAGTATTCCGGGTAACGGAGTTTAATGCCTTGCCAGAAGTACAGTGCGTAGCCGCAACAGAAAATATCGCTTACGGAATACTCCCTGCACTCGCCAATCTGCTCGTCCTTGCGCTTATAGTCATCAACGCTCGGCGTTCCGTCCGTGTAAAGGTTAAAGGCAAGCCTTACAACCTTTACGCTGCCGCTGGTCTGCCAGCCCTGATGCAGACACTCTGTTTTGACGCACCCGGACTTCATATCGTAAATCTGGCTGAAATGGTTCCTCGTATCCTCAGAAATACCGAGAATGTAGATCAAAGCCTTGTGATAGCAGTCCTGATACCTCGCCTGTTCCAGTTTCTCATAATAGAATCTTTCATGTTCCTCGTTTGCAAAAACCATGTGTGTGTTGTTGGCGCTCTGCGCCCCTGCTCTTAACGCTGTGTTGTTCATGTGTGAACCTCCTTTGATTATTTTGTTTGTGTATATAAAAAGGACTCTATCCTTTGTTTGGGATAGAATCCTTTGAAAAAACCACGAAAAAAGGGGAAAACTCTTAAATGAATTTTCCCCTAATCGTCAAAGATAGATTTTACAAACGAAATCCTCAAAGCGGTTCGCCTTTGTGTACTCCGGACGATGTGCCATAAAATCATTCACATCAGCTCTGGTTATCAGATATTCCGTAAAGTACATATATTTGTAATCTACTTTCCTACATTGTTTATCGCCGCCTGTGCTGCCATTGACTAATGTAGGACTCTCGATTAGGCTAACTGTTGGGTCATTTTTACGACCAGCGACCTGTAATTTCAGGTCATCATCAAATATATTCAATTTCCAAACAAAACAATCAGGATAAACTATAATCTCTTTTACGAAAGCATCTATCACTTCCTCCGGTATGCTATGAGTTGAAAAATTAAAATCTTGTTCTAACCCATATTTCAACACCTGCAACCGATTTTCGTATTCTTCGTCAGACACTTCCTCGTCAACTTGATATGATTCCAGTATTTTTTGATACTTGGCTTTGTCCTCAAACAAAGACTTTTTCTTTTCTTCAAATTTTGCCCTGTCAATCTCGCCAGCCATTCTCATATCAACTAAATTATCATATTTTTTATCCACTATCGCAATTTTTCTTGAAATTTCCTCAATCTCTCCTTGAAAATCAACCTCCCTGTCATCCATGAAATGCTTTTCAAGCATTTCATTCGCTATCTGAATTATGCTGCTCCTGTCCTGCCAAAACTTTTGAAAGACCACATCCGCCATTGCCCCTAACTTCCACCCTGGCACCATTGGCGAATCACATATCCCCTCTAAATCCAATCCTTTCTTGGTTCTGGTAGCTATGCTTCCAGTCCTGATCTGTGAATAACATTGGTAACAGTATTGCGGAATGCCATTTACCCTTCGCCATACCCGCCTATTCATAGAAGCACCGCAGTAACATCTTAATTTCTTGCACCAAACATCATTTGCTTTATGCTTTCCCCTGCGCCCTCTATTATTAACGGAACAGGTCTTAGCATCAAGCATCTTTCTGACTTTTTCAAATTCTTCCTTTGTGATAATTGGCTGATGTTTTCCCTCTACTGCAATTTGCTCAACTTCTCCCCAATTTCTGATTTTCTTTTGTTCCAGATAATCGGGAACATATTCTTTCCTATACACGATAATACCACAATAGAATGGATTATTCAAAACCCTGCTTATGTATGACGAATACCACCGTGTCAGTCCTGATGAGGTTGTTCTTCCTGCCGCCTCAAGCGCAAACTGTATCTTCCGCATCCCCATTCCATCTAAGTACATATCATAAATCATGCGGACTGTTTTCGCCTGCTCTTCATTGATTACAAATTCTTTTCCAACCCTATCGTATCCTAAAATATTTCCATTTCCATATGGCACTCCATTTTGAAATGAAATCATCTGTCCGGCTTTCACACGGGTAGATGTTTTTTTACTTTCATTTTGAGCCAACGTAGCCATGATTGTCAAGCGAAGTTCCCCATCATCGTCATTCATTGTCCAAATATTATCCTCTGTAAAGTATACTTCAACCCCATACTTTTTAAGTATCCTTGTCTGCTGTAAAGTATCTACCGTATTTCTTGCAAAACGTGATACCTCTCTGGTAACAATCAAATCAAAACAACCATTTTTCGCATCATCCATCATTTCAAGAAAACTCTGTCTTTTGTTGACAGATGTTCCGGTTATGCCCTCATCGACATACCTTTTATACAGCTTCCAATCTGGGTGAAATTGGAACAGATTATCATAATATTGAACTTGATTTTCCAGAGCAGATATTTGGGCTTCATGTTCGGTAGAAACTCTCGCATATATAGCAACTTTTCTTTCACTCATATATCCGCCTCCGTTTTCCTACATTGTTCCTATATGATTATATTACCACAAGATTTCCCGATTGGCAACAGATATTTTGCCAATCGTTTCTTTTTTTATATTTTTATAGACAAGCTCTGATATTTTCCCCTCATTATAGAGGTGTCTTATCAAGGCTAACGCAATTATCCTATCTGCATCTCTCTCGCTTGTCTTACCACTTGTTTCATTTTTCAAAATAATCTCCTTTCCATGCTGCACAATTTTATCTGCCCATGACAGACAAGAATCAAGTTCCCGGCTCTCATCAGCAGACAAAACTTCACTCCAAACTCTTTCAAAAAACACATACAGGTGACAGTTCATTACACTGTCCACATCGGTATCGCACCGTCACTCCAAACTGACCGGAAAACCCGGAAGTATCATTATCAAAGATATGCCTCATAGCCTCATGCAACTGCTGCACTTTTCGCCAGACATTCATCGCTCACTGCCTTAACTTCAATACCAGATTTCAGTATTCCCTCGTATGCACTTCCAGACAAAAATGGAAGCAGGCAGTTCTTGGCGTGTCCGCATAGCGGCTCCGCACATCCCACACGTCCCGTATGTATTTGCATATTCAATTATCAAGGTACACACGCCAACCTGCGTTGACGGGCAGAAATCCCTCTGCCTGTTTTGGATAAAATCATCTTTGGACTTGCCAGCCCAAAAAGCACATAAGCACTCTCCGCCTGCTATGAACGGTTCTATAAAGATTATGTGCTTTAGCGGAATGGCAAGTTCATAATTCCAGTTTATCAGGGCCGTATTTATGTATGATCTGTAACAGGATTTTCTTTTGTGACCCCTGCGCCTGTCCGTATATTTCACGCAGGGTTTTTAACTCATCAGCGGAAAGGGTATTCACATAAGGCTTGTAATCCTCCCCTATAAAAATCCCTCCATCCCCTCCCTGCTTTGTATAAATCGGGTATCCGGGAGATAAAGCCTGAATATCTTTTTGTATCGTGCGGGTAGTGACACCAAATTCGTCCGCCAGTTCCCTTGCCGTTGTACGCCGCCGGATAATCAGAATGTTAATGATTTCCGTCCTGCGGTCTGCTGTATTCATGCTTCACCCCCCTTCTGCTAATTCTCCAGTTACATTGTAAAAAATGAACCCGAACAATCCGTTCCTATTCAAAAAATAATTTTAAAAATTTTCTGTTCTATCTGGCTCCGCTCTTTTGACAGCCGCCACATACTTTTTCTTCTGCTATCTCTTGTTGACTTTCCCCCTGCCGCTTGTTAAAATCTTTAGTGGATAGAATCAAAACTTCATCAACAGACACTCAAACTGCTATGAGCCGGAACAGGGAAACTCTGCCCTGTTCTGGTTGTGGCAGTTTTTTATTTGCCAAAACAACCCCCAAAGCCAAATATCCGAAAGGCTTTACAAAAGCAGGGGCGGAAACGCCCTTATGTGTTGTAAGACGCTCGCCTAAGCTCGCACAACACGCAAATTCCCTACGGGTAATTTGCCACGAATAGCAAGCACTGCCTATGGACGTCCATAGGCTTCAATTTCCCCAAGTTCCTCCAAGTGGGAACCTGAGAAAATTGGCTTGCAGAGGGCATATCCCCCTGACCCCCTTTGCGCTCCAAAATCCCCAAATTACCTCTGCGGAATTTCTGGATTTTTACGCTTGAAAAAACCTCCCGCCGGATACGGCATATTAAAAAAACAATCCATTTTTAGCGAAAGGAGCTTCCCAAACAATGGAGAACCGAGAACGTCAAAACCGCCTAACACTCCGTCTAAGTGATGATGAACTTTACATATTGGAGCAGAAATGCAAAGCCTCCAATATGAAAGACAAATCCTCTTTCCTCCGGCATCTGATTTTGTACGGCTATGTCTATGACATTGACTATTCAGAGCTGCGGGAATACAACTCTGTGCTTGCCAGAATCGGGAACAATCTGAACCAGATTGCAAAGCGCATGAATGCCACGGGCAACGTATACAAAGCCGATGTAAATGAAGTAAAGGAGCTGATGCAAAAGGTATGGCATACACAAAAATCCATGCTGTCACGGCAACCGTCAGTAAAGCAGTAGACTACATCTGCAACCCCGACAAAACCGACGAGGGCATACTAATTTCTTCCTACGGCTGTAGTCCCGAAACCGCCGCCTATGATTTCAAATTTGCCCTGTCAAAAACCAGCCAATCCGACCCAAACAAAGCCTATCATTTGATACAATCCTTTCTCCCCGGTGAGGTTACTTATAAGGAGGCCCACCAGATAGGCGTGGAGCTTGCTGACAGACTTTTAGAGGGAAAATACTCCTATGTTGTCAGCACCCATATAGATAAAGGACACGTCCACAATCACGTTATTTTCTGCGCTGCCGATAACGTCAACCATCAGAAATACCATGACTGCAAAAAGACCTATTACAACATCCGCAGCCTGAGCGATGACCTCTGCCGGGAGCATGAACTTTCCGTCATTACTCCGGGGGAAAAGCGGGGCAAAACCTACAAGGAATGGCAGGCTGGCAAAAACGGCTCCGCATGGAAAGAGCAGTTAAAATCCGACATTGACGAAGCCATAAAAACCGCCGCAACTTACGAGGACTGCATGGAACTGATCCGGGCAAAAGGCTACGAAATTAAAGGCGAGGACTTCGGGGAAAAAGCACATAAATTTATCTCCTTCCGCCCTCTGGACAGAGAGCGTTTTGTCCGTGGCAGCGCAAAGTCTTTGGGCGCTGAATACACCAAGGAACAGATAAAGGAGCGCATCACGGAAAAGGCTCTTACAAAGGATAAAAAGCGTGTGCCGTTCCCCACCCGGAAAAAGCCCATTGTCAGAGATTATTCAAAGAAAAACCTCATTGACACCACCGGGGACAAGTTTGCCGAAAGCCCCGGTCTGAAGCATTGGGCTGACATTCAAAACCTCAAGATCGCAGCAGCTGCTTACAGTCAGACAGGCTCTATTTCCGAGCTTGAAGGACAGATTGCCGCCAAGTCCGCACTTGCGAAAACCGCACGGACAAGCCTTGTGGAAACGGAGCGTCAGCTAAAGGATTTAGGGCAGGTTTTAAAATATGCCGAGCAGTATAAAACCAACCGCATCTACCATATCCGATACCAGAAATCAAAGGATAAGGACAGATACCTGCGCCAGCACGAAACGGAACTGCTCCTCCATGACGGTGCTGAAAATATGCTGAAACGCTTTGGCATTGACATCAGAAACCTTGATGTTGAAAAGCTCCGCAGCGATTACAATGCGCTCTATTCAAAAAAGCAAACTTTACAAAATACCTATAAAACTACCGAGAAAGAAATCACCGGGCTTAACCGGAAACTGGACAACCTCAACCAATACCTTGACCGCACTCCGGCACCACAGGCAACAAGCGACAGGAAACACGGCAAAAGCCAAAATACACTCTAAATTCGACATTAAAAAAGGGTGTACCACAATGAGGTTTTTACCTACATTGTGATACACCCTTATATGTGCGACTGTCCCTATATCCAGTTCTTTTTCATATTTTATGGTGTACATTTCCTTATATCTCCTTATCATGTACTTTAATTCACTTCCTAACTGTATTCTGCTGTAATTCACTCCTGCCGAAGTGTATTGTAAACTACTATCGAGGTGAATCACAATGAATGATGCAAAACAAAATCTTGCTGCCGCAGTGCGTGATGCCCGGACAGAACTTGGGCTTTCCCAGGAAAGGCTTGCTGAAATCCTGAATATCGACTCACGCACCATACTCAACATTGAAGCCGGACGTGGCAACCCCAAATTTGAAAAGCTGTACCCTTTGATTACATACCTGAAAATACCGGCCAGTAAAATCTTCGATCCGGATTACAAGGACGAAGCTCCAAACCTCCAGAAGCTCCTTGCCCTGCAAAAAGACTGTACGGAGCAGGAAGCTGCTGACCTGCTCCCTATGGTTCGTTACCTGCTTGAATTACTGCGGAAACAGGAAAACCTGTCACTGCGGTAAAGCAATCCTTCTAATCTAAAAGACAGCCATTCTTCCTGTCTTAAAAAAGTAAAGGCATCTATTGGTATCTTCCAATAGACGCCTCATTTTCAAATTCCTTACTCTATAATATCTGTCAACGAAACCTAACACATCCCATTTAGTGTTACCACTAAAATCTATCCCTGCTTGGTTCCCTTTTATCGTTTGTTCACTATAGATTTTCTGCCTGTTCCCCGATTTCCCTAAAATCCATAACAGTTTTTACAATGCGGTATCGTTCATAGCCCTTTCTCTCTTACAAAAAGACGTTTAATGACCAAAAACATCAAATACCCGCAAACAATTCCTATCATATTAAGAATAATATCATCAACATCAAAAGTACCATATTGCACTAAATACAAACAATAAAATAACTCCCTTTTCGGAAAATGTACCTATTGCATAAAACTTGAAGTTACTTGCTTTTTCTATGAAATCTGATTGCCAAAACCACACACATGATAATTCCTATCAAAAATGGAATAGCAGATAAAAATACGATGCTGGCAGGAGCACTAAAACCACGATGTTCAATACCACAATGCATACCACGATAGTTATAGGCAACTACAAAACACATAATGTCTGATAGTACAACTGCAAGTGCCGTGAATAAATAACTCCATTTTTTCATACAACCACACTCCTCTAAATTCTGCTTTATATATTTGACAATAAAATATTTACCAGCCACCCGCAATGTATATTTATTGCTTCATTTTCATTGGGTACACAATTCCGAAAAGGGAGTTTCTTTTTCACGCCATGCCTTCTCATGCCCTTGCGTCAAATCCGCCCTGCGCTTCCACAACCCCGGCATTTATCTCCTGCCTTGCCGCATGGTACGCATCATAGTAGGCAGCCTTCAAAGCCCCGTGTACCTGCGTCTCCGCCTTCGACTCCTTCTCATGCCAGCCCACGCCCGCCGTGTAGGTCAGTATCTCGTCACCGTTCCCGTCATACACATGAATGGCAGAACCCGTACCCTCCGACTGGAACTTAGCCTCATACGGCTCCCCGAACAGGAGGCGCAGCCACCTCTCGTCAGCCTCCCGTATTTTCTCCATGTCCGCCATATCCTGATTGAGTTTCCCCATCAGCGCAGACCTGTCCGGCGCGACTTTGGCGACCTCGCTTTTCCGCAGAGCAAGAAACTTATTCCCCATATAGACGTTCTGTGCCGCATCCTCCCTGGCATATTCTGTAATCTTATCACGGAGGGAATCCGACAGTTTCCATTCCTTCTTAGATGATGGCTTTCCCGTTGCGGTGCTTTTCGTATGATGGCTTTTTGCTATTCCTGTTATATCCATTTAAGTCTCCTCTTCCTGCTCCCTGATTCCCCGATCTGCCGGAACGCTGGGGATGCCTGCCCTGCCTTGTCCGGCGGTAGCTTATCGGGGATATGCGTCCGTGGGGTTCATTTACAGGCACTAGACAAAACTATTGTAATTCAAAATAGCCTTGCAGATAATCTGCTGTATCTTCACTTATTTCAAATACCATATCCAATCCGGCAACTTCAAATTTCACATAAGAAGCATCATATACAGAGATTTTGCATACATCATATAACTCCCCATCCGTTTCGGTCTGCCCGAATTTCACTGTTTCCTCCTGTGACAGAGCAAAACTGCCAATTTCTTGTACACCGCTTGGAAGTTTGCCTAATTCCCATTTGTCCATATCCAGTGCCATCGTAAAATCCCCTATGTCCTCTTTGCTGGAAAGCGTCTGTATCACGCTTGATGTATCAGCAGATACAACAATAATTTCCTGTGCTTTTGATATTTCATTGTAGTATTCCGATGCATCTGAACCTTCCTCTTTACCGCAGCCACAGAACAGGGCAGAAACCATAACTAAAACCATAAATATTTTCTTCATAATATCCTCACTTTCTTTTTTCACGATATTCTTCGTTCATAATAAGCATCCTGTACGCCCGGACTATTCCGGAAACATACACACATAGGAAAGCACCTACGCCGGCTAATATCATTCCGCAGGCAAACACGATATTATCCAAAACATACATTTCTGCAGGAATAAGCATCGGGCAGAGCAAAAATCCTATGGCGATCAGTGCGATCCCGGCAAGATTGAGCATATGGGCCGACTTCTTTTTATCTGCATAGGCAGAGGTCAGTTCCGATTTTACAGCCTTATCAAAGGACAAGTTTTCTATCCACATCTTGCGGTAGGGATTATCTGCCAGCTTTACTGAAAACAGAAGGATAATCCCTAAGATCACAAGCACCATAAACAATACCATGCTCATTTCCGCATCCCAGAAAGAAAGGGATAGACCACCAACAAAAAGGCTGACCGCAACACCGATTTTGACCATTTTTCTTTTCTGATAGGAAAGGAAACCTTCTGCCATTTCACGGCTCACATACAGCCCCTTTTCATCGGGAGCCAACTCCGGCTTTTGCGAATCTTCCTCATTCAGAAGATAATCCAGCGTAACATCAAAAATCTTGCTCATGCGTACTATTTTTTCTGTCTCCGGATATCCGCTGTCGCGTTCCCATTTACTGATGGCCTGCCGGGAAACTCCTAACTGATAAGATAACTCTTCCTGGGACAGTCCTGATTCTTTTCTCAACTTTTGAATTTTTTCTCCAAATGTCATATCCAGCTCCTCCTTTCCCCACCAAGATACAATTTTTTCAGGTAGCGCACCACCAAAATATGGTTGCAACTACGCAACATCAGGTTGCAACCATGTATTTTCCGCTCTTTTATCACCCAAAACAGCCATCCGCATCACATCATCACTCCATCTATCCAAATTTACGGCACAACTATTAAATACTTTGCCTTTGATCTCCTCGTCTTCCAAGCAGAATCCTTTGTCTGCCAAAAACAGTGAAGTTCCTGTCACGCTCAGAACCGCCCATACAACCTCGCTTTTCCGCAGGGCGAGGAACTTATTTCCCATATAGACATTCTGCGCCGCATCTTCCCTGGCGTATCCGGCTATCTGCTCCCGGAGGGCATCGGACAGCTCCAATCTGTCGGAAAATAGGGATTGCCCTCCTTTTGGGGCTATGGCTTGTCAGGGATATATTTTTTTATCCAGAATTAGTCCGCCGCCTCCCTCCAGAACAAACCTTCCGAAAAAGCTATCCTCTCCATAATGGACTGCGCTTTATCTGACGGGTTATACACTGACAGATTTAAGCAGTCCCAATCAAAAACCAGCAACGCTTCTTCCTCCACAAACAGGACATTCAGTGTACCTGAATGCTTCCCCATAATTTCACAGACTGCTTCTTCTATCATTTTCGGTGAAGGCAGGTCAACCCATCCATTCCACAGAATAGATACATGGTAATAGCACATCAGTTTCAAAATGACGGCAACAAACCTGTCTTTCAACCCGATATGTTTATCGCTGTTCAGCAGATAATACTCCACATCAAAAAACTGCCCGCCATTGTCCGCTTTCACCTGTTCCGGAAGATAATCCATGATAAAACATGGCTTCTCCAGCAATGCATTGATTCTCTCCATTTTATTTTCCATCTTATACTCCCTGTGATTCACTTGCATTATTAAAATTGATATTACTTTTTTTCTTTCGGTTTATCACTTTGTTTACCCACAAATCAACAAAGATTTCTGCAATATCTGCAATCATCTCTATAATAAAATCAAACATCTTACACTCCTCCACATCTTTGTTATATGGTTCCCCGATACACTGGAAAGCCGGGGATGCCTGCCCTACCTTGTTCGGCTGTGGCCTATTGTGGATATGAAACCATAAAATTCCAAATGATAATTTTATAGCCTAAAGTCATGCCCGACAAACTGAAATTAGTCACGTTTCCCGCTCCGGTAAAAACCAAAACATATCACAGTCCAAATTCCCGGCACAGCCGCATATCCGGCATTTACTTGCCCATGATTTATAAGAACATATCCACCGCCTACAAATGTCAAAACCAAAAAATTATTCCTAAAATCAACGCTGCTTTTTTCATCAACTCTAACTCCATTCAACAACTTTATTATAAGGTTCCCCGATACACTGGAAAGCCGGGGATGCCTGCCCTGCCTTGTCAGGCTGTGGCTGAGATTTATTGTTTACCCTTCAAACCATAATTCACTTTTACTCCTTATCAGATAACCATTTATCTATTTGATAGAACACCTCACCTAATATTAAAATCAACAAGATAAAAATAACCATTTTAACAAAATTGAAACCCACTAATAACCTATATCCCATTCCTCCACCAACTGCCAATGCAAGTACAAGTAATAAAAATCTCTTAAAATGATTCATGTAAATATTCTTCCTTTTATCCTTATCTTAATTATCTTCCCTTCTACTACTCTGCCGGAACGCTGGGGATATCTGCCCTACTTTGTCAGGCTACTTCTGCGTTTTCTTTCTAATAAACATAGAAATCAGCATAGCCATTATCCCTATAACGAGATAGACTGCCGCATATAGGATAAATGCTGTTTCCCCCATGTCAAAGAATATCCATGTTCCTATCAGAAATAGCACTGCTGAAATAACCGGAAGGCTCCACAAATGCTTCACATCTTTTCCCGCATACGCTCCGATTATCACGGAATATAATGGATTGACTGCAAAAAACAGAAGAAAGCATACCGCCATTCCTGCATCGCCTTTTACGAAAGTAACCGCAAGCCACGGAAACGCCAGCATAACTACCGCCGAAGCCGCAAGCCATAAAATAATGTTCTTTTTCATATGATACCTCTTCCAAAAGCTGTTTTAATTATTCCCCAATCTGTCGGAAAGCCGGGGGATGCCTGCCCTGTCAGGCTGTGGCTTATTGGGGATATACGTCTATTGGTTTTATTTCCTTTTTCATCTTTTTTCGGATGATCAGCTTCGCAATAACCGCCACCGTCACAAAAATAAGCATAACTATGCCATAAACAAAAATACTTGTGTACCACGGTGCTGATTGCAAAGCATATAAATCAGGGTGTTTTTTATAATCCCAAAATACATATATTCCACATCCAATGAAAACTCCTACAAAAGAACCGATTGTTATATTTGTAATTTGGTTCAGCTTTTTTAACATCCCAAATACCTCTCTTATCACAATTATATTCCCCAATCTGCCGGAAAACCGGGGATGCCTACCCTGTCAGGCTGTGGCTTATTGGGGATATTGCTTTTCCGTAAGGCTCGGAAACTGGCATCTATGAACACAATACCCCTAAAAGTGACTTATACCTTTCCGTTTCATTTTTTATATCTTCGGCAGTGACACCATAATACAGATATATCTTTTTAAACAGTTTCCTTAACTGCTTCATGGTTTTCTTATCTCCGCTGAATGAGCCATCTATCACCTGCCAGACAGTTTCCACCCCTATCTGCATCATGCAGTTTTCAGGACACTTAATTGCATATATATGGAAATCTACGGGGAAGATATCATCTGCAATTTCCGCTGCCATCTTCTCCCGCTCCTGTAGCTGCTCCCAAAATGCTTTCAAGGCTTCCACATCCTCACCTTCGGGCGGCTCCAAGTCCATCAAGCTCCCCAAGCAAATCCGGGCGGTGGCGCATTACAAGGGATGCCTTTAAGCACTTTCTCTGCTCAAGGTAATTATGGGACTGCTGCGAAACCTCCTCAGCACCGT
Source organism: Lachnospiraceae bacterium (assembly GCA_910575565.1). Taxonomy (GTDB): domain Bacteria; phylum Bacillota; class Clostridia; order Lachnospirales; family Lachnospiraceae; genus Caccovicinus. Next base: position 29,272 of record CAJTFL010000021.1, on the reverse strand, counting down.
ATTCCCTTTTCATCAGTTCCACGACTTCCTCCAGCGTATGGGGATTGGCGGTTATCCACTTTTTTACTCTGTTCCTTTTTAATTTGAGGAAATAATTTTGGATGCGTGTTGTCAGCTTCACCTTACCACCTTTTCCGGCGATAAAAATACTTGTAGGTCCATCTGCACCGCCTATAATGGATACACCGCCTTCGCCCTTTCCCATATCTACATCTCCCATTCTAAAAATAAATCCTGCTCACGCTTCCCCATTCTGCCGGAACGCCGGGGATGCCTGCCCTTGTCAGGCTATGGCTTATTGCGAATATGCGCTCACGGAATTTTTGAAATCTTATTGGTTATTCAAATCCCCCTATTTATGCTTTCCTGTCAAAAGACGGCTTCTCATCCAGATAATCCGGCAGTGCTTCCAGTTCCTCCCCTTGACCATTCTTTAGGGAGCGGTACTCATTAAAATAGATTCCATAAAACTCCCTTTCCTTTTCCCGTTCAGCCGGAGTCCTCTCGCAAGCCCACCCGTATCCCGAACCGAGATATGTCAGCACCTTTGTACCCTGGTAATAAATATCTGCGCCATGTCCCCCCGCCTGTCAAGATTGGACAGGTCAGCATTCCGCCCCCGGCCAGCGTAAACTTCTTTTCCGCAAGATCATCCATCCTCCCGTCCGCCGCCTCCAGAAAGTAAAGCAGCGTCAGTTCCCCGCTCCCCTTGCATTTCGGATTGCCGCCCTGCTCTTTCAACGCATTTTCAGCCTGCCGGTACAGCGCCTTCCTGTCGGGCGACACGTCAGACATATACTCTGCACATAGTTCCGTCCGCCGCCTATGGATATATTCCAATTCTGCCTTGCTTGTAGTATTCGCAGCCTTCCGTGCTAGTTCCTTGATCTCGTCAGTAAGCTCCACCTTTGATTTACTGCTTTTCCCGGAACTTGGAATGATAGACCAGTCAGGCCCTCTGCCGCTCAATGACATACGCTGTTTTGTATTAATAGAATTTACTGTACTTAAAGCCGAAATTCCCATGAGTCCACCTCACAATTTATTTTCTTATCTGCGGTTCTTCTGTCGGTCAGAGCCGCCCTTATTCCCATGTAATAAATCCAAGCAGATTCTCTCTCCCAGCTCCCCGATTCCCAAATCTGCTGGAACGCTGGGGATGCCAGCCCTGCCTTGTCAGGCTGTGGCTTATCGGGGATAATTCTTTGTGACCTTCAAAATATATTGGTACGCAAATTCAATCCCTTTACAGGTCAGATTTTCACACATATGCGGTGGATCATTCTCTGAAAAACCCGTAGGGCGCAATTCTAAACATCTTAATGAGCCAAATGTTTTTTCAAAAGCTGACGCAAAATTATAACAGGCCGATATTATTTCGTTTTCTGTCTTTCCTAATTTATGAAGATATATTCCTATAAACATGAGTGTACCTTCAACTATTCCACACTGCGCTCTGTATCCTCCGGCACCATGTAATCCAACAGCAGACCAGATTGTTTGCGGTTCAACAGCAGTTTCGAATAATTCACTCAAACAGATGATTGCTGTCCTCGCACAGTTTATATCATCATTCCAGTACAGTTCATGTACCCGGTTCTTTATACGTTCTTTCATAGATATATCCTTTCTCTGTACCACCCCCCGACTCCCCAATCTATCTAAAACCGGGGATGCCTGCCTTGCCAGGCTCATACCTTCCTATAATTTCTCCAGCTTCTCCAAAAACGCCCTGTAAAATTCCCCTTCTTTGATGCGGGCCTGCTGAACCTCTATGCTCCTGGGCGTATATACCCTTGGATGCTCCAAATCGTACAGCGCCTATCCTTCACTTCCTGCGGAGCGTTCGGGCCAACCATCTCAAAGGCTTTTTCATCATAATCGGCTGCTCTGCCCTGCGCCGCCTTTTCTTCCACCGTTTCCATGAATCCCACAGCCCCGGATTCCGCGCTTCTTCCTGCCTTTCTTGCCGTATATCCTGTCAGCGGATATCCCGCTGTTCCTATTCCGTTAATGCCCATTTCAGTCCTCCATTTCTTTTTTATGGCAGCCCCTCAGTCGTTCAGAGCCGCCCCTGCTCTCTCATGATAAGTCCGAGCAGTTCATCCCATCATGCAGACACACCGCCTAACTTCCCCTGTCAAACTTCATGACAAACACCCCCCTTTCGCTGTCATCCGCTAATAATACGAACCAGCCTTCAAAAACGTTTCATTTCTCTTATCACCTACAGCCACCCCCGCAGTCCGCAGAGGCAGGTTTATGCGCCTCTGCGGAATAGGGTGTAAAGATTATATCTGTATATCTAATGTGCTGCCCGAAGACGGTGCTTTTGTACCTGCTGCCAAGTCAGACTGTATCTGATGATAAGATACAGTTCCCTTTGCGTTTTCTCCATACTCTTTTTTCAGGCGTGCCAGTTCATCATTATAGATAGATGTAAACACCCGCGCCCTTGCAAATTCTTCCTCTGTGCTTATGGCCTTCCAGTTCCTTGATTCGGGATTGTAAGATAGCGTTTTATTCCCATTGTTATCCCAAAACATACAGGCTGCATTCATCTTTCCGCCTGTCTTTCTCATGCTTGATTCATAGATGGCTTTCCTGTCCGGGGAAACGGTCTCTCCATGCTGCATACATAATTTCCTATATGCCGCATCATCCCGCTTCCCGGTGGCAAATTCCTTCTGTGCCAGCTCCTTTATTGCCGCCTCAAATTCTTCCTCCGACATTGCAGGCTTATCACGCTTCGTCATGATATTATCCCAATTCGGCTTCGTGAATTGAATATCAACCGGCTTGAAACGCAGTGCAAAATTCCCATAATCACATTGAGCTAACGGATTATTGGAATTTTTCTTATTGCCGAACATCTGCTGTACCATGTTGGCATATTGTGAATAATTGTCTCTTGTTATCTGCATATCACATACCTCCTTGATAAAAATTTTTTCTTTTTCTAAAGCTATCCCACCTCATAAAATCCATCGGCGGATTCACCCGCATTTCAAACCACGATTGCACCAGGTGACTAAAAATTGCACGAAATGACCATAAAGTTTATAACATCACCACCGCCTGGAACTTTTCCGCATCGCAGGAAACGACAAAATCGCCCCCATATTTATCTGCCACCGCCTTCACATTCGACAGGCCGGTGCCTTCCGTGACCTGCACCTTTTCCACCACGGGGTTCCTTACGGAAAAGATCAGCTTCCCTCCCTCCTGCACCAGCTTGACATGGATGACGGCCTTCCTTCCCTGCCGCGCCGCCTTCACGCACTCATGGATGGCATTGTCCAGCAGGTTGGAGAGTAGGATCACCGTTTCCTCCTCATTCAGCCGCAGCCCGCCCATGTCGCCCACCCGGAACGTCATGGACACGCCCTGCTCCCTTGCGGCGTGGAACTTCTGGTTCAGGACGGCGTCCACCACCGGATGGTTCGTGTTGACCGCCGCCATCTCCACCGATATGCTCTCCGTCAGCCGTTCCGCAAGCGCGGCGGCAGCCTGCGTGTCGCCTTTCTTCAACAACACCTGCATTGTCCTTATCTGGTTCTTGTAGTCATGCATCTTCCTCCCCTGCCGCTCATAGACCGCCTGCATATCCCGGTAATGGGCAAGCTGGCTCTCCTTCTTCTGGCCTGCCAGCGCGCTTTCCCGGAACAGCTCCTCTTTTTCAAGGATACCCTGCAACAGCTCTATGACAAGGATGTTGATGAATATCAGCCCCACCGACAGAAAAAGGTATGCCGTCTGTACCTTTGCCTCTGCACTGTTACAGAAGAACATTAGCAGCATGGATGCCACAGTGAGCAGCGGAATCATGGAAAATTTCAGCCACTCCTTACGGGAAAGTTCTCCATAATTGTTTTGTCCTTTCCATATTTTCCGGACTATGAACACCAAACAGAGCCAGAGCATTTTTGAGGGCAGAAGCAGAAAAGTAAGCACCACGTTTGGGGAAATGGACATATTTTCTATCTGCAAGAAAAAAAGGTCTGTCAGAAACAGCAACGCATAATTCAGCCCGGAAAAGAAGATACGCTGTTTCCAGCCCGCTTCGTAAAACACTGTGCAGAATGTGATGGAAACAAGGATTATCAGCATGACCTTGATTCCCATTAAATCAAAATGTCCTCCTAATAGCGCCACTACCATGTCAGCAAAATACAAAACAACATATCTGCACTTTCCCAGCCGCCCCACATCCGTTTTCTTCAAAAAGGTATCAAAGAAATATACGCTCCCCCATGCCTCTATCGCCATGATACAGAATGAAAGTACCCACAATGCCATGATCACTCCGCCCCCTTAAACAATGTATACTGCCGCTTCACTTCCGGGTATCTGGACTTCGGCACTGATATCTCCTTCCCGGTGGTCAGAACCATGACATAGCTGCTGAGTTTCCCGATGTACCTCATGTTGATGAGGAAGCTCTGGTGTATCCGCACGAATCCCATCCCCGCCAGCTCCGCCTCCAGCTCATCCATCTTCTTATAGATGCTGTACGTCTCCCCCGCCGTGTAGAACACGTTCTTGTGCCTGCTCGTCTCGATATAGATGATGTCGTCCACCCGCAGGCGCACGTTCCCCTCCACGAAGCCGAACTCCACCACCCGTTCCTCCCGCAGGATGTCCTCCACGCACTCCGGCAGCGTCTGTTCCAGGTCATCCTTTAAGAGGAAACGGCTGGCCTTCACCTTGTACCCGTCCAGCGCATAGTTCACATAGGCCGTCACCAGCACGATATATACCTTCGGGCATTCCGCCTTGATCTTCCCCGCCGCTTCCAGCCCGTCCATTCCCTCCATGTTGATGTCCAGGAACACGATGCCGCATTCCCGCACATACCCCATATCCGCATAAAGCTCCGCGCCGGAGCCGTATTCCTTTATCTCAAAATCATGCCCGCAGGCTTCCAGCAGCGCCCGCAGCGCGCCCCTGTCCTCCCTGCTGTCATCGCAGACTGCTATCTTCATCGCATCAACCTCCTGCCACAAATTATATCGGATTATGGGGTATCCTATCAAATCCCATTGCACGAAACTCCCATAAATTGCACGAAACGACTATAAGCACAAACCCAAACCGCCGTGTAAGCATATTACCTCTGATTCCCCCGCTTTCCAAGTGGTTTTCTGAATAGAAAAAAGAACCCTGCCTGCGGAAACGGCAGACCGCCGCATATGGCATTTTGCCATAGCGACGGTCTTTACATTTCACTTGCATTTTATGTTATTAAATATCCATTATCACTTTCTAATTCTTATTTCCTATCTATTCTCAAATCTTGGAATCACTCCGAATTTCATCACTTAATGGATAAGCCCAAATCATAAGCTTCCTTCAGTGCCACATTTCCTTTAATATCCCCTTTATCCTTAACTCCCTTTACAAGAACCATGCCCGCATCTTCCAGATGGAAAAAATTAAGTATCAGTTGATATTGCAATTTTATTGCGTCAAACAATTCCGGTAATTCCGCTGCCCCAACCAGCAGTAGTGCAAGTTTTTTGATTGAAAACTCATTTCTCATGGGCGTATGCAGTCTGTCAATTACCGCTTTTAGTTCTGCACTAATGCCATAAAAATATACTGGTGATGCCGCAACTACAATGTCAGCCCCTTTCAACTTTTCATATATCCCATCCATATCATCATTTTGAAAGCACTTATTCCCCTCCCTCGTAAAACATGAATTACAGCCAATACATGGATTGACCTTGTAATCGGCAACAGATACAATATCCACAGAATTATTTTCACGGGCTCCTTCTGCAAATGCCTGCGCAAGCAGATCAGTATTACCATTTTTTCTCATGCTTCCAACCAAAATAACAATATTACTCATTGATAAACCATCCTCCGTATCATTTGATTTACACCTTACGTTCTTTCTTATTACTTCGGCAGAAAACTGTTGCTGCTAAAGCACCCACTGAATTATACCATAAAATTTTACCGTTTTTCACCCAATGGCATGAAACGACTATTTTTCGGGAATAAAAAGTAAAAAAGAGCCATTGCACAGCTCTTTTCCCTTATTTATCATTTATCCATTCAGTTTTTACCGTTTTTCTCATATACTAACACGAAAACTCTGTATATTATCACGGAAACACCTATACTATCACGAAAACTCCCATTCTGTTTCCGTGATAATACAGTCAGTTTCCGTGTTTGTATATGGGTTTTGCCTGCGAGTATCGACTTTTGCGTGATAGTATGGAGTTTTGCCTGATAGTATCCGAGTTTCCGTGATAATAACCGACTTTTGCCTACGAGTATACACTATCAGGCAAAAGAACCCCAGAACAAAAGTTCGCACCCTCACTAATGTAAAAATGCCCCTAAAAGCACACGGAAATAATGTAACTTTAAAGTCTATGTAGTGCCGAAAGTGCCGTGTTTACGGGCTTTGCAGGCTTTCCGTATCTGTATCTGCCGGGGAAGGAGACACCGCCCCATGCCAGCTTTATCGCTCCCATTTTTGATGAAATAAAATCAAAGTTCTTCATCCTCTGGCTCGAAATAATCTAAGAGCGAAAGATACATTTCTTCTGGACGGTCTGGCAGGCAATCCTCATAACTGCAAATATCCTGCTCTGTATGGTTCGTGTATTCCACCTGCACACGCCATGACGGGCTGCCCTCCGGTTCCTGTTGGGGCTGAATTTCCAATCCGTCCCCCAAATCTTCCATAAAAAAATCTTCTTCCCCGTCAGGAAACGGGTCATAATCTTCCTCATCAGGGTTCAGGCAATAATCCCGCTCCCACATAAAAATTTCCAGTGTATGCACGATATAGCGTAACAGCTTCGCCATCTGCCCTCCCTCCAGCGTGACACACTGCTCCCCGTCCTCTGTCCGAAAATCCCTCATTGTAAGGACACGGTTTTTCCTGTCAATGGTAAAACGGCAGTCAGCCTTTTCCATATCGCCGTACCCATCGTAAACCTCTGTATGCACTTCAAAAGACAATGTATTGATGACAAGCTGCTTTTTCATGGCATTGCGCTCTGCATGGGGAAAGCAGGCATTGAAAACCTCCCGTGCCGTATCTGCCACTTCCGGGCATTCATCCTTCATTTTCGCTTTCAGCCATTTCTTCTTACCCTCTGAAAGCCGCCGCATAGGGAAGCCCATTAGCCGGTTCATATCCATTGCCGCCGCTTTTTCCGCAGCGCTTAACCGGGAACAGGCTTTGCAGATATGGGCTGCGTGGCCTTTCCCGGAAAACTTCTCATTTGCCTTGTGTTCGCCGCATATTTTACAGTAATGCCCATGCGGACGCTTCTTCTTTTTTGACATTTTCCATCACTCCATCTCTGCATCCTATTATACTGTAAACCATTCAAACTTCAAAGATGGCTATGGGCTATTTTCAGAAATTCTTTAAACTCGATATGTTTCCACGATTGACGCAAAGAAAAAACAGGCTTACCCTGCCCGTATCAAAACTGGGTAAGGAAAACCTGTTTTTCTTTGCTTTATTCTGCCACTGTCCATTCAAGCTGTTTAAATTCTTCATCCGTCATATCCCGCAGCTTTCCGATCACCCTGCCGGACAGTTCCAGCATATCCGTGTCCTCCAGATACGGCAAAACCCTCTCAATATCCTCTATGACCCTGCTTCTGCTCTCCAAAGTGACAGCCTTGCTTTCACTTGCAAATACGCAGATTAAATTGCTTTCTTCCACGGTAAACCTTGTATCCATATCCTTACATCTCCCTCTGCTTATTTTTTATATTTTCTTCCTGCTCTCTGCCCTGTCCCGCCACCTGTGCCTTTTTCTCCGCAAGGCGAGCTTTTAAGGACGGCTTTGCGGCTGGCTTGTCCGATGCCTTTTTGTTTTCCTCTTTCTGCGCTTTCTCCCCTGCGCCGTTATTCAGCACATTGTCAATCATATTGTAATTCTGTTCTTCCATTTCCTCGATCTTGGCAAGGGGCTTGTACTCCGCCAGCTTTCCAAGAAACTCCATAGCCTGCTTTCGCTCCTCCCGCTCCGTTCCGTCCGCAGCTATGTCGGCAAACCACAGTGCCATGTCACGGGTATCTCTCTGTTTCAAGGCTTCCGCAATCTCTGATACGTTCTCCGTCATGCTTTGGTTATTGTCATGGTAGAGGGCTGTGTCATAACCGTAGATAAAACGGTCAATCTCCACCGCAAGCTGTTCCGCAGGTGTCAGGTCAGGCATACGCTTCTCCCATACCTTTGCTTCCATTTCCTCGCTCAGATGACCGTCTATCTCCATTTCCGGCAGCTTGGCCACAAGCTCCGTGATTATTTCTATCGCCTGCAGATTCCCTTTTATGTCAGGGATATACTCTAAAATGTCAAGGTCAATCCTGTTCCCGGACAAAATATCCATCCCCACATCCTCGAATACTTCCGTTCCCGGCGTATGGATATTAATACCGATTGCGGGAATTCCGTTCATGCGCTCCGGCGGTATCTGTTTCCAGATTGCCACAGCTTCCTCCACGGTAGGGATATTCTCATAAAACTCGCCCAGATTGTGGAACTCGCCGCACTCCGCAACCGTCAGCGTCACTTCCGTTTCTGCCTGCTCCTGGGATAAGGACACCAGCTCTTTTTCCCTGGCCTCACGCACTCCCTCTAGATAGTCCTCCACCTGCGGGAGATAGGTTTCAAGTGTTCCCGTCCGTTGTGCGGTAATCGGGTTTATGTCCACTTTCACGCCGCCGATATGGAGCGCATCCCCGTTAAATGTATCAAACAGGACATCTTCACGCTCACTCGTGGAAAGCTCCACCACCACGTCAAGGTCAGAGCCTTCCTGCTCTAATCCCCGGCAGCGGCTCCCCACTACTGCCACGTCCACAATCTCCGCATCAATGCCGGATTCATCTATCTGCGCCTGCACATGGCATTTTACGGTTTCCTCAATCTCTGCCGGGTTCATTTCACTGATCTCATGGAACAGTTCATTGGTCTTTGCTTTAAAATTTTCCACCACGGTTCCCTGTGCCTGCGGTTCGATTGCGTTTACCGCTTCCGCTTTTTCCATCAATCCATCATAATCAATCGGTATCAATTCGTCATTGTCACGGATATTTCCCTTTGCGCCGTTATCAAAGGGATTATCTTTCAGATCCGTCAGAATATCGTCAAACGCTTCTCTGATACTGACATCGGGATTGTCATACACTCCTCCGTCTATCTCCTTATAATCTGCCCCCATAATGGAATAATCATAGCCCCCGTCAACCTCCTGAATACTGATGAAGTGGTCTGCTATCTGGAAAGCAAGCTCTGTTTCCTGCTCCCCTTTTAAGGATTTCTTCATCTGTGCAAGCACCTGGTCTTTTTCATCTCCGAGGTCAATGATCTCGTCCTCATCCTCAAAATCCTCAAATGCCTGTGTTTTATCCGCTTTCTCCGGCTTATTCTGTTCGGATTGCGGCTCTGCCTGCTTTGTTTCCGGCGTTTCTTCCTGCTGCGGCTCTGGCCGTTCTGTTTCCTGATGTTCTTCCTTCTCCGGTTTTGGCTGTTCTGTTTGCGCTGGTTCTGGCTTCGGCTGTTCCATTTCTGCCTGCCCCGGCTCTAACTTCTGGACATCATGTCCAGAAGTGTCCTGTGCTTTCTCCTGTGCGGCAGACATTTCTTTTTCCTTCTCCAAAACTTCCCTGCGGAACATATCAATAAAACCGTCCAAGACCGCCGGGTGACTGCTTACGATCAGTTCACGGTTTACATCTATCCCATGCACAAGATTTTCCGGAATGTAAAACTCCACCGCCCATGCTTTGTTATCCCTTGAAAAGCGTCCATCCCATGATTCCTGCTGGAGCGTATTGGCAAGGACAAAGGCGATACGGTCTGAACCGTACTGCTCCGCTAAAGGCTTCACAATATCATGTTTTAAGTGCATACCGTCAAAATTCTGCCGGATTGTTCCCTCAACCGCTTCTTTGCACTCCCTGTCAAGTTTCCGGGAATCTAAATACTTATCCACTTCCCCATGTTCCATCGCATATACCAGGGTATGACCGTAGAAAGCCGGATAGTTTTTCTGTTCTGTCTTTTCAGCTTCTGGCTTCTGGACATTATGTCCAGAAGTAGCCTGTACTTCCTCCTGTGGCACTTCCGGCTCTGTTCCTTCCTTTTCCTGTTCTTCCACGCCTTCCAGTTCCCGCATGAAATCAGGAAGCCCGGTAAAGCCGAATGAATCTACAAAGTGTGCGCTGTTCTTCCCGTCCTCATGCAGCACCACAATATCGCTGACAGAAAGGGAATGCCCCTTATAATCTGCCGGGTGGTCTATATTGAATTTCTCAAAGACCATTTCCAGTGTTGCGCTCTGCGTCCGCCCTTGCAGCTCGGAAAGCTCACCCACATAAACAAGATTGTAATTCTCCGGCTTAATGGCATCGAGATTGTCTTTTATAATTCCCCTGCGCTTTAAGGATTCCGTGCCGGCAAACTGAAATTGCCGCATTTCGGGAATATCTTTTAACTGATAAATGCCATACTTATCAGAATCTCCATATAAAAGCTGCGCTTCCTTATTTGCCCTGCCTTCCACAAGTTGCTCCTGCAACGCCCGCAGGCTCTTTTCATTCTTCCAATCCGCTTTTTCAATGCCGAAGATTCCCTCATACTCTGTAACCTGCTCCCTGCCCTGTATCAAGGTTTCCGAACCGTCCTTGTGGAGCTGGTACACAGGCAGGTCACGGTCAAACAATTCTAATGCTATTTCCTTTGTAAGCGGCAGCATTCCCTCCGCCAAATAGCCGTATTCCTCCATCTCCCATAAACCAATCATCGGGTCAGGAAGTGCGTCAATCTCCGTCTGTGCGTCAACGACCGCAAGGGCAGCCCCCTGATTACCCTCCGCTTCCTCATAATAAATACGCTCCGCAAGCTCCCCTGTCTTTTCCATGTCATTCAGCTTAAAGGCATAATTCACGATAAGATTGCGCTCGTCATCGGAAAAAGCGGTCTTTGCAAACTCTAACCGGTTGATGATGCCCTCCGCCTGCTTTGCCGGGGAAAGGTGGCTCATCATGGTTATCTCTTTTTTAACCAGGTCAATTTCAAAGTCATTAAACTGCGGCATACCGGAATTTCTGCCGCCGCCCACAATGATAGGGATATAGTCAGCTCCATATCTTTTCAGGCAGTCACGGATATTCTGTGTGTTCTTATCTTCCAGCTTTGTAAGCACGGCCATGATCTCCTGCACTTCCTCTGGTGTCTTGTTGGTAATGCGCTCCACCTCAAAACCGTGCGAATGTGTAATTTTCAAAATTACATCACCCGCACTGATCGGCTCCTTTGCCCTCTCGTTCAGTTCCATTTCCACTTTTATATCAATGACCTCGTTTGTGTCAGTGTTATACCGGACATCAAGGTGCTGTTCCCCAAACTCTTTTGTATCCTGATTGGCAATCTCTGTCGTCCATGCACCCCTGCTCTCCAGGTATGCGGCAACATTGCGCCTGTCATTGTCATTCATGGCAGAGAGAGTTTCCACAACCTCTGCAGCATCCATTCCCCGGACATTTACAAGGCTGTACTCGGACAAATCGCTGTTCTGTATCAGCAAAAGGCTCTCTTTCTCCTGCCCCTGCATCAGTTCCCGGTCACGCTGCAATTCCCGGAGCTGCCCCTCAATGCCCGTGATCAGTTCCGATGCCGTCCTGCGGATTGTGTCAAGGGAAGATTTCAGTTCCCTCATGTCATGCCCCGATGACCAGCCTGCAATATACCCAAAAGAATACTCCGAGGTATCTATGCCGAAATGCTGGCATACTGTATAGGCAATACTTTCGGCTTCCACCTCTTTGGTATTCCTGTCCTTTGCGGGCGCAAGAATATCCTTGTTGACTTCCTTATCATGCAGCATGGAATGGGCGGTTTCATGCACCATCGTCTTTAAAGTCTGGCTCTCGCTCATGCCTTCCTGCACCGCAATCCGCTTTTCTGTGGGGCGGAAGAAGCCTTTGGAATCTCCGGGAATATCTTCAAAACTGACCGGAACCGGGGCAACAAAGGTAATCGCTTTGATAAAGTCCTCATAGCCCTCCACTGTGGACAGAAGTTCTTTGGCCTCCAGTTCCGGTATTGGCTCCCCGTCCGTCTGCGATACGTCAAACACGGACACGGCACGGAAAGCGGGGATTTTTATCTCCACTTCCTCTGTCTGCGGCATACCGTCCTTATCCAGCACGACCTCCCCGGTCACAGGGTCTAATTTATCCCGTTCCTCTTTGATCTTATAAGGGGCAGGGGCAAGGATACGGATTCCCCTCTCCCCCTTGTTCACATGACGGTTGAAATTCCTCTGCCATGCCTGGTAGCCTGCGACTAAGGTTGCATCAGGGCGTTGTAAGGCTATCAGGAGTGTGTTGTTAAAACTGTAATTATGAAATTTTGACATAGTGGAGAGGTAGCTTTTATATTTCTCGCTTTCAAAAAGTTCCTTTAAGCCTTCCTCCAACTTGTCAGTGATCTCTTTTACTTTCTGTTTTTCTGTTTTTATATCTGCCATATATTTAATCCTTTCTCCGATAATGGCAGGAAAAAGGACAGCCCTGTGGCTGCCCCTTCCTGGATAATTATAAAGTTTCTGTTTTTTCTTTTGCCTTTTTAAGCATAGTTTTATCTGCATCTCCTCCGGCAGCTTTTTCTTTGAACGCTTTCAGCTTCTCCTTTAGCGAGGCCCTCTGCACAGGCTTGTCAGCCATTGCCGCCACAGTTCTCAGCCCGCCATTTCCCACTGAATAGTCATGCCTTGCATTTTCTACCGGATACGGTATCGGTGCGTCAGCGGCTTTTTCGCCTATTTCCGGTTGTTCAGAAATGTTTTCCGTCTGCCCTGGCTTCTGGACATCATGTCCAGAAGTTTCCTGCCCTCCGTTTTCTTCCTCCGGCGCATCGTCCATGCCAATCGCATCATCGCCCTTTTCGTCCATATTGAGCAGGGCATTTAAGGCGGACAGCCGTTCCAGCTTCTCCGCAAGCTCCGCTTCCTGTGCAAACGGCTTTGTGACCTCCACTTTTGCGGTTTCAAGCTGTCGCTCCACGTTTTCCAGTTTTGTCTGTGCTTCTGAAAGCTGTTTTGGCATGGATTCTAAGGCATGGTTGATACGGGCAATATTGCCGAGAGGGTCAGAGCCGATCTCTAAGTTGTGGGAAAGCTGCCCTTTTAAGTTCATCACAAATTTATGGTTGAACGAATCAAAGGACACCGCCATTTTAAACCCGGCATATTCCCCGACTGTTGCAGGCACATTGACGGTTTTCATCTCCTTGCACATCTCCACAAGTGCGGTTCCGGCTTCTTTTTTATCCGTATAAGCCTTATCCCCGACTTTCATAAAAAACTGCTCTTTATCTGCCGGGAGATTTGCTTTTGCGGTCTGAATGTCAGCTTCCATGCCCTCTATCCTCTCTTTCAGAATGGCTATTTGCTGCGGATAGTGCTTTGCGATATTATCCTCAAGTTTATATTTCTGGCTGGTGTGGTTCGCCTTCATCAGTTTCAGCTTTGATACCTGTATGTCGAGATCCATCTTTTCTTTAATATATGGGTTCCCGGTAGCCAGGGCTTTCACCTCCGCATAAGTGAGCGCCGCCTCATCCACGTCCTCACAGCTACGCACCGGGGATTTGCTCGTCATAATCTGACCAATAAATTTCTGCTTATTTTCAATCAACTGCCATGAATAGCTGTCAAAGGTTCCTTCCGTCACATACCGGAAAATCTTAACCTTTGGATTGAGGTTGCCTTGACGTAAAATACGCCCCTCCTGCTGTTCAATGTCAGACGGGCGCCACGGCACATCGAGATGATGTAAGGCAATCAGCCTGTCCTGCACGTTGGTTCCTGCGCCCATTTTCTGCGTGGAACCCAATAAAAAACGAACCTGCCCGCTTCTTACCTTGCCAAACAGTTCCGCTTTCCTGATTTCCGTATTCGCTTCATGGATAAATGCTATTTCCTCCGGTGGCACTCCTTTCTCAACCAGTTTATTTTTTATATCCTCATAGACATTGAATGAGCCATCCCCTTTTGGTGTCGAGAGATCGCAAAAAATTATCTGTGCGGACTTCTTCTCCTTCGTCTGCTCCCATATCTCAAACGCCTTTCCCACACAGGTTGCCGATTTGGAAGTTTCACTGTCCGGCAGCATATCGTTGATAAGGCGCTGATCCAGAGCCAGCTTCCTGCCGTCATTGGTGATTTTCAGCATATTATCCTGATACGGCTCCACAAGCCTGTTTCGCACCGCCTCCGCCCTGTCCGCAAGGGAGGAAACCATGTCCTGCTGGTACTCACTCGGCTTTAACACTACGTTTTCATACTCCGCTTCCGGCACAGGCAGTTTTAACATATCCGGTGTCTGAATGTCGGCGCTCTCCTTAAAAAGCGCAATCAGTTCCGGCAGGTTGAAGAATTTCGCAAACCTTGTCTTTGCCCTGTACCCTGTTCCTTCAGGACTTAATTCTATCGCCGTTTGGGTTTCTCCAAAAGAGGAAGCCCAACTGTCAAAATGCCCAAGCCCCAGCTTCTGTAACGTACCGTACTGGAGATAGCGCATATTCGTATATAATTCCGTCATACTATTGCTGATCGGCGTTCCGGTTGCGAAAGTCACGCCCTTACCGCCCGTCAGTTCATCCAGGTACTGGCACTTTGCGAACATATCCGAGGACTTCTGCGCCTCCGTCTGTGCGATACCCGCCACGTTCCGCATTTTTGTGTATAGGAAAAGATTTTTGTAAAAATGGCTCTCGTCCACGAAAAGCCTGTCAACGCCAAGCTGCTCAAAGGTCACTACGTTGTCTTTCCTCGATGTATCGTTCAGCTTTTCAAGCCTTGCTTCAAGAGATTTCCTTGTTTTCTCCATCTGCTTAATGGTATAGCGTTCCCCGTTATCGGCTTTCGCCTGCTCTATGGCAAGCTCGATCTCGCTGATCTGCCTCTCTATCATGGCTTCCTGACGCTCCATTGACAGCGGTATCTTCTCAAACTGCGAATGCCCGATGATCACCGCATCATAGTCGCCTGTCGCTATCCGGGAACAGAATTTCTTCCGATTAGCAGGCTCAAAATCTTTCTTCGTTGCCGCAAGAATATTTGCGCCGGGATAGAGCCGCAGGAAGTCACTCGCCCACTGCTCCGTCAAATGGTTCGGAACCACAAACAGGCTCTTTTGGCATAAACCTAACCGCTTGCTCTCCATCGCTGCCGCTGTCATCTCGAAGGTCTTGCCCGCCCCGACACAGTGCGCCAGCAGGGTATTATCCCCATATAGGACGTGTGCGACTGCGCTTTTCTGGTGGGGCTTTAGTTCAATATCCGGTGTCATGCCGAGAAATTTCAGATGTTCGCCGTCATACTCCCTCGGCCTTGTGGAATTGAACAGCTTATTGTATTTCGCCACCAAGTCCTGCCGCCTGTCCGGGTCACGGAATACCCAGTCCTTAAAGGCTTCCCGTATGGTGTCCTGCTTCTGCGCCGCAAGGGTAGTTTCCTTTTTGTTTAATACCCGCTTTTCCTTTCCGTCCTCCACGATTGTGTCATATACCCGGCTGTCTTTCAGATTCAGAGAATCCTCTAAAATCTGATAGGCGTTCCTGCGGCTCGTTCCGTAAGTCATATTCACGAGGGAATTTCCATAATCCGCATTTTTACCCTTGACGTTCCACTGCCCGGTCACACCTGAAAACTGTATGCCCATGACATTCCTGTCAAACAAGTGCTGTGGCGTTTCAAAGGTGTCACGCATAAAGTCCTCCAGATACTCCGGCTTCACCCATGTTGCGCCGATACGCACCTCAATCTCGCTTGCGTCAAGTTCTTTGGGCTGTACCTGTGTGAGCGCCTGCACGTTCACAGTGTATTCCGGGTGGTTCTCCGCATAGGTTTTCGCTGTTTCCAGCTTGTCACGGACGTTACCGCTTAAATACTCGTCCGCAGTTTCCCACTTGTCTGTTACGGGATTCTGGAAGATAATTCCCGTCAGTTCCTCCTTTATCTTGTCAACGCTTTTCCCGGACAGCTCCGCCATATAGTCAAGGTCAACTCTCGCCTTTTCCGACAGCGACACCGCAAGGGCTTCGGTTGCCGTGTCAACGCTTGTGACAACCTCCGCTTTCTTGATCGTGCGCTTCGTGAACATATCCGCCTTGCCCACAAATTTGCCTTCCTCGTCCGTCTTTTCAAGGGAGCATAACAGACAGTAGCTGCTGTCCTGGTTAAACGCCCTCTTGTTGGTCTGGGAATTGATAAGCCCGTACTTTTTGGAGAAACCATCATACAGCCTGTTTAACTCCGCCTGTTTCTCCTTAATGACGGTATCCGGGTATTCCTGAAGCTGCACGTTGATCAGTTCCTGCGTACAATCCCTTATCCCCACCATGCCCTTAATGCGCTGCAGCATGGAATCCTTCATACCCACAGGCTTCATGACGGAGTTTTCCCGGTAATAAACCTTATCCTCCACAAGCGTATAACTGTAATTCTTCACCTCCGGGTCTGCAGGGATTGTCTGGTCTGACAGTTCATCGTCCAGCTCATCCAGTTCCACTTCCTCAATCTCCCCACCAATGCGGGTTATAGCTTCTGTAAGCTGCTCCGCAAAAGGTCTTGACGTGTCGGGCTGGCAGGTGCTTTCCATCCCATACGGGCCGGAAACCATCTCCATCTTTCCCACGATCATCTCCGGGTGTACGGCAAAATAGCTGTTCATGGCGATGCCGTTTTCATCTTCCGAAAGGTGTACCCAATCCGGCTCCAGATCCATAACCCGGTCACGCTTCTTTAAGAATAAAATATCGGAAGTGACTTCCGTTCCTGCGTTTTCCTTAAAAGCGGTATTTGGCAGTCTGACCGCCCCCAAAAGCTCCGCCCTTTGCGCAAGGTATTTCCGCACTTCCGGGCTTTTCTTATCCATTGTTCCCTTGCTTGTCACGAAAGCGACCACGCCGCCCGGACGCACTTTATCCAGGGTCTTTGCGAAAAAATAATCGTGAACGAGAAAATTATTTTTATCATACTGCCTGTCAGACACTTTATATTGTCCGAAAGGCACATTTCCCACCGCCACGTCAAAGAAATCGTTCGGATAGTCTGTCTTTTCAAAGCCGGAAATCTTAATGTTGGCTTTTGGGTAAAGCTGCTTCGCAATCCGTCCGGTGATCCCGTCCAGTTCCACGCCGTACAGCCTGCTGTCCTGCATATTCTCCGGAAGCATACCGAAGAAATTACCGATGCCCATTGCAGGCTCCAGTACATTTCCTTTTTCAAACCCCATTTGTTCCAGGGCTTCATAGATACTGCGGATAATCACAGGACTTGTGTAATGGGCATTTAAGGTACTCCCCCTTGCGGAAGCGTATTCTCCATCCGACAGCAGGCTCTTTAATTCCTGGTATTCCCCCGCCCATGCGCTTTTGTTCTGGTCAAAGGCATCGGCAAGGCCGCCCCACCCGACATACTGCGCTAAAATCTTCTGTTCCTCCGGCGTGGCAATGCGGTTTTCTCCCTCAATCTTTTCAAGGGTGCGGATTGCCTCTATATTTTTTCTGAATTTCTCTTTCGGCGAAAATCCTGCGCCCGCCTTTGCCCTATCCGTTCCGGGAAAATCTTCTGTGATACGGAAATTAACTGCCCCGGACTTATCCATTTTCGGCTCCGCCTGCTTTGCGGGAATTTTCATATCCGGTTCCGGCTCCTTTGGCATTAACTTCTCTGGTTCGGCTTTCTCCGGCTCCTCAAAATGCAGCTTCTCTATAACCACATCATAAGGCAGCTTGTTTTTTTCGCCCGGATAGACCTTTACGGTTTCCGTTGTGTATCCCGTCTGCTCAGGCTCTTTTTCTTCTGACGTAAACAGGTGTGCGTTCCGTTCATCCTGCCGCAGCAGCTTCGCAAAGTTCTCCTTACTCTCCAAACGGCGAGGTGGATCGAACAGGGAGCGATCCATAATCTCCACATTCCAATCATCGGTTCGGGTAATCTCATAGGGCTTATTGTCCAGATATACCCTATCCCCAACCCGGTAATCCCGCTTCTGGACATCGTGTCCAGAAGTTTCCTGCGTTTTGCCGGACAGCATCTCCTCTTTCCGGGTAAAGTCATTCCAGACACGCTCTGAAACAGCAGAAAAATAAGGCGATTCATCTTCCATGATTTCATACTCAAGTTCTTTCAGAGCCTCAAGGCTTTCTGCCCCTGCTATCTTTTCATGGTATTTAAAGTAAACCGCTTCCCTGCTGAGAATCCCCTCCAGACGTTCCAGTTCCGGCTCCGGCATCCGTTCCCATATATCATCCTTTTCTGTATGAATGGTAAAGCCTTCTCCGTCATCGTGGTATTCCAGGGTATATTGCAGGGTATCATGCTCTCCCCGTATGTCACATTCAAAGTCATATACCGTAGTCCGGGAACCTGCAAAATATTCCCTGTTGGTCAAGACCAGATTCTGTATATCATCTGCGGTCAGCGGCTTGTCCGTACTATCTTTCCGTATCTGTCCATCAGGAACCGCCTTTGCACGTTCAATCTCAATGGTATGCCACTGATCCACCTCTGCCGCATTCTCGAAATCAATACCGTTCTTATGGCAGTATTCAGCCGCTTCGTCAACCGTTCCAAATGTGGGCATATCCCCGTGGCTGTCACGGTAGCTCTGTATTTCCTCCCCTGTGCTTCCGTCCATAACAGAAATATAATAACTGTCAGCATGGGCATCCGATGTAAGGGAAATGGCATAATAAAACCCCTGCTCTGCACCGCCTTCAAAACGGGAATATACCTCCGCTTCATGCCGGTCAATATCCCGCATGGCTTCCAGGTCAATGTAATCGTCCTCCACTTCATCCCGGTACGGCTTATGGTCATACTCAAAAAAGTCCTTCCCATTTACCGACGCATAGAAGACATCACTGTCCTCCACGGAATTGCCAACCACATATACGTTATCCCCGGCATTCCATTCATCCGCCTTTACGCATTCCTGCCCGTCAATGGAAATCGTTTCGCCGGACTTCAAAGCCTTCTGACTTGCAGAAGGCTTGACATCATGTCCAGAAGTTTCCTTTTGCGCCTGTTCCCTTTTATACCGGCTCTGCTCCCGCATGGACTGGAATACCATATCATCATATCCAATCACATCAATCAGATCGGCGTGATTGTCTATGTACTCCTGCGCCAGTTCCCGGTTGATAAAAAATCGGTTATGCTCCGGATAAGGTATCAGAAGCCCGTCCTCTGCCGTTGTCACAAGGCGGTAGCGCACTCCCTCCCTGCCGTCCGCATACTGGTGGGTATAAAATCCTATCCCCGGCTCCGAAAAATCCTCAGAGGATTCCAGCGCAACCGTGATTTTCTCCACTTCCTCCACATCAGCGAATCTTAAAGCGTAATCTTCCCCGCTTTCCTTTGCCCCGTCCAGTGTTTCCGAAACGGAAACCGGACTTGCATCCGTATCGTGGGTGTCATACAGGGCATACCCTTCCGCTTCCTTGTCAATCCAGAGAAATTCCCCATTCGGCAGCTTTGCGCTCCACTGTGCAGGCTGTCCGTTATCATCATCCGCTTCATGTATGATGTGCCAGTCTAATTCTCCTTCCGCAATCTCCGACAAATCTTCCTGCGCCTGTGCCTGCTCCGCTTCGTTCTGAGCCGCAAGTTCTTTCTCACGCTCAATATGCCGCCTTGCCTGGTTGATAAAGCCATTCAGCACGGCAGGATGGGAAGCGGCGACTATATCCCTGCTCTCATACATGGCATACGGTTCAATGGACTTTGCCCATTCCTTATTTTCCGGGGAAATCCTTTCCTCCTGCCTGCGGTGCATGACGGTATTCGCAAGCACATAGCTTACTCTCTCTATGCCGTAATCCCGGATAACGCCCTCCGCCGTTCCCTTTGGCAGACGGTGTCCGTCAAAATTCTCTGCGATAGCCCGGTCAATGGCATCCTTGCAGGAAACCTTTGTGTCACGCTCTATTTTCGCCTGCGCCTGTTCAAGCTCTTTCTGCGCCTGTTCCTCTTTATACTCCGCATAGGCTTCCTTGCCTTTCGGGGATAAATATTTATCTTCCCGGATAAGTTTACGGATACGCTTCTCTACCGCTTTCCACGGTAACAGCACGTCCGCATAAGGGTTTGATAAATCTCCCTTTTTCAGACTGATGCCCTTAAAATTGTGATCCTCCCAACTGTGGTCAGCCCCCGCCAGCGCATGGGAACTTCCGCCCGTGCCGTATTCATGTTTCAAAAAATCAGCCGCATCCTTGCCGTCATGCCCCTCCATGAAATAATCATAGATGCGGAATGAGCCGTGTACAAAGCCGCTTCCTCTGCCGAGCCTGTGGTCTATCTCGTCCTGCGTGATAAAGTCCTCT
Organism: Lachnospiraceae bacterium; assembly: GCA_910575565.1. Lineage (GTDB taxonomy): Bacteria > Bacillota > Clostridia > Lachnospirales > Lachnospiraceae > Caccovicinus. The sequence continues at coordinate 8,879 of CAJTFL010000021.1, read as the reverse complement.
TTCTTCACCTCCACATGGTCAGCTACCGGGAATGTTTTCTTCTGCAAGAGCAGGTTGTCAAGCTCTGCCCGCAGTTCTTCTTTCGATATGACAGAACGAAAACGCAGCTTTTTCTCGCCGCTTTCAAGCTGTGACAGCGCTTTATCCATATGGGAAGCCGCCATATCCACTCCCTCCGGTGTGGACAACAGGTCTACCAGCCTTGCATGGGAATCCGGGAAATTGGCGGCTTTCATTTCCAATTCTTCCGGCATTTCCCCCATACCGTCACGGAAGAAAAAATACAGATGATTCGCAATGCGCCCACGCTCCACCTCGTCCACAAGGTAGGCTTCGTTTGCGCCCATATAAGAGCCGTTTTCCACCTGGGAGCGTATCTGTGCTTCAATCTCTTTCCAGTCCATTGTAAGCGCCGGACGTTCTAACGCAGACGTACCTTTTGCAACGCTCATTCCCTGGCTGTCGAACCACACGGCTACCTGTTTCCCCTCAAACTCAAAGCCTTTCCCGGTAGCGCCGTATTCTCTTTTAAGAAATGCTGCCATTTCCTCCGGTGTCTTGCCCTGCTGGTACTTGGCATAAATACGCTTGCGGCTGTTCTCCCTGCCGCCCCCGCTTCGCAGGATTGTGTCAATCTGCTCCTGCGGCAGTGCTGCCTTTGGCTGACCGTGGCCTGTCTTTTCTGCCGGGAGAATGCCATCCTCCGCCTCTTTCATGGCAATGCCGCCGACCTGCTCCGAGAACATGGAAAATAAATCAAGCTGCTGATACATCCCATTCGTATCAATCTGTTCCGCCTTTTCCCCCGGAAGCAGGTATACATCATCCTCCATATAGGAATTGACAAAGAAACGAGCATCCTCCCATGTTAGGAGCGTTTCGTTCTCTATTCCCGGCTTCCCGGTCATGTTGATGTGAATCCCTTCCTCATTGGCATAGAAACCGACAGGAATACCCGCCGCCTCATACCCGTAATAGGTGTTAAAATGGAAACAGTTCTTAAAATATTCCGTCTGCAGCATCGCATCCTGCTCCATTGCGAAATATCCCGCTATCTCTGGTCTTTTATGGATAAGGAAATCGTCAGAGCATAAAACCCCTTTCTGAACCTCCATCGCCTTTTCCGCAAAGTCCAGGTTATCCAAAAAAGAGCCGGACAATGAATCCTCTCCATTATCCGGCTTTTCTGTTTCCTTATTCGGTTGTGCTTCGCTGTTTAAAGGCTGTAGACCAGCTCCGTCAGTACGGTTTCCTCCGCCGAGTGCCTGATGCCGTTCATCTTCGCCACCCATTTCATCTGATCGGACGCTTTCAGCGCTTCGTCCACTCCCTCGGCTTTCGCCATCTGCTCTGTCAGGAAGTCCATCCTTTCCTCCGCCTGCCTCTGTATCTCCAGACAGTGCGCTTTCAGCCTGCCCTCCATCAGAAGCCCGCTGTAAATCCCCCTCCGGTGTTCCTTCAGGTAATTCTTCCGCATCAGCCCGTACTTGGTCAGCGGCTCCTCCGGCTCGCTGTCCGGAATCAGGTTGGGTATCAGGTAATCCCCGTTCTTCTCGTATGTCAGTTCCATGCAAGGTGCCCTCCGTTTCTATATGTTTGGTGTCTGTATCAATTTGTGGTTCGTTTTCGCTTTCACGCTTTAAAGCATTATAGCGTGATTCCGGTTCATTTGCAAGCACTTTTTCAGGATTTTTTTCTGCGGCGGCCTGCGCCCCATCCGTCCTCTCCCTCGCCTTATCTGCGGCTTTCTGCCGTGCCATCTGGCGGTCATAAGCGGCAACCGTCCTCCCGATCTCCATGAGGATTGGCTTACACATATCCGTAGTTGCGTTACCAATGACAGATAACGCCATTGAAGTGTTGAACTCACTGATATAGTCAAAATTCAGTTCATCCTTCCAGAAATCCATGTCAGCGCCGCACCGGGATAACAGGGTATAGGCGATGCTTGCGGAGAGCGTTTCCCGAAGCCGCAGCCCCACGTTCAGCTCGTCAAGCTCCTCTAAGAAGCTGCCCTCCTTGGCGTAGGACATATCCTGCATAATCTCCCTGTAATAATCTTCCGCAATCCTCCCGGCGATCTCCATGAGCCTGCCCTCAAAAGGATTATTTTTATCCGTTTCGCCATAGGTCTTTTCAAGCTGCGCCAGCACAGCGCCCTTGTGTTCCTCCCGCAGTTCCCACAGGTACGGGTCTTTCCCGATCCGTCTTGCCTTATGCACGTCCGACACGTCAAAAACATATTTTAATCTTGGGCGCTCGCTGTCCCAGTCAAAAAGGGCAATCCCCTTTGCCCCACGGTTTACCCAGCAGAACATTTTTTCATTCCAGGTTTCCATGAGGGCGCAGGCTGTGGCATCCGGTCTTTGTGCGTAGATCAGCATCTGATCCTCAAACGGGTATCGGTACAGCCTTGCGGCAGTGGTCAGGTATTTCGTCCATTCCTCCCCGTTCTTTGACACCTGCCTTGCGGTTTCCCCGGCAAGCACGGAGATTTCATGGTATTTCTTAGAAACGTAATATTGTTCAGCCATCCGCACCCTCCTTAATCATAAAATCCGTTTTCCTCAATGCCCTTTTCCAGAATGGACGCTATCAACACATCCAGCTCCACGCCGTTTATCTCGCTGACCACGATCAGCTTCGCAAGGGTATTCTTTTCCACCGGAACCGAATACCGTTCCTCGTCCGGACACAGCTCACGCACACAGACACCGAGCGCATCCGCAATCTGGCAGAGCGTGCTTATATCCGCCTCCCGGATTCCCGCCATGATGTCCAGGAGCATATTCTCCCGGACACCGGAAAGCGCTGCCAGCCCCGGTATGCTCATATCCATCTCTTTCATTGCATTTAAAACCTTATCACCTGTGCTTAAAATCCCTGTTCCCATTATCGCTCCCTCCTATTCCGTTTTGCTGCCGAAAGAAAATGCCGTGTTTTCTTTCGCCTTTGTAGCTGTAAACTTTGTTTTCACTTCCGCCACCTTTGACTCCAAAACGGAAAACATGGCTTCCACCTGTTCCTCTGTGTAGTCATAGGCCGATCTGTTGGAGAGGTTTTCAATCCGCCCGATTGCGTCAATCGCCTTATTGATACGGTACTCCCCAAGCCGGATAAATTTCTCCGCTTTCGTTTCCTCTGGTTTTCCTGCAGGTGTGTTCTCTGTTACGTTTTCCATAGCTTCATTCATATTTTCGCTCATATCTCTATCCTCCATTTTCCATATGGTTCAGGGCATACAGATTTCTCCGTATGCCCCGTGCTTAAAACCTTTTTTACTTTTTCTTTTTGGGAAATTCCAGCTTCACTTTATACTGTGAGCCTTTGACTTCTTTCCCGTCTTTGGTATAGGAAAAGTCCTCCACGCCCTCTGGTATCAGGTACGCATCATAGCTGCCTTTCTTCCCCTTCAAGCCTTTCACGAGGATCTTTTTACCGTCCAGCAGGCTTTTTACCTGGCTGTCGGTGAGTGCCGCCCCCATTGCCCTGGACACGTTCATGCCGCATTTATTTTTACAGTAAGCGCCGAATTTCCCTTTTACCACATCGCCGCCGCACTTCGGACATTTACCAAAAACTTCCTGTGCGCCGCCCCCGAACATGGATTTCTGTTCGTCACTGATACTGTGGTAAGTCTGCACAAGCCCGTTTACCAGATCGGTAATCCCGTCCATAAACGCCTGCATAGGATATTCCCCCTTTGCCACAAGGGTAAGGGCATTTTCCCAATCAGCGGTAAGCTGTGGGGATTTCACCACGTCAGGAAGCACGGTGATCAGCTTCACCCCGTCCTCCGTAGGGAGCATCTGCTTTTTCTCACGTTTTACGAAACCGTCCTTGACTAACTTCTCAATCACGTCCGCCCGTGTAGCGGGTGTGCCAAGCCCTTTCCGTTCTACATCATCGCCCATGTCCTCCGCCCCGGCACGTTCCATTGCCGACAATAAACTGTCCTCCGTAAAGTGCTTCGGCGGCTGCGTAAAATGCTCTGTTACGTTCGTCTGCACTCCCTCAAAAACCATCCCTTCCGAAAGCTCCGGCAGCTTCCTGTCCTCTTTTTCCTTATCTTCCGTGGTTTTATAAGAACGCTTCAGGGCAGCTTCAAAATCTTTCCACCCGTTCCTTATTACAGATTTCCCGGAAACAGAAAAAACAGCGCCGCCACAGTCAAGCTCCGCCCTGACTGTTTCATACTCGTGTTTTTCCCCCGTGGCGCATAGCAGGCGGTTGGCGGCAAGGGAGAGGATTCTCATTTCCCCCTCCGGCACGGTGGCAAGGTCAGCCTTTGCAATCTCCATTGTGGGAATGATTGCGTGGTGGTCTGTCACTTTTTTGCTGTCCATTACCCTCCGGACATCCGGCTCTGCCCCGGACGGTTCTTCAAAGAGGATTGCCTTATAGACCGCCCCAATCACATTTCTTGCAGTATCCTCCATATCGTCCGATAAATACTGGCTGTCCGTCCGGGGATAGGTGACCAGCTTTTTCTCATAAAGGCTCTGCGTATATTCTAAGGTCTGCTTTGCTGTAAATCCAAATATGCGGTTCGCATCCCTCTGTAACGTAGTCAGGTCATAGAGCTTCGGCGGCTGTACGGTTTTCTTCTCTTTTGTGACAGATACAACCGTGGCGGTTTTTCCTTCACTGGCTGCAGCAATGCTTTCCGCCTGTACCTTTTCAGCTATCTTCTCTGTTGCCGCATCCATGCCGCCCGCCAAGATATGCGCCGTATAATACGGCTCTTTCCTAAAATTCCTGATCTTTTCCTCACGCTCCACCAGCATGGCCAGCGTTGGTGTCTGCACCCTGCCGACCTTTAGCACCTTGCCGCCATACAGGACGGTAAAGAGCCTTGTGCCGTTCAACCCCACAAGCCAGTCCGCCCTCTGCCTACACAGTGCGGAGTGGTAGAGGTTATCATAATCGCTTCCCGGCTGCAGGTTCGCAAAGCCCTCACGGATTGCGCTTTCCTCCATAGAGGAAATCCAGAGCCGCTTTATGGGCTTCCTGCACCCTGCCTGGTCATACACAAGGCGGAAGATCAGTTCCCCCTCCCGCCCTGCGTCCGTGGCCTCCACAACTGTGTCAACCCTGTCATTGTGCATCAGGTTTTTCAGCACCTTGTACTGCGCCGCCGTGCCGCTTTTTACTTCCGTCTGCCACTGTTCCGGTATCATGGGCAGGCACTCATAATTCCACTTTTTCCATGCGTCAGAATAGGCATCCGGCTGCGCAAGCTCCACCAAATGCCCGATGCACCACGAAACGAGATAGCCGTTCCCCTCCATGTACCCGTCTTTCCTCTCACCAGCGCCGATCACACGGGCAATCGACTGTGCCACGCTGGGCTTTTCCGTTACCACCAAAACTGCCATCATTCATCCTCCTTGTCCTCAAAAAAATCATCATCGGAACCGTCCTCCGGTTCTTCTTCCTCGTTCTCGTATTCTTCCTCATCTTCCTCGTCCTCATCTTCATCCTCAATGAAGTCCTCTTTCTTTTTGCGGACTACCTTGAAATAATAAGTGCCGCCGATAAAAGCTATGGCAAGTGCTCCCATAAGGATATAGGAAATGAGAGGGTTCTGCTCTGCCTTTTCCTCCGTGCTTTCGGTATCTTCCGTATCTTCCGCATTTTCCGTTTCTTCGGCATTTTCCTCTGCCTGTCCGGTGTCATCCGGCTGTTCCCCGTTATTGTTGGGCAGTGCGCCTTCCTCCGTTGGGATTGCCGATTCCAAAGCTGCGGAATTTTTCGGCAGGATTTCGCTGTTGTCGGAAGCTGCGTTCAGCAAGTCATTTTCCGTGATCTCCGTCAGAAAGTACACCATTTCTTCCTCCCCGTCACGGTCAATGATAAGGTAGAAAACCTTGTCCGATGCGGTCTGTATCGTGTAAAATTCCTTCCCCTGCTCGGACGGTTCTTTTTCTTTCTCCCCGCTTTTCTCCTTTTTTGCCGCCTCCGCAGCGTCAGCTTCTGCCATCGCCTGCTTTTTTTGCTCCGCAAGGCTGTTTCCGGAAACCGTGTTCCCCTCACTGTCCGTCTTGGTATGCTCCGTGACCGTGCCTGTGGCGTTCCCCGGCTTGGTAGCTTCGGCACTCACCGGGAGCTGCTTCGCCGGGTTCTCGTCGCTCTCATCGGCAGGGTCTTTGTAATACGGGTTTTTGGTCTTGTAGACTTCCGACATATTCCCTGCATTGTCCATAGCGGAAATAGTGAAATATTCATAGCCTGCGTCAAACTGCTGTAAACGGATATTCAACGTGCCGTTTGTCAGCTCCGTAAATTCATACCCGTTCACATAGACCGCCTTTGCGCCGGAATCCGTGTCATGCACCTGGACGCTTAACAACCCGTCGCTGACCGCCGCATTGAGCGTGGGCTTCGTGGTGTCAAAGCACCGGACAGCCCTGCTCCGCTCGTATGTATTGCCTTTCTGGTCTGTAACCTGCACATAGACGGTGCAGTTCTCCGAAATCTCCAGCTTCTTTTCTTCCGTCACGTCCGTCCAGCTCCCATTCTGCCCGACTTTCGCCTGAATCTTTGCCAGTTCAAAGTTCCCCGTATGTGCCGTGTCGGACACGGAAAATGTCACCGCTGCTTTCTCGTTGTACCACCCGCCTGGACTGTTGATATGGATTACTACATTCGGTGTCTTATACTTACAATCCTTATAATCGGCGGCGCATACCGCACAGTTTTTGTCAGAATCATAAGCGCTGCATTTTTTCTCACAGGTACATTCCGGCTCCGACACTTCATTTCCCGAAACGGTTCCGTCCTCCGGTTCTCCCTCTGCGCCGCTTTCTGTCTGCTCCTCCGAATTTCCCTCCGTGCTGCCCTCTGTTTCCTGCTCTGTTATTTCCTGATCTGCTGTTTCCTGTTCCGTAAAGTTTTCCCCTGTGGCGTTTTCTGTTTCTTCCTCAGAACCATTCTCCAAGCTGTCCTCTGCCCTCGCATCAATGGCATTATTCCCGTTCATGGAAAACGCCGCCGCAGGCATACAGAATAATACTGCGGACAACATGAGCGATAGCACCGCCCTATAACGTAATTTCATTTTTCTGTTCATGGTTTCCTGCCTCCCTTTCTGTCTGCTGTTGCTGTAACTGTTCCTCCTGCTCTTTTTTGCGGAGCAGGCTTAAAATTTCTTCCTCGCTGACTTTATTCAGCAAGATCAGGTGTTCCAGAGAGATTTTATTCTTTTCAATGAATTTCATCTTCTCCGCATCCTCTGCCATCTGTAACTGGCTCTCCAAATCTTTCTGCTTCTCCTCCAATTCCGCAAGCTGCTTCCGGACTTTGGAAAGCTCCTTTATAATCCGTTCCTTTGTCACATTTGCTCTCCTTTCCGCACTGAAAAAATGCTTTTTTAATGTCTTAAAAAGTCTTACATTTCAAGCGCTTTTGTGCTAAAATAATAAGACAGTAGAAAGTCTTGAAATTTCACTCCCATATTGTCAAACTTCATTATCAACAGACAATTATCCCTTAATTTAATCTTCCAAACGCATAAAAATGGCTCTGCCAGTAGGACGAGTTGATGTTTGCGTAACTGATTGGATCTCCGCAATGGATCATCGTTCCATTCCCGCAGTAAATCCCCACATGGCTCACCGCACCGGCTGAATTATAAGTGCCTGTGAAAAAGATAATGTCACCCGCTTTTGCATCCGCCGCCGAAACCGGAGTACACTGGTCATAAGTGCCCTGTGCCGTAGTCCGTGGCAGGTTATGCACCCCGCTGTTGGTGAATACCCAACAAACAAAACCGGAGCAATCGAAGCTTGTGGACGGACTTGAACCGCCCCATACATACGGATAGCCTAAATATCTTGCGGCTTCCTCCATAAGCGCCTGCACGGTTGCATCGTCATAGGAATCCGGCGGTATGGCGTTTCCCCCGCCGCTGCCCGGCGCACCTGCTTCTCCGTAGAGCGTTCCTTCCCCTGCCTCAAAATAAAATAGCGGGTTATAATACTCCCCGTTATACTGGCATTCGATATGCAGGTGGCTTCCGGAGCTGCTCCCCGTGTTCCCCGTTGTGCCTATGGTATCCCCATGTTTCACCGTCTGCCCTGCACTGACGCTTAATGTGTCCATGTGGGCATATTTGGTACAGTAGCCGTTACTGTCCTCGATCACGATATAATTCCCGTAATAGCTGTCATAGGCAGCGGCTGTGACTGTGCCGTCCATTGCCGCAAGCACGGTGGTTCCTGTCGGCACGGCTATGTCAACGCCCCGGTGGAGCTGTTCCACCCCTGTCACCGGATTGATGCGGTAGCCGTAATAACTGCTCACATAATTGTACCAATACAGATTTAATGGCGTATAAAACTGCTGTGTCAGACCGTGGGTTTCATTATAGAGCGCATAGATTTCTTTCTGCTCGCTGTCCATGTGTCCGGCAGCCACCATTTTTAAGTCTTTGGCAGTCAGCGTG
>CAJTFL010000021.1:0-375 GCA_910575565.1 Lachnospiraceae bacterium | reverse complement strand
TAATCTGTTTCTATGGAATCAATCTCTTTCTGCAATTCCATTTCCAGCTCCGAAAATGCTAAATCCGCAGCGTCAATCTCTGCCGGAACACTCATATAGCTTCCTGCCAGCGTAGCACTCATCCCCTGTGAGAACATCGCCCCGCAGGACGACACGGAAGTCATAATCATAATGAGCAGGAGCGCAAACGCCCCGACTGTAATAAGGAGGGAAGCGTGTTTTGCCGCTATCTCCTGCACTTTCTTCGCTACGGCTGTGGTGAAACTGGCAGATTTTACAGCCGCTTCCTTTGTATTCTTCGCCGCCTGCCCCGCACGCTTTGCCTTTGCGTACTCACGCTTGATGCGCCGCTTCTGCAACCGTTTCTGGAGCTGC
>CAJTFL010000020.1 GCA_910575565.1 Lachnospiraceae bacterium | reverse complement strand
GCACATTTTGGGTTATAAGTCAATAGTATTTGATAAATTTTATGATATTTTTCTCTGGAGTATGGAGGAAGAAATAAAAAGGCAAACAAAAAAAGAGCGGAAATATGGGCTTTAAAGAGTTTCCGAAACTGCTCATCATGAAAAACGGAGGAAAACATGAGCAACCTGCCATACCACGAACAATTAGACCGGGACAATGTTCTGCGTCTGCGCCAGCAGCTTAAAGAGCTTCCGCCTTTTTGTTCCCAGTTTTTCCGGGGAATCGAGCCCCGGACATCCTCCCGAACCAGGATCGCCTATGCATACGATCTCCACATTTTCTTTGATTTCCTGGTTCGGGAACACCCAGCTTTTTTTCAGATGGACATCCGCAGCATTAAGCTGGAACAGCTGGATGATCTGCGCCCTACGGATATTGAAGAATATATGGAGTATTTAAAATACCGTTTCAGCGACAAAAACCAGGAGATCATTAACCGCGAGCGGGGGATTATGCGGAAAATCTGCTCCCTGAAAAGCTTTTACAACTATTTTTTCCGGCTGGAAGCCTTAAAAACCAATCCCCCCGCCCTGGTTCAGCTTCCAAAGCTTCATGAGAAGGAAATCATCCGGCTGGATATTGATGAGGTAGCGCTCCTTTTGGACGAAGTGGAAGACGGGGAACACCTGACGGATAAGCAAAAAGCTTACCACGCGAAAACGAAAGTCCGCGATTTAGCCCTCCTCACCCTCCTTCTGGGCACGGGAATCCGTGTATCGGAATGCGTAGGATTAAACATCCAGGACATTGACTTTAAAAACGGCGGCATACGCATCCATCGGAAAGGCGGCAAGGAAGTAACGGTTTACTTCGGCACAGAAGTAGAATTTGCCCTGACTGATTACTTAGATCAGCGGAATGAAATCATCCCGGAATCCGGGCATGAGGATGCCCTTTTCCTTTCCCTCCAAAACAAACGGATTTCCGTCCGCAGCGTAGAAAATCTGGTTAAAAAATACGCCCGGATCGTTACCCCACTAAAAAAAATTACCCCCCACAAGCTGCGCAGCACTTACGGCACAAACCTGTACCGGGAAACGGGGGATATCTACCTGGTGGCAGATGTCCTTGGACATTCCGATGTAAACACAACAAAAAAGCATTACGCCGCCATGGAAGACGAGCGGCGGCGAAGCGCCCGGAACGCAGTGCGCCTGCGGGAACAGTAATGGATGCATATTCTTAAATTAGGAGGTATAATCATGGCGGCACATGAAAACCAGAAAATATTATGGAAAGATCGGAAGCATATTATGTGGTTTCCCTGGTCTTTCACCAAATACTATATCCAAAATGACCGGCTTATGCTGGAGAGCGGGCTGTTCCACACAACGCTGGACGAAACCCTGCTTTACCGGATTGTGGATATCACCATGCACCAATCCCTGGCCGGAAAATTATTTAACACCGGCGATATCATCATCAAGGCCAAGGCAGACAGCACCCCGGAAATCACCCTTCACAATATCGTCAACCCTAAGCGGATCCGAAATCTCCTGTCGGAGCTGGTCGAAGAAAGCCGCAGCAGCCGCAACGTGGTCGGCAGGGAATTTTATGAAAGCAGCCATATCCACCAGGATCTGGACGGGGATGGAATCTGCGACGAGGAAGAGCTGTAAGGCGGCATCCCGGCACAGATTTACATAATTTTTTTATGTAAATCTGTGCTTTATTTATAGTAAACCACCATTAAATAATGGCCTGCATGAATCGTATCGTCAGGCAATTGGTTAATGCGCTTTAATTCTTCTACGTATCCACTCACATCCATCGGGCTTTGCGCCGCATAGCGTGAGGCAATCCCCCACAGGCTGTCCCCTCTCTCCACTCGGATGCTGGCATAATGAGGCTTGGGTGCGGACATAGGCTCTTCTGAATCTTCTGAAAAAACATCTGCTTCCTCCCTTAACCTTGCCGGATCCCCTTTGGAAACTCCCCATATGGAACGCCCCAGTACGGAAGAATCCCTTTGGTATGCAAAAATATCTGCCGGCAAAAATCCCTTTACCTTTACCCCAACCAATACAAGCAGCGCCAAGCTCAGCATAAGACGCCAAAAAACCTGCCGCCTGCGCAGGCAGCGCTGCTCTTCCGCCTTCATCACCTTTTGCTGAATAATCCCCATGGCATACTCCATGTTCAATCCTTCCATACCTACCTCCCAAAGCCAGGCTCCATATCCAGGCAGTCTGCAAGCTGATTCTCATCCAGATAATAAGAACCGATGCGAAAGCAAGAACATATGTTCTTCATGGATACCATCATAGCATCCGAACATCTGTTTGTCAACTCTTTCGAACAAAAGTTTGCAATTTTATTTGCATTTTCTCCAAGCGTATGCTACTATAGGTAAAAGAGCATTTATTCGACTTGGAGGTATACATATGGCATACGGGAAAATTTCCGCAAAGCAGCAGGAAATTCTGGAATATATTAAAGAAACCATTTTAAAAAAAGGATATCCCCCGGCTGTCCGGGAAATCTGCGAGGCAGTCAGCCTAAAGTCCACTTCCTCAGTCCATTCCCATTTGGAAACCCTGGAGGAAAACGGCTATATCCGCCGGGATCCCACTAAGCCCAGGGCGATTGAGATCCTTGACGATCACTTTAACCTTACCCGACGGGAGGTTGCCAATATCCCCCTGATAGGTTCCGTTGCCGCCGGACAGCCAATCCTTGCCCAGGAAAATATTGAGAACTATTTCCCGGTCCCGGTGGATCTTATTCCAAACCAGGAGACTTTTATCTTAAAGGTTAAGGGGGAAAGCATGATCAATGCGGGGATACTTGACGGCGACCATATTATCGTGGCTCAGCAGGAGACCGCAGATAACGGCGATATCGTCGTTGCCCTCTTGGACGATTCCGCCACGGTAAAGCGGTTTTACCGGGAGGATTCCCAGATCCGCTTACAGCCGGAAAACGATGCTATGGATCCTATCTATGCCACGGATGTCCAGATCCTGGGGAAGGTCGTGGGCCTGCTGCGGTTTATGTAAATCATATACTTTTTCGGTATTTGCAGAAGCTGAAAATCAGGGCAGGACGTATTTTTCAAACCGTTTTGCTCTGCCATTATCCATAAATGCGCACGCAAATAATAACACACAGAAAACAGGAAGGAACCCATCCTTCGGATCCCTTCCTGCTTTTTGCATACTTAATTTTAATGATGCCAGGGGCAAAAGCCGAAAAAACGGCGCAAGCTTTCTTGCATAAGGACTTTTAACCTTTTGGCCTTGTAACCCCGGCATCTTTTGATTACAGCTCATCGATATTCACAATCGTTTTCCCGTCCCGCCAGATCCGTTCCAGATCGTAGAACAGCCGGTCTTCCCGGCAGAACACATGGACAATAATATCCTTATAGTCCATCAAAATCCAATTTGCCGTCCGATAGCCCTCCACCTGCTTCAGCTCATAGCCTGCCTTGCCAAGGTCTTCCTCCACCTGGTCTGCCATAGCCTGAACTTGGTTGGGGTTCGTGCCGCTGGCGATAATAAAATAATCGGCAAGGACGGAAATCTCCTGGATATCAATAATCTGGATATTTTCCCCCTTCTTCTCTTCCAGGGCAGCAAAAGCCAATTTTACCATTTCTTTTGAAGTATTCATTTAATCCTCCTGTTTTATTACGCTTTTCCGGTGAATCTCCTGATAATAGTCAAACGCCTTTAATGTAACCAGGGCAACCTTCCCCTTCTTTTTCCCCAAGTAATCCAGCGTTCCCTTTAATATCCTGTACATGGTTTCATCTAAATCCTGATATGCCAGCATCCGCATCCGGGGCAGATCATCAGCTTTATATCTTCTGGGCTCAATATAATCCGCAATGTAGACAATCTTCTCCAAAGCCGTCATCTCCGGCTTCCCGGTAGTGTGGTAAAGAATCGCCGACAAAATTTCCGGATCATCGATCCCGTATTTATGCTTGGCAAGCCATGCCCCGTAATTGGCATGGAGGACTGCCGGCGCTTCCTCCTCGTCCGAAGTAAAGAAGATCCCATGCTTTCTGCATTTTTTCAGGATAATGTCGTCGGAATACCGTTTCCCGCAGTCATGGAGCAGGCCTGCCAGCTCCGCCTTCCCCAAATCACAGCCATAGCGCATGGCAAGGGAAACACAGGTATAGGAAACGCTCAGGGAATGCTCATAGCGCATCGGATCTAACTTCATTTCCAAATTTTTACGGTACGATAAGATTAAATTAAGTGCTTCCGTCATTTCTTTCCTCCTTGGCAATTATTGCTGTCCGCTTCCCGTCTATACAGACCATGCTCCCGAATATACGCCAAGACGGTTTCCGGAAGCAGCCCCTTAGGCTCCCTGCCATCTGAAACCATGTCACGGATTTCCTTGGAAGAAACATCCATTTCCCGGCTGTGAAGCCGGTAAATCCTGGCTCCGTACTTTTCAGCCAGGCAGCCAATCTGCGCCTCTAGGCTGGGATGGGACTGGCTGTATTCCCGGCAGGCCGCCAAAATCACCGCCTGATCCATAATCTGTTCCGGGTGATACCACTGTTCAATCTCGTAAAGGGAATCTGCGCCTAAAATAAAATAAAACTCATGCTCCGGATACGCGGCCCTAAGCAGCCGCAGCGTCTGGGCCGTATATGTGTTCCCCGGACGCCTGAGCTCAAAATCAGAAAATACCAAGCCTTCCTCCCCCTTTAGCGCAAGCTTTACCATAGCGCAGCGCTTATCCCCGTCCGTCACCTGATGATCCTTTTTATGGGGCGGCTGCCCGGAAGGCATATACCATACTTCCTTAAGGCCCCATTCCCTCCTGGCCTGCCTGCCTATGGAAAGATGCCCCCAGTGAATCGGATCAAAGGTTCCGCCCATTATCCCAATCCTGGCCATCGCTGCCTCCTTATGCGGTCTTAAACGTCAAAGCTCCCTGGAAACGATGGATTACCGGGGAAGCTCAATTTTCCTCTTTGCCACATCCTTTGCCGGCCGGTAAAGGACGATTTTCCTGCCGATTACCTGCACTAACTGGGAACGGGTGCGCTGTGCCAGCGTTTCGGCAAGCGGCTCCCCGTCATCCAGGCAGTTTTTTAACAGGGTAATTTTTATCAGCTCCCTGGCCTCCAAGGCCTGGCTTACCGCCTCCGTTATCTCCGGCGTCAGGCCTGATTTCCCAATCTGGAAAATCGGCTCCATATTCATTGCCAATCCTTTCAGGTAAGATCTCTGCTTACTGGTCATTTATCTCTACTCCTCCACTCTTTGTACAATCCCTTATTTATAGTAATCGAAGACCAGCCCGTACATCCGAACCGTGTCCCCTTCCTGTATCCCAGCTTTTTCCAGTTCATCCAGGATCCCATTATTCTTTAAAAACTTCTGGAAAAATTCAAAGCCTTTCTCTGACTCCAGGTTCGTATACCCCAGCATCTTCTCGATGCGCGGCCCTTCTACCACATAGATCCCTTCCTCGTCCTTTTCCACGGTATAAGGAAGGCTTGGGGCTGCCTCAATGGAAGAAAGGTCGAATTCCCGCTCGAACACGACCGGAGTCTGCTTTATGCTGTTTAGCAGCTCCTTTACCGAATAAAGCAGCTCCTTCACTCCCTGCCCGCTTACGGCGGAAATAGGAAACACCCGGATTCCCTCCGGCTCAAATTCAGCCTTAAGTTTTTCCACCGGATCTTCTCCATCCCAATCGATCACATCGACTTTATTGGCAGCAATCACCTGTTTCTTTTCAGCCAGGGCAGGATCGTAAGCCTTAAGCTCCCGGTTAATGGCCCGGATATCCTCCACCGGATCACGCCCTTCTGTGGAAGCGGCATCCACCACATGGATCAGCACCCTTGTCCTCTCCACATGGCGCAAAAACTCATGGCCTAAGCCCACCCCTTTAGCAGCCCCTTCGATCAGGCCCGGGATATCCGCCATCACAAATCCGGCCTCCCCGTCTAGATCCACCACGCCTAAATGGGGATCCAAGGTGGTAAAATGATAGTTGGCAATCTTCGGCCTGGCATTGCTCACCCGGGAAAGGAGGGTGGATTTCCCTACATTAGGGAAGCCTACCAGCCCCACGTCGGCAATTACCTTAAGCTCCAGCTGCACCCAAAGCTCTATGGCCGGCTGGCCCGGCTGGGCATACTTAGGCGCCTGCATGGTGGAGGTAGCAAAATGCATATTCCCCAGGCCGCCCTTCCCGCCCTTTAGGATTACCTCCCGGCGGTTTTTGCCGGACATATCCGCAATGACCTTTCCAGTCTCAAAATCCTTAATTACCGTCCCCTCCGGCACTTTAATCACCAGATCTTCCCCGTCCGCGCCGTGGCAGCGGCGTTTTCCGCCTTCCTTCCCGTTAGAGGCGGCATACTTCCTCACATGGCGGAAGTCTGTCAGCGTATTTAAGCCGTCATCCACCTGGAAAATGATGTCCCCGCCTCTGCCGCCGTCCCCGCCGTCAGGCCCCCCGGCAGGCACGTAAAGCTCCCGGCGAAAGGAAACATGGCCGTCTCCGCCTTTGCCCGACTTAATCAATATTTTTGCATTGTCACAAAACATGGCAATACCATACCTTTCTTTTACTCTCCCAGCATACTGGCAGGATGATGCTCCCTATGCCAGCGCATCAGGTTTGCGGGTGCAATTTCATGAATCGAAAAAGGCTCCATACCAACCAGTATGAAGCCTGTCCTGCCCATTATTCATTGATTACCTTCGGATAAACAGAAACCTGCTTCTTGTCCCTGCCCTTCCGTTCAAACCGTACAACACCGTCAATCAAAGCAAATAAGGTATCATCTCCGCCTCTGCCTACGTTGTTGCCTGGGTGAATCTTAGTTCCGCGCTGCCTATAGAGAATATTCCCGGCTAACACAAACTGGCCGTCCGCCCTCTTTGCGCCAAGGCGCTTGGACTCGGAATCACGTCCGTTCTTGGTGGAACCAACACCCTTTTTATGAGCAAATAATTGAAGGTTCATCTGAAACATTTCTTACACCTCCTTAACGTTAATCGCAATATATTCTTCCCCGTAAGCTTCCCGGATATTGGAAAGCCCTAAGATCAGGGAATCCATCAAAAGCCTGGATTCCACGCTGGCCTTTCCGGTAAAGCGGAATGTAAAGCTGCCAGCCTCCTCGTCCTCCTGCCCCTCAAACCCATCATCCGTGAAGCGCTCCACGGAATTAGCCATATTAAGGACTAAGGCTGATACGGCAGCACAGACAATATCCGTGCCTTCCTGGCCGTAACCTGCATGGCCGACGCAGGCTATCCCCTCCGCCTGCCCGCCGGAATCCTGAAATACAGTCACGCGAATCATAGCTACGCGTTGATCTTTTCAATCTTTACCTGGGTAAAGAGCTGCCTGTGGCCGTTCTTCTTGTGATACCCGGTTTTCCTCTTATACTTGTAGACGATAACTTTCTTGCCCTTGCCTTCCTTCACTACCGATGCAGTTACACTCGCTCCGTCTACAGTTGGGCATCCCACTGTCAATTCGCCGTTGCTTACCGCCAATACCTGGTCAAAGGTAACGGTCTCGCCAGCTTCTACGCCAAGCTTCTCTACCTTAATGATATCGCCCTCAGCTACCTTGTACTGCTTTCCGCCTGTTGCAATAATCGCGTACATCTTAAGGACCTCCTATTTATCATTACTCGCCGGCTGTGGTGTCCGCTTACGCAGCCTTATAACCTCGCCGTGCGGCATACCCAAGTATCATAGCATACCAGCCTTTGCTTGTCAAGCTGTTTCCCGGCATATTTCCGATATATTGCAACAATTCAGACAGTGAATCTTCCTGGCATCTGCGCCGGACAAGAAGATTCACCGATTCTTCCATGCCTGCTTTGCCTCGGCAAAAGCCCGTATAATCTTCACTGCCCCGTCATAACCTACAGCGCTGCTATTGACGCACAGATCGTATCCTTTGGCGTCCCCCCATTTTTTGCTGGAATAGTAGTTATAATAGCTGGCCCGCTTCTTGTCCGTCTTAATCATCGTATCCTTTGCCTTGGCATCATCCAAATGGTACAAATCCTTTAAATAAGCAATCTTATCCTTCTCATCCCCGGAAATGAACACGGTCACGGTGTTGGGATAATCCGCCAGGGCATAATCCGCACACCGCCCTACGATCACGCAGGACTCTTCCGCCGCAAGCTTCTTAATGGTGTCGAACTGAGCCAAAAAAACTTTATGGTTAATGGGCATATCCATATACGCCGAAGAAGTATACCCCATAGAATACGTATCCATGACCAAAGAATAGAGAAAACTGCTGGTGGGCTTCTCGTCATGGGTCTCGAATAATTCCTCGCAAAGGCCGCTGTGCTTTGCCGCCAAGGACAGCAGCTCCTTATCGTAACACTTTACCCCCAATTCTTCCGCCAGCTTCATGCCGATTTTCCGCCCCGCGCTTCCGCACTGACGCCCGATTGTAATCACTAAATTTCCGTTCATAAGCATTTCTCCTTTCCAGCATCTGAACTCCGATTTCCTGCATGGATCAAATAATTAACGATTAATTTTTTGCTTTCTTAACAAGCTTTTTCATGTTTTGGCGGGGCTCAAGTTCAAAAATCCCCTTGCAGGCAGGCCTGCATCGGGTTTTAGACCTTTTGACCCTAGCATCATCTTATTATTATACTATAAATTCCCAAAAAAGTATATTCATTATTTAATTTTTTCCAGTTTATCCAGCAAATGACGGAAATATTCCGGCAGCGGGGCATTAAACTCCATATATTGGCCTGTCCTGGGATGGACAAAGCCCAGGATGCCTGCATGGAGCGTCTGCCCCCTTAGCTGAGGAAAGGGGCATTTATCCGGGCCGTAAACCCGATCCCCCAAAAGCGGATGCCCGATGCTGGCCATATGCACCCGGATCTGGTGTGTCCTGCCCGTTTCCAAACGGCATTCTACGTAAGCGTACCCCTTGAATTGCTTAATCACCGTAATATGGGTAATGGCAGGCTTCCCATTTCTTGCGTGGATGCTCATCTTTTTCCGCTCTGTAGGATGGCGTCCAATGGGGGCGTCTACGGTGATTTCCTCTTCATCGATCCGCCCATGGACAATCGCCCAGTACCTTCTGGTAATCGAATGCTCCTTTAGCTGGGCGGCAATGCTTTTGTGTGCCTGGTCATTTTTGCAGACGACCAAGATCCCGGTGGTGTCCATATCGATCCGGTGGACAATGCCAGGCCGTAAAATCCCATTGATCCCTGAAAGCTGTCCCCGGCAGTGGTACATCAGCCCGTTTACCAGCGTCCCAGTCAAATGGCCTGCCCCAGGGTGAACCACCATTCCCTTAGGCTTGTTAACCAGCACCACATCCTCGTCCTCGTACAGAATTTCCAGTTCCATGGGCTCTGCCAAAATTTCCGGCTCCACCGCCTCCGGCACATCAAGCGTAACCACGTCTCCGCTGTCCACTTTATAGCTGCTTTTCACCGGCTTTTCGTCCACCAGCACGCTGCCCTCTTTAAGGAGCTTTTGGAGAAAGGAGCGGGACATATCCTCACAGCAGCCTGACAGGTATTTGTCAATCCGGATATCCCCATCTTCCTCCCCCACCACAAAACGAAGCATCAAAGAGACTCCCCCTTTTTCCAGGAAAACACGGCCAAATCACCCTCATCATAGCGCCACGTCACCAGGAACACCAAAAGGATAGCCGAAACCGTAACGTAACAGTCCGCCACATTAAAAATCGGAAAATCAATCAGGGAAAAATACAAAAAATCAACCACGAACTGCCGGCTAATCCGGTCAATCATATTCCCCAGCGCACCGGATACCAGCAAAACCAGGCAGGCCCACAGGGGAAGGTAATGGCGGTTAAACGGCATCCGGCAAAAGGCGTAGCCCACCCCCGCCAGGACAATCACCGCCACCAAAAAGAAAAACACCTGGCGGCCCTGGAGCATCCCAAAGGCAGCCCCCCTGTTTTCCAGATAACGGAGCTCAAACACACCCTTCCAGATAACAATCTCCGGCTGATCCTTTAAATGGGCAAGGGCCAGCTTCTTCGTCCACTGATCCAGCCAGATCAGCAGCGCGGCACACAAAAAAACCAGGATAAACCCTGCCCGCTTTTCTTTTAATCTTGTTAATTGTTCAGACATCATCTTATATCCACCGTTCTGTTATGATAAAATCTACCGTCCGTTCAGCCGCGCCATTCGCAAAATCGCGCCTTTCGGCGCTTTCCGCTGCTTACGCAGCTCCTTTTTGCTCATATACGGGCGCTCCCTCAGCGGAAACCGATGGATGAAAATTCGTGCAAGCACGATTTTCACCCATGCGGTTCCCACTGGCTGAACTGTTAACATAAAATCTTCCGTCCGTTCAGCCCGCGCCATTCGCAAAATCGCGCCTTACGGCGCTTTCCGCTGCTTGCGCAGCTCCTTTTGCTCATATACGGGCGCTCCCTCAGTGGAAACCGATGGATGAAAATTCGTGCAAGCACGATTTTCACCCATGCGGTTCCCACTGGCTGAACTGTTAACATAAAATCTCCGATAGCCCCGAAAGCATTTCTTTCTGGCTGACGGTTTTGTCTATGAAAGCCTGGCCCAGCTTTTCCAACAGGATAAACTTAACCTTCCCGGCCTCCATCTTCTTATCGTGCTTTACCGCCTCAAAAACCTGATCGGCGAAAACCCCTTCCGTCCCAAGGGGCAGCCCAAAGGCCTCCATCACCGCCTTTACCCCGAGAAGCTCTTCCTCAGACAGATATCCCCGGCCTGCCGAAATCCGGCAGGCGGCCAGGCAGCCGAGAGCCACGCAGTGGCCGTGGGGAAGGGAAAAGCCTTTCAGCTTCTCTACGGCATGGCCTAAGGTGTGTCCAAAATTTAACAGCGCCCGCTCCCCCTTCTCCTTGGGATCCGCCTCCACCACTTCCCGCTTAACTTTATTGCTCCCGAAAATCATCTCCTGGCAGGCATCCGGATCCCGCCTTAAAATGCCGCCCCGGTTACAGGCCAGCCAGTCGTAATACGCCTTATCCCGAATCAGCCCATGCTTTATCACCTCGCCCATGCCGGAGGCAAACTGCTCCCCATCCAAGGTAGACAAAGTGCTTACATTCGTATAAACCAGGCTGGGCATATGAAAAGCGCCAACCATATTTTTATAGGCGTCAAAATCCACCCCCGTCTTCCCCCCTATGCTGGAATCCACCTGAGCCAGCAGCGTAGTGGGAATCTGGATAAAAGAAATCCCCCTAAGGTAAGTAGCCGCCCCAAAGCCGCACAAATCCCCCGTTACGCCCCCTCCCAGGGCCACCAGCATATCGCTGCGGTCATAAGCTTTTTGAACCAGCGTTTCATACAGCTTCCTGACCGTATCCAGGTTCTTATGCTCCTCCCCCGCCGGAAAAACAAAAACATCTGTCTGGGCAGATACTTCCTTAAGCTTTCCGGCCACCTCATCTAGGTAAAGGGGAGCCACATTGGAGTCTGTCACAATGCAAAGCTTTTTCTTCCCCGTGCCCAGCCTTGCCGCCTCCTGAGCCAGCAAATCAAAAGACTGGCCCAGCACAATATCGTAGGCTGGCTTCCCCTCATAATGTACACATAAACGATCCATTCCTTTTCCTCCTGCCTGTTAACGCAAGTCCCCCAACCCACCGCTTTCGTCTTTACGACTTGGAAGCGTGGGACTTCCTTGATAGGTTAAACTCCCCAAATCATTAACCCCTACAGAAAAAAGCAAACATCCTCCCCCTGGAAGAAAATGTTTGCTTTTCCACTTATCGCATTCCTTGCCTGCTTACATACGGACATTCATCCCGGATACTCCGCCTAAATTGCCGCCGGACAGCAAATCCTGGAAATCACCGGACAACTCAACCGACTGAGGGGTGGCAATGAAAATATAGTTGGAAATCTTCTGCAGATTTCCGCCAATGGAATAAGTTGCGCCGGAAGTAAAATCGATAATCCTCTGGGCCACCTCCATATGCATCCCTTCCAGATTCAGCACCACGGCCTTCCCTGCAAGCAGATAATCGCAGACCTCACTGGAATCCTCCATCGAAGTAGGTCTGATCATCGTAACTTCCATACTCCTTCTCATGGGAACAACTTTATTATTCCTGCTGCCAAGGAAACGGGAGCGGCTGTCCTGTTCATCGTCGTATTCATCATCATCTGTTCTTCTGGAAAAAAACCCTTTTCTGGAAGACTCTTCCTCAAATGAATCATCGTCATCTAAATAGTAATCGTCTTCTTCATCCCCGCCACTTAGACGCATAGAACTCATCAGCTTGCTTAAAAGACTCATTTACGCTCTCTCCAATCTTTACCGGGAACCGAATATGCTGGTTCCTACCCGAACTATGGTAGCCCCCTCTTCGATTGCCACTTCATAATCGCCGGACATTCCCATTGAAAGGATGTCCATGTTAATATTATCGATGTTTTTACTTTTCATGTCAACACATAATTGAAATAATTTTTGAAAAACATTTCGATTTTCTTCGGAATTCTCGACAAAAGGCGCAATTGTCATCAGCCCGCGGATATGGATATGGGAAAATTTTCCAATTTCTCTGGCCGCGCCTTCCACTTCCTCCGGCAGAAAGCCGTACTTGCTGGCCTCCCTGGCTACATTTACCTCCAGCAGGATATCAGCGCAAAGATCCTTTTTCGCCGCCTCTTCTTCGATCTGCCTTGCCAGGCGGACAGAATCCACGGAATGGATCAGCACTGCCTTGTCAATCACCTGCCTTACCTTATTCCGCTGCAAATGCCCGATCATATGCCATCGGATATCCTTTGCCATAACTGCCTCTTTTTCTAAGATCTCCTGGACTTTGTTTTCCCCAAAATCCCGGATCCCCTCATCATAAGCCTCCTCAAGTAGCTCCACCGGCTTCGTCTTGCTGACGGCAACCAGCGTCACCTCCCCCGGATCCCTCCCTGCCCGGATGCAGGCGGCCTTTACCTTTTCCTGTACCTGGTGCAGCTGTTCTTTTATCATACTCTTATCCCTCCCCTGATGCACAATATTATCTATTGGTAAATCAGCTTCCCTTCTTCAACCGCCGATGCATCCAGCACGATATGGTCATATACGGCAAGGCCATAGCGCATCCCTGTCTTTACCGTGTAGTATTCATCATTGGAAGCCAATATTTCTATCTGCTTAAATACGGTATACCCTTTATTAATATTATAAACCCCCTGTAGGGAAGCGCTGGCGCCCAGCTGGAACCTTCCTCCCTGCTCTGCGGCCCTGGCAGCCCTTGAAGCGGCTTCATTCGTCTCTTCCTCCGTGCTGCCCTCATCCTCCGGGGAAAGCTCTTCCTCCGCTATATTTTCCCCCACAGGCTTTACTAAATAATCCCCGGGGGCAAGCCCTGTATCCCCGCCGATGTCAATATAATAATACTCTTCCGTGGAATAGTAGATCTCCGCAGGGACAAATACGGCAAGCGTCCCCTGCTCCGAATACGTCTCTTTCATAAAACCGGTGGTTGACGGATCCCCGTCCCCTCCCTGGGCCAGATACCCTACTGGAACCAGGTAAAAGTCCTTCGTGGTCACGGCGCTTATGGGAATTTTTAAGCCAGTAACCTTTTGGGGCACGATCTCGAAATCCACATAACGTTCAGAGACAAACTGCACCATGTATTTGTTGAAATCCAATTTTCCGTAAGTATGCTCATCCGCCCCCATAAATGTGGAAAACTCCCCGGTTAAGGTAAGGTTCTTCCCTTTAAATTTTGCCTTCAGTGATGTTTGTTCCTTATACTCCTCCAAATCCTCCTCTGTCAGCGGGAAAACTACGGACCAGCTGTCCGAACCGATGATTTTATACACTGGGGAATTCTCGGGAACCTGCTGGCCCGATTTGGTGATGGGCCTGGAATAGGACGACCGGTCAAACACTTCCTCCGAAATCTGGGAAACGTCCAAATCCTCATAGGAATCAATCCCGTAGGAAACCACCCCTGCCTGGTCTGCCCGCACCTGATGGAAATTAATCCCATCCTGCTGCATCATGGCATCCAGATTATCCAGGGCATTAAAATTCGCGTATTCCAGCACCAGCGCCTCCAGGGAATACTTCGTATCGTACACCGCCTGGAATGCCTGGTCTTCATAAGTAAGGCTGAAGGAAGAAAGGAATTTTTTCAAATCCATTAAATTTTCTTCATCCAGGGAAGAATCCGCCTGGGATCGCCCCGCCATAAAAGAAGCCAGGGCTCCCGTCTCGTCAATGGAATAAATGCTGGTTCCCACGCTGGCCCGCTTCCCTTCCCGGATGTAATAGTTAATGTCGCCAGCCCGGTCGGTATACTTTACCGTCTCATCCCGCAGGATGATCCCGGTATATCCCCTCTCATTGACAATCCCGCCTTCCGTCACCTCATAAAACTGGATCTTCTCCCGCGTCATGTACGCATAGACGCTGAAGCTCATGTAAATAAAAATAATCGCAAAAATAATCATGCCCACATTCAGGTTCCGGGGCCGTTTGTATGGCACAATTTTCGATTTATTCGGTTTTGTTTTCCTGCCGTCCATAAAAAGCTTCCCTTCCCTCTGCTGCAAGTCCACTGCCCGCTTGCCCACGCCAGGCTAACCGGTACGCATACCGCACATATGATGATTATAAAAGGAAGTCGGAAAAAATGCAAGCAAAGATGCCAACCTGAAGAAAAAGATAAAAAAACATAGAAAAAAGCTGCTGCAGACCTTGCAGCAGCTGTATCTATCTAAACTACAGAGAAACAATCACATCGTCCCTTAATTCTTCCGGAAGCTGATGGGCATCCAGGGAAACGCTGATAACGAACGTAACGTGGTACTTCTCACCGATTTTTTTCAAACTTGAAATCGTCTGGGAGATATCTTCCCCTTCCAGGCTGGCCAGCTTTAAAAAGCTGTCTAAAAACATCATTTCCAAATCATGATCCTGTGAAATAACGCCGCTGATAAACCCAATGAACCCCTCGCTGGAGCTAATGGGGAATTCATTTACGTTGATCAAGCGGATCTTGTTGCTCAGCTCATACATATGCTTAGAGCTCTTGTCAAGATAAACGATGGAACCCTTTGCCGTCTTAATCGCGGTATTGGCCTTCTCCAACAAATGCTTTGTCT
This sequence comes from Lachnospiraceae bacterium, assembly GCA_910575565.1. Classification (GTDB taxonomy): domain Bacteria; phylum Bacillota; class Clostridia; order Lachnospirales; family Lachnospiraceae; genus Caccovicinus. The sequence goes on along the minus strand of CAJTFL010000020.1, from coordinate 69,223 downwards.
TGCCCTTCCCCTTATTCCCTGCGATAATCTGAACCATTACAATCTCCTCCTTAAGTTTATTAAAGTTGTATAAAATGTCAATCAATTATAAACCAATTATAGTACAACTATCTAAAAAACGCAACGGCTAATTGACAATTTTCTGAATTATTTCCGTCATGTTCTCGTAAAGCTTCGGCCTGCTTTCCGCTTTAAGCACCACGGAAATATATTCGTTCTCCTCTTCATCACGGCTGGCCATGATCAGGCAGAAGCCTGCTGCCTGGGTCGTGCCGGTTTTCCCGCCAAACACGGTCAGTCCCTCCGGCTCCTCCCTCTCCCCGGTCAAATACCAGTTCCCGCCTTTCCACTCCCTTGAAACCGTCTCCCCGGCCTCATTGGAGTAATTGGCCGTGTAAGCAATCGTTCCGGTAACTTCCCGGAATTTAGGAAGCTTCAGCGCTTCATTAAAAATCAGGTACAAATCATAGGCCGTGGTGTAATGGTGCTCATCCGTCAGTCCATGGGGATTCATGAAATGGGTTCCGGTAGCCCCAAGCCTTGCCGCCTCCTGGTTCATCATTTCGGCAAAACCCTCAATGCTTCCTGCCATATGGACGGCGATGGCAGCACCGGCGTCATTGCCCGAGGGAAGCATCAAGCCATATAAAAGCTGTTCTAAAGTCAGCCTATCCCCCGGCTTAATGCCGCTTAACGTAGCCCCCGGCTCCGTGATCACCGCCTCCTGGGGCACTGTCACCGTGTCCGCAAGGTTTCCATACTTAATCGCCACAATGGCTGTCATCACCTTTGTAATGCTGGCAGGGTATAGCTGCTCGAACACGTTTTTCCCGTAAACCACCCTGCCGTCGGAGAGGCTGAACACACCGGCAGCTTCTGCGCTTACGCTTCCATTGTCCCACACATCATCCGGGCTTATCACGCAAAGCTCCTCGGCAAAGCCGGATGCCCGCCTATCCCCCTCTTCCTCCTGGCTTGGAAGGGCAAAATCCCGCCCGGACCAGTCATAAGGCTGTTCCAGGGTCCTCCTGCCGCAGCCTTGGGATACCAAAAGGGCCGCAATCAGGCAGCCAAATAAATAACTTTTCCTGCTCAATATCCTTACCGCCTGTACATTATTTTATCCTGGGCCAAATGACCCATGGCCTTACCGGTACATCTCACGCCACTCTAAATCCCCCCGGTCAAGGGCTTTGATCAGCAGCTCCGCCGTAGCTAAGTTGGTGGCCAGGGGAATATTATAGGTATCACAAAGCTTTACCGCGTTATTTACGTCCGGCTCATGGATCTTGGAAGTTAAGGGATCCCGGAGGAACACCACCAAGTCGATTTCATTGTGTTCGATCTGAGCCGCCATCTGCTGCTCTCCCCCCAGATGCCCCGCCAGATACTTATGGACATTTAAATTGGCAACCTCTTCAATCAGCCGCCCCGTAGTGCCGGTTGCGTACAGTTCGTGTTTGCTTAGAATCCCCCTGTATGCAATACAGAAGTTTTGCATCAGTTTCTTTTTTGCGTCATGTGCGATTAGTCCGATATTCATCAAAATACTCCTCCTTAATTGTGAGTGGCTTTTCTCTGTAGTCCGACATTTAAGATAATCCCTACCCCCAAATATGTGCTGAGAAGGGAGCTTACGCCGTAGCTGATAAAGGGCAGCGGAAGGCCGGTATTAGGAAACAATTTGGTGGCTACCGCGATATTGGAGAAGCTTTGGAAGCCAATCAGCGCCGCCATGCCGGTGCATAAAAGCTTCCCGCCCATATCCTTTGCCCGCCTGGCCATCAGCAGGCATTCGTAAATAATCAGCAAAAACAGCCCTAATACAACCATGCTGCCCACAAACCCCAGCTCTTCCCCGATTACGGCAAAGATAAAGTCCGTGGACTCCTCCGATAGGAAATTGCCGTTTTTCACTGACGCGATGGTGGTATTGTTTAACCCCTTCCCCCAAAGCTGGCCGGAACCGATGGCCATAACGGAATTATCCTGCTGCAAATTATTATCCTGGTATTTCGCAGGGTTAATGAAGCTTAAAATCCTCAGTGCCTGATAACCCTTAAGGAAAGGGATCTTCTCATACTGCAGAAGATAAACGAACCCGGCGGCAAGGGGCGCAAGCACCGCGATAATGCCAAAAATCCACCGGTAGCTTAATCCAGCCGCAAAAATCATGGCCGAAAAGATCATGATGATGATCAGGCTGGTGGAAAGGTTCGGCTCCGCCAAAATCAGCAGCACCGGAACCCCAAACAGCAGGCCCGCCGCCGCCAGGACGGGAACCTGGTTAATCCGCTCCTGGTATTTGTCAAAATACCAGGAGAAGAAAACAATCAGTCCGATTTTGGTAAATTCCGAGGGCTGGAGCTGTCCCAATACCGGAAGCACAACCCATCTGGTAGCCCCGCCCCTCATCACGCCATTAAACAGCACCCACGCAAGCAGCCCGGTGCAGCCTAAATAAACCATCGTGCTGAAATTCAGTATCCTATGGTAGTCAATGAAGGAAAGGACAACCACTAACAACATCCCTGCCCCTATCCCGATAATCTGCCTCGTCACCCTGGTTCCCTCCAAGGCCCCGGCGGAGGCGCTTCGGATAATCAAGACGCCGATCACGCTTAAGGCCAGGATATAGATAAGCAGGCGGATATTAAAATTTCTAAGCTTGTAGCCAAATAACATGATTAACAGATCCCCTTATTCGGTATATCAAGAATCGGAAAGGCGGCGTAAAGAGCCATTCCCGGCCTGCCGTTCACTATCTTTACCTCAATGCCTTCCCGGTCAATCCTCATGTATTTCGAGATAACACGGATCATGTCATCCTTCATCCGGTCAATCAGCTCAGGCGAGCAGTCCGCCTTGTCCGTGACCAACACCACCTTCAGCCTTTTCTTGGCAAGGCTGCCGGAATGGTTCTTCCGGAATCCCTGAAATACCGCTGAAATCATCCCGCATCCCTCCTAAGCCCTTCTTAGTAGGCTGGAAAGCCTCATCAAAAACTTAGGCTGGGTATCCAGGCTTAAAAACGGGATTTCCTCCCCCATAATGCGCCGGCAGATATTTAAGTAAGCCTGTCCGGCCAGCGTGCCCATGCCAACCAATGGCTCCCCCTGGTTGGTGGATATCACCACGGACTCGTCATCCGGGATCACGCCAATCACATTTACCGCAAGGATGTCCATCACGTCATCCATGGACATCATGTCCCCTCGTTTCACCATATCCATCCGGATACGGTTGACAATCAAATCAATGGCGCCAATCTCGTCGGCCTCCAAAAGCCCGATAATGCGATCCGCATCCCGGATAGCAGAAACTTCAGGGGTTGTCACCACCAAAGCCCTGTCTGCCCCTGCTATGGCATTCTGGAAGCCCCGTTCTATGCCGGCGGGACAATCAAGCAGTATGTAATCAAATTCATCCCGCAGATCATCCACCAGCTTTTTCATCTGCTCAGGGCTGACTGCGGTCTTGTCCCTGGTCTGGGCAGACGGAAGCAAATACAGGTTCGGATATCTTTTGTCTCTGATGAGGGCCTGCTTCATGCGGCAGTTCCCTTCCACAACATCTACCAGGTTGTAGACGATCCGGTTTTCCAGCCCCATCACCACATCCAGGTTCCTAAGCCCGATATCCGTATCAATCAGGACGGTCTTCTTCCCCAGTATGGCAAGGCCTGTTCCCACGTTTGCAGAAGTGGTGGTCTTGCCGACCCCTCCTTTTCCGGAAGTAATAACGATGACTTCACTCATAATTATCCTCCTGCATGAAAAACTAGGTTATAGCTATTTTATTATACTATATAAACTTGATTTTTTCCAGTGTTAATTAAAATTAAACATACTCCACCAGTTCTTTTTTATCACTTTTGTGCAAATTACTCCATTTTCGATGCTGGCGATCATTGGCCCCCGCCCCAGACGCTTGTTCTTCTCGCCATTCCGGCTAAACTGATCGGCAATCCGAATCTGGGTAGGCGCCATGTCTAAGGCTACCACCACCGCCTCGCCATTGCCTGCAGCCCCTGCAAAGACAGATCCCTTAAGCTCTCCCAGGATAATGATATTGCCCTTGGCCGTCACCTTGGCGCCGTGGTTCACATTGCCAATCACCACGATGCTGGCCTCCGATTCCAGGCTGTCCCCCCGCTTTAGATCCCCTTTGTGGAATTGGCCGGTCTGGGCGCTTAGCTCCATCAGCTTTTCATTTAACGCCTTCTCGCACCGCCTGATCTGCTCCCCATCCTGGTCAATCAGGCACAGGATCTCCACCTGGGAACTTCCCATAATCGCATTGACAATCTGGTACTCCTCCTCCGGGGTCAGGCTCCGGCCCTCCAAGGCCAAAGCCATCTGGATTGAGCCCCAGAATTTTGCGCTCTCCCGGAATTTCCGCTCAATATCGGACAAAATCTGCTCAAAAGGCACATTCGGATCCAGGTATATGCTCATCCCTGACTTATTTCCTTTTATCACAACGGTACTGCCCAATGTAATCACCTCTTAATCTCCAATGGTTATATTCGATACGTCCAGTGCCTTGGAGTCCATAATCTCCTCCACGCTGGTATATCCGTAATAAAGCCGGTATACATTTTTGGCCACCTCGGCAGCATTTGAAGAGGAATACCCGTAAGGGATATTCACCGTCACGCAAATTTCCGGATTCGTATACGGGCCGTAGGAAATGAAAAACGCGTGGTTTCCCCTGGTCTTGGACTCCTGGGCCGTACCAGTCTTTCCCGCTACCTCAATAGGCAAATCCCTAAACAGCCGTGAGGCCGACCCTTCCTGGATCACGTCCCTCATTCCCTGGGCCACCGCATCCCAGTAAGCCTCCTGGATATTGATATGGGAGCTGGCTACGGGAGTGTACTCTCCGATCAGGTTCCCATCGGAATCTGTCTCCTTGTCCAGAAGGCTTAGCTCAAACACCGTCCCACGGTTAGCCAGGGCAGCCACATACCGGGACAGCTGCACATTCGTGTAGTTGTTTGTTCCCTGCCCCATGGCCGAGCGCTCCGGGTCAATGGTAGACATTTCCGGGCTGCGCTCGGAAATCTCAACGCCGGAAGCATGGTCAAGCCCGAACATCGTTGCGTATTTCCGCAGAAGCTCCAGGCCTTTTTCCGTATTGTAAATACCGTTTTCATCAGTGGAAAGGCGGTGAGCCACTTCCGAGAAAAAGAAGTTGCAGGAATTTTTTAAGCCCCCCACCACATCCAAAGGCCCATGGTGCCCAGGGCTTATCCAGCACCGGATAGGCTGGGCAATCTCCTCGTAAATGCCGGTACAGGTGATCTCCTCCCCCAGCTGGATAACCCCTTCCTCCAGCCCGGCGATGGCGGTGATCGGCTTAAAGGTAGAGCCGGGCGCCTTCTGGGCCTGGGTGGCGTTATTGTAAAGAGGCTGGGACAAGTCGTTTTGCAGCCGGGAAAAATAAGCGCTGTCCACCGTTCCCGACATCCGGTTATTGTCATAGCTGGGGTAAGTCACCAGCGCCTTTACCTTGCCGGTATTCACATCCGTGACCACGCAGGCTCCGCTGTAAGGGTCTAAAGCCAGCTGGGCCGGGGTGAGCTGGATATTCCTAATTTTGTCCTTGATAAAGGTATAGGCATAGGCCGCCCCCTCCGCCCTAAGGGCCGCGATCTGCTCCGGCTCCTCCTCCAAAACACCCTGATCGTACAGGGCCAGGCAGAGGAGATCCCCAGTGATGATATTGTCATTGATCAGGAAGCGGTAAATCCGCTTGGTAAACCGGGTATCCTCCATCAGCTGGCTTAAGCAGTAATCCACCAGATAATTGTAAATATCATCCGCGCTGGAATAACGGCTGTCCGCATTCAGCTTTGTGGTGTCAATCCAGCTATCGGCAATTCCGGAGTAAAGATAATCCCTTAGGCTGATCTCATCCGCTTTCCAGGCCAGATAAGCCTCCCCTGCCGTATCGATTTTGGACTCGTCAATGATCCCCACGGCGGGGGACGACAGGTACGTATAAATGTAAACCATGTAGTTCGCCATATCCTTGGGCAGATCCTTCATCAGCGTAGCCTGCCCGCTCATCAGCTCTGCCCTAAGCTGGGCCATGATCCGCTCCCTGGAGCGCTCAAAGGTGCTTTGGATCTGGCGTTCCGTATCCGAGGCATCCTCCTCTTCAAAACCGCTTAAGGAAAGGATGTTATTGTTAATCAACTGGTAGTAGGCGTCTTTCACCGGTATATTCAGCTTGGAGGAATCCGTCACCCCTTCATTGGGATTATCCTCCAAAACCAGCTTATCCACCAGGATGCCGGCCAGCTGCCGCTCAATCAGATGGTAAATCCCCTTTTGGAGATCCGTATCCAGGGTAAGGTAAATATCATGCCCTGCCACTGGATCCACTTCCTCCTTCACTTCCCGGATCCGCCCCCGGTTGTCCACATTAACCACGCGGTAGCCTTTCTTCCCCTGGAGCTCCAGCTCCATGGAATCTTCAATGCCGATAAGCCCAACCGTATCGTTAAGGTCATAGTCCGGGTTTGACTTCTGCAGTTCCTCCAGCCGTTCCTTCTGTACTTTGCCCGTATAGCCTAAAATCGCAGCAAAATATATGCTGTCATTGTAAACCCTTACGGAAGATTCCTCAATATTCACGCCCTCAAGCTGAGCCGTATTTTCCATGATTTCCACCACTGTCTCATCATCCAGGTAAGTGGAAACCGTGGTCGGCAGGTACTTCTGGAAGGAAGTAAGGGACATGGTATAGCGGATATTAATGATATCCAATGCCGTTTTGTCATCCAGCATAAGCACGTTTCCCTTGTCGTCCAGCAGCTCATCCAGTCCGTAGAATTCTTTCTTATTCTCAAAAAGTTCCCTGGCCGTCACGTCAATGGGGTATTTCCCAAAGTCCTTGTCCACCTCTTCGCCCAGCTCGCTGATACTGCGCTTCCCGAAAATATCCCGCAGAAATCCCAGCCTGCTGGTTTCGCTGTAGGAGGTGTAAATCATCTCCCCGTTTTCGTCCAGCCCTACCTCAAATTTCCCCTCCACCCCCGCGCCGTGCTTTTCTAAGATTGTCACCAGCCGGAGAAGCATTGCATTCATCTCCGGGACGGTGCGGTAGGCTCCGGTATCCTGTACCGTGACGGAATACGCCAGCTCATTGTACGCCAGCAGATTGCCGTTCGTATCGTATATGTTGCCCCTTGTACCGGGTATGTACAAGGTTTCCTCTGTCTGTTGGATATAATTATTCAGCATATCCTCCCCCTGGACAATCTGCAGATGAAACAGATGGGCTGCCAAAACCGCAAACAAGCAGGTAAACACAACCGTAAGGGCGAATAGTCTGGAATAAGCCACTTTGCCAATAAATTCTTTCGCTATCTCACGTAAATCTTCAAACAATGGTCGTATCTCTCCTTTTTTCCAGCTCTTCCAGCATCCGGCTGGTAAACAGAAACAGCCGATAGATAAACAGGGTAGCCACAACGCTGAAAATAATCTCCGGAACCATAATTTCCCGGAAATAATAAAGCAAATTCAGCTTTCCCCGGATCAGGAAGCGGAACACATACATATACAGATTATAAGCAAGTTCATTCAGCACACATAAGATAAGGGGCAGCGTAATATACTCTTCATAGTAATACTTGGTGCAGATCCCATTAACGTAGCCGATATAAACGAACACCAGCATATAAAAGCCAAAGGGGCCGCTGTAAAACAAGTCGGAAAGCAGGCCGGCAAACAGCCCGTAAAGCATCCCTGCCTGGCTGCCATGGATAAACCCAAAGGAAAAGGTTAAAATCAGCAAAAGGTTCGGCGCCGCCGACAAAAAGGGAATCATCGGGAAAATGCAGGTCTGCACCGTAAACGCCAAAACCATCAGGAGAAGGTTGGCAAAAATCCGTTTCATGAACCTGCCCCCTCCCCTTCTTCCCCGGTATATTTCGTCTCCGTGATAATCAAAACCTCCTGAAGGTTGTCAAAGTCCGCCACCGGGATTAAGTACCCTGATTTCGTCAGGCGCTTGGGATCCACGGTAATATCCGCCGCATACCCGATAAGGATCCCAGGAAGGAATTTGGAGCTGATATCCGAGGTGATAATCTGATCCCCGTCCTTTACATCCCCGTCCTTGGTGATGTTGGTGATCCTAAGCCTTCCTTCCTGGAACAAGGTCAGATCCCCGGCAACGATGCATTTGTCACCGGACTGGATGGTCATGGCGCTGACCCGGCTGGAATCGTCAATAATGGACCGGACCGTGGCGTAATTTGCCCCCACATCCGTCACGATGCCTACCAGGCCGCCTCCGGCCATCACATTGTCATCTACCTCCACCCCGTCGGCAAATCCTTTGTTTACCCGGAATACCTGGAACCAGTCGCCGGAATCCTTGGCAATGATCCTCGCCCCAATCTTCTCATACTGCATATATGTCTGATCCAGCTGGTAAAGCTCCCGCAGCCGATCCAGTTCAAACTGCCCCGCTAAAAGGCGGTTATTCTCCTCCGTAAGGCGGGCAATCTCCTCCTTCATCCGCTCATTCTCGGCAAGGGCGTCTTTTAGCATACTGTAATCCCTTAGCTCCGTATAAATCCCTTTCCCCACCGCATTCACGCCGGTCTGGAGCGGAACCAAGACGTATCCCACCCCCGTCCGCAAAGGTTCCATAATCCCGTCCTTAATTGAAGTAACGATGATCAGCAGGATACAGATAACCGTAAGGGCGGCTAACAGATATTTGCTGCGCTTCATTTCCATCTATATTATTCCTCGTTCCCGTAAACTGATATAAGTAGTATCGCCGATAATGATATGATCCAGCAGAAAGATCCCCAAGGCCTGCCCCGCCTCCGCCACGCGCCTGGTCAAAAGCTCGTCGTTCCGGCTGGGAGAAGGATCCCCGCTTGGATGGTTGTGCACCAGGATCAGGGATACGGCGCCGCAGCGCAGGGCCTCGATATAAATCTCCCTGGGGGAAATCACGGAGGCGTTCACCGTTCCCTTGGAGAGAACCGCCTCCCTGAGCAGATGCTGCTTCGTGTCGAAAAACAAGGCCCTCACCTGCTCCTGCTCCAAATGGCGCATATCCTCCATGCAGTATTCCGCAATCTGCCCCGGCTCCTTTAAGATCAGGCGCTTCGGCTTTGCCGCCTGCTTCCAAATCCTGCGGGACAGTTCGCCGATGCACAAAAGCTGTATGGCTTTTACCTTGCCAATTCCTTTGATGTTTAAAAATTCTTCCAGTGAAAGATGCAAAAGCCCTAAAATACCCTGGTTGGGGTAGTTTAAGGCTAATATCTTCTGTGCCAATTCCAGAGAAGTCTCTTCTGCCCAGCCAGTTCGGATAATCACTGCCAGAAGCTCTGCTTCCGTCAGATGCTCCGGCCCCATGCTCAGGCAGCGCTCATAAGGCCGTTCCTCCTTGGGAATGTCCTTCATCCTCCTGCGTTCCTGTTTACATTCTCCATTTTGTCCCATAAATCCCCTGCTTTCCACTCTCCAAGTACAAATGCCCAGGGATGGTATGGCAGAATTATAGCCATCGGTAGACCAGCACGGCGAGAGCCATGCCAATAAGACCTGATACGGTAATCCTAAGGGAAAAGCCAAAGGTGATCTCAAGGATCCCTAGGTTCAGCACTAAGGGCGAGGCCAGCCCGAAGGACTCGCCGAAGCCCAGCCAGGAAAACATGGGCGCGGCCTCCGCCAAGCTTCCCACAAAGCCTCCCAGCACAACTCCTGCCAGCAGCAGCATCAACAGCACCCAGGCATTCTTCTCCCTCATCTTTATGCGCTCCCTTAATTTTTACTATTCTACCATAATTTTTCATTGCTGTATATGTTTTGGACAATATTTATAATTCTTTAAGGTTTTGATCCACGATCTGCTGAAGGGACTTCATGATCCCAAGCTTTGCGTGATACCAGGTTAAGCCCCCCTGGAAATAAACGGCGTAAGGCGGCTTTATGGGGCCGTCCGCGCTTAGCTCAATGGAAGAACCCTGGACGAAGGCTCCCGCCGCCATAATCACCGGGGCGTCATATCCCGGCATATCCCATGGCTCCGGAATCACGAAGCTGTCCACCGGGGCGGCCGCCTGGATCCCCTCGCAGAAGGCGATCAGCGTCTTCGGATCCCCGAAGGTAATGGCCTGGATAATGTCGTGGCGCTCCTCCCGGCCGTCAGGCACTACGGAGTACCCCAGCTTTTCATAAACATTCGCCGCAAAAATGGCGCCCTTTAAGGCCGAGGCCACCACCGTGGGGGCAAGGAAAAGCCCCTGGTAAAAGGAAGTATTTAGCCCAAGGCTGGCCCCCACCTCTTTTCCCAGGCCCGGGGCACTGAGGCGGTAGGAGGCACGGTCGATGCAGGATTTTTTTCCTGCAATATAGCCGCCGATGGGGGCAAGGCCTCCTCCAGGATTCTTGATTAAAGAGCCTACCACCATGTCCGCTCCCACATCCGTAGGCTCGATGGTTTCCACAAACTCCCCGTAGCAGTTGTCCACCATGCAGATTACCTCCGGCTTCAGCTCTTTGATAAACCGGATCAGATCGCCAATCTGCCCTACGGAAAAGGTGGGGCGGGGATCGTAGCCCTTGGAGCGTTGGATCGTCACCAGCTTCGTCTTATCATTCAACGCCGCCTTAATTCCCTCGTAGTCAAAGGTTCCGTCTGGCAGCAGCTCCACCTGGCGGTAGGAAATGCCGTATTCCTTTAACGATCCCGCGGAATCCCGTATGCCGATAACCTCCTCCAAGGTATCATACGGCTTCCCGGCAGGCGATAAAAGCTCGTCCCCCGGGCGCAGGTTGCCGGAAAGAGCCACATGGAGGGCATGGGTTCCGCTGATTAAATTCGGCCGCACCAGGGCCGCCTCCGTATGGAACAGGCTGGCATACACCTCCTCCAGGGTATCCCGCCCTAAATCATTATATCCATACCCGGTGGTGGCAGCGAAATGGATGTCACTGACCCGGTTATCCTGCATGGCTTTAATTACCTTCATTTGATTATATTCAGCCACCTGGTCAATCCGATTAAAACGCGGCCTTAGCCCCTCTACAATCTCCTGGCAAAAATCCAGCACCTTTTGGCTGATTCCCAGCTGGCGGTAAATTTCGTTCGTATTCATGGCCTGTCTTCTTTCTATAATAGTAGATGTTGTCTGGTTTTCCCTTTTATTTTGCACATTTCCAAAGCGGTTGTCAATTTTTTTTCATCGTGTTCTTTCGTTTTGTTTCTGGCATAATCCGCAGGAAATCCCTTTTCCCTCTCTCAAAAAGGCTCTTCTCTCCCCTTCCAGCGCAGAGGCCGAAAAGCGGCATATCTCCTTATGCCGTTATGTGCATCAAAATATCCTGGATGGTCAGTCTTTTTGGCCGCCAGGGTAAACACTGTCCCGGCAGCCTATGGGGTAACGAGCCTGGACCTGGCTGACCATATGGGCCAGCATCTGCGCCCTGTCGCCGCCAAAATCCGTCAGGTTCAGCCAGCGTACATCCCTCTCCCGCTTAAACCAGGTGAGCTGGCGCTTGGCAAAATGCCTGGTATCCCGCTTTAAGGTACGCACAGCCTCCTCCAAGGTGCATTCCCCCGCCAAGTAGCTTAAAATTTCCTTATAGCCAAGACCCTGCATGGATACCATCCCCCGGTGGCAGCCCATCGCCATAAGCTCCCTTACCTCCTCCACAAGGCCGTCCTTAACCATCTGGTCAACACGGGCATCGATCCGCCCGTAAAGCTGGCTTCGCTCCATATTCACCACATAGTAAAGGAAATCGTAGGGCGAGGACTTCTGGCGCTCCTTCTCATTGTGAACCGATATTTTTTCCCCCGTCTGGCGGTAATACTCCAATGCCCGGATTACCCGCTTAAGGTTGCTTTTGTGGATGGCGGCAGCGGATTCCTGATCCACCTGCATTAGCAGCTGGTGAAGGTATTCCCCGCCCTTTTCCTCTGCAAGAAGGGTTAGCTCCTTCCGGATCCTGCCTTCTCCTAAGTTTTCCTTAAAATCAATGTCATAAAGAAGGGCCTGGATATAAAATCCCGTCCCCCCCGCCACAATAGGGATGTTCCCATGGCGGTAAATCTGCTCCAAGGCCTTTTTTGCCATCTGCTGGAAAACCACCACATTAAAGGCTTCTGTAGGCTCCAGCACGTCAATCAGGTAATGGGGGACGCCCTCCATCTCCCTTTGCGCAACCTTGGCAGAGCCGATATCCATATGGCGGTATACCTGCATAGAATCCGCGCTGATAATCTCCCCGCCTATGGCTTTTGCCAGGCTAATGGACAGGGCGGTTTTCCCCGCGGCAGTCGGCCCGGCCAAAATAATCAGGGGCGGTTTTCCCATATGCTCCTGCCTCCTTTACACGATCCGCTTAAATTTCTTTTCCAGTTCATACTTGCTCATGGCGATAATCGTCGGCCTTCCGTGAGGGCAGGCATAAGGATTCTCCATGTCCAAAAGCTGGTCGATCAGCGCGTCCGCCTCCACAGGAGACATCCTGTGGTTCCCCTTTACCGCAGCCTTGCAGGACAGGGAGGCAACCTTCTCGTAGATCATCTCTGGCGCTTTTTTCTGCATATCCTCCGACAGGCCGTCCAGCATCTCCAGCAGCAACTCCTTCCTGGCAAGGGAAAATAAATTGGCCGGGACTCCCCGCACCGCGTATTCCCTTCCCCCGAAAGGCTCAATCTCAAACCCTAAGCCGTTAAAATACGCCATATACCGCTTCATCAGCACTTCTTCCCCCATGCTTAAGGTTAAAACAATAGGCGGGCTGACCATCTGCGTCCCGAAATCCCTGGTCTTTAAGGATGCCATGGTGCGCTCAAACAGCACCTTCTCGTGAGCCGCGTGCTGGTCGATAATAAACAGCTGCCCGTCAAACTCCACCAGCCAGTAGGTATCAAACAGCTGCCCGATCAGCCTGTGCCGCTTCCTGGCCTTTTCCCCTAAGAATTTATCCGTAAAAAGCTCCATCTGCACAGGCTTTTCCCGGCTTTGGGCTTCCAGGTCCAAGGCCGTCCCCAAAAAATCCTTCGGATTTTCCAGCGCCGCTGCCTCCCGGCCGCCATCTTCTCCTGCTTTTTCTAAGCGCAAAGGCTTAAGCTTCGGCTCCCCGCCTTCCCCGTAGCCCTTCTGCCGCTCCTGCAAAAACCCATCCTCCGGCATGGAGGTAAGCTGCTTTAAGGTCTGCTCATAAAGGCCCATCCGCTTCCGCTCAAAAGGCTCCGGGCTTTGGGAAAGGCTGTGGCTTTTCTCCCGCTCCTCCCTCCTTTCCTCCCCTTCCGGAGGGGAGAGGCTTACCTTAGGGATCAGCTCCTTGTGGGCCAGCGCGCGGGATATGGCGTCCCTAACCATCCCGTACACCGCCTCCCCGTCCCGAAACCGCAGCTCCATCTTCGCGGGGTGCACGTTTACATCCAAAGATTCCGGCTCCATGGTAAAGTGCAAAAGGACGAAGGGGTATTTATGCTGCATCATAAACGGCCTGTAGGCCTCCTCAATGGCCTTTGCAATAATGCTGCTTTTAATATACCGCCCGTTGATAAAATAATTTTCAAAATTCCGGTTATTCCTGGCAATCACCGGTTTCCCCACAAAGCCGGTGACGGAAATATCCCCTGCCGTCTCATCCACCAAAAGGACATTGGCGGCAATCTCCCTGCCAAAAACCGTATAAACCATATCCCGTAACTGGTTATTCCCGGAAGTGTGGAGCTTATTCTGGTTATTTTGGATAAACCGGATGGAAATGCCCGGATGGGACATGGCTATCTTTTCCACCAGCTCCGCCACATGGGCGCCTTCCGTGGCCGCCGTCTTTAAAAATTTCTTCCTGGCAGGGGTATTGTAAAACAAATTTCTGGCGATAAAGGTGGTTCCCTCCGGGGCGCCGATTTCCTCCAGGCCTTTTTCCGCCCCGCCTTCTATCTGGTAGCGGAAGCCGGTAAAGGAGTCCGCCGTCTTGGTGATCAGCTCCACCTGGGATACCGCCGCAATGCTGGCCAAGGCTTCCCCCCGAAACCCCAGGGATGATACGGTAAGCAAATCTTCCACTGTGCGGATCTTGCTGGTGGCATGGCGCAGGAACGCCAGGGATATCTCATCCTTTCCAATCCCGCTTCCATTGTCCGTTACCCGGATAAAGGAAAGGCCGCCGTCCTTGATTTCCACCGTAATGGCGGTAGCCTTGGCGTCAATGGCATTTTCCAAAAGCTCCTTTACCACCGACATGGGCCGTTCCACCACTTCTCCCGCCGCAATCTTGTTGATCGTACCTTGATCCAATACGGAGATATTCGGCATACTTTCCACTTCCCTCTTTTTATGATGTTGCGGGCTCCAAAGTCAAAAATCTTTATGCAAGCAAGCTTGCACCAGATTTTTGACCTTTTGACCCTGGTATCAATTTAGCATCTGTCGTTATTTCCCGTCCCACCGGTTTTTCAGCTTCGTCTGAAGCCGGTACAGGGTGTTTAAGGCATCAATAGGCGTCATATGCCCCAGCTCCAATTCCCCCAGCTCCCGGATAATGTCGTCATCTTTTACCGTGTCAAAAAAGGACATTTGCTGCAGATCCACTTCATCCGGCTTAGGCACGGCCTTCCGCTGGGGAGGCGCGCCTAACTGGGCTATCTCCTTTGCCCGGGCAGTGATGTCTGCCCCGCTAAGCTCCACAGAGATCTCCTTTGCCCGGGCAATCACCGAGTCCGGCACGCCGGCCAGCTTGGCTACCTGGATCCCGTAGCTCCTATCGGCTCCTCCCTTGATGATCTTGCGGAGGAACACGATATCGTCCCCCTGCTCCTTTACGGCGATGCAGTAATTATTCACGCCGCTTATGGTTCCTTCCAGCTCCGTCAGCTCATGGTAATGGGTGGCAAACAAGGTCTTCGCCCCCAAAAGCTTCTGGCTGCTGATATGCTCCACCACCGCCCAGGCGATGGAAAGCCCGTCAAAGGTGCTGGTTCCCCGGCCAATCTCATCCAATACCAAAAGGCTGTTTTTCGTGGCGTTCCGCAGGATATTGGCCACCTCCGTCATCTCCACCATAAAGGTGCTCTGGCCGCTTGCCAGATCATCGGAAGCCCCCACCCGGGTGAAAATCCGGTCGCAAATGCCGATATTTGCCTCATCCGCCGGGACAAAGCTCCCCAGCTGGGCCATCAGCACAATCAGGGCCACCTGGCGCATATACGTGGATTTCCCGGCCATATTGGGGCCGGTAATGATGGAAATCCGGTTTTTGCCGTTATCCAAAGAGGTGTCATTGGATACGAACAAATCATCCCGCATCATCTGCTCCACCACCGGATGGCGGCCGTTTTTAATCTGGATTACCCCCCGCTCATTGATGGAGGGCTTTACGTAATTATGCCTGGTGGCAACTAAGGACAAGGAGGAAAACACATCGATCCCGGCAAGGGCCTTCGCCGTTTTCTGGATCCTGAGCACACTCTCCGCTATGGTATCCCGCACCTGGCAGAACAGATCGTATTCCAGGGAAACCAGCTTTTCCTCAGCCCCCATAATGATATCTTCCAGATTCTTTAACTCATCTGTCGTAAACCTTTCCCCGTTGACCAGGGTCTGCTTCCGCACAAAATAAGAGGGAACCTGGTTTTTAAAGGAATTGCTCACCTCAAAGTAGTAGCCGAATACCTTGTTGAACTTTACCTTTAAACTTTTAATCCCTGTCTTCTCCCGCTCCTTTGCTTCAAGCTCCGCCAGCCAGGTCTTCCCCTCGGTTTTTGCGTGGCGCAGCTTATCCGCTTCCTGGTGGAAGCCTTCTTTAATAATGCCCCCGTCCCGGATGGAAACCGGCGGCTCGTCTAAAATTGCACGGTCAATCAGCCCCTTCAGGTCCTCTAAGGGATCTAGATCCGCCTCAAAAGCCTTCAGCAGGGAGCTGGTAAATTCTCCTAAAAGATGCTTGATGTAAGGGATCATCGCCAGGGAATTTTTAAACGCCAAAAGATCCCTGGGATTGGCCGTCTTATAGCTGATGCGCCCAATCAGACGCTCCAAATCATATATGGGGTTTAAATACTCGCAGATCTCCTCCCGGGAAATATAGTTCATATTTAACTCCTGGATCGCGTCCTGGCGGGCTAAAATCTCATCCTTGTGGATCAATGGCTGCTCGATGTAGCTTCTTAGCAGCCTGGCTCCCATGGCGGTTTTCGTCTTATCCAAAACCCACAGAAGGCTTCCCCGCTTCTGTTTCTCCCGCAGGGTTTCCACCAGCTCCAAATTCCTCCTGGTGGACGTGTCAATCACCATGTACTGCCCCACCTGGTAAGGAGTGATGGCAGTCAAATGATCCAGGGTGCTTTTCTGCGTCTCGTAAAGATACTGCATCACGCACCCGGCGGCAATCACGCCCGTATCGTAATCCGAAAGTCCAAGCCCGTCTAGGCTGCCCACGTGATAATGCTCCTTCAGGATCTTCCGGCAGATTTCATCCCCGAAGAAATGGCTGTCTAAGGGGGCGATGGATACCTGATACCGCTCCTTTAACTGGTCAATATCCACACCAGACACATAGAGGGCTTCGTTGCAGATAATCTCCGAAGGGGAAAACTTATTGATCTCATCATACAAATCCCGTTCCGAAGTCACCTCCGTCACAAAAAAATCCCCGGTGCTGATATCTGCGGTGGCTATGCCAAAGCACTCCCCAAGGTACACGATCCCCATCAGGTAATTGTTCCTGGTCTCATCTAAAGCCTGGGCGCTGGTAATGGTTCCCGGCGTGACTACCCGGATCACCTCCCGCCTTACCAGGCCTTTGGCAGCCTTTGGATCCTCCATCTGCTCGGCGATGGCCACCTTAAAGCCCTTCTGCACCAGCTTATTTAAGTAGGAATCTACGGCATGGAAAGGGACGCCGCACATGGGCGCCCGCTCTTCTAAACCGCAGTCTTTTCCGGTCAGGGTAATTTCCAATGCCTTGGAAGCTTTTAAGGCATCGTCAAAAAACATCTCATAAAAATCCCCCAGACGGTAAAATAAAATACAGTCCGGATACTGCTTTTTCGTCTCCAGGTACTGTGTCATCATTGGTGTCATTCCAGCCATGAATTACCTCGCTTTATCTATTATGCTTTCCGAACAGTTACTCCTTAAGATTTCCCATATAGTAAAATCCCTTAAACTCATCTAAGGACACGGATACCACCGAACCGATTAGCTTTGGCCCGCCCGGGAAATGAACCAGGGTATTATTCCCCAGCCGCCCGGTAATTAAGCGGCCATCATGGGTATTCACCTCTTCCGCCAGCACCTCCTGGACGGTATGGAGATGGCGGCTTAAGGCCTTTGCGCTAATCTCCTGCACCCGTTTTAGCAGCCGGTCAAACCGCTCCTTCACTACGTCATAAGGAACTTGATCCGCCATGGCGGCAGCCGGCGTCCCTGTCCGCTTGGAGTAGATAAAGGTAAAGGCGCTGTCAAAACTCACCTTCTCCACCACATCCAGCGTCTCCAAAAAATCCTCTTCCGTTTCCCCCGGAAAGCCCACGATAATGTCCGTAGTCAGGGAAATTCCCGGAACTGCCTCTTTAATCTTTTCTGCTAACGCTAAGTACTGCTCCTTCGTATACTTCCGGTTCATCTGCTTTAAGATCCGGCTGCTTCCCGACTGAAGGGGAAGATGAAGGTGGGGGCAGACTTTCACTGAACGGCTCATCACTTCAATCAATTCGTCGGACAAATCCTTGGGATGGGAAGTCATAAACCGGATCCGCTTAATCCCTTCCACCTGCTCCACTTCCTCAAGGAGCCTGGCAAAGGAAACGGGCTTATCCAGGGTTTTCCCGTAAGAATTCACGTTCTGGCCTAAAAGCATTACCTCCACTACCCCATCCGCCGCCAATGCCTTGATTTCCCGGATAATCTCCTGTGGGCTGCGGCTCCTCTCCCGTCCCCGGACATAAGGAACGATGCAGTAGCTGCAGAAATTATTGCAGCCAAACATGATGTTTACCCCGGATTTAAAGGAATATTTCCGCTGGGCGGGAAGCTTCTCTACGATCTTATCCGTCTCCTCCCAAACCTCCACTACCGGTTTTTGCTGATCAAGGCATCGGAAAAGCAGCTCCGCCAGCTGGAAGATATTGTGGGTTCCGAAAATCAGATCCACGAAAGGATAGCTGGCTTTAAGTTTCTTAATCACTTCCTTTTCCTGCATCATGCAGCCGCAGAGGGCGATAAGCATCCACGGACGTTTTTTCTTTAATACCCCTAACTGCCCCAGCCGCCCGTACACCCGCTGATTGGCGTTTTCCCGGACGGTACAGGTGTTGTAAAGGACGAAATCCGCGTCCTCCCCGTCTGCTTCCAAAAAGCCGACAGCCTCCAGGATCCCTGCCAGCTTTTCCGAATCCTTTGCATTCATCTGGCAGCCGAACGTTTGAGTAAAAAAGCATGGGCGACGTCCGTTTTTCCGTTCAAACTCCCGAACCCATTCCCGGCATTTTGCCATGAAGTAATATTGACGGGCGGGTTCCTCTATGGGCGGCTCTGAATTTATATCGATTTGGCCTAAATCAATTTCATTATCCATTTCTCTTAACTTTTCTCTCTTTCTGTTATATAATCAAACTAAGAAATGAGTTTTTAACCGTACAGCTTTATTGCTCAAGCGGGTCACTCATTTCTTTTTCTGTTCCTCAATCCCAGTTTATAGCTTCATGTGGTATTGTCCCGTTCACTGCTCTGTCTTCTCGTCCGGCTCTTAAAGCTTCTAATTCTTCCGGTTCAGGAATCACTTCAGGCACAAATTTTACAATTACTCTATACAAGGTATCAATATCTTTTTCCGGAACTAACTCTATTAAATTTTTTAACATTTCTTTACTCATGTTCTGTCACCTGCTTCAATTTGCAATAATTTCTTCTCCTTTTCCGTTTCTTTTTTTATGTTTATGATGTCATATAGATACAATTTTCTATCCATCACATATCTTATAACAAGCTCCACATGAAACACATTATAACGCAAAACTTCTCCATCGTCATCAAAAATCGGAAGGGCAAATCGGGAATCATATCGATACCATCCAAATCTGGCATTTTTATCATGCTTTTTCGTCAAATTTCCATCTCTGCCGAGATTATATCACAAGATGGCAAAATCGACAACAAAAAACCTTTGCCTGCCGGAAGAAAAAACAGATGCAACGCATTGACAACCTGGCTGTTTTGGAGATAAAATGAAAGGATCCACGGAAATTTTTTTATTTCCGATGGGCAATTTTGGAGGTGATTAGCAATGGGACATTTAACCACAAGAGATGCCTACAAGAACCTGGAAGAACGGATTAACTGGTTTACCCAAGGAGCCCCGCCATCGGAGACTTTATACAAGATCCTTCAGGTGCTGTATACCGAAAAGGAAGCCAAATGGGTTTCCCTCCTGCCTGTCCGCCCGTTTACCTTAAAGCGGGCAGCGAAAGTCTGGGGGACTACGGAAGCGAAAGCGGAAAAGCTGTTGGATCATCTGTGCGAAAAAGCCTTATTGGTAGATTCCGAGTATCACGGGGAACGGCAGTTTGTCATGCCGCCGCCTATGGCCGGGTTTATCGAGTTTGCGCTGATGCGCACCAGGGGCGATATCGATCAAAAATACTTGAGCCAGCTTTATTACCAGTATATGAACGTGGAAGAGGATTTTGTCAAGGATCTGTTCTTTGCCACGGAGACGAAGCTGGGCCGGGTATTCGTCCAGGAACCGGTGCTGACCAATGACAAGATGAACCATATCCTGGACTATGAACGGGCAACCCATATCGTAGAGGAGGCCAGATACGTCGGCCTTGGCACGTGCTACTGCCGCCACAAGGCGTACCACGCGGGCCATCCCTGCGAGATCGATGCCCCATGGGATGTGTGCCTGACTTTTGACAACGTGGCCCGCTCCCTGGCTGAACACGGGGAATACACGAAGCTGATTTCCAAGGAAGAAGCCATGGACGCCTTAGAGCGCTCCTACGCAAGCAATCTGGTGCAGATTGGGGAAAACGTAAGGGAACACCCGGCCTTTATCTGCAACTGCTGCGGATGCTGCTGTGAGGCGCTGCAGGCGGCAAGACGGTTTTCCCCCATGCAGCCGGTAGCCACCACCAATTATATCCCCGAGGTATCCCTGGAAAAATGCGTGGGCTGCGGAAAATGCGCAAAAGCCTGTCCCATCCTGGCCATCTCCTTAGAGGAAGCCGCTAAACAGGAACCTTCCAATCTGGAGGAAAAACCATCGGGCGGAAAACGAAAAGCCCGGATTGACACGGAAATCTGCTTAGGGTGCGGCGTCTGCGCACGGAACTGCCCCACCAAGGCCATCCAACTGAAGCACCGCCCGATCCAGGTAATCACTCCGGTAAACAGCACCCACCGTTTCGTCCTCCAGGCTATCGAAAAGGGGACGCTGCAGAACCTGATCTTTGACAACCAGGCCTTCTCCAGCCACCGGGCCATGGCGGCAGTGTTCGGAACCATTTTAAAGCTGCCTCCTTTAAAGCAGGCTATGGCCAGCAAGCAGTTTAAATCGGTATATTTGGACAAATTATTATCCATGCAGAAGAAAAAGGGATGAAAATAAAGGGGAACGCTACAGTTTTGCGAATAGCGCGTCTGAACGGACGGCAGATATTACAATCAAATCCCCCGCTGCAGGCAACGGGGGAGCAATCTTGCAACGCTGCAGAGCAGCGGGGTGCTTGACCCTCGCGGCATTCGCCAACCGACCGTGCAAGCACGGCCGCTTGGCTCATTGCTCGCGGGAATAAAAGCAGCGTTCCTCTTCCCCTATCTTTGCTTTCCCTCATCCGTAAA
This sequence comes from Lachnospiraceae bacterium, assembly GCA_910575565.1. Classification (GTDB taxonomy): domain Bacteria; phylum Bacillota; class Clostridia; order Lachnospirales; family Lachnospiraceae; genus Caccovicinus. The sequence goes on along the minus strand of CAJTFL010000020.1, from coordinate 48,372 downwards.
ATTCTTTTTCAGCGCCCTTTCCGTGGGAAATATAGAGCCGATAAGCACTGCGCACTGTACAATGCATAAAAATCCGCCCACCATTCCAATGGTCTCCTCCGGACAGCCATAAAAGGGGATATGCAAGATCGCCGAAGGGGCAAGCATAAGCCAGCCGATTTTCCACCACAGCCGTCCGCAGTATTCCTGGGCAAATTTCCATGTTTCCTTATTTTTCATGGAACGGGATGTCCGGTAGCCGATAATCCCGTTAATCTTCCCGGGGGGATGCTTCCACATCATCCTTCCGCCAAATATCATAACTGCCGGAACCAGCAGATCGCAAAAAAACATAAACCACCAAAACCCCATAGACTGCCTCCTTAACGGTCGTTTCCAATCATTTTCTCCATTATACAGCAAACATAAGCCAAATGAAATACGAAACCGCCAAAAATCCGGTGACATTCTTCCCGGTTAGTGGTAAAATAGGGAAAAGCCACGCGAAAACGCAGGCAAATACGAGGAGGATTAATCATATGTTAGATGCAAAAGTTGCCCAGCTGTTAAATATCCAGGTAAACAAGGAATTTTATTCTGCCTACCTTTACCTGGATTTCTCTAATTACTATGCCGAGGAAGGGCTTAACGGCTTTGCCAACTGGTACAAGATCCAGGCCCAGGAGGAGCGGGATCATGCCCTGCTGTTTATGCAGTACTTACAGAACAACGGCTGCAAAGTAACCTTGGATGCCATCGATAAGCCAGACAAGGAACTGAAAAGCTTTGCCGATCCCCTCCACGCCGGTTTTGAACACGAGCAGCTTGTGACCGGGCTGATCCACACCATCTATGACGCGGCAAACCAGGTGAAGGATTTCCGCACCATGCAGTTTTTAGACTGGTTTGTGAAAGAGCAGGGCGAAGAGGAAACGAACGCAGAAGGGCTGATTAAGAAATTTGACTTATTCGGCTCAGACCCAAGGGCGCTGTATATGCTGGATAATGAGCTGGGGGCAAGGGTGTATTCGGCTCCCTCGCTGGTTCTGTAGCGCCAAATCCCTTATGGTTTTCTACCGTTTCAGCCGCACATGGATCTTCCCATCCTCCATGGTCACGGCTGTTTCCACCCCGTAAACCTCCCGGATATTTTCTTTAAGCAGGGTTTCCTCCGGCTTTCCCAAAGAAAATATCCGGGATTCTTTTAAGATCATAACCTGATCGGCAAAAAGGGAGGCCAGGTTCAGATCATGGATGGATAAAACCACCCCCATCCCCTTCTCATGAGCCAGTCCGGAAAGGAGCTTGAGGATAAGCATCTGGTTATGCAAGTCCAGGCTGCTGGTAGGTTCATCCAGGATTAAAAGCTCCGGCTCCTGAGCCAGCGCCCTTGCAATAAGCACCCTCTGCCGTTCGCCGCCGCTCATCCGGTCTATGGTCTGGAAGGCAAATTCCTGAAGGTTTAACTGCTCAATCAGCCGAAACACCGCATCCTTATCCGCCTTGCCCATGCGGTATCCGCTAAAGGCAATCCGCCCCATCATAATGGTGTCCACCACATTCATGGGAAAAGCATGATGGCTGTACTGGGGGACATACCCGATCTTCCTGGCTCGTTTCTTTGGCGAAAGCTTTGCCACGTCCTCCCCATGGATAAACACCTTCCCTTTCTGGGGCACAAGGAGATGGTTAATGCATTTTAACAAAGTCGTCTTTCCCGTGCCGTTTGGCCCCAGAAGAAACAAGGACTGCCCAAAGGGAAGGGTAAAGGAAATATCCGACAGGATTTCCCGCTCTTTTGTGTAGCCGAAGGTAATGCCGTCTGCAAAAAGGCTCATTCCCCAACCCTCCTTCTTCCTTTCAGGATCAGGTGGATAAACAGGGGAACCCCTAAGAAAGACACCACGATCCCCACCGGTATGCTTACCGGGGACAGAAGCGTTTTGCCGATGGCATCGGAAACCATTAACAGGATGCTCCCGGTTACGGCAGAAAAGGGAATCAGGAACTTATGATCATTTCCCACCAAAAGCCTTGCAATATGAGGCGCTACCAAACCCACAAAGCCGATTACCCCGGTAAAGCTGATTACTGCCGCCGTCATAAATACGGAAGACAGCAGGATAAGGGCGCGGATTCCCTCCGGGTTAACCCCAAGGCTTTTCACCAGTTCATCTTCCCCAGAAATCATGGCATTCAGCTTCAGGCGGCAGCGCAGGATAACCAGGGAAAACACCAGCACAAAAGCCCCAGAAAACAGCACATCCCGCCAGATTGTACCGTTAAAGGTTCCAAACGTCCACTGCACTACCGCCGCCAGCTTATGCTCCTGGGCAAAAAACTCAATGGCGCAAGTCAGGGCGTTAAATAAGTAGTTTAAGGCAATCCCCGTAAGCACCACCGTCTCCGCCCCCATCCCCGCCTTGGCGGAAATGCCGTAAACGAACAGGACACACACCGCTGCCCAGGAAAAGGCGGAAAAGATAATGCCCAGTTCGCTTTGAAAAAACATCCCCGTGCCAAATACAATGCACAGGGAGGCCCCGAAAGCCGAGGCCGAGGAAATCCCCATGGTAAACGGGCTGACTAAGGGATTCCTGGTCACTGCCTGCATGGCGGCCCCGGACACGGAAAGCCCTGTCCCTGCAACCACCGCAATCACAATCCTGGGAAGGCGCATCAGCACGATAATCTTATCCGCTGCGGCATCCTCCCCTTCTCCCAGCCTTCCCCCGGCCCAGGCAGAAACCGCCTTAAACACTTGGAGAAAGCTGGTATCCGCCACGCCGATGGTAATGCAGTACAGCCCCAGCGCTGCCATCGCTGCCACGCAGATAAAAAGAATCATCCATTTTTTCCGGTTAGCCTGTTCGTACCGGCTCCGGATCCCCCGCACATCCATCCCATCCATGGATTAATCCTCAAACCTATATGCCGGGTATGTATGGCCTTCAATATACTCCAGCTTCTGGTATTTTTCCAGCCAATCCCGAAACACCTGTTCCGGGTGCAGATCCGGAAGCAGCTCTGGGTAAAGGAATTTCGCCACATACATGGTTCCCACCAGCTTAGACGCCCCGCCGTGGACGTAATGAGAAAGGAGGAGCACCCGGTCGTTTTTTATGGCATCAATCTCATCCCAGCCGGGCCTTGCGCCAAGCTCCTCCTTGATGGCCTGGTGATCCGCGGGGGAAGGCGGATAGTAGGAAGAATACACATCTGGCGCAGATACCTTTACGATATACTGAGGATTCTTTGCCACCACGGCTTCGGACTCAACCTCCACATTGGCAGAATCCTTAAACACATTGTCCGCCCCTGAATATTCCACCATGTAGTAAAAGAAATTGCCTGGGATCGTGGTATTCCCCTCCCTCCGGTACTCAAAGTACACCTGCTTTTTCTCCACATCCTTCAGCTGCCTGCGGATATAGTCCAGCTTGTCCATAAAATAATGCTTTAACTCCTCCGCCTCTTCTTCCTTCCCGAAAATCTGCCCCAAAAGGTCACAGCTTTGCCCAAACCGATCCGTGTAATAAGCATCGCAGACCACCACCTGGATGCCGAAAGGCTCCAGCTGCCTTTGGGCTTCCTCCCATGTGCCGTTCCCTGTCAGGATCAGCACCTCCGGGGCAAGCTCCACGATTTTCTCATAGTTCAAATCCTTCTGGCTTTTGCCGATCACCATATCTTCCGTATACCGGTTTTTCCAGGATTCCTTGTCCTGGTAAATGTTGTAATCCACGCCAATCACGCAGTCCAAGGCATCGATAGCGTTAATAATCTCCGTGTTATAGGCATTGGCAACCACCGCCTTCGTCACCGGATCCGGAAGCTTTACTTCCCTGCCGATGCTGTCCGTAACTACCTGCATCAAATCCCCGCCTTCCTGGCTTTCCACCGTTTCCCCCAGGGAATCCGCTTCTGCGAAAGCATCAGACGAAACATCCTTAGATGCATCGGACAAAACATCCTCAGATACTAAAGGATCAGACACCGAACCTTCCGACGCCCCAGATGAAGAGGAAGCGCCGGCAGAACCTTTGCATCCTGCAAGCAGCGACGCTGCCAGGACAACCGCCATTATGGAACGAATCAATTTTTTAGACATTTCTTTCCCCTCCTTTGTCTTTGGAGAGGGAAACAGGCACAAAAAGAATGCCTATCTCCGCTCCCGAGATACTGCTTCGTCTATCCTGTTATGGCAGGTCTCCTGGCTTCCCCTCATCCCTAAAGTATTTATGCCTTCCCATTTCTTCTTTCTCCTGCAGGCTTCCCTGAGCAAATGATTTTCCGTAACAGTTCAAATTCCACACGGATGAATATCCGATGCTTCTCGTCCGTAGCATACGGGCAAGAAGATGCCCGTCTGAATTGTTACGATTTATCTCTTTGCTGGGAAAATCCTGAAAGAGGCGAAACAGTGGCGGGATCCCTTCCGAAATCAGCCGTAAGGTTCCCCAAATACCCGATCCGGGTTACAGTAGTGGGCGCTGCTGCGGACTTTCACCGCATTCCCTATTCTCCCTTCTGATAAAGAGCACCGATAACAGGTTTATTTGATTACATCCCCTATCATAATATGCAGAAGGCCCGGTGTCAATGGCTGTTTCCTCTTCTTCTGCCGGATATGCATGGCTTCCCATTCATCTGTAATTGCACACGGGAATACATTTATCTTGTTTTTCCCTATATTAAATGCATTCGCTTAAATTCAAAGTAAACCCCATCCTCCTCAACGCTCTCACAGACAACATCTGCACACTTCTTTAATTCCTGGCAGGAGTTCCCCATTGCAACGGCAACCCCTGCATATTCCAGCATCTGCTGATCATTCATGCTGTCGCCAAAAGCAATTGTATCTGCCATGGCCTCGCCATAGTATTCACAGACACGCTCCATGGCCTCGCCTTTATCCATGTCCTTTTGTATGATCTCGCCATTATAGCAGTCCGCACCTTCCGCATAGGGATGCACTACATAATGGAACTCCTGTTCCAGATACGGTTTTGTTTTTTCGATATCTTCCAGGCTTGTACAGATAAAGCCCAGCTTATACGCCCCCCTGCGGGGGTATTCCGTATACGGCTTTACCCCCACATCAGAATCCAGTTCCTTCTTCATCCGGATCAGTTCCGAATTAGCCAGAACTGCCGTTGTGCTTGTGAGAATTTCCTGAAGGCTGTCGTCAATATAAATCCCCTCCGGGCTTTCTATGCGGCAATAAATTCCAAATCGATGAAAAACTCCCAGGCACTTTTGGATAGTTTTTTCCGGAAGCACGCTGTCGCGGATCACTTTCCCATCAATTTCAATATGCCTTCCCGCACTGGCAACCACGCCGTCAAATCCTACTTCCAGGACATCCTCGCTTACAATAGGCATATTGCGTCCTGTGCTGAGCAAAACCTTATGCCCGTTTTTTCTCGCTTCACGCACTGCCCTCGCCGCAAGCTCCGTCGGTTTTTCCAACGGAACAGTAAATGTCCCGTCGATATCTAAAAACACAATTTTTTTATCCGCCATTATGATTCCTCCAGTTTAATAAGAGGCTCCATGCAGTGAACCTCGCCGGTTTTCAACCCTTCCACATTTTTATAATTGTCTGTATTTGCAATGATTACCGGAGTCGCCACAGGATAGCCCGCTTCCTGGATTTTCTGAAGATCAAACGTAAGAAGCAGCTGCCCCGGTTTTACCTGATCGCCCTGTGCCACATGAGCCTCATAATATTTTCCGTTAAGCTCCACGGTATTTACGCCCACATGAATCAGCAGTTCCGCCCCATCCTTCGCGGTAATGCCAATGACATGCTTTGTACCAAATAATGCGGAGATCACGCCCTCACAAGGCGCTACTACTTTCCCCTCGGAGGGAATCACTGCCATCCCCTTTCCTAATACTTCCGCGGCAAAGGTATCATCCGGTACTTGATTCATGGGTATTGCAGTTCCTGTCAGAGGGCTGCAGATTACCTTCTTTTCTGCCGCCAAAAAAACATCCTCAGAGGTATCTGCTGTTTCTTCTGCAGAAACTTCATTGCCCGCCAGTTCTTTATTAAACTTCCTCATATTTGACATCACATAAGTAGAGATAAACCCTGCTGCAATAGCAATAACTGCACCAATCAAGAAGTTCAGCATACTGGCTGCAGGCACACAGACAAATCCCACAATCCCCGCAGTTCCGGGAGCGGTATTCAAAACATTCGTCAAGGTTACATACCCGCCTCCAAGGGCTGCGCCAATCATCGCCCCGTAGAACGGATATTTCAGTTTCAGGTTTACGCCAAACATTGCCGGCTCTGTAATCCCCAGCATAGCGGATACTCCCGAAGTTGCCGCAACACTTTTTAACTTTTTATCCTTTGTCCGAAGCATGGCACAGAGGGTTGCGCCGCCCTGAGCCACATTATTGCAGGATGCAATGGCAAGCAGAAAGGAACCGCCTGCCGCTACCATCTGGATATCTACCGGAAGCAGGCTGTGGTGCATACCCGTCATGGTAAGAGGCGAATATAAAAAGCCCAGAACCATACCACCTACAATTCCCAAGGCGTCATGCATCCACACAAAACTGTTGGTCAGCATATCGCCTGCCGTTCTCATCACCCCGCCCACAATGGTAAACGTAATAAACCCGGTAATCATCACCGTAAGCAACGGGGTAAGAAGATTATCCAAAATCTCCGGGATATATTTATGCAGCTTCTTCTCTACAAAAGAAAGAATATAAGATGCGGCAAGAACCGGGAGAACCGTTCCCTGGTATCCTACTTTTTCAATGGCGATTCCCAAAATATTCCATACCGGAATTGTCCCCTCGGTTACGGCAGTACCGTAAGCATAGGCATTCAACAGATCTCCGGATACCATGATCATACCGATAACCGCCCCCAGATACGGATTGCCCCCAAACATTTTTGTGGCTGAAAATCCAATGAGAATGGGCAGAAAGGCATAAGCCGCACTGGCAAAGGTATTAATCATAGCCGCAATATCAGAGAGCGCCGGATATGCTTCTACCAAAGACTGCCCAGGAACAAACAGCCCGCTGGCCGTCAGCACATTATTTAAGCCCATCATCAAACCGCTGGCAACCAGTGCCGGAATCAGCGGCACAAATACATCCGACAGTGTTTTTACCAGCCGCTGCAGCGGATTCATCTTCTGAATGGCCGCCTGCTTTACTTCGCTTTTCGTCGCCTCGGCGATTCCTCCAGCTTCGATGAAACGCTTATAAACCTCGTTTACCGTACCACTGCCGATAATAATCTGGAACTGGCCTCCATTGGCAAACTGGCCTTTCACCAGATCCACCTTCAGGATCCCATCTACATCTGCCTTGGACTCATCTTTCAACACCAGCCTAAGCCTGGTTGCACAGTGGGCAGCGCTGATAATGTTTTCTTTTCCTCCGACCAGCCGCAAAAGCTCTTCGGCGGATGCCTGGTAGCGTTCTTCCTTTGTCATCTTTTTTCTTCCTCCTCTTCGTTATATGATTTCATAGATAGCCGCTTCATACGGACGCAGCTTCATCTGCTTTAACCAGGTTTCAGCAGCCTGTTCATAATTGGACAACAGCGCCCTGCCTTTCCCGGGATAATCAAAACTTACCGGTTCCTTATCGAAATTGCCTACCACCAGCCATTTTTTCCCTTTCCATTCCCTTACATAAGCAAAAATATGTTCATCCTCCGGACAAAGCAAATCAAACGTCCCATAAACCAGCAGGGATTCTTCTTTTCGGAGCCGGATTAGTTTTTGATAATAATAAAAAATGGAATCCTGATCCATTAATGCCTCTTTTGCATTAATTTCCGTATAATTGGGATTTACCCTGCACCAGGGCTTCCCTTCCGTAAATCCTGCCTGTGAGCCGCTGTCCCACTGCATGGGAGTCCTTGCATTATCCCTGGATTTTATACAGAGGGATTTCATAATTTCTTCTTCCGGATATCCCATTTGTTTTCGCTCCCGATACATATTGACAGACTCCACATCAGAAAAATCCTCAATTCCCGAAAATGGATAATTGGTCATCCCGATTTCTTCCCCCTGGTAAATATAGGGCGTCCCCTTCATTCCATGAAGCACAGTTGCCAGCATCTTTGCGGACTCCACTCGGTACTCTCTATCGTTTCCCCATCTGGAAACGATCCTGGGAAGGTCATGGCTGTTCCAGAAAAGGCTGTTCCACCCTCTCCCCTCCAATGCCTTCTGCCATTTCGCAAAAGCCTGTTTTAACCTCTTTAATTCAAGGGGCTTTAAATCCCACTTCTGTTTTCCCGGAACCTGATCCAGCAGCATCTGTTCAAATTGAAAGATCATATCCAGTTCCCTCCTCTCCGGATCAGAATATAAACTTCCATCCTCAATATCTGCCCCCCAGCATTCCCCCACAGTCATCAGGTTTTTATCCCCAAATGTCTCCCGATTCATTTCCTGGAGATATTCGTGCAGCCTGGGTCCGTTTTCCTTTATCTCCTGATCCGGGACTTTTCCAATGACATCAATCACATCCATCCGGAAACCGCCGACACCCATATCAATCCAGAAATTCATCATTTTCCAGATTTCTTTCCGCATCGCCTCATTCTCCCAGTTCAAATCCGGCTGTTTTTTATGATAGAAATGCAGATAATACTCCCCCGTTTCTTCTGAATATTCCCATGCGCTGCCGCCAAAACAAGACTTTAATCCATTAGGCGGACTGCCCTTTTCCCCTTCTCTCCAGATATAATAATCCCTATACGGGTTGTCCTTCGATTTCTTTGCCTCCATAAACCATGGATGCTCATCAGAAGTATGGTTCACAACAAGATCCATGATAATTTTAATACCACAATTTTCACATTCTTGAATTAAAGCCTTCATTTCCTCCATTGAGCCGTACTCCGGTGATATCCCATAATAATCGGATATGTCATAGCCATTATCCGCATTAGGAGAGGCATAAACGGGACTCAGCCAGACCACATCGGCCCCAAGTTCCTTCAAATACCATAATTTAGAACGAATACCGTTAATATCACCGATTCCGTCGCCATTGCTGTCACAAAAGCTTCGCGGATATATCTGGTATACCACACTGCTTTTCCACCACTTTTCCTTCATCTTTTTTTCACCTCGCTTGTTTTTCTTCGGTGACTTTAGTATACTGGAAAAGAAGCCTTGATTGCTTGCATAATTTTATCCAATAATAACACAATTTTATGATTTAGGAGTTGGTAACTATGTCACGCGCTTACCATGAAGATAAAACCCATGGCACTTCTGTTTTTCCTTTACAGGTATATTCCCACCACGACAAAGACGGATTTTATTTCGTGTCACAGCACTGGCACGAAGAACTGGAATGGGTGTATGCAGAATACGGAATCCTGAATTTAACCATTCACGGAAAACCCTTTATCTTAAACCCAGGCGAATTTTGTTTCATCAATTCCGGAGAACTGCACGAAATTAAATCTGTCGGAGAATCCCTGCACCACGCTGTTGTCTTTAATCCTGGCTTTTTAGACTTTTCATTGTATGATGCGTGCCAGCATAACTTTATCCGGCCCATCACCAGTGGAACGCTGCTGTTCCCAACCTTCTGCTCCGCATTTTCACCAGAGGATCATAAACAAATCCTGTTCCATATGCAGGAAATCATAAAACTTTACCACACACTGCCCGCCTGTGCCCTTTTAAGCATTAAACTTCATATATTGCACATGATTGAATTATTTTTTCAGGCCGATTATTTTTATAAGAATACCTTATCGCTTAAAGGAAAGGATTCCTTAAATAAATTAAAACAAGTGATTGAATATGTTCACTTGAATTACCCGGAATCAATATCTTTACAGACGCTGGCTGAAATATGCTTTATGAGTCCCAATTATTTCTGCCATTACTTTAAACAGGAGATTGGAAAGACGCCCATCAGCTTTATCAATGAATATCGAATAGAAAAAGCCTGTGAAATGCTGTCCGAATCAAAAACGCCGATTTCTGATATCGCCCTTTCTGTCGGATTTGATAATTTCAGCTACTTTATCCGAAAATTCCGGGAATATAAAGGAGTTTCACCAAAAAAATACCGTTCCCTCTGCCTGAAATAGCATGAAATTCAGCTGCGCCGTTTCTGGCTTCCATTTATCGGCGGCTAACAGGACGCCTGCATGCTTGGCAGGCGGGCAACGCTCTTTTTTTCAGTCGGCAGCCATACGAACAGCAAAAAACATCTGCCTTTGCAAGTGCTGAAAAAACCACAAAATTCTATTGATATTTTCCGAAAAACTGCCTATACTAATAAAAAAGCGTGCACCGCTGGCCAGAGTGTGTTTGTAAACCGCTCTACGGCGATGGCAAAAACGGTAACTAAGGAGGCGATCTTATCAACAATTTATTATCCCTGGGCAGTTTATCCCTTTACGCTTTTCTCCGCGGCCCCGCAGCTTTCCAGGCATTGTCCCCGGCAGCAAAACCGGGAAGCTTATCCGAAGCCCAGATGCCGGAAAACGCAAAAAAGGCTCAAGGCAGCCGGAAAGTTTCCCCCAAAGGAGATTATGACACCTACGAATGCCAGACCTGCAAAAACCGGAAATACAAGGACGGATCCAATGACCCTTCCGTTTCCTTTAAGACACCCACAAAGCTTAGCCCGGAAACCGCTGCTTTTAAAATCCGCGCCCATGAGGCAGAACACGTATCCCATGCATGGGCCAAGGCAAACGCTTCCGATGATCAGGAAATCATTTCCCAGTCCGTAACCTATCATACCGATATCTGCCCGGAATGCGGCAAAACCTATATGTCCGGCGGAACCACCCATACTGTTTTCCGGACAACGAAAAATTTCGATCAATCGCCGGTGGAGAAGGGGCGGTACTTGGATATTACCGTTTAGCTTAAGGGTTATTTCCATGGGAAATCCACGAAAAGACATTAGGAAATCCATGAAAAAACTCATGGAAAATCAAATGTTTACAGTTAGAGGGAAGTAATTTCAGATTAGGCGGTATAGCCCCGGTTACAAGGGCTGTACCGTCTTTTCGATTTCCTATGCGCCTTGCTGCTTCGGTTGCGTGGCAGAAAGGAGTTTCCCGTCCACCTTTTCCGGATTCAATCTCTGCAATCATGCGGTTAAAATTTGGTCTGTCGAACGTCACACCCGATATATCGGCGTCCGTATCATTCTTTTCTGATGATATTATAAGCGGCGGTTCCCGGACAGTAAATTACCCACTTTTTCGTGGGTACTAATCTGGGACTACTCCCTTTTCCTCCAGGATATGTTCCATGCCGTTTGCTTTCAGGTAATCAATCCCTATATGCTGCATAATCCTTAACGCCTTCAGTATTTTCATTCCCATATCATCTGTTAGTGAATATTCTACCCGGAGTGGGTATCCCTCATAGGATTTCTTTTCCACAAAACCATGATCCGTCAGTTCCTTTAACTGCTCCAGCAGCATCTTCTGCAAAAGCACCCACTTTTGCCAAATGGTTTCATATACACCAAATTGTATACATCAAATAACAAGCTGCTTTTTCATGGCATTGCGCTCTGCATGGGGAAAGCAGGCATTGAAAACCTCCCGTGCCGTGTCAGCCACCTCCGGGCATTGATCGTGCATTTTGGCTTTCAGCCATTTCTTCTCGCTGTCCGGAAGCCGCTTAGTGTGAAAGAAAGTAGAAGACAGCCAAAAACTGGCGCACTTAAACAAGCTATTGAAAAATAGCCTTTTAGAGACGAGGTTGATTTATTAGAACTTGCTACGAGGCAAGCTGGGATTCTGTAATAATCCCTTCGGCAATTAAAAGCTTCTTAGCTTGTTTGATAGCCTTCTCTTTTTGTTTTTCTTTGAGGTGCTCAGGCATATCAATCTTGTAAAGAACGGTAGGATTCCATACCTCGCCTACAGGCAGCATTTGATAGGCGGCAGTAAGAATCATCCTAGTACTGCGTTGCGTAAATTCCAGTGAATATGCACCCGCTGTCTGCGTCATCTGTAAATCCCACGAAACTCGACGTAGCACCACTACGCCTTCGTTTCGCGGGATTCACATCTAACGCAGACATCAGACGCCTATTCACCGTTATTTACGCAACGCAGTACTAGCGATTGCAATGATGGCGCGTTTCTTGCCACGGCATTTCATGATTCGTTCGTATTTGGCTTTATAGTAAGGAGACTTGTCGGATTTTACGGCTGCATGGGCAACTTGTACCAATGCAGGTTTGAGGTAGGCCCCGGCACGCGTGATCCGAACAGATTTCTTCTTACCGGCTGACTCATTATTACCGGGAGCCAGGCCAGCCCAGCAGCATAAACGCTTGGAATTAGAGAACTGTGTCATATCCGTGCCAATCTCAGAGATGGCAGTTATCGCACTGCTGCGGTCAACTCCGGGAATGGTACATAGTAACTTGACAGCATTATCATAAGGTTCGACCAACGAATTTATCATTGAGTCTATATCGGAGATCGTAGATGTGATATAATCCATGTGTGCGTGGATGAGGCGCATACGGTATTTCTGGGAATCAGCCATCTGATAACCCTCGATGGACTCAATGACACTCTCGGACTTTTTCTTGAGTGAACGGAGCAGTCTGGAGGAAATTTCTTCGTGGCTGATGGAATTGCTGGTCTGTTCGAGGAGGTAATCGATCACAGAGGTGGCTGGTTTCCCAAAGATATCGGAAACCACCGAATCTAATGCGACATTACAGACGGTAAGCGCATTCTGAAATCGATTCTTCTCGCTGCTTCTGCAAGAAGTAAGCTTATGCCGGTATCTTGTAAACTCCCTGAGGATACGGATTTCTTTACACGGTATGTAACTTCCGGGCACAAGCCCCAGCCTGAACAGATCCCCGATCCATTTGGAATCTTTGGCATCGTCCTTGTTCCCCTTGACAGCCTTTACCCATTTTGGATTGGCGATGGTGACGTTGATCTCGTCTTCCAAAAGGTTGAACACGGGTATCCAGTATTTGCCGGTAGATTCCATACAAATGTCACGGCAGGAATTGTCCAGCAGCCATTTCTTGAACTCAAGAATGGAATTGTTGAAGGTGGGGAAGCGCTTTTTCTGATAAGAAGGCTGAACTCCGGATGTGGTTTTGATGATTGTGGCAACGAGAAAAGATTTGTGAACATCGACGCCACAGCAGGTCTGATAAACAACTTTCATAGGCAACGCTCCTTTCTGAAAAATAGAGAAGCCATTGGCTGTTCCACCACATATTTAACAAGAGTTAAAACAATTCTTAGTGTACGGTCTAATAGGGCCACTTATTTGTGCTTGGAAGGTGGAACTTACACTGATTAACATACTGTCTAAAACGAGAGCGTTTTTACGACTCACCTCCCCGTGCTTTGTAGTATAGCTTCTCGCTTTTATTATAGGTACAACGTGGAGGATAGTCGATACTTTCATTACTATTTGTGCCGCCAGCCGAAGGCGGCGGAATGGAGGATCTCATTAAGTAAATGCGGAGCTGTTTAAAAGCCCGCTGTATTAAATTCGTTACCGCCGCCGGACTACAGCCAAACATGACGGCAATCTCCTGGCATTGATATCCCTCCCAGAAACGAAGCCGTATCGCCTGCCGCTGGCGGTCAGTAAGGCGGCGCAGTCCAGCCGCTAATTCCTCATTCTGAACCAGGTCGGTAAAGTCCCGGATTCCGCACAGTATGGTAAAATCTTCTTCCGTGTCTATGTAACGTTCCTGAAACGTTAATTCCTCGCTCATGCTTTCCAGAGATTTGCAGTGATACCGATACTTCCGGTCAGAGTTGTCTAACAAGCGATCTTCTGCCTTTAATATTTCAATCCAATATTCTTCAGTCATTGCCGGTTACTCCTTTCATCAATTTTTTGAAACAAAAATTGATGAAGGGCGGCCCACGGCACTGGTGAATAGCGGGAGAATCCGACAAAAATCGACAAATAAAAACGCCAGGATATTGATTAGCGATCCTGACGTTGTACTTTTGCGTTTGGTATAAGGTTTGATAATAGTGTTTATATAGGCTTAATCGTGCCTGTTTTGGGATAGGGAATCCCCCTGAAAAGTATATGCTTTTTTTGGCTTATTACCTGGTTTTACTGATTGTTTATGGAGATAAACATTGCCCGCCATGATTTCCTCCGACAGCAAATCATAGGCGGTGCACAATTAAGCCCTGCTACGAGAAGCCGTTTTTTTTATCTGGCTTCCACTTCCCATAGGGGGCTAAGTCATATTCTTATTCAAAATAGGCATAATATTACCTTTTTTAGAGAACCTATAAGGTAATATGAAACCATGAACCGGTAAGATAGAATAGATACAAGGTGACTAATTATGCCGGTTGACAAGATAAAATATTTGGGTGCTTGTATCCGCACCGCAAGAAAACATTATGGGCTGACCCAGCAGGAACTGGCGGATCAGTCTGGTGTATCCGTGAAAACCATCAGGAATATTGAAACAGGAAAGATGAATCCCTCCTATGAGATTCTTTTTCCCATCATCAACCGCTTGGAGCTGTCCACAAGTGATTTGTTTAATGTATCCCCAGACGAGCAGGAGGAAGAAATCCAGCGCTTCATTGGAAAGTTCAGGGTCTGCAACCGGACAAACCAGCTTATCCTTCTGGGGACTTTGGATTATCTGGCAGAGCAGTTATTAGCTGTCCAGAATAAATCCAATTTAAAAAGTTTGGAGTAAATCAATTTTTTTAAACAAAAAAGAATCGGTCAGACAAAAAACCATGTCGCCCGATTCTTTTTCAAGTTAGGTTAAAATGTATTTTAATCTCTCAGGTTCGGATTCTTTACCGTTTCATATAAATATTTCCATAGGGATACCTAAAGAGATATTTTTCACCAGGCAAACTGTCCTTTATTTTCTGCCATGGGAGCAGCTTACCTATTCTTTATGTTGCAGCTAAGTTTTTATTTTATCAATTTACGGATAACGGTGGTACAGATTATTCGTTATTCAGTAACAGTGACCAGCAATGTTCCATACGACTAAAGGAATCACTTGCGCCAGCAAGCACCTGTCCCCGGATTGACTCACTGCCGCCTCCATTTGTGGCGAAATTTAACATGGTGTTTTGTATCTTACTCCAAATATCAGCCTGACCGGAGGGATCGCGTTTTAGCCGCTCAAATAATCCAGACAGCTCATTGCCATATTGCTGTTCTTCCTCTTTTGTATGGGTGACACTTCCCATATATTTGGAATAAGCGACCCGATCCGAATTTTGAGAACTTGCCTTTGCGAAAAGATCATTGTACTGCCCGTTCCCGGAACTTTCATGGAATTTGCTTACCGCTTTATCCATCTGCTCTGACGGATTCGTGTACTCACCTAAGACTTCCGTATTGTGAGCGTAATAATCCTCAACTAAGCCTTCAAATTCTTTCCGCAGCCCTTCGTCCTCAATATATTTTTCTCCAAAATACATAAGCGCTGCCGTGGAGGACTCCAGCTCCATTCTTGCCTCATAGGAAGTGGGAAGGGTGTAGCCTTTCCCGTCAACCCCAGAAGGCCCTTGTCCTGTCAGGTACTGAGCGTTGCTCAAACTGTCCATGCCCTTTGTAATGGCGCTTAATATGGATTCCGCCTCACGTACTTCTTTGTCTGACATGGAATTAAAGAATCCGCTTTCATTCAGTTTTTGACTGAACACAAGATACTGGCTTCCGGTATTCTGCCAGAAAGAATCCCCGGATTTGGCAATCCGTTCATCTTTATATACCTTCGTGTATTCTACAAATTCCGGGGCCTTTTTGCCGCTGCCGGTTTTTGCGGATTCTCTGTCCACATAGTTTTTCCCTTCTTCTGAAACAGAAACCGAATCATAGACAGCCTCTGTCACACGTTTGACAGAAGCGTCCTTCTTCGCCTCCGTCATTTGATTTGTTGTTTGGCGGTTTTGTACTCGTTCGGCGTAGGCTCCCAGGTAAGATTTTTGTCCATCAACTACTATCATAATATCGCTCCTTTTTTAGAAAAGTTCTGTTTAGCCGTATACATCGAAATGCCCACTGGATTCTTCGTCCAAAATGCTGGTATCGAATGGTTTTCCATATGTCCAGCTTGGATCATGCTTTAAAATAATGGATTTAAGCCTTTCCGCCTCATCATTTACAACCTGCTCCAGCGTCCAGGTGGCGGGAAGCCTCTGTTCGCCGGGTAATGTTTTCGTGTAATTTTTAATCAGGTTTGCCCTGTCGTTGATATGTTCAGGACTTCCGTCTGTCATCCCATACCGTTTTGCAAAGTCCTCCCTAACCATACTTCTAAGCTGATCCGCCACGTCTTTATCAACGGGAATGATTTTCTGCCATTCAGACGGAGAGCGGTTTGTAATGTCCATCCAGGGATCTTCATATGGATTGATATGCCCCGGCGGCGGGGCGGAACCGTTTGGCAGTAAGGAATTATTTTTACTTGCCTGGGCATTCCAATTTTCTACATATCGTTTCGCGATTGCTGTCGCTGTCATTGACACATTCATTCAACATACCTCCTTTGTTATTTCCTGATTATGCAAAGAGATTTAACTCATAATCCCCGGAACTGCCAAAAAGCAGGTGAAACTTTTTATTATCATCAGATTCCAGGCCCTGGATAAAACGGCTGATTGATTTTCTGTACTTCTCCTCCATGGTATCATCTTTTGCCATACCGGTATACTTAGATTGGTCAAAGAAATTGTCCCACTCATATTTTGCTGAATAACTTCCGGGACTTCCAGCTCTGTCGGAAAAGTTTGCCTCAAAGATTGACTGGGCGTGTTTGGCTCCTTTCATAAAGGCGTCCAGTATATCCCCTGATTGGCGGTATTGATTCATGGTGTACTCATAAACCGCTGATACTTCCTCCCGGTCAATGCTGGTTTTCATTGGGGTATTAAAGTGCGTGGCCTTTTCTTTGAGTGTTTGTTCCAGCAAATCTATATATTTATCTTTATAAGTCTGGAAGGTATCCTGTAAGAGATTTTGCAGCTTTCCGCTCAGATTCCCTTGGTTTGCCAGATAATCTGTTTTCATTCAGGAAAAGCACTCTTTCACTGACCTCTTCGCCGGAAGCCTGATCTCTGATCTTCCTGCTTTTCCAGTTCCAAAATTTCTTCATCGGAATCTCCTTCCTCCTTTCCGTTGTTGCCTGCCGCAAATATTCCGGCATCCTCCAGCTTCGTCATATTTCCGTTGATCAGATACAGATCGCCGCCCTGTTCCGCCGGAATCCTGTCCAGGTTCTCCAGTTCACGGATGTCATTGGCGGACATCCAGCCGTTCTGTCTGGCTGTCGCATAACCGTTCATCCTACTCTGGTAGTCACCTCTGAGCAATCCGTCTACATTGAACTTGAAGAAGTACTTCTTCTTCTCATCTGGAGTCAGCAAGGCTCTCACCATTGCCTGCTCCCAACGGCTCACCCAGGGATCCAGCGTGTACTTCACAAACTCCAGCGACTGCTGCTCAATGTTGTTGAAGCTGGACTTCTCCAAGTCACCGATCATATGAGGCGGCACACGGAAGATCCTTGCGATCTCATCGATCTGGAACTTCCTTGTCTCCAGAAACTGAGCCTGCTCCGGTGAAATGGAAATCGGCGTGTACTTCATGCCTTCTTCCAAAACAGCAATCTTATTCGCATTGCCGCTTCCTCCGAAGGTCGCCTGCCAGCTTTCCCTCACTCTGGACGGATCCTTAATGATTCCCGGATGCTCCAATACTCCAGAAGGAGCCGCGCCGTTCGCAAAGAACTTACTGCCGTATTCCTCCGTAGCAATCGCCAGCCCGATCGCATTCTTCGCCATCGCAATCGGCGAATATCCAACCAGACCATCAAACCCTAATCCCGGAATGTGCAGCACATCATGCGGCTGAAGCCTTACGGTTCTTCCAACCCCGTTCGTGCCCTTCCTGCCGTCCACATCATCCGCATCGTAAACGGTATATTCGTAATAGAGCCGTCCATGCTCATCACGATCCACCCTCATCCGATCCGGCATCAGCGGATACAAAGCCACGACTTCGCCCTTGCCATTACGGATAATCTGCGAATACGCATTTCCCCACAAAAGCAGATGCGTCATCAGAGTCTCCCGGAAGATAAAGGAAGTCATTTCTGGATTCGGCTCATCATGAAGCAAAAAATAAAGCGGATGTTCCACCGCTTTTTCCTTACCGCCATCATCGGTATATCTGTAAAATTGTAATGGCAGGCTTGCCACTGCCTCGGATAATATCCTCACACAGCAGTACACCGCCGTCATCTGCATCGCAGACCGTTCTGTCACATACTTCCCGGAAGCCGTTCCACCCAGGAAGAAGCTGTAGCTGCTTCCTGCCGTCCTGTCCGTTGGCTTATCCCTGCTCCGAAAAATACTGTTCAAAAATCCCATATAGTATTTGTCCTTTCATGTCTTTTCTGATATACTTAATTGAAAACTACACCCATTTTCAAGGAGTGCTTTCATATGAATATTTACATAGATGAATCGGGCTCTATAAACAACCACGCCCCTAACAATAAATACTTTGTTATTGCTCTCATACATCCTACTAATAAAGACGCACTTAAACGTGCATACAAACGTTTCGTTTCATCCAACCATGATGACCTTTTGGCATTGGATCAAGACAAACTACATCCCGAAACTGGTCAGATAGTTAAAAAAGGCGGAAAAATGTTTCAAAACGGTGATTTTCATGAACTCAAGGGCTCTCAATTTGACAGAGAAATGAAGCAAAAGTTTGTTGATTTTTTCTGTCGGAAGCCATCGTTTGAACTATACTACATTAAAATTTCAAACCAACTACTTACAGATCAGTTTTGTGAAAATACCGCTCGTGTTTTTAACTATACACTCAAACTGGCAATAGAGTATTTCATTCGTAAAACTCTCCTTCCAAATGAAAACTGTTCTCTTCAGTTGGATGAACGAAACGAGAGAACCGAAACAAAGTACTTTCTTGAGAACTATCTCAATACCGAACTCTTTATGAACGGAACTATAAGTGGTAAATTTGATGTTACTTATTTTGATTCGTCCAATAATTCGCTTATTCAAATGGCTGATGTTTTCGCAAATTTGCTTTATTCTCATCTGCAAACCGGCGGTTATGACGATGAACTAAAAAAGCTTAGAGATGTTGGCATCCTTAAATTTACTTTTGAATTCCCGAAATAGATGCCAAATTTTTTTCGCATATTGACAAACTTCTCTGCATATGCTACTATAGATTTACCAACAGTAAGTCCTATGTAAGTGCCGTTTTCGAGGTAAGCGTCATGTGTTGGCGTCACTATTAGGCAATTGGTAAATCGGAAAATCAGGTCAACCGCATGGTTGACCTTTTTCTTTGTTCAAAATACCAAGAGACCTCTGCTATCATAAACAGATTCCGCCGTTTCATTTCCACAGCGTATCGCCCTATCCAGCGCCATGATCATCGCAATCGCCCCGTCAATCTTCTCCGTGGACTTTGCTTTGTCAGCCTTGATATTGCCCGCCAGATCCGTGCGAATATAAATGTTATCCATGTTCCACCGCAGAACCGGATGACCGCCATGCGCAATCTTCTGTTCCAGCACCAGCCTCATCAATTCTTTCGTAGGTGGAGACATCGAAGCAAAACCCTGGCCGAACGGAACCACCGTGAATCCCATTCCTTCCAGATCCTGCGATAACTGCGTTGCTCCCCACCGATCATAAGCGATCTCCCGAATGTAGAACCTCTCACCCAGCCGCTCAATGAACTTCTCAATATAGGCGTAATGAACTACGTTTCCTTCCGTTGTTTCCAGAAAACCTTTCCGCTCCCAGACATCATAAGGAACATGATCCCTCTTCACCCTTAGATCCAGCGTTTCCTCCGGAACCCAGAAATAAGGAAGAACAATGTACTTGTCATCCTCATCCACCGGCGGAAATACCAGGGAAAACGCTGTCAGGTCGGTCGTACTGGATAAGTCCAGACCGCCATAACAGACACGCCCTTCCAGCTCATCTTCATCGACCGGAAATGCGCAGGCATCCCATTTCTCCATCGGCATCCACCTGACCGCCTGCTTCACCCACTGGTTCAGCCTCAACTGACGGAAAGAATTTTCTTCACCCGGATTCTGCTTCGCTGACTCACAGGCTGCCTTCACCTTGTCTATACCCACCGTAATATCCAATGAAGGGTTCGCCTTCTTCCAGACCTTCAGATCCGTCCAGTCATCGGATTCATCCGCACCATAGATCACGGGATAAAATGTCGGATCGATCTTCCGTCCTTCCAGAATGTCCTTCGCCTTCTGGTGTGTTTCATAACAGATGCTGTTGGTATCCGTTCCCGCAGTCGTGATCAAAAAATATAACGGCTGCATCCTGGCATCCCCGGACCCCTTCGTCATTACATCAAAGAGTTTCCGGTTCGGCTGGGTATGCAGCTCATCGAACACAACCCCGTGGATATTGAATCCGTGCTTGCTATAAGCCTCCGCCGACAGCACCTGATAAAAGCTGTTCGTCGGCTGATAAATGATCCGTTTCTGGGAAGCCAGGATCTTCACCCTCTTATTCAGAGCAGGGCACATCCTGACCATATCCGCCGCAACCTCAAATACAATGGAAGCCTGCTGCCGGTCAGCAGCACAGCCGTAAACCTCGGTTCTTTCCTCTCCATCGCCGCAGCAGAGCAAAAGTGCCACTGCCGCAGCCAGTTCACTCTTGCCCTGCTTCTTCGGGATCTCGATATATGCCGTGTTAAACTGTCGGTATCCGTTCGGCTTCATGGTTCCGAACACATCCCGTATGATCTGTTCCTGCCAGTCGATCAGTTCAAAAGGCTTCCCCGCCCAGGTTCCTTTTGTATGGCAGAGACACTGGATGAAATTCACCGCAAAGTCCGCCGCGTCCTTGTCATAGACAGAATCCTTCGCCTTGAATTTTGTCGGCTTATATTTCTTAAGCTTCCGCATCTTCATCCGCATCACTTCCCTTCAGCCATTGCCTATACACCTGCTCGGAGATCTTCGCCATCATCACCGGCGGAACACTCATGCCGCAGATGTACTGGACACTCTGATCCATGAAGTCGTAGTCCTGCGGAAACGTCTGGCAGCCTATGATATCCCTGTCCGTCATAAGCAGGCCATCGCACATCCGGTAAAGGCTGCTGCCTGGAACTATCGTCTGCACAGGCTCATCATCCCTGTTGATCGGAGTGGAAAATCCATTGTTCTTGACCTTCCTCACCCTCTCATTGATATCCGCGATGCATCTGTCAGAAGGGATCCTGTACTTCAGAAGCTTCGCCTGCATACTGTTTGGATCCATCGCTTTTCCATAAGGTTCCCGGACATCTTTGAATGGGATCGGTTTTGAATTGAAGTTCATGGAAAGCTTCGGATATTTCAAATCTTTCCGATGCGCGATAAAAAAGACACGCTCTCTTTTCTGAGGCACGCCCATTCTCGCCGCATTGAACAGAAATATCTGCACTATATATCCGGCATCATCGAATCCCTTCACAATCTGGTTGACCCAGCCCTTCGCATTTCCAATGATGATGCCCTTCACATTCTCCGCGATGACAACCTTCGGCTGTAATCTCTTCGCTATCGCTATGAAGTAAAGGAACAGGTCATCCAGCCTCTGCTTTGCCTGACCTTCCCGGAACACTTTTTCCGTGTTCCATCCTTCTTCCCTGACTCCGGCCGTAGAGAATACAGAGCATGACGGCGAACCATCCAGCACATCCAGATGGAACAACTCTTCCGGGATCTTCTCATCCGGCAGCTTCAGGAAATCCCTGATATCCATAAGGAATGAATGCTTCGGATGATTATTCTGCTTATAGACCTTCATCATGTCGGGATCAATCTCACAGTTCCCCACGACATCAAATCCCACAAGCTTATATCCCATTGAGGAACCTCCGCCGCAAGAAAAACAGGAAAACACGGTATGCCCATGCTTCGGCCTCTTTTCCAGATCCGCAAGGCTCCACTTCCACGGAAACTCAGTTGAACCGGAAACCGCAGTTCGGGCATTCGTATTTGAACTCTTCATCCCCAAACACCTCCGCATCAAATTCCGTGGTCCCGGTCAGTTCCTTATCCGAACCGCCGCCGTCACCATCCACCGGCAGGTCAGCCGCCATACCAAAAAAGTCGAACCCTTCCAGATCAAGTCCTTCCAGTTCGACTTCCAACTTCATGAGATCCCATGTTGCCTTTTCCCCGGTCTTGTTATCCAGGAAGCGGTATTTCTTCTTCTGTTCCTCGGTCAACCCGTCACAGATCAGGCATTCCACATCATCCATCCCCAGAGCAATCAGCGCCTTGTATCTGGTGTGACCTGCGATGATCACATGATCCTCATCCACAATGATCGGCGTAATATAGGAACACTGACGGATGCTCTCGGCAACCGCATTCACTGCATCATCATTCTTACGCGGATTATTCTTATACGGCTCTATCTCAGCCAGCTTTAATTTCTGTAGCTTCATACCTCGAACACCTCCCCGCAACACGGACAGGTCATCATCTTAGGATCTGCTTCCTCTGTCCCATCATCCGGCTGTGCGATCTCCGGCTGTCCGAAATCATATCCCTGAAAATCCACATCACATAATTCCGCGCTCAGCTTCTTCTGATCCCAGCTTGCCATTTCAGCAGTTTTGTTATCATAAAGCCTGTACTTTTTCTTCTGTTCTTCTGTCAGATCAGACGCGATCACAACCTCGCATTCCTTATATCCCAGCTTTTTCAGAGCCTTATACCTCGTATGCCCCGCCAGGATTACTCCATCCCCGTCAATAATGATCGGTGCGATGTAGGAACACTGCTTAATGCTCTCCACAACATCGTCCACTGCCTCATCATTGATCCTCGGATTGTTCTCATAAGGCTTCAGTTCTGACAGCTTTTTCTTCACATATTTCATCGAAACCCTCCTATTTCTTCCTTGCCGTAAGCAGGTGCTCCATCAGGTCATCATGCGGATTCGCCCCTCCGTACTCCACAGAGCAGTTTTCCTTCACGATCTGATAGATCTGATACCAGCACTGGTTCACCTGTTTCAGATAATTCTGGCTCATCGTCACATAGGGACTTGTAATTGCCGCCCCTGTGGTCGGATGCTTTGCCAGAAAACCATACTCCGATATGCAGGTCTCGCACTGTACCCATCTGGATACCGACATCGCGTATTGTTCAATCAGCTGCGTGTTCGCCAGCTGGTCACAGCCTCTTTCCTTCAGCCAGAGAAAAGTGCTTTTGAACACATCCTCCGCGCATAGGTCAATGCCGCTCTTCTGAGCAGCCTTTAAGAAGTCCTTCACCGGCGGCACATCCCCGCCGCTTATCTCCGCAGGCTCCGGAAGGTCAATGACCGTTGCCGCAAGCCCGCTGTCGATCTTTTCCATCAGGGCTTTGGACTTCCTGCCGGAACCGACCCTTGCGCCGCCGCGCATAGTCCCGTCTTTGGCCATTTTCCTTCACCTCAATTCCCTGCCGGGGTAATACCCCGTTTGATTTCTTGTTTTTGTGCGTGTGACCCCCCACGCCGTTCCCTAGGAAACACATGCGTGGGGATTTTCACTCCCCCTCCGGGTGCTTTCCCCATCGGTCTCCCCTCTCTGCGTGTATGCGCGAGTGACACGACTTGCACAGCGCGATCAGATTACTCCGATCATGCGTGCCACCTTCACTCAGCGGCTTCTTATGATGAACCTCTTCCGTAGGAACTATCACTCCACGCTGGAAGCACAACTCACAGAACGGATGCTCCATCACATACTTATCGCGGATCCTTTTCCACACCCTTCCATAACACTTCTTTGTCCTGGGATCACGCCCATACTTCTCATACTCACTGTTCACCTTGCTCTGATGTTCCGGACAGTATCTCCCTTCCGTAAGGTTGGGACAGCCCGGATAAGCACACGGCTTCTTCGGTTTTCTCGGCATCTGTCCACCTTCTTTCTTCCACGGAAAAAGCCGCTGCAGATTCCTCCACAACGGCTTCCTCATCTTTCGCTTTTGCCATCTTAACATTATCATATAGGCTTACTGTATCGAACTTGATTTTACTGTATTCTTTCCGGAATCTCGATTTCATCCAGCGCATTCCTGTGAAGACGGAATACATTATCGATTCCGTATCCAAGCTCGATTGCAATCTCTTCCCATCTCATATAGGACAGATACCTGAGTTTCAGTATCGTCTGAAGTTCGGCGCTCTCCACAGCCTTGATCCTGCGGATGATATCCTTCTTCAGTTCCACAAGCTTCATCATATCCAGATTGTTCTCATTCTCCAGGTCGATGATCTTGATAATGGCATCTTCCATTCTGGAACCATCCCTGTTCGGGCTCTTCGGCATGTCCGAATATGTCACCGTTGCTTTCGTTGCCAGATCATGAAGATCCTCAATCTGTCCAAGCTTGCTCTCAATTCGTTGGTTCAGTCCGAATGCCTGTGATAAATATTTCTTAGCTTCCTGCTGATGTCTGTTCATAAGCTACCTCCGATCGGATTTATTTTTCTTCCCTCGGATTGACTCTGATTGTCTCACTTCGTCCTGAAGCCTTTTGATCAGGTATTCCCCATCCACGGATGTAAGCTGCTGATACCAGCCGGAACAGAAAAACCTCTCGACCTCCAAAGCCTCATCTTTTGCCTGTCGGTTCTTCGGATGAACCTTAATCTTCTTCAGCGCCGTCCTGTAATCAGAAACAGCCTGAAGGATAATGGCATTCGCCAATCGCTCATACGGATCCTCTGCCAGATTCTTATTTCCCGCCATAGGCACTTACCTCCTAAAGCTGAGCCTTCACCGCATCTATCAATGCTGCCTGAGTCAGGTTCTTATCAGACAGGGCTTTCATAATGCGTTCATCAATCGTACCCTTAGTCACGATATGGATGATCGTAACCGTGCTGTTTTTCTGACCCTGTCTCCAAAGCCTCGCCACCGTCTGCTGATACAGTTCAAGGCTCCAGGGGATTCCGAAAAATACCATCGTATTGCTGCCGGATTCCTGAAGGTTAAGCCCGTGCCCGGATGACGCCGGATGACACAGTGCCACTGGAAGCTCACCCTTATTCCATCTCTCAATGCTGGCATCGGAATCAATGCACTCAAAGGGAATACCCATTTTGTTCAATCCTTCGGAAATCCTCTCCTTATCATGCCGATACCAGTACACCACCATGACAGGCTTCCCAACTGCTGCCTCGATAATATCTTCCAGGGCTTCAATCTTCCGGTCATGAATCCTGATAACCGTTTCGTCATCGGCATATACAGCGCCGTTCGCCATCTGGGTAAGCTTTCCAGAAAGAGCCGCCGCATTGGCAGCCGTCACTTCTCCATCCGCCATATCAAGGATCAGATCCTTTTTCATATCCTCATAATTCTTTTTCTCAGAATCACTCATGTATACCGGATATTCTGTTGAAATCAGTTCCGGCATATCAAGATGGTCTACCGCCTTCAAGGAAATCGTGATATCGGAAATCCTTTTATTGATCGCATCCTCCGCTCCCGGAAGAAGGCTATAGCTGTAAACGATCTGTCCGTTCGTTGCCGCAGGCCTGAAGAAGTTCAGCCTGTACTGCCCGATAAACCTTCCAAGCCTCTCACCCATATCCAGCACCTTGAATTCCGCAAACAGATCCATATATCCGCCGCTACCAGTCGGCGTTCCGGTAAGTCCCACGACCCTGCTTGCCTTCGGTCTTACCCTCATCAGGGACTTGAACCTTTTCGCCTGGCTGTTTTTGAAGGATGAAAGTTCATCGATCACGATCATGTCAAAATCAAAGGGCATCCCACTTTTCTCAACCAGCCAGGGTACATTTTCCCTGTTGATAATATAAATATCTGCATCCTTCCTCAGTGCCGCCAGCCTCTCTGCAGCCGTTCCCACCACTATGGAATATCTCAAGATTCCGAACTCATCCCATTTGGCTATTTCATCCGACCATGTATGCTTTGCAACCCGAAGCGGCGCTATGATCAGCACCTTTTTCACCTCAAAGCTGTCATACAGAAGATGAAGTATCGCCATGAGGGTAAGACTCGTTTTTCCCATACCCATATCCAGGAATATGGCCGCTACCGGATTCTTCAGGATAAAGTCGATAGCAAACTGCTGATAATTATGTGGTTTATACTTCATTTGCCCTGCCTCCCATCTCTTCAAACATCGCGTCAATCTGTTCCTCACAGTCGATGACATATACCCTGAATCCGAAATGCCTCAGCTGCTTATGCCTTGCCTTTTGCAGCGGACGCGGCTTCTTGCCAGACGCCTTGACCTCAATGAAGCAGATCTTCGCCATCGGAAATATGGCTATACGGTCCGGGACTCCGTCAAAGCCAGGTGACACCCACTTCGGGCATATCCCGCCACGGCGTTTAACAGCTGAAACGATTTTCTGTTCTATATCTTTTTCTCTCATAAATGCCTCCAAGCCTTTATTCATACGGCTTTCCACTGACCCGGTGACAGTCGTGACAATCATTTCCAAAACATCTATATATAGATAAAAAATGATAAATTTCTGCCCTAAAGGGGTTTTATGATAAGACTGTCAAGACCGTCACCAATCAGTAAAAAGCAAAACTGTAAATGTTTATGAACTGACTGTCACGACCGTCATCACACGAAGTCGCCGCCGTCCTCAGCCAGTTTCAAACCCTTGACGAAACGCCCGTCTTTACGCTTCTGACGGGTAAAGCCACGGTTCTCGACCTCTGTATAGAACTCCGTTGTGCTTCTGGTAAAATCCCCTGTCCTTGCACAGTACGCACGGTAAGCCGCATAGAAATCGCCAGACTTTTCCTCATAATCAGGATCCACCTCGCAGCATTCCTCCAGAAAATGCGAAAACCAGTCACAGTCAGCCTTATATTTGGCGATAGCTTCCTGGACATCCCTAGGCTTCTCAATATCAAAGTCCTTCTCTTACGCTTCTTTCGCACCCTCGATCATCCACTTCAGGATGTATCCGCCTGAATGCTCAATCAGGTACTGGGTATAATTCTTGATGTCATTCTTGCCTTCAAACTTCGCGTTAAAAGGAATGACCACAAGCCTGCGCCAGATTCCATCATCCATTGCGGACACCTTCGGCAGATGGTTGGTAAAAAGCACGATGGAATGCGTGGGTATAAAGTCAAATGGATCCTTATACTTTTTCTCGCCCTTAATACGGTCAGTGCTGCAAAGCTGCTTCACGATGGAAGTAGACAGCCTCACGCCCTCTTCCAGTTCACCGGCGATCAGGAAGCGCTTGCCCTTAAGTTCAGCAATCTCCGGCTTAGGGTTGCGCTTGCATCCGGCAGTCAGGATGTCCGCCGATATGGTCCCGGCATAAGATCCCATAACCGCTGCCTCAGAATTGAAGACCGTTGATTTCCCGTTCCGGCCTTTACCGTAAGCGATCGTCAGCTTTTCCTCTTCCACACGCCCGAACAGCGTTTCACCCATCGACTGGCGTGTATAGGTAATGGTTTCATCATTTCCCAGGAACGTGCGGTCAAGCTGCTCCAGCCATTCATCCCTGCCGTCATCCGAAGGTGATACCGCCGTGATCTTCGTAATATAATCAAGCGGATTATGCGGGCTCAAACTGTGCACGCCCTTACGGAGATCAATGGTTCCGGCAGGCGTATTCAGAAGATACGGATCCGCATCCAGCTCATCGACATTGATTTCCACCATAGGCTTCGCCGCCTGCAGCGTTGACGTGACATACTTCATATCCCTGCGTTTCATGACGAAGGCAAAGTAAGCCCTGGCTTCCAGATACTCCATGAAGAGCTTCATCTGATCATCGGAAAAATCCTTGATATCTCGTTTGCCCCCAGACTCAACCGCCGCCTGATCGGCACCGGCATCGATAACCGCCTGCTTGGTCACCGCGCACAACAGCAGCGCATCCGCAAGCTGCATATCCAGAAATTCCTCCATCACGCCGACCGCCCGCTGCTTAGACTCATTCCATACCTTGCCGTCATAAATGAGATAATCGGTCGCTGTGGTAAAGCGGACCATTTCCCCATATTCCTTTACGAAAGCCTTCGCCTCGCCAATATCCGAATAGTCGCCCGGCTTCAGGCTGCCGGCTTTTCCGAAATCATCCTCATAATCATCCGGTGCGACATATCCTTCCTGCGTGCATACCTTCGTGCGGTAGAACTTTACAGCCGAATTCCAGATTGTCTTCAGTTCCGACTCCGAAAGAGGTTCCTCGCAACATTCAGCCCGGCGAAGGAACGCGTCCCGAGAATACTCATTCACTCCAAGCCTCTTAAGCAGCGCCCCGGCATATCTGGATAAGGTTCCATTGCGTTCGCCAACCGGTATCATGCCAGAACTCCTATAGGCCTTGCTTGTCGATACCGCTGCCGTTGTCCCTGTATTCTCCGATTCATATACAGGCGTGATCACATCTTCAATGGACATCCATCCTTCATGCCATACAATATCCGCCGGATCCACATCCGCCCCGAAGATAAACCTTGATGCATCCAGAGCTTTTACATCGAAAAAAGGATATTTTTCATGGATACCTCGTTTCAATGCAGCTACATATTCCGCATCCGTCGTCTCTTCTATAGGGTAAAAGCAATGCATCTTCGGTCTCGGAACCTTGCCGTTTTTTGGCTTCATGTTGTTACGGCTCGGAGCAACCGCCACCGCGACATCCGGCTCCAGGCCGGCAGCGCCTTCCAGTGTTATCATTTCATCAGGATTTTCCGTATAATCGTTATCACAGTCCATCACGATGCAGTTACACTTTATGAAGTTGTCATTACTTCTGTAATCGCCTTTGAACTGTCCGCAGGTGTTATCCTTTGCGATAGCAGCCGCCAGCTCATCGGCATTGTTTATCTCAGCGTGGTTGGGATAATGAACATTCGTCTTATCTCCGGTGCAATCCGCCACACATAAATCAAATCTCATATCGATCCTCCCTCCGGCAAAACAACCTGCCTGTCTCTTCTGTCATCAATGTTGCTTCCATCTGTCTTCATAGATTTCCTCCATTTCCCCGGCAAATCTCCGTATCGTCATCCCAATCCTCTCCGCCTTCGTGATCTCAATCTCCATGTCGGCAGTCGGCTCTCCGAACACCCACAGCTCGTCACATCTTTTCATTAAGGAAAGATCCAGGTTGATCGCCGTGTCCCTGTCAGATTCCTCATTCAGCACTCCATGAAGGTTCAGGATCGGGTTGAACGGAACACCTCCGCTTCGGATCACTCGCCTGCTATATTCCTTTGTCTTTTCCACATTCGCTTCAATATCCCCGGAATACGCTGACGCAATGTAAATGATTGGTGGGTTTATAGGCTCTGCACCCCTTTCATTAAGAAGTAGAAGCCTTCCGGCTTCCCTATCTGGTAATGGAGATGACAGGGGTGACATGCACAACCGAACTTTTATTTTTTTCACGTTTTTGTTTCGCTTCCTTTTTATAAGCAAAATCCGCCGAACCTCCTGGCGGATCTTTTTCATTTTCCTTTGTGCAAACCTACGTGCCCATCTCCATACCCAACCAAGAGAACAGGAAGCCCCCGGGAACGGTGCCATCGGAACCACAACAAAAGATTTTTCAAAATCCGTTGTGCATAACCCACCGCTCATCTCCATTCCCAATCAGGAGGACAGGAAGTCAGCCGGAAAGGAGGAAGTAGCTATGGATGCTGATAAGAAAGCCGCTAGTGCAGATGTTTATGACGAAGAACTCAGGGACATCCTCATTGCCATCAGCGTCATCGCAAAGCGGCTCGCAACAAAGATGGAAACAGCTGCGCGATCTGGAACACAGGAAAGCAAAGCAAAGACAAGCCAAGGAGGTTAAAAATGGGCAAAATGAAGGAACTGTCCACGGTGTTGGACGAAATCGTGACCTGCGGGGAAACTCTCATGCAGGGAGCAGAAAAGTTAAGAGACATGATGGAGATCATCGACGGACTGGCAGAATGCGGCAAAGTCCTCATCTCATCCGGTAAAGCTTTAAAGGATTACTTCTCTGATACAGAGGATGCAAAGCCGGCTACGAAGAAAACTGAGAAGAAAGAGGCCAAGCCTGCCGCAGCAGCAAAGCCTGAGAAGACTCTTTCAAAAGAAGATGTCCGCAAGGTTCTCGCTAAAGTATCGCAGGCCGGTCATAGGAATGAAGTGATAGAGCTTCTGAAGAAGCACGGCGCTGATAACATCACCGCCCTTAAGCCGGAACTCTATGAAACGGTAATCAAAGAAGCGGAGGGATTGAAGGATGCCTAAACATGCGTTTTTATCAGCATCCTCATCCCACAGATGGCTCGCCTGCCCGCCAAGCGCGAAACTGTGCGCGGAGATAACAGAACAGGCCTCACCCTATGCGGCACAGGGAACGGATGCACATGAACTTTGTCAGCATAAAGTTGAGAAATCGCTTGGCCGGGATTCTCCCGCTCCTACAGAGAACCTGGACTACTACGATCAGGAAATGGAAAGCTGCGCTGAAGAATACTGTTCATACGTTTGTGAACAGGTCGCAGAGGCGAAGAAGCACTGCAAGGATCCGCAGGTTCTCATTGAACAGAGGCTGGATTTCTCCCATTGGGTACCGGAAGGCTTCGGAACCGGGGACTGCGTGATCGTGGCGGACGATGTCCTGCAGGTCATCGATTTCAAATACGGAGTCGGCGTACTGGTTGAGGCGGAGGAGAATCCGCAGATGATGTGTTACGCATTAGGAGCATGGTCAGCATTCAACTTTCTTTATGACATCAAGACCATAAAGATGACCATCTTCCAGCCGCGCCGGGATAACGTGAGCACCTATGAAATCACCACGGAAGAATTACTCAGATGGGCTGAGGAAGTATTAAAGCCTACTGCCGCCCTCGCCTACAACGGTGAAGGAGAATTTGCAGCCGGCGACCACTGCCAGTTCTGCCACGCAAAGGCAACCTGCCGTAAGCGCGCTGAATATAATCTGGAACTCGCTCAGTATGATTTTGAGATGCCGGTGAACTTAGATGAAGCAGAGATCGCTGCAATCCTTCTAAGGATAGATGAACTCACCGCCTGGGCAAACGACATCAAGGAATATGCCCTGCAGCAGGCACTTTCAGGAACCAGCTATCCCGGCTTCAAGGTTGTCGAAGGCAGATCCGCCCGGAAATACATTGATGATACCGCCGTTGCGGATGCAGTCAAGATTGCCGGATATGATCCTTACGAACAGAAGGTTCTTGGTATTACAGCAATGACCCAGCATCTGGGTAAGAAGAAGTTTGAGGAGATACTCGGTTCCCTCATCACGAAGCCCCAGGGCAAACCCGTTCTGGTGCCGGAGTCAGATAAAAGACCGGCGATCAATACAGCATATGAAGATTTCAAAGAAGAATAAGGAGGACAATACAATGTCAAATTTCACAGTTCCTACAAAGGTTGTTACCGGTGTCAACACAAGATGGTCTTACGCGAACGTCTGGGATCCCAAGTCAATCAACGGCGGAAAGCCGAAGTACAGCGTTTCACTGATCATCCCGAAGTCCGATACCGCCACAATCGACAAAATCAAGGCCGCTATCAGGGCAGCCTACGAAGAAGGCGAATCCAAGCTTAAGGGCAACAGCAAGTTCGTTCCGGCTCTTGAAGACATCAAGACTCCGTTGCGTGACGGCGACCGTGAGCGCAAGGGCGATGATGCCTATGCGAATAGCTATTTCATCAACGCCAACTCTGATATGGCTCCGGGCATCGTGGATGCCAACCGCCAGCCTATCCTTGAACGCTCCGAAGTTTATTCCGGCGTATACGGCAGAGCAAGCATCAATTTCTACGCCTTCAACACCAACGGCAATAAGGGTATCGCCTGCGGTCTGAATAACCTTCAGAAGATCCGTGACGGTGAGCCGCTTGGAAGCCGCAGCCGTGCAGAGGATGACTTCGCCGGATTCGATGACGATGACAACGATGATTTCCTGGACTAAGTGACAACCGGGATGGCGGGTATCCTGCCCGTCATCCCACTATTATTAAACCAAGAGGTAAAGCACATGTTTGAATTCATGACAAACACAGTAATCATGACGCAGTTCCTTTTTATCATAATGCTGGACTGCTATATAACAGGGAAAGCGATCATATGGATAGCCAGAAGGCTGCGCCGCAATAAGAAATAACATTACCGGACGGCGGAGGCGTAAATTCCTCCGCTGCCTTTATCTATAAAGGATGGTGACAATATGAGTAAAATCAAAAATCTCAGTATCGACCTGGAGACATTTTCTTCCGTCAGCCTTAAGGACTGCGGCGTTTACAAATATGCAGAGTCTCAGGACGCAGAGATCTTATTATTCGGCTACTCCGCAGATGGAGCACCGGTCACGGTCATTGATGTCGCCCGAGGAGAAAAGATCCCTGAAGACATCCTTGCTTCGCTGTCTGACGATACCGTAACAAAATGGGCTTACAACGCAACCTTTGAGCGTATTTTCCTCTCCATATGGCTTCAGCGTAATCATCCGGAATACTTCACTTCCTACAGCATCCCGGAGGATACGGTCAGAAAATATCTGGATCCTTCATCATGGAAATGCACCATGACATGGGCCGCCTATATGGGACTTCCATTATCACTGGAACAGGTCGGCGCCGTACTGAAGTTAACCGAACAGAAAATGAACGAAGGAAAGAACCTGATCCGCTTTTTCTCCGTTCCCCGTACTCCTACGAAGAATAATCCGGCTACACGAAACTATCCTGCGGATGCGCCGGACCGTTGGGAAACCTTCAAGCAATACAACAAGCGCGATGTTGAAGTTGAAATGCAGATACAGCAGCGGCTCTCCCACTTTCCGATACCTGACTTTGCCTGGGATGAATATCATTTATCCGAAGAGATCAACGACAGAGGGATCCTGATTGACCGAACTATGGTAGAAAACGCCATCGCCATTGATAACCACATCCGATCGGATCTTCTGGAGAAAATGAAAGTCCTGACACATCTTGATAACCCGAACTCCAACCAGCAGCTGCATGGCTGGCTCCGCAGTAAAGGAATCGTCAGCAACTCTCTTGATAAGAAGGCGATCAAAGAACTGCTGCCTACGGTACCGGAAGATATCCAGAAGGTTCTTCAGTTAAAGCAGCAGGTATCCAGATCGTCGGTGAAAAAATATCAGAAAATGATGGATACCGTCTGCGAAGACGGACGCGCCCGCGGTATGTTTCAGTTCTATGGAGCGAACCGGACAGGCCGATGGGCCGGAAGGCATATCCAGCTGCAGAACTTACCCCAGAACCACTTGAAAGACCTTGCCGAAGCCCGTCAGTTCGTCAGAAACGGCGATTATGAATTGCTGTCTATGCTTTATGAGGATATCCCGGATACACTCTCACAGCTTATCCGGACGGCATTTATCCCGAAGACCGGATATCAGTTTTATGTGAGCGACTTTTCCGCTATCGAAGCCAGAGTCCTGGCACATATATCCGGAGAGAAATGGAGAAACGATGTCTTTAGACGCGGAGAAGATATTTACTGCGCATCAGCCCAGGCGATGTTCCATGTGTCGGTCGAAAAGCACGGCCAGAACGCCCACCTTCGCCAGCGTGGTAAGGTCGCTGAGCTCGCCCTGGGATACGGCGGCGCGGTCGGTGCCTTGAAGGCAATGGGCGCATTAGAGAATGGCATGGAAGAATCAGAGCTTCAGCCTCTGGTCAATATGTGGCGTGAATCCAATCCGAATATCGTTGCCCTCTGGTGGGACGTGGATAGCGCAGCGAAGAACTGCATCAGAATGAGAACCAAAACAGAAACCCACGGCATCCGCTTCACCTATGAAAACAGGCTTCATGTTCATCACCTTGCCGTCCGGCAGAAGGCTTGCATACGCAAAACCCCGGATCGGTGAGAACCAGTTCGGCGGAGAATCCATCACCTATATGGGCGTGGATACACAGAAGAAATGGAGCCGTATTGAAAGCTACGGGCCGAAGATCGTTGAGAACATCACTCAGGCAATAAGCAGGGATATCCTCGCCTATGCCATGCGTACTCTCTCCCACTGTTTCATCTGCGGACACGTCCATGATGAACTTATCATCGAATGCAAACCGGAAGTGTCCCTTGAAGCCATATGTGAGCAGATGGGCAGAACCCCGCCCTGGATCCCCGGCATCGGACTTCGCGGAGATGGATATCGATGTGCTTTCTATCAAAAAGATTGAATGTAAAATGCCACCGGAAGTATCAGCCCCGGTGGCATCTTTGCGCCTTCATTATATTTGATTCTTATCAGAACATAGCGAACAGGTCATCCAGCATCTTTGTCAGATCCTCCTTCATGGAGTTGACCTGATTCCTCGGAGTGTTACGGTGAATCCTCAGCTTTTCCGCCGTTTCCGTTCTAGAATATTCCTGAAGCAGCAGCTTCATGGTTTCCACGTTATCCGGGAACTTATCCTCAACAAACTGAAGAACCCTCTCACAGTAGAATTCATAAAGTTCACCGTTGCTTGTGATACCACAAGGAATCTCCATGTCTTCTTCGCCATCCTCATTGAAATTTCCTGAATGGGAAAGCGACTGCGTATGATAATCCAGCTTGTCCAGCGTGTTGTAAATACAGGTTGAGCAATCATTCATCAGCGTCTTAGGCTGTCCCTCTTCACCATACAGCGGGTTAGGGATTCTTTCCGGGCAGCGGATCAGACCGCCGTTACCATTTGAAACCATGCACCTTCCTTCTACCCGGACCGCCTTCTGACGGTTATCCTCGTCACGCACCAGCTCCTTGAATCTTTCCTCGGACATCGGGATCAGCACCGCCTCAAAGATACGGTATCCGAACTTTACCCAGTCCACCTTGTAACCATCGAGTTTTGCCTTAGCAACATCAGCTACCCTAGCTGCTCTGTCTTCCTCGCACTTCTTTCCTGCAAGTTCCATCGGGAACAGATATGTCCCATCTTCCTGCCTGTAATTTTTGACCATAATTTTCGTTTCCTTTTCTGAGTTTTTCTGGCTCAGAAGGGATCCGAACTAATATGGGCAGACATCTCAGACTGCAAAGAAGGCGCAACAAGACAGAGATGCGATATCTGCACATCCACAACCTGCAAACAAATCAATGCATGTTATGGATTTACAAGATCGAATCCCTTCTGATGGCCATCTTTAGGGTTATTTGGAATCGGCTCGCCGCCTAATTGATTTTTCGCTCAAAATATGGTATTATATTTGATTGAGCTAATCGTCCACTCATGGCGGAGGTTTTGCCTCATCTATGGAGCAGTATAGCAATGTGCCCCCTTGAAAATCGGGAAGCAACGGAAGCGGACGGAAGCAAACGGAAGTAGGTGATTTCATGACTTTTTCAGAGTATTTCAACGCTCTGTATCCATACCTGGCTGACGGCGACAAGCCGATGGTCTTCCTAGATGGCATGATTGGCCACTTCATTCACGAAGAGGCGCAGGAAGGCTGTAAACTCCTAACAGGTTCAGCTGACACCAGGCGGCGGTATATCCAGAAAAAGAACCCCAACCCAATCAAGCCGGAGTATGCCCAATATGCACACACCAACCACAATTCAGCTGGATATATTGAATGGTTAAACGATAGGATGTATCAGTCGGATTCTTATGACAGGATTGAGGAATGGCTGACTAACTGCGGAATTGAATTTCATGACTGCTGTGCTGCCTGCGACACTCTTCTGGCAGACATATTTTTCAGCATTGCTTTCCCAACCGTTTCTGACGGTTCGGAGGTAACACTTCCGGAAAAGAATACCAATGTAGACACCTCGGATTCACAGCTGTCAGATAATGACAAAGAACTGCTGAAGGATTTCCATGTTGACTTCGACAGCATATTAGAAAAATGCATAGCCAGTAATCAGGCGGAAGTCTGGTTCACCAGCGGCCTCGCCACAAAAGTCAACGGATTATATAACGATAAATGGAAAGATCAGACATCACGATTTGAAGATATCGGTCTTCAATCCGACATCCTAAGCACCATAGCAGCTTTGCAGGATTTCTGTAAGGCTCTGGATCCGGACAGCGAATCCGTCCCCGGTGCTTCAGTACGAAAGCTGAGAATAAAATTGAGAGACAACTACGTCAAACTTCATCCAGATAACTACGCAGGCTTGTTTCCGTATGACGCGTTCATAGACGACTGGAATGATGAAAACGACTTTGATATGTAAAACCCAGAATAGAAACGATTCCTGTTTCTGAATTGATTTGAAAGGACAGATATAATTATGCCTACAATCGATGATCAGATCAGGGTCATCGACGGGGCGATCTGTCGATACCTTGATAATATAGACAATTCCA
Source organism: Lachnospiraceae bacterium (assembly GCA_910575565.1). Classification (GTDB taxonomy): domain Bacteria; phylum Bacillota; class Clostridia; order Lachnospirales; family Lachnospiraceae; genus Caccovicinus. The sequence goes on along the minus strand of CAJTFL010000020.1, from coordinate 12,018 downwards.
CAAGAGCCGTAATATCACAGGACATCCTTGCCCACCTGAAGAATCTGGTGGAGCATGTGATGTTAAAATATTTCTCCCCTTACGCAGACATAGACGATTCAGAAGAGAACATAGAAAAAGCGGCAGAGCACGCCCAGACAGATGGACATCTGAAGGTGCTCTACCGCTTCCGGAATTACCTCGATATAGTTGCGTCGCACTATACTCTCGATGAGGATAGTTCCGAACGCCTGATGCTGAAATACTATGACTATCTGCTTGAAACCAAAGATCTTCTTAACTATGATTTCGGCATTTCCATCCTGCATAACCTGGATAAGTTCCCGCTTAACCTGGACACTGCCCTGCAGGAATATTATTCCAAAATTGCAAACAAGATAATACAATACAAGGCTCAGCTTGTCGGTGAAGGGGAAAAATACTATATACAGAAATTAAAGCCGTTCTATGTAAACGGACGCAAATACTTTGAAGTCACCTTCACAACCGCAAAAGATAGAGAGAATAAAGCAGGCCGCATAATTGCCTTCACCAGGCTGCCTGTCATCAGCAACTACGCATCAAGGTTTTATCTGGTAAACGAAAGTATTGAAATCCTCGGAAAAACCATGCCGATACTTCTGATCACTGGTTGGGAAATCTCTATGCGCGGATGCGAATTCAAGAACTTTAATTCCATTATCACCGGCAGCAAGCGCGATATCCCATACGGAGAACAAAGAACTGTTTGCCGCTACATAACGGAGAACCGCTTTACGCTCACTGAGATAATGGACTTCCCGGAGCACGCATACCAGAAACTCATCAATTCCTGGCGTGCTGAAGGTAAGACTGGTTACCTTTTCGATGCTATGGATCGATGCCGCAGCATAATTAGAGGAAAGAAACCCGGTCAGAACATCCTTCGCTATATTCTCTATGGGATGCATAATGCCATCATAAAGGATCAGCGACAGGATGAACCCAATGGCAAGCTCTCCAACCTTTATTTGAAAAATGGCAGCATTCCCTTTGACAAGATGCCGTTTAACCAGTCACCAATAAATCATAACCCCCGGCTCCACGCTTTGTTTGATTGCATACCAACACATAACAGAAAGCATGAGCTTCTGGCGCGGCAGCTTCGGAATAATACAGAAATTTCCGGCAAAATCTTCACGCCGATTGATGAACTTGCACACTACGGCGATATAAAATATCTCGCTAATACATATAATGCCACGTTATGGTTCGGTCATAAAGACAGAAGCGAAATTGTCATAAAGGATGATTACGCCTACATCAGGGAATATAGATTAGACACCTGTAGCATCATCAAGAAACTGATTGAGCTCAGTAAGGTTGAAGATCCAGATTACTCTGCAGATGTTGAGTTCTGGCTTATGCTTGACGATTATGAGGTTGACTGCCCGGAAAAGATAGATATCCTTACACATATGTTTTCCAAATCAGCGGTCGCCGCAATCTACGGTTCCGCCGGAGTCGGAAAATCAACACTCGTAAATCACATCTCTCATTATTACGATAATAAAGAGAAGCTGTACCTTGCCCAGACCAATCCGGCAATCGATAATCTGAAGCGCAAAGTTAATTCCAATGAAGACTACTGCAAATTCTCAACCATCGCCAGTTTCCTCAAATACGGATACGGAGATCCGGAATATGAGCTGGTCGTGATAGATGAGTGCAGCACCGTAAGTAATACCGATATGCAGAAGCTTCTCGATATGGTTAAGTTTAAGAAGATCCTGCTTGTTGGCGATACCTACCAGATCAACTCCATCCGTTTCGGGAACTGGTTTACAGCACTACGGAGTTTCCTTCCGGCAACATCCGTCTTTGAGCTTACCAAGCCTTACAGGACAAAGAACCAGCGACTTCTGATTCTCTGGTCTAAGGTCAGAGCTATGGATGACAACGTGCAGGAAATCATCGATAAACAGAGCTGTTCCCTGAAAGTAGATGAATCATTGCTGTCCGCTGCCGGAGACGATGAAGCTGTACTCTGTCTCAACTACGACGGGCTCTACGGCATCAACAACATAAACCGCTTCCTGCAGGAAAGCAATCCGAACCCTGCTATTGAATGGGATGTTCAGCAATATAAAGTTGGGGATCCGGTCCTGTTCCTGGAAAACAACCGCTTCCATCCTGTCATCTACAACAATATGAGAGGCAGAATCGTAGGAATTGAGATATTGGATGAGGGTGAACCGACAGAGCGGATTCAGTTTGATATTGAACTGAAAACAACCATAGATCCTGCAGAAACAAGATTTATGCCGCTGACAGTACTGGATGATCCCGATACCAAAAACTCAGTTGTCCGCTTCTGTGTTAACAAAATAAAAAGCACCGATGAGGATGACGATGGAAATACCGCAAGCACCATCGTCCCTTTCCAGATTGCATATGCGGTATCCATCCACAAAGCACAGGGACTGGAATACAGCTCAGTAAAGCTTGTCATTACGGATGAAGTGGATGAACTCATCACCCATAATATTTTCTATACCGCCATCACAAGAGCTCAGCATGAGCTGAAGATATACTGGACACCAGAGGTGGAGAAAAAAGTCTTGCAGCGGATCCAGCCCCGGAGTATCGATTCCGATGTGGAAATTCTGCGGAAGTTCATCAATGAAGCCTAAAAATAGCGACCCACAAAGGTTTTTCGCCAATGTGGGCCGTATAATCGGTATTTTATGAGTTTTCAAAAAGAGATTTAATCGGTATTTTTAACCAACGCTTTTATATTACCGTTACAAAGAACAGAATAATACTTTCCATATAGAGCTAGCCTTTTCTGAGTACTCACGGGAGTACTTGATTCAATAACACAGTATGTCCCTTCTTCAAGCCCCCACACATCCGCTGCTAAAAAGACAATAATATCTACATGAGTCTGCAGTTGATATGCTCCTCGCTCAATAGTAGTGACCGTTCCTTGACAAATAGTTTGCATATCCTGAATGCTTTGATTAACATCTTTTGCAACTATCGCCGTTGTAAACTTCCCACCTCCGTTTGATGTTCTCATCTTCGTGGTCACTTCAACTGCTAAAACGGAATCCATCTGACGTAAGGTTCCGAACGCATGCGTATTTTTTCCAACATAAGCGATATGCTTTTTGTTGTCTACTTTCAGCCATTCAATATAAGGCAGATTAGCAAGAATCGTTTCAGGCTGATTCCTACTCGTTCCAGATCCATGCAACACGCCTTCGACATGTACAGCCGGCTTGACCATCATCTCGTTCCATATCTTCTGTAATTCATCTATAGGCCTGCTGCGGTTTTGTCCCGAGGACGTCCTAAGAATTAAGCTCCCTCTTTCCTCATCAACATCCGTTATAGTAATCTTCGCCCCTGGCCGAATGCTGTTCAACTCAAGACCGATGAGCTTGTGTATATCCTTCATCACATCTGTAAAATTCATATCTTTCCTCCGGGTAATAACGGTGGATACTTCAAAACACTGGCATCCTCATCTGAATCTTCTATTGCTACAACATCGTCCAGCCATTGGCGCAGGAAAGATTCCGTTTCAGGATCATCACCCCCGACTTTCATGAAGGTCACCTTGTTTGGCAGATTAATTCTTGTAGATCCTGATTCACTTTCACCGAGAGAATCCTTTAATGATATACCTGCCGCAAAACGCCTGATGTCTGATACGAAATCCAAGACAATTACCTTTTCTTTCCCCTCAGACACTCGTAACCCACGTCCTAATTGCTGAATAAAAATCCTTCTTGAATGTGTCACACGCTGAAAAACAAGAATGTTAACATCTGGAACATCGATCCCCTCGTTGAATATATCGACAGCGCAGACAACATTTACAATTCCCTCTGCAAAATCACTTAATATCCGATTTCTCTTATATTGAGACATCGGCTCATATTCTTTCCCTGAACTTCCAGAGTAAATGGCTTCAGCATGGCAAAAGCCAAGAGAGTTAATCTTATCACGCATAATGATTGCATGTTCTATCGTTCCGCAAAAAACAATGGCTCTTGGGTTTGTCTGCTCTTCCCATGTATCCCTCAACTTATATACGACAGAATCATCCCACTGATTAATAAAAAGCGTCCTATTTATTTGCTTAGGCGAAAAGCTCTTTCCCTGAATGTTTTTGAGCGATTCCCAGTCAATATTATCGGTATACATCCGGTAATCCACATTCGCCAGAAAGCCATTCTTCAGCCCCATCACCATATCAATACTTACTCTGGAATCTCCGAAATATGCCGTCAAATCTGCCTCATCCGGACGCCACGGAGTTGCTGTCAAGCCAAGTGCAAAACTCCCGCCTTCCTTTCCCGCAGACAATTCTTCAAATACCCTGTCATACATGGATGATCCGACGTGGTGGCATTCGTCTACAAGCAGGATTCCATAATCCGGCAAACTGCAGCCAGCCTGGATCCAGGATGAAACAGAATCCACGCAGGCAAACGCATAGTCTGTCTGTTCAAGCTGCTCCATAGTCGGATGCTCATACGAATTCCATATCAGCGTAGTCTCTGACGGTCGCAGGAATGGCCAGAAGGCTCGCTCCAACTGATACACCAAATCGTTTGTATGAGCGCAGACCAAAACCTGACGCTTATCATTCTGACGAATCCGCCTTACACTTTCTGCTGCCACAAACGTCTTCCCCAGACCAGTCGCCATCACTACAAGTGCTCTGTTTTCGCCTTTAGAATAATATGCGCTTACGATTTCATTTATAGCCGGTTCTTGATATGGCCGTGGTTTCCTCTTGTTCGTATGAACGTCCGGTAACCTTTTTGCTCTCTCAACTAACTTCTCTGAATCCCAAAGTTGCAGCGGGATACCAGAAGCCATAAGTACCTTCTGGTGGGCTTTCACCGGAGCCTCGAATCCGCTCGCAGCAACAATTACAGGTACAGATGCAGAATACTCATATGCTGCATCGATTGTCTCCTGTACTACTGTTTCTCCTACAGGCTTCTTCCAGTGTTTCGCTTGAAACAGCCATCGTTTATGCCCCTGCGGTGTTATTTTTGTCGCAGTTACGTCGGCTCCGTGATCTCCAGTCTGACCAACCAGCCGCACGTTTGTAAATCCCTCATAAGATAACAATCGGCATAGATTTCTCTCAAAAGCCTGCCAGGTATCCGCTAAAATCTGATATTGGCTTTCAAAAATCATGCCGTGAGATCCTTTCTTAAAAATGCAATCGACAAACTAACTCTCTGAAGCGTCAGCATGCCTGAATATTTGTTTTCATGGAAGATAATCAAATCCCCCAAATAATTCTCATACTGCTGAATAATCTTTTCGCGAGCTTGTGTGACTATATCATGCCCCAACAGTTCTTCTCCGCCACTCGCCAGCGAAGTCTTCCAGACTTTGCCTCCGAAGAAAAGATCCGGCTCATCACGGAAAAGCGTAAGAATGAAGCTAAAAGGAACATACGACAAGTAACGTCCAGTATCTTTTAATTCTCCGATACTTGACAGATCGATACCATTTTGCAGAAACGAACTCGTCATCTGCTTCTTTTGTTCTATCAATAACTCGTCAAAATAGACTGAAGCCTCAGCACCAAGATTATCGCCAACGCGCTGTCTGATCTCTGTCAATAGATCTTCCGCATCGTGATAAATTGAGTCATAACTGATTTCAATGCTGTCTTTCCAGCCAGACTGTAACACCTCCCATGTGAGATTGCTCAGGTTGTGTTCAGCATAGCTCGAAAGATTCATCCGTTCCTGATACAGATACATCGCTATTTCGCTTGCAATCATCTGTTCTTTTGACAGCCCGCATTTTGTAAAATACGGATGAGAGAAATCAACAAACACAGTAAGATTTCCTATTTCCTTCCGTATTGCCATGATACAAACACTTTTTCTAATATTAGTTATCTGCTTCATTTTGTGTGGCTCCTTTCTCTTGATGATTCCATCATATATGTTATGTACATAACATCCGATGGACATATTCAACAAAGTTATGTACATAATTTTGTAGATTCTTGTTATGCATATATCATTGATTTTATGTTATACTTTTATCGTAAGGTGGAATAGAATTTCATCAAATATCGACCACTAATCCGAAAGTAGGTGTAATAATGGCATTATCTGAACAACGAAAAGAATATCTATATGATTATCAAAAAGCAAAGCTTAAACGTATCCCCCTTGACGTTCCTAAAGAAAAATATGAACAAATTAAAGCAGCTGCCAATACTGCTGGAGAAAAGGTAAACAGTTACATCAAAAGGGCTGTTGATGAACGCATGGAACGTGATAACCAAACTGAATAACTATATGACATCCAAACATAATATTCTCGAAAGGAAGTGCAAATTATGAGTAACCGTGAATTAGCCAAAAACCTGATAGACCAAATATCAGATGCTAAATTACTTTATGTTATCGCTTATCTACAAGGGGCAGCAGTACCAGAGGAAATGCCAAACACAGAAACTATTGCCTCTATGGAGGAATTGGAGAACGGTGGCGGCACTCTCTTTACTGGCAGTACAGAGGCTTTATTTACTGAATTGATGGAGGAATAACAAATGCTTGATGTTAGATACTCCACAAAATTCAAGAAAGATTTTAAATTATGTGTAAAACGCGGGTACAAAATGCCTCTGCTTCAACAGGCTATTGATACATTGCGTATTCCCGCCCCTCTTTCGGAAAAGAATAAAGACCACAATTTAACCGGAAATTATTCAGGATATAGGGAATGTCACATTGCCCCGGACTGGTTGCTTATTTATCAGCAAACCAGCAATGAATTAAGATTAAACCGTACTGGCACACATTCCGATCTATTCGGGGAATAATCTCTACAGAACACAAGCACAAATAAAGGCTCATAGAGAAAACATTAACGATTTTATTGAATGGGTCATCAATGAAACAATGAACCGTGACAAGAAAAAAAGGAATAACCGCTGTCAATATTCGCACACAAGTGTAAGAAAATACAGTCCTTGATTTTACTGACTTTCTTGCTTGCTCACCGCCAAAAGTGAATGACAGACAGTACAGCGGAAATACCGCCCCGTTCCTCATTTATGAAGAGTAAAGCACACTATCCGTTAGAATTCCTTTGTAAAGACTCTATCTGCTTCCATATCAGGCTTGTAATGCCTTACCTGATAAAATACCGTCTGTGCTGTTACAAAAGAAAATAAGGCTTATGGTGCGTGTATATTTAGGATAAAAAGCAGGAATGATCGCTACCTATATCCCGTCTTATCAGGTAAATAAACCATCCGGCAGAGGAATACCTAATAAGGAAAGAAGCCCCTTTTTAATTTTTAGCGAAATTTTAAAGAGGGGGCTTTTTAATTTTTGGTGGGGATTTTCGCGCCTTACCCTGGCTCGACAGCATGTCGTACCTGACCCCTACCCGGCCTTGCGTTTGGCCTACAAGATTATTTAATGGTATTTACAGGCTTAAAAACACCGTTACAATAAAGTATCGTATAAGCAACTAAAACGGCTAAAATCAATGTCCTGTGATTGCAATCAATTCTAGCCGCCTGCTGCCTACTGTTTAATCTTTGGGAATAAATTTTAAGGGTGTTCAAGTTTTGTGACCTGATAAGGAATGTTCTGTTTTATTAGGCAATCCAATATATGACCATTTTTTTGCTCCCGACTATCTACCAAAACAATCATGCTCTTAGTCAGCCTTTTAATCTCTTCTATAGAAAACTTATATTGCTTAATCATTCTTTAACTCCTTTAATTCTCATAGAAGGGTTGGACAAATGGACAAGCAAGGAGAAAACCTTGATTTTATGGGCTTTTTCTGCTTGCTCACCCATGGACAAGCAAAGACTTATTTTCTTGCTTGCTCGCTCACCCATGGACAAGCGAAAATTCCTTGATTTTATGGGCTTTTCCCTTTGCTTGCTCATTTATAACATCCCTCTAAGATGATTGCTCAAATAAGAAGCTGTAATATACTTTGCTTTGCCCGTATCCCTCTGGTTTAAATCCTAATATTTTTCTATTTCTCAATTCTTCTTTTGCCCTCCGTAGTGTCGAAACGGTAATTCCTGCTGCCTTTGCAGCTTCATCCAATTCAGCAGTAGGCCTTTTCCCATTTTTAAGAAAATCTACGATAAAAGCCTCTGCACTTTGCCGTTGTGGGGCTTGATAAGTTGATAAATTGATTATTCCACGTCAAGAGATCCAGATCTGATTGTGAATAGGCTCCACCAGTTCTCTTAATGGCACCGGTGGTTCGCAGAACAGATCCACCCTTACTTTTGCTTGGCTACCCCCACTCAAAGGGGGATTTGGTGTCAATGATGCGCTTCAGCGCAGGCGTAAGCCCTTGTCATTGACACGGAAGCCACACTTTGAGTAACATGATGCCTGGCAAAAGGTAAGAGGATCTCTCACATGTATAGGTGGATCTCAAAAGAATATTGATGGCTCCCTCAGCGTGGAATATTCAGATAAATCACGCTCTCTTACGAAATCCGCATCACGTTTATCACAATATTCTTTGAAAACTGCTATACCGTCCTCAATTGTATACAGGGCAGTCCTTCCTAACTCTCCATAATTACTTTTTTCATGTGAAAGATACCTTATATTGTCCTTTGCTGTTCCGGTGATAATGACAGACCTGGCAATATCCCACACATCCTCACTGTCAGCAATCCTATTTCTGCCATATACTCCTTGCCGCTTATTGGTATGTACGACAATTAAGAAAGTCGTTCCATATTCCTCCCCCAGGCCAATCAAAGGGTTAAGGCAGTTCCGCATTGCGTTACGCTGTCCCATTTGAATATCCGGCGGTATAAAAGCTTGTATCGGGTCAAATATCACAAGGGCCGGCTTCACATCTTTTATCAGGTCTTTCAGTAATGAACTGTTAAACTTAATCTGTGAAAATCGTTCATCTTTTAAGCTGGCAGAATAGATATTATCTAAATTTGCCCCGGCTTTCCGCAATCTTGCTTTCAAAGTACACTCAAGCGAATCTTCGGAACTGAAAAATATTACTTTCTGTGGCTCTTTCCTTTCAGGTTCAAAAGGATTGATGACTTCTTCCTCGAAAAATGCCCTCATGCCATTACTCGTTGCAGCCGCCAATCCACACCAAATCGTTGTCTTTCCTGCTCCGCCATCTCCGGCAAGTACATTTATCTGTCCCTTTGGCATATATCTCCACACATGCCATTCCGCTTCTTTTTCTTCCACATCTGACAGAGAAACAAGAAGTGGTTTCTTTTCTTTCTCATTCATTTTTATCACCTCCTTGTCTGACCCCTTACCATGTGATATTACATATCCTATCTTTTCCGGGCAGTCTGCTCAACTCAAAATTCTTCTGTGCCTGAATCTCCCTCAATTCGCTTTGCGTGGCTTGAAATATTCCGTCCTCTGCCAATATTGCCAACGTATCTAAAAGCCATTGCGGACGGTCAGAAGATAACCCTGCTGTCGTATCCGGCTTCATACGATGGTATGCGCCCTGATCTGCAGCACATAGAACATCAAGCTTATACTCTGCCTTTTGCAGTTCGTTAATACAATAGCCCCACATATCGCTGAATGGCTCATATAGCCGCTTTTCTATGGCTGACTTATAAATATCAGCCCAACATTTCAAATTGCTTATTTCGTTTAATAAAGCCGCCTTGAACTCCTGCCTCCGTTCCTCTTGCCTTTGTCGTTCCCTCTGCCGCCGCGCTATCTCTTCCTGGCGGTCTGCTCCACCTGATAAAGATATAGGCAGGGAAAAGGCTTGTATAAGATATCGGCAGGCTTCCCAATTATTAATGTTGAGGATGGCGGCAGTAAACTTTATAATATCACCCCCAGAAGTGGTAGAGAAATCGTAGTATGAATTGCGGTACAGCTTGCAGGATGCCGTTTTTTCTTGCGCAAATAGGGATAGGATAAAACCGGAAGGATTGACAGAATAGCCCAAATGCTCCGCTACTTGCCGCATTGTCAAGCTCCCTTTTATTTCTCTGAAAACCTCGCTCATTCACTCACCCGATAAAGAATCCATAAATTTATCGAGAATTGGTACGGTTGTCTACCATTGTCAGCAGAATGCCCTCAATCTCCAGCCTGGGATTGATCTGCCGCTTTACCGGCGAGGAACGGAAGCCGATAGACAAGGCGTATTACATCTGCCAGACGTATAACCGGCTGGGGAAAAACTCCTGCACCAGCCATAAAGTGGAAGCAAGGGATTTGTATAATCTTGTGCTGAAGGACATTCAGGAACTTGCGGCAATGGCGCTTAAAGACGTGGAATCATTCTACCAGCGGAATTGACGGGGAGAAATTTCAGGAAATCAAAATCATTTATAACTTTGTCGGAGAGATACCGGCGGTAACAGAATAATGGCAAATGCCCTTCTCTCTTTCCGGGGGAAGGGTTTTCTTTTGCCTGCACAGGAAAAAGAAGCCGGGTTCCCTACTCTCCGGCTTCCGGGATAAACTCTAAATGGCCTAAGGCATAGCGCAGAGCCATGCACATCAATTCATTCCGGGAACGGTCGCTTTTCGCTGCCAGAGCGTCAAATTCCTCCTGCAATTCCCGGTCTATCCGCAGCGTCATAACGATTGACTTATCTTCCTTTTTGTCGGGTTTCTTCTGACGCACCACAAACTTATCCGCCATGTTACACCTCCGTATTACATTCCTGCAACCATTATAAACGATTCTGCTTGGCATTTATATAACACATGATAAAATACAAATATGCAATACATAAAAATATTGCAAAACAAAAAGGAGGTCATGGAAGTAAAGAACATGCTGGAACAACTCTATAATGGTGAAATCTTCCCGGCGGAGCAGTATGCCCCCAAAGGTGAGGAATACCGGAAAATCCATCAGGGGCATTACCACCACTATGAGGATTTTATGGAGGTATTGGCTAAGCTGGAGCCGCCCCTTGACAAGCGGTTCGTTAAAATCATGGACGAACAGCTTGACGTAATCCCGTTTGAGTTCTCGGAAATGTTCATTGACGGTTTTAAGCTGGGGGCAAAGATGATGGCAAAGGTTTTTAGGGGCGAGTAGGAAGACTGGGACAGGAAAAGGCAGACGCTTTGACGGGGCGGCTGCCTTTTTGGGATTGCTGACAGTCGAGTAGACAAGCGGCTCACGCCGCAAGCCCCTCACAGATCCGTGCGTGCGCCTTTCACGCACACGGCTCCTCATAGTAACATTCACTTTTAGAATAACCTCACATAAATCTTTGGTTTTGCTAAGGGATAAACTTTTAGCATATCGGCAAACCCATCCCATGTATAGCTTTTCTTCTGGCTTCGCCTGTTCAGTGCTTTACACAGATATCTTTGGGTGAAATGCAGAAAAGAGCCCAGCTTCTTGCCATTATAGGAGACACCATAATACCTATAGTGCCCTACCAGCTTCTTATTCAGCTTTTCTATCAGTTCCTTCACAGGCAGGCCGTTATTGGCATACAGCCATTCCTTCATGCCTTTTAGTTTCTGTGCATATTTCTTTCTGCTTGTTTTCAGCTTCACACAGAAATTTCCCCTCTTCCTGCCTTTCCCACAGTAGAAAGTAAAACCCAGAAAATCAAATGTCTCCGGCTTCTTTCCATATCTGCGTCTGCTGTTGCTCTCCGCGTACCTTCCAAACTCTATCAGTCGGCTCTTACTCTCCTCCAGCTCAAGATTGAATTTCCCCAGCCTTTCCTTCAGTGCGGCATAATATCTCTCTGCGTCTGACTTGTGCTGGAATCCCGCAATAAAATCATCTGCATACACCGCCAGGAAGCACTTCCCTTCTGTCTCTTTCAGTACTACAAATTTGTACCACAGCGTTAATACATTGTGCATATAGATATTTGCCAGAATCGGGCTGATGATATTTCCCTGCGTTGAACCTTCCCCGCCTGCTTCATGGACACCTTCTGCTACCACTCCGGCTTTCAGATATTTGTTTATCAGCCACAGAAGATTTCTGTCCTTAATATACAGCCCCAGAAACTTCATAAGCCATTCA